>JAJQRA010000023.1:0-353377 GCA_046533095.1 Lachnospiraceae bacterium ZAX-1 | reverse complement strand
TGCTTATTAGACGGACAAGTTCCGCTAATGCTGATTTAGTCCTATTTTTATTTTATAGGAAAGTATGTTCTGTAAACCTAAATTCCGCCGGGAGGATCGCACTGCGGCGTGCAAGGAAGATTCTTTATTCTGTGAGTAATGAGGAAAATGATCTGCTTGCCAAAGCATTTGATAATACTGCGATAACCTGGGAAACTCACAAAGGACAGAGGAAGAAAAGAGGAAAATAAAATGGATCATAGAATTGAGGCAATTGGCATAGACTACGGGTGGTCAAATATGAAGACGGTGAGCAGCGTATTTACGTCGGGAGTAAAAGAAATAGCAATGGAGCCTGCATGTTCGGACAGCATCTTGGAATTAAACGGCGTGTATTACAAAGTCGGAGGCAAGCGTCTTGAGGTCAAAGATACAAAAGTTACAGATGAAAACTACTATATTTTGACATTGGCATCCGTAGCCAAGGAATTCAATATCAATACCTAAATAAAACATAAATATCACCTGCGGTTAAAGTATTTCAGATAGAACCCGCTGACTGGTAAACGCTACTGCCTTATTGTATATGCGAGGTACTCCAGAGGAGCCGACATCCAACTTATCCGTAAACATGTTTACCAGACAGAGGCACCACTCTTTTAAGTACGAGGTCTATGCCTCAAGGATGTGTCGATGTCACTCTATCCAATAAAATAATTATACAAGATAATCTTGAATAATTATACAGCTAACAAAGGATTATAGGTTGCCTTTATTAACCTAAATATATTATATAAGGATGTTGTTAGCCACACAGAAAAGCAAATCGGATACGATTTGGTGTTAGTATATAAGTGTGGACACGAAAAGTCGAACAATCTATATAATTATGAAAAGGCAGAGGAGATGTTCGACATGGCTAAAAGCCAAAAAACCTATACACCGGAATTCAAACAGCAAATCGTTGATTTATATGGAACTGGCAATGATTCGTATCCGCAATTAGAACGTGAATATGGCGTATCAAGATCTACTGTTTCAGGCTGGGTGAAGAGTTTACCCCCCCATTAAGGTTTCAGGGGAAACAACAATTACGATGAAAGAATATAGGGCTTTTTAAAAAGAAATGCAGCGCCTCAAAATAGAGAATGAAATATTAAAAAAAGCGCCCGCCATATTCGCAAAAGAACAGTAGCTGAAATCATTGACTTTATACAGTGCGATTGATTATTTGACTCCACAGCAAAAGGAGGATGAGGAATTAAAAAAAGTGGCATAAAACCTTTCGACTTTTTGTGTCCCAAGTATTGACATAAGTCCACTTTACCGTATTACTGAAGTTCGTAAAAAAACACTCGAAAAGCACTTAAATTAAAAATCTTTTTAGAGCATCAAAAAAATTTGATAGGTGGCTTTACAAGGCGGATGAGATATGATACAATTGTTAGGTTCATTACAATAAGCAAGCTAACAACAAGGAGGTGCCACCGCATGAAAGTAACGAAACCAAACATTCTGCAAAACCTTGATTCCGAGGTATTAATTAGCGGAGCAACCCCATAATCCAAAAATATCATAAAAAAAGAAGCAACCCCAATGAACATTTAAGTCCGATACTTATCAAAGAGTGGCAACACAACCAAAGTCGCTCGGTGGAATACTGGGTTAAATATGGCGGTGCAGGTGGGCACCTTTGCCGTGCTGATGGTTTGGGCCATTCCAAAAGGCGTGAACGTGCTGGGCAACACGGTTTTGATATTTATGGAGTCGGTCACCGGGCTTGCGCTGTTTTGCGGGATGCTGTTCACGCCACGCATGTGGTGTACAGTTTGTCCCATGGGGTTCACCTCGGGGAATCTGACAAAGCTAACGGTCGGAAAAAAATAAAAGGAGTGGTAATATGAATATCATCGGCATCAACGGCAGCCCGCGCAAGGGCTGGAACACCTATCTTTTGCTGGAAAAGACACTGGAGGGCGCACGGTCAAAGGGTGCAGAGACTGAACTTGTCAATCTCTATGACCTGAATTTCAAGGGGTGCGTGAGCTGTTTTGCATGTAAGCGCAAAGGTGGCCACAGCGAGGGGCGCTGCGCCCTGCGTGACGATTTACAGCCTTTGCTGCAAAAAATCGCTGCCTGCGACGGGCTGGTTTTAGGCTCGCCCATTTATTTGAGTGAAGTAACGGCCTCCATGCGTGCGCTGATTGAGCGGCTGACATTCCAATACATTCCCTACGCAAAAGAGCGGGCGACTTTCTTTGAGGGGCGCATTCCCAGCGCCTTTATTTACACAATGAACGTCCCCGAAGCTGCATTGGACGAAATCGGGTACACCGCCAAATTCAAAGCGTACAGCGACTTGCTGGAGCGGATTTTGAATGCACCATCCGGGTCACTTGTGTCTACTGAAACATGGCAGGTCGAGGATTACAGCAAATATCACATGAGTATGTTTGACGAAGCCGGGCGTCAAAAACGCCACTGCGAGGTGTTCCCTCAGGATTTAGAGAAGGCATTCGCGCTGGGTATCGCACTGGCAAAGGATGAAAAGGCATGACTTACAGGGACATCCTCGTCGCTAAATTCATCGCCCGCCCAAACCGATTCATTGCCGAAGTGGAGATTGACGGCGCACCCGACATTCGGTGAAGCCTTACGGGACGCGAAAGCGGCAGGCGTGAAGGTGGTCGCGCTGGATTGTGCGGTTACCTTCGACAGCCTGACCATCGGAAAAGAAATTGGGGTGCGGTTATGTACCAAATCGAATAACTAAAAGCACTCGTACAGCAGAGCAAATCCACCGCTCGTCACAGCCTAAGTGACTGTCGCTACTTTTTTCGTCCTTTATCCGCCACTGGCGGTGGACGAAAACGTAGCCCCGACTTGCAGAATGAAAAAATCCTTGGAATTTTATCGACGCTTCAATCGGATATTAGTATCGAAGGACGATTAACAAGCAAGGGAGGCAAACCTATATGATGAATCCAACTATCCTATACGAAGTCAAATCACTATCCAATCTTGTCGGGCGGCAGATTGACCGTGCGCTTAGTCTCGACAGCGGAGACAACCCAACGGGTATGCAGGGTTTTGTACTTGGGTATCTTGGTGGTAATCGGGACAAAGATGTCTTTCAACGCGATGTGGAGACAGAGTTCCAAATTCGGCGTTCCACAGCGACAGGTATTCTGCAGCTCATGGAAAAAGGCGGGTTAATTGAACGCCGTCCGGTTGCGTATGACGCGCGCTTAAAAAAGCTGGTACTCACCGAGAAAGCGAGTCGCTCGTATGAAAATGTCATGCGAATCATACACAGCATAGATGAGTTGGCAGAGAGCGGTTTGACTAAATCGGAAATCGAAACCTTCCTAAATGTACTTCATAAAATGCAAAAAAATCTGGAACAAGGGGTATCACAATGATAAAACGACTGTTAAAGAGCATTCGGCAATACAAAAAGCCGACAATTCTAACGCCGATATTGATGGTGTTCGAGGTGGCCATGGAGATCACCATTCCGTTTTTGATGGCGAATTTGATTGACAGGGGGATAGGTGACGGCGATATGCCTTATATCTTAAAAATTGGCATTGCGTTGCTCATTTTCGCATTGCTTTCCATGACCTTCGGTATTTTCAGCGCACATTTTGCGGCAAAAGCGGCGGCGGGTTTTTCCGCAAATCTGCGGCAGGATATGTACTATAACGTGCAGAATTTCTCGTTTTCAAATATCGACAAATTCTCCGCGTCCAGCATCGTAACAAGGCTGACGACTGATGTGACCAACGTGCAGAACTCTTTTCAGATGATTCTAAGATTGGCGGTTCGCGGGCCGATTATGCTCATTTTATCGCTGATGATGTGCTTTCGGATTAACGCCTCGTTGTCGCTCATCTTCCTTGCGGCCATTCCGATTTTGGGGGGTGGGCTGTTCTTTATCGCAACCAATGTTCACCCGATTTTTGTGCGTGTGTTTAATACCTATGACCGCCTAAACAACTTGGTGCAGGAAAATCTGCGCGGCATACGAGTGGTAAAATCCTATGTGCGCGAGGAAAATGAAAAAGACAAGTTCGGCACTATCTCCAAAATCATCTATAAAGACTTTTCCAAAGCGGAAAAGCGGCTTGCTTTTAATATGCCGCTCATGCAGTTTTGTATGTACGGCTGTACGTTGCTCATTGCGTGGATTGGCGCGAAGCTGATTGTCGGGGGTGATATGACGACGGGGCAACTAATGAGCGTAATCGCCTATGCTATGCAGATTTTAATGAGCCTTATGATGCTATCAATGGTTTTTGTCATGATTATTATCTCGCGGGCTTCTGCCGAGCGTATTGTAGAGGTGCTGAATGAAAAACCCGACCTCACGAACAGCGCAAACCCAATTTGTAAGGTCAAAGATGGCAGCGTTGCCTTTAAAAATGTTGATTTCAGCTACGCAAAGGACGCAAACAAGCTGTGCTTATCAGGTGCTGATTTTGAGATTCGCTCAGGGGAGACTGTTGGGATTCTTGGCGGAACCGGCAGCTCAAAAACCAGTTTGGTGCAACTTATCCCGCGCCTGTATGACGTGACGGGCGGACAGGTGCTTGTCGGTGGCGTTGATGTGCGGGAATACGATATTGAAGCCCTGCGGCATGAAGTAGCGGTTGTACTGCAAAAGAACGTACTTTTTTCGGGAACGATTAAAGAGAACCTGCGATGGGGTGATGAACACGCAAGTGATGAGGAATTGGTGCGTGTCTGCAAATTGGCGCAAGCAGACGATTTTATCCGCACATTTCCCGATGGGTACGATACCTACATTGAACAGGGCGGCACGAACGTGTCGGGCGGGCAAAAACAGCGGTTGTGCATTGCACGCGCTCTTTTGAAAAGGCCAAAGGTGCTGATTTTGGACGATTCCACCAGCGCGGTAGACACCAAAACCGATGCACAGATACGCCGTGCCTTTCGAGAGGAAATCCCCGAAACCACCAAGATTATCATTGCCCAGCGGGTCGCCTCGGTACAAGACGCCGACAAGATTATCGTGCTCGATGGCGGGCGTGTCAACGCCATAGGTATACATGATGAGCTACTAAAAAGCAGTGAAATATACCAGGAGGTTTGGCAATCGCAAACTGGTGGAGGTGACTTTGATGAAGCAATCTAAGGTAACGGGAAAAATAGAGGGCAAGACTGTCAAACGGCTTTTAGGCTGTATTACAGGAAAATACAAGGCGCTGCTTGTCGGCGTACTCTGCTGCATCGTCATTAGCGCGGTTGCGGGGGTCATCGGCTCTATGTTCATCCAAAGGCTGATTGATGATTATATCGTCCCGCTTCTGTTGACAGATAGTCCTGTATTTACGGGGCTTTCGCAAGCCATCTTTATTATGGGGCTTATCTATTTGGTGGGCGTTGTCACCACGCTGCTTTACAACTGGATTATGGTTATCGTCGCACAGGGGACGCTCAAAACCATTCGGGATGATATGTTTTCTCATATGCAGAGTTTGCCCATTAAATATTTCGATACCCACACCTTTGGCGATCTGATGAGCCGCTATACTAACGACACGGACACGCTCCGGCAGATGATAGCAATGAGCCTGCCACAGACGATTTCCTCTATCATCACCATTATCGCCGTGACATGGGCAATGTTCGCCGTCAACCTTTGGCTAATGCTGGTGGTATTTGTCACGATTGCCGCCATGTTTTATATCATAAAGCTTCTCGGTGGGAAATCCGTAAAATATTTCGTTAAGCAACAAGAAACGCTGGGCGATGTGGACGGCTTCATTGAGGAAATGATTAGCGGACAAAAAGTAGTGAAGGTCTTTTGTCACGAGGAACAATCCAAGGCGGCGTTTGATGAAAAGAATGGCCGTCTCTGCGAAGAAGCTGCCGCAGCTAATAGCTTTGCCAATATCATCGGCCCGATTGTAAACAATGTTGGTAACGTGCAGTATGTCCTCATTGCCATTGTGGGCGGTGCGCTTGCGTTGGGTGGCATGGGCGGTGTGACGCTGGGAGCAATCGCTTCTTTTCTGATGCTATCCAAAAGCTTAAGCCAACCCATCGGGCAGATTTCACAGCAGCTTAACGCCGTGATTATGGCACTGGCCGGGGCGGGGCGTATCTTTGAACTGATTGACGAGGAGCCTGAGGTTGACGATGGCTATGTCATGCTGGTAAACGCCCATCGTGAAAACGGTGTCATCACCGAATGTCCCGAACATACAGGATTGTGGGCGTGGAAGCATCCGCACCAAGATGGAGCAGTTACCTATACCGAAGTGAAAGGCGACGTGCGGCTGTTTGATGTAGACTTCGGATATAGTGACGAGAAAATGGTGCTACATGACGTCACGCTGTATGCCAAGCCTGGCCAGAAAATCGCATTTGTCGGCGCAACCGGGGCCGGAAAAACCACCATTACGAATCTGATCAACCGCTTTTACGACATTGCTGATGGAAAAATCCGCTTTGACGGTATCAATATCAACAAAATCAAAAAGAGCGACCTGCGGCGTTCACTTGGTATCGTGTTGCAGGAAACCAATCTATTTACAGGCACGGTGATGGAAAACATACGGTTTGGAAAATTAGATGCTACGGACGACGAGGTTATCCATGCAGCGCAGCTTGCCAACGCCCACGATTTCATTACACGCTTGCCGCACGGTTATCAGACTGTCATCGAGGGTGACGGCGGCAGTTTGTCGCAGGGTCAGCGACAATTACTCTCCATAGCCCGCGCCGCCGTTGCCGATCCGCCTGTAATGATTATGGACGAAGCGACATCAAGCATTGATACACGGACGGAAACCATCGTGCAAAAGGGCATGGATGGTTTGATGCAAGGGCGCACCGTTTTTGTCATCGCCCACCGTCTTTCCACCGTGCAAAACGCAAAGGCCATCATGGTTTTGGAGCAGGGACACATCATCGAGCGCGGCGACCATGATGCGCTGATTGCCGAAAAGGGCAAGTATTATCAGCTTTACACTGGGGCGTTTGCAGAGTAAAAGAAAAGAAGCCCTCAACAGACTTTTTTCTCGTTACTCCCGCACCATTTGTTAAGGGTTTTCTAATCGTATTGACGAAAAAGCAGCCAACCCCGATTTTTTTCTCATTATTCTTCCATTCTGCCAAAATGGTTTTGACAGCAATGCAAATCGTGCTATAATGTTTAATGCGTTATGTAACGATCGTTGTACAACATATGTTTTAATCTACTTATGCTATGTAGAAAAATCATGGAGGGGTGATTATGTCACCAAAAGCAAAAATCAGTAAAGCGGCAGTTATGGAAAGTGCATTGGCACTTGTGCGCGAGAAAGGTGTGGAAACAATCAGCGCAAGAGCGATTTCCGCAAAGCTCGGTTGCTCCAAACGCCCAATATACAGTTTGTATGACGATATGGAGAAACTAAAAGAGGATTTGTTTGATCAAGCGAATCAATACTTTGGTAAATATCTTGAGAGTTTTTCTGGGCAAGAGACACGAACAGGCAACGGGTTCATGAAATTCGGACTTGCTTATATAGACTTCGCCAGAAAGGAAACAAATCTTTTCAAAATGCTTTTTTTTAAAAAGTATAGATGCTAAAAATCTTTCAGAGCTCGTCAATCCTTCTGCTCATGCTTTTATCTTAGATACGATTCCACGCACTTCACAGGATTCGAAAAACGAAAGCGCAATACAACAATACTTTTTAGATATATGGATATACATACATGGACTGGCTGTGATGGCGGCATTAGGAGGAATTGATTTGTCGGACACTGAGATTATGCAGATGCTGATGCATACGTCAAAGGCATTTGCCACAAAGAAAAAATAATATTAAACCATACATTGGAGGTAATCATTATGTAGCCTAATACCCGTAAACGCCCCGTTGTCCTATCAATCTTCTTGGCATTTATAATATTATTGTAGATAATTCTGCTGATGCTAAAGACGGAATTTTACACCATTATGAGGGAGTTGATTTAAAAATTGATGGTGTAGTATTAACTTTGGCAGATATGCGAACTAATTTGGCTAGAACAACAGCAAAAAGTTTACAAGAGTATAGGCAGCTATTTAAAATTTATAAGTCAGTTATTCCGATTGCGGTAAAAGTAGCAGAAGCAAGTGCAGTATGTAAGCTATTTCAATTAAAAAGTGGCTGCTTCTCGAAAAGAGAGAACCAACCATTTTTTAATGCAATTTTTTGAACACATAAAGGTCTGGATATCCTGATATTTTCAACGCTTGCTATGCTACAATCATTACAGATATAAGGACATGGATGAAAAAATTACCTAGTCTCTTTTGGATAAGATTCTAAGCATTTTTTTGCGGTAGTGTATCTTTTATATTGTGATGTATTATTTAATCTGTCGATCTCATCATAGCCAATAAGCACAATTAATTGCTCAAACAATTTATCACATAGAGGGCTAATTTCAAAACGAGAAAAATGTTTTTTTCTATCCAGATGCAGGGCAATCTCTAGCCGCTTCCCTACAGTAATTTCCTCGTCGACAGGAAGATGTCCATATATTTCGATTGTCTTCTTAGCAAGTAATTCGTATTTTTGCTTTTCTTTCGTACTAAGTAAACCATCTATTAATGTAGAATTGCAAATATTATATATTCGTTTCTTTTTAGAGCAAAAAATTATTTTTGCAGAATATGCTTTTCTTACTTGCGGATGTAGAATATTTCCCATTTTTATTGAGGGTGAGTTCCATTGCAATATCCCAGGAGACACCACCACCAATACTTGTTTCCCCCAACATTCTGCAAGAGGCGGAGAGCCATTTTTTATCAACAGTTAAATAATCAATACAAACTCCAACCTTAGCAGCTTTTAATGAAAAGGTTATTGTATTTGTATTCAATTGGGGTCAAATAGCCTAAAGAGGAATGGATTCTGTGGTTGTTAAACCAATTCACGTAATCCGCTAATTGATACTTCAAATCCAATAGTGATACGAAAGTTTGTCCTCTAACAAATTCCGTCTTGACGATTTTGAAGGTTGCTTCTGCCACGGCATTGTCATATGGGCAGCCTTTCATGCTTAAGGATCGTTTGATATCGAAAGTCTCTAATGTTTGATCAATTGACTTGTTTTTAAACTCGTCGCCACGATCGGTATGAAATACCTGTATGTTTTTTAGATTCGTTTTGACATTTGTAAAAGCCTCGGCTACTGGCTTCGCGTCTTTGTTCCTACCGGCACTATAGCCGATGGTTTCACGGTTATGGAGATCTAAAAGGACACAGATGCAATTCCAGTTAAGACTGGCCCTGACATAGGCCAGATCGCTTACTGCCACGGCAAGAAGTGGCTGTTTGTCAAATTCACAGTTCAGCAAATTTGATGTTTTTGATTCATTGCATTTGTCCACATGGGGTCTATATTGCGCCACTGTGTAGCATGAGACCAGACCTTCCTTTTTCATGGGCACCCTATACGGCGTCTCGAAACTTGAAAGTCAAGCTTTTCAAGTTCTATCTTGATTTTGCGAGTGCCATAACAGTTTCTGCCTGCTTTGAATATATCAACAATTTTAGCAGTAAATTCGCTTTCATTTTAGCAGTAAGTTCGCTTTCATCCGGCTTTTGCCCGGCCTCATAATAATAGGTGCTCCTTGACAGTTTCAGGACCCGGCACATTGCTGATACACTGTATTTGTGAAGATTGTTTCCAATCACATTTACTTTCGTCCTAATATCAGCGCCGTCTGCTTTAAAATGTCGTTCTCCATCTGAAGATACTTGAGCTCCTTGCGGGCATCAATTAATTCTTGCCCCTGAGCACTTCGGTTTCTTTTTTCAGTGAATGATCCGGTAGATTCAGCCCTTTGAATCCATTTATCCAGTAGGGACGAGGTGATATCATATTCTTTCACGATGTCGCATTTCCTCTTTCCATTTTGGTATAGATGCACGAGCTGAATTTTAAACTCATCCGTGTATGTGCGCCTTGGGCGCTTGGTTTTTTGTTCTGTCATGTGGCTTCTCCTTTTTCTTTATAGGTTTATGCTACATGACCTTAAAATATCTGTCCAGTTAAGTATAGCCTATCCAGAAGGCTAGAGATGATAAATATATATTTAAAAGAATAGGGGCATTTTTAAGCCCTGCAAAGGTGAGAATTCCGTTTCAAATGTTTTTTGTAATGTTTTTAGCAATCATATTAACTGGTTCATTATTTTTCTCGATTCCAACAATTGAGCAGAAAAATCATTATTTTCCAGCGCCGGCAAATGTGGACATTAATAGTGAAAATAGTTATCTTGTTGATAATTTAGATGGAACATATTCTCTTTACTGTATGGATGAATTGCCTGATGAGAGCATAACAAATATTTACGATTATAGTGAATTACCAATAAAATGAGTCGAGATAAGGAGTATTTATTTGAAAAAAATTTTACTATTTACGTTATTGATAATTTTATTTGGAATTAGCACTGCCAATGTAAATGCATCTAATTTTGTATTTGAAGAGGTGGAAGTTGATCTATATGAGAATTCTGTGCCTGCATTAAAAGCTGTAAAATGTCTGGCGATTACCATATCTGTGATACTGTAAACAGCTTGCAGAAGACTCATGCAGACGAGGGGGAATGCATAGTTTATCAATTGTTTTGTTACAGAACCCTGTGTTAAATTCACTTCTACTTTCTGATTTTCCAAAACGTTCTCCAATTTTTACAGGCAATATGATGGCCCGATAGTCAATTTGGGTCTTGTGCAAATAGGATTATGCGCAAAAAATTATGTTCAATAGCCATATGGCCAGCGGTATGCTTAGAAGAGCCAAAATGGTGCTGACAAATAAAATTTCACTCGCATTTTAAAACTTAGAAACAGTTTTAAAAGTTCAATCACAATTCGAGCCGGTGAAGTGTCGGTATGCGATTGACCACGTTTCATGAAAAGGATTCCATAAGAAAAAAATATCATATTTAACGCCAAATTACAATCGACCATGTAGAGAAGGCTCAAATCGCCCTCAGGCTTTTTTGAAATTGATATTGCCGGAATATTGTAGATTAAAGTCAATAAATACAAAGTTTTTGATTTTCACATCAGAAAAATTGATTTATCAGCTTGTTTCTGCTATAATTGTAAGAAACTACAGGAGGCGAGAGAATGAGCAATGAGCTTGTAAATCGACCAGAATATTTAAACAGGCTAGTAGAAAACATTGACGTGGATCTCATTAAAATTGTGACTGGTATCCGTAGGTGTGGAAAATCAACATTGCTAGATTTATTTCATAAGTATTTGATTGGGAAAGGAGTCGAAGAAAAGAGGATTATCCACATGAATATGGAATCGTTAAAATATAGAAATCTTAGTGATTACCTAGTATTTTACGATTATATTAGCGAGCAGATAGTCGAAGGGGAGAAGACGTATTTGATTTTTGATGAATTGCAAGTTGTGAAAGGCTTTGAGAAAGCAGTAGAGTCTTTTCGTCTGGATTTTGACGTTGATATTTATATCACTGGCTCTAATGCGTATCTGCTGTCTTCAGAGTTCTCGACATTACTATCTGGAAGATATGTTGAAATTAAGATGTTGCCTTTGTCTTTCAAAGAATTCCTGACATTTTATGATTTTAAGGAAACAATTACAGAGGAAGGAAAATTCGATAAATATCTTCAATTTGGCGGACTGCCAATTTTAAAACAGTATAAATTTAATGAAAAAAGAAGCTTGGAGGCACTTGAAGGCATCTACTCGACAGTTGTTTTGCGAGATGTTTTGGAACGTAGTGGATTTGCAAACCATATTGTGCTTGAAAAAATAGTTAAATTTTTATGCTCAAATATTGGCAGTATCACGTCACCGAATCATATCGGAAATATTCTTTCGCATGAAGGCGATATCGAAAATAGACAGGGTGTTGCTGGGCGTACCATAGGAAAATATATTGAAATGCTTGAAATGGCATTTGTGTTTTATACGGTAGGGCGGTACGATGTTAAGGGAAAACAGTTGCTTAGAACACTTGAAAAACATTACATTGTTGATTTGGGATTCCGCAGTTTGCTGCTAGGTTATCATGATATTGATCGTGGCCATATTTTAGAAAATGTCGTATTCCTAGAATTGCTGCGTAGAGACTATCATGTGTATATTGGGAAAGTTGGAGATGCCGAAGTAGATTTTGTTGCTGAAAAGCCCGGTGAAAAAATCTATATCCAAGTAACGGAGTCTATGAATACGCAAGATATTCGTTTTCGTGAGCTTAGACCTTTGAAAGCAATTCCTGATAACTTTGAGAAGATAGTTTTATCAATGGATAAAAGTTTCATCAATTCATATGAAGGAATAAAATCCATTAACCTCATAGATTGGCTTTTATCTGAGTAAATAGGCAAAGAATGATGATAATAAAATGATGAAGATAAAATAATCATTGATTCTTCACCATAACCTGTTGACTTGTCATATTCTTGACGGTCGTTGGTTGACGAAAGGCTTTCGCCATTGATGTTCGTAAGTGGCATATGTGATTGCCAGCCTAGCTCCATCATCCTATCAACGAACGGTTCTATGCCAGTATTTAATGTGGTATTTTCCAAATCAGACCTAGTGACACTTTAAAAGAACCCTGTATTGGGACGCTAACTAGTCCTTACATTCCCGACAAAGGGGCAAGAGGTGACGATACGGCAATCCCGGCTCCAGATTGAATCATTAATAGCGCGGCTTCTACAGTCGGGTATTCTGCGATTGGACTTGGATGAAAACCTGAACAGAAAACCGATGCAGAAGCAGGCTTAAAGACAATTGAGCGTGAAACCGCCAAGATGCAAAGGGCAATCCGTGCGTTATGCAAGCAAAAGATGAAAACGCATTTACAAAGGAACTGGTCAATGGATTTGTAGAAAGGGTTATGGTCTATCCCGGGAAACGGGTTGAAAAAGAGTTTGTTGTGATATACTATAGTTGTAACAGGAGTGGCTGATAAGATATAATAATCTCATACAGAAAAGAGGAAAAATCATGCCACAAAGTTACGAAGCAGAGTTTAAAAAGAAAATCGTCCGTCTCCATATCGAACAGGGACGGACCTACAAAAGCATCACGGATGAATATGGCGTATCCAAAGCCAGCATCTTAAAGTGGTGTGCCGAGTTCAGCAAAGAATGCCAGGCAAAAGCCGAATCCAGTCCAGAAAATCAAAACGAAATGGAGCTCATGAAAGAAAATCTACGTCTTCGCAAAGAGCTTGAGGACTTTAAAAAGGAAGTCCTATTCTTAAAAAAAGCGGCGGCATTTTTTGCAGAGGAAATCGATTAGAGGCTTATCGGTTTATCCAGAAATACCACAAACTGTTTGGCATGCGCTGGTTGCTCCGCCAGATGCACATTGCCCCAAATGCGTACTACAGCTTCTGGAAAGGCCGGAAGGCGGGCTACTATATCCAAAAACAGGGCATATTGGAGCAGATTGGAAGCCATCTACCGTGAACACCATGGTGTGGATGGGTACCGCACCATGAAGGTGTATCTAGGGCGCAGGAATATCAAGCTGAGCAGCCTGGCCGTGCATAGGTACATGAACGGCGAACTCGGGCCTGCATCTGTAGTACGCCGGAAAAAAACTGGCTACAAAAAAGAGGGTGCACACAAAACCTTTGCGGATCTTGTGCACCAGGAATTCACAGCGGATGGGGTAAACCAGAAATGGTGTACGGACTTCACCTATTTATTTCTGGCAGATGGCAGCAGACGGTATAGCTGCTCCATCCTAGATCTCCATGATCGGAGTGTGGTTGCCAGCATCACGGATAAGAGCATGGCTGCCGACCTCGCAATCCGTACCGTAAAAAAGGCGTTTGAGTCCCAGCCATGCATCCATGGGGATTTAATCCTACATAGTGATCAAGGCAGCCAGTACACTTCAAAAGATTTTACCTCATTCTGTGAAGAAGCTGGAATTACACAAAGCATGGGCAGGGCAGGATGCCCGTACGATAATGCACCAATGGAACGCTATTACAATACATTAAAAAATGAACTAGTCAATCTGCATTACTACCATACGGATGAAGAACTGCATTCTTCAATTGAAGAGTTTGCATATGTGACCTATAACCATGTCCGTCCCCATTCATACAATGGATATAAGACACCGTTTGAGGCTTGGCATACACAGCATTAACTGAATCAAATTTTATTAGCCAGAAGTGTTACAAAAAAGCTTGACCACAACAATTTGGCGATTCCATATCCTTCAACCAGTTTCGTCACCACCCTCCCACTCTTGTGCAGGGTTACTATTTTTTCTTTGAACTCATCTGTGTAGTATCTGGACATTTGTGCCTCCTGCTTTTTCTTTTTATTTTACCTCGTTCGACTATTTTTTGTCCAGTTTATTGTAGCCGATTCAGATGCCCTTGATGCCAATAGCGCCAATTTCAGTGCATTCCGCATGTCGGTCAAGGATGCATGTGACGCCGCACATAAATTCGGCAACCCAGAACTTGCCCGCGATCTTTGCAGGCTGAATGCCTTCAATGCATTGACTACACTCAGCATCGATGGCAGGCAGACAACCGCCTTTACGCTGCAGGTAGAAAAGCCCCGATACCAAAGGCGCGGCAGTGCAGTTGCGGAGCAGGTTGAGCGCCAAAGCATTGGAAGGCTGGTGGAGCCATACCGTTCCTGCCGCGCCCTCACCAATGACGAGGTACTAGGGATGTTGGATAAAGCCCAGCCCCCCACGCTCACCATTGACGAGATACTAGCGAAATCCAATAACTACTTTTCTTTCCAAGAAATTGAGTCGGCAGTGGGCACGGAAACCCCTTCACGCAGACAGCCACTAGCCTTGCCCTACCTTAATAAGTTGCGGGCGGTAATGGACGAGGAATGGGAAGATGGACACTTATTTTGGCAGGAAGATGAATCATGGTTTTGTAAATGACACGAAACTCGGTGATAGGGAAAAGGAGGCATTGATAGATGTTTTGTTTTGATGGGCATGCACTAATGGAACTGGGGTATGTTTTTGATTCTGACGAACAGGAAGAGCGGTTTATTGCTATCATACAGGATGAAATAAGCACGCGTATAGGGGAACGCACTAGTAATGGGATTAGCGAGGAACTGCTCTGCGATTTTGAGCGGATAATTGATAATGATATTGACTATATTAAACGATGGCTAGAAAATAATTTTCCAAAATATAGGGAAAGCAAAGCATACCGACATTTGAAAAAACAGGGGCTTCGTGGGGAAAACCTTATGAGTGAGACCGCAAGTACACTTTGGCTTAAAACAAATCGACCAGATTACAAGACTATTGTGAAGCAGTGCGGTGAAGAGGTCAAAAACGAACTAACGAGCAATCGGGATCAGATTATGGGGAAATAGCATTACGAAAGAGGAGGATAAGTTTACATATGACGAATTTACCTACTACCCAAATTCCATCTAATGAATGAGGGTAAGTTTACATTTTGGTACGTTTGTGCAACTGTACGTGTAATATGTACTGTGGATAGAACATACAGGATGTTTACAAGGTAAATATTTTTCGCACAAAAAGTTCTCCATTTTACTGCAAAAGTGAATCAAAAATGATACAATAAAAAAATTTTTTCGCAGTGAAGGACAAAAGATGACACGTGGGGAGCAGAGAGAATTAAAAAGGCACTTAAATAAAGAGATCGCCCAATTCTTAAAAATACAGAACCATTACTTCCCGACATGGATAGAGGATATCAGGAAAGTAATGGATGGGCGGAATCAGAGCTATATTGTCTATGAAAATAGAAGTAATATTATATGTGGCGATCTTAAAGAATGTTTGTTCTATCGTTTTTGCCAGGAGATACTTTGTTCAATCATAGCGTACTTTTATTCGTAGTTATTTTGCTTTTTTACGTTTCTATATCTCGCTGATGTTGCGCAAGGCGGCGGATAGTATTTCTTCACTTCGATTGATAAACGGTTCGATATCTTCCGGCTTTAGTGTTTGTTGGCTCATTAAAGATAGGTCAAACAATTGGTTTATTACGATGTTTACCGCCATTTCATTTCCAGAGGATTCTATTATAAATTGCACGATTTTGTTATTTAGATTGAACATTAAAGTGCTCTGGGACTGCTTTTCTTTGGCAGAGAAATCAGTAGGGTTTAAGAACCCATAAATTTCCATTACATCTGCTAGTCTGCGGGACTGTTCGTCGTTAATAATCAGCGTAGAGATGTTTTCGTATTCAAGCCTTGTAAATTTTAGCGTCATCGTACCCAATCTTTGGTCTAATGCTTTTGTGATTTTCTCTCGCAGAATTTCAACTTTAGGCTGGTCATCCGGTTCTAGGGAATCTCTGAAAATGGATTCAATGTTGGAATCTATTCGGATAAATTTCAAATCAGGATAGAGGACTTCATTTTTATACATCAAAGGCTGATCGATGACATGGTCAAAGAGCAAGGCATTTAATTTGCATTTTTTGAAAATTTCAATGTAATGCGCTTGGTCGAGCTTGTCCGATGCATAGTAGACGAAGCCGGACTGTGTGTTGCTATCCTTTGTATATTCTTGTATGGTACAATATTGGCCATAAATATCCATAAAAATGACTCGTTTGCTCATGACAGAAGCAAACGTTTTGTCTTGCAATATTGCGTATTTGACAAATGCGTTCAACTCTGGCCAATGGTTTTCATATGCGGTTCGCTGATTCTCTGCCATGTCGTGAAGTGCAATCGTGACTTCTTGTGAGAGGCATTCGTAAATGAGTTTGATGATATCGTTGTCTTTCTCGTCATCGCGTATACTAGAGCGGGAAACGACGAGAGGTAAATTATCACATTCGATAATGCCATTTTGCAAATTAACGAATTTGGGTATTAATTCGGGAATGTTTTCACCAACATAAACGCCGCGACTGTAGATTTTAATAGTTCCATCTAGCTCGTCGGTGCCTTGCTTGGTATCGCGAAAGAACAAAATCCCCCGTACACCGATATCGATGCTTTCAAATTGAATCCAAAACAAGGAAGGATTTACATCGGTAAAGAAATCTTGGTAGAATGTATTCATGCTGGTTGCATCAATCGTGTCTTTTGGATTTTTCCATAAGGGAAGCGGATCATTGACCATAACTCGATCGTACCCCTCTGCAGTAAAGTATATAGCAGTTTTTGAAAAGA
The DNA here is from genome assembly GCA_046533095.1 of Lachnospiraceae bacterium ZAX-1. GTDB lineage: Bacteria > Bacillota > Clostridia > Lachnospirales > Lachnospiraceae > ZAX-1. The sequence continues at coordinate 336,219 of JAJQRA010000023.1, read as the reverse complement.
TGAAGAATTTTTCGATAATGGCATGAACACTATCCGGCTTTTTAAAATAAGGGCTTGTCTCGTCTAAATAAAGAATAATATCCGTACCAATTTCCACTTTATCACATTCTTGCATACGATAGGCCATATCTGACGTACAATCCCAACGAACGGCTTTTGCATCCTCCTTGTAGGATTTAGTTTCAATTGCCACATGGTCGGTTAACATAAAAGCTGAATAGAAGCCCACGCCGAAATGCCCGATAATAGCATCATCGCCAATCTGATTATTTTGGCTGATGAACTCTTCTGCACCGGAAAATGCAATATTGTTTATATACTTTTGCACCTCTTCGGCGGTCATTCCAAGCCCATTATCACGAATAATAAGGCGGCTAGTGTCTGCATTAAGCGTTACACAGATTTCCCCCTGGATGCTTGCATTGCTTTTTTCTTCTTCCCTAAGGTGAGAGAGCTTTTTAATGGCGTCATCGGCATTGGAAATCAGTTCTCGAAACACAATGTCCTGCTCTGTATACAGCCACTTCTTTAATATTGAAAAAATATTCTTGCTCTCAATTGATAACATACCTTGCTTGTCGTTTGTCCCCATAATCCACAAACCATCCCTTCTATTTATGATATTTTATATTATGGTATTTTATATAAATTTAAAATCATGCTCAAAATAAATGTAAATCATATCCTATTTGAATATGGTTGGTTAAATAAATGCAAATCATGTCCTATTTTGAATATAGTTGGTTAAATAAATGCAAATCATATCCTATTTTGAGTGTAATTAGTTTAAAGTGTACATTCTGATAATTCATTATAATTAAAATCAATATAAAATTCCACAAAAAACATGAAATTAATCAATGCAAATTATGAATTTTACAATCCGCAAGCTCTCATATACAATGAATGCATAAAGATTACACACATAACACAAACGACACTACAACACTAGTGCTCAAGAAAAAATGGAGGGAATTACAATGTCAGGAACGAGAGAAACAAACACAAATTATGTAAAATGGCCAACTTTTGAGGAAATCAAGGAAATGTTTAAGGAGCAATTTATCATCGACCGTAGGGACGATGGCGTTGTAACTGTACGGATGCACTGTAAGGGCGGTCCACTCATCTGGTCTATGGAATTGCATGATGCTATTGGCAAGCTGTGGAGATTATTAGGAACAGATCGTGAAACAGAAATGATTATCTTTACCGGAACCGGCAATATCTGGATTACAGATTTTGAAGCTGCAAGCTGGGCACCAGAGGGCGACAATGCAGGAGAAACCAGATACAACCATATGTTTGTTGATGGCCGTCGTATGATTATCGCAATGATTCAAGATGTGGAAGTACCTACACTTGGCGTACTAAGTGGTTCTGGCGGGCATACGGAATTGGCCCTTATGTGCGATTTAGCAATTGCCGCAGATGACATTACGGTACTAGATCCCCATATGCTGCCTGGAACAAATAATGTGCCTGGCGATGGAATCCATAGCTGCTTCTTTGAACTGCTGCCACCGCGCCTTGCTACTTGGTATTTGATGACCGGCGATAAGATTTCAGCTCAGGATTTAGTTCGTCTAAACATGGTATCTGAAATTGTCCCAAGAGAAAAATTGATGGATCGTGCCTATGAAATTGCAGATCTTTTGATGGCACAAAACAGGGTTGCAAGAAGGCTTACAACACAGCTTGTTCGTAGAAATTGGAAAAAGAGAATTGCAGATGATTTGGATATGGCATTTGGGACAGAATTATTCGGTATGTTCTGTGCAAATGAAATGCATTCTGAATTGCTCTCAATGATTCAATATCTAGGTTTGGAAGGCAAGATCGATCCACCACTGAAAGGCAAAATTCGATAATGAAATAGGAATGAGAACCAAATATTGTTGTGGTTTTACAATGGGTGAAAATCACAATTTTATAGAACCAAATACATTGTGATTTTCACCCATGTATTTGGTTCTATCAATCAGATGGAAGCACCATGGTCACGAAGCGGTTCAATGCGAAAGGAGATAAGAAGAATGTCACTGGAAAATAAGGTTATTATAACGGCGGCTTTAACAGGCGCAATGACTCCAAAAGAGGCAAATCCAAATATACCGCTAACACCGGAAGAAATAGCAGAAGATGCCTACAAGTGTTGGCAGTCAGGAGCGGCAGTTGTTCATTTACACATGAGAAATGATGCAGGTGTGGGAACAATGGACAAGGAAAAATTTAAAAAGACGGTTGATTTAATTAAAGAGAGGAAAGATTGTGATATTGTTATCAATTGTACAACTTCGGGAGACAACACCGCAAGCTATGAACAAAGAATGGCACATCTGCCCTATGTAAAGCCAGAAATGGCATCTTATGATGCAGGTTCATTTAATTGGATGCCGAATGGTATTTTTGATAACTCACCGCAGTTTCTAAATGCTTTGGGACTGAAAATGAAAGAACTAGGCATCAAGCCTGAGATGGAGATTTTCGATTCGGGATTTATGAATATTGTGAAATATTATGTAAAAAAAGAAGTGTTGGCGGCTCCTTGCCATTACCAGTTTGTTTTAGGCGTGCTTGGTGGAATGGAAGCTACAGTAAAGAACCTGCAATATCTTCATGATCTGTTGCCCGAAGGAGCTACTTGGTCTGCTTTTGGTTTAGGGAAACAACATATGCCCATCATGTATGCAACATTGGCATTGGGGGGACATCTTAGAGTTGGTTTAGAGGATAATATCTATTATTCCCAAGGAGAACTTGCTAGCAACGTAAGTCTAGTTGAGCGGGCAGCAAGAGTAATAAAAGAATACGGAAAAGAACCGGCAACACCGGACGAAGCTCGGCAAATTTTGAATTTACCAAGGAAATGAAGAGAAAAGCATGGATGAGAATTTTAAAATTTTCAAAAAAATAAGGAGAGTGTCATGTATAAAGATTTTGAATCTTTAGTAAATGCACGTTTAGACCGCAATGCACCTGCTAAAGTAGCCATCGTGGCAGGCGCCGATGATGAACATGTCCTTGAGGCGGTATTTAGTGCACAGGAGAAAGGCTATGCCACTCCGATTCTGGTAGGAGATCAAGAAAAAGTGGTGGCAGTCATCCAAAAGCTGAATTACACAAACCGCGAGTTTGAAATCGTACATACCAATGCAAATCCGGCAGAAACAGCCGTAAAGCTGATTCATGAGGAGAGAGGCCATTATATTATCAAAGGGAAAATGGAAACAAGGGATTTGCTAAAGCCAATTTTAAATAAGGAAACGGGTCTTAATAAACAGGGATTTATTACGCACTTTGGCTGTATGCAACTAAAAGGACACAATAAGCTTTTATCAATCAGCGATTCTGCAGTCATTCCCCATCCAACTTTTGAGGATAAAATAAAAATTGTGAGGGAGGGAATTCGTACGTTATCGAAATTGGGCTATGAAAAGCCAGTGGTCGCCGCTTTGTGTGCGGTGGAAACAGTCAATGAAAAAATGCCAGAAACGGTCGAGGCACAAAAATTGCAGGAGATGTCGGACGATGGAGCGTTTGCCCCCGGCATTGTAATAGGCCCTATTTCATATGACCTAGCGACCGAAAAAGAATCCGCAAAGATAAAAGGATATGATAAACCTTATGCAGGAGATGCGGATATGCTTTTAGTGCCGCAAATGGTTACAGGAAATGTGATGAGTAAAATATGGAATGTAAATCCGGAAAATAGTATGGCAGGTTGTCTGGTTGGAACGGATATCCCCATTGTGCTGACCTCTAGGAGCGCCAGTATGAATGAAAAATTAAATTCTATCATATTATGTGCCCTGTTGAGCTAAAATTACATATCCACAATAATCAATTTACGAAAGGCACAAATTAGTTGTATCAAGGCATAAATTGGTTATATTACGAAGTACCCTTTATAAGATTGATAAAGTTATTGGTTAGTTCTGTAGCATTTGCTTTTTTGTAAAGTAAGACAATCTTACATGTAGTTGAAAGGTTTGGTAGATCCATAAAGGTGATATCTGTATGGGGATATAAGGCTTTTATCCAAGAGGAAGGGAGAATACTATAGCATAAACCCAACGAGATATTTACCATAACGGATTCTGTTGTATTGACATAGAGGGTATTGATGATTTTCGTGTCAGCATAGTCCTGTAATGCGGATATGAATTTTTTTAAAAAAGGAGGCTCAATGTGTGAAGGCAGTGTCAGTGGAAGCGAAGCAACAATGGTAGAAACGGTTTGCTTTGATTGGCCAGTACAATACTTTGAAGGGACAACGAGGGAAAAAGTTTCGTCTGCTATAAATATGCTTTCTAAATTTTCATGCTCCTGTGCCATAAAATCATAAGTTAAACCAATGTTATAGAGATCGTATTGGATTGCATGAGGGATTTCATCAAACATGTATGCTTCCAATACCAGTTTGACATCGGGGTGCTGCTCCTGCATGATAAGCAAAGGCTTTGACAGGATATAAGATAGCGGACTAGGTATCGTAACCCGTAATATTCCGGAATGGCCTTTATCTGCTGATTGGACATTCTTAATAACAGTTTCCATATGATTGACAAAGGAAGTACTGTCTTTGTAAAATGCTTGTCCAGCTTGCGTCAATTCCATTTGTTTGTTGTTTCGTTCAAACAGTTTAACGCCAAGTTCATTTTCTAAGGCCATAATATGGCGGCTAAGTGTAGATTGACTGACAAAAAGCTGCTTGGCAGCATTGGTGATATTTTTATACTTTGCGATGTAACGGAAATACTGTAATGTTTCAATATTCACAAAAACCCCTCCCTTAGTGTCCGCTATATTAGTAGATAGTAACTGATGAGTTGTGTCTTGCTTAATATCTACTAGTAGATTATCATAAAAAATGAATCTCGTCAAATAGAAAAATAAACTTTAATTATATAGAAAAGATATCAATGAAAAAGGAGAACTGATCATGAAGAAATGTGTCATCGTATCCTATGGGCGATCCGCGATAGGGAAAGCGAATAAAGGTACATTAGCTACAGCAAATCCAGTGGATTTCGGGGCAGAAGTACTAAAAGGAGTTACCGAAAAAGTACCGCAGCTTGATTTAAATGAAATTGATGATTTGATTGTTGGCTGTGCGATACCGGAAGGGAAAATGGGTCTAAATCCGGCTAGAAATATCGTACTTCGGGCAGGCCTTCCAGATAAAGTACCGGGACAGACAGTGAATCGGTTTTGTGCTTCTGGCATCCAGTCGATAGCGAGTGGAGCAGCTATGGTTATGAGTGGGTTGCAGGATATAGTGGTTGCAGGAGGAGTAGAATCCATGACATGCCCAGTGCTATCCGAACAAGAGCAATATTTGGATCAATGGCTTTTAAATAATACGCAATGCTATGTGCCAATGGGAATTACGGCTGAAAATGTGGCCAAGAAATATGGTATCAGTAGGGTGCAGATGGAGCAAATGGCGGTGGAGAGTCATGCAAAAGCGGTAGACGCTGTGGAAAACAATCTTTTTGCCGAAGAAATTATTCCTGTAACGGGCTACGATAAGGAAGGAAATCCAGTTGTGTTTAAGCAAGATGAATGCTATCGGAAAGGGACTAACTTAGAGTCGCTTAGCAAGCTTAAACCATGCTTTAAAGAAGATGGGCTAGTGACGGCGGCGACCTCTTCGCAAAAAAGTGATGGTGCATCTTTTGCGATATTGATGTCTGAGGATAAAGCAAAACAGTTGGGTATAAAACCAATTGCCAATTTTGTGTCATTTGCAGTTGACGGTTTAGACCCTGCACTTATGGGACTAGGACCAATCTATGCTGTAAATAAAGTGTTCAAAAAAAGTGGACTTACAGTGGCAGACATGGATGTCATTGAACTAAATGAAGCGTTTGCATCGCAAGCTATCGTTTCGATAGAGCAACTGGATTTTGACAAAAAGAAAGTAAATCCTCGGGGCGGTGCATTGGCACTTGGGCATCCGCTAGGTGCAACAGGGGGGATATTGCTGGCAAAATCGATAAACTATTTGACGAAAACAGGTGGAAAATATGGTCTTATCACCATGTGTATCGGAGGAGGCATGGGTGCTGCTTGTATCATAGAAATGGCAGGGTTATAATATAGCATTTTGGTTTATGAAAGAAAAGACCGTATTAAATTAATGTTGTCTACGGCACAGAAAAAAGTTATAATATAGCATTTTGACTTATGAAAGAAAAGAGGCAGAGTATGAATTTTGAGAAAAAAAGAATAAAGTGCCTGTTGGCAGCCATGCTGCTTGGCCTATGTACCGGAATTGGATATGCATGGAGTGTTTTTCAAACACCGCTAATGAAAAATTTTGAATGGCAACTTAGTGCCATATCCCTTACTTTTACCATTCAGGTGTTGATCTCAACGATATCGCCGGTTTTTCTTGGGAAATTCCAAAAGAAAATTGGTGTTGCAAACTATTTGCGGATTGGCATTATTGTGTATGCACTTGGACTTTTAGCAACGAGGTTTACGAGCTCCATCGGATACTTATATGTGATATATGGGTTGGTTGTTGGTGCCGGCATGGGTATGCTCTACCCTACCTTAGTGGCCTATTCTACAAGTTTGTTTCCGGAAAAAACCGGTATGGCAGCTGGCATACTAGCATGTGCTTACGGTTCTGGTGCTGTAGTTTGGGCACCGCTGGCAACATTGCTGATGAGACAGTTTAGTGTGTTGGAGGTATTCTCCTTTTTAGCCGTATTATTTGTAGTTGTAATGTTTCCGGTGTCTTTTCTTATTAAAGAACCACCTGCAGGCTTTCATCCAAAGCCTCAAAAAGAGAAAAAGGAAAAATCGAGTACAGCACCTACAGTAGATTTTGTGTGGAAAGAGATGCTTAAAACGCCAAAGTTCTATATATTAGTGATATCCTTAACTTTGGGGGCTACTTCCGGATTAATGATTACAGGGCATGCTTCAAATATTATGCAAGAAGTTTTAAGCTTTACACCAGAAACGGCAGCACTTTTAGTTGGATTGATATCTATTTTTAATGCTGCAGGGCGTCTTATATATGGGGCAGTTTCTGACCGTATTGGAAGATACAATATGATGATGATACTGTTTGCTGTGATTGGATGTGCTATGCTCTTGCTTACACAGTCCGGCGGGGTAGTATTTATGGTGGCACTTTTGGCAATTAGTTCTAGCTATGGTGGATTTACAGCAATGATTTCACCGGTATGTGCCGACAATTTTGGATTAAAGAACCTTGCCGTTAATTATACATTCTTCTATATATCCTATGGCTTGGCAGGTGTGATTGGCCCACAGCTGGCCAGTATCATTAAAACTGCAAGCGGCGGCTACAACAATGCATTTTTAACAGTAGCAGGAATGAGCGTGGGTGGATTCTTGTTGGTACTATCCTTAAAACTTAAAAAGGCACATGTAATTGTTGACAATGCTTCATTGGACGCAGATTCGTAGACGGTAACAGTTCCTTTTTTCATGAATAAGTAAAAATGTAAAGACTAGACTAAGTTAGTTGGAATCCAACAACTTAGTCTTTTTTGTATGATAGGAAAGTGTCCCCTATCATACAAAAAACCCTCCGGGAGGATTACACTGTGGCGTAGCGGGAAATTGTTGCTGATGCAACCGCCGCAGTATGAGCCAATGATGTTTGGGCATATATACTATAAAAAATTAAAAAAGCCAATGCAGATTATGCATTTTACAATCCACAACTCCTCAAGTAAAATACAAATATAAAGAATACACAAAAGTAACCAAAACGAAACGATTCAGAAGATACATCTGAATCGTGCACCAAACTATCAATCATAATAATTAAAAAATGGAGGAAATGTATGATGTCGCAAACGAGAGAAACAAACACAAATTATGTAAAATGGCCAACTTTTGAGGAAATCAAGGAAATGTTTAAAGAGCAGTTTATCATTGACCGTAGAGATGACGGTGTTGTAACGGTACGGATGCACTGTAAGGGCGGTCCATTAATCTGGTCAATGGAATTGCATGATGCGATCGGCAAGCTGTGGAGACTGTTAGGAACAGACCGTGAAACAGAAATGATTATCTTTACCGGAACTGGCAATATCTGGATTACTGATTTTGAAGCTGCAAGCTGGGCACCGGAGGGCGACAATGCAGGAGAAACCAGATACAACCATATGTTTGTCGATGGCCGTCGTATGATTATCGCAATGATTCAAGATGTGGAAGTGCCTACACTTGGTGTATTAAGTGGTTCCGGCGGACATACAGAATTGGCGCTTATGTGCGATTTAGCAATTGCCGCCGACGACATTACCGTACTAGATCCCCACATGCTGCCTGGAACAAACAATGTGCCTGGCGATGGAATACATAGCTGCTTCTTTGAACTGTTGCCACCTCGCCTTGCAACTTGGTATTTGATGACCGGCAATAAGATTTCGGCCAAGGATTTGGTTCGCCTAAACATGGTATCTGAAATTGTTCCAAGAGAAAAGCTGATGGATCGTGCCTATGAAATTGCAGATCTTTTAATGGCACAAAACAGGGTTGCAAGAAGGCTTACAACACAGCTTGTCCGCAGAAATTGGAAAAAGAGAATTGCAGATGATTTGGATATGGCATTTGGAACAGAATTATTCGGTATGTTCTGTGCAAACGAGATGCATTCAGAATTGCTGTCCATGATTCAGTACTTAGGTTTAGAAGGAAAAATTGACCCACCACTACAAGGCAAAATCCGCTAATTAGATATCGTTGCTAGTTACGTGCAAAATAAAATATAGAGTAAGTCAACAAAATAGATGGTGTAAAAGACACTATTTAAATGAGTCAATAATGTACAGTTCCTAAATATAAAGAGGTGCAAATATGAAGAAGATTTTTGCAATTAATTGCGGTTCAACATCTACCAAAGTTGCATATTTTGAAGATACAACGATGGTTAGCAAGATTTCTCTTGAAATCAGCACGGATCAGTTAGAGAAAATGCCCAAAGTACTTGACCAGTTAGACTATCGGACAGATCAAGTGAAGGCATTTTTAAAGGATAACAAATTAAATCCGGCACAGTTTGATATGATTGTTGCTAGAGCAGGTACGATACCGGCCGTTTTGCAAGATGGAGCATATGAAGTGAATGAATTAATGGTTGCAAGTGTGACTTATGCGCCCGAGGCACAACATGCGTCTACACTGTCATGCTTGATTGCGAAACAGTTAGTAGAGGGACGAGACGTTCCTGTTATTATATATGACCCGACATGTGTAAATTCCGGTGATGAAATTGCAAAAATTACTGGTATTCCTGAAATACAAAACAGAACGATTGTTCATTTATTAAATACCAAAATGGCAGGGAATACCTACGCAGAATCAGTTGGTAAAAACTATAAGGATTTAAATTTAATCATTGTGCAGCTTGGCGGTGGCATTTCGTTAGGATTTCATGACCATGGACGTGTGGTAGATTGGGTTTATGATGATGAAGGCCCTATGTCACCTCAACGAGCAGGTGCAATTCCAACACGGTATTTGGTTGATTTATGCTATAACAGTAAATTGACCTTACAGGAAATGAAGATGTACCTATGTGGAAAATCTGGATTGGTCGCATATTTTGGCACACATGATGTAAGGGCTATTGAAAAGATGATCGATGACGGTGACGAAAAAGCAGAACTTATTTTAAAAGCAATGGCCTATGGCGTTGCAAAAAGTATTGGCGAATTGTCAGTTGTTAGAGATGGCAAGGTGGATCAAATTATTATTACCGGAGGTATTGCCTACAGTGAAAAAATCACAAACTGGATCAAGGAAAAAGTTTCCTTTATTGCACCGGTAAGCATTATTCCAGGAGAAAAGGAAATGGAAGCTTTGGCTGCGGGAGCACTTCGTGTACTAAACAAAGAAGAAGAAACACATCCTTACAATGTTTATCCCGAAGGATACAGCTCAATCGAAGAAATAATTGCACACCCCAATGCCCTTGCATAATAGAACGAATGAACAAATCGACAATGTAACATGGATATACAGCCAGTTTGAAAATAGAAAAAGAGATGTATAGAAAGGGGTATAATATGAGATTGGAAGGAAAAGTTGCTGTTGTTACAGGTGCTAGTTCCGGTATTGGTGAGGCAACGGCAAAGATATTTGCACAGGAGGGGGCAAAGGTTGTCCTTGCCGCTAGGAGAAAAGATAAATTAGAGGCGAATGCAGAGCAAATTCGTGCAGCAGGAGGAGTGGCAAAGGCTATCGTGGCAGATGTAAGAAAAGAAGATGACTGCAAGAAAATTATGGAAGAAACAGTGGCTAGTTTTGGCAAGATTGACATCTTAGTCAACAATGCCGGCATCGCAGATAAGCATCTGCCAATTAACGAATGTAGTACGCAGTGGTGGAATGAAGTGATTTTAATGGATCAGACATCTGTTTTTTATTTGTCAAAAGAGGCTCTTAAACATATGGTACCGGCAGGATATGGATCAATTGTCAATGTTTCATCTATTGGTGGAGTATTTGGTTCGGCGGGGATTTCTTATTCAGCTGCGAAAAGCGCTTTGCTTGGCATGACAAAAAATATTGCAATCCAGTATGCAGGCAAGGGAATCCGGTGTAATGCTGTTTGCCCTGGACCTACACCTACAGAACTTAATACACCGGAGCAAATGGCAACATTTAACATGAAATTTGCTGACCAATGTGCGCAGCATATGAATATGGCACTGCCGCAAGCAACGGCTGACGATCAAGCCAATACGATTTTATTTTTCGCATCTGAAGATTCAAAGGCTGTCACAGGACAAGTCGTTATCGTAGACAACGGTATTACCTTATAAAAGGGGAAGGAGGAATGGTAAGAATGGCAAATTCAGAAAGATCGACAAGTTCAAATAGCAGCGCAGCCATTGAAGATGTCAGCAAAAGCGCATCAAGTAATTTTGGGCGAAAAGGATGGACGACGATTGCTTTAACTGCATTAATGTTATATTTTAGTACAGGAACATCGGTGGATGGGTTGAATGCAACGGTACAAGGGCTGAGTGAACTTCATGGATGGGATACGGCAACTTTGCTTGGCTTTTCTACGCTAAGCGGCCTTGTCAGTATTGTCGGAATGTTTGCATTCGGCTATATATGTGACCGTATAGGTGCACGATGGGTGGCGGTTTTATCGTTGATTTTAGGAGGCATTTCCTATATTTGGTATGGCAATGTTACTTCTATCGGGCAGTATGCAGTTGCGCTATGCCTAGTTTCGCTGTTTTCCAATGTTTATGCGTGGATTGCAGGTGGTGCATATTTAGCTTCGTGGTTTCCAAAAAAGAAGGGTCTTGCCCTTGGTTGGGCTACGATGGGAAATAATCTTTCCTCTGCAACGATTGTCATTATCATTACAGCATTGGCAAGATCATTAGGCGGCATCAAAATGAGTATTACTGTTATTGGAGTTGCCATGATCGTTTCTGCTATTTGGGCATGGTTTACACCGGACAAGCCAGAACAGGCGGGTGCAACTCCCGATAATGTTCCTATGAGTAAAGAGCAGATGGATGCATATCGGGCAGAAAGCGATGCATATGTAAGTTCATGGACTTATCAAAAATTAATTCGGACAAAACAATTTTGGATGATTAGCCTTGGATTAGGGCTGTACATGTTGATTACGGTTGGAGTTATGAGCCAATTAGTGCCTCGTCTGATGATGAGTTTTGATTTCACGTTGGATAAGGCAATCGGAACGATGACGGTATGTGCATTGGTTGGTGTTGTTGGCAGCTATTTGTGGGGTGTTGTTGACCAAAAGCTGAGCACGCGTGTGGCCACTGCCATCTATGGCATATGGTATGCTGTTGCTGTCCTGTTAAACTTGCTTCCATATATAGGAACCCTCTATGTATCCATTTTTATGATTGGCGTGTCAATTGGTGGGAATGCAAACTGGCCGGTATCCTTAGTAAGCACTACGTTCGGGCATCGTAATTTTGCCAAAGTATATTCTGCTATCAACCCGGCCATTTCGATTATCCGCATGTTGTCTTTTGTTGTGTTGGCAATATCCCTAAGCTTCACCGGTTCCTACAGTGCAGCATATATCCTGTTTGTTGTTTTAGCTGTTGTAGGCGCAGCATTGATTTATTTTCTGGATGACAAGCAGTATGCGGCGGAATAGATGAAAGGATATATTGTTTTTTATAATTTCAAAAATGGATGATAAAGTTATGATGGTAGATAACGGTATGACACGATAGAGATGAAAAATACCCCCTTCTCAAGAGGGCACTGAAAAAGTCCGTTTTATCTCTAAAATGATACCTGTAAACCGCATAAAAATGGTAAAATTTGTGAATAAATGAGATTTAACAAATAACATTATAATAAGCCTACTTCGCGCAACCTTTGCGCAAAGTAGGCTTAAATGCCGTTTTAGGCATGGATAGACTTTTTGCTCTGAAACGCGCCAATTAAGTATAGTACGGGCAGAACCAAGCCGGTAACCAGTCCGACGAAATTGGGCGAGAACGCTGTTTCTGTTAGACTCGCATACGAGACTGAATACAGAATATTACCGGCAACACACAGCACCGCGACAATAATACCGAATACGATGCAGTTTTGAGCCTTTTCCGGTTTCGCGGCGTTTTTAACGCCGGAGATACCCGCGACGAGCTCGAATATCGCGCCCAGCAGACTAAGAACTGCCGCGAACGTCAATGCACCGGTTCCCCCCATTTCTGATGCAAAGACTGCGAGCGCTCCGATGCCGATCAGCGCGATGATGCCGACAATAATGGCGAGCGCACCTCCGATGATGAGTAGAATACTTGATACTTTGAGTAAACCATTGCTTTTCATACTGTAACCTCCTGATGTTTTTTTATTTACACAACCCTTTCGAGTAAATGCCTTGATTATTCGTTTTCCTGTCAGCGTAGTGCTTTTCGCCGCCTCCACCGCACACCGTCAAGGCAAGTGCCACAGCGCCAAAGCAAGAGCTAAGATATTATAATATATTCAGGGTCAAAACACAAGCCCAAAATCAAATAATCCTTGCGAGAAGCCGGTCTATGAGCAGCTGAAAGCGAACCCCGGCATTTGTCAAATTGGACATTGCTGATTTCCCGGCTTTGCTTGCCGCTTTTATGTTCGACCCTATGGCGGGCGTTTGTGTGGAGTTAATCAAAAACTTGAATAAACGATTGTCCCCGTTTTGAAAGGCAAGATGCCAAAACAACCCATATGCAAGCCCACTTCGTATGGCTTGCATATGGGTTGTTTCAATAATAAACTTCGTTTTTAGCATTTACGGTAAAAGGAATACAATTTATTTTGTTGTAGAAGAAATGAAATCGTTGTATTTTTTCTTACGTGTCTTAAATTCTTCGGTTTGCTGTATTTTAGCAAAATTCCCCTCCATGGTCTTGATATCATCGGCATGAATGAATTTGCCGGATAATGTATCATGGGCATGCGAGAGCTGTTCAAGTTCAAACGTAAAGGCGAATCCGCCGTTCTTGATTTCAATTTCACCTTCTATACCGCATAGGCAACAGACAGCATGTGTATTTTTAGGCGACAAGAAGAAGTTCCTACTATGGCAATGGGGACAGACGCCTTGTTCCCCTAAGTATGCGGCATGTTCAATATCCTTTGCTGCATTGGCAAGGCTTACACCGATTTCGTGGGCACGAGCCATCTTTTCATCGTTCATAACGAATTCTTTCGACCAGCTAAACCAATCATTGTCAATGACTTTCCACATAGGGGTCAACGCTTGCATCGCATGATCGCATTGCACCCTTGTTCCCCAGTCGGACCCTCCTACGGCAATATAAGAAATGACTTTATCTTTTAATATACGCGGGTCTGGTGCAGTTCCGCCTGTAGCCGCTGCGACCTGTGTTCCGATGGTGTTGTTGCCCCTGTCTAAACGAGGCCCAAACCGGTCTGTTATCGTTCGAAATAGGCCGGTGGCCCCTTTTTCAAAGATCGGGTCTGTGATAATGATTCCATCTGCATCTAGCATTTTATCAAGCAGCCAGTTAAAATCATCTTTTAGGATACACAGATTCCCTCGTCCGGATAGGACGGATTTTACACATGCACAACACCCTGTACAATGTTTGATGTCAAGATGAAATGTATTGATAAATTCTACTTTTGCCCCAGTTTCTTTTGCACCCATAAGTGCCGCTTTGCAGACGGTGTCGTTTGTTCCGTTTTTTGTTCCGAATGAAATACCTAGTATGTTCATATATTTTCCCTCCTAAATATCTTGAAATTCAGCATATTAGATAATGGTATAGTCTAAAGCACCTAATGTATAGATGCATTATGTATGATAATATCTTATCTGATAGGCTAGAATTTGTACACTATCTATATATTTATGTGTGGCATAACTCATAAGTTATGCCGAGCGCAAGGGCTAAGTGGCTTGCTAAAAACAATCAACTGTTGGATGCAATTTCAAGACGGTATCTTGGTAGCCTGTAGAGAATATTGTTGTCCATGCTATTTTTGAACCTGTCGTCGAACTTGCATTGAGGAACTGTTCTTTGCCGTGTTGGCTTTGCCTTCTATCCTATATTCCTATATTTTAGTTGTGATAAATTTGGCTATAACCCATAGGTTATGCTCGGCATTAATATATAGATAGTGTACAAGAGGAATAGGAGCATATAAGATATAGCTATACATAATGACGTAGACAAAAGCAATTACAGAATTAAGATGTGTTGATTATGAGAGAGCCACAAAAAAACAGGTATGATTTTAAGAGGTTGGGAGGGATAGATGAACGCATGGACACAACAAAAGAGAAGCAGTTGTTTGGCAAGGTAATGGTGGCAAATCGTGGTGAAATTGCGATGCGGATTTTTAGGGCCTGTTATGACCTTGGGCTTAACACGGTAGCGGTATACTCAAAAGAGGATGAATATCATATCTTTCGGACGAGGGCAGATGAGTCTTATATGGTGGGCGAGAATAAGAGCCCTTTAGGAGCTTACTTAGACATTGAGCTTATGATTGAAATTGCAAAGAAACATGGAGTTGATGCAATCCATCCAGGATATGGCTTCTTATCAGAAAACGCAGAATTTGCCCATGCATGTGAGGAAAATGGCATTAAATTTATTGGACCGCCATCGAAGATTCTAGCAAAAATGGGAGACAAGCTAAGCGCAAAAGAGGTTGCAATTAGTTGTGGCGTCCCTGTTATACCCGGTTCTAAGAAGCCTTTAAAAGATGCGAAAGATGCAGTAGCTAGAGCCAAATCTTATGGATTTCCAGTTATTTTAAAAGCTTCTGCCGGCGGAGGTGGCAGGGGTATGCGGCGTTGCAACAAGGCAGAGGAGGTTTTGGCGGCTTTTTCACTGGTACAGAGCGAGGCGGTGAAAGCTTTTGGCTGTGGCGACATTTTTGTAGAAAAGTATTTGGAAGAGCCAAAGCACATTGAGGTTCAGATTTTAGCTGATGAACATGGGAATGTCGTACACCTGCATGAAAGGGATTGTTCTTTGCAACGAAGATACCAAAAGGTGATTGAATTTACGCCTGCATTTAGCCTTAGCGAACAAAAACGAAAAGACATCTGTACAGACGCAGTTCAAATCGCAAAAGAAGTTGGATATATCAATGCAGGAACAGTTGAATTTCTGGTCGATAAGAATGGAAACCATTATTTTATTGAAATGAACCCCCGTATCCAAGTAGAGCATACCGTTACGGAGATGGTGACGCAAATCGACATTGTGAGGGCACAGATTCTGATCGCACAGGGTCAGCCACTTTCAGTATCTGATATAGGCATAACAAAACAGGAAGATGTAGTGAGCAGGGGATATGCGGTACAATGCCGTATTACCACAGAGGATCCAAAGAATAATTTTGCTCCGGATACAGGGAAAATAACTTCCTATCGTACCGGCGGAGGGTATGGAGTTCGACTAGATGGAGGCAATACCTATAATGACGCTGTAATTTCTCCTTTTTATGACAGCCTGCTGGTCAAAATTACAACGCATGATAATACCTTTCATGGTGCATGTAGCAAGGCACTTCGTACGCTTAGCGAAACTCGGGTTCGAGGGGTAAAGACAAATATAGGGTTTATAGGAAATATCCTTGTGCATCCGGATTTTGTGGCAGGAAAATGCCATACCAAGTTCATTGACGATACACCGGAATTGTTTAAGGTGGAAGATTCTAAAGATCGTGCCACAAAAATGCTGAAATATATTGGGAATATCGTGGTGAATGATCCTACCGCAGGTCAATACCGCTATGAGTCGCCTAGGTTTCCAAAAGTAGAGGGAGAACCAAAAGTAGGATTGAAGCAGATATTAGATAAAAGTGGGCCCGATGTTGTGAAAAATTGGGTATTGGAGCAGAAAAAACTCTTAATTACAGATACGACATTACGCGATGCCCACCAGTCGCTTTTAGCAACAAGGCTTCGTACCAGAGATATGGTAAAAGGG
Organism: Lachnospiraceae bacterium ZAX-1; assembly: GCA_046533095.1. Classification (GTDB taxonomy): domain Bacteria; phylum Bacillota; class Clostridia; order Lachnospirales; family Lachnospiraceae; genus ZAX-1. The sequence goes on along the minus strand of JAJQRA010000023.1, from coordinate 319,750 downwards.
GCAGAGGGTACGGCAGAGGCATTAGCGAATGCCTTTTCACTGGAAATGTGGGGTGGTGCAACATTTGACGTAGCATTTCGTTTCCTAAAGGAATCTCCGTGGGAGCGCTTGGCTTTGTTGAGGGAACGTATCCCTAATATTCCTTTTCAAATGCTGTTGCGTGGAGCGAATGCGGTTGGCTATACCAATTATCCGGATAATCTAATCCGGGAATTTATAAAAGAATCAGCAAAAAGCGGCATTGACGTATTCCGTATTTTTGACTCGCTAAATTGGATACCGGGAATGCAGATTGCATTGGAAGAAGTGCTGAAGGTAGGGAAAATTGCAGAAGCCACAATTTGCTACACAGGGGATGTTTTAAATCCAAAGGAAGATAAATGGACACTTGACTACTATGTAAATATGGCAAAGCAGTTGGAAAAGATGGGTGCCCATATCCTGTGTATCAAAGATATGTCTGGGCTCTTAAAACCCTATGCAGCAGGAAAATTAGTACATACGTTGAAAGAAGAAATTGGGTTGCCTATCCATCTGCATACGCATGATACCAGTGGAAATCAAATTGCCACATTGTTGACGGCAGCCGCTGCAGGGGTAGATATTGTGGATGTGGCAATTTCTAGCATGTCGTCACTGACAAGCCAACCTTCTTTAAACTCCCTCGTTGCCGCTTTAAAAGGACAGGAGCGGGATACCGGATTGAATTTAGAGAAACTGCAAGGGCTCACTGACTACTGGGCGGATGTTCGGGAACGTTATAGGGCTTTTGAGGGAGGGATTAAGTATCCGGCAACCGATATTTATAATTATGAAATACCGGGAGGGCAGTATACGAATTTGAAGCCACAAGTAGAAAGCCTAGGATTGGGCCACCGCTTTGATGATGTAAAATCCATGTATAAGACGGTCAATGACATGTTAGGTGGAATTGTAAAGGTAACGCCATCTTCTAAGATGGTAGGCGATTTGGCAATTTTTATGGTGCAAAATGATATAACTCCCGAGAATATTGTAAAACGTGGAGAGTCAATCACATTTCCGGATTCCGTTGTCAGCTATTTTAAAGGGATGATGGGCCAGCCGTCTTGGGGATTTCCAGAAGAGCTGCAGCGCGTGGTTTTAAAAGGAGAAACGCCTATAACGGGCAGACCAGGGGAACAGCTGCCGGCTGTTGACTTTGAACATGCAAAGGAGCATTTAAAGGCCTTGACGGATAAAGCTGATTGGCAAACGATTTTAAGCTGGTGTTTTTATCCTAAGGTTGTGGAAGAATTTTTGAAAACAAGAAAGGAATATGGCTATATTACACGGTTGGGCAGCCACGTTTTCTTCCATGGGCTTGCAGAAGGGGAAACGAACAGGGTTAATATTGAAGATGGGAAAACACTGGTCATCAAATACCTTGGAAAAGGTGATTTAAATGAGGATGGAACACGCAATGTGATGTTTTTGCTTAATGGGATCCGTCGTGAAGTAGCTGTAGAAGACAACAATGTAAAAGATCATATTAATACGGTAAAGATGGCAGATATCAACGATTTGAGCCAAGTGGCCGCATCGATTCCGGGTATGGTCAGCCAAGTTTCAGTAAAAACTGGAGATATTGTCCAGAAAAATCAAGTATTGCTGATTGTTGAGGCTATGAAAATGGAAACAAGTATTGCTGCAAACATAGATGGAGTGGTAGAGGAAATACTTGTTCAAGAAGGGACACAAATAAAAGCAGGTGCATTGCTAATGATAATTAATTAAAAATAAGTTTGTGTCTAGTGGCTACCATGTTACATGCAAAATCCATCAAAATGGCAATTCCTTGGTATATGCACAAACTTAATATGCACAAATAAATGTGTGGAAATGAGGTTAAAATGAGTGATGTTTTTTATGCAAAAGGTACAGGAAATAATGGCTATATCAAGAATATGGAAGTCTGTGACTTTAATCATCTTGATGGAGAAACGGGAGTGTTTCAAATGGCACTCTACAGGACGAAAGGGGGAAAATACTATCTTTATGGAACCTGCTTTGGCGGGAAAAAGAATGGGATTCAGATTTTAGATGTGACGGATCCCTATCATATGGAATATGTGAAACATATTCAGATTGTAGACCCAAAAGAATATCCAACCACAACTTGCCCGAAAGTTCAGATTGCAGATGATCTGCTCATTGTGGCAATGAGCTGCGGAAGTGGACCGGATTCGCTTGTTGACCAAACAAAATTGGCAGATACAAAATGCGAGGCGGGCATTCGCATTTATTCGCTAAAAGAAGACTGCTTAAATCCAAAATTTCTAGGCTATTGGTATACCGGAATCCCCCATGCCATGGGAGTTCACCGTTTCATGTATAATGGCGGGCGCTATGTCCACCTTTCGGCAGATGCAATCGGGTTTGAGGGTTTGATTTATCGGATTGTGGATATTGAGGATCCCAAAAATCCAGTGGAAGTCGGGCGTTGGTGGCATCCAGAGCAGTACGCAGACGGTTATCCGGGAAGGGATTTTGATCCGAGTGCGAAGCATATTCCTGCGTTTATGGATAAGGGATGGCTTCATGGACCGCCGTTTGTCCGTGACAACATTGCCTACTGCGGATATTGCGGCGCCGGTCTTGTTTTATTAGATGTACAGGATTTCACCCGTCCGAAATGCCTTGGCGAGCTAAAATTAATGCCTGCTTTCTCAAGCCATAATTCAGGGGCGAGAACGCATACGGCACTTCCGTTGCCGGGCAGAGATCTTTGCGTGGTGCAAAACGAGGGAGAACGATTCCAGTTTTTTACAAAGGAAGCCCTTGGCGGACGAGCGCAAGCGTTAAATAACATTCATATGATTGATGTAAGCGATCCGGCTAATCCAACGTTGATTGCCGAATTTCCATATCCACAAGTACCAAAAGATTTTCCGTATCCGAACTTTAATGTCATGAACTTAGGCTGCCAAGGACCCTTTGGACCGCATAATTTACATGAGCCGATGAGCAATAAGCCGTGGCTAGAACAACGGGGCGATCGGGTTTATTGCTGCTATTTTGCGGCAGGCCTGCGCGTGTATGATGTTTCCGACCCTTATTACATAAAGGAATTGGCATACTTTATTCCGCCAAATCCAAATAAAACCCCAGAAGAATCTTATTTTCCCGGATTCCCCGGTCCAAGGAATGCTTGCACGGAAGATGTCGTTGTAGACGACAGAGGCTATATTTTCATTGATGCACTTGACGATGGAATCTATTCTTTGAAAATGAATGAGGTGGCAAATGAATAAAGAACATTAAGCATTAAACTATAACGAATAAACTATAAACTATAATTTATAAACTATAAGCAATAAACTATAAGCCATAACCATAAGAAATAAACTATAAGCAATAATTAATAGTCAATAATCAATAGTCAATAATCAATAGTCAATAATTTATAATCCATAATCTATAAAATCAATGAAAAGACCAATATCCAAAAAATATAAAAATGAAAGGGAGAATTATTATGGCAGTAGAATTTAAGTTAATGAGAAGCTTAATTTATGTAGACGTAGCAAAGGAAGATTATCGTCACAGGTTAAAAGATTGGCTATGCCATTATCATGTATCTGACAGTATCTCGCAGTTTGGCCCATATGTAACAAAGTATGCATTTTATAATGCTTTGCCAACACCACCTGATGGGGAGCGTTTCGGAACCATAAGGATGCAGCTTACGGAGCATTATTGGAATGTAAATCCGTTTTCCGATGAAGCGACAATAAAAGCGTATACGGAATATTTTCCACACAATGTGCTTATTTGGCAAGGCGTTGCGCCGGAACATTTAGATGAGTCGCTTCCGCTTATGGATGGAAATGACGTAAGGGATAGGATGGTTTTTGTGTTTGTACCTGTATTTTGGGAAAAGGATTTAAAGGGTAGTGAAAGGGGCATACAGGATGGACCAAACTACCGTTGGCAATTTGTGGTTCGATACCCGGATGGTGTCGCCATAGAAGAAGGCGATAAATGGCTATTTGACGAAGCGCTTGCTAAATTCAAAGAAAAGAAGGAAGTTAGAAGAATTTTAACAAGCAAGATAATGCAAGAGATCAATGGCAGCAAATATCATCGGGTTGTTGAAATGTGGTTTGATGGGCCTATCGCTTGGCATGCAGCGGCAGTGGAAGCCACTGTGGATATTGCTAAGCCGGCATGGGCGCAGACGGATCAATTTCCTTATCTGGAAGCAGGCACTGGAATTTCAAGTTTGTTTTTAACAGATACGGCAGATAGTGATAACTTGACACAACATCGTGGACACATCGTTATGCGATAAAATCAATTTTAAGGAAATAGCAATTGAGCTGCGCATGTAAAAAAATGTGCGCAAGGATACATAAAGTAGCATGTTGACATTATTTATGTATAAATGTAAAAAGAAAGAGGTATCGTATGAGCTTAGGATTATTAGGAATTATAGTAGCTTTAGTAGCTTTTTTATTTCTGGTGTATCAAGGATTCAATCAATTTTATTCGGCAGCCCTTTGTGCACTCATTGTTGCATTTACCAATGGGTTAAACCCCGTTGCAGCATTTACGGAAACGTATGTTGGCGGCCTTACAGAAACCGTAACAGCATTGTTTTCCATCATCTTCCTAGGAGTAATTTTAGGAAAGGTTTTCACCGATACGGGTGCTGCTTCCTCCATTGCGACAACCTTAACAAACAAATTTGTTTTAGGGAAAGAGGGCAGGACTCAAATACGTGTAACGCTTTTCGTACTGACTATTATTGAGGGTCTATGTACCATGGGCGGCATTGACGGCTATGTTCTAGTATTTACGATGTTTCCCGTATGTCTTATTTTGTCCAAAACGGCAGATATACCGAGACGTTTTATTCCCTGTATGCTGGTATTAAACACGGCGTTTATGGCGGCTCCGGGGGCGCCTCAAATTACAAATGTCATGGTACAGACCGCATTAGGCATGGCAGGCTATCACGTAGCGCCTACCGCAGCGCCAATTGCAGGTATCGTAGGTGGGATCATCATGCTGGTTGGCGGATTCATCATGTTGGATATTTTAATCGCAAAAGCAAAAAACAAAGGGGAACATTTTGACATGGGCGAGGTGCCTGAACTGCCACAAAATAAAGATTCCAAGCTGCCCAATTTCTTTGTATCCATCATTCCTTTAATCGTTGTATTTGTCTGCTATACCGTGATTGGATGGAATATTGCAGTTGCGTTGGCACTTGGCATTGTTGTAAATCTAGTGCTTATGTCCCAATATATTTCACGAGAAACAATACGTGGGCCAATCAATGGTTTGACAGCAATTAAGAATACGCTTAATATGGGCGCAAATGGATACCCCAATGCTTTAATTACGGTTTCTACGCCTGCTGCACTTGCAGCTGTTATTGCCTCGACTGCGGCTTTTGGAGCAGTTGCAGAAGCGTTGGGGAAAGTCAATATTAATGTTTATCTGCTTTGCTTTATCGTCTGTGCGATCATCGTAACACTTACGTCTTCGCCGCCAGCAGCCATTATGATGTCTGTTCCGATGGTAGTTGCCATTGCTACTCAAAGAGGAATAGATTTCGATGTGAATGCAATTGCCAGAATTGCAGCATTTACTTCGATTACATTTGAATCACTTCCTTGGAATGGTACTGTTATCATGACACAGGGAATGTCACATACGACACATAAACAATCTTATTTTCCAATCTTTCTACAAACAGTTGGATTTACAACGGCAGCAGCTGTTGTGGCAGCTTTACTTGCAATGGTAGGGATTGTATAACTATTTTTAACCGAAAAGGAAAAATGATGAAAAAAAGATGGAAATATTTAATTGTAGGGGTAGTGATGATGCTGTTCTCTGGCATTATCTATGCCTGGTCCATTTTAAAATCTCCATTGGCGATGGAATTTGGGTGGGATAATGCTGCACTGGGACTGAATTTTACGATTACGATGGCATGTTTTTGTCTAGGCGGAATCTTAGGAAGTATTATAACGAAAAAAATCAGTCCTCGTATTACGATCATGCTTTCATCACTTGTGATATTTACAGGTTTCTTCCTATCTTCTAGGATGCAAGGGGCTATCGGAGTACTCTACATTAGTTATGGCGGCATGTGCGGACTGGGGATAGGCGTTGTATACAATGTGGTTATCTCGACGGTTTCGGGGTGGTTTCCAGATCAGCGGGCCACGGCGTCCGGGGCATTGATGATGGGGTTTGGAGCTAGCAGCTTGGTGCTTGGCTCCATCACCGGCCAGCTCATTGGCATGGTAGGGTGGAGGCAAGCGTATTTCTTGCTAGGCATTTCCATCTTAGTGATATTGTCGTTGGGTGCGATGCTGATTACGCCCGTGCCTACCACTATGGTTTTTCCTGCTAAGAACGAAAGGAAGCAAGAAGATCAACAGATGGAATACACGACAGGGGAAATGGTGCAAAGCTTATCATTTTGGAAGTTTTATATGTTAGCGATTCTGCTCTCGTCCATTGGCTCTAGTGTCATCAGTTTTGCAAAAGACGTATTGCTGCAGGTAGGAGCGGCCGAAACGTTGGCGATTATTTTGGTGGGCGTGCTGTCCGTCTGCAATGGACTAGGGCGCATCGTCAGCGGCTTTTTGTTTGACCGGGTGGGTAGGCGCAAAACCATGCTCCTTGCGAATGCCATGGCGATTATTGCACCGGCTATAACGCTTTTCGCTTTAGTTGGCAGTTCGATTCCATTGATGATACTTGGCATGGTGGTTGTAGGGTTTTCATATGGAGCGATGCCCCCCATCTCATCGGGATTTGTCAACAGCTTTTATGGACCAAAACACTTTGCTTCAAATTTTGGCATAGCCAACACGATGCTTGTTCCAGCATCCTTTTCAGCCACCATTTCAGGAATGATTGTCAATACCACCGGCAGCTTTATTGGCGTTTTTATCATGTTGCTATGTTTTGCCGTAGTGGGGCTTATGATAAATTTATCTTTAAAAAAATGATGTTCTGGTCTCTTAGGCGATGCAGATGAGGAGATTGATATGAATAGCATTCAAATTGAATATTTTTTGGCACTCGCTAAAAATCTAAGCTTCAGCGATACTGCCAGACAAATCCATGTTTCGCAGCCTGCTATCAGCAAACAGATTTCTTCTTTGGAACAAGAGATTGGAGCTTCCCTTTTTGAGCGTGGCTATCGTAATTTGAAACTGACCAAAACCGGAGAGCTGTTTAAAGATTTTCTCGAAAGAACCGTTGATGAATATCAGCTTCTTTGTGATGAGGCAAAAAAAAACGTGGCAGATTCCAATGAGAGCATTCATATTGGATTTATTGCAGGCTTTATGATTGAGCCGCTGTCACAGGCTGTAAAAAATTTTAGGAATTCTTTCCCCGAGAAAAAAGTCCAAATTACGCAAGGGCAATTCCAGTCGTTATGGCAAATTTTTGAGGAAGGAAGCCTTGATGTTATGATTGCCTTAAAAAGTGAAGTACAGAATCAGCCCAATATCACATGGAGAACGATAGATGTCGATTCTCCACTGCTTGTGGTATCTAAGGATAATCCCATTGCGGATAGGCAGCAGCTATCAATTGACAGGTTAAAAAGGGAAACTTTTTTGGTATTGGATCATTCGTGTACGCCGATATCTGAGCTAATCGTAAGAGAATTTTGTCAGATGAACGGTTTTTCTCCACATAAGGTTCTTGCTTTTTTAAATAATGACTCCATCAAACTTTCAGTAGAGAGCAACATTGGTGTGGCGTTGATGCACATTGCTATGTTAACCCCGAGTTTTGCAGAAAAGGTTCGCTGGTTTCAGACCGGAATTTCATCGTCTGTTGTTGCTGCATGGAAACGAAATACCGAGAATCGATATGCGGAAATTTTTGTACAAGAGCTGCTCCGCCATGTGGAGCATTATGAAGACTAAGGAATTGTGCAATTTGTACACATCGTTTGGTTATAACTCCATAACAAACAACTATATTGACTAAAAAATAGAAAGCGGATACACTTAAACTGTAAAAAGTGATGAGAGTATCCGCTTTTTAATGCTTTGGATAAGGTAGGTGAGTAGAATTTGAGTATCATAAAAACAAGAGCGCTTAGTAAGAGGTTTGGTGGGGTACAGGCAGTAAATAAATTAGATATGAGCATTGAGGAGGGTTCAATACATGGGCTAATTGGTCCAAATGGTTCTGGAAAGACGACTACGTTTAATTTGTTAAGTGGCGTTATTCCGGCAAGCGAAGGAACCATTCAATTTCTTGATGCAGACATCACGCGTCAAAAACCCCATGAGATTGCCAAGCTCGGCATCAGCCGGACATTTCAGCAGCCTCGGATCATGCCAAGGCTGACATGTGTGGAAAACGTGATGTGCGGAATGTACCACAAAACGAAAGCTGACATTCTCGGAACATTTTTTCGACTGCCTTTTACAAATTCTAAGCAGGAGGAAATGATACGTGAACGTTCCATGGAGCTGTTAGAATTTGTAGGCCTTTTAAAGAATGCAAAACGCATGGCAGGAGAACTTGTATGGGCAGAGCATCATCTTTTGCAAATAGCACGAGCATTGATTGCTGAACCCAAATTGCTGATGCTTGACGAACCAACAGCGGGGATGGGCGAAGAGGAAATCAATAAGATGAAAAGCCTCCTGCTCGACATTAACAAAAAGGGAGTCACACTATTGCTTATCGCCCATGACGTCAAGCTAGTGACGGAAGTATCGCAAACAATAACTGCTATCGAGTTTGGGATTAAGATAGCGGAAGGACTTCCAGATGAAGTAAAGAATAATCAAAAGGTGGTGGAAGCATATCTTGGAACAGAATAAAAAAATTCGATTGAGCGTTGAAAATCTGCAAATCTCCTATGGACAGATTAAAGCAGTGGAAAATGCATCATTTCAAGTTTACGAAGGCGAGATTGTTGCACTGATTGGGTCAAATGGTGCAGGAAAATCCACCCTCCTAAATTGCATCATTGGGCTTTTGCCCCCTGTATCGGGGAAGATTTTATTTGAGGGGAATAATTTGTTTGGGTTGTCTTCGGAAAAAATTGTGAAGCAGGGAATTGCAATGGTTCCGGAAGGTAGGGGTGTCCTTGCACAGATGAGTATTCTGGAAAACCTTCAACTTGGGGCATACCACTATAACGGAAATTTCCAAGAAAATCTGGAACGTATTTACACGCGGTTCCCTATTTTAAAAGACCGTGAGCACCAAGCGGCAGGTACCTTGTCAGGCGGCGAACAGCAGCAGCTGGTGATTGGCAGGGCACTGATGTCTTCGCCCAAGCTATTGCTGCTCGATGAGCCTTCGTTGGCATTGGCTCCTGTCATGGTCGATAAAGTGTTTCATACACTAAAAGATCTGCAAAAAGAAGGTTTGACGATCCTTCTTTCAGAACAAAATGCTAGGAAAGCATTGCAATTTTCAGACAGAGGATATGTGATTGATCTTGGGGACATTGCTTTATCAGGAAAATCACAGGATCTTTTAGAAGACGAAAGGGTGCGGGAAGCCTATCTGGGCGGTAGCGCACCTAAATAAGAAGGGAGGTATATTATGCAGGCTTTTGTCGCACAGTGTATCAATGGGATTGCAACAGGCAGCATTTATGCACTCATTGTTCTTGGCATGAATTTATTGGTACTTGTCCGAAAAGTCACCTATCACGGATACTCGCACATCATTATGCTTTCTATGGGTGTCTGCTGGCTGACTCTTAAATATACGGATGAAAACATTCCATTGGCTGTTATCGTAATGTTTTTATTTGCGGTAGTTTTGACTATCATTACCGAACCGCTCTTTCGTCCATTAGCACGCAGGGGAGCAGATCTTGAAACCATTGTGGTCGGCATGGGTATTGGTATTATCATTACAGAGATAATGTCGCAATATGTCAACCAAGGAGCGTCCTTTTCGTTTCCTAAGGCAATGACCGGCGGCGGTGTGATGATTGGAACGGGGTTGATTTCTTTTTCTTTGGCAAATGTTATTACGTTGTTGGCGGCAGTTGTAGTTGTTGCGCTGCTAATGGCTTTCCTCTACAAAACAAGGCAAGGACGTGCGTTAAGGGCAATTGCACAGAATTTAAAAGTTGCCAAAACGCTTGGGATTTCATTTGAAAAGACGGGATTGATTGGATTTGGCATTGCGGGCCTGCTCGCCGGAGCAACCGCATTGTTTCTGATAATGAGCCTAGGCTATGCCGGTCCGACATTAGGGGACACATTCGCGGTGAAGGCGCTCATCCTAATCTTATTTGCCGGCATGGGAAACTTAAAAGGGGGAATTATCTGCGCAGTACTAATGGGGCTAGTGGAGGCGATGGCTTTGGCATTTTTGCCTGGACGCTGGACGGAAGCGGTGTTCTATGGGTTTATTATGGTTATTATCCTATGGAAGCCGCAAGGGCTATTTGGATCAAAAACATAGCAGGGGATAATATATTAAAAAATTCGCCAACGATGGAGTATCCATAGTATTTAAGGGATGGCGAAACAGTGACATAATTTCAAATGAATAGAGAGGAGTGTGAGGTTTTGTTTTCAACATCAGTAACGTATTATCTGCTTTTTGTAGGAACTTTTATTCTCTTGGTATGGAGTTTTTATATCCCGTTTCGTGCAGGACTTCTATATAATGGGACAGTATATTGCATGGCAATTGGAGGATATGTTTCCGCATACGTGGCCAAGGACTTTGGGATTCCATTCTATATCGCGGTTCTCATTACAATCGCAGTTGGCATTTTGATGGGATTTCTGCCATCGCTTGCTTTTTCTAGAACATCGGGAATCGTAACGGCAATCGCTTCACAGGCGCTGATTTTTATTATTCAATCTATTATTCGAAACCTAGAATTCCTTGGCGGGGCAAACGGGATGCTTAGTATCCCTAAAGCGCCAAATCTCTTACCCTTTACGGCTCTTTTGATTTTGGTTATAGGAATATTAATTTTTCGGCTGGACCATTCCAGAGTAGGGCGCGCATTTGAAGCGATTGCAACTGACCCGGTTTTCGCGCAGACGATGGGAATCAATGTAAAGTGGGTAACGGTATTTGCACTGACGGCATCGTCCGTTATTGCATCGCTTTCCGGTGTTGTTTATGCTTTTAACATGCGCGTCATCCGCCCGGATACGTTTGGATTTTCACTATTGTTGAGTGGGACGACAATGCTCTTTATCGGTGGACGCTATACACAGTTTGGTGCATTGCTTTCCGTTCCTATTCTTTGGGGACTGCCAGGCTGGATGCCAACGAACTTCGTAAAATTTACACAGATTATTTATGGCGCATTATTGATTTTAGTTCTAACGTTGCGCCCGGAAGGCCTTATAACACGCAAATTTATACATAAAATCTCGTTGCTGTTTTCGAGAGATGAAAAGCAGATATTAAAAAAAGGCGGAAACACCTAAAATCAGCAAAGGCCTATCCAAAAAGAAATTACGTCTTGGAAGAGACAAAAGAGGATATTTTATGGATAGGATTGTACGTAAACCAATACACACCACAAAGGAGGATTTATTCAATGAAAAGAAATTTTAAACGTGTTTTGTCAATGTCACTTGTTTGCGCTATGGTGTTTGCAACACTTGCCGGCTGTGGAAGCAGCAATAGCGACGGCCAACCGTCTACAGAAACTGATGATCAATCAACGACGACAAGCGATGATTCACCACAATCAGAGGAATCAAGTGAACAGTCGGATACGAGCGACGGCGAAGCGCCCGTAGCTGTATCTGAGTGGGAGTTCCCAATGCTTACTATCTTGACAGGCAGTGTTGCATTTGCGGGTTTGCCCGCGGAATGGGGCGCACAATATGCGGTCAAGGAAATCAATGAACAGGGTGGGATTCGCGGTGTTCCTGTAAAACTTACGGTACGCGATACGGCATTTGATACCGCAAAGGCAGTCCAGGAAATGAGCGCAGTAGTCGATGATGCCCTTATCGTATTTGGGCCCATGGATGCACCGAGTACAGATGCAGGTGGACAGGTTGCCAGCGAAGCAAAGGTTCCAATCCTTGCCGCTGCAACAACCGAAAGCGTTAGAGAAAAGTATGCTCCTTATGCGATAGCATATATGACGGACTCTGAAAAAGGAACGGCTGATGCGGCAGTAAAATGGGCGACAAAAGAAAATTTTCAGAAGATTGTCATGTTCTATTATCCGGCAGACAACTCCTCGGCAGCAGAGTATGAGCTTACAAAAAGCTATCTTGAAAAAGAAGGGAAAGAAATCGTAGGAGCTATCGAAGTTACAGCCGGACAGCTTGACCTTGGGCCTTCGGTGGTAAAGGCGCTTGGATATGAGGCAGATGCGTACTTTGTATGTTTGCGTACAGAAGAATTTGTGCGTGCTGTACAAGAATTGAGAAATCGAGGGATAACCGAAGGTCGCCAAATAATGGGAGGTTTTTCGTCTATAGCCCCTAACTTGTTTGAACTTGCCGATGGTTCGCTTGAAGATGTCTATATTTGGAATAAGATTGACCCTGCGTATCCCTCCGATAAATGGAATACCTTTGTGGAAGCATATAAGGCGGACAATGATGGTCAAATTCCATCTACAAACACCGCCGCCAATTATTATGAAGCAGTCATGTCTGTAAAAGAGGCATTTGAAACCCTAAAGATTACCGGCGATCCTAAAAAAAGACAGGAAGAGCGCGATGCCATTGCAGAGTACTTATACAATTCAAAGGAATATGACTATCTTCAAGGGAAATTTCAGAATGTGAATGGTGAAAAAATTGCTTCACCTCATGTATTCCAGATAAAAGACAATGACTACGTCCGCATCGATTGATGTTAGGTAATGCACTACGTCTGAACAATAATTAATTTTAGCCAAAAGCTTGCAAAGACCTCGAAATTTTGAGGATTTGCAAGCTTCTTTATATTATGAAAATAAAATCATGAGCGAGAAAGAAACAACGATAATAGGGAGCAGCCTGTTGTACAAACGTATAGTCCTGTGATATAATTGACCTAGAAAAAGATATGGCAAAAGAAGAAATATCAAAATGTAAAGGCAAAGTTTGAAATGCCGAACATAGGTCGATGGGAGGATTTTTATGAATGATTTGCAAATAGCGTATTTTTTAGCGGCGGCTGAAAATCTTAGCTTTACAAAGACTGCAAATGAAAATTATGTTTCTCAACCGGCTGTAAGCAAGCAAATCTCAGCGATGGAAGAAGAAATTGGAGCTATCTTGTTTGAACGGAAACATAATTTGATGAGCCTGACCAATGCCGGGATTCTTTTTGCAGATTATTTCAAGCGGCAACGACAAGATTTGCATTTAGTGACGCAACAGGCAAGAGGGTTCCAGGTAAATAAAGAGATCTGTTTACGCCTTGGTATTGGCAGCGGATGGACGTTGTCTGATTTTTTGCCTGATCTAGTTGCGAATATGGTGGTAAAAGGGATCAAGATACAAATGCATATAGAAAATTATGAGTTCCACGAAATTATTCCGGCGTTAAGTGATAATGAAATTGACATCGGCATTACACTTCACACGAGTGTGATAGATCTTCCAACAATGGAACATTACCGCTTTACAGAAGTACCCAGGGTGCTTATTTACTCGGAGGCACATCCGCTTGCGCGCCATACAACGTTAAGCCCGCTTGATTTTAAAGATGAACTGTTTTTTGTGACTTTGCCGGAAAAAATTGCTTCTATTGTGGAGTTGGTAAAAAGCTTTTGCGATCCTTACGGTTTTATTCCCAAAATAAGGTCAGTTAAGAGTAATGAAGCATTGTTCATGAATGTTTTAAATGGATTTGGCGTGGCAATTGTAGATTCGTGGGCGGCAAAAACAGGCAGAGAAGTATTTCGGCATATTCCCCTAGATACCAATCATGCAATCTCCGCAGTATGGCGGCGTAACAAGACAAACACTGCACTGCCACTGTTTTTGCAGGAACTTGCCGCTATCTTTGATCCCGATGGAAATCGTAAATTTTATTCGGACTAGCATACGGACACTAGAAGCTGTTGCAAAATTAAATAAAATGATTTCAAAGCACCTGTTATGGCGAATATCAAAAACCATATCGGTGCTTTTTTTGTTGGATATAACCAATTTGTTATGCCACATATGAATATATGGATAGTGTACAAACCGTTTGCAAGTAGTTAAAATGAATATATACATAATGACGGCCAACACAATAGAGCAGGAACGTTCAACTGATATAATGCATAGGCATTGCAGGAGGAAAAATGGATTCTATCAAAACATTGATCAACGATGGGAAAAACAATTTTATTTTCATAGGCGGGGCGGGAAGTGGAAAAAGTGAAATTGCAGTCAATTTTACAAATTACATCTTAAAAGAGCAAGAAAAACCGGTGCATTTCTTTGATATGGACATGACCAAACCGCTGTTTCGTTCTAGGGACTTAGGTGGGCAATTAGAGAAAATAGGCATTATTGTCCACTACGAAGAGCAGTTTATGGATGCACCTACGCTGGTTGGAGGGACTAAGGAACTGTTAAAAAATAAGGATTGCTATGTGGTGATGGACGTAGGGGGCGACCACATCGGGGCAAGGGCAATTGGTGGGGTGATGTCCGGTATAAATCGGGACAAAACGGTTATATATTATGTGCTCAACGCATTTCGTCCATGGTCTGACGACATCCTGCATATTGATGAAACGTTGGGGGAGATTCTTTCTTCTGCCCATGTAAAGGTAGAAGAGCTGCACCTGATTAACAATCCGAATTTTGGATATACGACGACGCTAAAAGAAGCGCAAGAGGGCTTTTTGCGTATGAGGGAACTGACCAGCCCCTATCGGCTCATGGACTTTACATGCATTAGAGAGGAACTGTACGAAGAAGCAAAGCAGGAAATTGACATGGAGCTTATGCCACTGCACCTGTATTTGACGTATCCGTGGCTGGCAAAAGAGGCTTAAGCAGACAAAAGCTGATCATAGATATCATGTTTGAAAGGAGGATTTTTGAAATGGCAGAGGTAAAGATCGTGGCAGAGCGGTGCAAAAGCTGTGGGTATTGTATCAGGTTTTGCCCGAAACATGTATTGGCGGTAGGGGAAAAGGTAAATTCAAAAGGGTATGAGTATGTAGATCCGGTGAACATGCAAGCGTGTATTGCATGTTGCATGTGTGCACGTATATGCCCGGATGGCGCAATCGAAATATACAAATAGGGAGGAAAAAGGGAATGTCTAGAGAGTTTATGAAAGGCTGCGAGGCAATCGCTGAGGCGGCCGTAAGGGCCGGATGCCGGTTTTTCGCCGGATATCCGATCACGCCACAAAATGAGATTCCGGAGTATTTCGCAAGAAGGCTGCCACAAGTGGGGGGTACGTTTGTACAAGGCGAATCAGAGGTTGCATCTATTAGTATGGTATATGGGGCGGCGTCGGCAGGTACGCGAGCGATGACATCTTCATCAAGCCCCGGCATTTCGCTAAAAAGCGAAGGGATTTCCTATTGTGCGTCGGCTAGGATACCGATGGTGTATGCCAATATTTCAAGGGGGGGACCGGGAGTAGGAGCTATCCAGCCGGCACAGATGGATTATCTGCAGGCAACGAAAGCCTCCGGCAATGGCGGATTTGAAATGATGGTATTTGCCCCATCGACCGTTCAGGAGGCGGTGGATATGACATACAAGGCCTTTGACTACGCAGACCGGGATAGGAATCCGGTGTTGATTTTGGCTGACGGCGTCATTGGAACCGTGATGGAGCCGGTGGAGCTTCCAAAAATGAGGAGCGAAGAAGAGGTCAAAGCCATGAAAGAAGCGAAGAAGCCATGGGCTTGTGTGGGACATAAGCTGGATTATGCACACCGTTCATGGATAGAACCGGGACACTGGCAAAACAGCGATATGCAAAGAGCCAATGAAGAGGCGGCGGCTTTGTATCAATCGTGGGAAAAAGAGATACAGGTAGAAGAATATCTGCTAGACGATGCGAAGATTGTAATCGCCGCATATGGAATTTCTGCAAGGATTGCAAAATCGGCAATCGATCTGCTTCGCAAAGACGGTGTGAAAGTGGGGCTTATCCGACCGATTACGGTTCACCCATTTCCATATGAATCAATCAGCCACCTAGATTATGGGCGGGTAAAAGCGGTTTTGGATGTGGAAATGTCCATTCCGGCACAGTTTATACAGGATGTCGCAGCAGGGGTGAAAGACAGATGCCCAATTAAAACCTGCCTATGTTCCGGTGGAAATATTATGAGCAGGGAAATGATAGTGGAAGCGGTGAAGAATTTGGCAACGATTTAGACTCCTGGCAATGCACAGGAAGTACGATGGAATCGTTCATTTGATAGGGTCAATGGGTACTTCCGGCAACGAGAGGCGTTTATATTTGATGAAATTGGAGGGCTTTAAATGGAACAGATTTATGCAAGGACAAAGACAATTCAAGAAGACAAGGTTTCCGGATTTTGTCCCGGCTGTATGCATGGAACAGTGATAAAGCTGATAGGGGAAGTATTAGAAGAGATGGATCTGGTGGAAAAAGCGGTCTGTACATTGGGCATTGGCTGTTGCGGGCTCCATATGGATTATATTGCCTACGACAATATTACCTCGCCCCATGGACGCGCATGTGCAGTGGCAACCGGCATCAAGAGAAGCAATCCCGAAAGCCTGGTATTTACCTATCAGGGGGATGGAGATTTTGCCGCTATTGGATTGGCGGAATCCATATCGGCAGCGAACCGCGGGGAAAATTTTACGGTTATATTTATCAACAACGGCATTTATGGGATGACCGGAGGGCAGATGGCACCCACCACTTTAGTCGGGATGAAAGCAACGACCGCACCGAAAGGAAGGGACGTAAAAGAGCATGGCTACCCCATGCATATGTGTGAGATACTAGATCAACTAACCACTCCGGTATACATAGAAAGAACCAGCTGCAACACGCCGGCAAATGTTGTAAAAACCAAGAAAGCAATACAAAAAGCATTCCAAAACCAAGTGGATGGAAAAGGGTTTTCCATCGTGGAGATTGTAACCGGATGTCCAACGAACTGGGGGCTGGATGCGATGAAATCATTGGAATATATAGAAGAGAAGATGCTCCCGGAATTTCCACTTGGCGTATTTCGAGACAGATAGGTTAAAGGAAGTGTTAAAGGATAGAAGAAATTCGGCATAAATTGATTATATACTACATTTGTAAAAAATAAGATGTCAAAGAAATGTGCAGAAATGAGGTAGATTATGGAAACGAATTTATGTGTTGCAGGATTTGGAGGGCAGGGCGTGATGACCCTTGGAAAGTTTCTAGCATCAGCCACCTGCGATTCCACCGATAAGAATGTTACGTTTTTCCCATCCTATGGTGCAGAACAGCGTGGCGGGACGGCGAACTGCTTTGTCGTGATTTCGGACGACCCCATTGGAGCCCCCTTAGGGTCCGTGATGGATGATCTGATCGTGATGAACGGGCCATCGCTTAGCCGGTTTATCCATACGCTAAAGCCGGGTGGAACCCTGTTTATCAACAGCTCGATCGTATCGGATGAAATCGGCAGGGATGACGTTACACTGGTGAAAACCCCGGTCACGGAGCTGGCTTTGCAAATGGGCAATGCGAAAGTGCTAAACGTTATCATGCTTGGCGTATATGTTGGATACACCAATGTCGTTGCACCAAAAGTCGTATGGGATACCATTGAACATAAACTGGGGAAAAAACCGAAACTACTCCCGCTAAATAAAGCGGCATTTGAAAAGGGACTGGAATTGGGGAAAAGCCAAAGATAGGAAAAGGCTATAAACTTATGATACGAGGGAGGTTTGTATGGTATACCACAATTTTGAGGAATTGATTGAAAAAGTAAAAGGTGCGCCCGACCGGAAACGAATGGCAGTCGCAGCTGCAGGGGACGAGCATACCTTAGATGCGGTAATCCATGCCAGAAAAGAGGGGATTATTGAACCCGTCTTGGTAGGGGACAAGGCTGTGATTGAGGAAATTTTAGCCCAGATGGGCGAAACGGTTCCAGCAGGCGACATCTATGATGTAGCGGATTTGCCAAAAGCCTGTGAAAAGGCGGTTGCACTGGTAAGGGAGGGAAAAGCAGATTTCCTGATGAAAGGAAAGGTTGATACCGGCGTTATTTTAAAAGCGGTTGTAAATAAGGAAAACGGACTTGGCAAAGGCGATGTTATGTCGCATTTTACCATGTTTGATACCCCGAACTATCACAAGCTTTTGTTGCCTGTAGACGGCGGAATGGTTACGTATCCTACACTGGAGCAAAAAAAAGCGATTATTGAAAATACGGCAGGAACATTGCGCGACATGGGGTATGAATGCCCGAAAGTGGGCGTGCTTGCCTGTGTCGAAAAACTGAATCCGAAGATGCCGGAAACGGTGGATGCGAACGCCCTTCAAGAGATGAACCGGCAGGGCAAAATCACGGGCTGCATCATAGAGGGGCCAATTTCCTACGACTGTGCCGTTGATCAAGGAATCGCAGAGGTAAAAGGCTTGAACAGTAAAATCGCGGGAGACGTAGACGTGCTTGTGGCTCCGAATATTCATGCCGGAAATATTATGGGGAAAATGTTGGCCTGTACCTGCAAAGCAAGGATGGCGGGATTTATCGTGGGCGCAAAATGTCCGATTGTATTGACCTCTAGAGGATCCTCCGCAGAAGAAAAATATTTGTCCATTGTAATTTCGGCAGCGGCGGCAAAGGAAAGCCATGCGGATTGCATAAAAAGGAGCGTAGAATGAAGAAAGAAAAATTGTTGGTAATTAATCCGGGCTCCACTTCTACAAAAGTAGCAGTTTATGAAGGGGAGCAGGCAAAATGGGTGGAAAGTATCAGCCACAGCCTGGAAGAAATTCAAAAGTATCGGACCGTGTTTGACCAATTGGATATGCGAAAAAACCTCATTCAAGAATGCATGGAAAAGCATGGCGATACATTAGATTCTATAGATGGGATTGCATCAAGGGGCGGCGCGATGCCACCGGTTTGCACGGGTGCCTATGAAGTAAATGACTATATGGTAGATTGCCTGCACTATCACGCCCAGGATCAACATGCTTCAAACGTAGGGGCGGCAATTGCATTGGACTTTGCAAAAGAAATCGGAGTGAAAGCATATACCTACGATGCGATTACGGTAGATGAAATGTCGCCGATTAATATCATTACCGGATTAAAAGGTATGCGAAGACAGTCGAGAGGGCATAATTTAAATACGCGGGCAGCGGCATTAAAACTTTGCAGAGAAAAGCAGATTTCATATCAGGACACCAATATTATTGTGGCACATTTAGGTGGCGGGATCACAATCAACCTTCATAGCGGTGGAAAAATAGTGGATGTTATTATGGATGGGGAAGGGCCTTTTTCTCCAGAACGAGCAGGCGGTTTGCCAAGCTATGCAGTTGTAAATATGGTATACGGCAAAAAAGATACCAAAGAGGAGATGATGAAGCAGCTGCAAAGGAGAGGGGGCATGGTTTCTTATTTTGGAACTGCCGATATGCGTGAAGTGGAAGCTATGATACAAGATGGGAATGAGGAGGCAAAATTAGTTTTCGAGGCAATGGCGTTGGCAGTGGCTAAAAATATCGCAAAAATTGCTCCATCTGCGTATGGAAAGATTGATTACATTATCCTAACAGGTGGCCTGGCGTATTCGAAAAGATTTACGGATTGGGTGAGCGAGCGGGTAGGATTTTTGGCACCCATTGAGCTCATCCCGGGTGAAAACGAAATGGAATCTCTTGCACAAGGAATCCTTCGTGTTATGAGGGGGGAGGAACAGGCAAACGTGTTAACGCCAAACCAATAGATAAGGGGCGAACGAAATAGGAAACAGGAGAAAAATAACATGGAGATGAATAAACTATTAATCGTGCATAAGATAAATGATGAAAATGACAGGCCGGCATTGGAAAGGTGGTTTACGCGCTATCACGTTCCAGAGGTATTAGTGCAAAGCCCATGGATGGTCCGCTATTTATTGTATCGCGTGGTTCCTGCACCGCCGGGCGGAGAAGCCTATGGATACTATAATTATCGGGTACATGAAAATTGGGCATTGGACAATTCCATGCGCAGAGGAATGAAAGGTATTTTGTCAATGACCCCACAGCCGGGGGCATGTGATGCAGTGATAGCAAACATACCGGCAGAGCCGACGGACGATTTTTTGGGCGGCGGGAATACATTTGATAGCCATACCATATTGCGGTGGGTAACTGTTTTCCGATATCCGGATGGGGTGTCTTTCGAAGAGGGCGAAGATTGGTATTTAAATGTCCACGTTCCGGAAGTAAAAAAGCAGCCGGGGCTACATCGATTTTTTAGCTATAAAGTAAATCAACTAGATGGGCCGCCTCTTCCAAAAGGAAATGAAGAGGACGATTTTGCAGAACATGAAGATCTGTTTTTCAAACAGTGGCATAGAGTGTCGGAGATGTGGTATGACAATAATAATGGTTGGGTAGATTCCATCATTAAAAATCCGCCGGCATACACCAAACCAACGTGGGCAACGCATGATTCCTATCCATTTTTGATTCCGGGAAAGGAATTTATTAGCACATTCCTATTGGAATCTCCAGAACATGATTTCGTAAGAGAAAAATTTCAACTGTATTATTAATAAAAAGAGAGGTGGTACAGTATGAAACTAAAACCATTACATGTAGGTATCAGTGTGGCCAATATGGAGGAATCCATAAAATGGTATAACAAAATTTTAGGCTTTTCCCTATGCAGTATGAAATATCAAGATAAACTTCAGGCAAATGTTGCATTTATAAAGCATGGGAATTTTATGATAGAGCTATTTGAGCATGATAATACCCAAAAGCTCCCCCAAGAGCGTTTCGTGCCCAACGAGGATTTAAAGATCCAGGGAACGAAACATATTTGTTTTCGCGTTGATAAGATTGCCGATGCATTTGCTTTTTTCAAAAAGGAAGAAGTAGACATCGTATTTGGGCCGGTATTGATGGAAGGGGAATATATGGGATTTATTCGGGATCCCTCGGGGGTCTTAATTGAATTGATAGAACCGAATGAATCATGAGGTAAAAGGATAAAAAAATATGCAGCAAGTGAAAGGGGCTGATGTGAGCAATGATTCAAACAATTGCTGTAATAGGGGCAGGTACCATGGGACATGCGATTGCAGGCTGTTTTGCAATGTACGGCTATACGGTTCATGTTTCGGAAACATTTGAAGCTGTATTAAGTAGCTGTAAGGATAAAATACGGGCACAATACGAATTTCTGAAAAAGGAAGGTATGGAATATCCGATTGATATTGATGCATCGCTTGGAAACATCACATTGTATGATAATCATGAACAGGCAGTTGCAGATGCGGACTACATCATTGAAGCGATTCCAGAAGATTTGGAATTAAAATTACAGCTATTTGACGATTTGGACAAATTCTGCAAGGAGGATGCCATTTTTGCAAGCAATACATCAAGCCTTTCCTTTGAAAGCATGACCGCAAGGTTAAGTCCACAGCGGAAAGCCAGAGCGCTAGTTTGCCACTGGTATAATCCGGCTCACATTATGCCGCTTGTAGAACTGTCATTTTTCGGAAATATGAAAGAGGACGTATACAAAGAAGTAGAAGAACTGTATCAAACGATTGAAAAGCGTCCGGTAAGGATACGAAAAGATATACCCGGCCTAGTTGCCAATCGTATTCAACAGGCAATTGCAAGGGAGGTCTTTTCCCTAATCGAAATGGAGGCGGCAGATCCAAAAGATATTGACGCGGCACTAAAATTTGGTCCGGCATTTCGCTATGCTACAGCTGGGCAGCTAGAAGTGGCTGATTTTGGGGGAATCGATATCTGGAGTACAGTCGGCGGCAACCTATTGCCCGTGATGGACAATTCAACATGGGCGAGCCCTATATTAAAGCAAAAAGTACAAGAAAAGAAACTCGGTTTTAAGAGTGGAGAAGGATTTTTTACCTATCCGGAAGAAAAGAAAAAAGAAATTCAAGAAGCGTTTCATCACAGATTGCTGACACAATTAAAGGCAAGCAGAAGCTATTGAATGTATAAAAATAGATTTTAGATAAGAGCAGGAATAAGCGAATAGGAAAGAAGGGAAGAAATAGATGAGTAGCAAAAGCTGTTTAAGCAATAAGGTGGTCTTGACGGTAGCAACGACGGGTGCATGGCCAAAAAAAGAGAATACGCCTTATATTCCATTAAAGCCACAAGAAATAGCAGATGAAGTGTATGCATGTTGGAAAGCCGGAGCCGCTATGGCACATATCCATGTACGTGATGATGAAGATAATGCGAGTATGGATTATGAAAAGTTTAAAGAAACAGTAGGGCTTATCAGGGCAAAAAAGGATTGTGACATCATACTAAACCTTACTACTTCCGGTGGAATTGGAATTGATGAAGAAGTACGCATGAAGCCATTTATAGAATTAAAGCCCGAGATGGCCTCCTATGACTGCGGATCCATGAACTGGCAGAACAGTACCGTATTTGAAAACAGTCCGAAATTTCTGGAAAAGTTAGGGAACAAAATGCAGGAAGCCGGGGTAAAACCCGAAATTGAAATTTTTGATGTCGGGATGATTTATAATGCCTTATACTATCTAAAAAAAGGCGTACTAAAAGCACCCCTCCAATTCCAATTTGTGCTTGGTGCAGCGGGTGGAATGCCGGCAACCGTAGAGAATTTAGTTTACCTTAAAAACTTAATTCCAGAAGGCTCTACCTGGAGTGCCCTTGGGATTGGGAAAGGGCATTTGCCAATCCTATATGCCGCATTGGCGCTTGGAGGAAACGTAAGGGTTGGAATGGAAGATAATATTTTGTTCTCAAAAGGGGAATTGGCAAAATCCAATGTCGATTTTGTGGAAAGAACGAAACGTTCCATTATAGAGTTCGGAAAAGAGACAGCAACTCCCGCGCAGGCAAGAGAAATTTTAGGACTACATGGCAATACTTAAAATAAACCCGATCACCTAGCAGAGAAAGGATAAAAAATTATGGTAAAACGTAGCTATCAAGACTTAAAATCCTATGATGCACCCGGACATTTCGGCATGACCGCTATGCGGGTACACGGCAAGGAGGAAACCAAAGCAGAAAAATTCTGGGTGGGGGTATCCACATTCCTTCCGGGGGGAGGTGCAGAATATGCCTACGAGGATAACCCATTAGAAAAAGTTTACTATGTTTTAGAGGGCGAGATGACAGTCAAAGATAAGAGTGGGGAAAAATATGTGATCGCCAAAGACGAAAGCATTTCTTTTGCACCAAACGAGGGACGGTACCTGATGAATGAAAGCAATTTGCCGGCACGTATGTTGGTAATCATCAATTACCCGGAAAGCAAATAAAAAGAGGAAAATGTGTAGAATAAGCGAATCATAAATGAGAAGGAGAGTGTGGGTATAGTGATTCAAGTAGAAAAAAAGAGGAAAATGTGTAGAATAAGCGAATCATAAATGAGAAGGAGAGTGTGGGTATAGTGATTCAAGTAGAAAAAAAACAGGTAGAGACGTTATTTCGTATTGAAGGCAAGGTTGCGCTAGTAACTGGGGCAACAGGAGCCCTTGGCAGTGCAATTGCTGCCGGATATGCTTTTGCAGGGGCAAAAGTGGTGCTGACAGGCAGAAACGAGCAAAAATTACAGGAAATTGCTGACGAGCTAAAAGAAGGTGGCTCTGAATGTTGCTATATCGCAGGTGATCCAGCGAAAGAAGAAGATGTGAAAAAGATAGTCAAATATGTTGTGGATACCTATGGCGAAGTGAACATTCTGTGTGCCTGCCATGGTTTTAACAAGGCAAAATCCATTCTGGAGCAGAGTACCGAGGAATGGGAAGCAGTGATGGATGCAAACACGAAAAGCGTCTACCTGCTTGCTAAATATGTTGCAGAGCAAATGGTGGCACAAGGCAAAGGCGGGAAACTAGTTATCACCTCTTCTGCCAGAAGCAAATTTGGAATGAAAGGCTATACAGGCTACTGTACCTCAAAAGGCGGTGTAGATTTAATGGCACAATCACTTGCCTGTGACCTCGGACAATACAATATTCAAGTCAATACCTTTAACCCTACCGTATTTCGTTCCGAGCTGACCGAGTGGATGTTCCACGACGACAATGTGTACCAAAATTTCTTAAAGAGGCTGCCGATTGGCCGTCTTGGAGAACCCAGTGATTTTGTGGGCATTTCAATTTTCCTTGCCTCCGATGCATCCAACTTTATGACCGCTGCAAACATTCCGGTTGATGGTGGATACTGGGGGAATTAGAAATATCCTACATAATGGGAGGCTGTCCGAAAACTCCCAAAATTAAATTTTAAAATACAATGCCAAGTGTTCAATATAAGGAGAAAATATCATGGGAAAGAAAACATTTGTAGATTTAACACATCCATTTAGCGCAGAGATTCCACGTTGGCCATATTTCGCGAAACCGGTAATTGATTCTATGCACACCATGGCAAAAGGTGGGGTTTTGACGCAGAGGATAGATTGCGTACAGCATACCGGCACCCATTGCGATGCGCCTCGCCATGTTATGGAAAAGGAATTTAACGGCAAAAGAGCGCGCTATACGCATGAGATGCCTGTCGATGCATACACAGGAGATGCTATCTGCCTTGAAATTAAAATAGAAAAGTGGGGACTGATTGGACCTGCCCATCTTGATGATGCCTGTAAACGTGCTAATATTAAACCGGAAGAATTAGAGGGTATGGTAGTTTGCCTAAATACCGGAATGCATCGTCAATTTGATGATTCAAAAGACTACTACCACTATTCCTGCGGCACTGGTGTGGAAGCGGGAAAATGGTTTGTTGAGCACAAGGTAAAATGTGTCGCTATGGATTTACAGGCACTAGATCATCCGCTCCACACCGCTATGGGCAACAACGGCGCTACGAGGATGAACCTGCTAGGGGCTTCTGGCAGACCAATCACAGAAGAATACACGGAGCAGTTTGGACGCGAAGCATACGCAGAATTTGACAAGGAACTTTACATTGAGATTCATGGCAAAGAAGCATATGATGCAAAATTTGGCGACTTGGAAGAGATCGGCTGTTGGGGCACTTGGGAGCCATGCCACAAAGAACTGCTGGGACACGGCATTGTTGGAGTTGAGAACCTTGGTGGGGATTTAGATAAGGTTTCCGGCAAACGATTTAGATTCTTCTGTTTCCCTATCCGCTGGTACATGGGCGATGGCGCAATGGTTCGCTGTGTTGCAGAAATTGACGAAAACGATCTAAATGATGTACCAGATAGAACGTATTCTTATGGTTCTGTTTAAAAAAGAATCAATACAAGTCAGATGGTTTCGTTTATGGATGAACTGCTCCTAAGAGCAGGTATGGAACATAATATTCTATACTCCAAAGGAGAGTTGGCAAAATCCAATGTAGAATTTGTGGGGCGAACGAAACGCTCTATTGCAGAACTTGACAAAGAAGTAAGAAATTGGAAAAGAAAAAATCCACTCACACAACAGTTGCGAGTGGATTTTTTTGGCTTTCGTTGCCTAGAAAAAAGACTGGGCGTCCTCATAGATCAATCATGTTCCAACTTACATCTTTTTTAATTTCTCAATGTCTAGTCCAGTATATTTTTGAATAAACGCGGGATCTATGCCATCTTCTAGCATTTTAGCTGATTGCATATACCGGGCGCAGCGTTTCATAGGTGACGGCATTTTCCCTGTCGATGGCTTCCTTTTTGTCGTAGTTGGAGACATATCTTTCTGAAGCATAGAACAGGACACGCTTAGCAAAATATATCTGCCCTGCAACCTGACGAGTGCGAACAGCAGGTCGTTTACTACATCAGGGTTGGAGCTATGTCAATACTTTGGACAAAAAAGTCGAAAATTTTTATGCCACTTTTTTTAATTCCTTATCCTCCTTTTGCTGTGGAGTCAAATAATCAATTGCACTGTGGATTCTTTTACGGTTATACCAAGATTCAATATATTCAAATATTGCCTTGCTTGCTTCTTTAAAGTCTTGATAGGTATGACGATAGATTTCTTCTTTCTTCAATACAGAATGGAAAGATTCTATACAGGCACTATCATAAGGGTTTCCTTTTCTGCTGAAAGAATGGAGCATTTCCTTTTCCAACAGATACTGCTCAAATGTCTGGCTTGTATATTGGCTTCCTAAATCGCTGTGAAGGAGAACCCCTTTGGCTTCACCCACATTTTCCAGCTGTCGTTTGGAAGGTTCACGGGTCAAAGCCCCATAATAAGTGCTTCGTGGAAATTTCAGTGCACTGCAAAGCTGGGATATCGTGTAGCGGTTTCGGTTATTCTGAATAAAATCAACGATTTTGGCTACTGCTCTTTTGCGAATATGGCGGTCGCTTTTTTTAATATTTCATCCTCTGATATCTGGATTGGGGAAAGATTTTTTACCCATCCAGACAGTGGCTGGTCGTATTTTAACAGTACTTCGTTTATCTCAAAAATGTCGTACTTACCACTGACGATGAAGTATTCGACAATTACGTCAAACTTCTGGTTGCGGGAAGGTGCGTAGCCCACCCGCTCCAAAAGGTCGTCGGTCTCATTGAGGTTTAATTCCAGAGCCACGGCGAGCATTTTTTTGTCACACTTCTTGATGTTCCTCAATGTAATACTCGTCAATATAGTTTGCAACTTCGCCGAGCAGTTTCTTGCTGACCGTGAAGGTCGCCTTGTCGAATACTGCAAGATAAACGTCAATCTCATGCTCGGCGAGGAATTCCCCGATAGCAGCCGTCGCCACACAGAGGGCTTCGTCTTTCGGGTAACCATAGATGCCACTTGAAATCAGTGGAAAGGCGATACTGCCACACTTGTTCTCGGTGGCACGTTTCAGGCTGTTTCGGTAACAGGAGCGGAGCTCCTCTTTTTCGCTGTGCTTGCCGTCACGATAGATGGGACCCGCTGTGTGAACGACGTACTTTGCGGGAAGTCTGTACCCCGGCGTGATGACCGCCTCGCCCGTCTGAATCGGCGCGAGTTTATCACAGGCGGTTTGAAGCTCACGAGCTCCCGCCACTTTGAATATGGCGCCACAAACGCCGCCGCCCATAGCGAGGTCGGTGTTCGCGGCGTTGACGATTGCGTCAACTTTCATTTTCGTAATGTCCTGACGGACTATGGTAAATGGCATAGTATCACCTCACAACAGGGTTTCTTATTATCGTTTTTAGTTTTTCTGGCGCAGTTTTACGTGGGTCGCCGAGATATATTTCGTGGTGGCGGCGTGTATCTGATATGTCGGTTCGGTAGCCGCTTTCGACGATAAAATTCCCTAGTGCCGCGATTGTCGCGGGTTCATCATCATACGAGCCGATGTGTGTTATCTGTCCGCATAAGCCCTCAGTAATTTTTCCAAGTCGCACAACAGACAAGTCAAGTTCCGGCTTTTTCTTTGCGACAGTACGTTTCGCCAGTTCGAACACGTCAGCCGTCACAAAATCCGGTAAACGGAGCATGCTCGTCCATTTGAATTTATCTTTGTCGAGCGTTGCAAAATTACCTTCAATTTGCCACAAACCCTCTAACGGAGGCACGACAAAATCAAAATAGTCGTCTGGCGTTTCGCCGCTGTTTTTTTTTTGCTTATCTTAACGGTGTAGGCGATACCGTACAAAGCCCCGACTGCATTTGCATATTCTGCAGATGTATTTGGATTTCCTTGTCCGTCCGCCATTATGAACGCCATTTCAGGCACGTCCACAATAGATGGCTTCGCGGAGGGTGCATAGAGTGCTTTGTATTCTTTCTTAAAATCGTATGGCATTTCGCCCTCCTTAATCTTTCCAATTCCACCAGTTCTTTTTATTCTCTGGCAACTGTCCGTCGTGGTCGGCATAATGTACCGCCAAGCGGTAGCAGTATAGGGCGCAGCGGTCAACCTGAACTCCCTGAGCAAAGCAGTCCTTGGCATAGACTCCAGCGGGATCTTGCCCTTTCAGAGAAGCAATATTTGGGTATCCTGCAGTGGTCAAATGTTGCGCCATGTTTTTCCCGATGCCGGGTATTTTCGTTAGGTCTGTCATCGCCTTAACTCCTCAATATTTTTTCCATCGCTTTGCCCTTCGCCAATTCGTCAACAAGTTTGTCGAGCCAGCGGACTTTCTGCATCAGAGGGTCGTCGATGTCCTCCACGCGAATACCGCAGACCACACCTTTGATTTTAGAGGCGTTAGGGTTAATCTGTGGGGCTTCGGAAAAGAACGTTTCGTAGTCAACGGCCTTTTCGATTTGAGATTGCAAGCTCTGCTCGTCGTAGCCTGTCAGCCAGCAAGTGACGGTATCGACTTCTTCTTTTGTCCGTCCTTTCCGTTCCGCTTTTTGAACAAGCAACGGATAGACAGCAGAAACTTTCATTTTATACACGCGTTCGTTCCCCATGAGGTTCCTCGCTTTCAGTTTAATCAAATCGTAGCTTTCCGCTATTTGCCACGCTATTTCCTCGTCTGGCACATCAGAATCTATGACCACCGTATTCCAATGCTCCTTGTTCATGTGATATGCCGCCCTCGAACACTTGCTGTTTGTACTCGTTGTTTTACAAGAGTGAATATCAATTGCCTTGTTGCCATTTTAGCATACAAATTATTCTCTGTCATTACAAAATTTATCTCTGACATCAGAATCAAAGCAATAAATCCAACAAACATCTTGTGTCGATATCATTGCGTTCGTCTTTTACTGCTTTGTTGGCAAAAGCTGATGTAGATGGAATTGCAATAATAAAGCACTTTTTGTCGCTGTTTTCGATCATAGCGTCAATATTTCGCTTACGGTAAAAGCCCTTATCCATAACAGCTAGAACGGGCTTGCCATCGGCGATATGTCAAATTTTGCAAGTGTCGTGTTTAAGGTGTCGACACCTTTTAAGTTACTAGCGTATACCACTTGACAAACGGGAAGCCGTGAGTTCTCACCTACTAACTTACAAATGTTGACTTGCAGCAAATTTTCCCCATCTTTATTATATCCCCACTCGACATCTTCAATATAGGGGTTGTCATTATAATGATAAGTGGGGGAATCATTACGACTATGAGAATTGAGAGGTGGCATTTTGGGTGGACTGGTAAACTACAATGGACTTGATGAATGCTATGCATACTTAAAAGAAATGTGTCCACCTAATGGTCAGGTTGTAAAAGAGAATATGCTTTTCGATTTTTTATAGCAATTATGCGGGGGCGAAACCTATGATGTATCCATATATGGAATTATCAGATGAAACAGAAATAACTCATTTGCATATAATTGAGAACAATGGAAAGCAAAGTGTCGAAGTGCATTTTGAGAGACCTACAGAAGATGGGCTTGATACGGCAACATGTTTATTGCCAGAGTATGCCTGGATAGTAAAAGAGGGCTTTTCGGCGGAAGAGATTTCACAGTTTGAAGCATTTCTTAGGCATAATGCACATCGGAGTTATCGTTTTGCAGAGAATGGAGGGATATGCTGTGCCTAGTCTTTTCAAAATTGGTGGTTATATTGTATACTTTTGGTCTAATGAGAATAATGAGCCAATTCATGTACATGTTGGAAAAGGAAAGTCAACGCCGAATGCAACGAAAATATGGTTGACGGCTACAGATAGGTGCTTGAAAAAATGGTATATTATAGGCTGGAGTATCGTGCTGATGCATGGTATAAAAAGAGAACATATACCTAAGGGGAAGGCTTAGCTGGATGTTCAACTGGGAGTGACTAGCTCAATTGTATACATAATACTGTTTCATAATTGTATTACATTTATACCTAAAATGATTGATACTATTGTGATGGTAAGTATAATTTTCTTTCGTCTCACAGTTGTGATGGTGAAAATTGGCAATTACTTTGTATTTATAATATTTTTGATGGTATGTACCTAGGTTGTAATGGTTAAAAAGAAAGAAGGGGTGTTATGTCAATATTAAAATGTTTACTATGACAAAGCTATCGTCGCTCGGCAAGCCGCTTGAAAAAAATAAAATGCAGGAACAAATGATAGAAGCATTAGGCGGGTTTTTAGATGAAGCATTAGAAAAGGAATTTTATAGGGTTACGGATGGTAACGGACGAGAATATATTTCAATGAAATTGAAGCTGGAAGATATATGGTACTTTGAATATATAAAAAGACAACGTAGAATTTCTATTATATCGATGAATAAAATGTATGAATTTAAAGGGGTTTTTGAAAAATTGGTGGAAGAACTAGAACTATATGATTTTGCAGTGAATTGCAGGGGAAACCTTGTTAATTTGAATCATATCGTAAAAATCAAGGGACGCGTCATATATTTGGATAATGACCAGACACTGCCATTATCGCAAAAAAGAAATGCTGATTTTCGGGAAAGGATGAACTCATTTCTACAAAAAAATCGTAGGAGACTATATTATGGATAAGTTGTTTCTAATATTTTGTAATGCGCTATCATGCTTTATTATGATAGCCATACTCTTTCAATTTATGAATGAGAAATATAAAAGAAATTTTCAGAA
The DNA here is from genome assembly GCA_046533095.1 of Lachnospiraceae bacterium ZAX-1. Lineage (GTDB taxonomy): Bacteria > Bacillota > Clostridia > Lachnospirales > Lachnospiraceae > ZAX-1. The sequence continues at coordinate 289,186 of JAJQRA010000023.1, read as the reverse complement.
TAAATATAGTTATACTATAGTCAAAATCTTCATGATGTTTTTTATTACATATATTAGTATGTTTAATAGTTCACTACTGAACCTTATTGTCTGGCTTATGGTCGTTGGAATCTGTGCATACTGTTTATATTATGAAGATTCAGATAAGCCATTGAGAAGGGTTATTGAATGCGAAACGTTAGTGTTATGTCTAAGTGCGAGTGAATCGCTAGGAGAAATGCTAATCCAGTGGATTCTACAATTAATGGAAATTAAAGTAGATGAACCAATTATGCTTCATTGCTTAGAAATGACATTTTCAAAAATAGTTTTAATATTTTTGTATTATGCAGGGATTAGCAGACTTATGCGGAAGAATCACGTTTTGCAATCAAAAATACAATATCGAATCTATGTAATTATATTGGCGTATAGCCTTATCAATATGTTAGTGATTGCAGAAGGGTTTGTACAACGAAAAGCAAATTACTTATGGGTAGTCAGTATGGGCTGTATTGTGTTGGCAGATTTGTATTTACTGTATTTTGTGAAGATTGCCAACGAGAAGAATTACTACGAGAATCAAGTCGAGCTACTTAAACAGCAAGCGAGTATGCAGTATCAATATTATGTGATACAAGCGGAGAAATATAATACTACCATTCAGATTTTACATGATGTAGATAAGCATATAAAGGTGATTGAAGAACTGCATATGTCGAATCAAGGGGATTTAGCCGTTGAATATGCGAAACAGATCAATCGTATGCTAAATCCGTTGATACCTACAAAGTATACAGGGAATCCGATATTGGATATATTGCTTACGGATAAGGTATTATCTATGAAAGAGAAAAATATACAGTTTGAGGCACAAATAGATAATGTAGATTTAAAGCATATTGAACCAATTAATGCTACAATTATTTTCGGAAACTTGTTGGACAATTCCATAGAGGCCGCAGAAAAGGTAAATGGAAAAAAGAGTATAAGAGTGAAAGTAGGAGCCTATCGTCAGATAGTAGCAGTGCGAATTGAAAATTGCAGCAACTGTGTTCAATGGAAAAATGGAATGCCTGTATCAAAAAATGGAAAAGACAGAGGAATCGGAATTTTAAATGTGCAGCAATGCATTAAAAAATATGATGGGGATATTAAATGGAAGCAACTTTAAAAGCATTGAAAAACCTTGCATGATCAAATGCAAGGAGGGAGGCAGATTTGAGTTTCATGTCTACACATAGGAGCTGATTTTAATGCGAAAGGAGATTATTATGTCAATATCAGGAGTAAGCAGCTATACATCATATTACACATCCAATGCGGTAGAAAAGGCGGCTAAAAAGAGTGAAAATGTGGGTGAGTCAAGAAAAAAGAGTACAGATAAGGAAACTCAAACAGAATCTGCCGTATCAAATAAAAAAGCAGATGATACAAAATCAAAGAGCACAACGACAGCGGAATATACCAAGTATTTACAGGGAAAGTTCAGCTACTTTAATAAATCCACCTCAATGGAAGGAGTGCCTACAACAGTTTCTGTATCAAGTGCATTTATTGAAAAGTGTGCAAATGATCCAGAGAAAGCGAAATATTTGGAGGAAAATCTGAATGCATTACCAGGATGTGCAGCACAGGCGGTTGCGAGGGGGTCTGGGAACATTGACAAATCTTATCTATTGGATTGATGCAGATGGAAATATGTCAGGAGCAATGTCAGGAACAAGTGATCCAGATGGAAAAATTGCTAAGGAAAATGCTGAAAGAAAAGCAAGGGAGAGCAGAGAAAAAGAGAAAAAGGTGAAAGAAAAACGTGCAGCTAAAAGAGCGGAGGAAAAGAGGCTACAAAAAAAACGTGCAGCTAAAAAGGCATTTGCAGAGCAAACGCAAGCGAATGTAGATGCCGGTGGAGAGAAGGTCAAAACTTCAGAAAAGACTTTTGTTTATATGGATCAGGCTATGAATAGTGGAAGCAATTTCAATTGCTATCGTTAAAACATAACTTCTCGGAATCTCATCGAATGAGTGGCTAACTAAAAATTGACAACAGCTTATTAGAGCGTTCCACAGAAGTTCTTCTATTTATATTCAAGTTCCCAAGCTTTGAATCCCTGGGAGGGATGCTAAACATTCTGGGATTGTCACTATGAAAAATATGTACAGTTCGACCAAATCTCGCATCGGAACAGGGATGTTCACAAAAACAGCCATCTTTGTGGCTGGATTTTGGGCAGCGGTATTTTGCCCGGTGCTTTGCAGGGTCATTCTCATCGCAATTCATGCGTAAGTCCATTTTGCAGGTGAGGACATCATCCAATCGTAGTTTTTCAATTGAAAACTGCGGAAGATATGCTTTCATCGTAGAGAAAGAATGCAAAAAATCGAGCCGAAAGAATTGCTAAACGCCAATGTTTCGTTCCTTTCAATTTTATGAACCTCTTTGCCTGAACAGATAGGGCACTCTTTCCACGCTCCATTGCCGGACAGGATATCAAAAGGTCAGCCGCTAACCCGGCTGGCCTTTCATCTGCGTCAACTGCAGTAGCACGCCAACATCGAAACGGCGGCGCTATAGCCTCGCTTGCCTTAGAAACCAAACAACTGAGCGCAAGGAGGAAACAGTAATGGCATGACGAGGCGAAATGAATAGTTTTGTATTTTTGTAATTCATAACTATTGTAAAAAAAGACCAAAAATAGGGTTGACAAGCCTAGTATATGGTGTTATAATCCAAATTAAGAAATAACTTATATATAAACAAAATACAAAAGAAAGAGGGGGTGAATATGTCATATTTTGTTGGAAATATGTATTCTGATACATTGAAGCAGGATACACAAGTACACGTTATTTTGCCGCAAGATGGAAGAAGATACATATGGAACGAAAATCCTAAGACGTTAGTTTTACTTCACGGATTGTCAGACAATGCTTCTACATGGGTTAGAAAAACTGCAATTGAAAGATATGCGGAGAGATATAACCTAGCGGTCATAATTCCGGAAGTTCAAAGGAGCTGGTATCTAGATATGGTAAGTGGCATTAATGCCTATAGCTATATAACGAAGGAATTGCCACAACTTATCGCAAAGCTCTTTCATTTGTCAAATGAGAGAGAAGATATGATGATAGCCGGACTGTCAATGGGAGGTTATGGTGCACTAAGATGCGCAATTGAAGCTTCCGATGTATATGCTTACTGTGGTGCATTTTCTGGCGGATATGATTTGAATGAGGTTATTAATCTTTCAAAGGTGCCAGATTCTGACAACCTACTAGAAGGAATTGATGAGGAGATGGTGGCAGTCGTTGGCAATGACAGCCATGTGCCGGAGGAAGTATTAATACCAAATGTTATAAAGGCCAGTGTAGAAAGAAATGCAAAGCAGCCCAAGGTGTATATGGTTTGTGGAACAGAGGATTTCTTATATGGACAGAGTCAAGCGGTAAAAAAAGTGTGCGAAGAAAATTTAAAGGATTTTACTTATGAGGAGTGGCACGGAATACATGAATGGGATGTATGGGACACGGCAATTGAAAAAATGTTGAAATTATTTTTAGGAGAAGGACGAAAGGATTCGTAGGAGGAAAAAGGATGAAAAAGAAAATGATTAGCTTGGCATTAGCAGCAGCAATCGGAGTATTCACGCTAGCAGGGTGTTCCACGACAGAGCCGGGAAGTTCAGATACGGCGAAAACAGAGGATACGGCGGATACAGCAGATACAGCGGATACTACAGATGTTGCGGATACAACAGATACAGCTGACGAAGGTAGCGATGAACCTTATAAAGTTGGATTTATTGTACAAGATTTGACGAACAACTATTTCATAACAGTATTTAACGGTGCGAAAGAATTTCAGAGTAAATATGGTGTTGAGGTTCAAGCCGTTGATGGACATTCTGATGCAGCAACGCAAGTTACAGCCATTGAAAATCTAGTGACCCAAGGTGTTGATTGTATCGTTATCTGTCCGGTTGATACAGTGGCTCCGGTAGGTGCGGTGAAAGCAGCCCAAGCTGCAGGGATTCCGGTCATATCTTGGTCAGAGAATATTGAAGGTTCGGATGCGTGGCTTGCGATTGATAACTATCAATATGGCTATGAGAATGGAAAAATAGCAGGACAGTGGATTTTAGATAATTTGGATAAGCAAGAAGATGCACAAGTAATGTATGTCTATGTTCAAGAAAATGAGCAATTAATCGCAAGAGGGGAAGGCATGATAGCCGGCCTTACGGAACTAGCGCCGAATGCAGTGACGGTATCGACTCAATCTGGAAATACAACAGAAGCAGGGATGAAAGCAGTTGAAACAGTGCTTGCCAAAAATCCTGATTTAAATGTAATTGTATGCTCGAATGATGCTACGGCACTTGGTGCGTATGAAGCGATGATTGCAGCCGGCAAGGGTGATGCATTAGTTTGTATAACGGGTCAAGATGCAGAAGATAAAGTATTAGAATACATTGCAAAGCCAAGCATTATGAGAGGCACAATTGATTTAGATTCATTCCACCAAGGAGATTTATTATGTGAATCAGCTGTTAAAGTTATAAAAGAAGGAAAGCAAGATGAGCCTATTTTCGTTAAATTCAATCCAGTGACAATTAATAATGTTGAAGAGGTAATTGCACAGCACGCTCAGTAGAAGCCACCACATCGACTTTACAAACCCAGATGAGAATTCTGTTTAAGGGGTAATTGCACAGCACGCTCAGTAGAAACCATATAGGAGATAAAATATGGAAAGGCCTATTTTAGAATTAAAAGATATAAAAAAGGTATTTCCCGGAGTAGTAGCGCTCGACGATGTTTCTCTTTCATTTGAAAAAGGAGAAGTTCACGCAATAGCGGGTGAAAATGGAGCCGGAAAATCTACTTTTATAAAGGTGATAACGGGTGCCCACAAGCCAACTTCCGGAAGTATGTTTTACAATGGTGAGGAAATCAAAAATAATTCACCAATACTCTCAATGAAGCTCGGTATTGCAGCTATCTATCAAGAATTCAATCTCTTTCCCGCACTAACGGTAGCGGAAAACGTCTATTATGGGCGTTATCCGCTAAAGAGCGGAATTGTTGATATGAAAAAACTAAACGAAATGACAGACCAAGTAATGGCGAGGTTAGGCGTTTCTATAAAGCCAACTTCACTTGTAAAAGAATTAAGCGTTGGCTATCAGCAGATCGTTGAAATTGCAAAAGCGGTATCCTGTAACGCCAAGTTGCTTATTATGGATGAGCCGTCAGCACCATTAACGGAAAATGAAGTATCACATCTATTCGATATTATCGAAATACTGAAAAAGCAGGAGATAACGATTATCTATATTTCACATCGTATGGAAGAAATATTTAAGGTATGTGACAGGGTTTCCGTATTTCGTGATGGAAAGTATATTGAGACGCTAAAGGTACCGGAAACAAATACGGAAGAATTAATTAAGAGTATGGTGAATCGCGATTTAGGAAAGCAGTATCCGAAAGCGAACTATAAAAAAGGCAAGAAGGCACTTGAAATCAAAGGACTGAATACCGGTTTGCTAAAAGACATCCATTTAGAAGCATATGAAGGGGAAATTTTAGGCCTTGCAGGTCTGGTTGGAGCTGGCAGGACAGAGATAGCCCGAGCACTTTTTGGCGCAGATAAGAGGGATAGCGGCACGTTTATCATTGATGGAAAAGAAGTGAATATTAAGATTCCTTCCGATGCAATTAAGGCAGGAATAGGCCTCATTCCAGAAGATAGAAAGAACCAAGGAGTACTTCTTGGTGAAAGTATACGCCATAATATTTCATTTGCGAATCTAAAGGGAATTATTAAAAATGGTTTTATAAGTGAGAAAATAGATTCAGGCATAGCGAAAAAATACAGTGAAATCCTTGAAGTAAAGACACCGTCTGTAGAGCAAAAAGTAGGTAATCTAAGCGGTGGAAACCAACAAAAAATTGTACTTGCAAAGTGGCTATTCACGGATAGTAGAATATTGATTTTCGATGAGCCGACCAGAGGGATTGATGTTGGCGCGAAACAGGAGATTTATAAATTGATGCACAAGCTAGTAGAAGATGGTAAAGTTGTCATTATGATTAGTTCTGAAATGCCCGAACTGATTGGAATGGCAGACCGGATACTTGTTCTGCACGAAGGTGCAATAAGTGGCAATGTTGAAAAGGAAGAATTCACGCAGGAGCGAATCATGACATATGCATCAGGTATTCGTACGAAGGAAGTGGCGGAGGAATTGGGATGAAAAGCAAAAAAATAGATTTCTCTAGATATGGAATATTATTTGCATGGATTGCACTTATTATTATATTTGCAATATGTGAGCCAACATTTTTAAAGCTATCGAATATATTTAACATATTAAGGCAAGTATCAATCGTCGGCGTTTGCTCGGTGGGAATGACATTTGTCATCATAACCGGTGGAATGGACTTGTCGGTAGGTGCGGTAATTGGCGTTGCGGCTGTGCTGGGTGCACAGCTTATGGGACAGGCTCATGTGCCAATCGTGATTGCAGTAGTATTGGTTTTGATCGGTGGTGGACTAGCCGGAGCGTTCAATGGATTTTTTATAAATGAGATAGGGATTGCCCCAATCATCATGACGCTTGGTACGATGACTGCACTTCGTGGCGTTGCCTTCCTCATTTGCGGAGGAATTCCAGTATATGACATTCCGGAACCATTCTTATTGGTTGGCCAAGGCTACATCGGAGTTGTGCCAATTCCGGTAATCATTATGCTTATTGCATTCATCATAGGGTACATATTCCTGAACAAGCTGCCTTTTGGACGTTCCGTATATGGAATAGGTGGAAATGTTGAAGCGGCAAGGCTTTCAGGTACAAATGTAAAATTGGTACTTTATAAGGTATATATATTGGCAGGCGTGCTCTATGCACTGGCAGGGTTAATCCTGATGTCACGTGTTAATTCGGGCCAAGCCAATTCTGGCGAAGGCTACGAGATGGATGTCATCACCGGCTGCGTACTTGGCGGAATTAGTATCAGTGGCGGTGAAGGCAAGATAACAGGCGTTATTGTCGGCGTACTGCTTATGGGAACGCTTTCGAATGGGATGGTACTCATGAACGTGTCGGAATACTGGCAGAAAGTTGTAAAAGGAATGGTACTTATACTTGCCGTTACGCTTGATAAGGTGGTACAAAGAAGCAAAGCAAGGGAACGTTAATTTGGCAAGAAGAATATAAATCAATGTATGATAGGTGTCAGGCTAAAGTAAGTCGGTGTTAGAAAAACCAGGCTTACTTTTTCTTTGCCAGATCGGATGCGTAAATATTTTTCATACTAAATTTTCCAATCATGACTGAAAAAAATATTGTTTTATGGTAAAATAAAGAAAAACATTTTACTACAATACTTTTGGAATAGGAGCATAATATGTCGAACAATATGGATTTAAAAAAAGTCAATCAAACCAATGTATATAAGTATATATACGCGAGCGATGAAGTCGTTTCAAAATATGAACTTGTGGACAACCTAAAATTAAGCCTCCCAACGGTCAATCTGATTATCAAAAGGCTGTTGGAGAATGAATACATATATGCAAGTGGAACTTTTGAATCAGGTGGAGGCCGACCACCAAAAGCATATACCTATAATCCAAGCTTATACTATGCAATTGGACTAGATATAACACGTAATCATGTCCATGCGGTATTAATCGACCTTAGTGGAGCAATCATAGAAAAAACCAAGGGCAAGCTAAAATTCATCAATTCAAAAGCCTACTTCAATTTTTTGATCGCTTCGATAGATGAGCTACTAAAAAAATCAGGTATCAAGAAAGAAAAAATACTTGGAGTGGGTATTGCACTTCCACTGATGATTAACTTTGAAGAACAGAAATTGCTTCACGATGATTTAACTGAATTTAGCGGTCTAACAGGCAAGATATTTGAAGAACATTTAGGTATCCCTTGTATCATGTGCAACGATGCAAATGCCGGCGGATTGGCTGAGAACTGGAATATACGAGATTTGAATAATTCCTTTTACCTATCGCTTAACAACACGGTTGGTGGTGCGATACTTCGAAACAACGGAATTTATATGGGAGAGACATTCGAAAGTGGTGAGATTGGCCATGTAACGCTTGTACCAAATGGACGGGTATGCTATTGCGGCAAACATGGTTGCACGGATCCCTATATCTCTGCACTCCTTCTCTCGAATAGTGCAGATGAAAGCCTCGACAAATTTTTCGAGTATGTAAAGGAAGGCAATAGCTACCACGTGAATATATGGAACGAATACCTTGAGTATCTCACAGTCACGATCAACAACCTGAAGATGATCTTCGACTGCCCCATCATTGCAGGCGGGTATGTAGGTCCATATTTAGAGAAGTATGAAGGCCACATAAAGTCTATGCTCATAGAAAGAAATACCTATAGCGAAGAAGCTGACTACTTTCGGGTATGCAAATATAAACGCTTCTCCACTGCTGTTGGAGCCGCCCTTCTTAACATCGAAAAGTTTCTAAACGAGCTAGAATGATTTTTTTATAAAAAGAAATCCTCCTAAAAATTCAGTCTACAATTTGAATTGTTGTTTTCTGGATGGCTGGCAAACCCTTTTCAAACGCCAAGTATGACTTGTAATTAAAAATATGCCAAGTCAATATGGTGGCTATCTTTTTCAATTTAATTTTGTGTTTTTTCTTGGCATAGTACGAAGTTTGGCAAATTGATGTCACAGTCATCTAAAGATGCAGGAAGGAAGAAAATGGAAGAAATATATCTTGGATATCCTAGAAGAATTTAATGGCATCATATTTTGGCATGTTTTTCATGCGTTTGCCCTGCGTCTAAAGAGCTATTTACAAATATGCTTTGCTCGTACATAGTATAGGAACAGAATGCTGTTCCTATCATCAGATCTACGACGCAAAAAGATGCGCCTTTTATCAGAATCTGCGTTGCAGCTTCTGGGAAGCTATCAAGACTTTTCGAGATTTCGAGTAAATCCGCATATTTTTTGATGCGGGACTTGCGGTCTAAACGAGATATCGGCAAGTGAAAAACCCGAAGGGATTATGCTGTGAGGGACGGTTTATAAACCGTACAACAATGGTGGCCAAACTCTTGCGGCACAAGCGAATTGACACCTCACACAACACTTCTCAAAAGGAGAAACATATGGCAAATGGAATCAGTTACACTCTCGTCGGCGAATACTACCTGCCGAATATCGTGCTCAAAGACATACCTGCGGAGGAAAAAGATAATCCGCTTGGCAGGTATGCCCGTATGCACAGGGCTTTCCTCCGTGAGTACAGGCCGATACTCTACAGCCAACTGTTGCTGACGGAGAGGCTGTTCCCTCTGCTCCGTCAAATTGACGAAGCGGCAAACGAACGATTGTCCATGTCCGATGATAACTCACGGGAGCAGATAATTCAAGGGATTCTGTCGGATTTGGTATACTCGTAGTTTTAGTCCTTATAAAACATAAGGGTATTACGCTATATTGTTAGGACAAAAAACACTGAATTATCATTGTGCAAATCAGAGAATATGTGCATATTGCTGAATATTTGATTGACAATCGTGTTGCATTGCGATATGATACGCTCTGTTGCCCGATGCCGGAAACATCGGTTCTCGCTCATAGGAGGTGAGCAAATCCAAAACACGGGGGTGGATTCCCTTCTCTCCAAAAACCGAATATAGGCAATACAACATCAAGTACCGCAAAACTGTCGCAGTGTGTGCCACAACCGTCTGTAATGGACGCGAGCGCGGGGCGCAAGCCTTAGATCAAAGCTGTGGCGGCGATAATGATACTACCTCCGAACAAACCGGAGCCGGACAGCGCAAAGGCGCAGACCGGGGAGGTACCGCTTAGGCTGAAATAGGTCTTTGGGGGCCTTGGTGTGGGCAGCAATGCCCAGCTTGGTGTTGGAACAAGAACCACAAGATATTTATGTCAAGAAAAACAGAACCATCCAAATCAAACTTAATCAAAGGAGCACAATCTATGTACGCAACCGCTGTAAAAAGCGCGGTGACAACGCGGGGCGACAACGTCAACGCCGAGCCGGTAAAGTTGCTGAAAAGGGTTGGCTCCACAATCTACACAGTCAACATCCATTTCAGCAAGACAAGCAACGAAACCATCGAGGACAAAATCCTCCGTCTAATTGAACGGGATACAATCCCGCCGCTTACGAAAGGCGGTGAGGATGCCTAACACCCGATGTGCCGCAAGCGGTTCTGACTTCCGGAAAGAGGAAGATATGAACACGCAAAAACTAACCATTCTCTACGAAAGACTTAGCCGTGATGATGAGCAAAGCGGCGAATCAATGTCAATCGCAAACCAAAAATCGTTCCTTGAAGATTATGCCAACCGAAACGGTTTTGCCAACTGGGTGCACCGCGCCGACGATGGCTACTCTGGCACCAACTTTTCGAGACCTGCTTGGACGGAAGTCATAGCGGATATTGAAGCCGGAAAGGTTCAAAACCTGATAGCGAAAGACAGCTCGCGTCTTGCAAGGGATTATCTGCGAATGGGCTTGTACCGCGAGATGTACCGCGATAAAGGCGTTCGCCTAATCTGCGTGAACGACGGCGTGGATACAGACAAAGGCGATGACGATTTCACCCCATTTCGTGAAATCATAAACGAGTGGTATGCCCGCGACACGAGCCGCAAAATTCGTGCAATCAATGGAACGAGAACCGCCGAGGGCAAGCATGTCACAGGGGCTGTCCCATATGGCTACCTGCACGACCCCGACAACCGCCAAAAGTGGATTATCGACACTGATGCCGAGCCTATTGTCAAGCGCATTTACCAAATGACGATTGATGGCAAGGGCATAACGCAAATCGCCGACACGCTGAGCGCGGAGAGTGTGCTGATACCGTCCGCCCACTGGCAGAAAGTGAACGCAGGCATGCGGAGTTTCCCCGAAGCGGAACCGTACCGCTGGTCTCCTTCTATGGTGTCAAACGTCCTCAAGCGCGAGGAATACATGGGATGGTGCGTGTTGAACAAAACCGTCAAGGAAAATTATAAATCCAAGCGGCGAGAGAACGCGCCGGAGGACAGGCTGGTTTTCAAAGACTCGCACCCCGCAATCGTAGACGAGGAAATGTGGAATGTCGTTCAGCGGCTGCGCGACACGCGCCGCATACCTCAGAGGATAGGCGGCGAACCGAACCCGCTTACAGGCGTTCTTTATTGCGCGGACTGCGGGCAGAAGCGGTACCACAAGCAGGGCAAAGCCGGCAGCACACACAAGCATCATGATGAATACTGTTGTTCAAGCTACCGCCACTATTCGCGGAGCTGCACGATGCACTATATCCGAGTAGAAGTGGTAGAAAAATTGATACTCTCAACGATACAGCGCATGAGCAAATTCGTTATGACAAACGAGGCGGAGTTTGTTGAACGTGTGCGCGAGGCCTCCGCGCTGAACCAAGAATCGGCAATCAAAGAAAGCCGTAAAAAGCTCGCGAAGTCAAGGCGGTGGCGCGAGGAAATCGACGGGCTGATAAAAAAGCTGTACGAATCGTTTGCCACAGGCAAAATCCCCGAAAATCATTTCTCCCGCCTGCTGTCAGAGTATGACGAGGAACAGAAATCTCTTGGCCCCGCCATCGCCGAATTGCAATCCGATATAGACACGTTCAATGCCGACAGCGTTAGAGCGGACAAATTCATCGACCTTGTAAAAAAGCATACCGAGTTTGACGAACTGACACCTGCGGTTTTGAATAAATTTATCGACAAGGTAATCGTCCACGAAGCAGACAAATCTTCTGGCAAGCGCGTTCAGAAAATCGAAATTTACCTGAACTTTATCGGTAGCTTGGAGTTGCCGGAGGAAATGGTTGAATCGTCGGAAGAAGAAATCGCGCCTAAAAAGAAACACATAAGAAACGAGCGCGACCGAGAACATGACCGCAGGCGCTATGCCAAGAAGCGGGACGCGCGTATAGCGGCCGAGCTTGTGGAGAGAAATCTCATTCTCGCAGGCACTTCTTACGCGGTGTAAATCGTCACAGCTGCCAGTTGAAACCGTCCGTTTGCCGCAGGGCAATCGGGCGGTTTTTTGCACCCAATGGAAAGACGGCGCGGCAAGCGTCGGCATTCCCGATGTGCGCGTCGGGCGTGGCGGATGTCAGTGCTTATGGCGACTTCCGTCATGACCGCAAAGCCCCCGGCATGGCCTCGCGGGAGCGCCCACTCGCACTTTGGCAACGCCAAAGTGTATGAGTGGGTCACGTCCTTTGAAAAAGGGCGTGAAACGCACCCCGCTTTCCACTGCCAAAAGTCAAGGTCATCTCGCGCGCACAAATCATGCGTACTCGATAACCAAAGCGGCTATCGCCGCACATCAGTGGGGGCTTGTAACCCCCACTGATGTAAGATGTCCCCCGCCAAAAAAAAGGCAGGGGACATCTTAACTTGGTTATATACCCACCGAGCCTTTCGGCGGCGATTATCGCTGTCGGGAGGCTCTCATTTTTACCGCAAAGGAGCGTGAACTTCAATGGCAAAATCAGCAAAGACGGACAAGTCCATCGTCCGAAACGCTGGCAAGATGGCGACGCAGTTTGAAGTCTGCGAACGTCATAACGAACGGCAGAATATCGAATACAAGAACGCAGATATCATCAAGGAACGCGCCGGGCTAAACATCCAGTACCGGCGTGTTTTTTCTTCCGGCGGTACTCCCGAAACCTACGAGGAAACCTTCAACAGATTACTGGCGGAGGGGAAGATTGTCAAGAAAGGTTTGAAAGCGGATGCCAAGGTTTTCGGTGAGTTGGTGTTCGACATCAACACGGCATACTTCGATAGACACGGCGGCTATGACTACGCAAAAAAATTCTACGATGAGGTCTATCGCTACGCAGTGAAAGAGGTAGGCAGTGAGGACTACATCCTCTCCGCTGTGATGCACGCCGACGAACGCAACAAGGCTCTCTCCGATGAGCTTGGTCGTGATGTCTATCATTATCATCTGCACGTTATCTATATCCCGGTTGTCAGGAAGGAAGTCTACTATCAAAAGACAAACAAAGACCCGGCTCTCGCGGGCAAGCTGAAAGAGGTCATCCCGCAAATCAGCCACAGCAAGAAATGGCCTATCCGTGTGCCAGTCGAGCGCGAGGGCAAGACGATAATCCTCAATGAATACTCCCTCCTGCAAGACAGGTTTTATGAGCACATGAGGTCAGCGGGATTCGAGGATTTTGAGCGCGGGGAGCGTGGCAGTACCGCCGAACATTTGTCCGTGTTGGAATACAAATCACAGCAGGAGGCAGAGCGGTTGTCCTCTCTCTCCGAACGTGCGGAGGAAGCAGAATCGGCGCTGGCTAAAACGGAAAAGACGCTTGAAAAGAAACAGGAGCGCGTTGCGAAGCTTGACGAGAAAATTGATGCAAAGACAACAAAGGCGGCAACGGTCGTGGAGATTGACGCTATAGGTCACAGCTTGCCGCTTGTTCCCGGTTTGCACCTCACAGACGATGAGGCGAAGCGGCTTAAATCTCTTGCAAAAGCAACTGTCAAATCTGATGAGCGTATCGCAAAAGCCAAGCGCGATATGGTGGCGTTGCAGAGCGAATTTAACAAGACCAAGGCGCAGCTCCGCGACACGCAAGCGGAGGTTAGTCATTGGCACCGTGAATACACCAGTCTGTGGAACGAAGTCAAGGACGTCATCGGGGCAATCTGAAAATCTCCGGCGCGTATGCGTGAGTTTGTAGCGGAGTTATTCCGTCCCGAACGTGAGCGAAAGCAACAGCGCGAACAAGAGCGTGATTTACAACGGCAGCAGCAAAAAAAATCTAAATCGAAGGGAATGGATATATGAAAATCACAGAAAATCTCACGGCATTACTCGCGGAGAAAGCGGAGCAGTATCCGCATAACGATATCGGCACGGCGGCTGTTCTATGACCTGCATAGCGGAGTAATCCGCTACGTTGTCGAGAGCAAAACTTGGTACGTCTACGATGGGCGTGTGTGGCGCAAGGACGAGGGCGGATTCCGCACAATGGAGATGTGCAAGACCTTTGTGACGGCGTATTCGGATTACGCCGTCGCCGCCTGTGCGGACGATTCGGACTTCCTCAAATATACGGCGAAACTGGCGAGCCGCCGCAACCGCGAGAGCGTTCTGGGCGATGCCAAATCAATCGCGCCGATGTCGCTGTCGGCGTTTGACGTAAACAAGTTTCTGCTGAACTTGCAGAACGGCACGTACAATCTGCAAAACTTCTCTATACAGCAGCACAATCCCGCCGATTACATCACGAAAATTGCAAGAGTTCGATTCGACCGCAAGGCACGGTGCTCTCGGTGGGAACAGTTCATTGACGAGATTATGTGCGGAGACCAAAGCACCGCCGCCTTTCTGCAAAAGGCTCTCGGCTATTCCCTCACGGGTGAAACCAACGCTCACTTCTACATCTTCCACGGCGCGAGCACCCGCAACGGAAAATCCACGCTGACGGAGGCAATCGGATTCATTCTCGGTGATTACGCACGGACGGTTCAGCCGCAGACTTTGGCGAAACGCTCATCGGACGGAGCGGCTCCGCCTCCAGACATTGCGCGGCTCAAAGGCGCGAGGTTCGTATGCACCCCCGAACCCGAAAAGGGCTTGGAACTTAATTCCGCCTTGATAAAACAGCTCACCGGCGGTGACACTTATGTAGGGCGTTTCCTCAACGAAAATCCGTTTGAATTTGTGCCGGAGTTTAAGATTTTCTTCAACACCAACCATCTTCCCCGCACGAACGACGATACGATTTTCGCAAGCGGGCGCGTCCGTATTATTCCCTTCGAGCGGCACTTTACCGCAAAAGAGCAAGACCCCGGACTGAAAAGCCAATTCCGCAAATCGGCAAACAAGAGCGCGATACTTAACTGGCTGATTGACGGTTATCGGCTGCTGCTGGAGGCTGGGATTGACGTTACGGAGCGTATGCAGTCTGCGCTTGACGAATATCGCTCCGAGTGCGATTCTGTCGGCAATTTCTTGTCCGAGCGTATTGTACCTGCGTATGCAGGAAAGTTGCAAACCTCCATACTATACTCGGTTTACACGGCGCAGGCTAAGATGTCCGGCAGCCGTCCGATGAGCGTTCAGCAGTTCGTCGGCGAGGTCAAAAAGCGCTACGATGTTGGGCGGGACAGGGCGCTCGGCACTGTTATTTTCAATGCCACACTGTCAAATTTGTGAGAACGACCGGATTTATGTGTCACGTCTGTCACGCCGTCCAAAATTTGGGGAGCGTGACAGACGTGACACTTGTGACAGATGTTTTCGGTCGGTGCTGAAAAAATATTGGAGGCAAACACCTATGAATACCTAAATTCCCGAAATCATTTATAGGTGCATAACGAAACACCAATACAATGTCTTGGAAATCCCCCGAAACCGGGGGATTTTTTTTGAAAAAAGACTTGACATCCATTTCCGATACATCTATATTTGAATAAATATATAGGTGCAAACAAAGGGGATAGGTATGTATATTGTGGAAAACTGGAATGGACAGGCCAGAAAAAAATACTGCTATGCTTGCAACTATTCAGCCATCTCTACTGTGTCATTCTGCGACTTCGCTATCGCTTCGCGCAGGATGACGTACTTAGAGGGGCAGTGACTGAATAGTTACCAAAGAAGAAAGAACAGTAAAGTAGAGCCTCTTTAGAGGCTGCAGGTAACAGGCTTGCGACACCCGCCTTTAGGCGTGGCGTGAAGCAGTGCAGTAGTTTACACCTTTAGGCGTGCAAGTGAAGCGGCCCTTATAGGGCCAAATGCAAACCACCACTTGAAGTGGTGGTGGTGACTGTGCTCGTGACAACTATCGGTTATTCGTTGTTTGGCGGCGTACAAGGTGCGTTGCACCACGGCTTACCGAAAGATAATGGTGGCGACAAAGGACAGTACGAGGAACGAGTAGACAGTGAAAACTCGTAAGGCCGGATGTGCGCCTTTACCGGACGGGAGTAAAAGCCGTCATATTGGTCTTAGGCGCACTCGGTATCGCTGCCATGTGGGTAGCTGTTTTCGGAGATGTTGGAGTGGCAGTTATCGCCATCCTGAACGCAATGCGGGCTATGCGAACGGTTCGGAAACCGCATTTTGGCGCACGGGCTTCGATCAGTTGAGGTAACAGGCCAGAGGTTCCCATTGTGATGCACGGAGTCCGGTTACTCTGTTGGGGGTCTGACCGGTTACTTGTTGAGAAGAAAATTGTGCCACAGTGGTTTCGAGTGGACTTGAATACTTTATATTGTTTTGATACAATGGACATTGGCTTGTAAAGGCAACCTAATTTGGTGACAATGTTTGCGCACCCTTATACTGTGATCTGTACGGAGTGCTCCATTCACATACCACGGAAGATAAATCGAGAAAGGAACCCAAACAATGAACAGCAGCAGACCCATATTAGCATCCAAAATCAAAGTTTCCCAAAATGCCGTTGGCATCATAATAGCTGCCGTAGTGTTTATCGCTTTCGGCATCTTATTCATATACGCTGGAAAGGAAACTGTGGTCATCATTTCGCCTGACAACATTCAAATCAAAGCCTTGTACGGCTTGAATATCGACACCGCCGAAGTAAAAGCTATATCATTGATCGAGCAAAGCATGAAAGCTATCGGGATCGGACGTAAGAACGATGGGTATCATGGCGGTCAAACGGTAATAGGTCATTTCATCTCCGAGAGCCGTGGTAAGTCTTTGTTGTTTGCCAAAGCAAATTCCTCGCCGACCATATGGATTGAACGCGATGGAAGCGAAGATATCTATATCAGTTTCGACGATGGAGAGAAAACCAAGGCGATATATAGGGAATTGGTGGCGGTAGTTCCATCACATAATGACTGAATCGGCAAAAAGGAACCCCCCGCCCATGCAAACTCGAGAAGGATTTCGATGAGATGAAAAACGACCTGGACATGCGAAGGATCAGGGTGCACACCGATGACCGCATGAAAGCAAGGCTGCTGATTCAGTTCATCGCGGAAATATATCTCAGGGAAATACGCGTTCTCCTTCGAGACTCTGATGTCTGCAAGAAAATGACGCGCAAGCAGATATCCATGCATATCAAGTCTTTGCCGCTTTGTTTGTCCATGAAAACGTTTTCGTCGAGTATGCCGCATTCCCGCAGGGCGAGCAACTGCCTGTCCCCATTTTGCTCACGCGTTGACACACGTACATAGCCATAGCACTTACATTCTTCCATTATCTGCCTCCCATAAATCAGCTGCTGTCGCAAGCTAATTTTACAGAACGGCACATTGTTTTTCCGCTTATTTGATCTTTTTCGCAGGAATACCTTACTTTCCTCCCATCCCTTTCTCACTGCCCATTTGCCAATGCCAGAAATGTCTTGTGTGCCACTCCCAGCTGGATTGCCGCATTGCGCGCGGAGATTTCCTTGCGTTTCCACGCCGCGCATCATTCCTCAAACATTGCCGGACGCTCCATCGGCTGCCGCCCGAACTTCACGCCCTTTGCTAACGCTATCGAGATGCCCTCCGCCTGACGCTGACGGTTAATCTCGCACTCGGTCTGCGCGACATAGCTCAATATTTGCAGCATGATGTTGGCGATGAATACGCCGGTCAGGTCGCGCTCTTGCTACAATAAGTTATCGCTACTGCGAGAGCAAAAACTTAGTAAACTTGGTAATAGCTGCGTTCACAATAGCGATAACTTTTTCAAAACCATGAGTCTCATTCGCTGTGAAGAGCGTGAGACTTTCTTCCCGCAGGTACACCTTCAATTACCCCTTCGAAAAATAGTCCTTGACAAAACAGTCCGAACAGTCTTTTACAATGTCGGTGCGAGAAGTATATTCTCTGAATTCTTACATAAATCCCACCATATATTGCGAGAAAAGCAACATATATACCTGCCTATTGTTTTCCTCTATCATTTTCCCTACCTCAATTGAAAAATCAAGCGCACACGCATAAACCTTTTCAACCGTACCGCGAATTTGATTTTCTTTCACGATAACAATACATAAAAATAAACGGTTTTGAGAATAACACAATGAAATTCCCCTTCATGGTTCTTAAAAATGACAGAAATGAGGAGGATTATGATACAATGTCTATATCTGATTATGAAGATTTGGAAGAGGACAAGCGAGTGTTATATGAAGGAAATTATAATTTAAGAGTACAAATTACAAGAGATAAAATATCGATGATAATCCCAAGAGGTATGTCAAGAAGTTCGAAAGAGAATTGAAGCCTATATATTAGAGTAATCAAAAAGAAAACGAAATGAGAACAGGAATTTAGGAGGAAACAATGATTTATGCCATGATAGGAGCAGTCCTTATAGTGATTGCATTAATTGTAGTGAAGTATACCAAGGCAAAAGAAGTGGAAAAGATGGCTAATAGAATTAGAAAAGAATTTGGTGCCGAACCGAATAGAGATTTTATCAGAAAAAATGTACAATATCTCATGGCATATGAAGAAAAAAAGTATGATATCGATGAAATCACGTGGAATGATTTGGATATGGATACCGTATATACAAGGATTAATAATTGTAATTCATTCATCGGGGAACAAGTTCTCTATAGACAACTGCATGCGATGGAACGAACGAAGGAAGAAGTAGAGAACAGAGAGAAAATGATTCAAGATTTTGTGTCGAATACAAAACGAAGAGAGGATGTACAAGTATTACTGGAAAGCATTGGGAGACAAAAGGCTAGTTATTTTCTGCCAATGTTTATTAAAGAGGTTGCGTTATTTGAAATAGGTAATATTTGGATTTATCGTTTGCTAAGTGTTCTTTTGGCGGTAACCTTAATTTTAGGAATCGCTATAGACCCATTTTTCTTTTATGGAGCAGGTTTGGTATTTTTAATCAATTTAGTGATCTACACTTTGGGAAAAAATCGTTTTGAAATGCATCTTGGAATGCTCGGTTCGGTATTGAACATTGTAGCGTCTGCTAATATCCTAATACAAAAGCATGAACTGATTGACGGAGAATTAGCGAGAGAAAGCATTGAAGGCGTAGAGCGAATGAAAAAGATGGCCAGCCGAATCACGACCATTCAAAGAAAGATAGAAACGGGAATAGCCGGTGATATGGGAGCATTATTATTTGACTATTTAATAGGAAGTACATTGTGGGATTTCCATGTCTTTCATAAGGCTGTACAGATGCTTGCAGCCAATAAAGAAGAATTTATGAAGATATATACTTATATTGGAGAAATAGACGCAACAATAAGCATTGCTTCTTATCGAGAAAGCGTATCCCATTATTGCCAGCCCAAATTTCAGAAAGAGAATGTAATTAACTTCGTTGAGATGTACCATCCATTGCTTAGTGAGCCGGTATGTAATGATGTGAAAATGGATTCGAATTTTATAGTAACAGGGTCAAACGCATCCGGAAAATCCACTTATATTAAAGGGATAGCAATCAATATGATTCTCGCACAATCCATAAATATGGCATTGGCAAAAAGCGCCAACATACCTTATGCGAATATTTTAACTTCCATGGCGGTAAGAGATGATGTAATATTGGGAGAAAGCTATTATATGAAAGAAATAAAACATCTAAAGAGAATTGTCATTCAATTAAAGAAGGAAAAACTCGCGGTGTGCATTGTGGATGAAATTTTAAGGGGTACAAATACGGAAGAAAGAATAGCGGCATCTGTTGCAATACTCGATTACTTGAACAATCAAAACTGTTTGGCAATTGTGGCATCACATGATATTAAAATATCAGAATTGCTGGAAGGCAAATTTAGGAATTGTCATTTCAATGAAGTGATAGACAAAAAAGATATCTGTTTTGACTATAAAGTGAAAATGGGAGTATCCAAAACGAAAAATGCGATAAAACTGCTAAGGTATGTTGGTTTCCCAGAAGAGATTGTAAAAAATGCGGAAGATTTGGCGCATAATTTATAGGGTGATTTCGACAAAACTATCGACCTTGCATCCGAAAGAAGAGTGGATCTATGTAGAGAATACCCATGAGGCAATCATTTCGAAAGAAGAATTCCGCCAAGTGAATGATGTGGTAAAAAAGCCAAAGTAGCTATGGCAAAAGCAAAGACAAGTAGAAGAACTGAAGCAGGTAAACATTGCCGCATATGAGAAATTTGCACTGGGAATGAAAACGAAAAGCGAATACGTAGAAACAAAAGAAAAGATCTCGGCTGAAATCGCACTGATAGAGCAAGATATTGATTTTCTTGCAATGAGTTGAAGTTGTATGCATTATACATACAACTTCACTTTTTTAAGCTTTTGAACCATAATCCATGTAATGGCAGCTACAAAGAGTGTTACGGCACAAAGCAGGAGGATAGAGTAATCGATAAAAACAAATGAAATCCCCAAGATGGCAAGCGCAAAAAGCATAGCCACTCCCGTCGTGGCAAGCACAGACATGGACTGCTTTACCGCGCCAGCTTCACTTGTCCAGTCGTATTTGGGAAATTTTAAATTAAATACCAGTCCAAGCACAGAAACAAAGAAAGAAAAAACTACAGGTGTGATCATCATAAATAAAGTTTGGAGAAAATTTGTTTCAAATCTGATTGCCATCAAAACTCCGGCTACAAGCACAGCCGGAATAAGTATGGTTAGACTTACTGTGATTTTCGATTTGAATATCGTGATTGGCTCTACAGGAGAAGAATATGGTATCCACCGGCTTTTTCCCTCAAGGCTTATGGAGGATGCTGTTGTTGAGGTTATGCCAACGAACAGACAAATTACAAATGGGGCAATTTTTGAACCACTTGCCATGATGCCGGGAACTCCTAATGCTTGTTCAATCTTTGTAGGGCTAATAAATAAAACGGCAACGCCGGAAGCGATAAGCAAAACTGCGCCAATACATGAATTTAAGAAATAAATGGAGCTTGAAAATAAGCGCCGCATTTCTTTCACATAGAGTGCCTGAAACGGAGTTGATGTTTTGAGTGTACCCATTCGGTAATTGTGAAATGCATGGTGAGAAAATAGCGCTGAATTTATTTTCGTATAGGTGATCGACAAAAGCAAAACAAATAAGGCGGCAGAGGCGAATGAAATGGCGGCAAATGAACAAAAACTGATCCAGCTTTGATTCAAAAGAGCGTGCCCAAAAAGCTTGGCGGGCGGATAAGCCCCTGCAATTTTAGCACCGATGGTTTTGTTGAATTCTGTGAAATCTGCGCTATCCGTATTTTGCAAACGAAAGGACGCGGTCATAACGAAAAGAATGGCGGCTATGCTCAAAAATGTAACGACAAGATTACTGTGTTTAAACCTGATAGATATCGCTGTAATAGCCGCACCTACAACCATTGCGACGATAATCGGAATGAGTGGAGCCAAGAACAAAGATATGCCCATCATGATCCAAACAGACAATGTGGCTTTTGCCTCTATGCCAAACACAAGCATAGACGGAATCATAAAAACGCAGCCCGCGAAAAAATCTACAATATAGACGAGAAGCAATCGGCTTGCTATGACAGCGCCGCTTGTCACCGGCAAAGACATAACCATGTCATAATCTTTAAAGCCAAAAAGAACGCCATTGCTTATGAAAAATGTAAACATGATTGTGGCGACTGCGCAAACTATCAGCATGAGTGGTGGAAGAGCGTCCACCATACCGATTGCAGCGTAGCCTACAGCAATTGCTATGCTATATCCGAGCACCATGAGAAGCAATAAAAGCATACCAATACTTTTCCATATCGTGTCGCTTTTAGTTTTGCTTTTGTCATAGCGCAGGCGATTGATTCCCATAAAACCAAGGAGTTGTATTTTAAAGAGTAGCAGACATTTATTCATATTCCTGCACCTCCATAAAAACATCTTCAAGGCTCTTATTGCCACGAACTTGCGCAGTCAGGCCACTTGCAATTAATTTCCCTGATTTTATGATCGCAACTTTATTGCATATTTTTTCTGCTACTTCAAGCACATGAGTAGAAAAAAAGATAGCACTCCCGTCCTTGCATAGCTCTGCCATCATGTTCTTAACATGGAAGGATGCCTCCGGGTCAAGGCCGACAAATGGTTCATCCAAAACCAGCAGTTTGGGTGCATGTAAAAATGCCGACACAAGCACTAATTTTTGCTTCATACCATGAGAGTATGCAGAAATAAGGTCGCCAAGACTTTTCGTGATTTCGAGTAAATCTGCATATTTTTGGATGCGGGCTTCGCGGTCGAAACGAGATATCGAAAACATATCGCCTATGTAATTTAGATACTGAATTCCGCTTAGGTATTCGTACAAATCTGGATTGTCAGGGATGTAGGCCATCACAGATTTACAGGCCACAGGCTTTTCCTTTATGGAGTTTCCGGCAATTAGGATTTCGCCATCGTCAAACTCCATGACACCCACAATGGCGCGAATGGTCGTCGTTTTCCCTGCCCCGTTATGACCGATAAACCCATAAATATCGCCGGCCTCTACCGTTAAGCTAAGGTTATCGACAGCTCTTTTCCCGCCAGCGTAGGTTTTTGTCAGATGCGTAATTTTTAAAATATCAATTGCCATTTAAAGTGCCTCCCTATCGATTTGTCCTGTAAATTTGGGTGGAGTGGTAATAATACCGATATTGTGCAGGCTCCGTTCAGGTGTTTTCTCATTTTGCATAAGTGGAGCTAAAATTTCACCAAACTTGCGAAGCGCGGATTCTAATTCCTCTCTTGTGGCGTATACGGGCGCAAGTGAAAACCCCGAACAGTCTTTTACAATGTCGATGTCGGCGCGAGAAGTATATTCTCTAAATTCCTGCATAAATCCCATCATATATTGCGAGAAAAGCAACATATATACCTGCCCGTTGTTTTCCTTTATCATTTTCCCTACCTCAATTGAAAAATCAAGCGCACACGCATAAACCTTTTCAACCGTACCGCGAATTTGATTTTCTTTCACGATCTTTAAAACACCGTCATCTGCCATGCTTTTTAGATAGCGGTATAGCGAAGTTTGTGGGATGTCGGTAAACTTTTTTGCTAATTGCTTGGCGGTAACTTGCTTTTTCGAGGATATTTCAATCATCAACTTGCATTTTGCGGGATTTGTAAAACACGCAATTATTTTCTCGTTCATTTTTTGCCCCCTATATTTCCAATATAGTTATATTACCATATTGGAATAAATAAATCAAGCTATTTTTTCTACCGATAGAGGAAATAGGAAGATAGATTACAATGGTCAGAGTTTTGCAAGGGATTTCAAAGATGTGCGCCGTCACATTGGTATTATCTTTCCAAAGCCGAGCATTGACCTTGATCTATCGGTCGAGGAAAACATCCGACTGCACACCTGCATGTATGGTGATATGCTTTAAAAATATCATTTTGTTTAACTTCCGTTTACATTCGTGTGGTAAAATAAAGTCATTCTACGAAAGGTGGTGAGCGTATGAGCGAACAACAACGTAGCGATAAATCGAAAATTCCTTTTTTCACGATTTGGTCTGTGCTTGCACTTGCCGGTTTTATGTGCTGCTTTGCGACATCCTATCTGCTGGTGGTGCGCATATTTGGTTTAAGTGGCTTTGTATCATACTTGCTTTCTGGTATATTGGGGATTTTTATATTTTTCGCATGGGCTATTTTTTTTAAGTGGTGTATGGAGCTGTATGACCGAAAGTATCCGGGAAAGCTACGTCCGAATACCCATGATCACCGAACCTTTCTGCAAAGGACTGTAGAGGCTATGAACCGTATTGCACGTGGCGATTTTAATATTTTGATTCCTGTGGAGGGACATGATCCGTTTAGCGAATTGGCCGAAAGCGTCAACAAGATGGCACATGAGCTTTCTTCCATGGAGAAGCTGCGGCAGGACTTTATTTCAAATGTATCTCACGAGATCCAATCGCCGCTTACGTCTATCAGCGGCTTTGCGGCACTCCTAAAAGACGGTTCGTTGCAGGAAGACGTACGTGCGCATTATCTTGATATAATAGAAGCAGAGAGTAAACGACTCTCTGGGCTTTCTGCGAACTTGCTGAAACTTTCAGCGTTGGAATCGGATGTTACACCGCTTGCGCCACATGAATACAGGTTGGACAAGCAGATTGAAAGTGTGGTTTTGATGTTAGAGCCACAGTGGGCAGCAGAAAATTTAAGTCCAAATCTCGACCTTCCAAAAACGCTGATAACCGGTGACGAGGAACTCCTTAGCCAAGTTGGATTAACCTTTTGCACAATGCCATCAAATTCACGCCGAAAAACGGCGAGTTTGGGGCTACAATCCGACTTGCGAAAGAGGAGGTTGTCTGTGAGGTTTTCGATAATGGAATTGGGATTTCAAGTGAAGATCAGGTTCATATATTTGAACGATTTTATAAGGTAGATAAATCCCGCAACCGCTCTTTGGGCGGCAACGGACTGGGGCTGTCGCTTGTGAAAAAGATTGTAGAACTGCACGGTGGCACGACATCGCTACAAAGCAGGCAGGGCAAAGGCACGACATTTACCGTTTGGCTGCCTCTCAAGAAATAGCTGTTCGGTTTGCGTTTTGATCTTTTCATATGTCCGGATCGTGCCAAATCAAAGCTGTTTCGTGTCAATTCAACGCAATCCGTTTGCGGTGTGGATATTCTGTCAGCTGCAATTTAAGAATGTCTTTCTGCAACCGGCGGTAACTAGTATGTACATCCGAGTTAATCGCATAGGGAAGCAAAAATTCCTTCGTCGTTCCAGGCTGTAATGAAAAGTCGAGCCCCGGCATATTTGGATTTAGGACTTTAAATGCCGGATAGTCAATCATCATAAAGTAATTTGTCCCAACCAGCGGGATAAGGGGTAATGACACACCACTTTCCTCACCCTGTGTATTATCAATATTGCCGACAGAAATCTTTACGAGGTAGAAATATTGTGTGAAGCCATCGGCTACCATCTCGTGCTCAGAGTCATACTGGTCTAAAAATTCGCTGATTGTAAAAAGCACCGAATCCAATACCTGCAATGTATAGCCGGGAGCGGAATCGCCGGCGGCATCGCTGAAATCATTGCCAAAGGGGACAATCTCTCCTTGTAAGAATTCTTGCACGATGGGTAGCTCGACATGGCGGTTCACATAGTAGAACCGTACTGCGAAACCGCTCAATAAACATAAAATAACAGCGAAAACCACGATTCTTTTTTTCATTGCAAACGCCTCCTTTACAGTTCTACAATCCGACCAGATTCCATTTTAATTACCTCGTTTGATAGATTTTGCAGGATAGAGAGGTCATGGCAGGCAATCATGATAAGCGCGCCCCGCTCCTTTTGCCGTAGAAGAATATTTTTTACAAGGTCTATGCCAAATGTGTCAAGGGCATTTGTCGGCTCGTCCAAGATGATAATGTCCGCGTCCTCCATGATAGCCGCCGCAATGCCCAAGCGTTGCTTCATGCCCAAAGAATATTTGCGGTATTTTCTCTTATCCGCAGGGTTAAGCCCCACTGCTGCGATGGTTTCCCGAATCTTCGGCTCTGCGATTTTTCTTTGAATGGAAGCCAGCATTTTGAGGTTGTCAAACCCGGTATAGCGGTCTAAGAACGTTGGGCTTTCGAGCAGGAAACCAATACTTTCCGGGAATTCTATGTCCTTGCCTAAAACTTGCCCATTGATGGAAATCGCCCCCTCAGTCGGGCGGATCAGCCCGATAAGCGCCCGCATGAGCATGGTCTTTCCCGAACCGTTGATTCCTTGCAAACCATAGATTTTGCCTGAATGCAGGACGAGAGAAATGTTTTGCAATACGGCGTTTCCTTGTATTGTTTTGGACAGATTTTTTATTTCTATCTGTGTCATGGCAAATTTTCTCCTAATCTTTGTTTATAATGTCGTAAAAGTGAAAACGGGCAAACCCTATGGCAACAGACGCTATCAACAACATTGCGACAATGGTAAAACCCGGTTGGTATGGTAGCCCATTTTGTATGATCCAATCGTAACGCATGGGCATAGCATAATTTCCTATCATATACGGAGCAGGCAAATAGATTGACGCCATCAAGAAGCTAAGAATTGCAAAAAAACTAAAGATAGGATTAAGGAATAGCGAAAGCGTCATTTGCACCAGATTGATTCCGATGGAAATCAGCGGTGGCAAGAAAAACACAAAAAGAGGGATTGCCGTAGGTATGTCTATAACCGCTTCCTTGTCCAAATGCAGTGCTTCGGTCAAAAAATCCATGTTGACATGACCATCAATGGGCATCCGAAACAGCAGGCACAGCGCAATCAAGGTTAAGATTAAAACCAAATGATACAGCATAGTGGCCAACACGTTCCAGCAGCATTTTGACAGCCACCACAGGGAGCGTCCTTTTAAGCGAAGCAGAAATTGTTGCCCAATGCCTTGCATATCCTTCATGGGATAATTTAATAGGATAAATGGTATTGTAGTAAATACCATCAGCCAGGTAATCGGGAAAGCAAACGGATTACCCGAAGCTTCTTTCATCCCGCCATAAAGGAAAACCCAACAATCTCCCAAGCTGACTTTGTTCGCTTTCATTATTTCGAGAGATGCCACTACCCGCGCCTTGTTTGTGCAGTTGATAAAGGAAAGCAGCGCAAGGACAATCGGACATATAAACAGCGTCTTGCTTCTAAAAATTCCGTGTTGGATGTCAAATGAAAGATTCTTAATAAATTTCACGTTTTCTCTCCCATAGCAAAAGTGGTACCACAGTCATTAGAAGCAGTGCCGCAATCTCGGCCAAAATAATCAGCCAGGAAGCACGATAGGCGGACTGAACTGGGCGCAGGAAATACAATGGCGATATTTCCTTGTATTGGATTGCATAGGATGTGTACACGAACTGCCGAAAATAATGTACGCCCAGCATCAGGAACAGTGGAACAATGATTGTGGCCACGTAGTATTTGACAAAAAACGAAACCATAAAGCCGATACAGGCGACAAGACCCGCAAAAACGAAGTCAATCAATAAGTAAAACAGCAAATACAAAAATGGATTGCTGTAATAGAGTGCGGACATCAGCGAACTGCCGAAAATACCGTAAGCTGTATCGTAAATGACATTCGGTGTAACTGCCGGGAAAACCATAGCGGTCAGCAGGAAATTAAAGGCCAGCGGAATGACCATCGTAAGCCCGCCTGATAAAAAAATCGCTATATATTTTGACAGGAAATATTGCGTTTTCCCGGAGCGAACAACGATGTTGCGCTGATAGCCGCTGTTTTTTTCTTCACAATATGACCATGCGTAGGGAATTGCAGCAAGCAGCGGAAACACGAAGAAAAAAAGTTGTGTACCAAGGGAGAAAGGTTCGCCGCCAATCCAATGATTGAACAGAGAAAACATCTCTGCAAATGAATTGTATGGGGGAAGAACCGTAGTATTTCGTTAATCGTTGATGAGTCGCCGTCTGATGCTGCAAAACCTCAATGTTGTACGAAAAGCTCAACAATGTAATCCCGCACCCAAGTAGGCCGGTAAGGAAAAAGAGCTGGTTTTTTACCGCTTTGCCAATTTCTAGCTTCAATGTATTTGCCATACGATTCACCTTAATTTAAGCTCAACTGGAAGTATTGCCCATCCAATAAGCTCCTTAGGTAGAGATTTTCCGCGCTAAATTCGGGGAGGATCGGATAAGCGACCTTCACATCGATGCTTTGGTCTTTTGCCAGAAGATAATAGGCGAAATCATGCTGATTAGGTTCGGATTTCGAGGCAGAAAAATAGAGAGGGAATATGCAAACAACCACAATTTCGCCTGTTTGCGGGTCGGCATAAACCGGGGACATCTCGGCGATGCCAATGCTGTTATCATACTGGTTGTAGTGGCTTATATTTTTGATGGTAAGCTCTACAACTAAAATTTGGCAGTCGCTTATATCATAGAGGGAAAATTCGGTTGGATAATATTCGCTTTTGGGATTAACGCATTCCGCATCCTCTCTCATCTGACTTTTATCTAAGCCCGCCGCTTCCGGGGTATCGAAAATAGCCGCACTTTTTAACGTATAGTCAAGACCTGGGTTGTTTTCGTTTTCGGTTATAGGATAGAGCGCGTGGAGCACTTCGTTGGGGGAAAGTATCTTGCTGTTGTCCAAAACAGTTGGGATATACGGCAGGGGAACATCTTCGCCTTTTTCCATTAGTTCACCGATGCTTGGTGCTTGTGGCGTTGCCGCTTCGTCAGTTGCTACATTGCTTTTGGTATCTTTACTAGGTGCGCTTGTAAAAGAACAGGCAGACAGCGCGATGCAAAGGATAGGGATGAGGAGCAATATCGCTAATGTGGTTTTTCTGTTTTTCTTGTTTGACCCTTTCATAAATAGAACAACTCCTTTCGATTGATTTGCATTTATCATAGCAAGAAGTTGTTCTATACTTGTGCCAAAGATGTGTCTAAGTTGTCAAATCTGAAATTTAATTTGGAATCGCAGATAGATGAATAAGAATAGAAAGATATACTTTTCCATTCTCATGATGATTCCATTACCGTGAAGCGATGGCGTATAACTGGCCAAGAGTAACCGCCCAATAACTGTATCCGGGTGCAAGCACCGCATCCACATTATTGGTTTCCCGATTTTCATATAGCATTGCCCCTGTTTTAACATCTTCTTTATAAAATTCAGTCGGTAAAATTTCCTGCATATTGATGGTTGAAAGCCCGTTTTCTGCTATTTGAATCGCTCTTTCCATATTGATTTGCCCATTTTCTGGATTGTGCAAATAAGCGTTCCAAACGCTGTTCCAGTTTTGTAAAACTGTGGCCATTTCAGATACGCTTAATCGTTGTTCGTCCGAGTTGGAAGCAATAGAATCGGGTGTTGCATTATTGACGGTTCCATGTTTAGCAAACAAGCTGTCTTCGCTTTGTGCAAGCAATTTATAGGTCAATGCCCAAGCGCCAATGGCAATCAGAAACGTGAGGAGTATTCCAAAAAAGGTAGGGAGGAATTTCTTATGCATTCGTTTTTCCTCCTTCACAGGAAATTTCGATCGTTACAGATGTACCGGAACCCTCGTGGCTGTCAAAGTTGATTTTGCCATGATGAATCTCGACAATCCTTGTCACCAATGACAATCCAAGCCCTGCCCCATACTGTTTGCGTGAGCGCGATTTATCTACCATGTAAAACGCTTCGGTTATGCGGCTTAGTTCAGCTTGTGGGATTCCACAGCCATCGTCAGCCACACGGATAGAGTAACGTCCCTTGTTATGCCGTCCGGTAATTTGAATTGTTGAACACCCGGCTTTTACCGCATTGTCTATGAGATTTAGCAGCAATGTTTTGAACAAGTCAAAATCCGCACGGATAGATATCGCATCTGTTTCAAAGGTTAAGTTTACCTTCTTTTCTTTCAGCAAGGGGGCCAGTCCGTTGCAGGCGTTCTGCAAAATCTCATCAAAGGGCATTTCTTCCAAGACAAAATCCTGCCGATTAAGAACAATTAAATCCATGAGCTTACGCGCCAACGTTTCCAAGCGAAGGCCTTCGTTTAAAATATACCAAGCTGCGGCTTTCGTTTCCTGTGGCGGTAGATTTTTTTGATAAAGAACATCGGCATATCCAATGACCGAGGTCAGCGGCGTTTTGAGTTCATGGGCAAAGGCAGCGACAAAATCTTCTTTTTGCCGAGCATTTTGCGAAAGCTCGCTCATTTTATCTTCGATTGCATCGGCCATCCGGTTAAAGCTGTTTGACAGCTCTCCGATTTCATCATTTTGTGTAACAGGAAGCCGCTGTGCGTAATCTCCGTGAGAAATTCGATAAGAAGCGTTGGTCAAGCGTTTAATCGGCCGGGTTAGGAATAGGGAGAGTAGGAAGGTTAAAACCATGCCGATACCCAGTGTTGCAAAATAAACCCATCTGAAATTTTGGAGCATTCTTTCTTCTTGTGCTACAGAGAAGCCAATATCAACCGCATTCAAGAAATATATGGATTTTTCATCCAGGGTTAGCTTGCCTGCAGTCAAAACATAACTTTCAGAATTCGTTTTTTGCAGCGAATAGGCCGTTTCGTTGTTTGTTGCACTGTCTAATAGCGATAGGTCAGGTTCAAAGGGCAGTGATGAAGAAAGTGGCTGTTTGTTCTCGTCAAAAAAAGCGGCAGGGCAATTCAATTCGGGAAACAGCAAAGTAAACATGGTATCGCTGTGTAGCTTATCGGCATAGGTTTGGAATTCTCTTTTTCGCTTTTCCCATAGTGGCGTAGCACTGCCTCTACGCGCGCAGAAAGCTCATATTAGGGAATCACCTACTTCAGAAAGTAAGAGCACTGCCTCTACGCGCGCAGAAAGCTCTCAAATTTGAAATGGCTTTACAATATAATCATCTGCGCCTAACTTCAAGCCTTTGATCCTGTCCTCCACCGCGCCCTTGGCCGTAATAAAAATAACAGGTATTTTGAGCGGTTTGATATATGAAAGCAGTTCATAGCCGTTGATTTCGGGTAGCATAATATCAAGCAGTATCAGGTCGAAGCTTTCTTTTTCGAGGATGTCCGCGCCTTGCTTGCCATCAAAAGCGTAAGTGCAGCGATAGCCCTCATCACTTAAATTGATGTAAATTAAATTGGCGATTGCCTGTTCATCTTCAACAATCAGAATATTAAGCACAACCGGATCCCCCTTTTTTATAGGTTTTTATTTTAACATCAAAATGTGTCTAAGTTGTGTTATATGCGGGATGATGGTCTACATCGAGCAGCTGGCTATAATCGGTCATCTGTGGTATACTTTATGCTTATAAAATTGAAACTGAAAATTGTCAATTCTCATCGAGAGGTGTAGTTATGGAACGTATCAATGGTTTTGGATATTGCCCTATTCAGATACCATTTTTGCTAAATGAAAATTTCAAGCGAAACGTAAGTTATAGTGAAACGGTTTGCCCTGATATGGCGAGCTTTGCTATCTGTTTTTGGGAAATGAAACCAAGGACGAATCCGAATCGAATGGTCGAAAACATCATACTTGCGGATGCTTGCGTGGATTTGGTGGTTGATGCCGGAGAAAAAGCCGTTGGATTTGCGGGGATGAAGAAAACGGAGTTTCACTATCCGATTCTTGCTGGGAGTTTCTCCTTCGGTTTTAGATTAAAGCCTGGTGCGTTCCAATGTCTTACGGGCTTGTCTGCGGAAAAGGCAATGGACGGTTTTATCCCGCTTAGAGATTTCGACACGGCTTTTTCCGAAAATGGGTTCTTTAAATTACAGCCAGCAGAGCAAAAAAACGTATTGAAAGAGTACTTTTCTGCACTGGCAGAAAATAAGAAGCCAACCGAGTTTATGGAACTATTTGATAAGATGTATGTGCATACCCCTGAAAATGTGAGTGAAATATGCAACATACTAAACTATTCTCAGAAGCAATGCGAGCGGCTATTCAAGAAATATTTCGGGTTGACCCCGAAAATGATTCTAAGTGTTTTGCGGTTTCAAAACGCATTGCGCATATTGACCTCAGCTCATGTAAAGCAGAGCGATATACTGCGTATTAAGGGCTACTATGACCAACCGCATCTAAATAAAAATGTAAAGCAGCTAATCGGCCTTACGCCATTGGAACTTATCAGAGTCTGTCGAGAGGATGTCGATTTTATACAATAAGTGTGCTTCTGGTTTTGGTATGATGACCATATAAAACATTGAAAGGAGCAAAAATTATGTTGCATACAATTACTGCAAACCTCATGGTAGAAAGTGTCGAGGACAGCCTGAATTTTTATAAAACTGTCCTTGGATTCACAGAGGTCGCATCTATCCCGAACGAAAAAGGCAAACTCCAGTTCGCAATCGTGGAAAAGGATACTCAAAAACTCATGTTCCAGGAACGCGAGAATTTAGGTGAGGAATATCTGATTCTGGCGACGGAAAAAGTGAAGCCATCTATTTCGCTGTTTCTTATGGTAGATGATTTTTCTGATTTTCGAAAGGAAGTCCAGAGCCGAACCAAACTGCTTGTAGAGGAACACACAACCTTTTATGGCACAAAAGAATTTGCGATTGCGGACAATAGTGGGTATGTTATCACTGTGGCAGAAAAAGTCTAAGATATCGCTTGCGAAACAGGGCGGACCGCCTGCCACACATATTAAATTAAGCAAGGCTTGCTTCCCGCTACTGGATAGGTTCCAGTAGTGGGAAGCCTTTGGTTTCATGGCGTTATGGCTTTATTCACTTCGGGTAAATACCCCGCCGCTTTCTGGGTCACTGTTCAACCGTAATCCAGAAGATACCCTTTAAACACAAGGTGTGTGTATCGTTTATAATCGTTAAAAAATAGATTTGCGTTGATTGTATGCTTTAAGCGATTACGACAATACTATCCTTGTGGGCATTTTTTTGTTACAGGCAAAGAGATTGTTTTTTGTTTGCTTGCGTGATATAATCGTTGATGAGAAAGTTTAAAGATGTGTCAATTGCCCTCACCCAATCTCAAAGAAGTTGCTCCGCTTAGTAAAACGGATGTTGCCTCGCCAATAAAAAAATCCCTTTCCAGTAGCAGTTGCTACACGAAAAGGATACGGCTTAGTGGAGCGGAAGTATTTCACCGCAGTTTGACTAGATTTTGACCTAAAAATTATGGAGCAGTACGGCAGGCACTACCGATGAAGGCGCAGAAATCATTGAACTTTCTGAGACTGACCTGACGAATCTTTTCGAGATGGCTAAAAACCAAAAAACAGATACACTAGAATTCAAACAGCAAGCCGTTGATTTATATGGAACTGGTCATGATTCAAAACTGGCATAAAACCTTTCGACTTTTTTGTCCAAAGTATTGACATAAATTCAATTGACATAAGTCCAATTGGCGAAAATATAACGAACTAGGAGGAGAACGCTATGTCTGACAACAAGCTTACGCGCAACCTCGATTTCAGTGACATTGTCCACATTATCGAAACTGCACGAGAAACGGCATTTGCGAAGGTGAACGAGGAACTGATACACCTTTATTGGAGCATCGGAGAGCATCTGTCTGTTGAAACCGAAAATGCAGCCTATGGTGATGGATATATTAAAAGAGTTGCAGATTTCATTGCTGAAAACTATCCTGACATCAAGGGGTTTAACAAGCGTGGGCTTTATCGAATGAAGCAATTTTATGAAACATACAGGGGTGATGAAAAAGTGTCAGCACTGCTGACACAATTGAGTTGGACAAATCATATCAAACTTCTTTCAGCTTGTAAGAGCCAAGAAGAGCGGCTGTTTTATATGCAGCTCGCAATCAAAGAGAGATATTCGTCACGCGAAATGGAACGACAAATAGACAGAGGATACTACGAACGATACTTGCTTTCTGACAATGCCCCGCAAGCCACTTTACCTGCGGTTTATGAAAATGCCGAGCGCGTTTTCTTGGACAAATATGTGTTTGAGTTCTTGGATATTAAAGAACCCTATGCTGAGAGGGACTTGCAAAAAGCGATAGTCAGAAATTTGAAAGACTTCGTGTTGGAAATTGGTAAAGACTTTTCTCTTATCGGCGACGAATACAGAGTTCAGGTTGGTAATCACGATTATTATATCGACCTGCTGTTCTTCCATCGTGAGCTTTCGTGCTTGATTGCGTTTGAATTAAAGATTGGTGAGTTCAAGCCAGAATATGTGAGCAAAATGGGGCTGTATTTAGAAACGTTGGACAGAGAAGTGAAAAAGCCTACTGAGAATCCTAGTGCCGGTATTATCCTTTGTGCAAGCAAGGACGATGAGGTAGTTGAATTTACTTTAAGCCGCAATTTAAGCCCGACGTTGATTTCTGAATACAACCTACAACTCATTGACAAGGCACTTCTGCAACGCAAACTGAAAGAGTTTGCCGAAAGAAATGGCATTGACAGCGAAGCTGACGATGAGTAAAGTTGCTCGTATAGGAGAAAGCGTGTGAATCTGATCGAGGGAAAGAGAAGTCTTGACCGATGTTCGCCGCACTGAATCTTGAAAGGAGTGAAACTTTTATGAGCATAACAGAGTACATCAGCGCACAATTCCAAAAGCCGACCGGGCTGGGCGGTATGATGTCCACGTTTTTGATGAACACGATAAATCGCCGTCAGTACAGCGAGGTTTGGAAAGAATTGTCGCTGAAAAATGGAGAGCGTGTGCTTGATGTGGGTTTTGGAAATGGCTTTATGCTCCAAAGGCTGGCACGACGGCATAAGTGCGATTATTTTGGAATCGAGATTTCACAAGATATGGTGGCAGCAGCAAACAAGCGAAATGCCCACGCTGTTGCTGACAGATGGATGAACTTGACATCTGGTGATATTGTCAAGACGGATTTTGAGTCTGGCTTTTTCGATAAAATCTACACAATCAACACCGTTTATTTCTGGGATGACCTCTTAGTGGGATTGACGCAGATTCATCGGATTCTGAAAGACGGCGGGATATTTATCAATGCGATTTACAGCCGAGAATGGCTCGATAAGCTAAAATACACTCGAACAGGATTTGCAAAATACGCGCTCGACGAGTTAACGTGGACTGGCGAACAATGCGGGTTCACAGTAAGAATTTTGCCGATTGCCAAAGGGAAATCTTATTGCATAATTTACATAAAACAGCCTGTTGCGGTACAGGAGGATTAAGAATTATGAAGATGGCTTTCGACATTGTTAGAGATAGCGTTACACAATGCGATAATCAAGGAACATGTAATTTGGCAAAGCAGAATTTGTGACGCTTTGCGCTTGCAAACCTGCTATCCATAGAGGATGTTGACAAATCATTGCAAATATAATATAATAGTAATATCATATAAATGAATCGAGGGGTTATTATGGCAAAGACAATACAAGTTCGGGTTGAAGATGATTTGAAAGATTCTGCTGACACTCTGTTTTCATCACTGGGGCTGGACACTTCCACGGCGGTGCGAATGTTTTTAGTCGCGGCCATGGAAGCTGGTGGCATCCCGTTTGCCGTGGCACACCACACTGGCCGCGACTCCGTTATCATCATAGAGGCCATCGAACGTCGCAAGGCTGGAGCTCCGTTTTTAACTGCTGATGAAAGCCTCGCGCATATGCGCGCTGCAATTAAAGCGGGTGTGGAATATGACATCTAAAAAATACAACGTATATATTGATTTAGAGGCAGACCAAAGGTTTGCCCCACACATGGAGTTTTTGGCGCGTGTCAGCGAGACAGCTGCCACGCGCCTATATGATGAATATCGAAGCGCTCTTGAGTTCATTGGAGACAATGCGCCAAGCTGCCCGCTGTTTTATTCCCAAAAACTCACTCAAGCGGAACTAAGAGGCCGGCTTTTTGGCAAGCGTTATCGCATTGTCTTTGAAATTATCGGCAACGATGCTTTCGGGTATGATATCCAAGACTGCCGACAAGATCCAAATAACAACATTGTTTAAACCATCCTCGCAGAGCTCTGCGAGAATTGGAAAAATAAAAATTGAGGCAATAAAATGCGAATCTGTTTTTACTGGATGGAAGCGGTTGCAGTTACAACTTCCAGAAACTATCCGTGCCATGGATATAGCTTACACAATACGATAATCAAGGAACATATAATTTGGCAAACAAAAATTTGAAATGGAGATAGCGATGGATAATTTAACAAAAGAACAGATAGGGAAAACAATATCCGAGAGTTCAAAAAGCTAATCGCAGAAAAAGGTTCGAGAAAGGAAACTATTCATGATCTATTGCAAGAAACAGAGCTGACAGAAAATGAGTGCGAGCTGGCATTTGATTTTTATAATGGTAAAAAATTTGTGGCATTTTGCGCTGAATGTTATCAAAACGCTATTGAAAATTCAGAAGAGAGGAGGAATGTGTTATGAATGAATTAAACATATTTTGTTTCCTATCAAATTTGTTTGTTGCGATTCTTTGCGGGGTGTTAATGCCGATGATTCCGGGTTTGACGCGCAAGTCGTTTTTGTTCGGTGTGAAAATTCCATCGAAGGAACAAAACGCCCCAAAAGTAAAGGCAATGAAAAAACGCTACACCATAGTCTGCGTGATAGGCTCGGTCACAATACTTGCACTCAGTATAGTTCAATTTCATGCTGCGCCTGATTTATCGCTGATTGCTATGATGTACATACCGTTTTTGCTCATCGCGGTATATCTAGCAGCGTTTGTGCCTAACTGGAAACGTGCCCTCATACTAAAAGAGAAATGCGGTTGGCAGGTGTCAAGTTCAGTGTTCGCCGAAACGAACTCGTCACATTCACGGGGGAATCTGTCGGAACTTCCGTGGGGGTGGTATATCGTTGGACTTATGATTGTGGTTGTGACAGCCGTTATCGTGCTTGTTTGCTACCCGGCATTACCCAACAAAATACCGATACATTT
Source organism: Lachnospiraceae bacterium ZAX-1 (assembly GCA_046533095.1). Classification (GTDB taxonomy): domain Bacteria; phylum Bacillota; class Clostridia; order Lachnospirales; family Lachnospiraceae; genus ZAX-1. The sequence goes on along the minus strand of JAJQRA010000023.1, from coordinate 252,839 downwards.
TGACATAAAGATGAATGCGGATTCGTGGTCTGATAAGTCTGTTGGCGTAGTTCTTCTTTTGCCGATACTTAACTTGTTCATGTTGTTTTTTATGTGGTTGACGGGCGTTCTTACCGTCAAAGCAAAGTTGCAGGTTGATGCGGAAAACCCCGCATTATCCTTTGCGCAGCATCATATATATCGTCGCCGATTCGGCCACTATCTCGGGTTGGAAACACTCAGTATTGTAGTATTATTTGCCATACTTGGATTTGCAACACTTTGGCAGGAGTTTCGCGTACCATTTTGGCTAATTCTGTGTTTGATAATTGTGCCGGCAGTGCCTCTATGCGTGTTCAGTGTACGGGCGGGGCAAGGTGGCTGTAAACTGAATCCAAAAAACGTGATACCAAAAGGTAGTACCCTGACCGTTCAAACAGGTGTTGTACCGTGCGATGATGATAAACATTGGCTGATTGGTATGTTTTACCACAATCCGAAGGACCCTGCGTGTGTAGTGGAGGATAGGTTCGGCAATGGCATAGGTTTTAATTACGCACGCTTTTCTGTCAAAATCGGCGTAGCGATCTCGCTTATGGTACTCGTCGCAGGCTATACGTGGATTACGGCTTGGGCGGCTACAAACCTGCTAATGAATGAGGTGCGGTAGTTTGAGTAAATTGGATAATCATAAATTTTGGGGTCGATATGCAAAGCTGTATGACTTTGAAATAAACAATACAAGCAGGGTTGCCTATGATGAAATGTATCGGCTTATGTCATCTGTGCTACAAAAGAATATGGATGTGCTTGAGGTTGCTACTGGCACAGGGTTGATCGCAACACACATAGCAAATAGCGTAAAGTCAATCATGGCTACAGACTTTTCTTTGGGCATGATTGAAAAAGCAAAGAAGAAACCTTGTCCTGACAACGTACGGTTCATGGTTGAAGATGCGACAGACCTATCCTTCCCTGATCGTACATTTGATGCGGTTATCATATCAAATGCGTTACACATCATGCCCAATCCGCAGATGGTGCTCAAGAATATAAAGAGAGTTTTAAAACCGGAAGGACTTTTGATTGCACCGAATTTCACGCATGGACATATCGGAGAAAAATCTTGGAATTTCAATGCAAAACTGCTCGAATTACTGGGGTTCGTTACGTATTCAAAATGGTTGCCCAATGAATATGTGTCCTTCATTGCACAAAATGGATTTTCGGTTGCTCAGTGGCTGGTTCTAAAAGCAGCTTTTCCACTTGTATATCTGGAAGCAAAAAACAAACAAAGTGATTGAATGAATAGCACTGACAAATTGAAATTTGTTGGTTGCAGGACTATGACTAAGAGCGTAAAAGGAGAGAGACAGAATATGGATATTACTTTATTGTTAGAGGATAAATCAATCAAGTTGTCTGAAAAGCGTGAGCAAATTGCCAATGCTGTAAGTACCAAAGCTATCACAGTCAAAGAAATCAAAACCTGCTGTTTCGATGAAAAGAAGATTGGAGTTATCCTTGAAGCGATAGAATCCGCATCAAGGAGCAATCCGAGTATTGCTGATATTGAATGGCTAAATTACGTGGAATTATACATTTTGTCAAGTTCAAATAGCTTGAAAAGAGAAGCGTCCAGAATCATCGGAAACATAGCCCACTTGTTTCCCGACAATTTAGACAGTTCAATTAGTAAGCTGATAGAAAACACAAAAAATGATGGGACTGTTGTGCGATGGGGTAGCGCCTATGCGCTTGGACGGATTATCCTTATCCCTCAATTTGCAAATAGTGATTTGTTTGATACCTTGACCGACTTAGCTGAACAAGAGACCGAAAGCGGAGTAAAGAATCAATATTTAGGCGGCTTGAAAAAAGCTGAAAAGCTAAGAAAGTAGAACGTTATTTTTCTGAGCTATTGATGTAATGAAGCTGACAAATTCCAGTTTATAGGATTTAATAAACAAGAATTTACAGGAGAAGCGAAATGTATGATAGACATGATATAAGTAGGTATATCGCCCTGTTGCGAGGTATCAACGTAGGAGGCAACAACAAAATTGGCATGAAACAGCTAAAAGCAGGGTTTGAGGATTGCGGATTTACGAATGTTGTTACCTACATCAATAGTGGCAATATTCTGTTTGACAGTGATACTGCGGATATTGCTAAAACTAAATCGGTCTGCGAAGCTATGATTTTAGAGCGGTTTGCGCTGAATATCACCGTCAATATCATTTCCGCCGCCGATCTTTTGGACGCTCTGGATCATGCGCCGAACTGGTGGAATGCAGACGTGGCTGCCAAGCATAATACTATTTTTGTTATCCCACCTATGACGGCAGAAGAAGTCTGCGCCGCCGTTGGCGAGGCAAAGCCGGAATACGAGAAAATTGGTTGCCATGGAAGCGTGATTTTTTGGTCAGCAACATTGAAAACTTTCTCACGAACACGTTGGTCTAAGGTAGTCGGAAATAAGAAAGTCTATAACACCATCACGATTCGCAATGCGAACACGACAATCAAGCTGGCTGAACTGGTAAAGTAACCCTCGTTGCTCACTGCTAAAGTCAGCAAATTAGGATTTATAAAGGGAGGAAAAAAGCAATGGAAAAAGCAATGAAAAAAAATAAGCGTTTTATCGTTGAGTCAAATCAAGGAATGGGTATTGGGTCAACAACATCCATCATTGTTGATACTGAAACAGGAGTGAATTATTTATTGATTACCAGTGGATACAGTGCCGGAGTTACGTCGCTTTTGGATGAAAACGGCAAGGTTATTGTGACCAATCCGGTGAAATAGGCACATCTAAGCTGACAAATTACAGCTTGTAGGGTTCGATAAATTACAGCTTATGTGCAAAAAGCATGGGACACGCTAAAGATAGACGGCGAGATTTATATGGGGCTTGCCCCCTCGTTTTTTGCTGCCACACATGGTTCTTTACAGGATAAGTTTGGAGTGAACTGGATGTTTACTGCGTTGAAATAGGAGGTATGGCAATGAATCAAACCATCGAAACAATCCTGCACCGCCACAGTACAAAATATGCTGATTGCGGCGCAGTCGTTGGAGCTGTCTTCCTGTTGGACATATTTTCCCATATTTGCCTTTTCCTCTGAGAAAGAAGCAAGTTTGCGTGAAGCGCTTGGTATCCCAAAGCAGTACAAGCCCTGCGCATCTATTCTTTTAGGATACGGTGAGTTGCTGGGTGCAGACCAAAACGCACATTACCAAAACGCAATAACATGGGTTCGCTAAGAGGAATCAAACAAGGCCACTGTCACAGTGCCAAGCGAGCTTATGTTTTGACCGACGAAGAGGGCGCAAGGCTGTTTTTTGAGGCTCTTTCCGATGGCTAACATGGAAATGCCGATAGACAAGACGCCCGTGTCACAATCAATGAAGAACATCTGCGAAAGGTGCGGCGTAAGATCCGTGATGTGGGTGAAGATTGGAGGGAACCAAAATGGCGATTGACAACGAAATATTACGCGTTATCCGCGCTCGCAGGAGTACGCGCAAGTTCACGGACGAGCAAATAACGCCAAATCAGCTTGATGCGTTGCTTGAAGCTGCAATTTGGGCACCGAGCGGTGGCAATAATCAAAGTTGGCTGTTTACCGCGATTCAAAACAGGGATATGTTGGAAAAGTTGAACTCCATTGTCTGCGAGGGCTTTGGGCGGTATGTTCCCGATGACGACTACCCCGGCAAGCAAGGCATGAAGGAGTATGCAAAACGCGACGATTTTAACTTCTGCTACCACGCGCCGACACTGATAATCGCCTCAAACAAGCCGAGTTACGAAAATGCAATGGCTGACTGCGCGTTAGCCTTGGAAAATATTTTTCTCGTTGCGCAATCGTTCGGCTTGGGCAGTTGCTACATCAATCAACTGCATTGGCTGCGGGATGACGATGGTGTTCGCAAGTATCTATTTGAACTCGGAATACCGCGCGAACACACAATTTGCTCGTCTGCGGCGATTGGCCATATCGGTAAGGAATCGTCCGCGCCGCCACGCAAAGGTGGCACGATTAACATCGTGCGATAAAGCAAAGAAGATTTTTGCGTTTCTCGAACAGCTTAAAGGGATGTACCGTTTTCGAGGTAAAAATGAAATGAGGTGAAGAGGATGAATACAGTAGGCTTTTTTGAAATCCAGTCTGACAAACCAGAACGCACGGCGGCGTTTTACCGTGAGGTTTTCGATTGGGCTATCATGAAAGACGAATCAATGCCGATTGAATACTGGCGCATTGAAACGAACGGTATACAAGGCGCAATACTGCCACGCCCTGTGGCGGTATCAAAGATGAGTGGCACAAATGCGTTTTGCTGCTCTGTTGAAGTCGGGAATTTTGACATTACATCCGATAAGATACTGTCCCTCGGCGGAGCAGTCGCTCTCGAAAAGATGGCTGTACCGGGCAGATGTTGGCAGGGATATTTTCTTGACCCGGACGGCAATGTGTTTGGAATATTTGAAGTTGACGGAGGCGCAAAATGAAAGGCGCAACCATTGAAAATGGATAGATAAGCGGAGGTTAAATAGGATGAAGACATTGTTTGATACAACCCGGTTAGGGTCGATGAGCCTTAAAAACAGATTTATCCGTGCGGCAGTCCACGAAAAGCTGTCGCAAAACAAGATAGATGATGCAGTCCTATATTCGTATAAAAAACTTGCGCAAGGCGGCGTGGGAACGATTATTACAGGCTTCACCTTAGTTGACGAGGCAGAAAAATCGTTCCCCCTCATGGCAATTTATGACGATTCTTTTCTTGACGCGCATAAAAATTTAGTGGAAACGGTTCACGAATATAATGCGAACATTGTTTTACAGCTGGTTTACGTTGGCTCGTATGTAATGGGTGCCGTTGGTGACGCTGCAATTCTTGCGCCAAGTGCTGTAGAGAATCGAAACACAAAGGTTATGCCCGAAGAAATCACGGTTGAACAAATAAAAAATATACAGGCTAAATTTGCCGAAGCCGTGCTCCGAGCAAAGATTGCGGGCTATGACGGCGTTGAGATACACGCTGCCCACGGTTTTCTCCTAAGCCAATTTATGACACCGTATTATAATCGAAGAACAGATTTATACGGCGGCTCTGCAAAAAACAGGACAAGAATGACGCTGGAAACCTGCGATGGGATACGAGAAGCCGTAGGTGGCGACTTTCCAATATGGGTAAAAATAAATGTGACAGACGGCATAAACGATGGAGTAGCTTTTGATGATGTTCTATATTTGTGCGGCAAATTAGCAAAGAGAAAGATAGACGCGATTGAAATAAGCGGGGCATGGCAAAATTTGCCGAAAGAAGCAACATCATATTTTCGAAAAGAGGCGGAAATGATTGCGGCAAATCATAGCGTCAAGGTTATTTTGACCGGGGGGAATGTGAACTTTCGTGAAATGAAGGAAATATTGGAAACGACCGAGGTAGAATATTTCGGAATGGCAAGGGCGCTTATCAAAGAGCCGGATTTGATCAATCAATTTGCAAAAGAAGTGGGCGTGGCACCTTGCAACTGATGTTAGGGAGGGCATTATGGAACATATGACATTTGAAGAGTTATTGAAAATCAACTGCTTTTCTGAAAATTCAGCGGAGAAAATAAAGGCAGCCGAATTATTGGAGTGGCGTTATTGCTGCGAAATTCATTGCGCAGATATGGATCAGAGCGTACTTTTTGCACATCACGCACGTGGCTGTACGGTAGTGGCTGCAAAAATCTGTAAAAATGTCGTGATTTTTCAAAATGTTACGATTGGCTCTAATCTGAAATATAATAAAATTCAAAGCAAGTGGGAAAATGTAGGAACTCCGATTCTTGCAGAGAACGTTATCGTCGCAGATGGAGCCAAAATTCTTGGTCCTATTATAATTGGTGAGAACACTGTAATTGGAGCAGGTGCAATCATTACGAAGAGCATTCCGGCGAATAGTATTGCATATGGTGTTGATCAATATAGGCCGAAAGATCCGGATTACGACTTTGTATTCAATCCAAATATGATTTCTGGTGAAGAAATTATTCAAGTCAATGAGGAACGCGTGTCAGCGTTTGATAAGACACGGGAAGTTTGTTCTTAACATCTGAAAAGATAAGGCGCTGACATATTCATAATAAAATGCAAAGGAGTAAACAGCAGTTCGCATGATAAAAGCAAGATTAAAATACCTACGTCAAGAAATGAAAAAGCGTAACATCGACATGTATATCGTACCTACCTCTGATTTTCATGAATCTGAGTATGTGGGCGATTATTTTAAGGCAAGGCAGTTTATAACCGGATTTAGCGGTTCTGCGGGGACAGCAGTCATTACAATGGAGCAGGCAGGACTGTGGACCGATGGACGATATTTTATCCAAGCAGAACACCAGTTAAAAAATACAACAATTACCCTCTATAAAAGTGGCGAAGAGGGTGTGCCAACCGTCAAAGAATTTGTAAAGCAGAATCTAAAAAAAGGGGATAGGCTAGGCTTTGATGGGCGGGTCGTCAATGGGAAAATGGGCGAGGAATTTGCAGAAATTGTAGATGAAATTGCAGGCAATGCCAAGGACTCTTTGAATGTATCCGAAGACTTAATAGATGCTATATGGAAGGATCGTCCACCGCTTCGAAAGAATCCGGTTTATCTGTTAGAAGAAAAATATAGCGGAGAAAGTACCGTCAGTAAAATGAAACGCCTTAGGGCAAAGATGGAGGAATATAAGGCAACAGTACATATTATAACTTCCCTCTATGACATTGCATGGCTCTTTAACATTCGCGGAAATGACATTGCCCATGTGCCGGTAGTGTTAAGTTTTGTGGCAGTGACGATGAAAGCATGCTACTGGTTTGTCCATCCGGAAGTATTAGATGAGGCTGTATGTTCCTATGTGAGAGCCAATCATATAACAATCTGCCCATACGATGAAATTTACACATATGCAGCTTCTCTTCCTAAGGGTGAACATGCAGAAGAAAATATAGAAGAGAATAGAAGAGAATGTATGGAAGAACATACCGAAGAACGTATGGAAGAACATGCAGAAGAAAATAGAAGAGAATGTATGGAAAAACATACAGAAGAAAAGGTGTTGCTAGACAAGGAAATCGTGAATTTTTCCATTTGCAACAGCCTTTCTATGTCTGCAATAGGTGACTCAAAAAATTGCAAATACACGCAGAATACGATCATCAATAAGAAAAATCCAACGGAACTTATGCGTGCAGTCAAAAATGAAACGGAACTTCGCAACATACGGATTGCCCATAGAAAAGATGGTGTTGCCTTTACAAAATTTATGTATTGGATTAAGAAAAATAGAGGGAAATCAGATATAGATAAATCAGATTTAGTTCATCAAGATATAGATAGATCAGATATAGGTAAACCAGATATAGAAAAACCAGATATAGAGCATCGAAACATAGAAATAACCGAAATTTCAGCGTCGAATTATTTAGCAAAGTGTAGAGCCGAGCAGGAACATTTTGTAGATATAAGTTTTGATACCATTTGTGCCTATAAGGCAAATGCCGCCATGATGCACTACTCTGCAACAGACGAATCGAATGCGCAGATTAAGCCAGAGGGATTTCTTTTGGTAGATTCCGGCGGGCATTATTTGGAGGGTAGTACAGATATTACAAGGACGCTGGCAATGGGACATTTAACAGAAAATGAAAAGCTTCATTTTACAGCAGTGTGCCGTGCTAACCTAAACCTTGCAAATGCAAAATTTTTATATGGCTGTCGTGGAACAAATCTGGATATCTTAGCAAGAGGCCCTTTATGGGAATTGGGGCTTGACTACAAATGCGGTACCGGACATGGAATTGGCTACCTGCTGAATGTGCACGAAGGACCAAACAGTTTCCGTTGGAAAATACTCCCAAAACAAGATGACAGTTGTATTCTGGAAGCCGGCATGGTAACGACAGACGAGCCGGGCATCTATCTGGAAGGCGCATATGGTATCCGGACAGAAAATGAACTTATTTGTATAAAAGCCGAGAAAAATGAGTATGGGCAGTTTATGCAGTTTGAAAATATAACCTATGCCCCCATTGATCTAGATGCAATTTTACCGGAAAAAATGAGCGAAACGGAAAGAAATCAATTAAACAGCTATCACAAAATGGTATATGAACAAATTTCCCCCTATTTTACGGCAGAAGAAAACAGTTGGCTAAAAGAGTATACGAGGCAAATATAAAGAAAATATAAGAGAGATGAGAAATTGGACCTGATATTCCGATTTTTCATTTTTTTATTTTTTCATACGAAATCCATCTGATAAAAAACATTCTATTTTTAAATGGTTTTGCTAATTTCTTCTGCAATTTTTTAACCAGATTAGTCAGCATGATTTTGTTTGGATTCTTTATTGCTACAGATGTTGCAGACGAAACGCCCACATGGGTGCGTGGAATATTTTTATCGGAAGAATACAAGGCGATAGCAAAAAAACGGTTTCATGGGCGCGTGGAATATTTGGCAAATTTGTATGAAAATTACGCTTGACATTCTTTGTTAGTTATCATATACTAACGTTATAAGGTACAAATAGTAGTTAGCACATACGAACATTATAAGATACAGCAGTAAATAAAAAAGAAAACACTACAGCAGTCACACTAGGCGTAAGAGAACCTTGCCGAGTGTTTCATGTGAAAAGGAGATGATGGTATGCCTCTTACAATGGCAAGAACAGGGGAAGTAAATATAATTAAAAAAGTGGGCGGACTAGGTGAAACGAGGAAGTTTTTAGAGAATCTTGGATTTGTGAATGGATCAACGGTAACGGTCGTAAATGCAATAGATGGCAATGTGATTGTCAATGTGAAAGAATCCCGCGTGGCGATTAGTAAAGAAATGGCAAATAAAATAATGATATGATGTGAACAGCGTGAATTGCCAATATTTGGGCAATGCAGCAGGTTGTGGATACCGATATCCATAACCTAGGCAAGGACAGGGGCATTTGACAGCGAAAGCATGGGGAATTTATAATTTGCCATAGCCTAGGCAAGAGTGGGAAGCATAGATGGATGCTAGCCCGAAATAGGGTAAAATGTAAGCAGATGTTCGTTGATATTAAATTTTTTTTCAATGCAGGTTAGTCTGAACTAACATAAAAAGCAAAGGAAGTCAGCCAGAAAAGCGATCATGCTTGAGAAAGGAGGACTAGAGTGATTTCATACATAGTAGAGAATATGGCAACGATCTTCGTGAGCCTTGTATTGTTCTGTACGGTTCTATTGATTATAAGGAGTATCGTGAAAGATAAAAAGGAAGGAAAGGGGTGTGCTAGCTGCAATAGTGGCAGCTGCCCTTCTTGTGCGAAAAGAGAAAGAACGGAATAGCTTGTGAAAATACATGCAAACATGATTTTACGGTAACCGCTATGCATCGCAGTTTGGAAAATGCAATGCTTCTTCTGAATGCTAAAAAAAATATATAAATTCACTGGATTTATTTATGGATGTATTTTATAATAGGAACAAGAGGTGAATGTTATGTATGAGTCAGGAGAAAACTATTTAGAGACAATTTTGCTGATGCAGAGAAAAACTCCTAATATAAGATCCATAGATCTTGCAAGGGAGCTAGATTATAGTAAACCAAGTATCAGCCGTGCGGTAAGAATTTTAAAAGAAAATGGATTCATTAAGATAGATGGAGATGGATATATTGAATTTACAGAATTGGGGAAACATAAGGCAGAGGCGATTTATGAGCGGCATGAGATTCTTACGGAGTTTCTACAAGAAATAGCAAATGTTTCTGCAGAGATTGCGGAGGAGGATGCTTGTAAAATTGAGCACATATTAAGGGATGAAACGTTTCAGGGGATCAAGGCATATCTAAACAAATAAGATGAACAGATTTGCAGAGCAAACATTCTTTTTCAATCATAGGAAGATTCAAAGTAATCACGATTGATTGAAAAAGAATTTGTAGCTATTTCGTGCTCCGATAACGCGATAGCCAAGCTATTCTTTTGCAAATTGGTATAAAAAAGGTACGACTGAATTGTTGCTTGCCTAATGTAATTTTAAATGGAAAGTTCCCTAGTCGATCATATAGTCATATGCGTCTAAAAATAGTTCCTGTATTGTAGTGGGTATATCGTTTCCAAGCAGGGGGACATTTTCTTTCGGTATCATTCCGCCGGCCATGGCATGATGTCCGCCACCGCCGCCAATATCATATAATGCCTGTGAAATTAAATTGCCCACGTTTATGTGCCGACGGTCGCTACGTAGGGAAAACCGGATACCGTCTTTTTGGAATGCATATACAATTGCGACATCAATGACATTTAAAGATAAAATAAATTCAGAAATAATGGCAATCAATGCTGGAGAACAATTAAAAGGGATATATGCAAACCCTGTCCGTTCAAAAATTTTAATATTTTGAATGGCGGCGCCGTATGCTTTTAAATCATTAAATTCTAACGTATTCCGGTACATCTTTTTTACTAGACTCCAGTCTGCGTATTCGAACAAATAGGCAAACATTTCAATATCTAATTTTGTGGTCATGCGGGAAAAATCCGCCGTATCCATTTTAATTCCGTAGGCAAGGGCAGCGGAGGCCAAAGCGGATGGAGGAGTGCTGGTCTGCTTGTAATAAGAAGCTATAATGCTAGAACACGAGCCGACTAGCTGAATATCCATATAGCGGTAAGCAATGGGAAAATAGGTAGGATGATGGTCGATACATGCAACTTCGTCACCGGTAAGATCGGTCACATTTGCATTTAATTTTTGCGAATCAACTAAAACAATATAATCATGTTTCGTCATATGTGAAATTTCTGATTTTGAAAGCATCGTAATGCAAAAGGTATCCAGCATCTTTTTCGAACTGAGCCGATCAATTTTTCCGGCATAGCAAAGGCTTGATGGGATACCATGAGCCAGCAAAAACTGCTGTAGGCCAAAGGCGCTTGCAATTGCATCGGGATCAGGGAAATTGTGTGTTTGAATATATACGGTTTGCTTTTGTAGTAGTGTAATTAGTTCTATTGGGTTCATCGCTCATCTCCTAAGTCAATAAAAATCTGGCTTTTTACAGTTCCTTTTTTCAAATTCCCGGACGCTAACCGTTTTCACTTTTTTATGCTACCACATGTTAGAAGAAAAGTCTACGTAACGATATGCTTTGATATCGGGATTTTTACTACGAAAAACATGTCATAGTACCAGTAGCGGAACGGTTCTATCGATTTATTCATAAAGAACATAAAAAACATAAAAAGTCTCGTTTTTTAGTTGGATATCTATCGGCTAGTTTGGTATAATGAAGCTATGTTTGAAGAAAAGTACATAAAATAGGCGAAAACCTATTGCAATTTTGACAGTATATTATTATTATAGTTATAGATGTGTAGCATATGGTGAGAAATTACGATATGCCTATATTTTATATGGTACTATGTATACGGTTTTCGTTTGCTATAAAAATAAGTGGTTTCCAACAAAACGTGTAGATTTTAATCACTACAGTAAAACAGGATATGTATTCAACTTCATTTAAAACAGAAAACCGGTATACTGTAAAATCATGAGTGAACTAAGGTTCATAGGAGGAATGTAAATGAAACGATCAATGAAAACGATGGATGGTAACCACGCGGCCGCTCATGCGTCATACGCATATACAGATGTTGCGGCAATCTATCCCATCACGCCATCATCTGTTATGGCAGAAGCCACCGATGAATGGGCAACCCAAGGTAGAAAAAATATTTTTGGACAGACCGTTCAGGTAACAGAAATGCAGTCAGAAGCCGGTGCAGCCGGTACCGTGCATGGATCTTTAGCGGCAGGTGCGTTAACGACCACCTACACCGCATCGCAGGGTCTCCTATTAATGATTCCAAATCTCTATAAGATAGCGGGCGAACGTTTGCCGGGCGTGTTTAATGTATCCGCTCGAGCATTAGCGAGCCATGCATTATCCATATTTGGCGACCATTCTGATGTTTATTCCTGCCGCCAGACAGGCGTGGCAATGCTTTGCGAATCCTCTGTGCAGGAAGTTATGGATTTGACCCCGGTTGCACATTGTACCGCAATCAAAGGGAGGATCCCGTTTATCAACTTTTTTGATGGATTCCGTACTTCCCATGAAGTTCAAAAGATTGAAACATGGGATTATGAAGATTTAAAAGATATGGTAGATTTTGATGCAATTGATGCCTACAGAAAAGATGCGCTGCACCCAGACCATCCGGTACACAGAGGATCGGCACAAAACCCCGACATTTTCTTCCAGGCAAGGGAAGCATGTAATGAAAACTATGATGCGTTGCCTGCCATTGTTCAAACTTATATGGATCAAGTAAATGCAAAAATTGGTACAGACTATAAATTATTCAACTACTATGGCGATAAAGATGCACAGCATGTCATCATTGCAATGGGATCCGTATGCGAAACCATTGATGAAACCATTGATTATTTATTAAAAAAAGGCGAGAAAGTAGGACTTGTAAAAGTTCGCCTATACAGGCCGTTTAACAAAGAAGCGCTATTAAACACAATCCCTGCCTCTGTAAAGCAGATTACCGTGTTAGACCGTACCAAAGAGCCGGGCGCATTAGGCGATCCGCTGTACCTAGATGTAGTTGCAGCGATCAAAGGAAGCCAGTTCGATTCCCTTCCGGTCTATCGGGGACGTTATGGCTTAGGTTCAAAAGACACGACACCCGGACAGATTATTGCGGTATATCGCAATAGCGAAAAAGCAGAATTTACGATTGGTATCGTAGATGATGTTACAAACCTTTCCTTGGAAGTAAAAGAAAATCCGGTAACAACACCGGAAACAACAATCAACTGCAAATTTTGGGGACTTGGCGCGGATGGTACCGTTGGTGCAAACAAGAACTCTATTAAGATTATCGGGGACAATACCGAGCAGTATGCACAGGCATATTTTGACTATGATTCCAAGAAATCAGGCGGCGTTACGATTTCCCATCTGCGTTTTGGAAAAGACCCAATTCGTTCCACCTACCTCATTTCAAAAGCAAACTTTGTAGCTTGCCATAATCCGGCCTATGTCCGTAAATACAACATGGCACAAGATCTTGTACCGGGTGGAACATTCCTATTAAACTGCCCATGGGATTTGGAAGGCTTAGAGAAGAATCTACCAGGCCAAATGAAACGCTACATCGCAGAAAACAATATCAAACTCTACACAATAGATGGCATTAAGATTGGAAAAGAAATCGGACTGGGCGGACGGATCAACACCGTATTGCAGTCGGCATTCTTTAAACTTGCCAACATCATTCCGGAAGAACATTCCGTAGAGCTTATGAAAGCCGCAGCAAAAGCTTCCTATGGCAAAAAAGGCGATAATATTGTTAAGATGAACTATGATGCAATCGACCGTGGTGCACAAGATGCAGTAGAAGTCAAAGTACCGGAAAGCTGGAAGACAGCAGGCGATGAAAGCTTTGCAAAAACAGCAAGTGGACAAAGAAAAGACGTTGTTGATTTTGTCAATAACATTCAAATTCCAATTAACGCACAAGAAGGCAATAAATTACCAGTATCTACATTTAAAGACTACGTAGATGGGACAACTCCGTCTGGTGCGGCCGCATTTGAAAAACGTGGCATTGCAGTAGATATCCCAATTTGGAAACCGGAAAATTGTATCCAGTGCAACTTCTGTTCCTATGTCTGCCCACATGCTGTAATAAGGCCGACTGTATTGACGCCGGAAGAAGCGGCAAACGCACCACAGGGCATGAACACCGTGGATATGACAGGATTGCCGAGCTTTAAATTTAGCGTAAACGTATCCGCACACGACTGCACCGGATGTGGTTCTTGCGCAAATGTTTGTCCAGGTAGAAAAGGCGAGAAAGCGCTTGTCCTTGAAAACTACGAGGCAAATATCGTACAGCAGGATTACTTTGACTATGGCCAATCCATACCAAAGAAACCAGAAGTATTAGAGAAGTTTAAAGAAACAACGCCAAAAGGCAGCCAGTTTAAACAGCCACTGTTAGAGTACTCCGGCGCTTGTGCAGGCTGTGGCGAAACACCTTATGCAAAATTAATCACCCAGCTATTCGGCGATCGGATGTATATTGCGAATGCAACCGGGTGCTCCTCTATTTGGGGCAACTCCTCACCATCTACCCCTTATACCGTAAATGAAAAAGGACAAGGCCCTGCATGGTCGAACTCCTTATTTGAAGATGCGGCAGAGTTTGGATACGGCATGCTGCTTGCGCAAAAGGCACTTAGAAGCAGCTTAAAAGCGAAAGTTGAAGATATCGTGTCAAATGGCGAGAATGCAGAACTTGCGGCAGCCGGAAAAGAATGGATTGATACCTATGGATCCGGCATTTTAAACGGAGCTGCCAGCGAAAAATTAATTGCCGCATTAGAAAAATCTGGAGAAGGCTGCGAAGTCAGAAAGGCAATTTTAAGCAACAAAGAATTCCTTGCCAAGAAATCTCAATGGATTTTCGGCGGTGACGGATGGGCTTATGATATTGGTTTCGGCGGCGTTGACCATGTATTGGCAAGCGGACAGGATATCAATATTATGGTATTTGATACCGAAGTCTATTCAAATACAGGCGGACAGTCTTCAAAATCCACACCTACCGGTGCAATTGCACAATTTGCGGCAGCCGGAAAAGAAGTAAAGAAGAAAGATCTTGCAAGCATCGCAATGAGCTACGGCTATGTATATGTGGCACAGATCGCAATGGGCGCAGACTACAACCAGACTGTAAAGGCAATTGCAGAGGCAGAGGCTTATCCGGGACCATCTTTAGTCATTGCATATGCGCCATGTATCAACCATGGAATTAAAGCAGGCATGTCCAAAGCACAGACGGAAGAAAAGAATGCGGTAGAAGCCGGATATTGGCATAATTTCCGCTTTAACCCAGCGTTAGCAGAAGAAGGGAAAGCGGCATTTGCTTTAGATAGCAAGCCTCCGACAAAAGACTACAAAGAATTCTTAAATGGCGAGGTACGTTACAATGCACTGCAAAGATTCAATCCGCAGAGGGCAGAAATATTGTTTGACACCGCAGAAAAGAATGCAAAATCAAAATACACCTATCTTAATAAACTTGTAAAACTTTATGGCACGGAAGAATAAGAACCGTATCGAAATAATTTCAAAAAACAGACTGCAATTCTCTTGTTGCAGTCTGTTTTTTTTGATATAATGTAAAATGAGAGAGCATACTTGTAAACAGCAAGCAAAGGAGGTTGTTTTTAGATGAAAGGTAATTTGATTAATAGACGAATCGCAATGTTTCTAACGATAGCATTACTGCTAAGTGCTAGTTCCTTGCCATCTATCCAGGCAAAGGCAGAACGGCAAATCACGCCACAATCTGCAACACAATTGGAAACGACAGAATCAAAAGAAGAGATAGAGCTTCGACCGCAACCACTTAATCCGGACTACATTGATTGGCAAAACGGCAAGGATTTTGGTGGCTATATACCGGAACCGTTTATTTACACGCAAAACCCGGCACCAAACAGCGATGCCGATTTGCCGGCTACATACGGTGAAGTCCCTCTGCCGGCAGCATATGATCCACGAGAAGAGGAAAATAATAAAAATGCACTTACTCCGGTAAAGGATCAAGGGCAGATTGGCTCGTGTTGGGCATATGCTGCAACGGCGATACTTGAGTCCAACATAAAGCGTATAAGCAATGGAACGATAGAGAGCGATTTTTCTGAAAACCATATGCGATATGCTACAAGCAACGGTGGTGGGAATGCATTGGGATTTAACATCACAAATTATGATGGTGGAAATTTTTCTATGGCATCTGCCTATTGGATGCGCCAAGCTGTTTCAGGCCCCGTCCTTGAAGCAGCTGATCCATATCAAGAAACAACGGCTGAGCGGCCAATCAGTGTAACAAGTGCAAAAACACGGATCGGCAAGGTTACAGGTACGGTTCAGATACCGGATTTGCCATCTGCCGCTACGTATTTGGCCGACCGAACCGCAGGTGGGAATGTAAATTACCGTGACCAGATTAAAGCCGCAGTAAAAACATACGGCGCCACAAATATTTACTACTACAGCAGTCAGACGTTAGCGGAGGGGAACGGTGAAGGGTATAAGACCACTGCAGATGGAAACTATGCCTACCATATCGCACAAATGGCTACGCCAAACCATGCGGTGGCTATTGTAGGTTGGGATGATCAATACCCGAAAACAAACTTTGCGAGCATTCCTGCAGAAAACGGTGCATGGCTTATCAAAAACAGTTGGGGCAGTACATGGAGTAAAGACGGTTATTTTTGGATGTCATACTATACGCCTGTAACCGGTGCTTCTGCTGTTACGGGATATGACAGCACATTTAGCAATAAGGCAGTATACGACTATACACCGTTTGGAGCGATCGGGGGCATACAATACCAGAATCCGACGACCATGATCTATTGGGCGAATATATTTGATTGTACGGACGAGCATGCAACATTAAAAGAAGTAACGTTTTATGCAGGGAACGAAGATGCAAAGTTTGAGGTGTATGTAGCTACAAACGAACTAGGCTATGACAACCGGCAATTGCTGGCCAATGCGGCTGCAAGCTCTTTTGTAGGCAGTATCACGGCAGAAGTACATAATAAATATCCAGGGTACTATACGATAACGCTAAACACCCCCATTAATGTGTCAAAGAAGAGCTTTGCAGTGGTGGTAAAAGGGACGAGTGTTGAAAGCAAAGCGGTATATGCGAACGTGGAAAACCCTGGGGCTAAATGGGCTGATGGTAAAAGTTATTGTACACCGATCACACGGTCCGGGCAGAGCTTCTTGTCGTCGAATGGCACGTCTTGGTCGGATATCAATGATGCTGGTTATGGCAATGCCGTTATCTATGCCATTGTGGAAGGTGGTTCGGGCGGTACAGACCAAGCAAGGGTGGTGCCAAAGCAGAAGGTAGATGCAATGCAATTTAGCGTAGGCAGCATACCAAACCAGTATTACACCGGAGCGGCGATAAAGCCATCCATAACAGTAAACTATGCAGATAAGGCGTTAAGGCTTTCACAAGACTATACCATATCCTATCGAAACAATCAAGAAGTTGGTGTGGCGACAATTACCATTACAGGGATAGGGGACTATACCGGCGCAAAAGAGGTAGCATTTCAGATTCTAAAGAACCAGGCAGCCTTAAAGATAAGCAGCCAATCTACAACTTTTATTGCGTTGAAATGGACGCAGGTGAAAAATGCCATAGGATATAATGTCTACCGCAGTACAAGCAAGGGTGGAAAATATACGAAGATTAAACAAATTACAAATGCTTCTACGGTAACGTATAAAGATAGTGGCAAAGTATTAAAAGCAGGTACGGCATATTATTATAAAATCGTACCATATGATGCAAATGGAAAAGAGCTGACGAAAAACGCATCAGCCATTGTCGCCACGTGCACAAAGCCTGCGGTACCAAATCCAACCGTAAAGGCGAAAAATAATACGGCAACCGTTACATGGAAGAGTGTAAAAGGAGCAAACGGATATGAAATCTACCGCGGTACAAGTAAGAAGGGGGCATACATCAAGGTAAAAACCATAACGAAAGGCAGTACAGTCAACTATAAAAACAGCAAGCTAAAAGCAAAAAAGAGCTACTATTATCAGATGAGGGCATTCAAGACGGTGAATGGAAAGAAAGTGTACGGTGGCTGGTCTAAGGTTGTGAATGTAAAGATCAAATAAAGCAAAATAAACGTTACTTTCACAGCTAGCTGTGAAAGTAACGTACAACGAGGAAGAACAGGATGAGAAAGGAAAGATAATGAAAGGCGCGACGTTCATTACAAAGGGTACAAAGGATGAAATTTAAAAGGATATTTGCTATTTTGCTAAGCGGTTTGATTCTCATGGCAACACCTTTTGTGGCCTTGGCAGAAACCGGAACTACCGTTACGAAAGATACCCAAAACAATGTAGTGGTTTCAACTTCAACATCAGAGGATACCTTTGCGTTAAATGCCGAAGAAAAGACGGTCATTGTAGATGAGACGTTTCAGCTTATGGTGGATCCTACACCAGAGGACAATGTAACATGGGAAACGACGGATCAGACCATAGCGACTGTGACGGCAGAAGGGCTAGTGAAAGGAATCAGCCGGGGCACTTGTGACATTACGGCAACCATAGCGGAAACGCAAACCGAACCGGAAACAATTAAAACCTGTAAGATAACGGTTGAAAATGGCATATCCATCGATAAAACAGCAGTATCCATGTATGTAGACAATGTCGAACAATTAACGGCAACTACCCACCCGGCAGGAACAATTGCTTGGGAATCAGCCGATGAAAGCATAGCTGCCGTAGACCAAAATGGAACAGTAACGGCAAAAAAGGCAGGGGCGGTTGTCATTACTGCAAAAGCGAATGAACTGTTGGCTGTTTGTACGATAATCGTAAAAAATCCTACCCTGAAATTAGGCAGTTTAAAAGCGACGGTATATATCGGACTTCCGGAAACGCTGATCGCAATACCTGCCCCAATAGGAACGGTCAAATGGAAAACTTCGAATCGAAAAATCGCGACAGTGGATCAAAAAGGGAAAGTGACTGCGATAAAAGAAGGAAAAGCCACAATTACGGCTACTTATAAAGGGATTGAAAAAAACTGTGCGGTTACAGTAAAAAAACCTTCCCTTACGCTTTCGCCGGGCAACCTTACGATATTTGCAAAAAATACATTTCAGCTTACGGCAGTGGCGTATCCACAGAATAGGACAACATGGAAATCCTCCGACAAAAATATAGTGGCAGTAGATGCAGATGGAGTGGTAACAGGCATCAAAAATGGGACAGCCACGATTACAGCTACACTAGGCAGCATAAAACAGCAATCCACCGTAACCGTATTAAAAAACACCTATAAACCAAACAAATCAAAACAGACGCTTATGAAAGGCAGCAGCGTACGCCTGTATGTAAACAATACGGACGCTTCCGGCTATAGCAACTATGTGACATACAATATAAGCGCGGGCGATGACTACAATATTGTAGAACTGTCAACGAAAGAGAATGTATGTACGGTAAAAGCGTTAAATATAGGAGAAGCTACGATTTGGGCCCATTATACTTTTTATTTAAATGGTGCGTATGTAACCTGTTCGAATCCGATTACGATAACCGTTGTAGATGCGGGCATCAGTCAACAGCAGTTTTCCATTGCGGTAAAAGGGACAAAGCAGCTAAAACTAAAAAAGGCGGAAAAAGCAGGGACAGGGATTCAAAAAATTACGTGGGCTTCCTCTGACAAAAAAGTTGCAAAAGTAGATGCAAAAGGCCTAGTGACAGGAAAGAAAGCCGGTTCTGCGGACATTACAGCCAAGGTAGTATATGCGGATAGTACGCAGACGAATTATAAAACTTCCATAAAAGTTTCAAATCCAAAATTGAACTCTACCGCCACGATAAGCGCCATTAACAGTACCTATTCGGTAAAGCTAAAAGGGACGAACGCTTATAGCGATATCCAGTGGAAGAGTAAAAAGACTTCGATTGCTGCCGTAGCCCCAGATGGTAGGATAACTACCTTTGGCAAAACCGGTACAACAAGCATTACAGCCGTAGTAGATGGCAAGAAATTAACCCATAAAATTACAGTTACCAATCCACGGTTAAGTGAAGCATTTAAACCGGTGGCAGTTGGTGGGACGACAGTGATTAAAATCAAGGGGACGGCAAAGAAAAGTAAAATCAGCTATAAAACCGGAAATCCGGCCGTAGCTACCGTCAATCGACAAGGCAAAGTAAAGACCCATCTTTGCGGGGTGGCATACATTGAAGCAACGGCAGACGGCCAGAAAATGACATTTGAAGTGAATGTTGCCCCTAAAAAGGCAATTGATTCTATCTATAAGGGGGAACAGATCATGTATAGCTCCTCCTATAGCCAAGCGGTACGAATGACGACAGGATATTATGACTGCAGTTCTTTGGTCTATCGGGCATATAATCCGGGTGCGGCTGCTTTGCTCGGCGGATCGGATGCTTGGGCGCCTACAGCGGCCGCGGAAGCGCAATACCTAGAAAGGCGAGGGAAAGCAATTTCCTATAGCGGACTGGATGCATCGCAGTTGCAGCCCGGCGATTTGATTTTCTATGGACTGGAAAACAACGGCCGCTACAAAGGGATCTACCATGTATCGATGTATTATGGAGGCGGATATCGACTTGAAAAGCCGTTCCGCCAATATTATCCAGCGGACAATATCGTAATGATAGCGAGGCCGCTCTAAGAAACAAAACCGTTTCGTCAATATGATCATCGTAATGATAGCAAGGCCGCTCTAAGAAACGATATGGAATCACTGCGATGTTGATCTAATTATCTGCCTCGCACCTGGTTTTGCTGGCTATCTTTTAAGAAACGATATGAAATCGCTGCAATGCGATGTACGATAAAATTTTCCGATTAGGGACTGTGACGAAATAAACTTGACAAGACAACGCAGCATGGCGGAAAAAGACCAAGTCAGATGTCAAAGGTTATTAAGGAACAGTTCCTTAATTCAGATGGGGGCACTACGTGAAAGAACATATTGTATTTAAGGTCCACCCGGGAAGTATTGCAGAGGAAATGGGGGTTGTCCCCGCAGATCGTTTGCTTTCGATAAACGGCAATGAGATTTTGGATATATTTGATTACCATTATCATACAAATGATGAATATTTGGAGGTTGTGATACGAAAGGCTGATGGGCAAGAGTGGGAATTGGAAATCGAAAAAGAACCGGAAGAGGATTTAGGCATTGAATTTGAGCGTGGGCTGATGGACGAATACAGATCCTGCCATAATAAATGTATCTTCTGTTTTATAGACCAGATGCCGAAAGGAATGCGAGATACATTGTATTTTAAAGACGATGATTCTAGGCTTTCTTTTCTGCAAGGCAATTATGTGACGCTTACAAATATGAAAGAAGAAGATCTACAAAGAGTGATTGACTACCGCTTAGGACCGATTCATATTTCGATCCATACGACAAATCCTCGCCTTCGATGTGAAATGTTAAACAATCGTTTTGCAAAAGATATACTGGAAAAAATAGAATTGCTCTATCAGGCCAACATCCCCATGCAGGGGCAGATTGTACTATGCAAAGGGATAAATGATGGAGAAGAGCTAGAAGCCGCCATAAAGGATTTGACCAGATATGCGCCCTTGATGGAAAGTGTTTCCATCGTACCGGTTGGGCTTACGAAGTTTCGGGAAGGGTTATATCCCCTGTTGCCATTTGAAAAAGAAGATGCAAAAGGGGTGCTTAAAGTAGTGGAAAAATGGCAGACATATTGCTATGATGCCTTTGGAATCCACTTTATACATGCAAGTGATGAATGGTATCTGCTTGCAGGGAAGGAATTGCCCGAACAGGTTCTATATGACGGATACCCCCAATTGGAAAATGGTGTTGGGATGCTGCGCTTGCTCTGGGAGGAATTTATGGGTGCACTTTCCAGCGCGAGGGGGGATGCGAACATGCAACATGTGGTTTCGATGGCAACCGGCTATCTTGCAGCTCCTTTTCTAAAAAGGCTTATGCAGAAATTCAGCGAAAAATATCCAAAGGTTACCGTACAGGTATTTCCAATTAGAAATGATTTCTTTGGAACAGACATTACCGTATCCGGACTGCTGACCGGACAGGATATCATAAAACAGCTAAAAGGGGAAGAACTAGGGCAAAAACTATTGCTCCCCTGCAATCTGTTAAGGAGCGGTGAAGAGGTTTTCCTTGATGATATCCCCCTAAAGGAATTGAAAAAGGCTTTACAAGTGCCGGTAGATATTGTAAAATCAGACGGACAGCATTTACTTTCCTGCTTAATTGGGCAATAAATCCGATGAAGCAGGAAAGTTGTGCAGAATGTGCACGCATACAAGAGGAATCGTGCCGGGGCGCGAGATTTTGACTGTTCAGAATCTGGGTTCGCGGTTTCATAAGAATCATAGAAAAGAGGATAACATGAGTAAACCAATCGTTGCGATTGTCGGGCGGCCAAACGTAGGAAAATCCACACTGTTTAATGCATTGGCAGGGGAACGAATTTCTATCGTACAGGACACGCCGGGCGTAACAAGAGATAGAATCTATGCAGATGCCACTTGGCTTGATATGGCATTTACATTGATTGACACAGGGGGAATTGAACCGGAGAGCAAGGATATTATACTCTCGCAGATGAAAGAGCAGGCTCAAATTGCCATCGATACCGCAGATGTCATTATTTTTATAACCGATGTGCGGCAAGGCCTTGTAGATGCGGATGCTAAGGTAGCAGATATGCTGCGCCGCGCAAAGAAGCCTGTCGTACTGGTTGTAAATAAAGTAGACAGCTTTGAAAAATTTATGCCGGATGTCTATGAATTTTATAATTTAGGGATCGGAGAACCAATTCCGATATCATCGACATCAAAGCTTGGGCTTGGGGATATGTTAGAACTTGTAGCGAAGCATTTTCCACAAAATGTACCGGAAGAGGAAGAGGATGAGCGGACAAAGGTTGCTGTTGTAGGGAAACCGAATGTAGGGAAGTCATCTTTTGTGAATAAATTGTTAGGGGAAAACCGGATCATCGTTTCTGAAATAGCCGGGACGACACGGGATGCCATTGATACGCCACTCTCATATAATGGAACCGAATATATTTTCATCGATACGGCAGGGCTGCGCCGAAAGAATAAGATCAAGGAAGAGCTGGAGCGCTACAGTATTATTCGTGCTGTAACAGCGGTTGAACGTGCGGATGTGGTTGTTATTATGATTGACGCTACCGAGGGTGTGACGGAACAGGATGCCAAGATTGCAGGCATTGCCCATGAACGGGGAAAAGGGGTCATCATAGCCGTCAATAAGTGGGATGCCATTGAAAAAGACGACAAAACGATTTATAAGCATACAAGCCGCATCAGAGAAGTATTAAGTTTTATGCCATATGCACAACTTTTGTTTGTTTCTGCAAAGACAGGGCAAAGGGTACAAAAAATCTATGAATTGATTGATACGGTTTCGGAAAATAATTCCATGCGGATAAGCACAGGGGTCTTAAATGAAATCGTGTCGGAAGCAGTTGCAATGCAGCAGCCCCCAAGCGATAGGGGAAAACGGTTGAAAATATTTTATATGACACAAGTTTCGGTAAAACCGCCTACCTTTGTAATTTTTGTAAATAATAAGGAGCTGATGCATTTTTCCTATACCAGATACCTAGAGAATCGTATTCGGGATGCATTTGGCTTTCAAGGAACTTCTTTAAAATTTATTGTGCGGGAAAGGAAGGATAAATAACTATGATAGGCAGCCGTATCATCTGCGTTGTAATTGGTTATGCGTTCGGACTGTTTCAAACCGGATATCTATATGGGAAGCAGCACCATATAGACATTAGGGAGCATGGAAGCGGGAATGCCGGAACGACAAATACACTTCGTACCCTCGGCTTTAAAGCGGGGGCAATTA
The DNA here is from genome assembly GCA_046533095.1 of Lachnospiraceae bacterium ZAX-1. Taxonomy (GTDB): domain Bacteria; phylum Bacillota; class Clostridia; order Lachnospirales; family Lachnospiraceae; genus ZAX-1. The sequence continues at coordinate 229,302 of JAJQRA010000023.1, read as the reverse complement.
CATTTCTAGGAGATCTACTAAAAGCGATGGCAGCAATGTTTGTTGCGTGGATACTATTTAAAAACAAGTATCCCGAAATTGCAAGGGTATTAGAAATGTATGCAGGGCTAGGAGCCGTCCTTGGTCATAATTTTCCATTTTACCTAAAGTTTAAAGGGGGTAAGGGCATCGCATGTACATCCGGCTTTATCCTCGCCTTTTATTTGCCGATTGCTCCAATTTGCCTTATTTTGTTTATCGGTGCGGTGGCAATCACAAGATATGTATCGCTTGGTTCCATCCTTGTGGTGCTAAGTTTTTATGCGCAGCTGATTGTATTTGGACAATTAGGGTATATTACATCGTACGAGGGGAGCTTGCCGGAAATCTATGTGGTGGGTGCGGTATTTACCCTGCTTGCCCTTTTTAAACATAGGGAAAATATAAAACGCCTGTGTACCGGTACGGAAAATAAATTTTCGAGAGAAAAGAAATAATGTTTCAAGGTACATGCTTTAAATAGGAAAGGTGCACAAAAAAATTGTGTAGAAAAAGAGGTGTCTTATGGCAAAAATTGGTATCATTGGCGCGGGAAGTTGGGGCACTGCGTTGGCAATTGTATTGGCGGGCAATGATCATGAGGTTACGATCTGGTCTATTATAGAGGAAGAAATCAAGATGCTTTCAAAGGAGCGTGAACATAAATCAAAGCTTCCGGGTATCCGCATACCGCAGACGATCCGATTGACTACAGATTTAAAGTCTGCGATGGAAGAAAAAGACCTTCTTGTACTAGCCGTGCCATCTGTCTATACAAGAAGTACGGCAAAGGAGATGCGTTCTTTTGTCAAAGATGGACAGCTGATTGTAAGCGTGGCAAAAGGGATTGAAGAAACGACACTTAAAACATTGGCAGAAATAATAAAAGATGAAATTCCGCAATCAAACATTGCTGTTCTTTCTGGGCCAAGCCACGCCGAAGAAGTAGGAAGAGGCCTTCCCACAACCTGTGTGGTAGGTGCGAAAGAGCGAAAGACAGCAGAGTATATTCAAAATTTGTTTATGAATGAAGTTTTCCGTGTATATACTAGTCCGGATATCCTAGGCATTGAATTGGGTGCCTCCTTAAAAAATGTGATTGCATTGGCGGCAGGCATGGCAGATGGCCTTGGCTATGGCGACAACACAAAGGCGGCCCTTATTACAAGAGGGATTGCCGAAATCAGCAGACTTGCATCTGCAATGGGGGCGAAACAGGAAACGCTAAGCGGATTAGCAGGGATTGGGGATTTGATTGTAACCTGTGCGAGTGTCCACAGCCGTAACCGCAAAGCCGGAATGCTGATCGGGCAAGGAAAGAGCATGAAAGAGGCAATGGAAGAAGTAAAGATGATAGTTGAGGGTGTCTATTCTGCAAAAGCAGCCATGAGCCTGGCGAAAAAATACAACGTACCGATGCCGATCATAGAGCAGGTCAATGAGGTTCTATTTGAAGAAAAACCTGTAAAAGAAGCGGTGCAGGAACTAATGCTTCGAGAGAAAAAAGTGGAGAATGACGATCTTATATGGGGGTAGGAGAATAAAAAAAGGGATGCTTGGGTGTGGTGAAATAGATTGCACTTTTAGTCGCCATGGCTTTCTTGTATTCTTGCATGTCGGAATGCGCATAACCAGATGCATTCCGGCATTTTTATTATAGGAAAGTGCTCCTATCATACAAAAACCCCTCCGGGAGGATCGCACTGTGGCGTATAAGAAAATTGTTGCTGACGCAACCGCCGCAGGCGGAGAATCCTGCAAGCCGGATTCTTTATTCTCTAAATGAAAGGAATTCGTTGCCAATTCTTGTGAGTTTGCTAGATAGCCCCTTGTGCTGCCGTAGTATCAAATAGATACCAAAATAGATATCATTGTTCCAGTGGTATGGATACCACATAGATACCAATTGGTCAAATGGGTTAAAATGATGCATATGAATTGTATTTATTCTGACAATATGCTATATTAAACTCAATTCTTCAATGAGTAATCTGGCGATATGCCAAGAGGTGATTTGAAGAGGCAAAGAGGGTATATGAAACGCAAAAAAGGAGAGGTGCTTGCATGAAAATTGTTTGTGTTTGTGGGATGGGAATGGGATCTAGCCTTATTCTTAAGATGAGTGTAGATAAGGCGATGTCCGAGTTGGGAATTCCTTGTGATGTAGAACATTGGGCTGCCGGGACGATGCAGGGGATGAATCCCGACATTATTGTGGCATCGGAAGACTTTTGCGATGAACTGGCGGAACATAACAATGCAGTGTTTGTCAAAAACGTAGTCAAGGTTCAAGAGATTAAGCAGTGCCTTAAGGTCTATCTGGAAGCAAAGAATCTGATCTGACCGTCATTTGAGTTCTGGAATTTGCGCAAGGAGCGACATGAAATCTCCACGAAAACGGATGGCTTTGGCCGTCCGTTTTGAGGGTAGCGAAAGGAATGGACATAATCATGGCAAGTGAATCTTTGTATATGGATGTGTACAATGATATTGTGAGCAAAATCCGGCCCGGCATCTGGGAAGAAAACTCTCCGCTTCCGGCTGAAAGGAAATTGTGCCAGATTTACCATGTGAGCCGCAGTACGGTGCGGCGCGCATTAAAACAACTTGAACAGGAAAACTATATATTCAAGAAGCATGGCAATGGCAATTTTGTAAAGCCACATATATTTGAACAACCCTTGGCACAATTTTATTCTTTTACGGATACACTTAAAAATGATGGAATCATCATAGAAAATGCAATTGTAGATTATGATGTTAGCTTGCCTAGCCATGAACTGATCAAGAGTATACACTGTGCTCCGACAGAGTGGTTTCATAAATTGACGCGTCTTCGCTCTGCAAAAGAATATCCACTGATGCTGGAAACGACATACCTCCCCAAAAGCCGCTTTTCTCAAATTGATATTGATTGGCTACAAAACCATTCCTTATACCAATACCTAAATCAACAGTATAATATGCGTGTGGATGGCGGTTTTGAGGCGTTTTATCCTATCGTACCAAACACAAAGGAGCGTCTGCTTCTTCATATTCCGGCTAACCAGCCCTGTATGGCGATTGAACGTTTCACCTATGAAAACGATGCAATCATCGAATATACCAAATCCATCGTGCGTGGGGACAAATATAAATTTAAGGTGGGGCTTACCAGAGAATAGTTTTAGGGCAAAGGGGAAAATATGGTTATATCAAATGGCATTTTGTTTTGTGATGATAATACATTTAGACAGATGGATATTGAAACTTTGGGAAATACCATTACATCTATTGGAGAGGAGAGCGTTAGTTTTGGGGCGGATATCCTTGATGCAAAAGGTGGATATGTTGTTCCCGGGCTTGTGGATATTCATATCCATGGCGCTATGGGGGAAGATTTTTGTGATGGTACGCCAAAAGCGATGCAGACGATGGCGAACTTCTTACTAAACCAGGGTGTTACCAGCTTCTTAGCGACATCTATGGCTTTGCCGGAGGAACGTCTTACGGATATCTATAAAACAGCTCAACCGCTTGTGAACCAATCGATTTTAGGGCAAGCTACCTTGCAGGGCATTAATATGGAGGGTCCATTTTTCAATGTAAAAAAGCGGGGTGCCCAGAATGAAAAATATATTATGGATGCAGATTTTGATTTGTTTATGCGTTTAAGAAAAGCGAGTGGAAACAACATCCGAACGGTTGCAATCGCACCTGAAGTGAAAGGTGGCTTGGATTTTATTCAAAAAGCCAGCTCCATGTGTAGTGTATCCCTTGCTCACTCCTGTGCAGATTATGATACAGCCAGCCAGGCCTTTGCCTATGGAGCAAACCATGCCACGCACCTGTTTAATGGGATGGTCAGTGACCATTACAACCCTGGAATTGTAGGGGCCGCAGCGGACTATGACGCCTATGTGGAGCTTATCTGTGATGGGATGCACATTCATCCATCTATGGTAAGAGCTGTTTTCAAACTCTTTACGGATGACAGGGTCTGCTTAATCAGCGATGCGATGCGTGCCTGTGGAATGCCGGATGGTCAATATGATTTGGGCGGACAGATGGTGACGGTTGCGAATGGATCGGCAACGATTGACAGTGGCTCTTTAGCAGGCAGTGTTACGGTTTTGACAGATTGCCTGCGACGTGCTGTGCAATTTGGCGTGCCTTTAAAAAGTGCACTGAAGGCTACGACGATAAACCCCGCCAAATCGGTGGGACTAGATGATAAGATTGGATCCCTTTCGAAAGGAAAGTGTGCGGATATCCTGATTCTGGATAGGGATCTGGTACGAAAGCATGTCATTTTAGGAGGCGTATTGTGTGCCCTATCGTAACAAAGATGGAGGTACAATTGGATATTGGAAAAGAAGCAACAAGGCATGAGGTATTAATTTATAAACTATTAACTAAGTCGAAAATTTATTTTACCTATGCGATTGATTTTATTAAGGAACATTATATTGTGGCGGTCGCTGGACAGAAATTATTTCAGATTGAAAGATGTGTTAAAGGAGCATAGCGAAATGCTTCAAAAAATATCGTAATCGGAACGCAGCTAATTAGGGCAAACTAAGAGAGCAGCGCAAAAAAAGTAGACTATAAATTTATATAGTCCTACTTTTTTTACGCTACTTTTTAATACTTTTATTGACAATGTTTATAGTAGTGTAGCTACCATGCTTTATTTATTCTTTTTTGAAAGATTAGACGTTCGGAGTCTAGCTCAATGTCGTGCGATGAATTTGTAAAAAATAGGCAAGATTGGATACCATTTTTATACTGGTAGGGACACCACATAGATACCAATTGTTAAAATGGACTAAAATCAATCGCTATAATTGCATTTAATTAGTCAATATGCTACAATTCATTCAACTCAAGGAGGGAGTTTGGAGGGGAGAGTCAATAAAAATGATTCTATCACAGAGATAGAAGATGGGAGATGATAAGTTGATAACGACATTGATTCAAGAGGATACTTTTTTAAAGGATGTGGTGTGCGGCAGTTGGGAAGAGCTGGTTGATATAGCAGGAAATCTGCTTGTGCAAAAGGGATTGGTGGAAATGGAATATCTGCAATCCATTAAGGATGCTGTAGAAAAATTTGGCGCATATATGGTATTGGTGGAAGATGTCGCTTTTTTCCATGGGCGTCCCGAAGCAGGGGTGCATAAGATGGGTATGAGTCTGGCACTGCTAAAAACGCCGGTATATCTTCTTGATAAGCGTGTCAAGGCAGCATTTGTATTTGCGGCAGTTGACAATAACAGTCATCTTGAGTTGTTGCAAGAACTGGCGTTTGTATTGGAAAACGAGGAATTTTTAACACTATTGCGTGATGGCGGAGACCAAAATGCTATCATGGGGAAATTTAAGGAGGCAGAGGGAAAACATGAAATATCTTGAATATTATGACAGCATAAAAAAACAACTAACGCAGCAGTTTGAGGAAGAAGGAAAAAATATTGAACAGGCGGCAGACTATTGTGCAAGCTCGGTAAAAAAAGGGCGCGTTATTCATGTGTTTGGTTGTGGACATTCGCAGTCGCTTGTCATGGAGGCATTTTACCGTGCAGGTGGATTGGTGCCAGTAAATGCACTGCTCATTCCACATCTGGCACTTTTCCCTAAGGCAAAGCTGAGCACCATGCAGGAACGAGTAGAAGGTTTTTCTGGAAAATATCTAGAATTAGAAAATACCGACGCTGCGGATACAATGATTATCGCTTCCATATCCGGACGCAATGCAGGAGTTGTGGATATGGCATTGGCCGCCAAGGAAATCGGGATGAAAGTAGTGGCATTGGTGTCCCGGCAGTTTGCAGCTGATACGACGTCGCGTCATTCTAGTGGCAAAAACCTTAAGGATGTAGTAGATGTGGCCATTGATATCAAGTGTATTAGTGGAGATGCAGTTCTTCAGATAGAAGGCTTAGAGCCAAAGTTTTGTGGAACATCTACCGTACTGGGGGCATCTGTTATGGAGGCGATCATAGCCCAGACAGTGGAAAATTGCGTAAAAGGCGGATATATCCCACCCATCTATGTCAGCTCCAATTTGGATAAAGGGGACAAGATAAATGCGGAACATATAAAAAACTACAGCAGTTTGATTTCTTGCCTGTAGCACCAACAGCTTTTAAAAGGAGGGATTTTTAATGTCGATATTGTTATTTTTGCTTGAGGTCATTAAAACACCAGCAATTATTCTTGGACTGGTGGCGTTGATTGGTTTGCTTCTTCAGAAAAAAACTGGTACACAGGTCTTTTCTGGAACGTTAAAAACGGCTCTGGGCATGTTGATCCTCTCAGCGGGATCAGGGCTTGTCGTTACAGCAATCCTGCCGTTTGTAGGGCTCTTTCAGGAAGTGTTTGGACTCAATGGATTTGCCACTGGATCGGAACTTATTTCTGCGGCCATGCAGGATTCTGTTTCTGCCATTGCAGGCAGTTCTTCTATCATTATGGCAGTGGGATTTTGTGTGAATGTAATTTTGGCTCGCTTCACCCCACTTAAATACATCTTCCTCACTGGACACATGATGTGGATTGCATCTGTCCTAGTAGCCTATTGCCTATATTCCGCAGGATTTAATGAAACTACAATTATTGTTTTAGGCAGTATTATCCAAGGTGGTGTCCTTACAGTGCTTCCAGCGCTGTCACAGCCTGTCGTGAGAAAGATTACCGGAGGCAATGATTTTGCCTTGGCGCATCTAACCACATTAGGTACAGTTGCTTCAGCCTACATAGGAAAACTTGTGGGAGATCCATCTAAGAGCACAGAGGACATGAAGCTTCCTAAGGGATTGTCATTTTTTAAGGACACGGCCATTTCCATCTCCGTGGTTATGATTGCTTTCTATTTGGTGATTGTTGTTGCCGCCGGTCCTGATCGTGTTGCACCTTATGCAGGCGATGTAAACTATGTGATGTTTGGACTGTTGCAAGGCTTAGGATTTGCCGCTGGTGTACTGGTGCTGCTACAGGGTGTGCGTATGTTTTTGGGCGAATTAGTGCCCGCCTTTAAAGGCATTGCAGATAAGCTAGTACCGAATGCTGTACCCGCACTAGATGTGCCCGCTATCTTTGCCTATGCACCCAATGCCCTTATGATTGGATTTATTACGGCAGTAGTTGGTATGCTGGTCGCTATGATTGCTTCTTCGCTTGCTTTTGGCGTAGTTCCGCTTGTATCTATCATTGGAGCTTTCTTTACAGGTGGTGTGGCCGGTGTTATGGGCAATGCACTAGGAGGACGGCGTGGCGCGATTGTATCCGGCTTTTCGTATGGCTTTATCCTGATTTTCCTGTCCGGGTTTACCTATAGCCTGTTCGGACATTTTGCATCCGTAGGGGCAGAAGGCGTGGGGCACGATTGTGTGGACGCTATGGCTACGATGTTGATATTTCAAAATCCGATGATAGGCATCGTAATCTTGGTAACAGCTTTTGTTTGTTGTTCGTTTTTTGAACTACGCTATCAAAAGCGGATACGTGAACAGGCATTAGAACCTGCCGGCGAACTTGATGGCAAATAGGAAAAGGTTCGTGCAATGATTTGCCGCCCTTTCGCAATACGAAGAAGTATGACGGAAAGTTATGGATAAGTGAGGGAATATGACATGTATAAGGTAGAACAAGAATTAAGAGGCCAGTTTCGTACAATTGAAAAAACGGTCCAATATATAGTAAACCAGAGAGAAAAATTAAAGGAGTTTTTACAGGGGGCAAAGTCCATCTGTGTGTCCGGCTGTGGCTCAAGCTTTTATGTAGCAAAATCCACAGCGATGCAGTTTTTACAAAAGACAGGCATTCCATCTTATGCGATTACTGCGGGGGATTTGCTAGTTAATTTCGATGCATATGAAAAAGTTTTGGAACATGCAACCTTGATTTTATTATCTCGTTCTGGCAGTACAACAGAACTGCACAGGATGGCTAGTAGATGTAGGGAACGTTACCCCAACATAAAGATGATATCTATTTGTGCAGTAGAAGGAGCCCCTATTTCTAATTTGGCAGACTTAAACATCGAAATTCCTTGGGCATTTGATCAGGCAGTTTGCCAGACCCAAACAGTTTCCAATCTTTTTATTAGCGGGCTTACACTTTGCGCCTTAAAAAGCAATGACAGCCAACTCCTAGATGATATACTGGCAATTGAAAAAAAGGCAGAAGATTTTGCCACAATGGTAGAACCACTTCTCGAGGACATGGCAAAGCAAGCCTTTGAAAATGTCGTGGTGCTGGCTGATAGCGATATGGCTGGATTAGCGGAGGAAGGTGCTTTAGCCTTTAAGGAAATCTGCCATCGCCCATCTAATTTTTACAATGTGCTGGATGTCCGGCATGGACCGATTCTGATCATCAATGAAAAAACGTTGGTTGTGGTGCTGATTTCGAGAGGGGATTTGCATCTGCAGACAGAATTAGTCAATGATATGAAAAAACGTGGCAGTTTTGTTTTGGTGCTTCGCTGCACGAAAGAAGCTGCCGGTATAGATGGGATTACGGACATACAGCTTCCCCCTACTGATAATGATGATGTGAGCGCTGTTTTTATGCTTTATTGTATTCAGTTCCTTTGCCTTAAACATGCATTGTATCAAGGCGTGGATCCGGATAAACCGGAGGGGCTGGATCCTTGGATTAAGTTGAATGTATGATTGCCAATTACCATACCCACACTCGTTGGTGCAGACATGGCACAGGTGAAATAGAAGATTATATCTGTGCCGCCATTGCCTGTGGACTAGAAGAGCTTGCCATGACAGAACACGTGCCCCAAAGGAATGGCTTTGATTCCAACCGTATGCAATGGCCGGAATTTGACGCTTATAATGAAGAACTGGATCGGATGATTTTAAAATATCGGGGCAAAATACGAGTACGGAAGGGATTTGAGTGCGAGTATTACCCCGACATGTTAGATGATTATAGGACTTTTCGGGACGATTACGGCTACGAACTGTTGGTTCTTGCACAGCATACCACGATGGATCGGAGACACGATAGTTTCTTTCTGACAGAGCCTTGGCAGTTGGAGCGTTATGCCACAGACACCTGCCAAGGCCTTAAAAGTGGTATGTTTGACTTCCTTGCCCACCCTGACGTAGTCATATGTGGCTATCGAAAGGTTGATTTCCATGTCCGGGAGGCGATGAATCGTATTTTTTCGATATGTGAGAGATTACATATTCCGGTAGAACTAAATGCCAATGGCTACTATTGCAACCGTGGCTATCCTTGCCGGGCCGTCTGGGAGCTGGCAGCAGACTACGATCTTGATTGCCTGATAAATTCCGATGCCCATCAGCCGGAAAATCTAGCCGGTCCTTATATTGTGGCATGTGAACAGATGGCGAAGGAGCTGGGGCTTCGGGTTTTACCGAAGCTCCCATAGCTATATGTTTGGTCTTTGTATATGCTCGCCTTTACCGTATACGTACATAGCTATATGTTCAGTCTTTGTATATGTTCGCCTTTACCGTATACGTACATAGCTATATGTTCAGTCATCGTATATGTTCGCCTTTATCGCATTCGTAAAGTCATCGTGCTGTGGAAAAAAGCTTCCACTGCCAAAGAAATCAACCGCTATTAGTTGGTTTTGATGGTCTACAATCCAGTATTCACGCACGCTTGCTGTTTTGTACAAGGCGGCTTTTGTGATATAGTCGTGTTCGGAAGTGCTTGGCGATGTGATTTCTATAATCCAGGCGGGTGCACCATGGAAGCCCCTGTTGTTAAGTTTGCCTTTGTCGCATAGAACGAAGATATCGGATTTGACGGTAGTTTTATCGTCCTTATTCAGTTTAAAGGCAAATGTGGAAGGGAGTATTTCACAGGATCCGTTACGTGATGGGATATGATTATAAACTGCATTATATAAGTATCCTAATATTTTTTGGTGTATCAAGTTTCTTTGAGCAATTTCTGCAAATCTTCTATGGCGGACGGATCTATTTTGAAGGATTCATGTAATTCTTCATACATACGCCCTTCGCCCATACAATCCAATGCCCTTTTCCTAAAATCTCCACGATATGCCATAATTTATATATCGGACGCCTTGCCAAAATTGCTTCGCAATATTAATTTGATTTGCTATATACCCATAGGCACAGTCCAGAGCTTATAGATCAAAGCTGCTAGTTGCCGAGAAAACCGCGCGTGGCATGGATGGCATGGCGAAGAATCAACGATAGTGGCGTTATAGACAGGAGCGTCAAGGGCGGATACCGGAAAACGGTGGCATACAATTCAAAACGCTATGCACGAGTCCCTACAGGAGCATATACATGCCCCTGGTGCATGCAAGCCGTGGATATGTCTACGCATCGGAGGACACGGCAGGGAAAAAGCTCGCACGCGTACGGCAACTGCCTGGTCGTGCCGGACGGCATGGAAGTAAAGGGGTACAATCCGGAATATTATTATGACCTCTATAGGCAGGAGAAGGGCGTAGGCGAAAACACCGACAGCAAGGTCGCGCTTGACGCCAATGAAAAAAAATCGAAAAAACCACAAAAATAAAAGCGCAGGAGCAATAAACTATGATAAAATAAATAGTTGAGGCAAGGCGGTTGCAGCAGGAGCGCTTGATCCGACAAGCAAGGAAGCAAGCGATCACGCAAAACGATACTATAAAAGCGTCCGAAAAATGACAGGAGATGTAGGGGCTATTGCAAAAATACAGGGCTTCCACAAAAGTATATAGATGCTGTGAAAAAACATTTGTTTCTAAAGAAGCACGAACTGGACAATAGGAAAGACTATTTCTACCCGGATTATGAAGTAGGTCAATCATGGCAAAGGCTAATGGGAAATAAAGGAAGGATACAGCCACATGACATAACATTGTTGCACCATGAAAATTACGAAAGCAGGCTAATGGTGGACGGAATGGCGTACAGCGAGGCACATGGGATAGCGGAAAAGGAATATAATTATGCGATGGAATTAAAAGGGTAAAAACGCCATCCGAAGCCATGGGGATCATAAACGAACTTATAGACCGTGGCAATGATGTTAAAATAAAAAGAAGGGACACGCACCTTGTAATACTAGGGGAAAAGGCAAAAATAATAAAGGAAATACAGGTAGAGCGGAATCCAAATAAATAACGGACTTGCGTGATTGGACGCAGGAAGACCCGATGGGGGGTAGATTAAACGCTATTCTTGGTCGATTTTTTTATTTGGAAAGAAACTATAAACAACAACTCATAGGAGAAAAGACGCATGACGGAAAATAATACAAACACAGATCAGGAAACAGACGACACCAAAGGTGGAAACAAATTTACTTCAATCGTAATGCGGAAGGAACTTGACAGGATCATCGGCGAGCGCATCGTAAGGAAGCGCAACAAATACGCAGGGCTTGATGATATCAGGGCTAAGGCTGAACAGTACGATGCAATGGGGGTGGGGTCACGAAGCTTGCAAAGGAAATGGCTTGGTAGGCGCTACAACGGAATCATAGGCAGAAGCGTCAAGGACGGATATAGAAAGATGGTGGCATACAATTCAAAGCGGTATGCGTGTGTGCCTACCGGCACGTATACCTGCCTATGGTGTGTGATGCTTGCCAGAGAAAAATTTAGGGGAATCGTAAACGATATTGCAAATAATGCAGATGAAGTAGTTTATAGTGAATTCAAAGGTCAGCCAGCAGGAGTAAAATTCCATATCAAAGGGTATGATGTCGTTATTACAACACATAGTAACGAATATATTAGCACGTTAAAAGGGGGGTCAAGCAATGCAAGGGTTAAGAAAGCAAGAAAGCAAGAAATTTGAAAAATTTGTTGGTTTAATACAAGACGAAGCAGATAAGAAAGGTTCAATATTCTTTGCTGATTGCGAGGAGGGGCACGATCTAGAAATTAACGATATGGAACTATCCGACTTATCCGGTTGGCTAATACCTGCTAATAAATCCGTTGAATTTGAAGGGGAATGGGATAAGGGGTTTGGATTTGACGAAAATGAAACTAGATGGGATGAATTCTACACGTTCGCAGAATGGAAATTGAAAAATGATAAAGTCGTGATAAATTTTAACAACTATGATACGCCAAGTCTTTTGAAGGAAATCAAAGGAATGGATTAACGATGGATCAAATGATAAAAAAGCACAAATTACTAGCATTGAAGATGCATTTGCTTGCAAGATGTTTGATGGGGACGCACTTATAGATATCGGACAGTATTTAGAGATATGATAAGGCGAATTGCAAAAAAGGGGATTCTCCTTAGAAACTAATTACTTATTGGCATAAAATACGAACGGATGTATTATCAGGGGGAGGGATGATCTCAGATATTTGATATCCTGCGGGGCAGAGGGCATCATATGGCACAGCGAATGTTCTCCATATAGGCGGTGTGCCTACAGCATCCGCATTTTTTGAGGAGGTTATCCATTTTGCACAAGATCGGAAATGTGGGACATTAGATGAAACCGATTTCGTGAATATTGCCGCACGTGAGATTGAGGCAAACGGAAACTTCTTCATATACAAAATATTGAAGTACCTCGACAGGGCAAGCAAGGAGGGCGGAGAAGTGGATGTGGACTTTATATCAGAGAAACACTTCGGCATTTCCTACGAATAGTGGCAGTCGCTCATTTCAAACCTTGCCGAACAGGGCAACGTATCTAGGATGAGGGTAAAGAGGGGGAATGGTGGAGATATCGTTGTTTTCGATTTAGACGACATCCGCATTTCGCCATCCGACCGCTACGCAAAGCGGAAAATAAATCTTCACACAGCAACTGTCAAAAACAAATATCAGGAAAAGCTTGAACAATTAAAGTTCAACTTTTAGCTGTAGTCTAGAGAACATAAAAGTTGTATTTATGCTAACGATATGGTATAGTAAACGCAATTGCAACGATATGGTGAGCAAAATCCGACCCGTCTCATCTGGGAAGCAAACGCGCAACAAGGCATGGGGGTATTCTCATGTCTTTTACCTTGTCCATAGTCCACTTGCGCCCATAGCGAACTGGAAGTGATTTTTCCAGATGTGTTGACAGTACCATAGTCCACTTGTGCCCATAGCGAAACCGATATCTATTGGAATGGATTATCGTTGCCCAAAATAGCGCATTGTGCTTATTTTTCGTTGACGAAGCGAAAGACGATTAACCTCGACGGCGTTGACCCTCTCACCCTTGCCGTCGCTGCTTGGAGGGAATGATTATGAATCGAAAAACCTATGAATTTACCGCGGTGATTATTGCTGAAGCTGACCACGGTGGCGCGTATATCGAAATCCCTTTCGATGTGAAGGCTGAATTTGGTAAATCGAGAGTGCCCATTCACGCAACCTTTGATGGGGAGCCTTATGATGGGCAGATTGTCAAAATGGGCACTCCATGTCATATACTCGGCGTTCGCAAGGATATTCGTGCGAAAATTGGCAAGCAGCCGGGCGACAACGTTAGCGTTACCTTAGTGGAGAGGAGAAAGCCCGTCGCCACGCCGACCGCCGACCCAATCGGTGATTATATCGCAACGGAAAGCCCTGCTGTTCAGCCACTTTTGCAGAAAATTCGTGAAACAATCCGTGACACTGCGCCTGAAGCTACGGAGAAATTCGCATGGAGTATGCCAACTTTTTGGCAAGGAGAAAACCTTATCCATTTTGTGGCAAATAAAAGGCACATCGGTATTTATCCGGGTGGCGAAGCTGTTGGCGTATTTGCGGAGCGTTTGGCAGGCTACAAAACATCCAAAGGCGCGATACAGTTTCCGCTCGACAAGCCGATTGACTATGAACTCATTGCAGATATTGTACGGTGGAGACTGAACAATCTAAAATGAGTGCGAAACAATGAAAAGGGCATTTAGCCTGACTTAACTTAGGAGGATAATTTCATGAACGTAATCGAAGCAATCAATGCACGGCATTCATTTAGGGCTTTTTTGACGAAACCTGTTGAAAAAGACAAGCTTAACGAAATATTGGCAGCAGCGGTCAGAACGCCGTCTTGGGCGAATTCTCAGCCATGGGAAGTGTTCGTTGCAACCGGCGATGCCCTGTCCCTCATCAAGGCAGGATATAAAGAAAAGTATGCAGAAAGTGCAACGGCGGCACCAGAGACCCCGCGCCCAAAAGAGTGGAGCGATGTAGCCCAAAAACGTCGCCAGCAACTGCATCCTGATATGGTTCGGGACTGTGGCAATGATGTTGATAAGTTTGGCGTACTAAACCAAACAATGTTCAATGCCCCGGCTGTTGTGTATATCTGCATGGACAAGGTTTTGTCCGAGTGGTCGCTATACGACATTGGCGCGTATGCGCAGACACTGATGCTTGCCGCCCTTGAAAAAGGACTTGGCTCTATTCCTGCCATAACACTCACGTTGTACCCGGATGTGCTTCGGCGCGTACTAAATATCCCCGATAACCTAAAAGTCACCATCGGCATCGCCCTTGGCTATGTCGATAAGGAGAACGGGATAAATAATTTTGTGAGCAGCAGAAGCCCATTGAGTGAAACCGTCCGCATATTGGAGTAAACCGAAGGCATGACTTGTTAAAAGGAAGATTAAATGGATTCAAATGACGTTGCCTTTCAGAGATAAATTAGCACATCCCCTCTTGACGAAGTGATTTTAAAGTGATATGATTTTTTACAGACATACTAGATATAGTGTAAAATGAACTAATTGCACAAATAATATACGATATCATGTATTGAATAGTAACATAGGTGCAGGGATTCTTTTATGCAAATAATATACGATATCATATATTAAGTAGTAATATAGTTGCAAAGATTCTTTCATACAAATAATATACGATATCATGTGTTGAATAATAATATAGTCATATAGCTTTTTTATGCACAAATTGATCATGAATAAAGAATTGTGAAAAAATGAGGAGGACTACATGGTTAAAGTAATCAAAAAAGATGGGACAAAAGAGGATTTTAACGTACAAAAAGTTGTGGTTGCAGTGAACAAATCCGCTTATCGTGCCCTTGTAAATTTTACCGAAGAAGAGCTTTCGTTTATCTGCAAGTTTGTTGAGGAAAAAGTCGCATCTATGAGGCTGCTTGAAGTAAAAATAGCGCAGATGCATAATATCGTTGAAGGCGCTTTAGAAAAAGTGAATCCAATCGTGGCAAAGAGCTACCGCGACTACCGAAACTACAAGCAGGATTTCGTACAGATGTTAGATGGAGTTTATAAAAAAAGCCAGTCGATTATGTATATTGGGGATAAGGAAAACTCCAATACGGACAGTGCGTTGGTGTCTACCAAAAGAAGCTTGATTTTCAACCAGCTAAATAAAGAGCTGTATCAAAAATTTTTCATGACAACGGAAGAAATTCAAGCTTGTAGGGATGGATACCTCTATGTGCATGATATGTCGGCCCGCAGGGACACCATGAACTGTTGCCTGTTTAACGTAGAAGCAGTGTTAAGCGGCGGATTTGAAATGGGAAACCTTTGGTATAATGAACCGAAAACATTAGAGGTTGCATTTGATGTCATCGGAGATATTGTTTTGAGTGCGGCAAGCCAGCAATACGGTGGATTTACAGTGCCTAGCGTAGAGCTGATTTTAGAGCCTTATGCAGAAAAATCCTATCAGAGGCATTTTGATCAATATATTCGCTTAGGTGTAGATGCAGAACGGGCAGCCAAAGAGGCGTTGCGTGTTCTGCAAAAAGAATTTGAACAAGGCTTTCAAGGGTGGGAATATAAATTCAATACCGTAGCTTCAAGCCGTGGCGACTATCCATTTATTACGGTAACAGCCGGAACCGGAACAAGCAGATTTGCAAAGATGGGCACAATCAGTATGCTGGACGTAAGAAGAAAAGGACAGGGCAAGAAGGGCTGTAAAAAGCCGGTACTGTTCCCTAAAATTGTATTTTTATATGACGAAAATCTGCATGGGCCCGGCAAAGAGCTAGAGGACGTTTTTGAGGCAGGCATTGCGTGTTCCAAAAAAACCATGTACCCTGATTGGCTTAGCTTAACCGGAAAAGGCTATATTGCCAGTATGTACAAGCAGTATGGGAAAATAATCAGTCCAATGGGCTGCAGGGCGTTCCTTTCCCCTTGGTATGAAAAAGGTGGCATGAATCCAGTGGATGAAACAGATAGCCCGGTATTTGTCGGACGCTTTAATATTGGAGTCGTAAGCTTGCATTTGCCGATGATTTTGGCAAAAGCAAGGCAGGAAAGCAAGGATTTCTATGAGGTGCTCGATTCTTATTTACAACTCATTCGACAGCTCCATAAAAGGACGTATGCATACTTGGGTGAAATGCGTGCGTCAACAAATCCATTGGCATACTGTGAGGGCGGATTTTATGGCGGACATTTAAAATTCAGCGATAAAATAAAACCTCTCCTAAAAACAGCGACCGCATCGTTTGGCATTACTGCATTTAACGAATTGCAGCAACTATACAATGGAAAATCATTGGTAGAAGATGGGGATTTTGCGCTTGACGTACTAGAATATATCAACGAGAAATTAGTGCAATTTAAAGAGGAAGACGGCAATCTGTATGCCATCTATGCAACGCCGGCAGAGAATTTATGTGGCTTGCAGGTACAGCAGTTCCGTAAAAAATATGGTATTATCGAAAACGTATCAGACCGCGAATATGTAAGCAATGGATTCCACTGCCATGTAACAGAGGACATAACCCCGATTCAAAAACAGGATTTGGAATATCGCTTTTGGGAACTGTCAAATGGCGGGAAAATACAATATGTAAAATATCCCATAGACTATAATACGGACGCACTAAAGACATTGGTGCGCCGCGCGATGGATATGGGGCTTTACGAAGGGGTGAACCTGTCCCTTTCCTATTGTGACGACTGTGGCTATGAGGAACTGCAAATGGATCAATGCCCCAAATGTGGAAGTAAAAACCTAACCAAAATAGATCGCATGAATGGATACCTGTCTTATTCTAGAGTAAAAGGGGATACAAGGCTAAACGATGCCAAAATGGCAGAAATAGCAGAGAGAAAATCAATGTAGGCAAGTTGGTCAATTTGTATTTTGCACAAATTGATGATGCGAGGCGGTCAATTTGTATTTTGCACAAATTGATGATGCAAGGCAGCCAATTTGCATTTTGCACAAATTGATGATGCAAGGCGGCTAATTTGTATTTTGCACAAATTGATGATGCGAGGCAGATAAGGCAGTACAACTAAAATTTGAGTAGGAGTAAGGATGAGGTATCATAATATTACCAAGGACGATATGCTAAATGGTGATGGGCTACGGGCTGTTCTTTGGGTTTCCGGCTGCTCCCACTGTTGCAAGGAGTGCCACAATAAAGTTACTTGGGATGCCAATGCAGGCCTGCCATTTGACTTAGAAGCAAAAAAAGAATTATTTGAAATACTTTCAAAAGACCATATTTTAGGTCTGACCTTAAGTGGTGGCGACCCCCTTTATGGAAAAAATCGAGCGGCAATTTTGGCACTTGCAAAAGAAGTAAAACAAAAGTTCCCTCAAAAAACAATCTGGCTATATACCGGATTTGAATGGGAAACAGTGAAAGGCCTTGCGGTTTTTGATTATGTAGACGTAGTGGTTGACGGTGAATTTGTCGTTGACTTAAAAGATACAAAACTTCATTGGAGAGGCAGCAGTAACCAAAAGGTGATTGATGTAAAAGCATCAAAAGCAAAAGGCAGTGTAGTACTACATACGAAGTAAACAGGAAATGTACGGACACGAAGTGGAAAAAGGCATTACGAAGTGCTTGGGTATACTTTTAAACGAAGCTTAAGAAACACTTTGCCAAGTGCTCTATGCATCACGAAGTGGGAGAATACAAATGGATAACAAGAGAGGATATCCGATTGGGATATAGATGTTTTATGCATCACGAAGTGGAAGAATACAAATGGATAACAAGAGCGGATATCCGATTGGGATATAGATGTTTTATGCATTACGAAGTGGGAGAATACATATGGAAACAATAAAAATAAAATATTTTACGGAAGACATAGATAAGTTGTGCTACATTGATGGAAAATCTGACTGGATTGATTTACGAGCATCGGAGACGACTGAATTAAAAGAAGGGGATTATAGGCTGATTCCCCTAGGGGTAGCGATGCAGTTGCCCACCGGATATGAGGCGCATGTCGTACCAAGAAGTTCCACTTTTAAAAATTATGGTATCCTACAGGTGAATAGTTGTGGTATAATAGATTGTAGTTATTGTGGCGATGCTGATATGTGGCGGATGCCGGTTTATGCCACAAGGGATACCGTGATTGAGAAAAATGAACGGATTTGCCAGTTTCGCATTATGAAAAATCAACCTAAGATTTTATTTGAGGAAACAAAAAGTTTGGATAATGAAAGCCGTGGGGGTTTCGGTAGTACTGGCAAAAAGTAAAGAGGGCATAACTATTTCGTACACCCAGCAACGCTATCCACTTAACGAATTTTTTTCGAATTTAGTTTAGTGGTTGCGGTTGGATTGCAGAGGTAAGGATGGGCAATGGACGAAGTTCATTGTAGGAAGGGGTAAACAATGGAAGATCGAATGGTAAAATTTTATGCGAAAGACAGCAATCAGGTTGCATTACATGCAGTAGCGGGGCATTTTGCAACAAGCCATTCCCATATCAACTATTATATTGATATGACAAGCTTAAAAACCCGTGCAAAAGAAGCACTGGAAGTTGCCAAGGTGATGGCGGCGAAATATCAAAATGCACTTACGATAGATACCATTGTGTGTATGGATGGTACAGAAGTAATCGGGGCATTTTTGGCACAGGAGTTTGAACGAAGGACGTATATGAGAACCACAAACCTGCATGAAACGATTTATATTGTATCACCGGAATTTAATTCCAACAACCAGATGATATTTCGGGACAATACCATACGTTCTATATACAAAAAGCATATATTGCTGCTTTTAGCCACGACCACAACAGGAGTAACGATTCAAAGAAGCTTAGAATGTATTGCGTATTACGACGGGATCGTTGAAGGGGTCGCATCCCTCTTTAGCACTGTCGAAAAAATAGAAGACACGAAAGTAGAATCCATCTTTACGGCGGATGACCTGCCGGGATATGGTGCATATAAGCAAAAAGACTGTCCTTATTGTAACAAAGGGCATAAGCTGGAAGCGATGGTAAATAGTTTTGGATATTCAAAATTGTAGATATTATCTTATTTAAGAAAATACGTTCTATTAAATTTAAGGAAGTATAGCAAATTGCTCACAGGGCATGAAGCATAGGTTTTCCGTCAAATTGTATAAAAAGTAAAAACGTTTTCGTTAGGTTGACGAAAATAGAAGGCAAAGGTTGCTTTTTTAGTCGATGTGACAAGAAAGCAACCTTTTTTTTGTGGACTTGGCAGATAGCGGTTTATCGGAATGTTTGCTATAGTGATACAAGAACAAATTGAAACGGTGTATTCGTATTTAGGAGGTAGCTTCATGGCTAGTTTATCATTAAAAAATATTTGTAAAGTATATCCAAATGGATTTGAAGCAGTTAAAGATTTCAATCTTGAAGTGGAAGACAAGGAGTTTATTATTTTCGTAGGGCCATCCGGCTGTGGCAAGTCCACAACATTGCGTATGGTTGCCGGATTAGAAGAGATTTCTTCCGGAGAACTTTCCATTGATGGAAAAATTGTAAACAATGTGGAACCAAAAGACAGGGATATTGCGATGGTATTCCAAAACTACGCATTGTATCCCCATATGACGGTATTTGACAATATGGCATTTGGCTTGAAATTAAGAAAAATTCCAAAAGCTGAAATCAAAACGAAAGTAGACGAGGCGGCAAGGATCCTTGACCTTGAAAAATTATTAGATCGTAAGCCCAAAGCATTGTCAGGTGGGCAAAGACAGCGTGTTGCTATGGGACGTGCAATTGTACGTGAACCGAAGGTGTTCTTAATGGACGAGCCGCTATCCAACTTAGATGCAAAATTAAGGGTTCAGATGCGTGCTGAAATCGCAAGCCTGCACCACAGGCTTGGTGCAACCATTATCTATGTAACCCATGACCAGACGGAGGCTATGACGTTAGGGACCAGAATCGTTGTATTAAAAGATGGGCTTATCATGCAGGTGGATTCACCTCAGAAATTATACAATGAGCCGGACAATTTATTTGTAGCCGGATTTATCGGTTCCCCCCAGATGAACTTCCTTGATGCTGAATGTAAAATAGAAGGCGACAAAGTAACGTTGCAATTCGGTGAATTTTCTGCAGTATTGCCTCCTGCAAAGGCAAAGAAATTAATCGAAGGGAAGTATAATGGAAAAACAGTCATCTTAGGGATTCGTCCGGAAAATGTGGATGATTCTCCAATTAGAATATCAACAAGCAAAGAAAGCGCGATAACGACAAAAGTAACCGGATATGAATTGCTTGGTTCTGAAGTATTATTATACTATACCGTCAATGGCACGAGCATGACGGCAAAAGTGAATGCCAGAACACCAGCACGCCTTAACGATGAAATTCAACTTGTATTGGAAGTAGAGAAGATCCATGTATTTGATAAAGAAACAGAATTGGTAATTACACATTAAAAAAGCGAGAACTATCGAGTATCTCCAATCGCGGTGACGCGATTGGAGGTGTGGCGAAATAAGGATAGCACACATTAGTTTTATAAAGTAAGGGGTCGCTGCAGGCATACAATGACGTATTAGGTATTGTATTGCTATAGACAATAGATGAAAATCTCTTGTCGTAAGTTGCAGTGCCCCCCTTTTATCGACAAATGCAGGAAAGGAATGTTATCTATGCTATCAAATCACAAATTGCAGGTTACACTGGATGAAATAAAAGAAATAGCCAGAATTGACCTTGCACTATACAGTGAAAAGGGGAAATTATTGGCGTCTACCTATCATGAAGAGATTGAGTTCGAATCGGCAATCGTCCTATTTGCGGACTCGATGGCAGAAAGCCAGATGCTTTCCGGCTGCCATTTTTTTAAAGTACAGCTTGATGATGATTTGGAGTATGTTCTTCTTGCAAAAGCAAGTGGGGAAGAGGCCTATATGATCGGCAGGCTTGCCGTGTGCCAGATAAGAAATCTAGTGGCGGCCTATCAGGAACAATATGATCGAAATAATTTTATGCAGAACATCGTACTTGGCAATATGCTTGTTGTAGACATGTGCAATAAAGCGAAGAAACTTCATATTGAACAGGCAAAACGAGTGGTTTACCTTATTGAGGTGGCAGGGAAAAAAGATGCCATCATTATGGAAACGGTTAAGAATCTTTTTTCGTCTAAGACAAGGGATTTTATTACCGAAGTAGATGAAAAAAGCATTGTTTTGGTAAAAGACGTGCGGATGATGAATACGGATGAAGAGCTGATGGAATTGGCGAAAGTAATCGTAGATAATCTGCATACGGAGGCTATGGTAAAAGTGCGGGTAGGGTTTGGAAACCGCGTGGATTTGTTGCAGGATATACCCCGTTCCTATCAAGAAGCGAAAATGGCATTAGAGGTAGGTAATATTTTTTATGCAGAAGATGAAACGATTTCTTATGACAGATTGGGAATTGGCCGGCTGATCTATCAGCTTCCAATCAATTTATGTGAAATGTTTTTAAAAGAAGTATTTGGCAATAACATACCCGATGCATACGATGAAGAAACAATGATTACGATCCATAAATTTTTTGAAAATGATTTGAATATATCCGAAACGGCCAGACAGTTGTATGTACATCGAAATACATTAGTGTACCGCTTAGAACGAATTGAAAAATCTTTGGGATTGGACATTCGAAAATTTGAACATGCAATGCTTTTTAAAATTGCATTGATGGTTCTTGCCCATATGAATTATCAAACAAACCTAGAATTGGAATAAGATCGTTTATTTAACATAGAAAATAAAATTGATTTGGAGATTTCGTCACCTGCATAAATAATGTGTGATGTTTTTTTCTATGTTGACAAAAGCAGTGCTTGATCGTGATGTGCGGCAATGAAAGAAGATAGGAAGGAATTGATATCGTACGTGGCAAAATATGAAATACTTAAGAAATACTTTGGATATGATGAATTTAGAGATGGGCAGGAACTGCTGATTGACAGTATCCTAGAGGGGAGGGATACGCTTGGAATTATGCCTACCGGTGCAGGCAAATCCCTTTGCTATCAAATACCGGCCTTACTTTTACCGGGGATTACTTTGGTAATATCTCCCCTCATTTCATTGATGAAAGATCAAGTCACAACGCTGAATCTGGCGGGAATCCATGCAGCATTTTTAAACAGTTCTTTGACGCAGGGGCAATACCGTGCCGCCATGCGCTATGCAAAAGAGGGGCAATATAAAATCATCTATGTAGCGCCGGAGAGGCTTTTGACAGATGATTTTTTAGCATTAGCCGGGTTCATCGAAATTTCCATGGTCAGTGTGGACGAGGCGCACTGCATATCCCAGTGGGGGCAGGATTTTCGCCCAAGCTATCTACAAATCGTAGAATTTATACAATGGTTGCCGAAACGGCCGGTTGTCAGTGCGTTTACGGCGACTGCCACGAGGGAAGTCAAAGAGGACATGATTGCACTCTTAAGCTTAAAAGATCCTACCATGCTTACGACCGGATTTGACCGTGAGAACCTAAAATTCATCGTTCTACAGCCAAAAGATAAATTCAAGGTATTGCTTTCCTATATAGCAGAACATAAAAATGAATGCGGTATGGTTTATTGCTTAACAAGAAAAATGGTGGAAGAGGTATGCAGCAAGCTGGAAAAATGTGGCTACGCTACAACGAGGTATCATGCAGGTTTAGGCGATAAGGAGCGGCGGGAGAATCAAGAAGATTTCCTATATGATAGAAAGCAGATTATGGTGGCGACAAATGCCTTTGGCATGGGGATTGACAAGTCGAATGTGCGCTATGTGATACATTATAATATGCCAAAAAACATCGAAAGCTATTACCAGGAAGCGGGCAGGGCGGGACGTGACGGGCTATTTTCAGAATGTCTGCTTTTATACGGAGGGCAAGATGTTGTTACCAACCAATTTTTTATTGAAAAATCAGAACATGCCGAGGATATGGACGATGCCACGGTAGAGCTGATTCGCGAAAGGGAGCGGGAACGTCTGCGGAAAATGACATTCTACTGCTTTACAAACGAGTGCCTGCGAGATTACATACTGCGCTATTTTGGAGAATATGGCTCCAATTATTGTGGCAATTGCTCCAACTGCCTGACGCAGTTTGAAGAAAAAGACATGACCGCTAGCGCGAAACTTTTAGTGGAGTGTATACGAAAAAGTGGACAGCGTTTTGGTATGACGTTGATTGTAGACACGGTACATGGGGGCAAGTCGACGCGAATCAGGCAGTGCAGATTAGATCAAAATCCATGCTATGGCAAAGCAAGCCATATTCCAGTCTATCAATTGCGCCAGATTTTGACACACCTTATGTTGCAAGGCTATTTGCTGCTTACCGATGATGAATACCCAACGCTAAAGCTGACGGAAAAATCCATCGACATCTTAGAACAGGAAACGCCTGTTCGGATGAAGATGGCAAAAGAAGTAGAACATGAGAAAAAGCCAAAGAAAACCAAGGCGGATACGAATACGGAATTAAATTTAGATGCAGACCGCAATCTCTTTGAGCGATTGCGTACGCTACGGCTCACGATAGCCAAAGAAGAAAAAGTTCCGCCTTATATTGTATTTTCAGATAAAACACTATTACAGATGTCGTCGCTTCTGCCAAAGACAAAAGAAGAAATGTTAAACGTATCCGGTGTGGGTGAAATGAAATATGAAAAATATGGGGCGCGTTTCTTGGAAATGATTGAAACGGCGAAAAAGAAAAGATGAGGTGAGAATGAAATAAGAATGAATTGAGAATGAATTGGGAATGAATTGGGAATGAAGTAAGAATGAATAAAGAAAAAAGTGGAAAGAAGATCAAAAAGGCAGCGCTTTTAAGGTTGATCATATCTTATTGTTTTAAGAAAGTGTGGAATCAGAAAATCCATGAATCGAAAATGTGAAATAAGACAGGTTATGTGGGCGGGAAATGCCATAGAATATCAGCTGACACGTAAGCCGGTTAAGAATATAAATCTGCGTGTCAAGCAGGATAAAAAAGTGCTGGTATCTGCCAACACAAGGGTACCCGTCACTTATATAGATGAATTTGTAACAGCAAAAGGCCAGTGGATTTTAAACGCATGGGGGAAGCAGAAACCCCAAAAGGAAGATGAACATACAGCAGGGCCAAAACAGTATCTTGACGGAGAACGTTTTTTGATACTAGGAAAATTGCGATATTTAAAAGTGCTAGAGGGAACATTAGAAACGGTCAGTATGCAAGAGGATACGATTTATCTAACGGTTCAGGACAAAGGAAATTTTAACAGAAAAGAAATCGTAATGAATCAATGGAAAACAGAACTGGAAAAATCTATTTTAATTGAAAAATGTAAGGAAGTGTACGAGCTATTTCGTGTTTACAACATAGATTTCCCGGTGATTAAAATCAAATCGATGTCCTCTATGTGGGGTTCTTGTCGCCCGAAAAAAGGGATCATAACATTAAACAGCAACTTAATACAGACGCCGATGGAAAGTATAGAATATGTCGTCCTGCATGAATTTGCACATTTTTTGCATCCAAACCATGCAAAGGAATTCTATGCACTTGTAGCCTTTTACATGCCGGATTGGAAAGAGCGGAAAAAAGGGCTTTTGAGGAAATCCGAAAGCATAGGGTACAAGGATTGACCTTAGGGGAGCTAGATGAAAGAAAAATGGAAAAAAGAAATTACAAAATTTGTAGAATATAACTGGAAATATGCGGCAGTAGGTCTTGTCGCCCTCCTAATGATTGCCAATATAGTAAAGACGTTTGTATTTGACCGAAAAGAAATCGTGCTTTCTGTAGTCGTATTAGACAACGAAGCAACGATGGATGCAGACACGCTTGCGCAGGATTTACGTAAATACCTAGATGCGGAATCGGATAAAAAAGAAATAGAGATTGCTTTTTTGGATCCATCTACCGGACCGGAAAACCAAATGGCTTTTGTAACGCGCGTCGCTGCAAAAGCGATTGATGTCGTCATTGGGGAGGAAGAAAAATTTGACCATAATGCGAATGGGTTTTGCGCAGACTTGGAAGCTATTTTGCCAAAAACTCTGTTAAAGGATGCTCAAAATAATTTAATAGAGGGGGCAGTTTCTATTTTTGATGAGGATGGAGAAGCGATTGGAAAAGAAGAACCTTATTATTATGGCATTGGTTTAAATGATAGCATAAATTTTGAAACGGTTAACCTTGGTATGGAACATCCGGTGATAGGAATCGTTGCAAATACAGCAAAGTCAGAACAGGCAATCGGCTGCATGGCGTATTTTTTGGAGCAGATAAAAGGGAAATAGAATGAGAAGAAGGGAAGGGATTTTTATGATGAATTATTCTTTGCGAAAATGGGATTTAAAAGATGCACCGGATTTAGCAAAAGCATTGAACAATAAAAACATTCACGATAATTTACGGGATGGTCTGCCATACCCCTATACGACTACTGATGCAGAATGTTATATCAACAGTGTGCTGGAAGCGGAGAAAGACAGCCAATATATGTGGGCAATTGACGTTGATGGGAAAGCAAAGGGCAGTATGGGAATTTTTCGAAAAGATAACGTCCACAGGCGCACAGCCGAGGTGGGATACTACTTGGCGGAGGACCTCTGGGGAAAAGGTATCGTTGCACAAGCACTAAAAGATGCCTGTCAATTTATATTTGAACATACCGATATTCTGCGTATTTTTGGGGAGCCGTATGCCTATAACACCGCTTCTTGCCATGTTCTGGAAAAAGCAGACTTTACTTTTGAGGGTACGCTTCGGCAAAATGCAGTGAAAAATGGTAAAATCCTCGATATGAAATTGTATTCGCTTTTACGTGAAGAAGCAGTGGGCGCAAAGTTGTTTTGACCAATCGCTTTGCGTATTGCAGTGAAGATGGAAAGCAGTCATAACGTCTTGCTATACCTCCGGCAGCAGCTTTAAAAATTCTTCGCAAGACGCAGATACCGGGAGACTACGATTTACCGCCGCTACGATTTGACGTTTTGGTATCAGTTCTTTGGTATGCAATACGTACAGGTCGTTTTCCTCCGTCCGAAGGCAGTAGTCCGGAATAAATGCAATGCCGAGTCCTATTTTTGCGAGGTCGATCAACAAATCATTGCTGCTTAATTCAATTTCAGGCAGCAGTTCTAACTGGTGCTGTAAAAATAGGTTATGTAGAAATTCACTTGTGGTACTCTTTCGTTCTAACATAAGAATGGGGTGCTTTTTTAACCGGGCAAAAGGGATTTCTTGCTCTCCTAAATTAAAATAGGATGGATTTGCAATGAAAACATCGGTAAAGTTATAGAGTGTCTTTTGCTCAAAGGAGGTATTTAGTTTGGAATTCGGGTAGTTGGTGACGATGATATCTACCGTCCCTTGGTTTAGCAAATCTACACAGCTTAAAGAAGTGGCGTTGCTAACTTTAATGGGAACCGTAGGGAATTTTTGATGAAATTGTTTTAAATAGGGCACAAGGAAATAGCGGCAGATGGTATCGCTGGCGCCGATATGTAGTTGGGAAAGCCCCAAAGTAGTGGCATCTAATAGTTGATTCTCACCTCTGCGAATCAAATTCATAGCAGGTTCAATATGTTTTAACAAAAGCTTGCCTGCAGGTGTCAAAGTAACTTTTTTTGTACTTCGTATAAACAAGGGCTGCTCTAGTTTTTTTTCCAACGTTTTTATGGATTGGCTGACTGCAGATTGTGAGATAAACAGCTTTTTTGATGCCTCGGAAAAACTCAGCGAGGATGCTACGTAGAAGAAAACCTTGTACAATTCATAATTAATATCCATGAAACTGCCCTCCTTCTGATTGATGAAAATAGCCTACGATGTGTAGCTCCTTCTATATTTAGTATACCGACTATCCGAGCTTACGTCAAGGAATAACTGGATGTCTCAAGCGATATGCAGGATGATTCATCTATATTTTCATGGAAATTCAGAATGAAATGATTGAATGTTCGGGTTTTCTATGCTAGTATATTTTAGGTTGAATATTTTTGTCGATTAATAATATGCTCACCCCTGCTTATCTGTCTTGCCGTAGGCAGCAGAACGTCCAGCGCCGATTTTTACTAAATACCTCTGCTTGACAAGTGATGTCAGAGTGCGCTCTATTGTCACTTTGCTGATGCCGGGGCAGGATTCCATGCTCTCTTTTTTGTTATTTTGCCGATTCTGTGGTCAATCACTGCCTTGATACGGTCTGGCTTGGAAAGTCCCTTTTGGTTTAGATACTCCACTCTGTCCTCAAATTCGTTAAAGGCTTTTTGGAGAATGCCAAGATAGTAGCGGATAAACGGGATATAGTCGTTTTTGTTGTCGTGCCAGCCAGCCGAACTGTCCTGTAAAACTTCATAATAAGTATCCTTGCTGTTTTCAATCAATTTTTCCAAGCTGATGTACTTTCCGACGATATATCCGGCGCGATAGAACAACAGCAAGGTTAAAAGGCGACTCATCCGTCCGTTGCCATCGTTAAACGGGTGGATGCAGAGGAAATCCAAGATAAACATCGGAATCAGCAGAAGCGTATCATACTCGTCTTTCTCCAACGATTCAACGAATGCCGAGGTTATACTGTCCATTGAATTTGCGGTTAAATACGTGGGAACAGGCTGAAAGCGGACGGTTTCATTCCCCCGTGCATCGGTTTTAGCAATGTAGTTGTCCGAGTTCTTATATGTCCCACTGATAGAGTTTTTGGAAAACGAGTAAAGCTGTTTGTGCAGTTGCAAGATAATTTTCGAGCGCGGATAGATATAGTCGTAGCTTTCGTGAATGGTGGCAAGCACGTCACGGTAGCCCGCGATCTCTTGTTCTGTTCGGTTGCGGGGTGCAGACTTATTCCGCACCAATTCCTCTAGACGTTTGTCGGTAGTATTGATGCCCTCAATACGGTTGGATGCGCCCGTGCTTTGGATTTTGGCAATCTCCATCAAAACAAATAGGTTTGATGGAGAAACCTGTTCAATGAAGGAGGTAAAAATGCCTACGAGCAAAGAAATCAAAACAAAAAACACGGAAAAGGCATCAAGCAGAAAACATTGCAAGCACAGGCTTTTTTAGTGACGATTTATATCAAAGCAAATCTTTTTTAACGTGTTTTATAATCATAAAAGACCTCATTCAATGGAGGACTCACTCCATTTGTAGCAAGATTCAAATAAAAAAATAGCAACTAACTCTGGAAAGAATCAAAAAAGCTTGACCACAACACGATTCGCAGCTAGCTGCGAAAGTAACATGTATGCACACCAACCGAACAAAGGACGTGAGGTTTGGCACATCAAACCTTTGCACTTTTATGCAAAAAATGCACAAAAGTGACTTCGCGGTAATGAACCGTGAATCGTACCCATCAAATGCCTTATAAATAAAATTAGATATATTAATTATACCAATCATACCTCTTGTGCTATACTACAAGAAAGAAAATGCGTGTACAAAACGTACAAAAAGGGAATTGTTGCCAAGGGACTTTCTTCTAAAATGAGGAGAATTTGCGCTTTTACAACAATGGCAGAAACAAGGAGGAATGATGGGGATCGTAAGAAGGATTTTTGTAGAGAAGAAGCCGGATTATGCGGTAAAGGCAAAGGAATTGCATAGCGAAATTGACAGCTATCTTGGCATCGGCAGTGTAACAAACGTACGGGTATTGATTCGGTATGATATAGAGGATATTTCACCGGAAACATACCAGATGGCATTAGGCACGGTATTTTCAGAGCCACCCGTAGATCGATTGTATGAAGAGGACTTTCCTTTGCAGGGTGCGCAGATGTTTGGCGTGGAATTTTTGCCGGGGCAGTTTGACCAGCGTGCAGATTCGGCAGAGCAGTGCATCAAGCTATTAAATGAAGAGGAAACACCGCTTATAAAGACTGCCGTCATCTATGTATTTGCGGGCAACATAGGCGAACAACAGTTTACAGCGATAAAGGCTCATTGCATCAATCCGGTCGATTCAAGGGAAACGGATCTTTTAAAGCCTCAAACGTTAGCGAGTGTATTTGCAGAGCCGGAAGATATCAAAATAGTCGAAGGATTGATACAGCTGAAGAAAGAATCCTTAGTGGCTCTTTATGATTCCTTCCATTTTGCCATGACATTTCAGGATTTTTTGCACATTCAGAACTATTTTGCACGGGAAGAACACCGCGACCCTACGATGACGGAATTAAAGGTTTTAGATACCTACTGGTCCGACCATTGCCGGCATACGACGTTTTCTACCGAGTTAAAGGAGATACAATTTGAAGACGGGTATTACAAAGCCCCCATCCTTGCTGCATACAACGATTATAAAGCTGCCCATGAAGAACTGTTTTTCGGACAATCAGATAAATTCATCTGCCTAATGGATCTTGCCTTGCTTGCAATGCGGCGTTTAAAGAAAGAGGGATTGCTTGCTGATTTAGAAGAGTCGGAAGAGATAAATGCCTGCTCGATTGTCGTGCCAGTGGAAATTGACGGCATAACCGAGGAGTGGCTGATTAGCTTTAAAAATGAAACGCATAACCACCCAACGGAAATTGAACCTTATGGTGGCGCGGCAACCTGCCTTGGCGGTGCAATCCGTGACCCACTATCCGGACGCGCCTATGTCTATCAGGCAATGCGTGTAACCGGTGCGGCTGACCCTACTGTTTCTGTAAAAAATACCTTAAAGGGGAAACTTCCTCAGAAAAAACTAGTGAGGGGCGCGGCAAATGGATATAGTTCCTATGGAAACCAAATCGGGCTTGCCACCGGCTATGTAAAGGAAATCTATCATCCAAACTATGTTGCAAAGAGAATGGAAATCGGTGCAGTGATTGGTGCAGCTCCGAGGAAAAATGTTCGCAGGGAAAGTTCGGATCCGGGAGATATCATTATTTTGCTTGGAGGAAGAACCGGAAGAGATGGCTGTGGCGGTGCAACCGGATCGTCTAAGGTGCATACCGAGGAATCGATTGAAACTTGTGGAGCAGAAGTCCAAAAAGGAAATCCACCGACGGAGCGGAAAATCCAGCGTTTATTTCGGCGCGAAGAAGTAAGCCGTATGATAAAAAAATGCAATGATTTCGGGGCTGGAGGCGTATGTGTCGCGATTGGAGAACTTGCAGACGGACTACGGATTCAACTGGATGCCGTTCCGAAAAAATATGCCGGACTAAACGGAACGGAAATAGCCATATCGGAATCGCAGGAGCGTATGGCAGTGGTCGTAGACCCAAAAGATGTACGAAAGTTCCTCGAATATGCGAAAGAGGAAAATTTAGAGGCAGTAGAGGTGGCCACCGTGACCAAGGAAGAACGGCTGGTCCTTATTTGGCGGGGAAAGGAAATTGTGAATCTTTCCAGAGCTTTTTTAAACACCAATGGAGCACATCAAGAAACGTCTGTCCTAGTAGAGATGCCGATAGAGGCTGAGGTGTCGGATGAAACGCCAGATGAAACAAGGACATGTTCAGCCAGTATGCACAAAGGGCAGTACGCGGCGAAGGAGAACTATTTAACAAGGATTTCCAATCAAAAAGTAAGGATGGATTTAGACAAACAGGATGTTAAGTCAGCGTGGCTGCATATGTTAGAAGATTTAAATGTGTGCTCTCAAAAAGGTCTTGTGGAAATGTTTGATTCGTCCATCGGGGCGTCTAGTGTCCTTATGCCCTATGGCGGGAAATATCAATTGACGGAAACGCAGAGCATGGTGGGAAAACTTCCAATTATAAAAGGGGAAACGGATACGGTAACGATGATGAGCTATGGTTTTGACGCGTATCTGTCCTCATGGAGCCCCTATCATGGAGCTGTCTATGCGGTGCTTGAATCTGTTGCAAGAATTGTAGCGGCAGGTGGCGACTATAAAAAAATCCGCTTTACCTTCCAAGAATATTTTTGCCGTATGACCGACGAAAAACGGTGGGGGCAACCAGTTGCCGCATTGCTTGGTGCCTATAATGCCCAGATGGGATTTAAACTTCCTGCAATTGGGGGAAAAGACTCCATGTCAGGAACGTTTCAAGATATTGACGTTGCACCTACGCTCGTATCCTTTGCGGTTGATCTTGCAAAACATCAAGATGTGATCACGCCGGAATTAAAAAAAGTTGGCAGTAAAATTGGAATGCTAAACATAAAAAAAGATGACTATGATCTTCCCGTGTATCAACAGGCAATGAAACTATATGAAACCGTACATCGCCTCATACAACAAGGCGCGATTATTTCAGCATATGCATTAGATGCAAAAGGAATTGTGGCAGCAGTAAGTAAAATGGCATTTGGAAACAAACTTGGAGTCGCAATCAATCAAGATATCAACGCAAAGCTGCTATTTAAGCCAAATATTGGTAGCCTATTGGTCGAAATACCAGATGGCATGGTGCCTGCTGTAGAAGAAGCAATGAAGCAAGTATGTTTAGAGGGCGCACAGTTAGAGGATATGCAGGAAAGAAACGCATGTTTAGAAGGCGCACAGTTAGAGGATACGCGTGCAAGGAACGCATGTTTAGAGGGCGCACAGCTAGAGGATATGCAGGAAAGGAACGCATGTTTAGAGGGCCCACAGTTAGAGGATGTATATGTAGAAATTGGTATGGTTACCGGGAGCGAAACATTTGTATATGGCGATCTAACCATTGCATTAGATGAGGCGTTGGAGGCGTGGCTTAGTCCACTAGAAAACGTATTCCAAACAAAGTCATCCAGGCGGGCAAAGGACATAGGAAAAGGAAACGATAAAGCAGGAGAAGGAAATGACACAACAGGTATCTATAAAACAGAGCAGCTGTATGTATGCAGGCATAAAGTAGCACAGCCGACGGTATTTATTCCGGTGTTTCCGGGTACAAATTGCGAATATGATAGTTTGCGGGCATTTGAACGTGCAGGGGCACATGTAGTAACCAAAGTATTTAAAAACTTAACCGCAACAGATATAAGGAATTCTGTTGATGAATTTCAAAAGATATTGGAGCAGACGCAGATTCTAATGTTTCCGGGAGGTTTTAGTGCAGGAGACGAGCCAGAGGGCTCGGCCAAGTTTTTTGCGACGGTCTTTCGAAACGGTAAAATAAGCGATGCAGTCAATCATCTGCTACAGGATAGGGATGGATTGGCACTTGGTATCTGCAATGGATTCCAGGCACTGATTAAGCTTGGATTAGTGCCATACGGGATTCTTATGCCACAAAGGGAAGATGCGCCGACATTGACCTATAACACGATTGGACGCCATATTTCAAAAATGGCCTATACAAAAGTAGTATCCAATAAATCCCCTTGGTTTTTACATGCAAAACTAGATACCCCTTATGTAAGCCCGGTATCACATGGAGAGGGCAGGTTTGTCGCACCAAAGGAATGCCTGGAAAAATTATTTGAGAATGGACAGATAGCAACACAATATGTAAATCCGCAAGGGGACGTAACGATGGACGAGGAATGGAATGTGAACGGCTCCTATATGGCGATAGAGGGCATAACAAGCCCGGATGGGCGTATTTTTGGGAAAATGGCCCATTCAGAGCGAATTGGGACAGCAGTTGCTAAAAATATTTATGGCGAACAGGATTTAAAACTGTTTGAATCCGGGGTAGATTATTTTAGGTGATTCTTTTAGGCTAAAAAGTTATAAAAATTTTTTATAAATAGTTGTAAAAATTTTTTATAAAAAGGGGTTGACTTTTATTTCCATTTAATAGTATACTATTTAAGCGGGTCAGGAAATTGACCCGCACATCATGGGATCTTAGCTCAGCTGGGAGAGCATCTGCCTTACAAGCAGAGGGTCGTAGGTTCGAGCCCTACAGGTCCCATTTTTGTGAAAAGTGGATACAGTCCATAGATTCAAAGAATGAATCAAAATCAAGAGACATAACAAAGAATGAACTGAGGTTTCGCTAAACCAAAGTCGATCGAAAAAAGAAGTTATGCTTTCGTTTGAATTTTTTCACAAGCTTTGGCGGAATAGCTCAGTTGGCTAGAGCACACGGTTCATACCCGTGGTGTCGCTGGTTCAAATCCAGTTTCCGCTACTTAGACCGAACAGACCCTTGTAAATGCTGAAAATACAGTGTTTGCGAGGGTTGTTCAATTTTATAGACTGCCTGAAAACAGTTCAATTCGTGTGGGTAACGAACAAATATGGAATGTTTCCTGGAATTTTTTATCTTATCATTATCGTACACGATAGGATACCGCCGGGAAAATGTGCACTTGAAATGAAAGGTGGTTTTGTTTCCATGATAGGAACAATTGTAAATACAGCTACGATTTTAGCAGGGAGCTTTATCGGAACAGTTTTGAAAAAAGGAATAAAGGCAAAATATCAAGAAGCCCTCTTTAATGCGATGGGGCTTGCCGCAGTTGCACTTGGCATCAATGCGGTTGTCAGCAATATGCCGAAAAGTACAATGCCGGTATTATTTATCGTTAGCCTTGCGGTTGGAAGCATAATTGGGCAGATGGTTGATCTTGATGCTAAATTTCAAAAAGTTGTGGGTCGTTTTTCCAGTTCCAATTTCGGGCAGGGACTGTCTACAGCAATTCTTTTGTTCTGCATTGGGACACTTTCTATTTTAGGGCCAATTGAAAGTGCGGTAAATGGAGACCACACCTATTTATTCACAAATGCAACGCTTGATTTGGTAACATCGGCAGTCTTAGCGACTACTTATGGATTTGGGATTGCAATCGCGGCAGGCGTCCTATTTTTATGGCAAGGGGCTATTTATATGGGCGCCGGGTTTCTAGAACCTTTTCTAACACCGGATCTATTAACGGAAATCTCCATTGTTGGTGGCATCTTAATAGCGACATCAGGACTTGCAATCTTGAAAATAAAAGACTGTAAGACATTAAATATGCTGCCGTCTTTGCTTGTCCCGATACTATGGGCAATTATTAAAAAATTTTTTTGACACCGCACTATATTGATTGGAGCTAGATAAAAACCGAACGGTATCATGCAAATTAACCGTAGCGATTGAGCATAAATGCAACGGCAAAGGAAGTACGGCCAAACAGCTACGCGAGGGCAAGTATTTGGCCACGTTACATTTAACATTGTTTTATGAGAGGAGAATAGGAAGCTTATGAGAAGACGAATGATATCCATTTTGCTATTGCTTTGTATTGTGATGGCCAATCCTTCGATTACTTTTGCGGCAGAAGAGAAAAACGCAGAAAATGTATCCATTAGTCAGCGTGAAACAAAAGCGGAGGGCGAAACAAAGACAGGAAGCGAAGCAAAAGTAGAGGACGAAATAGAGACAGGAAGCGAAGCAAAAGCAGAGGACGAAGCAAAGACAGGAAGCGAAGCACAAGTAGAGGACGAAACAAAGGCAGGAAGCGAAGCACAAGTAGAGGACGAAGCAAAGGCAGGCAGTGAAACAAAAGTAGAGGACAAATTAAAGGCAGATGGAGACATAGAAACGCTTGGCGTACCAGAAACGGAGGTATTTTCAATTACCTACGAGCTAGATGGCGGAGACAACCAAGCCGATAATCCAACGACCTATACAGCAGGAATTGAAATTGTGCTAAAAGCCCCCACAAAAAGCGGGTATGTATTTGGTGGTTGGTATACAGATAATGAATTTAAAAACGACGTTCAAATGAAAATAAGCAAAGAAAATACAGGAAACATTACCTTGTATGCAAAATGGAACGCGCTTATCAATATTTCCGATGTAACCATACTTTCTGTGGATGATCAGCCATATACCGGACAAGAAATAAAGCCACCGGTTGTTATGACGTGTAATGGGGTGGAATTAAAAGAAAATATTGACTATTCCCTATCCTATAGCAACCATATAAATCCGGGGACTGCAACGATTACAATCACCGGAATCGGAATATATGTAGGGACAGGTCAGGCAACGTTTAAAATCATCGTAAAAATAGATGCAGTAAAAGGTCTAAAGCAAGCAAGCAATACGGAAAACACAATAAAACTTTCGTGGAAAAGGGCAAGTGCTGCCAGCGGCTATAAAATCTATCGGTATGATACGAAAAAAGGTACGTATGATAAAATAGCAACAACGAAGCAGGGCGATGCCGTAACTTATACGAATAAGAAATTAAACCCCGGAACTACCTATCAATATAAAGTACGCGCCTATCAGACGATCAATGGGAAGAATTACGATGCAAGCGAAGATTCGCCTGTTGTAAAAATGACGACGAAACCGAAAAAAATAGCGAAAGTAAAGCAGGAAACCAACAGCACAAGCAGTATAAAATTATCATGGAAAAAAGTAGGTGGAGCGAGTGGATATGAAATTTACCGCTATCAGACAAAAACAAAAAAGTACACGAAAATAGCAAGCACCAAAAAAAATAGTGCAGTCACTTATACAAACAAAAAACTATCTTCTGCAACGATATACAAGTATAAAGTACGTGCTTATAAAATATTGGGTACGAAAACAAATTATGGAAGCTTTTCCCCTAAAATAACAGTGGCAACAAAGCCAACGAAGCCAAAGCTGATTACGGCAACATCCGGAAAAGCATCGGAAGCGACGATAAAATGGAGTAAAGCAGCAAGAGCTAATGGCTATGAATTGTTTCAAAACGGTGGGAAAATAGCAACAATAGAATCTGGGAAGACTGTAGAATATACAGTTGGTGGCTTGACAGGAAACAAAACATATAGCTACAAAGTAAGAGCGTTTAAGAAGGTAAACGGCAAAAAAGTATATGGGGCGTTTTCAAAGTCAAAGGCGGTGCTGATAAAAGAAGCGAAACCTTTGGGAGGCTTTAAGATTGGGATCGATGCAGGGCATCAAGCAAAAGGGAACGCGGGACTTGAACCGGTTAGCCCTGGGTCGAGCATATTAAAGCCAAAAGTTTCGTCCGGCACAACAGGGCGCTATACGGGGATCCCTGAATATCAAGTCAATCTTTCTGTAGCCCTATTGCTTGAAGCAAAGCTAAAGGCACTTGGTGCAGAAGTTGTGATGATACGAACAACGCATGATGTAAATATTCCAAATTCCGAACGCGCAACCAGAATGAATGAGGCAGGCGTCGATTTGTGCATACGCATTCATGCGGATGGCAATAATAACAGTTCCGTTTACGGAACGTCAATGTTCGTCCCGGCAAAAGAAACCTCACCAAGCATCGCAGACGCAAGCTATCAAGCAGGGCAAAAAATACTGCAAAGCTATGTGGCCGCGACTGGAGCAAAAAACAATGGGGTCAGCCTACATACTGACATGACGGGCTTTAATTGGTCAACTGTCCCTGTCTGCTTGATTGAACTTGGCTTTATGACAAACGAGGCAGAGGATCGGCTTCTTGTGAGTCCACAATACCAAGAAAAGTGTGCACAAGGATTGGCAAATGGTATTCTGGCATGGTGTACACAATAAGCTTAAAAACAGACGAAAGTTTAAAAAGGAGCTGCTATGAAAAAATTAGAAGAATATGTAAAAAGTATACCTGATTTTCCAAAGCCTGGGATTATCTTTCGAGATATAACGAGTATTTTGCAGGAGGCAGAGGGTCTGCATCTTGCAATTGACGGGCTTATTGCCATGTTAAAAGAGGTGGATTACGATGTGGTGGTGGGACCGGAATCGCGAGGATTTATCTTTGGCGTGCCTATCGCCTATGCACAATATAAAAGTTTCGTTCCGATAAGAAAACAAGGGAAACTGCCCTGCGAGGTCATTTCAGCGGAATATGATTTGGAATATGGAAAAGCGGTCATTGAGGTACATAAAGATGCAATTAAGCCGGGTCAAAAAGTAGTGGTTATTGATGATTTAATTGCTACTGGTGGAACAATTGAGGCAATTATTAAACTAGTAGAACAACTAGGCGGAGAAGTAGTTAAAATTTGTTTTGTCATAGAACTTGCCGGCCTTAATGGCCGTGATAAACTAAAAGGCTATGACGTGGAATCTATCATTACTTATGAAGGAAAATAATGGACAGAAAGTGCATAGCAATTTCTTAGCAGCTATAAGTTAGACTTGATAAGGGTATCATAGTTGTGGTACTCTTTTTTTATATTATTTAGGAAAGTACTCCTATAATATAAAAAACCCTCTGGGAGGATCGCACTGCGGCGTATAAGGAAGTTGTTGCTGACGCAACCACCGCAGGCGGAGAATCCTGCGAGCAGGATTCTTTAGTATATTAATAGGGAGGTAACATATGCGAGTTGGACTAGGATATGATGTGCATAAATTAGTGAAAGGGCGTAAGTTGATTTTAGGAGGAGTATCAATTCCTCATACAATGGGACTTTTAGGGCATTCTGATGCAGATGTCATCGTACATGCCCTTATGGATTCGTTGCTTGGGGCCGCGGCTCTAGGGGATATTGGAAAACATTTTCCGGATACGCAGGAGCAGTATAAAGGGATATCGAGCATGCGGCTACTTGAAAAAGTGGGAACACTCATAGAGCAGGAAGGCTACGTCATTGAAAATATAGATGGCGTTATTATTGCGCAAGAGCCAAAACTTCGCCCTTATATCGACAAGATGGAAAAAAATATTGCGGCTACCTTAAAAATTGCAGAAAATCAGGTAAACATAAAAGCTACAACAGAAGAAGGGCTTGGATTTACAGGTATGGAACAAGGGATTGCCGCTCAATGCATCTGTTCCTTGACAGGATTGTTTGAAGGAAGTATGATGATGGGAAATTATGGAGATGAGAAATGTAGAGGCTGTAGTGGGTGTAGCCATGAATGAAACCATAACTGGTGTTTTGTGCCGATTACCGCAGATGTTTTGATTCTTTTTACTAGATTGTTACAAAATAACTTCATAAAGGACACGTAGGAATACGTGGGCAAAATAAGCAGGTATGACAATATGATTCGATATTTAGAGCAGTATGAGAAAAAAAATACAAGAACAATGTATGAAGCGAATTTTCCGGAAGATTCTAAAAGTTTTGTAGATTATTACTATGAATATAAGACAAGGGGCAATGAAATATTGGTGATGGAGCGTGAGGGGGAAAAGCTTCCTACCTTACAGGTTATGATACACTTAAATCCGACAAAGCTGTTTATTGCAGAGAGAGTGATTTTGGTGAATTATATTGTGGCGGTAGCAACGGATGCCACTTGTCGAAAACAAGGGAAAATGGCAAAAACGATGGAACAGGCACTGCGTGATATGTACCGAAAACAGCAGCCGTTTACATTTCTCATGCCGGCGAATCCATCCGTCTACCGTTCGTTAGGGTTCCGTTTTTTTCAAAAACAGGAAGAAGATGTGTTGGAATGCGCAATGGAACAAAAAAACAATGCAGAACAAAAAAAGAATTGTGTCTATTTACAAAAAGTCAGGGTAGAAAGCATACGGAACAATGATTGGGAAGCTTGTGCAAAGTTTGTAAATGACGAACTACAGGGCAAACAGGATATCTTTGTATATCGGGATGCAGACTACTATAGGCGGCTTATGGCAGAAATGCAGAGCGAGCATGGCGCAGTCATGCTGGTAAAAGAAAACGAGGAAATTGTAGGTACGTTTTCTTATGGCAGATACAAAACGCATATAGAATTGCGTGAACCTATTTTCAAAAAAAAATATGAACCCCAAATAGAACATATCCTTCAAACCGCGTTTTGGAAGGAACGAATCGTGGAAAATCCAATCTCTAATATGGTACGTATTCTGGATTTAAGGGCTCTTGGACTTTTATTAAAGGCGAAAACTCCTTATCTCTTGAAAGTAAAGGTCACTGATGATATAATAGGAGAAAATAATGGGTGTTTTGAGATAAAAGTGACAGAAAAAGGCGGCAGTATTTCCGAAATATCGGCAAAAGAGGCTGAATGTGAAATGGATATTGGAACGCTTTCAGAACATTTGTTCTTTAGTATGGATGTGTCTATTAACGAGTGGGTATAGGAAACACGGATTCTAGCGGAGAGGATATTGCTTCTTAAACCATTACAGGCTGAATCCGTTATTCTTTTATTTAAAATTTTTATTCACGTATACAAGAATATATAAAGGAGTTTAAATCGCTGAATACTATCAGCGAAGATGTGGTTTACGCTGGTCGTTTTTTCATGATCCCATATTATTCTAATCATTTTCAATTGAACGAACTTAAGGGGAGGGAGCTTCTATGGGGTTTATACAGCATATAAAAAAAGAATTTCAAATTATAAGGGAACGCGACCCATCCATAAAGTCACCATGGGAAGTGTTGCTTTATCCTAGCTTTCGTGTTATGTTGAGTCATAGGAAAGCTCATAAAAGATACGAGAAAGGACATTATTTTCGCGCAAGGCAGATATCTCAAAGGGCGGCTAGGAAAACAGGAATAGAAATTCATCCCGGAGCCATAATAGGGGAAGGCTTTTTTATCGATCATGGCAGTGGTGTGATTATTGGGGAAACATCGATTATTGGAGACAATGTGACCTTATATCAAGGGGTTACGCTAGGAGGCACAGGGAAAGAAACAGGGAAACGCCATCCTACTTTATGCAATCATGTCATGGTAAGTGCAGGGGCAAAATTAATCGGGTCTTTTACTGTTGGGGAAAATTCAAAAATTGGTGCAGGATCCGTTGTACTAGAGGATGTCCCCCCCAATTGCACCGTAGTTGGTGTGCCGGGCCGTGTGGTGAAACGGAATGATACAAAGATACCGACAAGTGATATGGATCAGGTAGATATGCCGGATCCGATTATGGAGGATATTACGCTATTGCAAAGGGAACATACAGCCCTTGCCAATAAGATTATCGATTTGGAAAATGAATTAAAGCAAATAAAGCAAATGGAACAAAAAGAACAAATAAATGAAAGCGAGTTCCTGCTTGGAAAGTAGAAAGAAAGATAGAAAGATAAAAACATAGAAATATAAAAACATAGAAGCATAGAAAGATAGAAGAATGGAAACCTAGAAGCATAAAAAGATAGAAAATTTAGAAATGAGGAGACTTATGAAAGTATACAATACACTGACGAGGCAGAAAGAAGAATTTGTCCCCCTTAAGGAGGGGAAGGTAAAAATGTATGTGTGTGGACCTACCGTATATAATTTAATCCATATTGGGAATGCGCGGCCGATGATTGTATTTGACACAGCGAGGCGGTATTTGACATACAAAGGATATGATGTAAACTTCGTTTCTAATTTTACAGATATAGACGATAAAATTATTCAAAAAGCAAACGAAGAGGGAGTAACTGCACAGGAGATATCACAAAGGTATATTGAGGAATGCAAAAAAGATATGGCAGGCCTTAATATCTTGCAGGCAACAACCCACCCATTGGCGACAGAGGGAATTGATGATATGCTGTTGATGATAGAAAAGCTGATGGGAAAAGGCTATGCTTATCGGGCAGAGGATGGGACGGTCTATTTTCGCACAAGGAAATTTAAGGAATATGGGAAATTGTCCCATAAGAATCTGGATGATTTGCAGGCAGGGCATCGAGACATTAAAGTAACCGGACCTCAAAAAGAAGATGAGATTGATTTTGTATTGTGGAAGCCAAAGAAAGACGGAGAGCCCTATTGGACATCTCCTTGGGGCGATGGACGTCCCGGTTGGCATATTGAATGTTCTGTTATGGCAAAAAAATATTTAGGGGAAGAAATAGACATTCATGCGGGGGGGGAAGACTTGATTTTTCCCCATCATGAAAATGAAATTGCCCAGAGCGAGGCTATGAACGAAAAACCATTTGCAAAATACTGGCTGCATAATGCATTTCTAAATATTGATAATAAGAAAATGTCCAAGTCATTAGGGAATTTCTTTACCGTGCGGGAAGTTGGAGAAAAATATGACTTGCAGGTACTACGCTTTTTTATGCTGAGTGCACATTATAGAAGCCCGTTAAATTTTAGTGCAGACCTAATGGAGTCGGCAAAAAGCAGTCTGGAACGTATTATTACCGCAGTAGAAAATGTAAAGCATTTAGCAGAAACCGTGACGGCAGTGACAATCACCGAAGCGGAGCAGGCAACCTTAGAGGAAAGCAAATCGTTTATCAAGAAATTTGAAGCGGCGATGGAAGATGATTTTAACACGGCAGATGCCATTGCCGCCGTATTTGAATTGGTAAAGTTTGCAAATACACATGCCAATGGAGCAAGCTCACGCGATTTTTTACAGGAATTGTGTACACGGTTTGTGGCTCTTTGCGACATATTAGGTATTCAGGCAGAACGGAAAACACAAATTTTAAGCGAAGAAATCGAAAATTTAATACAGCAGCGGCAGGATGCAAGAAAAGAGAAAAATTTTGCCCGCGCAGATGAAATTCGTACGATACTGTTGGAGCAAGGCATCATACTAGAAGATACAAGGGAAGGCGTAAAATGGAAATGGGTTTAAATGCATATATTTTAGAGCAGTTTGGGATTGTGCAGGTAGATATTAAAACCTATTCCCCCTTGACGCTTGCCTACATCGGAGATGGGATATACGATTTGGTGATCCGTTCCCTCATCGTAGGGAAAGGCAACACACACGTAAATCAGCTTCATAGGCAGACAAGCCAATTAGTAAAAGCACAGGCGCAGTCTGCTATGATTGAAACAATACTGCCTGAACTTACACAGGAAGAGGAGGCGGTCTATCGGCGTGGGCGTAACGCAAATTCTCCTACAATGGCGAAAAATGCCACAATGTCAGACTACCGCAGGGCGACTGGTTTTGAGGCGCTGATGGGCTATTTGTATTTAAAGGATGAATGGAAACGTTTGATGCAACTGGTTCATTTTGCAATCGAAAGAACCGGACAATCAAAACACGAGAAAGAACTTTAGGCTATACGAAGTTAAGTTCAAACAGAGGTAAACTTTAGTTTACATAATTAAAACTCAAAGGAGATTATTTTGAAAAACGAAGAATTTGCAACCAGAGGATCCAAGACAGAAGGATCCAAGACAGAAGAATTTAAGATAGAAGAATTTAAAACCGAGGACTCGGAAGTAAAAAGATTGATAATAGAGGGGCGTAATGCCGTAATAGAGGCTTTTCGTGCAGGCAAACCAATAGACAAGCTCTTTGTACTGGATGGGTCTAAGGATGGACCGATTAAGACCATTACAAGGGAAGCAGCAAAGCATGATACCATCATAAATTATGTAACGAAAGAACGCTTAGACCAGATATCGGATACAAAAAAGCATCAAGGCGTGATTGCATTTGCAGCCGCTTATGAATATGGCGAAATAGCGGATATGCTTTTAGCGGCAAAAGAGGCGGGCGAGCCACCGTTTCTTATTATGCTTGATAACATAGAAGATCCCCACAACCTTGGCGCAGTGATCCGTACTGCCAATTTAGCTGGGGCACATGGTGTCATTATACCAAAAAGGAGGGCAGTAGGACTAACCGCTACCGTTGCTAAAACTTCTGCAGGGGCACTCAACTACACCCCGGTTGCAAAAGTGACAAATCTGACTGCCACCATAAAAAAACTGAAAGAGGAAGGGCTTTGGTTTGTCTGTGCAGATACAAAAGGCACCTCTATGTACAAACTGGATTTAAAAGGCTCAATTTGCATGGTGATTGGAAATGAGGGGGAGGGTGTAAGTAAACTGGTGAAGGAAAACTGCGATTTTGCTGCCGCTATCCCAATGAAAGGT
Organism: Lachnospiraceae bacterium ZAX-1; assembly: GCA_046533095.1. Classification (GTDB taxonomy): domain Bacteria; phylum Bacillota; class Clostridia; order Lachnospirales; family Lachnospiraceae; genus ZAX-1. The sequence goes on along the minus strand of JAJQRA010000023.1, from coordinate 186,538 downwards.
CAGATTGATTCTTTGAATGCATCCGTGGCAGCAGGGGTGCTTGCTTATGAAATTGTCAGACAGCGGCTGCAGTAAACCTTTGGCGTTTCCAAAAAAAAGAAGCTGCGAAAAAATAACTATTTTATTAAATGCTTAGCATGATAGTGACTGATAATGAGGGCACATATGAGTTCCTACGAAACAATGACAGATGAAGAGCTGATTGCTTGTCTGCGTAATGGGCAGCAAGATATTACAGATTATATTATAAACAAATACAAATATTTAGTACGGAAAAGAGCAAATGCCATGTTTTTGATTGGTGGGGATACAGATGATTTAATTCAAGAAGGTATGATCGGGCTTTTTAAAGCGATCAGGGATTTTAAAGAAGATATGGAAACTGCTTTTTATCATTTTGCGGATATTTGTATATCTAGGCAAATCTATAATGCCGTCGAGGCATCACAGCGTAAGAAGCACCAGCCTTTAAATAGCTATGTTTCCCTAAATGCAGATATGGATGAAAACAATGGAATATCCCTGATGGACGTATTAGCCTCCATTGACAACATTAATCCGGAGGAACTGTTTATTGATAAGGAAAATGTAATGGCGATGCAGCAGCAGATGGATCAAATTTTAAGCGGTATGGAGAAAAGGGTCATGCAATATTACCTACAGGGAATGAATTACCATCAGATTGCAGAAATGCTTGGAAAGCAACCAAAGTCCATTGATAATGCATTACAGCGGATAAAAGGGAAATTAAGCAATCTGGTCATAGGCTGAGTTAGCGTATCATTCCTATGGACAAAAGCATGTGAAAATAAGTATGCAAAAGTATGTGAAAATAAGCATGAAAAAGCATGTGAAACAAGTATGAAAAGCATGTGAAACAAGCATGAAAAAGCATGTGAAACAAGTATGAAATCATGTATAGATGGAAAAAACTTGTCTTGTATTGTATAAAATCCAGTGATATAATGAAGACAGCTTATTGAACATTCGTAGTCCAATAAGCATGAATTCCCGGAATGTTGCTACGAACAACACCTCGTGTTGTAGGGGGTACTAGATAGTTACCAAAATTGCTGCTATTTATGTGTGTTTATGACTGACTAGCAGCAAAAAAGCCGTGTGCCTCATCTCAAAAGAAAAGGGAGATACTGTAATGCCAACTATAAAAGAGGCTTTAAAAGAACTGTACATAGACGCAAAGAACATTATCCCAATGGATAGCCATGAAATGAGCCAGCACATGCTATACCAATTTATAATGAAGGACGAACCTTATGTCATTAAAATATTTAATGAAAATGACCGCATGAACAAAGAACGAATGGCATATAATGTGACGGCAAGAATGCGGATTCCCTCGGCAAGCGTATATGCTTTTGGCACGCTTGCCGGAGGAAATGACTACTTGATCCTAACAAAGGTGGTAGGGGAAGCGGCAGATACCTATCAATTTCAAAGCAGGGAAGAGGCACTGGAATTTTATGAAGAGGCAGGCAAATTTTTAGCCAGATTCCATGATGGCATACACCTTACAAAAATAGCGCAGGAAATGGAAATGGCGTGGGGAAAATGTCCTTCTGTTATAAAGGATGCGCAGGGGGAATTTCTGACGAACGATAAATATAAAGCAAGGTTTACACAGTCTGTCAAGCAGGATATGGAACAGCTTTGCGGTCTTTTAATAGAAAAAGAAACAAAAGAGGCAAAGGAAATAATCAAAGCGGCGTATGAAACATTTTTAAAAAAGAGCGAAAGCTTGTCTTTTGAAGACATTCATTTTGGATTTTGCCACAATAAATATAACGAACACAACCTAATCGCATTAAAAGGCAAGCTGACCGGAGTGATAGATTTTGAACTTGCAGGATTTGGCAATACAGAACGGGACATTTGCTCCATCTATCGGCGGACGCTAAAAGCAGATGAAGCGTTGGAACAAGCATTCTTTCGTGGCTATGAGCAGCAAAAGAACATTTTTCCGGGCTTTAAGCAACGATTGGAGTTATATCTGATTGCAGAATGCTTTTGCAATTGTACGCGAGCGTATCAACAGTCCCCAGATTTTTTTGAAAAGAATATTGCACTTTTAAAAAATATAACAGTGCTATCGTAAAAAATAATAAATAGGGAAAACGAAAAAATAGGCAACGATTCAGGAGGTACAACGGAATAGTCATGATTTATGTGGACAAGCTGTTAATGTATCGTATCAGTGCGACAAAAATGAATCAAAGGTCAATGGAGGGATTATTTATGGCAACTATGCAAATTACGAAAACCAATTTTGAGCAGGAAGTGACGAATAGTGAAAGTCCGGTACTATTGGATTTCTGGGCAGTCTGGTGTGGCCCTTGCAAAATGCAATCGCCTGTTATAGAGGAAATAGAAGCAGAGTATGGCGATCGGGTAAAAGTGGGAAAAGTAAATGTAGATGAAGAACCGGAACTAGCGGCTCGGTATGACATTATGAGTATCCCTACACTTGTTGTTTTAAAAGAAGGACAAGTATCTAAGAAAGCAGTAGGATTTCAGAGCAAAGAGGCAGTAGCAGATTTAATCGCTTGACGAACTGCTAAATAAAAATTATAATAAGAACAGTTGCATGCTTTGTGACTGTTCTTATTATCTTGTAGGAAAGCACGTTCCGGTAAGATAAAAAATGTTTTGTAGACCGCCCCCACGGATTTCCCGTTAAATTCAAAAAAAATTCCGAAAAAACAGTTGACATATTCAATAAATTAAGCTACTATTATAGCATAATCACGAACGTAAGTTCGCAGGTAAGTCCGCAAGTAAAGCTAGCAGGTAAGTCCGCAAGTAAAGCTAGCAGGTAAGCTAACAAATAAAGCTAGCAAGTAAGTGTGCAAGCAAAGTTGGCAGGTAAAGTTCAAAAGTAAGAAGTTGTATGTGGAAGGAAAACCCATTCACATAGTATGCACAAAGAACCGTGCAAGGAAGAGGTAGATGATGGCAAAGGAAGATAAAAAGGAAGATAAATTAACCGCGCTTGAGGCGGCGATTACAAAGATTGAAAAAGATTATGGCAAAGGCTCTATTATGAAACTTGGGGACTCTGCGGCAAATATGAATGTGGAGACAGTGCCCACAGGTTCACTGAGCCTTGATATCGCGCTAGGGCTTGGTGGGATACCAAAGAGTAGAGTAGTAGAAGTATATGGACCCGAATCTAGTGGCAAGACCACAGTAGCATTACATATGGTGGCAGAAGTGCAAAAAAGGGGTGGAATTGCCGGCTTTATAGATGCAGAACACGCACTAGACCCTGCGTATGCAAAAAATATTGGCGTTGACATAGATAACCTCTACATTTCCCAACCGGATACGGGGGAACAGGCATTGGAAATTACAGAAACGATGGTACGTTCCGGAGCGGTGGATATCGTAATTGTAGATTCTGTAGCGGCACTTGTGCCAAAGGCGGAGATTGATGGCGATATGGGGGAATCCCATATGGGGCTGCAGGCGAGGCTGATGTCGCAGGCACTGCGTAAACTTACTGCAGTCATAGGCAAATCCAATTGTATTGTTATTTTTATCAACCAACTTCGGGAAAAAATAGGTGTAATGTTTGGAAGTCCAGAAACAACGACAGGTGGGCGTGCTTTGAAATTTTATGCATCTATACGCTTAGATGTAAGGAAGATAGATACCTTAAAACAAGGTGGGGATATGATAGGGAATCGTACCCGCATTAAGGTGGTGAAGAATAAAATAGCCCCGCCGTTTAAAGAAGCAGAAATTGATATTGTGTTTGGAAAAGGTATTTCAAAGGAAGGGGATATTCTAGATATTGCGGCAAATGTAGGGATTGTTAATAAGTCAGGCTCTTGGTATGCATATAATGAGGAAAAGATAGGACAAGGAAGAGAAAATTCCAAACAATATTTAAAAGAGAATCCTGCGATTCGAGATGAGATAGAGTCAAAGGTAAGACAGCACTTTAAGTTAGATGGGTTTGCAGAAGAATCGAAAAAACCGGAAGAATCAGAAAAGCCAGAGAAAACAGGCAAAGCAGAAAAAGCAGGCAAGATAGAGAGAGCAGGAAAAGCGAAAAAGACGGAGGAAACAGAAGAACCGGGGGAAGTAAAAAAAGTAGGGGAACCGGGAAAGCCGGAGGAAACAAAAATAGATCATGTAAAACCAGAAAAACCCGAGGAAGCAAAATAAATCATGTAAAACCAGGAAAACCCGAGGAAGCAAAATAAATCATGTTGATTGAACAGGTAACGGCATTAGACAAAGGTCGAAAGAAACTTTTATTGGATAACGGGATAACATTTATATTATATAAAAAAGATGCAAAAGACCTTACCTTAGAAGAGGGTGAAGAAATTACAGAAGGCCAGTATTTGAAAATTAGAAATGAAATACTGGTAATACGTGCCAAAAAGCGTGCCATGCATTTATTGGAGCAAATGGACCGCACAGAGTTTCAGCTTAGAAATAAGCTGAAACAAAATGATTATGAGGAAGATATCATCGAAGAGGCCATTACTTATGTAGCTCGATATAACTATATAGATGATTTGCGTTATGCCAGAAACTATGTTCGCTCTAAGCGGGATGAAAAAAGCCCTCTTTTGATAAAAACAGGTTTAATGCAAAAAGGAGTTCTAAAAGAAATTATTAATCAGGCATTAGAAGAAGAATATCCGATCAACCAAGAACAAAAATTAATTGGAAAATGGGTAGAAAAAAAGCATTACAAGGCGGATATAGCGGATTGGAAAGAAAAACAAAGACTTTACCAGTTTTTGCTCCGAAAGGGGTTTTCCCATGATGACATTTTGTATGCATTAGATCACTTGACATAAGATAGAAAAAAGTATAAAATCAATATGTTGTTATTCATGTTCATGAGTTGCATGTTTTATGTGCAAATTTATCGGATATGACATATTAGAAATGAAAATACTCAGCAGGATGCACATTTATTTTCAATAGAAGCAAGGTTTCGTTTCATCGAATGTGATAGGTAGTGAACCAAAGTTCGCACAGATTCCTGCAAGTAAGAATGTATGTTCTATGCACAATGAAAATTAAATAAGGAGGTGCTCCTGTGCCAGGAATTATTATCGCTGTAGTCGTTACGTTAATTATTGCCGTACCTATTACTTTCGTTTCTTCCATTGCCTATCACAAAAATGTTGTAGAAATAAAAATAGGCAGTGCAGAAGAAAAAGCAAGAAAAATAATAGATGAAGCTGTTAAAACTGCAGAGACAAAGAAGCGCGAATCTATGCTTGAAATCAAGGAAGAGTCGATTAAAACAAAGAATGAACTTGATAAAGAAATTAAAGAAAGAAGAAATGAGATTCAGCGCAACGAAAGGCGAGTCATCCAGAAAGAAGAGAATCTGGATAAGAAATTAGAGGCAATTGAAAAAAGAGAAGCAGGCTTTGCAGCAAAAGAAGAAGTAATGAATAAACAAAGGGCAGAAGTTGCAAAACTACACGAAGAACGCGTACAGGAATTAGAAAGAATTTCAGAATTGACCTCTGAACAAGCAAAGGATTATCTGCTGAAAACGATAGAAGATGATGTAAAGCTTGATACTGCAAAATTAATTAAAGAAATGGATAGCAAGGCGAAAGAGGAAGCCGGGAAGAAAGCGAAAGAATATGTGGTGACTGCCATACAAAAATGTGCGGCTGATCATGTAGCAGAAACAACAATATCGGTTGTTCAACTTCCAAATGATGAGATGAAAGGCAGGATTATTGGTAGAGAGGGTAGGAATATCCGAACCTTAGAAACAATGACAGGTGTGGATTTGATTATTGACGATACACCGGAAGCAGTCATTTTATCCGGCTTTGACCCAATACGCAGGGAAGTAGCCCGTATCGCTTTGGAAAAACTGATTGTAGATGGGCGTATTCATCCTGCCAGAATCGAAGAAATGGTTGAAAAGGCACAAAAAGAAGTAGAAGCCATGATTCGTGAAGAAGGAGAGGCGGCCACATTAGAAGTCGGTGTACATGGAATCCATCCAGAACTTGTCCGATTATTAGGTAAGATGAAATTTAGGACAAGTTATGGGCAGAATGCATTAAAGCATTCCATTGAAGTAGCCCATCTTTCCAGTTTGTTGGCGGCGGAAGTCGGCGTAGATATAAGGGTGGCGAAAAGAGCCGGCTTATTGCACGATATCGGTAAATCCGTTGATCATGAAATGGAAGGGTCGCATATCCAGATTGGTGTAGACTTATGCAAGAAATATAAAGAGTCTCCAATTGTTATCAATGCAGTAGAAGCACATCATGGTGATGTAGAACCAAGTTCTCTAATTGCATGTCTGGTGCAGGCCGCTGATACTATTTCAGCAGCAAGGCCGGGGGCAAGAAGGGAAATCCTTGAAACGTATTCAAACAGACTAAAACAGTTGGAGGATATTACAAATTCGTTTAAGGGCGTTGACAAATCTTTTGCAATTCAAGCAGGCAGAGAGATTCGTATTATGGTAGTTCCCGAACAAGTTAGTGATGCAGACATGGTATTATTAGCACGGGATATTTCAAAACAGATTGAAACTGAACTGGAATACCCGGGACAAATAAAAGTGAATGTAATTCGCGAATCACGCGTTACTGATTACGCAAAATAGTGTTTACCAAACACAACAGAAGGAAAGCCGCTGCAAAGCCATGAATCCATAAAGCATAGTTAAGGCTGATTGGATGAAATTGGCAATGCAGTGGCTTTTTTTATGGTAGGAACAACATGTTGCTTCTACCATAAAAACCTTTCGGGAGGGTGACGCTGCGGCATCATAAGGATAGTGCGGCAGCGCAACTGCCACAGGCAAAGAATCCTGCGGGCAGGATTCTTTCATGAATTTAGGAATGGAGAAAATAAAATGTCCAAGGAAAAAGAACCGATAAAGACCTCAATAAAGAGGATAAGACGTGAATTAGAACACAAAGGCGCCATTGTGAATGTTTATTCAGATTATATGGAACTTCCAAATGGGAAAACTACAAAATGGGACTATATCGAACATCCAAAAGGTGCGGCGGCAGTTGTGGCGATTTTGCCCGATGGAAAACTTTTAATGGTAAAACAGTTTCGGAATGCATTGGATCGATATACATTAGAGATACCGGCAGGTTCTAGAGATGCTGCAACAGAGCCTACGATCCAGTGTGCAGCAAGGGAATTAGAAGAAGAAACAGGCTATCGCTGTGAAAAACTGGAGTTTTTAATCTCACTTAAAACAACAGTGGCTTTCTGCAATGAACTGATAGACGTATATGTGGCAAAAGATTTAATCCCCTCTAAACAGCATTTAGACGAAGATGAATTTATTGAACTGGAAGCCCATAGCTTAGAAGAACTTTGTGAACGAATTTACAAAGGGGAGATTCAAGATGCAAAAACAGTAGCGGCAATCATGGCATATAAGAATAAAATTAATGTTTAGCAGCAAGGCTATGAATGTTTCATAAGGATATTGAATAGTTGCCAGAAAGGCACATTTTTTGTACGAGGTTGGCATATGATATGCTAAGGTCAAAAAGGGTAACGATTCTCTACAGTAGCGCAGGGTGAAATGTTGCTGTGAACACGATCGTGTGGATTGTTACATAAAAAGGTGCTGGCATGAAACATATTTCAAAAAACTACTTACGAATGAAAATGGGGAGAAAGCCGGAAAAATCAGCAGGTGGAATGAAGTATATCCGCCTGCTATTTCTTGGCTGCTTTATAGTGGGCATTATCTGTGCAAATCTTTTGGGAAAAGAAAAACTGGATAGCTTCGGAATTTTAAATGAATATTTCATTGAAAAATTCAAATACACCACCATACGGCAAGAAAGCCTGTTTTACTATATTTTAGAAGCACGTCTTCCCATCATGGCTCTATTGCTTTTATTGGTATTTACTGTCTTTGGGATAGTATTTGGAATGCTATTTATAGGTTGGCAAGGTTTTGCGGCAGGCTTTTTGATTTCGGTAGCCCTCATTAAATATGGGCTAAAGGGTCTCTTATTGGTAGGAGGGGCGGCTTTCCCCCAATATATTATTTACATACCAGTGTACATGATATACCTTCACCTTGCAGTATTTACACAGAAAAAAATAGCCGCTTCCAAGGAAGAGGGGGGAAGCGGCAGGCCAAAGGCATATGTCGCCTGTTTTATTGCGGTGGTACTAATACTAGGTGCGTACATCATAGGAATCTTTTTGGAGAGCTATGTAAATCCTCCATTACTGAAAGGGATATTAAAAATCTTTTGAAAATCTTTCAAAAATTTTAATCATTTTTAACAATATCTGGTGTCATAATTTTGGTTTTCCCACTATATTGTAGTTTGCTGTAAAATGCCGTCAGAAACCGGAAAAATACCATTTGATTTTCTTGCAATATATTATTATAATGTTAATGATATCAGGAATTTTCAATTGATATAAACAGGCTTCTAGATAATTTACATTATAATAACAGGCTTCTAGTTGATTTTCAATTGATATAAACAGGCTTCTAGATAATTTACATTATAATAACAGGCTTCTAGTTGATTTTCAATTGATATAAACAGGCTTCTAGATAATTTACATTATAATAACAGGTTTCTAGTTGATTTTCAATTGATAATAACAGGTTTCTAGTTGATTTACATTAATAAAATAACAGGCTATAGACTGCATTTTTTGTAAGCTATCGTCATAAGAAAAGACAATAGGCTACATGCTTTTTTGTAAGCTATTGATTAAGGTGGATGGGGTAATAAAATTATGGTACAAGAAGTGCAGCAATTTATCCAGTCTTTAAAGGAAGTAAAAAAGGCTGCGGAAAATACATTGGTTTCCTATGAACGGGATTTAAAAAAATTAAATCATTTTTTGTCAGAACAGGAAATCGTGGATGTGAGCAGAATAACCACTACGAACTTAAACTCTTACATACTGTATCTTGAAAAAGAAGGAATGAAGCCCTCCACCATATCAAGAAGTATTGCAACAATGAAGGCCTTTTTCGGCTATTTGGAGCGGGAAAAGAAAATTGAACATGATATTACACTAGGGCTAAAAGCGCCAAAGATTAAAAAGAAAGCGCCGTCTATACTTTCAACAGAAGAGGCAGTGCTGCTGCTAGAACAGCCAAGTAGCAGCTCGCCGAAAGAGTTGCGGGATCGGGCAATGTTAGAACTGCTGTATGCAACTGGAATTCGTGTAACAGAACTGATTACATTGCAGCTGGCAGATTTAAATCTTCAAATGGAATATATTACATGCAAGGATACAAATAAGGAGCGTATGATTCCGTTTGGCAATGCCGCAAAGGAAACCATCAAGAATTACTTGGCAAAGGGAAGGCCTTTCCTAGGGAAGGCACAAAGCAGTACCTACCTATTTACAAATTGCTCCGGACAAGCCATGAGCCGACAAGGCTTTTGGAAATTGATCAAGAGCTATGGGAAAAAGGCAGGGATCTGTGCAGAAATAACCCCCCACACACTCAGACATTCTTTTGCGGCCCACCTTGTAAATAATGGGGCTGATTTACATTCTGTCCAAGAGATGTTGGGTCATTCAGATATTTCTACAACACAAATATATGCACAGATGAAGCAAAATAAAATGCGGGAAGTGTATGAGAAAGCACACCCTAGGAGGTAGGGAAACAAGGAAGCGCCACACACACGAAGCTCGAAAATACGAGACGCAGACACGAAGTTCAAAAGGAAATATATGTCAACGAAGCTTTAAAATACCTTGCTAAGTGAATTAGATGCACTTTCACACCAGGCTTAAACGCACTGTGCCAGTGTAAAATGCGATGGTTCAAAGCATCTGCGCAATGTCATATAGTAGTTTTTCGGAATCCTCCCAGCCAAGGCAGGGATCGGTTATGGATTTGCCATAAACGTGTTCATTTACTTTTTGGCAGCCGGGTTCGATATAGCTTTCAATCATGACCCCTTTTACCATCTTATGAATCGCAGGGGAAAGCCGGCGATTATGCATCACTTCTTTTACAATGCGGACTTGCTCCTCATACTGTTTATTGGAGTTGGAATGATTTGAATCAATGATAGCCGCCGGATTTTTTAAATCCATCTGGTCATACATATCAATGAGGCGTATTAAATCTTCATAGTGATAGTTAGGGCTGCAGGTGCCTTGCTTGGTCACTGCCCCGCGAAGCACCACATGGGTTAGCTCGTTTCCGGTTGTCCTTACCTCGTATCCCCGATAGATAAAATGATGGGGGTGCTGTGCCGCATAGACGGAGTTTAGCATGACCGAAAAAACGCCGCTCGTTGGGTTTTTCATGCCGGCAGGAACATCAAAACCGCTTACCGTTAATCGATGGTGCTGATCTTCAACTGAGCGGGCGCCGATCGCTACATAAGACAGCAGATCTTCTACAAACCCCCAGTTTTCAGGATAAAGCATTTCATCCGCTGCCGTAAGGCCACTTTCTTCAATGGCACGTAGATGCATCTTGCGCATGGCGATCAGCCCTGCTAGCAAGTCCGGCTTTCCTTCCGGATTTGGCTGATGGGCAATTCCTTTGTAGCCCTCCCCGGTCGTACGTGGCTTATTCGTGTAAATACGGGGGACAATGACTAAACGGTCAGCTACCTTGTCCTGCACTTTCTTTAGGCGGCTGATGTAGTCACAGACAGGTTCTTCCTTATCGGCAGAGCAAGGTCCGATGATTACTAAAAATTTATCGGAGTTTCCTAAAATAATATCGCGGACTAAAATATCGCGTTCCTGCTTTATCTGAATGGCCTTTTTAGACATTGGATACTGTCGCTGTATTTCTGCCGGTGATGGCAGTTCTTTTATAAATGAAAAACCCATTTTGTTTCACTCCTTCTATGAAAAAAATTTTTCCTTGATTGCTTTCGTTGGCATATCCTGCCCTGTCCAGAGGCGAAACGCTTCTGCCCCTTGATATAGGAGCATAGAAAGCCCGTTAAAATTTGGACAGCCTATGCTCTTTGCCTGTTTTAAAAGCAACGTTTCCCTTGGATTATAAATGATATCAGAAACGATTAATTCAGGATATAGGAAAGATGTATCCGGGATGAGGCTCTCATCTACATGAGGAGCCATTCCAACGCTTGTGGCATTTGTTAAAATAGTGCTTTCTTTTATACTGGCTTTTAGCTGATGCAAATCTGCAAGATCATACAAAGAAATATTGCAGCCAGTTTCTTTTGCTACAAGGTGGCAAAAGGCTAAAGTACGATCCCAAGAATGATTGTTGCGTCTAAATAAGTCGATCGCAGAAACACCATCTAAGGCGGCTTGTACACAAATTGCGGCAGCGGCTCCACCTGCACCTAGCAATGTCATTTTTTTCCCAAGAATGGAAAAACCGCCCTCTGATACAGAACGCATGTAGCCAAGACCATCTGTTGTATGGCCTGTTAACCGTTGATCCTTTATCAAAACCGTATTTACAGACTGTGCAAGTTTTGCGGCAGGAGAAAGCGCATCTAAAAGGGGAAGTACGGAAACTTTTAAGGGCATCGTCAAGTTGAACCCCCGCATGTTGATCGCTTTTAACCCGGAAACTGCTTCTTGCAATTGCTCTTTTTTTACATCAAATGCAAGATAGACGTAAGCAAGGCCTAGTTGGCGAAAAGCCTCGTTATGTATTTTGGGGGAAATGCTGTGAGCCACAGGACTGCCTAAAAGTCCGGTAAGTATCGTTTTTCCGGTAATTTCTATATTCATACGATCTCCTTTGAAGCTTTGGTTATACACAACAGCTTTCAATATGCAAAGCGGCAAACTGATGACAATGCATAAAGATGTTACTTTCACAGCCCATTACCGCAAAGTCGCTTTTGTGCATTTTTTGCATAAAAGTGCAAGGGTTTGAGGTGTCAAACCGCACGTTTTTTGTGCAGTTTGTGTACATAAACGTTACTTTCACAGCTAGCTGCGAATAGTAGCATAATGATAATTTTAAAGTATTCTAAAAAATATGTCAAGGACTTGCACCTTTTGATTTAGTACGTTATACTAAGAACTAGGAAAGAGATAGGACGAATCGTTACCTTCTGGATAAGATACATGAAAATATGAAGGAGTAGCATGGTGAAGGCAAATATATTTCTCATCGGGTTTATGGGAACAGGGAAGAGTACAATTTTACACAGCTTGGCGGAATTGCTTGCATATAAAAAAATGGATATTGATCAAGTGATTGCACAGAGGAGTGGCATGCAGATTCCACAAATATTTGAACAGCAGGGCGAAGCGGCATTTCGGAGTATGGAATCAGATATTTTAAAAGAGTGTCAATCACAGGGCAGGCATGTGGTCGCATGTGGTGGTGGCGCGGTATTAAATCGAGACAATGTAAAACGGATGAAAGAAAATGGCGTTATCGTATTGCTGACAGCTAGCCCGGAAACTATTTTAGAGCGGGTCAAGCATAGGGATACTCGCCCTTTGTTAAATGGGAATATGAATACGGCATATATAAAAGTTTTTTTTTTCAAGCAGAAGACGGCATACGAATGGGCGGCAGATATAACGATAGCAACAGATAATAAAAAGCCAAGTTTCATTGCAAATGAAATAAAAGGGCTTTTAGCGTGACGATTCCGTATCCGAATGCGATACCGCATTTATCCGGCGCAGATGTCCGGATGGGAACAGCTTTTAGCGTGACGATTCCATATCCAAATGCGATACATTGGTTGTGTAGCAAAACCCCGAGATTGTAAATATATGGAACTTATCAATAATTTGAAAATAACTTTTGATTTTTATCATAAAGTATGCTATAATTTCAAAGATTTATATGTTAGCGATTCGGTATGAATTTAAAGAGCTGTAGGCTGGCTCAACATAAGTGATAGAATAGGTATTGGCACCCATCGTTGCGCATAAGTGATAGAATAGGTATTGGCACCCATCGTTGCGCATGATTGATAGATAGGTATTTGCACCCATAGTTTAACGGATAAAACATCAGATTCCGGTTCTGGGGCTGGGGGTTCGATTCCCTCTGGGTGCACTATTCCATAGGAAATCAAACCCTATAGAATATAACCTTTTTGAATAGAAACTTTTATTTTAAAAATTCAGCAGTTGTAGTTTCACAATAGATGATAAATTAGAAAAATAGTGTTGAAAAAACTTTCAACGTTCTAGTTTTTGTATCCGTAAAGAGGATAGATGGGAGATCAAATGGGAAAAAATCCAGGGAATATAGATAAAATGTTAACATTTTGCAAAAAAAATATTCGCTATATAGTGGCAGGTGTGGTTGTTGTTGTCATTGTAGTTGCACTGGCGCTAAATGTTGGTAAATCAGGGGAGCCAACAGCAGACGACACGGATGTTTTAAAGGTAGAAGCGGAAAACCCAAATGAGGTTGAAACATATCAAGTAGATGCGATACCGAAAATCAATACATTGATTGCAAACTATTACACGGCATACAAAGATGGGGATACCGATACCCTGGCTACCTATGCAATCCCAGTTTCTGAGAAAGAAAAAAGCTATATAGCCGTACGTAGCCAATTTATAGAGGGGTATGAAAATATTAAATGCTATACAAAAAGCGGATTAGATGATACCTCCTATATGCTTTCGGTACTTTTTGACATGCGGTTTACAGGAGTGGAAGCGACAGCCCCCGGACTTGACTTTTTCTATGTAAAAACAAATGAAAATGGAGAATTTTATATAGATAACTTATATTGCAATTTTAATATGCAAACGCAGGATCTGCAACTAGACACAAGCATTAAGGAGAAGATCGATGCTTTTGAGCAAGAAGAAGATGTCCTTGCCTTATTGGCAGATGTGCAAAAAAGATATGCCGAAGCAATTGATGCAGATGAGAATCTGAAAAACATGGTGAAAGTTACTGTGCCGGAAGCAGTACAAGCATGGGTTGCTTCGCTAGAAACGTCGGAGGAGACAACAACGGAAGAGCCAACGCGGGGACCGCAAGAAGAGCCAACGCCGGAATCGCAAGAAGAGCCAACGCCGGAGGAGAATTCTACGGTAACAGAAACTTCTGAAACGGTGTATGCCCTAGACAATATAAATATTAGGAAAGAGCCGAATGAAACAGCAGAAAAAGCAGGGGCTGCGGTGAAAGGAGATTCCCTAAAAAGGATTGGAACAACCGAAGATGGATGGAGCATCATTGAGTTTAATGGGGAAAAAGCATACGTAAAGAGTGAATTTGTAAGTACAAAAGCACCTGAGGGTGGAGAAGATGGAACGGCCACTACAAATGAAAGCCCCGGACTGGCTTATTTGGCGGAAGGCAAAGTCATGACCTTAAACAATGCTTTTAATGTACGTAGAACCATGAGTGAGGAAGGGGAGCTAATGGGAACCGCCGCACCGGGAGATACGATAAAGGTGATCTTAAGCTATGAAGAAGGCTGGACAAAAGTGGAATGGAAAGAAAAAACCGGTTATATAAAAACGGATTTGCTCTTAAATGATAAGTAATCCTTGGATAACGAAAAGTTAAGGTTTCATGAATCTGTGAAAGGACATTTTTCTAAGAAAATTTAGAAAGATGCCCTTTTTGGTTGCGTTTTTGTAAATATAGAACGATAGAATGAAAGAGGTAAATAGGAGACGATGATAGGAACAAAATGCTGTTCCAAATAAATTCGAATTAGTCCACCTGCGTTTGCATGGCGTGGATTGCCTTAGGAACTGTTCCTTAGTGACATCTGAAAATACACGATGCTTTTTACAGGAATTTTTATGTATAAAATCATAGAAAAGATGAATCCTAATCAAATGAACGAAAATTCACGCGATGGGAGATTCTTATGATTAGAAATGAGGAAGTAAGTGTATTAAATGAATCCTGTAGAAATTCAAGGATGGCAGTGGAGGCAATTAACACCGTGTTAAATAAGGTATATGATGAAGAATTAGCATATGACTTAAATCTGCAAGCGAATAAATACAGGGAATTTCAACGGAAGGCTGAAAAAAAACTGCGGGAACAAGGTCGAAAACCCAAAGAGGAAAAAGCGGTGTCAAAGGCGATGCTTTGGACCGGCATACAAGTGAACACATTGCTAAATACCAGTACAAGCCATGTTGCCGATATGGTCATTCAAGGGCGCGCAAAAGGCATAACAGAACTGATGAAAGTGACGCATAATAATAAAAATGCAGGAAGCTATGCAAATGAATTGGCAAATGAACTAATGGATTTTGAAGAAAAAAATATTGAGAAATTGAAAAGGTATCTGTAAAGAAATGCTAAGAGTATCGATCAAAAAAATTGAAAAGGTATCTATAATGTGTTAGAATTGTCAAAGATAAGCATTTCATAACGGACAAAAGTTCAATAGGAGCGTATATGCAGGATGATAATGGACGAAAGCCCACAGTAAGGATCAATAAATTTTTAAGCGATGCCGGAATCTGTTCAAGAAGAGAAGCAGACCGTCAAGTTTTGGCCGGAAAGGTTAAAATTGATGGGGTGGACGCAGTGATGGGCGATAAGGTAGAGCAAGGGCAGGCCGTTACGTATTGTGGAAAGGAAATAAGCAAAGAGGAAGCAGTTATTTTACTGGTGGTGAATAAACCGGTGGGGGTTGTGTGCACCGCCCAGAAAAAGGAAAAAAATAATGTTGTGGATTTTATCAATTATCCCAAACGCATTTATCCGGTAGGACGACTTGACAAGGACTCGAAAGGCTTGCTCTTGATGACGAACCAAGGAGAGCTTGTAAATAAAATAATGAAAGCTCAAAATATGCATGAAAAGGAATATGTCGTAACGGTAAACAAAGGATTGACTGCAGATTTTATAAAACAAATGTCGCAAGGGGTTTTCCTGGAAGAACTAAAAAGGCGAACAAGGGACTGCAAGATCTGGCAGACCAAAAAGCGGACGTTCCATATCATTTTGACGCAAGGATTAAACAGGCAGATTCGAAGGATGTGTGAAAATTTTCACTATGAGGTAGTGGAATTAGAACGTATCCGCATCATGAATATTAAACTGGGCAATTTAAAATCGGGTACATATCGAAATGTAACAACAGAAGAACTGGATCAATTGTATCAGGATATAAATGGATAGGAAGGGACCATAGGTTATGGAAATTGAACAGGCAAAAGAGCGGGTTGACGCACTTAGAGAGCAGATTGAATACCACAGTGACCGCTATTATAATAAGGACGATCCAAAAATCAGTGATTTTGAATATGATACACTGATGCAGGAGCTAAAACGTTTAGAGGGGGAATTTAAAAGTCTTGCGACGAAAGATTCCCCTACGCAGAAAGTGCTAGGCGCTGTAAAGCGGGAGGCTGGTGTTACGGTGCGCCACAATGTGCCGATGCTTAGCTTGCAAGATGTTTTTTCAGAAGAAGACGTCAAAAATTTTGTAACAGAAATGATACAGCAGCTTGCGGATCCGGAATTTGTCGTCGAATACAAAATTGATGGGCTTTCCCTTTCGCTGCGCTATGAGGAGGGCGATTTAAAGCTCGCAGTTACGAGGGGAAATGGAATCGAATATGGGGAAGATGTGACAGAAAATGCCAAAGCGATTTCCGATGTAAAAAGAAAGCTAAAAAAGCCGCTGCCCTATATCGAAGTGCGTGGGGAAGTATATATAGACAATGAAACATTTTGCAAGGTGAATGAAAGCCAGGAGCTGGCAGGGAAAAAACTGTTTGCCAATCCAAGGAACTGTGCGGCAGGAACGTTGCGCCAGCTGGACAGTAAAATTACAAAAGAACGGAATTTGTCCATGTTTGTATTTAACATACAACAGACGAGAGGAAGAATATTTGACACGCATACGCAGGGGTATGAATTTTTAAAAGAAAATGGGATAAAAGTCATTGATCACTACAAGGTTTGTAAAACGCCGGAAGAAGTGTGGGATGCAATCGTTAAAATAGGGGAAGAGCGCGGGAACCTAGGCTATGATATTGATGGTGCCGTGGTAAAAATCAACAGCCTGTCTGATCGGGAAAAATTAGGGACTACATCAAAAGTGCCAAAATGGGCAATTGCCTATAAATATCCCCCAGAAGAAAAAGAAACGACTTTGCTGGATGTAGAGTTGTCCGTGGGAAGAACCGGAAGGATTACACCTACTGCAATTTTTGAACCGGTGCGCCTATGTGGGACAAGCGTAGCAAGGGCAACGCTGCATAATCAGGATTTTATCAATGAGCTGGATATTGGGATTGGAGATCGAATTGTGGTCTATAAATCAGGGGAAATTATCCCAAAAATCAGGCGCGTTATAAAGGAAAAGAGGCAAGGTACAGATTGGAAACGTTACCAGATTCCGGATGTCTGCCCGGTATGCCATGCGAAAACGCAGCGGGAGGCAGATACGGCAGATATAAAATGTACATCCCCAAGTTGCCCTGCACAGCTAGAACGCCATATTATCAATTTTGTCGGACGGGACGCAATGGATATCAAAGGATTTGGCAGTACGTATATTATAGATTTAGTGCAGCTTGGCTATCTAAAGGACATCGCAGATATTTATGATTTAAAGCATCACAAAGAAGAATTAATTGAAAAAGGGATTATCGGAAAAGAAAAAAATACCGATAAACTACTACAGAAAATAGAAAAATCAAAAGAGAATGAAGCCTATCAGCTTTTAACAGGATTTGGCATACCAAATGTCGGCAAAGCAGCCGCAAAAGCAGTGATAAAAGTGTTTGGATCGATTGACAAGCTGCAGAATGCAACGTTTGAAGAACTGCAGGAAGTGAATGATATCGGTGAAGTAAGCGCTACATGCATAAAAACATTTTTTGCAAATGAAACAAATCGAAAGATTGTAGATCGCCTAAAAGAACAGGGCGTAAATATGCAGACAGAAGAATCCGAGGATCAAGATGAAACGTTTGCGGGCCTTTCCTTTGTGATTACCGGAGCGCTTCCTACCATGGATCGAAAAGAGGCGGCAGATCTCATTGAACAGCATGGTGGCAAGGTATCAAATTCGGTATCGAAAAAAACGAATTACCTTCTTGCGGGGGAAAATGCCGGAAGTAAACTTGCAAAAGCCAACGAATTAGGAGTCGTAGTCATTACAGAAGAAGAGTTAAAAGAGATGGTTGGAATACTTGGCGAGGTAGTTTTAAACCGCGTTTAAACGTATACAAAGACACGCAGCGACTGTGGCTGCTTTTTGAACTTAGTCAAAATAAATTGTTTTAAAAGTTGGAAATAGCCCATGTAGCGACTGTGGCTGGTTCTTTTGAACTTAGTCAAAATGGATTGCTTTAAAAAGTTGGAAATAGCCCACGTAGCGACTGTGATTGGTCCTTTTGAACTTCGTGGCTGTGGTGTTTTCCATATAGATGAAAAATAGACGGGAGTAAAATAAAAAATGCCAATTAAAACACAAAGCGATTTACCTGCAAAAGAATTATTGGAAAGAGAAAATACATTTGTCATGGACGAAGCAAGGGCCATGCACCAAGATATCAGGCCGATTGAAATCGGAATACTAAATCTGATGCCGCTAAAGGAAGAAACCGAATTGCAACTGCTTCGCGCGATGTCGAACACACCTTTGCAGATCAATGTATCCTTTATTGTGCCAAAACATCATGAAGCCAAAAATACGCCGAAAAGCCATTTGAACAAATTTTATACGACATTTACGGAGGCGAAAACCCAAAAATTTGATGGGCTAATCATTACAGGTGCGCCCCTAGAGCAAATGGAATATGAGGAGGTTGACTATTGGAGGGAATTTGGGAAAATATGCGAGTGGACGAAGACGAATGTGACCTCTACGATGCATGTCTGCTGGGGGGCGCAGGCCGCGCTTTACCATCACTATGGGATTCCAAAATATAAAATGGACGAGAAAATGTTTGGGGTTTTTGAACATAAGGTATTAGATAGGAGAGTCCCTCTTGTTATGGGTTTTGACGATGTTTTTCTTGCCCCCCATTCTAGGCATACCGAAGTTCGTAGAAGCGATATTGATAAAGTTCCGGAACTGGAAATTGTAGCAGAATCCGAACAGGCAGGTGTTTTTTTAGTACAAGATTTAGAAGGAAAGAAAGTTTTTGTAATGGGCCATCCAGAATATGACCGTATGACTTTACATAATGAATATATGCGCGACAAAGAAAAAGGGCTTTCCATTCGAATGCCCTATAACTACTATATAGATGGCGACACATCCAAAACCCCCAATTTAAAGTGGCGTTCCCATGCCAACAACCTGTATACAAATTGGCTGAACTATTATGTTTATCAGGTGACTCCATATGAGCATATAAAAATTTGAAACATGGTGCCGGCGATGCATACAAAGAGTATGAAAAAAAGGTAGCATAACGTCTTTTCGATGATAAGTAAAGAAGCATTTGGGAAAAGAGAATTGCCGGTGAATGTAGAAGGTTTAAGATAATATAGAGCGTTTTAGCGTTTGAAACGAGTTTTAGAGTAAACAGGGGCTGTGTAAAAACCAACTTGATCCTGCACAGCCCACCTGGGCTACATTATATATTTTTCTATCAGGCATTCATGTTTTTTTGTTTTTTTACGATAGTTGATCCCCACTAGGAGCAGATTTCCTTTATAGTCAGTGAGTGCTTCTACATACTGCTTTTGCTTTATCTGTGCGATGGCACCCTGTGCCGAGTGGTCCCACTTTAACTCCACGATCATAGCTGGTTTGTCTATATGCGCCTTTCGTGGCAGGAACACAAGATCGGCAAACCCCTTGCCGCTTGGCAGTTCCCGAATGATTGTATAATACTGCCGAGCACTGTAGTACGCAAGGCTTACCGTATAGGAAAGGGCATTTTCATCAGAATAGGTCAGATGCGAGGTGTTTTGATGCACCATGGCGATGCCGGCTGCGACGACATCTTCTTCTTGATTTAAAGTGGCTTTTAAAAGCTTGTCGGACGCTGCAATCGAATCAATCACTTTAGTCCACCCTGCCCCCTCGATAGCGTTGACATACTCGTCTGTGATTTCCTTATTTGGAATAAATACTTCACCCCTTTTAAAATCATAGCCCAAATACCCTAAATGAATAAGGAGCGTAAGAATGTCATTATAATCTATAAACGTCGTCATGTCGTTTGTAAATTTCCCGATGTTAATCTTCTTTCTTCCGCTAGCCAGCAATTCGATAATCGTATCCTTTAGCCCATCAAAATTCATCTCAATATAAATTTTTAGTGCCTCAAAGGATTCTGTCTGATTCCAGTAGCCATTAAAATGCTTGCTAAGCATTGCCGTTACAACAGAGCGTGGACTATATACTGAAGGTGCGTCCAAAAATTGATAGCCGTCATACCATCGCTTCGTTTCATCAAAATCCATTTGATATTTTTCGCAAAGTGCCGCAACCTCTGTTTCGGTAAAGCCGACATATTCTGCCAACTGCCTCGGATCCGTCATGGAAAACTCGTCGAACATATTCAAGGCGGAATGCGTGCCATACTTTTTAATCGGCAAAATCCCAGTCATGTAGGCTAAAGCCAAAAAACTTTTGTCCTTTAGAAATGCCCTAAGGAAATCCAGATATTTCTCCTGCGCTTCCTTGTTATCCCGGTATTCCCGGAATATACAGTCCCATTCGTCTATAATAATGATAAAAGGCTTGTTCGTTTCCTGAAAGATATTCTGTAGCGTACGGATCAAGTCATTTTTGTCAAAATAATTATAATCGGGATAGGCATTCAATAGATCCCACAAAAGCAGCTTCTTTAAAAGCACAAGCATATCCGCTACATTTCCAGTATCGCTTAGAAACTCCTGCATGTTCAAAAACAGTACGTCATAATTGTTTAAATATTTCTCATATGTGGCATCTTTTGAAATCTGCAAATGCTCGAATAATTCATTCGAATCGCAATCGCGGCTATAATATGCCGCAAGCATCTTTGCAGCTATCGATTTTCCAAACCTTCGTGGTCTACTGACACAAATATACTTTTGCTCTGTATCAACCTTTTTATTGGTATAAGCTATCATTCCCGTCTTATCTACATAAATATCTGAATTAAGGGTATCCCGAAAACCCTTATTAGTTGGATTTAAATAAGCTCCCATATATGCCACGCCTCCAATCTATCTATTTCCTATTGTACAGCCATGCCATCGGATAGTCAATTGTCAAACTGAGATTTGAAACAGAGAAAATGTCAAAGCAGGAACTTTTGGAGCAAATGAATCTGCTCTATGGACCAATGGAACAAAAGTTTATCAAAATGTTGCATTAATGATGCTTTGCAAAACGCCGGAAAAGTTTTTTCCATACACGCAGGTTGAAATTGTTACGTTTCCGGAGTGCCTACCATTTAAGATGAATTACAAAAGAACGGTTCTCCAAGAGCACATTTTTATACCGATGAGGATCGGTTTTCTTTGAGAGTGGAGATTCCCATCCATCCGGATTTTAATTGGAGATATAAAAAATGTCGGAGTAAATGATGAAAATTGAGATTTCTGAAACGAATGGTTAGCAGACGTTGTGAAAATTTGGGGTAAAAGTGGTGCAAATTTTAGAAAATTTCATATGTCGCATTGTGAAAACATATAATAGTGGTATAAAAAAATTAGGAGATTTAGTATGCCGTTTAACACATACCCATATGAACTTCCGCTATTGCCCTATGCGTACGATGCACTTGAACCTGATATTGATACGCAAACGATGCACTACCATCATGATAAGCATTTTAAAACCTATATTGACAACTTAAATAACGCGTTGCAGCCATATAAGGCATTGCAGAAGCTCACCCTCATTCAACTATTGAAAAATCCCCACAGCCTTCCAAATGAAGCATACACAAGTATCATGCATAATGGAGGAGGGGTATATAACCATATGCTGTTTTTTCAATCCTTGGCACCGGCGGACCAAAAGAACCATGAGCCTGTTGGACTTTTGTTAGGACTAATCAATGAAACATATGGTTCGTTTCATAATTTTAAACATATATTTTCACAAAAGGCACTGGATGTATTTGGCTCGGGCTGGACCTACCTGCTTATGACCTATGATCAAAAGCTAAAGATAGTAAACCTTAAAAACCAGGAAACGCCACTTTGCATGGAAGCGGCGCCGATTGTCCTATTTGATGTATGGGAACATGCATACTACCTAAAATATAAAAATCTTAGAGCCGATTATGTAAAACAACTATGGAATGTAATGACTTTTCCCAGAATTTCTTAACGATTTCATTTCTAGACCAATTGATTCAACAGTAAGTATGATGAAATAGGTACATTCATTCATTTTTTATAACTTGCAATAATAAGATTTGCAAATAACGGATATTCTGTTATAATAGACACAAGTGTCGATTATAATAGAATATCTTATTGGGCATAGACGGCTTAATAAGCGCGAATAACATTTAGGAGGCATAAAAAATGGCTGAAGACAGAAAAGCATATATGATAAAAGACGATAATTTAGGGGAAGTGCGGATTGCAGATGAAGTGGTAGCAATTATAGCAGGGCTTGCGGCTACGGAAGTGGATGGTGTAAGCTCAATGGCAGGCAATATCACGAACGAACTGGTAAGCAAACTTGGTATGAAAAACCTTTCAAAAGGCATCAAAGTAGACGTGCTGGATGGGGTAGTAAATGTTGATGTGGCACTTAACATTGCATTTGGCTACGCTATCCCGGCAGTATCCGTTAAAGTACAAGAACGCGTAAAATCTGCCATAGAAAACATGACCGGGCTAGAAGTTTGCGGTGTAAATATCAGAATTGCCGGTGTTGATATGGGTAAGAGCAAATAGTTCCCCATATCATAACCGTTACACGATTCATACAGTATAATCGCTTTTCATCTATGGTAGGGGTTGTTATGAAATAAATTTACGGCAATAGATTTTAATCTATTGGGTAGTAATAAAATTATTTCGTAGCGATCCCCTTTCATAATAAAGGCAAGCGTATGTGGCTGCTCAAGTTAAGAAACTGCTATTTTCATAAATAGTCGCGAGTGGCAGCAAGGACATAGAGAGGGATAGGATAGAAGTAAAAATGAGCAAAAAGGGAATAGCCAACATACAAAGGTTAAGGGAACTGAGGGAATTGATTGCGATATTGCTGTTTCGGGCGGAATTTCATGGCGAAGAGGAGTTGCCGAATCAGTTTTTATTGTTTTTAGATGCATTGGATAAAAAAGAAGAAAAAGGCATAGCCTATTATATTTATATACGGGACGAAGACAGAAACGGGATACGTAAAGAAGCCGATATACAAGAAGACAGAAACGGGATATGCAAAGAAGGCGATATACAAGAAGACAGAAACGATAGGCAGGAAGAAGGCAGAATCTATTTACAGGAGGAAGACATAGCCTATATACAGGGGAAATTTAAACATATCGTGGAACAATTAGCGCAGATTGACCAATCGATTAATGAGGTTGCAAAAGGCTGGAAGACAAGCCGAATGGGGAAAGTGGATTTAGCGCTGATTCGCCTGGCTGTATATGAAATGAAATTTGATGAGGATATTCCAACGAGTGTTGCAATCAACGAGGCGGTAGAGCTTGCAAAAAATTATGGCACCGATGATTCACAATCATTTGTAAACGGGGTACTTGCAAAACTGGTACAGGAAGAATAGACATGGCAAAAAGTATTTACTCTGTAGGGCAAGTCAATGCCTATATTAAAAATATGTTTGACCAAGATTTTATGATGAATAAAATCTATGTAAAAGGGGAAGCTTCAAACTGCAAATACCATACATCGGGACATCTTTATTTTACATTGAAAGATGGGACAGGCGCACTACGTGCCGTCATGTTTGCAGGCAATCGAAAAGGACTTGCTTTCCCTATGAAAAATGGAGATAATGTAATTGCGCTAGGCTCTGTGGCTGTTTATGAAAGAGATGGAACCTACCAGATGTATGTAAGGGAAATCATTTTAGATGGCGTAGGGGTGCTATATCAGCGATTTGAAGCATTGAAATTGGAATTGGCAGAGATGGGAATGTTTGCTCCGCAATACAAGCGGCCGATTCCAAAGTATATAAAAACCCTTGGTATTGTAACTGCACCCACTGGAGCCGCCATACAGGATATAAAGACGATTTCTGCCAGGCGAAACCCCTATGTCCGGTTGATTTTATATCCGGCTATTGTACAGGGGGAGGGAGCCGCCCAAAGCATCGTAAATGGTATCCGTGCACTAGAGCAGTTTGGGGTGGATGCGATGATCATAGGCAGAGGCGGTGGCTCTATGGAGGATTTATGGGCATTTAACGAAGAGGTGGTGGCGCATGCAATCTTTGAATGCAGCATTCCGATTATTTCAGCGGTAGGGCATGAAACAGATACGACCATTGCAGATTTTGTAGCAGATTTACGGGCTCCGACGCCATCTGCCGCAGCGGAACTAGCAGTCTATGATGTAAGGGATTTTGGCAATATGCTGATGGCAATCGAGCTCCAAATGAACCGCATTTTAAATAGTAGATTAGAACTCTGCCATGCCCGCTTATCTGAATACAAGGCGAAATTATTAAAGTTTAACCCCGAAAGCCAAATAAACGAAAAGCGACAGTTATGGGTAGTATTACAGCAAAAGATGCAGTGGCAAATGGAGCAAAAAGTAGAGAAAAGCCACAAACGATTGGTGGAGCTACAGCCAAAACTACAGCGGGCCATGGAACAAAAAGTAATGGAAAACCGCCATCGGATGGAGATTTACGCCGGTAGGCTAGCGGGAATGTCCCCCTTAAAGAAACTAAGCCAAGGATATGCGTATGTAACCGGCCAAAACGGGGAAGGCATATCAAATGTGAAACAACTAGCAGAAAAAGAAAAAATAAAAATTCATATGCAAAATGGTGTCGTAACAGCATCCGTAGAAGAAATACAAGAAATAGAAAGGCGAGAAGCGGCAGCCTATGCAGAGGGAGGGATATAGGTGGAAGAACAAGAGAGCAAGGAACGAAAGTCCACAGAACAAAAGGAGACGTCACTAGAGGACACTTTTGAGGAACTAGAAGAAATTATAAATAAAATGGAGCAAAGGGAAGTA
This sequence comes from Lachnospiraceae bacterium ZAX-1, assembly GCA_046533095.1. Lineage (GTDB taxonomy): Bacteria > Bacillota > Clostridia > Lachnospirales > Lachnospiraceae > ZAX-1. Next base: position 161,502 of record JAJQRA010000023.1, on the reverse strand, counting down.
TCGTTAGATGATTCCTTTGCCCTCTACGAACAGGGTATCCATAAGCTAAAGATTTGTAATGAAAAAATAGACAGGGTAGAGAAAAAAATGCTTATCTTAAATGAGCAATGAACATAGCCAAAACGATAGCGGCGAAAGCGAAACACCGGCGGTGGAGAGCAATCCAAATAGCGGCGAAAGCGAAATATCGGCATGGAGCGCAATCCAAATAGCGGCGAAAGTGAAATACTGGCATGGAGAGCAATCCCGTGCGGACAAGTGAAAGATTGGAATAGGGCAAGATGAACAGACCAATAGAAGAGCAAATTCAAATAAAAATAGAAGAAATAGAATACATTATCAAACAGCATCTCCCGGAAGAAACCGGCTATCAAAAGACGGTGATTGAGGCGATGAACTATAGTATATTAGCCGGGGGAAAGCGTCTGCGTCCGATGCTGATGCAAGAAACCTATACCTTGTTTGGAGGGAAATCAAAGGTGGTTGAGCCATTCATGGCGGCAATTGAAATGATACATACCTATTCTTTGGTACATGACGACCTTCCGGCAATGGACAACGATGAATATCGCAGGGGCAGGAAAACAACCCATGTGGTTTATGGGGAGGCAATCGGTATTTTAGCAGGAGATGGCTTGCTAAATTATGCCTTTGAAACGGCGTCAAAAGCATTTGAATTAGAGCCGGAGAATATCAATATAGGGAAAGCGCTTGGGATTTTGGCAAAGAAAGCAGGAATTTATGGAATGATTGGCGGTCAGACTGTGGATATACAATTTGACGGACAAGCTTTGGAGCATAGATTAGAATGCAAAGAAAAACTTAATTTTATGTATCGCCTAAAGACTGGGGCCCTACTAGAAAGCGCGATGCTGATCGGGGCGGTTTTAGCCGGAGCTACGAAGAATGAACAAAAAATAGTGGAGCAGGCGGCGGCAGACCTTGGCCTTGCGTTCCAGATACAAGATGATATTCTAGACATAACCAGTACAAAAGAAGTATTAGGCAAAAGTATTGGCAGCGATGAAAAAAATGGAAAAATTACGTATGTTACGATAGAAGGATTAGAAAAAGCGCAGGAAGAGGTAGCGGCAATTTCGAAAAAAGCAGTAGACAAAATGAATACACTGGTCGTAAAAAGTGAATTTCTAATACAGCTTATGCGTTGGCTGATACACAGAAAGAAGTAAAAAAAGAGGACATGCAGAGTAATAAAAAGATACCGGTTAAAGAAACGCCCGACTACGAAGCTTCCGGGGATTGTTAAGTAGGAAAAGTGCGTTTTCGCATAAAATGCAACGGGATGTCGCTAAGTGTTTCATGCGTGTTTCATATGGGGGGAAATTACGATGGTATTAGAAAAGATAAATGGACCTAATGACATTAAAAAACTACCAATGTGGGAATTGAGTGTTTTAGCAGAGGAAATACGCGAATTTTTAATTCGTAAACTAGCTATTACAGGGGGGCATTTAGCATCAAATTTAGGCGTTGTAGAGCTTACAATGGCGATGCACCTTGTGGTGAACTTCCCGGAAGACCGTATTATCTGGGACGTGGGGCATCAATCCTATACGCATAAGCTGTTGACCGGACGAAAAGCCGGATTTGATGAATTGCGCAAATATGGTGGAATGAGTGGATTTCCAAAGCGAAAAGAAAGCACATGCGACAGTTTTGATACGGGACATAGCTCTACATCCATATCGGCAGGCTTAGGGTTTGCGGAGGCAAGGGAAATCACAGGAGGGGGCAATAAAGTAATTTCTGTCATAGGGGACGGTGCGCTGACAGGTGGAATGGCATATGAGGCACTAAACAATGCATCCCGGCTAGATACAAATTTCATCATTATACTCAATGACAATAATATGTCTATTTCAGAAAATGTAGGGGGACTGTCAAACCATTTAGGAAATCTGAGGACAGCCGATGTATACAAAGACTTAAAAATCGGGGTAACAAATTCTTTAAATAAAATACCAATCTATGGGGAAAAAGTAGTAAAACAGATCAGTAAAACAAAAAGTGGGATCAAGCAGCTCTTTATACCGGGCATGTTTTTTGAAGATATGGGCATCACCTATTTAGGACCGGTAGATGGACATAATATCGGAGGGCTTGTGAAAATATTAAAGGATGCCACAAAGGTAGATGGAGCCGTTATCGTACATGTATTAACGGAAAAGGGAAAGGGCTATGCCCCTGCGGAGAGGCATCCGGCTAGATTTCATGGAACCGAACCATTTCAGATTGAAACAGGGCTTCCGGCAAAAAAGCGGATCAAAGCAAATTATACGGACATTTTCTCTACGGTTATGCGAAAGCTAGGCGACCGGGATGAAAAAGTGGTGGCAATCACTGCGGCGATGACAGATGGGACAGGCTTAAAGCGGTTTCACAATATGTTCCCAAAGTGCTTTTTTGATGTGGGGATTGCGGAAGGACATGCGGTTACGTTTGCGGCAGGGTTAGCGGCGGCAGGGTTAAAGCCGATTGTTGCAATCTATTCTTCTTTTTTACAGCGTGCCTATGATCAAATCTTGCATGATGTGTGCATTCAGGATTTGCCGGTGGTGTTTGCGATTGACCGGGCCGGACTGGTAGGAAGCGATGGGGAGACCCATCAAGGGATTTTTGACTTATCCTACCTTTCCTCCATTCCCAATATGAATATCATGGCACCAAAAAATAAATGGGAACTTTCGGATATGATTAAGTTTGCCGTAAATTTTAACCATCCCATTGCGATAAGGTATCCAAGAGGCGAGGCATATGATGGACTGCAGTATTTTCGAAATCCGATCCGATATGGTAAGAGTGAGCTGATATACGAAGAAGAAGAGGTTGCATTGATTGCGGTAGGCAGCATGGTGAAAACGGCGGTAGAGGTGCGGGAAAGTTTAAAAGAACTAGGCTATCACTGCAGTTTGATCAATGCCCGCTTTGTAAAGCCGCTTGATGAAGAAATGCTTGCATCGGCAGCAAAGGAACATAAACTCCTTGTTACAATGGAAGAAAATGTAGGGAATGGCGGATTTGGAGCGCATGTGCTACAGTATGTAAACCAATGTGCATTGAAAACAAGGGTGCTAACGATTGCCATTTCTGATGAATATGTAGAACATGGCAATGTTGAAATATTGCGTCAGGAAACCGGGATAGACGCAGAATCCATACTAAAGAAAATTATTGGAGAATATATAGGGCTATGATATGGATGCCCGAAAACAAAACATATAGTTTAGCTGCAGCTATTTACGACCTCCGGAAACTGACGATGAAAGGAGGTAAGGCCAAATAGCTGCCTTTAGTCAAAGAAAGGCAGTAAAAAATGAAAGAACGCCTAGATATGCTACTCGTGCAAAGGCGACTTGCCCCTTCAAGGGAAAAGGCAAAGGCAATCATCATGGCCGGGCAGGTGTTTGTAGCAGGGGAGCGGGAAGATAAGGCAGGGACTTTTTTCGATGAGAAAGTGGGCATAGAAGTCAAAGGCAATCCATTAAAATATGTAAGCCGAGGCGGCTTAAAACTGGAGAAAGCCATACAGCAGTTCGACCTTGCCATGCAGGACAAAATATGCATGGACATAGGGGCGTCTACGGGTGGATTTACGGATTGCATGCTGCAAATGGGTGCAAAAAAAGTCTATGCCGTAGATGTAGGCTATGGGCAGTTCGCTTGGAAACTGCGGCAGGACCCTAGGGTAGTCTGTATGGAAAAAACCAATATCCGCTATGTAAAACCGGAAGATATCAAAGAAGAACTACAATTTGCTTCCGTAGATGTATCTTTTATTTCTTTGGCAAAAGTATTGGAACCAATCAAACAACTGCTTTGTGCGCAAGGGGAAATGGTCTGCCTTATTAAGCCGCAATTTGAGGCAGGACGCGAAAAAGTAGGGAAAAAAGGAGTCGTACGGGATCCGCTTGTACATGAGGAAGTAATAAAAAAAGTGATTTTCTACGCTGAATCTCTGGATTTTAGAGTAAAAGGCCTAGAATTTTCCCCCATCAAGGGACCGGAGGGAAATATAGAATATTTGGTATATCTACAGAATAAAAATGTGGCACCACAGCCACCAGGCCATACAATACCTTGCCAAGTGGATCGGGTGTACGTTCACATTGAGCAAGAGAATGCCTCGCTAAGTGAGCAGTGTAAGGAGGAGAAAGTGGATGTGCCGGCACTTGTTGCACGGGCACATGGAACATTTTCATAAGGGTATGAATAAATTTTATATTATTGCAAACGAGCAAAAGGATAAAAAACTCAAATTGACAAAACAATTACAGGCATTTCTGCTGTCGCATGGAAAAGCATGCAGCTATGGTGTAAACCGGGAGTCAAATTTGAATAACATACCAAAAGATACAGAATGCATTCTTGTACTTGGTGGAGATGGGACACTCATTCGGGCGGCACGGGATATGGTTGGCAAAAATATTCCCCTGATCGGTGTCAACATGGGACATGTAGGATATTTATGTGAATTAGAGAGCAGTACCGTTGAAACGGCGTTAGAACATCTATGGGAAGATAACTATATGATTGAAAATCGAATGATGCTGAATGGATACTGTATACAAAACGAAGGAAGATCGAAAGATCATCTTGCATTGAATGATATCGTGATTTACCGATCCGGGCTTCTTCAGATTGTGAATTTGATTATATACGTCAATGGAGAATACCTAAATACATATAGTGCAGATGGCATTATTATAGCGACACCGACAGGTTCCACCGCATATAACATGTCTGCCGGCGGACCGATTGTAGACCCAAAAGCAAATCTGATTTTGATCACGCCCATTAGCCCCCATTCTTTTAATGCAAAAAGCATTGTATTGAGTGCAGAAGATGAAATTATCGTGGAGATTGGGTCAAGAAGGATGGAACAGGGTCCACAAAACGAGCAAAAACCTATGGAATTAAGATTTGCAGAGCAAAAGTCCACAGAAGAATTTGCAGAAGAAGAATTTGCAGAACAGAAGTTTACGACGGAAGTAAGTTTTGATGGAAACCAGCCGGAAAGACTTGCAGTTGGCGACAAGATTGTCATAAAGCGTGCAAAAGCAAATACGCAAATTTTAAAATTAAGCAAATTAAGCTTTTTGGATATATTGCGAAAAAAAATGCAGGGCTATACGTAATCCATGTGGTATTGCGCCATACCATTGGTAAGCGGCTGCTGGATTTTATCACATCGGGGGTATGATACGAAATCCATGTGATCTCGTGTCGCGTCATCTATAGGGAGAAATGCCATGAAAGCAATCAGACATGCGAAAATATTGGAATTAATCAAGAAACATGATATTGAAACACAGGAAGAACTTTCTGATTTGTTGACAGAGGATGGATTTTCCGTCACGCAGGCAACTGTTTCTAGAGATATCAGAGAGCTGAAATTGACGAAAGTTTCGAACGGTGACAGGCAAAAATATGCTGCATTAGCGGAACGAAATGAGAATATCGGGGGGAAATATATCCGTGTGCTAAAGGAAGGCTTTTATTCTATGGATATGGCACAGAATATCTTGGTCATTAAAACCATATCGGGCATGGCAATGGCTGTTGCGGCGGCGCTTGACCATCTAGACTGCAGTGAAATCGTTGGCAGCATTGCCGGCGACGACACGATTATGTGTGCCGTACGCACAACACAAGACACCGTTACCCTTATGGAACGCCTGCGAAAAATTATAGATAATAAAGAGCTCGACCAAGCAGACGCACGATAAAAGAAAAGAACAAATGTTCACAGGAGGAGAACGAAAATGCTATTAAGTATGCATGTTAAAAATTTAGCCCTGATCGATGAGGCAGAGGTTGACTTTTTGGAGGGCCTAAATATTCTGACAGGGGAAACCGGAGCCGGTAAATCCATTATTATCGGGTCGATTAATCTGGCATTGGGTGAAAAAGTACCAAAGGAAATGATTCGTGAAAATGCAGAATATGCTTTGGTTGAATTGATTTTTAAAGTAGAACAGGAACAACAGAAAAGATTGCTGGAACAGATGGATATCAGTCTGGAAGATGATATCCTGATTATGTCCAGAAAAATAACGGCCAATCGAAGTATTGGCAAAATCAATTCAGAAAGCGTATCCGCTTTAAAAATGAAAGAGGCGGCGGCATTGCTGATTGATATTCATGGACAGCATGAACATCAATCACTGCTGCATACCAAAAAACACCTGGAAATATTAGATGATTATGCAAAGGAATATCTTAGCGGGAAAAAAGAGGAGATGGAAGAGGCCTACCATGCATATCAAACCCTGCTAACAGAGCGAGAACAAGTTGTTATGGATGATGCGAAGAGAGCCAGAGAGCTTTCTTTTTTAGAATATGAACGAGAGGAAATTGATAAAGCAGAATTAAAGGCAGGGGAAGACGAGAATCTAGAAGCACAATACAAAAAAATGCTCAATAGTAAAAAAATTATTGAGGCAGCCGCGAAAGCATATTCATTCATAGAAGATCATGAGAATGGGGCATCCGAACAGATCAGCAGGGCATTGCGGGAAATGGGCCAAGCCATCCACTATGACGAAAAAATGGCTGTACTAAATGACCAGCTGATTGAAATCGATGGGCTCTTAAATGATTTTACAAGGGAATTATCCACCTGCATGGCAGATGCAGAGTTTCATGATGATGCATTTCATGAAATCGAAAATCGGTTGAATGAAATCAACCACCTAAAGACAAAATACGGAGATAGCATTGAGGCTATCTTGAAAAATAGAGAAGAGAAAGAAAAGCAATATGAAAAATGGAAAGATTACGAACAATACTTAAAGCAGCTTGACAGCCGCCTGCACACGGCAGAAGAGAAACTACAAGAAATGAGCGAAGCCGTATCAAAAATCCGACAAAAACACGCAAAAAAATTAGTAAAACAGGTCAAGGAATCCCTCATTGACTTGAATTTTTTAGATGTAAAATTCACGATGGATTTTAAAACGGCAAACCGCTATAGTGCAAACGGCACCGATATTGCTGAATTTATGATATCGACAAATCCAGGGGAACCGCAAAGGCAACTAAAATCGGTTGCTTCCGGCGGAGAGCTAAGCCGTATCATGTTGGCATTAAAAACGGTGTTAGCAGAGAATGATGCCATAGAGACTTTGATTTTTGATGAAATCGATACGGGGATAAGCGGAAGGACGGCACAAATGGTAGCAGAAAAAATGAATGTGATTGGCAAAAACCACCAAGTTATCTGCATCACCCATCTGCCCCAGATCGCGGCTATGGCCGATAGCCATTTTCTGATTGAAAAATCCGTTGTAAACGAATCTACCATATCCACCATAGACAACTTATCGATGGAGGACAGTACAAGAGAATTGGCCAGAATGCTAGGTGGCGTTAAAATAACGCAAACTGTCTTAGAAAGTGCAAAAGAGATGAAAGAATTGGCACAATCGGTTAAAAAAAATGAATTAAAACCATCAAAATGAAAGAAATGGCAGAATCAAATACAGAGCGTTCCATCTACTTTATTTTTCAAAAATACCCCGAACCTGTTAAAAGAAATGGCAGAATCAAATACAGAGCGTTCCACCTACTTTATTTTTCAAAAATATCCCGAACCTGTTATAAATGATTCAAATTATGGAGAAACTTAAGATGAGGGAATCTACATAACCCACAATGTATGATTAAAAAATAAAAGATGATTTTATTACTGCATTTTAAAGTATAGGTGCAGAAAGGTATGTGAAAATAAATGAGGGTTATAAAATTAAAAAAATGGGGCAGATGGTTTTTTGCCATCGGTTTTGTTTTGCTGGGCTTGTTTTTTGCGCGTTCACTGGAACAGTCGATTCCGGATGAAATCCGCATTGTGGCAGGGCGGGAGGAAACGTTTGATTTAAAAGTGCCGGTTACCGGAGTATTAACAGACGAAAGGCTGGAAGTATTTGGAAATCAAACCCAAGCATTAGATAGAAGTTCAATACATGTAGATATGAATGATACGTTTACTTTAAAATCAAGCGAGCAAGGGAGTTTTTCCATTGTTTGTAAACTGTTTGGATTTATTTCCCTAAAGAAAGTTGCGGTTGAAGTCGTAGACGAAGAAAGGGTCGTTCCGTGTGGAGTACCAATTGGAATTTATGTGCAGACGGACGGGGTATTGATTATCGGAACAGGGACAATAACGGGTTTTGACGGTATGAACTACGAGCCGGCATACCATATCGTAAAGAGCGGGGATTATATAAAAACCGTAAATGAAGAAGTCATAAAAACAAAGGAGGATTTAATTCGTAAAACAAATGCTTATGGGGCACAGAGTATCGTGCTTGGCATTATACGTGAAGGGGAGTTTATCCAGATTAAGGTTGACCCTGTAAAGACCGGGGATGAGGAGTATAAGTTGGGTATTTGGGTCAGAGATGACCTTGCAGGTGTGGGAACGATGACATTTTATACGGAAAACATGCAATATGGCGCATTGGGACATGCGGTAAGCGATGTCGATACAAGTACCATGATTACGATGGGAGATGGACTTTTGTATGAAACAAGTATTGTTGGTATTACAAAAGGAGAAAAGGGGAAGCCGGGAGAAATTTCAGGCATTATAAATTATCAGGAAGAGGATTGCCTTGGAGATGTCCTTTACAATTCTTCGGTTGGCATCTATGGACATTTAGATAAACTTCCCCGGCTTTTAGACGAAGTGGCCTATGCGCAAGTTGGATTAAAACAGGAGATAGAGCTTGGGCCTGCGATGATTGTAAGTTCCGTATCCGGCGAACGAAAAGAGTATGCCATTTTAATTACCGGAATTGACTATGGCAGTGAAAATGAAAATAAGGGTATTTTATTTGAAGTGACCGATGATGACCTGCTTTCCTTAACCGGTGGAATCGTACAAGGAATGAGTGGCAGCCCTATTTTGCAGCATCATAAAATGATTGGTGCAGTCACGCATGTTTTTATAAAAGACGCAACAAAAGGCTATGGGATTTTTATCGAAAATATGTTGGCGCAACTTGACTATGCAAAAACAAAATGAAATTGCCGACAAAATCCGACAAATTATTATCGTCATTCCCAGTTATCATCATAATACTGTGCGCGTAAAAATGAAACAGATGACAAAAAGCATGATAAAAATAGTGAAACGGACAAAGGAAGTCGAATAAGCAAAGATTAAGAAGAAATCTTTTTATTGAATGAAATGCGCGATATGACTATAATACAAATAGTTTCGTTTTACGAGATTTTATCATAAAAAATTACAGGAGGGCTACAGCATGGAAAAGTTGAATGTGGCGATAGCAGATGATAACGAAAGAATGGTCCGCTTATTAGGGGATATCATAAGAGGTGATGACGAACTTCAAGTGATCGGGACAGCGAAAGATGGGGAAGAGGCATACGAAATGATCATGTCCAAAGAGCCGGATGTTGTTTTACTTGATATTGTAATGCCTAAATTAGACGGTTTAAGTGTCATGGATAAAATAAAAAATGACAGGAATCTTAAAAAACATCCAGCTTTTATCATGATTAGCGCCATAGGGCAGGAAAAAATCACAGAGGATGCCTTTGCATTAGGCGCAGACTACTACATCATGAAACCATTTGACAATGATATGGTTCTTAGCCGAATCAAGCACGTAAAGAGTCGTAATACGATGAAATTTAATGAAGTACGAAAAATAAATGCCTATGAACGGGATCATGACTATAAGGAACGCAATTTAGAAAGTGACGTAACGGATATCATCCACGAAATCGGCGTGCCGGCCCATATAAAAGGATACCAATATTTGCGTGAGGCAATTATTATGTCGGTTATGGATATGGAAATGCTAAATTCGATTACAAAAATCCTCTATCCGAGTATTGCAAAAAAGTATCAGACGACACCAAGTAGAGTAGAGCGGGCAATCCGCCATGCGATTGAAGTCGCTTGGAGCAGAGGGAAAATGGATACGATAGATGCCCTCTTTGGATACACAATAAGCAATGGAAAAGGGAAACCGACAAATTCAGAATTTATCGCTTTGATTGCAGATAAAATCCGGCTGGAATATAAAAATAGATGATAAATTGGAAACGATTCCATACACCTTCTGAGTTGTTTAGCTGTTGAGATATTGATAGATTAATTTTTAAAATGATTCTATACACCTTCTGAGTCGTTATATAAATTGTTTTTCTGGAATAATTACATTTTTTTATGATAAAACCTTTCAAAAATAGAATAGTTCAGTTATAATTATGAATAATAAGTAGTACGAAGGATATTCTGTGTGGAAACAAAAATCCATAGAGGCAGTACATGAATATTCTAGACGAAGGAGGTTTATTACATGAAAAAAATACTATTTGTCGCGTCGGAAGCAGCTCCTTTTGTTAAGACAGGCGGATTAGGGGAGGTCGTAGGTGCACTGCCAAAATATATAAACAGTAAAAAATACGATGTGCGGGTTATTTTGCCCAAATATCAAAGTATGGATAAAAAATGGGACAAGAAGCTTAAGAAAATTACTGATTTTACCATTAACGTAAGCTGGCGACAACAATATGTAGGGCTTATGAAAACGAAAGTCGGCAATATCCAGTATTATTTTATTGACAGTGAATATTATTTTGGCGGATCGGCTCCCTACGACAATATCTATATGGATTTTGAAAAATTCACTTATTTTTGCAAGGCAGTGGTCGAATCGCTGCAATGGATGGACTTTATTCCCGACATCATACATTGCCATGATTGGCAGTCCAGCTTAATACCAATGTTCCTTTACGACATGCTCCTATCGGAAAACCATGCCATCAAATCCATACAGACAATACATAATATGAGGTTTCAAGGCAGATTGGAAATGGGGCTGGCCAAAGATATCATTGGACTTGACGCATGGTATTTTCTGCCGGACAAACTGGAATTTTATGGGGAGGTAAATTGCTTAAAAGGTGGAATTATATTTGCCGACAAAATAACGACAGTGAGTCACAACTATGCGAAGGAAATTCAAACGCCGGAAGGCGGCGAGGGTTTAAATGGGCTGATGCGTGTAAAGGCTGACAGCCTGATAGGAATCGAAAATGGGATCGACTATATGGAATACAATCCAAGTGCTGATGACTATATTCCTACGAACTACGACGTTGACACAGTAAAAGCAGGCAAAAGGGAGAATAAAAAGCGGCTGCAAAAAGAGATGGGGCTTGCAGTAAACAGCAAGGCGTTTCTAATTGGAGTTGTGTCCAGATTGACAAAACAGAAAGGCTTTGATTTATTGAAGCTGGCTATGAAAGATCTATGTACCCTGCCCAATATACAATTTGTTATATTAGGAAGCGGAGAAGAAGGCTATGAGTCGATGCTGCGCTACTATACGCAACAGTATCCGGATAAAATTGCGGCTTCTATTGGGTATAGCGATGAACTGTCCCACAAAATTTATGCGGCGGCGGATGCATATTTGATGCCATCCATGTTTGAACCATGTGGACTTTCACAGTTGATAAGTATGCGTTATGGTACCCTGCCGATTGTACGTGAAACCGGGGGATTAAAGGATACGGTGAAGCCATATAACCAATATGAACAAACAGGGGATGGATTTGGATTTCAAAATTATAACTGGATGGAAATGTATCAGATTATCCTCTATGCAAAAGAAGTATTTGAAGTGCATAAAAAACAGTGGAATGCAATGGTGCAGCGGGCGATGCAAGAAGATCATTCGTGGGAATCCTCTGCAAAGAAATATGAAGAACTATATGAGGAGGTGTTGGGCTAGCAAGAACTCAGAGCAAATATGGAGTTAAAGAATTTACTATAGTTTTAGATATAGAAAGACGGTACAAGGAAGTGTTGCATTAGAAAGCAAAATGGCACGAAGCAAAAGATGAAAGGATGATAGCGATGAGTAGTATAAAAGAATTGGCAACAGGGATTGCACATATCGGATTGCCTACAAGCGATATAGGAAATACAATCAATTTTTATAAAAGCCTTGGATTTGAGCCTATTTACCAGACGGAAAATAAAGGGAAAGCAGTATGTTTTCTACGTTTAAAAAATCTTGTAATTGAAACTTATGAAAATGGAAACCCTGCAGGCAAAGCAGGGGCAATCGAACATATCGCGATAGATGTCAATGATATTGACGAAGCATATAGGACGATCAAAGAAGGTGGCTATGACTGTCTGGACGAAGAGATCAAATTCTTGCCGTTTTGGGCAAATGGCACAAGATTCTTTAAAATATTAGGTCCAAATAGTGAGATTGTTGAGTTTTGCAGCATGGTAAAATAGAATCGAAAATGCCAACGCTCAGCAAGGGTTCCGTTTTATGAGGCTGCTTTATACAAGAAAGGGATAAAAGGGAAAGGGTTTCATTTTATGAGGCTGCTTTATACAAGAAAAGTATAAAGGGGAAAGGGTTTCGTTTTATGAGGCTGCTTTATACAAGAAAAGTATAAAGGGGAAAGGGTTTCATTTTATGAGGCTGCTTTATACAAGAAAAGTATAAAGGGGAAAAGGTTTCATTTTATGAGGCGGCTTCATGCAAGAAAACTATAAAAAGGAAAGGGCTTCATTTTATGAGGTTGTTTTATACAGGGGAGGTATAAATTGTTGGAAGAAATATTGGTAGCAAAGGGACTGAGAAAGACATTTAAAATCTCAGCGAAGCAACAAAAGATTGAGCGTACGAAAGAAAAGGTAAAGGTAGCAGTCAATGATCTATCGTTTACCGCATACAAAGGAGAGGTATTTGGCTTGTTAGGATCAAATGGCGCAGGCAAGACGACCATATTACGTATCATTGCAACGCTCATAGCGCCGGATGAGGGCGATGTAGTGGTTGATACGGTCAGCGTATGCAAAGATCCAAATGCAGTGCGTAGCAAAATTGGATTTCTGACAAGCGAATTAAAATTAGAAGAATTTTTCACACCGAATTATTTATTTGATTTCTTTTCAGAACTGCATGGAGTTGACAAGGCTGTCCGGGATAAGCGAAAGGCAGAGCTGTTTGGCAAATTCGAAATTACAAAATTTGCAGAAGTCAAGGTGGCAAACCTGTCAACCGGGATGAAGCAAAAGGTCTCCCTTGTTGTTTCTATGGTACATAATCCGGAAATTATTATCTTTGACGAGCCGACCAATGGTCTGGACGTATTGACTGCAAAAGTAGTTACTGATTTTTTGTTGGAATTAAAAGAAGCGGGGAAAAGCATCATCGTATCCACACATATATTTAGCCTTGTTGAAAAAATCTGCGACCGTGTAGGAATTTTGATTGACGGAAAAATGGTTGTATGCGACACGTTAGAAACGGTAACAAGACAAAAGTCGCTAGAAGACAGGTTTTTTGATGTCTATGCAGAAACGGCAGGTGAAAATGTATGAAAAACAATATAGCGACAATTATGAAAAAAGAATTTTCCCGATTTTTTAAAGATAGGCGAATGGTGTTTACAACCATTATCATGCCGGGGCTTATGATTTATGTCATCTATACGTTTATGGGCCAAGGCCTGACCTCTATGTTTGCGCCGGATCAGGCATATGTACCAACGATTTATGTGCAAAATAGTCCACAGATGGTCGATGACTTAGCATCCTTGGGGATACAGGCAAATGTTGAAAAAATAGAAGCAAAATCCGTGGATGGCCTAAAAAACGACTTGCAAGAGGGAAAAGAAAATTGTGATTTAATTATGATATTCCCGGAAGATTTTGATGATGCCGTAGCGGCTTATGACGTAGCCTCCGGCGCAAAAGCCCCTGAGATTTCCCTATACTATAATTCTACAGAACCAGAATCAATTAACATCTATAGCATCATAGATGCGTTTTTAGCACAATATGAAACAGCAATGGCCAATAAGTTTGATGTTAACAGCGGTGAAGCAGCATATGACTTAGCCACTGAAGAAGATACGACAGCGCAAGTGTTTTCCATGATGATCCCCATGCTTATGATGGTATTTTTGTTTAGCGGGTGTATGGCAATCGCACCGGAATCTATTGCCGGGGAAAAAGAGCGTGGAACCATTGCTACCTTGCTTGTAACACCAATGAAACGTGGGCAGCTTGCCCTAGGAAAAATCATTAGTTTAAGCGTGATCGCAATCCTAAGCGGATGCTCCAGTTTTATTGGTACAATGCTGTCTATGCCAAGTATCATGGGAGATGTGGAAGGGCTCGACGCAGGCATCTACCAGATGTCTGATTATGCATTGCTGCTAGCCGTTATTTTATCAACGGTACTTGTCATTATATCATTGCTATCGATTATATCGGCCTATGCAAAAACGGTCAAGGAGGCAACCACCTGGGCTACGCCGCTTATGCTTGTCGTAATGCTCATTGGCGTTACCTCCATGATGGATACTTTATCCACGAAAGGGACGGCATGGTATTTCATTCCCTTGTATAACAGTGTGCGGTGCATGGGCGGTATCTTTTCACGCTCCTATATGATGACGAATATTCTAGTGACGGTCATTGCAAACATCTGCTATACGGCAATCTGTGCAGGAATACTTACAAAAATGTTTAGCAGTGAAAAAGTGATGTTTTCGAAATGATGAAAGAAGCAGATGGCAGAATGGATACAGAGCGAGTGGAAAATTCAAAATCAGAGTCGCTGCGTGTGGCTCTAAATGATTTATACGATCGCCAGCAACAGGTACAAAAGGCGTTCAGCGAATTTGAGGCACAGGATTTATCACGTGAAAACGCCACGCTTCGCGCACAGCTTGCTACATGCCTAGAACAGCTTAAAGTGCTTAACGGGCAACTTGCGAAGATGAGCCGCGACAATGAAATTTTGGAAAAGAATCTGCGTGGTGAACTTAGTCAAAAACGTATCTCGCTTCTAAAAATGCACGAGGCTAAGTTTGAACGCTATCTTGCAGCAGGATTTGAAAGGGAGATGCAGCAAATTGGGGAGCTGCAGGCGAAATTTGATGTGGCATATAAAAGACATGAAAAAGACTTGCGGGATTGTTCAAGTTTGGAGCAAAGCGAACTTATGCGCGAACTGGACAACCTCTCCATGCGGATTACCGCGCAGGCAACGGCCGCACAAAATAGGGCAAAACGTGCGTGGCATGAGATGTATGATATGAAGACGGAATCCATGAAAGAGATCGCACAGCAGCAGCTAAAAGGCGAAACCTTGCGCACCGCTAGAAAGTTTTTTAACTGGGAAAATTTTTTGGGGCTGAAACTGATCAGTGCAATCGGTATATTCCTTGTACTGATTGGCGTATTTGCAGGTGCACAGCATGTTTATCGGTATATGGACAATGGAACAAAATGTGCTTTTATTTTTGTACTTGGACTGATCATGATTTTGGTGGGCGAAATACTGCACCGCAAATGGAGTGGCTTTTTCTCTAAAGCATTAACAGCGGGTGGCGTAGGTGTGCTGTTTTTAGGTGCGGCGCTCGGTTACTTTATCCTAGATATTTTTCCAATGTACGGTGCACTGATTTTGTGTGCCGGCGTTTCCGCATTAAGCTTTCGATTGTCCTACCGCTATCAATCGCAGATGATATCCACGTTTGCGCTGGTTGGCGGCTATCTGCCGCTGTTTGCACTCGGCAATTCATATGGGCAGGCAATCAATGTATGGGCCTGCATATATTTCACGATTTTGAATCTATTTGCCCTTTCGCTTGCTACCCGCAGAAGTTGGCATGTTACACGGTTTATTGGCCTATTTTTCGGACTGGGTGCCGACACATTTATGATTGTAAGGGTTTGGCATAATGATAATTCCATGTACTTAATCGTGGCATTTGCCGTCCTTATTTCGTTCTTTTCCTACTTGTTAATTCCGGTTTTCGGGGCCCTTGCCACAAAAACCCGCATAAATCGTTCTGATATCGTGCTACTGGCCTTCAATCTGTTCTTCCGTTTTTTCATCGGGCTGCTGCTGTTTGCCGCATTTGATTTAACACGCTATCATGCATGGGTGCCTTTCCTATTTGCGGCAAGCTGTTTTTCGATGGCCGTGTTCGTAGAGCGCGAGCCACGCTTTGATGGCAGCCGTCCGATCCGTGCGTTATTTTTCATAACAGGTGTGGCATATGCGGCATTGGTGATACCATTGTGGCTTGACTTGGCGTGGTTTAGCCTTGGCTGGCTAGTGGAAGCCTGTGGATTGCTTCTTTGGGGGATTAAAACGAACCGTCGCCGCTTCACCATGGCGGGCGGGATCATTGGCGGGATGTGCCTGTTGCCCTTCCTGCTCTTTAACATTCCAAATTGGGAAAACCGCTTGTTTGTGTGGCAATACCTGTCAATCACGCTTGGGCTGCTTGCCGTCACGGCAATGCTTGCATATAAGGGGATGATAAAGCACATTGGCGTGCAGAGCCTTAACTTTTGTACAATCCTTAATTTTTACGCTTTCATCGTTTACCTCTTGCAAAATCCTGTGCTTGCGAAAATAAAAACAGCACTGGATTTGGGACAGGATGTACAGCTTATGATCTTGTCCTGCATTGTGTTTGGAATGCTGTATTCCTACCTCCTGCCAAGAATAAAGCCTCTTTCTTGTGTGGCAACGCGTGCGGCATCTATGGTTGTGGGCCTATTTGCAAGTATATGGATGGTGGGGTTTAATGGATTTTCCGGAAACCTGTTATCTGGCGGGTCAAATGCGGTGGGGATTACGGCATTGGTTTTCCTGCTCTATTTGGCAGGGAACGTCATTGGCATATTTTGGATGCGCGACCTTCTGCAATTTATCACCGTGAGGAAAATCTTGCCGATTAAGTGGTATCCTTTGACGCTGTCGGGCTATTTTGTCCTTCTGTTAAGCCAAAATCTGGTGGTTCAGCTTAAACTGGAAGCGTCAAGCCTGCTTCTTACCACAATCTTTGGGCTGACGGCCTTAGGGTGGATTTTGTATGGTTTTCACAAACGCAACCACATAACGCGGTTTAGCGGTTTAGGGCTGTTGTTTCTTGCCGTGCTAAAGCTGTTTTTGCTAGATCTTAGCATGCTTTCTGCGGGACTACGTATTGTGTCCTATTTTAGCATGGGGATATTGCTGCTTTGCATATCTTTTACCTATCAGTATTTTAATAAGAAGCTGGCAGCACAAGATAGCGAGGAAAAAGTGGATGATTTGCCTTGAAAAAAACAAAAAGTGCGCATAAATTACCCTTTTGTTTAAGTTCCGTTTACATTCGCGCTGTAATATAAAGCCATTCTACGAAAGGAGGCAATCGTATGAGCAAAATTATGATTGTGGACGATGATTCTTATATCCGCGAGCTTGTGCGCGCATTGCTGATAAACAGTGGCTTTACGGTTTGCGAAGCGAAAGATGGGCGTGATGCGCTTACAAAAATAAACGATAATATTGACCTTGCCATCATTGATGTGATGATGCCAAATATGGACGGCTTTGAACTGTGTAGGCAATTTAGAAAATATTATGAAAATCTGCCTATTTTGATGTTGACTGCCAAAGTAGGACTCTCTGATAAAGTAAAGGGATTTGGGCTTGGCGCGGACGATTATCTGACAAAGCCTTTTGAAGGCGAGGAATTGATCGTGCGGGTGCAGGCACTTTTGCGGCGGTATAAAATTGAAGCATCGCAGGTGATTCAAATTGGTGGCGTTACTGTAGATAAAAGCAGCTATAGCGTCACCGTAAATGGAACGTGCGAGGACATTCCGATGAAAGAATTTGAACTGCTTTTTAAATTGGCGGGCTTTCCCGGACGAACCTTTTCGCGCGACCAGTTGATCGAGGACGTCTGGGGGTTTGATTTCGATGGAAATGAGCGCACGTTGGACGTTCATATCGGGCGGTTGCGCGAGCGTTTTCCGGCAGAGCAGGCCGGGTTTAAAATTACGACGATCCGTGGTTTGGGCTATCGCCTAGAGGTGAGCGTATGAGCAGACATCCACGCGGTGATACGCCCTTTTAGAAAGCGAATGGGTAAAGAAATAATCCCGACAGGAGGCGATTTTAGAATTTATCAGTAATATAATGATAATCTGCTGTTGCCCAATATCCACAAAAAATAGTTGATTATGTTTACCTTGCGTTTAAATTGCGTTTAACCTCCGTTTAATATACAGCCATATACTGTGGTTGTAAAAAGAAAACGGAGGTCTTTTTTATGGGATCATCGGATAGATTCTTTATGAAATTGGTGGCTGGTTTTCGCACATGCGATCTGGCTTGCAACTTAAAAAGGAGGTAGCGTTATGCAATCAGTAATCGAAGTAAACAGCCTTGTCAAACAGTACGACAAGACAAAGGAGCCGGCAGTCAAAGGAATCAGCTTCAACGTAAAGGAAGGAGAGTTTTTCGCTTTTCTAGGGCCAAACGGCGCGGGCAAAACCACGTCCATCTCAGTTTTGACGACCACGTTGTCCAAAACGAGCGGGGAGGTCAAAATCGCAGGGTTTGACGTAGCAAAGGAGGCCGAGAAAGTGCGGGAAAAGGTAGGGATTATCTTTCAACAGCCAAGCCTTGATGGGAATCTTACCGCAGAGGAAAACATCCGTTTCCATGCCTGCCTGTATGGAATGTACAGCTATCGCCCGACCTTTAAGATGATGCCTGCCTCCTATAAGAACCGCGTGTTGGAGTTGGCGCAAATCGTTGGGATAAAAGATAGCCTGTTTAAACCAGTCAAAAAGCTCTCAGGTGGTATGCAGCGCAAGCTAGAGATTATCCGCAGTTTGATCCACACGCCAAAAATCCTGTTTTTGGATGAGCCAACGCAGGGTTTAGACGCGGTAAGCCGCCGTTCCCTTTGGGAATACATCAATGGCGTTCGAAATGAGTTTGGCACGACGGTCTTTTTGACGACCCACTATATTGATGAAGCGGAAAATGTGGATAAGGTCTGCATTATCAATAAAGGGCAAATTGCCGGCTGCAGTTCGCCGGAAGAAATGAAGCAGGGCCTGCTCCACAAGGAACTGATTTTGGATGCTGCGGACAGGGGTTCTTTGATGGATGAACTGATTGGCATGGGTCTATCACCGAAAGCGAACGGCCATATCGTGGTTCCTTATCAAGGCAGGACAGCGCAGGAAATTATCGCAAGGATACAAACGAAGCTGACTTTGCTAAAAATCCAGGAACCGACACTAGAAGACGCTTATGTCGAATATCTCATTAAAACAGGGGGGGAAGCAGCATGAATCATACAATAGCTTTTGAAGCGCCCAGAAAGAAATCAAGGGCCGCACGCGAGATCAACGCGATTGCCACCATCATCGCTAGAGATGTTTTACTTAGTTTGAAAAGCCCGCTAACGGTTATTATGAGCTTGGCCATGCCGGTGGTGATGATGGGCATGTTAGGCGGCAGCCTTTCAGAAAATATGGCATCCGGCTTAAATTTCAACTATGGACAGTTTGTATTGGTTGGGATGGTCGTTACGATGCTGTTTATGGAAACGGTTATGGGACTTACTTCGTTAGTTGACGATCACGAAACGGATTTTACGCAGGAGATGATGATTTCTCCGGTTTCCCGCTATTCCATAGTGATCGGCAAGATTTTCGGTTCATCCTTTGGAGCGATTGTCAGTGTAATTGGCACATTGGCGGTAGGGCTGTTTATGGGCTATACGCTAAATGTGATGCAATGGCTCTTGATTTTTGCACTATCGCCGCTCATGTGCCTTTCGGCGGGTGCGCTGGCCATGATCCTATTTGGACTTATTAAGAACAACAAATTGGCAAATATGGCGGTAATGTTGATCACCATGCCGCAAATGTTCCTCTCCGGAGCACTCATTCCGATCAACAACTCGCACGGCGTTTTGCTGGTGTTAAACCGCATGATGCCAATGACCTACTGCCTTGACCTTGTGCGCGCCGTGGTTTATGCTGGAACGCCGGAATACGACAGCGTTGTGTTGTTTAATCCGGCTCTAAACTGTATCGCCATTGTGGGATTGACCGTAGTGTGTCTGGTAGTTGGCACGTTTTTGTTCGCACGCAGCGAAAAGAATCGGTAGATAGGCGAATTTCGTTTTTGCCTATGGTTTTGTTAAATAGGGAAATTTCTATGAAAAATGGTTGATTGAAAAAGTAAGTTTCACAGTAATATTTGAAAAGGCAACGTTCATCTCAAAGGGAAAGAGGGATGGAAGTTGCCTTTTCAATTGA
Source organism: Lachnospiraceae bacterium ZAX-1 (assembly GCA_046533095.1). Lineage (GTDB taxonomy): Bacteria > Bacillota > Clostridia > Lachnospirales > Lachnospiraceae > ZAX-1. Next base: position 141,338 of record JAJQRA010000023.1, on the reverse strand, counting down.
GTTTTTTATGTGATTGCCCTGGTATCATGAGGGGGCATATTGCAATCTTCTAAATAGTGGGGTATGATATAGATAGCCCTTTAAATCCAAATATGTGTATAAAAAAGGGAAATGCACTAGATGATTATATTATAAACGAATTGATCTCAGAATACGATTTGAGGAAAGAGGAGGCAGAAAATTATTTGCAGAGGTATGATGCAAAAACCGATTAATATTTGAAAAGGTAGCTTCCATATCAAAGGGAAAGAGGGAGCGAAAGGAAAGGAATGGTTATAGAAATGGGTAAAGTAAGGACAAGATATGCACCAAGCCCTACCGGGAAAATGCACGTAGGAAATCTGCGGTCGGCTTTGTATGAATTTTTAATTGCAAAACATGCAGGCGGCGATTTCATGCTTCGGATAGAAGATACAGATCAAGAACGATTCGTAGAGGGTGCAACACAGATGATAGATAGGACCCTTCAAAAAGCAGGATTGATCTATGATGAGGGACCGGATAAAGATGGCGGGGTTGGGCCCTACGTTCAAAGTGAGCGTATGAAGACAGGAATTTATTTAAAATATGCCAAAGAATTAATAGACAAAGGAGAGGCCTATTACTGCTTTTGCGACAAGGAGCGGCTGTTGTCTTTGCGGTCTGAAGTCGTAGAGGGCAAGGAAATCATGATCTACGACAAACACTGTCTCTCCATAAGCAAAGAAGAAGTAGAAAAAAATTTGAAAGAAGGAATACCATATGTGATTCGCCAAAACAACCCGACGGATGGCGATACGGTCTTTCATGATGAATTATATGGAGATATCTCTGTTTTAAATAAAGAATTAGACGATATGGTCTTGATTAAATCGGACGGCTATCCAACGTATAACTTTGCGAATGTAGTGGATGACCATACGATGCAGATTACCCATGTGGTACGTGGAAATGAATACTTGTCCTCTTCACCGAAATACACAAGGCTTTATGAGGCATTCGGCTGGGAAGTCCCTATTTATGTGCATCTTCCTTTGATTACCGATGAAAATCATAAGAAATTGTCCAAACGAAGTGGACATGCTTCATTTGAAGATTTAATCGAACAAGGATTTTTAACGGAGGCGGTTGTAAACTATATTGCACTGCTTGGTTGGAGTCCGGAAGATAATTGTGAGTTTTTTTCACTAGAACAGCTCATAGAAGTATTTGACTATCATAGAATCAGCAAATCGCCGGCTGTATTTGACCTTGTAAAGTTAAAATGGATGAATGGGGAATACTTAAAAGCCATGGAATTTGAATTGTTTTATGAAATGGCAAAACCTTATATCCAAAACGTGATTACAGAAGATTACGACCTTAAAAAAATTGCAGCACTTATTAAAACAAGAATTGAGATTTTCCCTGATATAGCAGATCATATAGATTTTTTTGAATCAGTACCAGAATACGACTGCGCGATATATGCCCATAAAAAAATGAAAACGACACCTGAAACGTCACGGCAGGTATTAGAAGAATTGCTTCCAATCTTTGAAATACAAGAAGACTATAGCAATGATGGACTTTATAAAGTCCTTGTGGACTATGTAGCACAAAAAGGCTGTAAAAATGGCTATGCAATGTGGCCGGTACGTACTGCAGTTTCAGGAAAGCAGATGACACCCGGTGGTGCCACCGAGATTATGGAAATTATTGGAAAAGAAGAAACAATCAGAAGGATAAAGAATGCCATAAAGAAATTAGAAGGGTAAAGAATGCCATAAAGAAAAGAGAAGGATAAAGAATACCATAAAGAAATGCGAAGGATCAGTCAGAAAAGAATGAGTTGAATAAGGATGGGAAATAGATGGGGGCAATAATCATAGAATGAGTTTCACAAAATCACAGGAAGAAGCAATAAAACATAACAAAGGACCAATGCTTGTACTGGCAGGGCCCGGATCCGGGAAAACGCTGGTTATTACCCATAGGGTTAAAAATTTGATCGAAAATTTTCGTGTAAATCCTTCCGGCATCCTCGTAATCACGTTTACAAAAGCGGCTGCAAATGAAATGAAAGAGCGGTTTTCTAATCTGATGGGGGAGAGAAAATATCCGGTTACCTTTGGCACATTCCATGCTATATTTTTCAATATACTAAAACATGCCTATGGCTATCATGCGGGAAATATTGTAAAAGAAGAACAGAAGAACGAATATATGCGTGATATCATAACAACGATGGGATTAGAATACGAAGATGAGCATGAATTTATGAAATTGATCTTGGGCGAAATCAGTATGGTCAAGAATACAATGATACCATTGCAGCATTACTATTCCGTCAATTGTGCCCAAGAAGTATTCCAAAGCATTTTCCAAAAATATGAGGAAAAACTGAAAAAGAACAGGCTGATCGATTTTGACGATATGCTTGTTTACTGCAATGAGCTGCTTGAACAAAGAGCAGACATTTTAGTGGCTTGGCAGAAGAAATATAAATACGTTTTAATAGATGAATTTCAAGATATCAACAAAATCCAGTTCGGTATTATCAAAATGCTTGCCTTGCCGGAAAACAATTTATTTGTTGTCGGTGATGACGACCAATCTATTTATCGCTTCCGAGGTGCAAAACCGGAAATTATGTTGGGATTTAACAAATCGTATCAAGATGCAAAACAAGTGCTATTAAATGTGAACTATAGGTCACAAGCGAATATCGTAAATCATGCGCTTCAATTAATATCGCATAATGAAGAACGATTTAAAAAAGATATCAAAGCGGAAAAATCTGCCGGATCAAAAGTCGCATTCCAACTATTTGAAAATCAGAGTTTAGAAGATAAATGTATTATTGAATCTATATTAAGCCACAAAAAAAGAGGTGGAGCATATCAGGATATTGCGATTTTATTTCGTACGAATACACAGCCAAGATTGCTGATGGAACAATTGCTATCCTATAATATTCCTTTTCGTACAAAGGATAATATACCAAACCTCTATGAACATTGGATTGCAAGGGATATTTTAACCTACATCGATATCGCAATGGGAAGCCGTAGCCGGAAAGATTTCCTACGGGTGATGAACCGCCCGAAACGCTATATCAGCCGGGAAAGCTTGGATGAATCAACGATTGCTTTTGATGTATGGGTAGATTATTACCACAAAATAGAGCAGCCTTGGGTGGCAGAACGAATTGAACAATTAGAGGCCGATATACGAGTACTTTCTAGGATTACGCCTTATGGGGCAGTCAATTATATCCGAAAAGGAATTGGCTATGAAGGATATTTAACAAAATATGCAGACGACAGGCATATCAATGCAGAGGAATTGTTTGAAACATTAGACGAATTGCAGGAGGCGGCCAAAGCATTTAAAACGTACGAGGAATGGCTACTGCATATCGAGCAGTATAAAGAGGAACTGGTTCGCCAGAAACAACAGCAAATGAATCAAAAACGGGCGGATCAGCAAAAAGAGCCGGTTGATTCTGTGGCACTTGCAACATTGCATAGCTCGAAAGGGCTTGAATATAAAATTGTACATATTATTGATGTAAATGAAGGTCTTATGCCATTTAGAAAAGCAGTTTTGGATGCAGATCTACAAGAAGAACGCCGCATGTTCTATGTTGGTGTGACACGTGCAATGGAAGAGCTGCACCTAAGCGCCTCAAAAAAAATAAATGGAAAGGAAATGGACGTTTCCCGCTTTATACCGGAATTGTTTGGGTACAAGGAAGAAAAAAAGATTGGAAATTAGGATTGGAAATGGAAAGATGTAAATAGAAAGGAGTTTTATATTCAATATGAAGAAAGAAACGTTTCAAAAGCTGCTACAAGAAAAAATCGTTATTTTAGATGGTGCGACAGGATCTAACTTACAAAGGCGGGGAATGCCGTCGGGAGTTGCACCGGAGCAATGGATCGTGGAACATAAAGAGGTATTGATTGGGCTACAAAAGGAGTTTATAGAGGCCGGAAGCGAGATCGTCTATGCGCCTACTTTTTCGGGAAACCGTATTAAATTAAAAGAGTACGGTTTGGAAGCGGACGTGGAGAAATTAAATCGTGCCCTTGTTGCAATTTCAAAGGAAGCGGCAGGGCAGAAAGCATATGTAGCAGGCGATGTAACAATGACAGGGGCACAGCTTGAGCCGATGGGCGACTTGACATTGAAAGGGCTGATTGAAATTTACAAAGAGCAAATTGAGTTTTTAGTAAGTGCAGGTGTGGATTTGCTTGTGATAGAAACAATGATGAGCCTGCAGGAAACGCGTGCGGCAGTGCTTGCAGCCCGTGCAGTTTGTGATTTGCCGATTATGGCAACCTTAAGTTTTGAAAGCAACGAAAAGACATTATATGGGGTAGGTGCGCAGCCTGCGGTGGCAGTGCTGCAAGGGCTTGGCATAGATGCAGTGGGAGTCAACTGTTCCTGTGGGCCGGATAAAATGATTCCGATTGTTCAGGCAATGAAAGCATGTGCTACAATTCCAATCATAGCAAAACCAAATGCCGGAATGCCAAAATTGGATGCCGATGGAACGACGGTGTATGATATGGATGCAGAGGAATTTGCAGGCTATATGAAAACAATGATCGAACAGGGGGCAAATATGATTGGTGGCTGTTGTGGCACGACTCCTAACTATATACGAAGCATCGTTGAAATAGCGAAAGCCAACAAACCAATCCCCCCCTGTGAAAACACGATTGACTCACATCGCACAAAACCACATGTTACGAAATTGCATTGTGAAAATTCGCACAGTGACGGGATTCACAGCACAAAACCACAGAATGAAAAGGTTTATCGCAAGATTCTACTTGCCACAGAGCGTGAAGTATTTACCTTTGCAAATGGGCAGAAACTAAAGGTAGGTGAGGGGATTAATTTCGCAAAGAACAAAGAGCTTGTAAAAGAGTATGAAGACGATAGATACGATACAGTGCTAGAGTTGGCATTAGATATGAAGGAAGAGGTGGATATCCTTCGTATTGAAACGGGCAATAGTGGTGTTTCTGAGAAGGAGTCGCTGCTTGCTGTTTTAGAGGAAATTTCAAAGGTAGCCCGTATGCCCTGCGCCATTGCCTCAAACAGCGTAGAAACGATAGAATTTTGCTTACAGAACTTTTCCGGAATTAGTGCAATTGCGTTAAACCATAGTCTGCAGGAAGCAAAAACCCAAATAAAAAATATAGCAAAAAGCTATCGTGCACCGATTCTGACTATTGACAAAGAAATTATATATTGCTAGAATTAATAGGGGAAAGAACTGATTTATAATAAAAATGAATGAAAGTTCAAAGGAGTTTAAATTGAGAAAAAGAGCATTGTCTATTCTGGTTGAGAATACGCCAAATGTACTCAGCCATGTATCTGGGCTATTTAGTAGGAGAGGGTATAATATTGACAGTATTTCTGCCGGAATCACGGCGGATCCAAGGTTTACACGGATTACCATTGTAGCGAGTGGAGATGAGTTCATTTTAGAACAGATTGAAAAGCAGCTTGCAAAACTAGAAGACGTGCTTGACATCAAGCAGCTAGAAGAGGGAAAATCCGTCTTTCGGGAGTTGATTTTAGTTAAAATCCGTGCAAAGGACACCGATCGCCAAGCAATTATTTCAGTAACAGATATTTTTAGGGCAAACATCATCGATGTGACGCATGATTCGCTTGTCATTGAACTGACGGGTGCACAGAGCAAATTGAGTGCATTTTTAGAATTGGTGGAAGGGTATGAAATTTTAGAATTGGCGCGAACCGGTATCACAGGTTTAACGCGAGGTTCATCAGACGTAGCATATTTTGAATAGGCAGTAAAAAGCAACGATGAAGGGGGTACGGCTGAATCATTCCCGTAAAAAACAAGATAGGAACACGCAGTTTGGCAATAGGTTTTCCTATTGTACGATGAGAGCATCCGATAAAGCGGATAGATAGGAGTTATAAGAAAATGGCAAATATTTTTTATCAAGAAGATTGTAACCTTTCTTTATTAGAAGGAAAAACAATTGCAGTAATCGGCTATGGCAGCCAAGGGCATGCACATGCATTAAACGCAAAGGAGTCGGGGTGCAATGTCATCATTGGCCTATATGAGGGCAGCAGTTCATGGGCACGTGCACAATCACAGGGGTTTGAAGTATATACAGCAGCCGAAGCAGCAAAAAAAGCAGATATTATTATGATCTTAATCAATGATGAAAAACAGGCGGCGATGTACGAAGAGTCGATCAAACCAAACTTAGAAGCCGGGAAAATGCTGATGTTTGCACATGGTTTTGCAATCCATTTTGGACAGATTGTACCTCCGGTGGATGTAGACGTAACCATGATTGCGCCAAAAGGGCCGGGACATACGGTAAGAAGTGAATACCAGTTAGGCAAAGGGGTACCTTGCCTTGTTGCCGTACAGCAAGATGCAACAGGCAAAGCACAGGAGAAGGCATTAGCATATGCCCTTGCAATCGGCGGAGCAAGAGCCGGCGTATTAGAAACGACGTTTCGAACAGAAACAGAAACGGACCTTTTTGGTGAGCAGGCAGTCCTATGCGGTGGTGTTTGCGCACTGATGCAGGCAGGCTTTGAAACATTAGTAGAGGCAGGCTATGATGAGCGGAATGCATATTTTGAATGTATCCATGAAATGAAATTAATCGTTGACCTTATTTATCAAAGCGGATTTTCGGGTATGCGCTATTCGATATCAAATACAGCAGAATATGGCGACTATATCACCGGATCTAAGATTATAACAGACGAAACAAAAAAGACCATGAAGAAGATTTTATCCGATATTCAAGATGGGACGTTTGCAAAAGATTTTCTACTAGATATGTCGGCAGCTGGCGGACAAGCCCATTTTCGGGCAATGCGCAAATTGGCCAGTGAACATCCGGCAGAAGTAGTAGGCGAAGACATCCGCAAGCTCTATAGCTGGAACGGCGAAGAAAAATTAATTAACAACTAAATAAGTCATGCAATACAAAAAAGGTGCGTTCGTCCGATAGGCGGGAACTGGTAAACATCATGGGTGCAATCAATAGAAAGGCCAACGAGGTTGCTGTTGTCTCTAACGATAAAAGTACATAAGAGAAAAGGAGCAAGAAAGTGATGCGAAGATTAAGTTTTAGAAGGAAATTGGTGACATTGAGCCTAACGATTGCACTGGTGGGGACCAGCGTATTTTTGGCGTTCCCAACGGATGTTTCCGGAGCCGGACCAAAAGAGGACGCACTTGCAACGAAAGAGCAGGAGAACCTGCTTCCAAATACAGTGGAAAATATGGAAACGATGGAGGCCTTGACCGCAACAAACACCAGAACATCGTTTCAAGATGCGAGCAATTTTACACTTATAGAAGAAGAAGGAAATACAGATACTTACACCTATAAACTAAAGAAAGGAGATATCTTTACCTTTGATCTGTGGGCGAGCAATGCAGATATGGATCTTAACTTTGAGTTTGCCGATTCATACAATCGTATCGATAGCTACAGCTACACAGGATCTTCGGCGCTTCATAAAACCTATGAAATCAAGTTTACCGGGACATATACGCTAACGATAGCAGAATACAACAAGAAAAGCGGATATTATGGTCTGCGTGCATATAAATTTGCGGGCAATGATCCTACGCTTGTTGCATTGCCCTTTAAGCAGGCAGAATCATTTTCGAAGAGTTCCTTAAGGGACACAAGTTCTTTGCGATATAAGGAATACACATTTACGGGGATAGCCGGCCATGAGCTGTCATTGCAAATGACATCTGCCTCGAATACGGACTGGCAGATCAGTGACGCCTATGGAAATGCGATCAGTGATGGTTCGAATGGTACTTCACATAATAAGACGTTCAAGCCAAATTTTACAGACACATATAAGCTGAAGGTTTGGACGCAAGCAGAGACGAATACCAAGTATTCTGTCAACTTGTATGATAAAAATCAATCTAGCGTGCCTGTGCCATCGGCACAAAAACCGATGGATAAATTGTCAACGGTGACAATCGTAGATGACCACACCGCAAATCTGATTGAGTCAGGAAATGAGTATAAGATAACAAAGACCTATAGCCTTAGCGCCGGGCAGCATTTTGCTCTGTCGATCAATACCTATTCTCCCTATAAGATCAAGTATGAATTCTACAATTCGTCACAGACAATTGACTCAGATATTTCGGGGCGCAACCGGATTGAAAAAGATTTTGTCATCGTAGATACCGACACCTATACATTGGAAATAACACCCGATTCTGACTCAAAAAGTGGTGTTGTCGAATTGTTCACGCGAACATTCGATACCTACGAGAAAGCGGTGGACCTTCCGTATGTGCTAACCAATGCATTTAGCGATAATTCGCCCATTGAACAAAATTATGTACATCGGTTTGAGTTTAATTGTATTGCCAACCATCGCGTGATGATATCTACGTATTCTGTGCCAAACTGCAAATGGTATCTAAAGAATAGCTTTGGAAACGTTGTTATGAGTGATACATGGGGTACGAACAGATATTCTTATGAATTTAAGCCTACGATTACTGACGACTACTACTTTGAGATCGCATCGTCATATAGAGGACAATACAATCTCTCAATTAAGGATATGGACATCGCGCCTACCGCTATCGAAATTATGAAGGATGGAAGTCCCGTAAGTTCGGTAACTAGCCTTTCAGGGCAGACGATACATCTTGGAACGCAGGTAGAGCCGAGCAACGCTTATGATCAGACTGTTTCATGGACTTCCTCGGATCCGCAGGTCGCAAAGGTAGTAAATGGCACAGTGACTCCGATTAGTGGCGGGAAGACGACGATCACTGCGAAAACGAATGTCGGCAAAAAAACAGCCTCGATTAAAGTTTATGTCAAAGGCTTGTCCTTGTCGAAAGCAAAAGTGACCGTTTCCGGAAATCAAGTGTATTCAGGCAAAGTGAAGAAACCATCTGTGAAAGTAACTTTTAATGGAAAGGCTGTTTCTGCTTCAAATTATTCTGTAACCTATAAAAATAATAAGAAGGTTGGAAAAGCGACAATAAAAGTAAAGGCAAAGGGAACTTATTATACCGGAACAACGAATGCATCCTTTCCCATTTCTCCGAAAGCATATGCCCTGAAAGGAGTAGTAGCAGAAAATCGTAACCTTACGGCGATATGGGAGGAACTTACTTCAGCAAAGAAGAAATCGCTAGGTGATGTCAGCGGAATACAAATCAGATACCGAGAGGTGTATTCATCAGACGGCTCAAATGATTATGGGACCTGGATTATAAAAAGCGCGAAGGCTGCAGATGTATCCAAGAGAATCAATGACCTTAGCTCCGGGTATAAATATCAGGTTCAACTAAGGATTTATAAGACTGTTGGAGGGAAAAAGTATTATAGTGCATGGAGCAAGACAAAGACCACGAGATATATTGAGTGAAATCAGCAAACATCATGGGTATAATCAACAGCAAGGTCAACGAGGCGGCTGTTGTCTCTAACGATAAAAATACATAAGAGAAAAGGAGCAAGAAAATGATGAGAAGATTAAGTTTTAGAAAGCAATTGGTGACCTTGATCCTGACGGTTGCACTGGTGGGGATCAACGTATTTTGGGCATTTCCAACGGAAGCTTCTGGAGCAGGGCTAAAAGAGGATGCACTTGCAACGAAAGAGGAGGAGAACCTGCTTCCAAGTACCGTGGAAAATACGGAAACGATTGAGGCCTTGACCGCAACAAACACCAGAACGGCATTTCAAGATGCAAACAACTATACACTCACGGAAGCAGAAGAAAATACAGATACTTACACCTATAGCCTAAATAAAGGGGATATCTTTACCTTTGATCTGTGGGCGAGCAGTGGAAATATGAAGCTTAACTTTGAGTTTGCCGATGCATACAATCGTATCGATAACTACACATGGGGATCTTCGGCACTTCATAGAACCTATGAAATCAAGTTCACCGGGACATATACGCTAACGATAACAGAAGACGACAATAAAAGCGGATATTATGGCCTGCGTGCATATAAGTTTGCGGGCAGTGATCCTACGCTTGTTGCATTACCCTTTAAACAGGCAGAATCATTTTCAAAGAACTCCTTAAGAGACACAAGTTCTCAGCGATATAAGGAATATACATTCACGGGGATAGCCGGTCATGAGCTGCAATTGCAAATGACATCTAACTCTAATACGGACTGGCAGATCGGTGACTCCTATGGGAATGCAATCAGTGATGGTTCGAATGGCACTTCACATAATAAGACGTTCAAGCCAAACTTTACAGATACATATAAATTGAAGGTTTGGACGCAAGCAGAGACGGATACCGGGTATTCTGTCTACTTGTATGATAAAAATCAAGCTAGCGTGCCTGTGCCATCGGCACAAAAACCGATTGATAAATTATCAACGGTGACAGTTGTAGATGACCACACCACAAATCTGATTGAGGAAGGAAATGCGTACAAGATAACAAAGACCTATAGCCTTAGTGCCGGGCAGCATTTTGCTCTGTCGCTTAAGACCTATTCTTCCTATGAGATTGACTATAAATTCTACAATTCGTCACAAACAATTGGGTCAGATACTTGGGGGCACAACAGTATTGAAAAAGATTTTGTCATCGCAGATACCGGCACCTATACGTTGGAAGTAACACCCTATTCTGCCTCAAAAAGTGGTGCTGTCGAATTGTTCACGCGAAAATTCGATACCTACGAGAAAACGGTGAACCTTCCGTATGCTCTAACCAATGCATTTAGCGATAACTCGCCCATTGAAACAAACTATACGCATCGCTTTAAGTTTAATTGCGTTGCCAACCATCGCGTGACGATATCTACGTATTCTGTGCCGGACTGTAAATGGTATCTAAAGGATAGATTTGGTAATGTTGTTCATAGTGATACATGGGGTACGAACAGTTATTCTCATGAATTCACGCCCCCTATAACGGATTATTACTACTTTGAGGTCGCATCGTCATATAGAGGGCAATACAATCTCTCAATTAAGGATATGGACATTGCGCCTACCTCTGTAAAAATTACGAAGGATGGAAGCCCCGTAAGTTCGGTGACTAGCCTTGGTGGACAGGCGATATATCTTGGAACGCAGGTACAGCCGAGCAACGCTTATGATCAGACTGTTTCATGGACTTCATCAGATCCGCAGGTTGCACAGGTTGTAAATGGCACAGTTACTCCGATTAGTGGTGGAAAGACGAAGATCACTGTGAAAACGAATGTTGGCGGGAAAACAGCCTCGATTGAAGTTTATGTCAAAGGCTTGTCCTTGTCGAAAGCAAAAGTGATCGTTTCTGGAGACCAAGTGTATTCAGGCAAGGCGAAGAAACCATCCGTGAAGGTAACTTTTGATGGAAAGGCCGTTCCTGCTTCAAATTATTCTGTAAGCTATGCAAATAATAAGAAGGTTGGAAAAGCGACAATAAAAATAAAGGCAAAGGGAGCTTATTATACCGGAACAACGAATGCATCCTTTAGCATTTCCCCGAAAGCATATGCCCTGAAAGGAGCCGTAGCAGGAAAGCGTAACCTTACGGCGAAATGGGAGAAACTTACTTCAGCAAAGAAGAAATCGCTAGGTGATGTCAGCGGAATACAAATCAGATACCGATCGGTGTATTCGTCATACAGCTCAACTAGTTATGGAGCCTGGATTACAAAAAGTGCGAAGGTCTCAGATGCATCAAAGAAAATCAATCGCCTTAGCGCCGGGTATAAATATCAGGTCCAACTAAGGGTTTATAAGACGGTTGGAGGGAAAAAGTATTATAGTGACTGGAGCAAGATAAAGACCACGGGATATACTAGGTGAAATCAGTAAGAGGAACCCGAAAGACAAAGACCATGGGATATTAACGTTCACACGAATATATTATAGGAACAAAATGCGGTTCCTATAATATATTCACCAGCACAAAAAAATGCGCCTTTTATCGGAATCTGCGTGCAGCTTCTGAGAAGCTATAATAAAGGAACGAAACGATTGCCAGAGCAAACAGATGCTCTGGCAATCGTTTCGTTCGTATACATGCCGGGCACTGCAGCAAGGCGGGCATGTGTCTTTAGAACGTGTGAGGCGACGATCTACATGTTAGTCAAATCTTGTATGATGTGTCTTTAAAACGTGTGCGGCGGCGTATGATGAAGGTGCATTGGCTCTTTTTCGTTTGCCCTAACTAGTTGCATTCCGATTATGATATTTTTCGTAGCTTTTCACCGTGCTCTTTTACTACATTTTTCACAATATCCATGTCGGTTTGTAACGCTTCCATTTGAAATATGCCATTTTTATACCTGTCGTATGTAGACGTATAGCAGCTTTCAATATTTTGCAGTCGTGGCTTTATATCGTTTTCAATTTGCAGTTCAATATTTTTCAATCTGTTTTCTACACCGCCTATCCTATTTCCTAATCTTTCCTCTAAACTGCCTATCCTGTTTTCTACACCGCCTATCCTATTTTCTAATCTTTCTTCTAAACTGTCTATCCTGTTTTCTACCGGCTTTAGTTTCTTGTCAAATAAACTGGATAGAGCAAGCAATAATTCGTTATCTGTCATAATTTTTATACCCTCATTTCTTTTTATGCCCCATAGCAACATCCTTAATTTGCATTGATATTCATTATAGCATACTGCTTGCCCTAAAGTCTACATTCGATTTTAAGCCACAAGTGCTCCGGCAATCGTTTCGTTCGTATACATGCCGGGCACTGCAGCAGGGCGGGCATGTGTCATTAGAACGTGTGTGGTGGCGTATGGTGAGGCGACGATCTACATTTTAGCTCAATCTATATGATGTGCTTTAAAACGTGTGTGGTGGTGTATTATGAGGGCATATTAGCGGACTGATTTAGACCGGAGTGGCGATCTATTTCATAGGATGCGTAGAGCAGGAAACGGGTGTAGCTGTCGGTTAGATCGATTCCTGTGAGGGCAATAATGCGGTCCAGCCGATAGGTAAGTGAATTGCGGTGGATATAAAGAGCAGCGGAAGTCAGCTTTAAATTACATGAATGGTGAAGATGAATCTGGAGTGTATGGTAAAGGTCCGTCCCTTTTTTGTGGTCATAGCGATTGAGCAGGCTCAGTGCCGGATGGCAAAACCGACCAAGCTGTGTGCTATCATTTACCCGATCAAGCAGATCGTGAAACAGCCAATCCTCATAATAAAAAAGCGACGAGTTTCCTTTAAAGTGCGCACCCATGTCAAGGGCTTTTAAGGCCTGCCCAAAATATTGCGCAAAACTGCTAATATTCTCGAAAGCATTGCTGATGCCGATTTGGACGAACTCCGCTTTCGCAACAGCATCTAAGGTGGCTTTCTCATCTGCAGTCAGTGACAGGCCAAAATGAAGCGGTACGAGTACGGCGATACTATCCCGGTAGAATGTGAGTACGGCATCCTTAAGCGCAGTTCTTATTTCGTTTGCAACACGTTCGTGCAGGTGGTGTTTACTCAAAAAGCGGGCAGGCGTAATTGCCAAGGCACACATGTGCGCCGGGAAATGCAGATGTTCAATGCGTTGTTTTACGTCCGTTTGGGTTGCGCCGATCAATAAATCAAATAGAAGACTCTGATATTGCGTTGCAGGCGAGAGGACCTGTGGGGTAAGAAATGAGATAGCTTCTCCGGCCGCTTCACTGACGATCCGCATCAGTTTCATGCCTTCCGGCGTGACAATCGTATCTTTTTCCAGCATCAATGCTGTGCCGACGCGTATTCCGCCATGATAGATACGACTACTGATTTTCCGGTTTGGCGATGTGTAGCAGGTGACTTCAATGGGCTCCGCATCTTCAGGAGCGTTCTTAATGCTATCGAATTCCATGACGGTAGAAATGAATTCATAATTGCAATAGCCTTGTTTGATGTTCTCTTGCCATAGCTTATCCGTCACCTGATAGATCGTAGAATATGCCAGAATCTGAAAATTGGGATCAAGCAAAATCAAAGCATTGCCAAGACGTGCGGATGCAACGTTGATCAGCCCGTCAAGGCTTTGAGTTTCGTGTGCACGCCGAATGAGCTCTAAATAAAACTCGTTTTGTTTTTTCGATTCGTTCAACAAGGACAATGCCCGGTTAAAGAGCGAGAATAGTCGGGAGCCTTCAACGAAAATGGCATGTTGACTGTTCGGGCAATCCTCATCGCAGTCGTAGGCTAGGATACAGTGTGCCGGGAAATTTTCCTTGGCTGCAACTTGTGTATAATAACCAAAGTAAAGCGTATCTTTTAAATAGGCGTCCGTCTCGCCATCAATTAATGAAACAGCATTGATTTCATGTCCAGTGTCGAAATCCTGTAACTTGGTACTGCAGATTTTGGTTTCATTTTCTTTAAATTCGCTACTTTCCTCATTTATTTCTAATTTTTGAACGAAATCACTCAGCCACATAAATTACCTCTCCCTTTGGTGCTTCATTTATGTTTTTTTCTGATTTTATTATAGTGCACCGTGCACAAGTTGTCAATAAACATTTATGCATACCACACGTTGCTTTTATTTTGATAAAAGATTTATAATAAGGGCAGTTCCAAATGAATCGATGTTAAATTTGATAAGCACAGGAGGGATACAATGTATAAGAATCTAGGGTCAAAAGGGAAAATTGGGAAACTAGAGACAAAGAATCGTATCGTAATGTCGCCGATGGGGATCGGGTTGGCAGAGCTTGACGGGAGTCCTTCAAAAGATATGATCGCCTATTATGAGGCGCGCGCGAAGGGTGGGGCAGGTATTATTATTCCCGAAATTACAAGAATCAATGATCTACAAGGTGCAGGGCTGATGCGCCAATTGTCCGTAACAAAGGACAGGCACATAGAGCCGCTTAGCCAGTTGGCACGTGCCGTGCAAAAGCATGGCAGCAAACTTATCATCCAGCTTCATCATCCCGGGCGTGAGACGCAGTCTGAGCTGATGGGTGGACTGCCTGTTGTAGCACCTTCGGCAATCAAATGCAAGGTTTCACAGCAGGAAACACGGGCACTTGAGCATGCGGAAATCAAACAGTTGGTGCAGCAATTTATCGATGGTGCAATACGTGTGAAAAAGGCCGGAGGCGATGGCGTTGAATTGCATGCGGCACACGGCTATCTCATCAATCAATTCCTAAGCCCGTATACAAACAAACGTGAAGATGAATACGGTGGCAGTTTTGAGAACAGGATGCGTTTTATTACGGAAATCATACAGGGTATCCGTAAGGCATGTGGTGACTTTCCAGTCGGCGTGAGGCTTTCAGTTGATGAATTCCTTGTGGCGACAGGCGTTACCGAAGATTATATCCATATAAAAGACGGCGTAAAGATTGCAGTGGCGCTCGAAGCTCTCGGGATCGATTTTATCGATGTAAGTTGCGGTATCTATGAAACAGCCACCACGGTAATTGAACCGATTTCTTACCCGCAAGGCTGGAGGCACGACATGATAAAGGCCGTGAAGGATCAAGTAAAGATTCCTGTCATTGGCGTTAGCGTAATACGCGAACCGGCATTTGCCGATCAGTTTATCAAAGATGGCATCGTTGATTTCGTATCGCTCGGGCGAGGCTTTCTTGCAGATGAAGATTGGGGCGAAAAAGCACTGTCCGGCAGAGAATGCGAGATTCGCAAGTGCATCTCATGTCTGCGTTGCTTTGAAAGCCTTAGCGAATACAATGCTGCCGGTGTGCCTGCAGAATGTGCAATCAATCCAAGAACGGCACGTGAGAGGCACTACGGTGATCTTAGCTACGACGTTACAGAAAAGAAGGCAGTTGTTGTCGGCGGTGGTCCTGCCGGGCTAGCGGCAGCGGAGACGCTCGCACTGCGTAAGGTAGATGTAACGCTGATTGAGAAAAACGAAAAACTTGGAGGCTCCATCAATCTTGCCGCACAGCCACCGCATAAGGCTACGATAAGTTGGTTGATTGACTATTATGCAAATCAGATGGAAAAGCTCGGTGTGGATGTAAAATTAAATACAGAAGCTACGCCGGAGTTGATTGCCTCGTTAAAGGCTGATGCGGCCATCATTGCCACCGGTGGAGAAGCGATTGTTCCTGCCAGCATCCCCGGCATCCATGGTGAAAATGTCTGTACGGTAAATGATGTTTTAAGTAAAACGACTGAAATCAAGGACAAAGATGTCATCCTGGTCGGTGCAGGTATGACCGGAATTGAGACGGCAGAGTACCTTGCGGCTTTGGGCAATCGTGTCACGATCGTTGAGATGCTTGGTGCGGTAGCACCGGATGGATATAAAACGAATGTAATCGATGTAAAAGGCAGATTGGACAAATATGGCGTGACCTGGATGCTAAACCACACGTTGAAAGAAATTAAGCTAGACGGCGTGGTTGTTGAAACTACGGATTCGAAAGAACAAAAGACGATAGCGGCGCAGGCTGTTGTACTTTCGCTGGGACTAAAGCCAAAGAGCGGCTTGGCAAAAGCGATAGGCGATACGTTAGAGGTTCATGTAATTGGCGATGCATCCGTTGTCGGAAGGGTTGGTCCTGCCGTTCGTGCAGGCTTTGAAACCGCTTTGGGGCTTTTCCGTAAAAAAGAGAAGCAGCCGAGTTTCATTTCCACTGCAAAAGACATTGAAAACCACGGCAAGATTTCGCTCATGGGAAATCAAGAAGGCCTAAACCTTGCGTTCCTATCCGACCGCGCTGTCATTGCAAAACTCCTTCCGCCACCATTAAAACCGTACCCCATTCCGATTGTGACGCTCTCCGTGATGCATATCCAAAATCCGTCATTTGCGGAAGACTATTATGAGACAATACTTGGTGCCTATGCATTATGTAATGGACAACTCGGGGCATACACTATATCCCTTCTCTTAGGTGGAAATGGGCAGGAAATGGCGACGCAGATGGGGCGTGACAAGAGCGGTATTCCAAAGAAGCTTGGTGCAGAATTTAGCATTGTCAAAAATGGAGATGTTGTGACGGCATCCGTATCACGAAAAGGCGTACAGATTGTCGATGCGAAACTAAAATTGGGCGAGTACAATAGCCCGTTGACCGATGTTGTCTTTCAAGCTGCCAGAGCAGGTAAAAAGACCGGCGGAATGGGCTTCTACTACCTGTTTGACTGCGCACCGAATGCAGAAGGAAAAACAAAGTTCTTGAATCCAAAACTGTGTGGATCCGTCTGTGAATATAGCTATCACAAGTGGGAGCCGGGTTTTGCAACACTTAAGACCTATTCAAGCGTAGACGATCCATGGGCTGAACTGCCTATCCGCACAATCATCGGCGGTGCATACACAAACAACGATCTGCAGATCGTTAAGACCTTGTTAATGGCAAATCCAAAGATCGAAGAAGTATTGCCGTATCTGCTGCAGGCACGCTACGACCGTACAACATTTATGGAAACAAACAATATTTAAGGAGCAGTTCCTAAGTGAAAAAGAAACCCAATGGTTCACGAGAAGAAACAACAATTAGAGGAGGTAATAAGATATGCAATTAAAAGATAAAGTAGCGCTCATAACAGGATCAACAAGAGGGATAGGTCGCACAACAGCACAGCTTTTTGCAAAAGAAGGTGCAAAGGTGATTGTAACCGGAACAAAGGAAGAGGTAGGGGCATCTTGTGTTGCCGAAATCGAAGTGGCAGGAGGCGAAGCCATTTTTAAAAAGGCAGATGTCATGGTGGAAGCAGATTTAGACGCTTTGGTAAAAACGGCAATCGACAAATTTGGGCGTATAGACATTTTGGTGAATAATGCCGGTATCGGCGGTGGACTAGGAAAAATTGGAGAAATCCCCACAGAGGAATGGAACCAGGTAATCGCAACAAACTTAAGCTCGCTCTTTTTGCTCTGTAAACGGATCGTTCCATTGATGGAAGCACAGGGCGGCGGTTCCATTGTAAACGTTGCTTCGATGGCCTCAACAGGCGCAGGACGTGGCGGGCTTTGCTATACAACGGCAAAACACGGTGTCCTCGGATTTACGCGGCAGATGGCACTTGACCATGGTCTAAAAGGTGTTCGGATCAATGCAGTATTGCCGGGACCGATTGAAACCGATATGATTTCCCGTGTGCTCGCAATTCCGCAACATCCATTAAACATAAAGATTTCGATGAGCCCTGCAGGCCGTCCGGGCAAGGCGGAAGAAGTGGCAAAAGCCATCCTGTTCCTTGCAGGGGATGATGCAACATTTATTCACGGCGCGGCACTTGCCGTTGATGGAGGATATTCGATTTTCTAAAGATACGTGTGTAGTTGGTGATTGGTGTTTGAGCCGGTAAAGGCGGAGCTTGAATTTAGGCTATATGAAAAAATCCCTTGGGGCTTTCTATGCTAAGGCATAGAAAGCAATCAAGGGGTTTTGTATTAATTATAGGGAAATGTTCCAATTAATACAAAAACCCGCCGGAAGGATCGCACTGTGGCGTATAAGGAAGTTGTTGCTGATGCAACCGCCACAGGCAAAGAATCCTGCAAGCAGGATTCTTGATTCTAATGAACAAACAATGGTATATTTTTTTCATGCTAATTCCAGTCAATTTCATCATGAATAACGGTGCTTTTGCTTACTGATTACCCATATCTTATAGTTCTTATATATCTTATATTTCACTGCCTTTCTCTTTTTTTTGTTGGGTTCTTTTCGTAGAATACGCCATTCTACGAAAAAGACTCAAAAGGTATCTGCTTTATCGCATTTTCTTTTCTAAGCTACCCCATTTCTGACCCCAGAAAAAGATTGCCCTTTTGTTTATGGAAGATAATCAGGTTATAGGCAAAACCGTTCTAGTACTTAACAAAATGTCGAATGGTACTGTATCTTGTACGTTAAGAAAATTCAAACACCTATATTATGTGCTAAAGTGAATAACGCAAACAACTAGGTAATGCAATTATATAGTGTAGCAATGTTTTGAAATAGTGTATTAAAGTGGAAAAGTAAAATTTCATTTTTCACATTTATTTGACATTTTTTGCCATTTTGGGGTTAAAATTGTTTACAATATAAGTAGGATATGATAAAATTTACTAAGAAATATAAAAGAAGTATCAAAATGAAGTTTTTTCGTAGAACGGCTCATTCTACGAAAAAGAACGGTATTGTGGCAAGAAATAAATGGTACTGGGCGACTGTTCGGCTACACCTCTTGGCTCAGTATGATACTTGATTTATATCATAGGACGGGTGGAATTGTTTTTCTATTTATTATTACATTATTACATAGTTGCAGCTAAACTTGGTGTTCAAAACGGTTTTACGTTCATGTTGATATAGATAACATATTGAAGGGAGCGCAAAGCAGAGGAAAATTATTTAAAGCGCATGCAAGACAATATTTGCAGAATTACGTGTTCACTTGCTTACTTACAAGTCTTTGAAGTAAGTTAAAACGGCTGTGAATGCCGTAAAGGAGAGAAGGAGGCATTATTAATGAAAAGCATCAAGAAAACAATTTGCAAATCAATGGCATTATTGTTGGCACTAATTATGGTGGTAACAATTATACCGATACTACCAGCAGAGGCGGCGGCAAAGGTTAAATTGAATAAAACAAGTTCCTCGCTTGTTGTGGGGACGACGCTCCAGCTGAAATTGAACAATGCCAAAGGTACCATATCATGGAGCAGCAGCAAAAAAACGGTTGCAGCAGTATCTTCAAAAGGGAAAGTTACTGCCAAGAAAAAGGGCTCAGCTACGATTACTGCTAAATTCAACAAAAAGAGCTATAAATGCAAAGTTACAGTGGTTTCGCCTAAATTAAGCAAAACATCCCTTTCGCTTGGAGAGGGAGCAAGCCAAAAGTTAATATTGAACAATGCTGTCGGTACAGTAAACTGGAGCAGTAGCAATGCAGCTGTTGCAACAGTGACTTCGGATGGTACAGTAACAGGTAGGGGCGCAGGAGCAGCAACGATAACAGCGAAAAACGGTAAAAAGAACTATATATGTACTGTAACAGTAATAGCAAGCTATAGTGTGGCAGAGAAATATGCGGCTTATGGAATGACATATTTGTATAGGCAATATAATCCATACAATTTAACGGTACAAAAAATTTATTCAGGGCCGTCTACAGTCTATGAAGATAAACGTTTAGAAATTGTGATTGAATATACGGAGCTTACAAATGGAGCTCCATATCCATATATTTTGAAAGTCTATAAATTTGCTAATATTCCTGGAACCTATTACACGATTGTCAGAACTCCGGACGTAGGAACTTTAGTATTTGGAGAAGGGAGTGGGACGTTAGCTTTTGATAGATGGCCAAATCCAAACACGATGTTAAATGTTCAAAAAATTACACAGTTAAAAGATAAGTTTTTCCTAGATCAGACGATAAAATTTGAACACAATATATATCTACAGTAATGTTTGTGAGCGGATAGCTACTAAAGAGGTGCAACGAAATGGCTACGTAAGAAGCTGTGAAAGAATAAGAAGTAAGCGATAAGTTCGAAACAAGGAACAACCTACGTTAGTAGAGCACAACTAAGGTGGGTTGTTTTTCTTCGTCAGAATTCGGCAACGATTTGCTGCTCATGCCAAACAAGTTCAAGGAAGCTTATAAGCAATGGAATAGCCACCATGATAAAATTCCATCGAAAAGCCACCCAAGCATTGAACTTTGGTGGCTTTTTTGATAAAATAAAAATAGATGATGAGAGGTCTAGGTATGTGCGAAAGCGGAGAGGAGCGTAGAAAAGCATGAAAGTATATATAAAAATTTGGCATTGCTTTTTAGTAGTACTTTTGGCATGTAGCATCCTGCTGCTGTCTGCCTGCGCATCAGCGGATAGGGGCAGTGACATTTCCTTTGTAAAAGAGACGAAAAATGATGCGCAAAGTGGGACGCAAAATGAGGATTTTGATGTTGAACAGAAGCCAAAATCGCAGATTGTCACCTATCAAATCATAAATGACAGCATACGGATAGGATGCAGCTTTGATGATCCGGTTTTGGGTGAAAGAGAAAATGGGGAAACTGCCGTTTCTATCAATGGTTTGGCCAATGTAGCAAAGGAAAGTGGCCTTCCATTTTTAAGTGTCGTATTGGCATTGCCTCATAATACGAATATTTCTGACGCCGATTGGGAATGGGGTGAAATAGTGCATATTCCGGATGTAAAGAGGGCAGAAAATAAATATGCCGCCACAGAGGAAGGCAAAGGTTCATCGAAAGAACAGCCACTACAAGATGTGCGGGTAAAATATAAGGTTCGAGAATGCAAAGGATATCGGATCCTTTATCTGAACATTTATCCGGTTGCCTATGGCAAAGACAGCGAAGAACTGTTTTTTTCCAATGAGATCAGCGTCAATCTGCCGCTCACGCATTATACATGGGTATTGACAAAGTCTTTTGAGCAATCAGACATAGAGGAAATAAAATCCATGGTGGATAACCCGGAAGATGTGTCTACGAATAAGCTGAAAGTCATAAGCTGAAAGTCAATTAGACGGCATATGGGGAAAAAACGGCTCAAGGCTGTAAAAAACGTACTACGAATTTTGATAAAAGGCAATAAAATATTCCAAGGACTTTGAGGGAATGGACTGCTTATTATAGGCAAACCCAATTTCCCTTGTATGAATGGGAATCGGAAGTGGAATTTCAAGCAGTGCGCCACAGGATAGATCTTTTGTAACGAACTCTTTAATGACACAGGCGACCCCTAAGCTTATTTTAGAAAATTCAATTAATAAATCCATAGAAGATACTTCAATCGTATCTTGAACGAAAATGTGGTTGTCCTTAAGATAATCGTCGATATATTGGCGGGTCATATTATCTTTATCTAACAGCATGAGCATAGCGTGCTGTAAAATCCCATGTCTTTCTACACCTCTGATTTTCAAATTATCAAGGTATCCTTGTGTAGCAACAAAAATATCTTGAATTTCTGTAATATAGTGAAAATCAATCTGCTTTCGCGCTTCTGGTTTGGCAATTAGCCCGATATCGATGTTCCCTTCTTCCAATAATTTTAGCGTCTGGTTTGTAGACTGGCAGTTAATCGAAATATTGATATGCGGATATAGCTGAATAAAGTCCTTTAAATAGGGCAGCAGCAAATATTTACAAAGGGTCGTACTCACACCGATGGTCAAGTGCCCGACCCCAAGCTTAAGGGAATGGCGTAATTTATCTTCTCCCATTGTCAGAGTTTCAAATGCGGATTTTACATGTGCGTACAAAAGTTCCCCCTCCATTGTAAGGGAGACGCCTTTCGAACTGCGTAGGAAAAGTTTGGCATGAAGGCTGACCTCCAATTTCTGGATTGATTTGCTGATGGCAGGCTGGCTGATGTAAAGTTCTTTTGCAGCCTTTGATATATTGCCTGCACGAGCGACGGCATAAAATATTTTATAGGATGATAAATTTTGATCCATGGCGAAAACCTCCCGGGAATGTTTGATGATGAATGGCAGTGCGACTTTATTCACTCCGGGTAAGCGGCGTCACCGTGCAAGCGTAATCCCGCAGATACCCCGCCACTTGCGGCGTCACCGTGCAAGCGTAATCCCGCAGATACCCCGCCGCTTGTGGCGCTACCGTTTAAGCGTAATCCCGCAGATACTCCGCTGCTTGTAGTGGGGAGATTTATTTGGATGGAGTGCGCTTCTACCATAACTCTAGTTCATAACAAGTATAGTTAATATGTATTTTAACTATACTATATTGTGTGCTAAAATAGCAATAGTAAATGTAGGAAGGAAACGCAACAGCAGGAGGGAAAACAATGGGAATGACAATGACACAAAAAATCCTTGCAGCCCATGCAGGATTAGAGTCGGTAAGTGCCGGGCAATTAATCGAAGCAGATTTAGACTTGGTTTTGGGTAATGATATTACTTCGCCGGTAGCCATCCACGAAATGGATAAAATGACTGTAGATGGCGTATTTCATAAAGATAAAATCGCATTGGTAATGGATCATTTTATACCGAACAAGGATATAAAATCTGCACAGAACTGTAAAGAAGTAAGGGAATTTGCCTCAAAACATGAAATATCCAACTATTTTGATGTTGGGGAAATGGGTATTGAACATGCACTGCTTCCGGAAAAAGGGTTAACGGTTGCAGGCGATGTCATTATCGGGGCGGATTCACATACTTGTACCTACGGTGCACTTGGTGCATTTTCAACAGGAGTGGGAAGCACGGATATGGCGGCAGGCATGGCGACCGGAAAAGCATGGTTTAAAGTTCCGCCTGCTATAAAATTTACACTGACAAACAAGCCTGCAAAATGGATTAGTGGGAAAGACGTTATCCTGCATTTGATCGGAATGATTGGCGTTGATGGTGCGCTTTATAAATCAATTGAATTTGCCGGCGATGGAATCGCAAACCTCTCGATGGACGACCGTTTTACGATTGCGAACATGGCGATTGAAGCCGGTGCGAAGAATGGCATTTTTCCGGTAGATGAAGTGGCAAAGCAGTATATGAAAGAACATTCCAAACGGGAATTTGCCGTATACGCGGCAGATAAAGACGCCATCTATGAGGAAGCATACACCATTGATTTAAGTTCCTTAAAGCCAACGGTTGCATTCCCCCATTTACCGGAAAATACGAAGACAGTAGATGAAATTAGCGAAATTAGTGAAATCAAGAAGGGTGGGGGCATTAAAATCGATCAAGTCGTCATCGGCTCCTGTACGAATGGTAGATTTTCTGACCTTAAAATAGCGGCAGAAATTTTAAAGGGGCAGCACGTAGCGAAAGGGATCCGCTGTATTGTCATACCGGCAACGCAACAGATTTATTTAGATGCAATGGAAGCAGGGTTTGTAAAAATATTTATTGAGGCCGGAGCAATTGTCAGTACGCCAACCTGTGGACCTTGCCTTGGCGGCTATATGGGGATTTTGGCAGAAGGGGAACGTTGCGTTTCCACAACAAACCGTAACTTTGTAGGTCGCATGGGCCATGTGGAGTCTGAGCTATATCTTGCAAGCCCCGCAGTAGCAGCGGCAAGTGCCATTGCCGGAATCCTTTGTGGACCGAAAGGATGATTAATGCTCTGACGATGATGTAAAGCGGGCAGCTGTAAAGGCTATGCCGAAGGGGCAAGATGTAGCGCCCTCTTTGGGGAAATAGGATGTAAAGCAGGTAGCTGTAAAGGCTGTACCAAAAGAACAAGATGCGACGGACTCTTTTTGAAAATTGGGTGTAAAGCAGGTAGCTGTAAAGGCTGTGCCGAAAGAACCGTGGACAAATAAGGTAAACTTTATAGAAATGAGGATGTATATGAAAGCATGTGGAAATGTATTTAAATATGGAGACAATGTAGACACAGATGTGATTATTCCGGCAAGATATTTGAATTCTTCCGACCCAAAGGAATTAGCGGCACATTGCATGGAAGATATTGATAAAGATTTCACAAAAAAGGTGAGTCGTGGAGATTTGATTGTCGCCGCCAAAAACTTTGGCTGTGGCTCATCAAGGGAACACGCGCCAATCGCAATCAAAGAGGCAGGGATAAGCTGTGTGATTGCAGATACCTTTGCAAGGATCTTTTATCGGAACGCAATCAATATTGGGCTACCGATTATCGAATGCCCACAGGCGGCAAAGGCTGTAGAGGCAGGCGATGAGGTTGAAGTAGATTTTGACAGTGGCGCGATTGTAAATAAGACAAAGGGCGAGTGCTATCAAGGACAGGCATTTCCGGAGTTTATGC
Organism: Lachnospiraceae bacterium ZAX-1; assembly: GCA_046533095.1. Lineage (GTDB taxonomy): Bacteria > Bacillota > Clostridia > Lachnospirales > Lachnospiraceae > ZAX-1. Next base: position 116,656 of record JAJQRA010000023.1, on the reverse strand, counting down.
AAAAAATTATTACGGCGGGCGGACTCATAAATTATATAAATGGTAAATAATGTGTCATATAGTTGCGATGCACGGTTCAATGCCATTTAGTAGAATTACGGATAAGTGTTGGTTCTATGAGCAAATGGCATGATATAAACCCTTTCTTTCAAAAGAATACGTATTTCAGTTGGTTCTATGAGCAAATGGCATGATATGTGGCAAAAGCAGGAGAACCACCAGGATACTATTCGTGCGGGTTTCTTTTGGGAGATCATCGTGTGGCTGATCAGGGTTTCTGCTATATTGCAGGCGATTCATTCTGCCCATATTTCCTGTTTGACGTATTCCAGTTTATTTCTTTGCTGTTCACAGCAGAAGAAAATATCTTTGAACACAAAGTCCAAATGCCAGTGCAGGCTGTTCTCTACACATCAGTGCCCTCTTGCGGTACATTCGAACAAGGCTACGTTTTCCCCGATACGGCATATGTAATAGCGGAATAGCCGTTGATTACCATGCCGTAAAAGTAGCAAGCGGGTGTAAGGCCTGCTTTGCGGTTGCATCCTAATAGAATGTATACTATACTTGTAGGTAGAGGAAAGGAAGCGTGGTTGCTATAGATGATAGGGAAAACAAAAAGTACAAGGACACTGTATTTAGGACGCTTTTTAGTGATGTGGATAAATTAGTATCATTGTATAGCGCTATTTCCGGAAGAAGATATGATTCAAATAATAAGTTTCATAGTAAACGACATTGATCTACGGTTCATTACCGCAAAGTCGCTGTGCATCGTAACGTCATATATGCGATTGACCTGATCAATGCAGTGGATAAGTTTACATTTCTGCACGTTTGTGCTATGGTATGTGTAATATGTACCGTGGATAGAACGTACAGGAGGTTTACATGGAAACAGGTGGAATCAAAAAAATTCCAATTGGATTGAGCAGCTTTTCGGAGATCCGCATGGAGAACTATTACTATGTGGACAAAACGCAATATATTGAAGTCCTTGAGAATTTAAATACAAAATACCCGGTTTTTTTGCGGCCAAGGAGATTTGGCAAGACGTTGTTTGTAAGTATGCTAAAGGCGTATTATGATGTAAATGAGGAAGAAAATTTTGAAAAGCTTTTTGGGGAAACGTATATCGGGAAGCACCGGACGAAGCTTTCTAACGCGTACTATGTTTTAAAATTTACCTTTTCAGGTTTGGATACGAGCGATATGGCAACTCTGAAGCGGACGTTTGGGGCAAAGGTGAAAATTGCTATTTTGGATTTCTTAAGGTACTATCACATGGAAATGCAGCTGGATGGGGAAGTGGATCTTGTAAGCTATATGGATTCTTTCCTTACGCAATTGAATCGCAAGAGCGAGCGCAAATTATATATCATGGTAGACGAATATGATCATTTTGCGAATGCAATGTTAAGCAGCAGGTAAGCGTTTGCAAAGGCCACGGGAAAAGATGGGTTTATCCGTAGCTTTTACGAAGTTTTAAAAGACCATACGGGGATTGTTTTGGATCGGATTTTTATCACCGGCGTAACATTGCTTACCTTAGACAGCCTGACGATCGGATTTAATATTGCCAAAAATGGTTCTTTGAATCGGGCACTTCATGGGGCGGTTGGATTTACAAGGCAAGAGGTCTTAAAGCTTGTCGAATTGTCGGGGTTGGGGCAGACCTATTTGTTTGAGTTAAAATATAGGAGTATGGCAAAATATGAGAAGGAAACACAGGTGCTTGACCAGGCAGTGTCCGTATCAAGAGAGCAATTGGCAAAGTATAGCAGCAGGTTTGTAAAGGTGAAGTGCGCGGCGATTGTTTTTATAGGAAGGACCTGCCAATATAAGAAAATGTGGGCGTATGCAGAATCGGAAACTTGATGGTTGCTTGCCTTGTCGCAGGGCAACCGCAAAATCAGATTTACACAGTGGCATAAGTGCAAGGGGTTGATGTGTCAAACCGCACGTTCTTTGTGCAGTTTGTGTATATAAAAGTTGCTTTCACAGCTAACTGTGAAAGTAATTTTTATATGGGAAGAATGTGAAGCATGAGGGAAAGTGTGATGTGATATAGGAGAACAAATAAAGGAAAGAAAGGGGAGCTATATGCCATTTAAAAAGTTGCCAATAGGGATAGAGGATTTTAGAAAGATGATGAGCAAGGGATGTTACTATGTGGACAAAACTTTGCTTATGAAAGAGCTGTTAGATAAAGGTGGGGAAGTCAGCTTGTTTACCCAAGTATTGACATAGTTCCAAATATTGGTATAATCGAAAAGAATTCACAGTGTGATTCATCATTTGGTTCCACAGCAAACAGAGGAGATAAGATAAACCGAGATTGATTCGGTGGTGGCTATCACACAAAAGCGGGAAAAAAGATAAACAAAAATTTGCTTGGCACAGGGTATTCCACTTTGAAATGCAAGCGGGTACTTCGTATCTGTGCTATCGGTGCTGGCAGTAATTATTCTGCTAGCTGTGCAATCGTAAGTTACATACGAGAAAGGTAAGCTATGAAAGATCCTGATTGGTATTTAGGGCTAGACATCGGCACAAACTCAGTAGGGTTTTCCGCAACGGATAAGGCGTATAACATCCTTGCTAAGGGCGGCAAGCTACAATGCGGAGCAAGGCTTTTTGAGGATGCCAAGGACGCATCGGAGCGACGTAGCTTTCGCTCATTGCGTCGCCGTTTTGCGCGGCGCAAAGTGCGCATTGATTTACTGCAAAAATTATTTGACAGCGAAATTGCGAGCAAAGACCCCTCGTTTTTCATTCGCCTAAACGAGAGTGCTCTACACTTAGAGGACAAGAGCAAGGGCGAGAAATATCCGCTGTTTAACGACAAGGACCTTACTGACAAAGAGCATTATAAAAGATTTCCAACGATTTATCATTTGAGAAAGCATCTGCTTGAAAACGAGGAAAAAGACATTCGTCTGCTTTACCTTGCCTGTCATCATTTGATTAAATATCGCGGACACTTTTTGTTCCAACAGTTTGACACCAAGCGCTCTAACAGCGGTTATCTGGAACTGATCAAAAGTATCAATGAAGGGATTGACGGCGACGGTTTTGATACGGCCAATTTCGCCGATATTCCCGGTATCATCAAAGACAAAAGCAAATCAACTGCCAAGCAATGGTTTGAGATTAAGGGGAAAATCAATCCTACGGGTGAAAAGCGCCTAAATGCAATCTTTACGGCTATGCAGGGCAATAAAATACCGCTTTCAAAAATATGGGACGATTTGGGCGATGCGGAAAAAGAAATTAAAGAGGAACTAAAAGAGTTTAAATTTTCGTCCGAAAAATACGATGAATGTCTGGCGGCTGCCGAAGCGATTTTAAACGACGACCAATTAGGCTTCCTTGCCTTGCTGAAACCGTTTTACGATTTGGTTCAGCTTGACCGTGTTATGGCGGGGGCATCGTCGATTTCTGAAGCGATGGTCGCACGCTATGACGAGCACAAAGAAGACTTAAAGCTGTTAAAGTCGTTTATCAAGCAGCATCTGCCCGATGAATACAGCAAAATGTTTAGGCAGAATACAAATTACAAGGATAAGGGCTTTGCCCATGCATCCTATGTCAATTACATTGGCTCTAATATAACACATGGCGAAAAGCCCATATCGCATTTCATCATGTGCATTAAAAAGGGCGAAGAGCCGATGACGGCCACCTATGACGATTTTTTGAAATATACAGACAGTGTGATAGAAAAAGCAAAAGATAAGGGCGGCTATCAAACGTTAAAGGAAAAGATTGACAATAAAACGCTCTGCAAAATTCACAACACACAGGATAATTCCTATATTCCATACCAACTTGGAGAGGCTGAGTTGCGGGCAATCTTGGAAAAGCAAAAAAAGAACTTTCCGTTCCTGGAAGGTGTTGATGAATGCAGCACAGGTTCCGACGAATGTGGTACCGTATCCGATAAATGCGACACAGATTCCGACGAATTCGGCACTGTATCCGATAAATGTAGCACAGATTCCGATGAATGTGGCACCGTATCCGATAAAATTGTTTCACTTTTCACCTTTCGTATACCGTATTATGTCGGTCCACTGTCCGAAAAAGACAAGGGGAAATTTGCGTGGATTGAAAAGAACGATGGATTTTGTGGGCAAAGGGTGACGCCATGGAACTTTGAGCAGGTGGTCGATAAGGTGGCAAGTGGCGAGAATTTTATCACCCGAATGACTGCGAAATGCACCTATCTAACAGCGCAGGACGTTATCCCAAAGCAGTCCCTGCTGTACCAAAAATATATGCTGCTACAGGATTTGAACAACCTTAAAATCAATGGAAACCGCATAGAGCAGAAATTGAAGCTGTTTTTGTACCATGGTATTTGCCAAACAGAAAACAAGCTCTCGAAAGCTAAAATTAAGCGGTGTTTAGTAGAAAGTGGCAAAATAAAAAAAACGGATACTGTCGGCAAGGAAAACGAGAATGACACTGCATTTAACGCATCCCTTTCTTCGCAAATAAAGCTACGTAATATTTTAGGCGAAAATTTTAAGGAGGAACTATGCGAGGATATGATCAAGTGGCATACTGTTTTCGGCGATGAGAAAAAGCCGGTCGAGCAAAAGCTGAGAGCCGTTTACGGCAAAAAGCTGACTGAAAAACAAATAACAGATCTTGCCAAACTCTCCTTTGCGGGCTGGGCGAGGTTTTCTAAAAAATTTCTTTCGGAGATAACAGCAACCGATAAAGCAACCGGCGAAACGGCACGCTCGATCATCAAGCTGCTTGAAGATACCACGCTAAACTTGATGGAAATCCTAAACAGCGATCACTACTGCCCGAAGTTCCTTGATACGATTTTGAAAGAGAACGCGGGCGAGAGCGACACGAAGGTTGATTATGGGCTTGTGAAAGATTTGTATTGCTCGCCCATTGTCAAGCGTTCCATTTGGCAGGCGATTTTAATCAGCAAGGAACTGACCAAAATAAACGGCTGCGCCCCCAAGAAAGTGTTTATCGAGGTAACCCGTGGCAAGGATAAAAAGCAAAAAGGAAAGATGAAATCAAGCCGTCGCAAACAGATTGAGGAACTGCTAAATAAAGTGGTAAAAGACGTCACGTATATTGCTGCACTAAAACGGGAGTTCGACGAAAAGACCGATGAAACAGAGTTCCGTAGCGACAAGCTTTACCTCTATTTCACGCAGCTTGGAAAATGCATGTACAGCGGCGAGGCTATAGTACTGGACGATTTAAAAGACGACAGCCTCTATGACATTGATCATATTTATCCGCAGAGCAAAATCAAAGACGACAGTTTTACAAACCGTGTTTTGGTAAAGCGAAGCGCAAATACTGACAAGACGGACAAATATCCGATAGAAGCCACTATTCAAGCGAAACAGAAGTCTTTTTGGGCGATGTTAAAAGACAAGGGCTTCATCAATGCGGAAAAATACAGCCGACTGACCTGCGTACAACCTTTATCCAATGATATGATCGGTGGATTCATCAACCGTCAGCTTGTTTCCACAAATCAGGCGGTGAAAGAAACGGCGAATGCGCTGAAGCTGCTGTTCGGCGGCGACAGCAAGATTGTTTACAGCAAAGCGGGCAATGTCAGCGAATTTCGGCACACCCATGGACTTGTAAAATGCCGCGAGGTCAATCATCTTCACCATGCACACGATGCCTACTTAAACATAGTCGTTGGCAACGTGTGGGACAGCGTATATGGGCAATATTGGAATACCGGCATCACCTTTAACGAGGATCATGCCCTTGAAAATCTGTTTAAAAAAGATCGCCCGGATATTTGGCAGACGGCATATAGCGAGAAGATTGAATCATATCTGTTTGACAACAAAAAGTACTTAAACAAATTCCCCGTGACGACGTGGCCGTTCGAGAAAAAAGGCGCATTTTATGACCAGACTATCCACCCGAAAGGCAAGGGGCAGTTTGCGCTACACGAAGGCTATGATACTGCGAAATACGGCGGGTACAAAAACGGCTATAACGCCTATAACTGTGTGATCGAATATGATGAGAAAGATGGCAAGCGCATACGCGGAATGTTTTCTGTACCTGTGCGGTTTGCACCATTTTTTAACGATTGCAATCAGGGGCAATTCTTGGAAAAAATGGCAGAAAACAACAAATTAGCAGATAAAAAGCCTACACTTATCATGCGGAAAATTCCAATAAAGAGTGTGTTGGAAGTGGATGGTATTCGTGCCTACATGAACACGGGTGTAACCGTGGATGGCTCTTGTGAATGCTCAGTGTCGGCTGAATGGTATCCGGACAAAGAGATTATTAAAATTATAAAAGATATCTTTAAGCATCATACGCTTGTTGCGGAAAAACAAATTTCTGCCGAGGATAAAGAAACAAGCGGGGACATTGCTTTTGCAAAGGGCAAGAAAATTTCACGAGAAGACAATTTGAAAGTCTATGATGCTATAATCAAGCAAATCACTAAGCCGCTTTATGCCAAATTGGTTCTCGTAAAAAACAGTAAACAGATTACGAGAGAGAAATTCAAAGAAGAAAAAACGTTGAAGCAAGTGGAAGACATAATTGACCTTTTAAATGTCATTATAGCAAATAAAAAAAAGGCTGATGCAATATTTAAATTCACTAAAAAAGACAAAAAAGCAGTTCTTGAAAATTCGGATGTCTATCTCATCACGCAGTCTGTCACAGGTCTTTTTGAGAACAGGATTGTCCTAAACACAAAGGGGTGAGTATATGGCAGGCTTTCGCACGATTGTCATCAACAAGCGATGCAAGCTTGAGTCACAGCTTGGTTCGCTGGTGATTCGCACCGAAACCGAAGAGCGGATACATATTAACGAAATTGAAACACTTGTTATAGAAAGCACAGCGGTTGCTATAACGGCCGCACTTGTCGCTGATCTTACAGAAGCAGGGGCGAATATCCTGTTTTGTGACCGAAAGCATCTTCCGACCGCTGTATTTTTGCCTGTCCATGCCCATTTTTCCGTCTCTAAGAACATCAAAGAACAGGTTGCTTGGGAGGACGGGAGGAAAGCGTCGTGTTGGGAACAGATTATCAAAGAAAAAATCCGTCAGCAAGCCCTGCACCTGCGTGATTTGGGATATGACGAGAAATATAGCCTACTTGCAGGCTATGAGGAGGCCGTGCAATGTGGCGACACGGATAACTTTGAGGCACGTGCGGCGGGCACATATTTTAGAGCTTTGTTCGGAAAGAGCTTCAGCCGAAATGTTGCCTGTTTTGAAAACGACGCCTTAAACTATGGCTACACCCTGATTATGGGCACCTTTGCGAGAGAGATTTCCGCCTGTGGCTATTTAACCGAGTTAGGGCTGTGGCACAGGAGCGTAGAAAACGCATTTAACTTAGCAAGTGACCTGATGGAGCCGTTTAGAATTGTGGTTGACCGAATTGTTCTTGCCTTGCCGAAGGAGCGAAAGGATGCCTACAAGCGGGATATGCTCCGCATTTTGTATGCGCGGGTGAGGATAAACGGCGAAAACCAAAGCCTTGTTCCTGCGATCAGGATTTATATACATCGCATTTTTCGGTTTATGCGTGCAGAAACGCCGGACATTTATGGCATTGAAATTTTGCCGGAGGGTGAATTTTGAGTTGGAGGTTTATGAGGACAATTGTATTTTTTGATTTGCCTACGGACACGCCGGAGGGAAGACGAAGCTACACACGCTTTCGCAAGTTCCTTTTAAAGGAGGGCTTTATGATGTTACAATACTCGGTGTACTCAAAGCTTGCTATCAACAAAACGGTGGCAAAGCAAATCGCCACCCGGCTTGAACAGAACAAGCCCGCAAGCGGAAATATTGCCGTTTTGGAGATTACCGAAAAGCAATTTGCGGATATACAGTGGATTTTGGGGAGTAAGCGAAGCAATATTTTAGACACCACCGACCGCCTGACTGTCTACGATGAGGAGTGATGAGTATGAACGAACTGACCCTTGCAAGATATGGCATAGAGCCGAGCATCGTAATTCCGGAAACACACTTTTTTACGTTGGCTATCGAAAACAAGACATTGTTGCTCACCATTTTATCGGAGCTAAGGCAACAAACAGAGGATGGAAAAGAAGCAGGCTTTACGCTATTGTTAAATGGGAAGCCTATGAGTATGGAAAAAAGCGTGTCCGTAGTTTTCGATTCCACTGATATAGACTTTAATGCAAAGAAGATAACCAATCTGCTGGCTAAGAACTTTTCTGAATTTTTGGGGCTCGGAGAGCAAGCGGAAGCACTCACTAAACTTGAAAAAATCATCTTCAATTTAGCAGAGGATTTCCGCGTGAAAAGCGGACTCAATATTGAATATGACACGGTTATGAACGGGAACAATCTCGCTAAGGTATGTTCGCTTAGGATGGCCGACGACAAACAAAGACTGTGCGAAAGGCTGTGCGAATACGTTAATTTGCTGTGCGACCTAAAGCCGTTGAAGCTGTTTGTTCTCGTCTTTGGGAAACAATTTTTAGAGGAAAGCGATATTTTTGCCTTTTACAGGTATTGTTTCGACAAGAATGTGCGGCTTTTATTCATCGAAGGCAGAGATGTGAGCGAGTATTTGCAGGGCGAGCGGCGATTGATTATCGACTCGGATTTGTGCAGTATTCCAATCGGATATGACGGCTTAGAATTGACAAAAGGTTGAAAATGTGCTAGAGTATAATTGTTCCGAAAGGCACGGCGAGTTTAGATAAATTTTTTACAAATTGCCCGCAAGGGCTTTTGCCGAGGAGGCAATTAAACAATTAATAAATGAGCCAAGGTTAAAACAGGTGTGCAGTTTTGGACATTTGCCGACCTTTGGAAAAAGTAGTGAGATGATTAACACAGTCTGAGAGTCGTGCAATTTTGGACACCTATCGACCGATAGAATCGTTAAGTTCTGCCAATTCAACGTCTGAGAGTCGTGCAATTTTGGACACCTATCGACCCTTCCCTTCTAAAAACAATATCGTCACTCCGTCTGAGAGTCGTGCAATTTTGGACACCTATCGACCCTACTTGTAACAGAATCTAGATAGCGGTTTAGTCTGAGAGTCGTGCAATTTTGGACACCTATCGACCCAATCATTTAGTTTACCCCCTAACACGAGTGTCTGAGAGTCGTGCAATTTTGGACACCTATCGACCGAGACGACAATCAAAAATGCATTTCACACAGTCTGAGAGTCGTGCAATTTTAGACAGGTTTTTAACAGTTAAAACTTGAAGGCACCGCAGGGTGTCTTTTGTTTTGTGGATTTTTTCTGAAAATGCAGTCATTCTCTCCATTTCACTTCAATATCTCCATTTTCCTTATCGGCAAATGGAAAGTTTCGTGTTATACCTTAAGCGTATTACGATGTGTTGGTTCCCGATATCTAAAATCCGCAAGGAACACCTTACCCCAATTCGAAGATTTTATCTTTGTTGATACTTCTGAGGATATCGCCGGCTCGGGAAACTTTACGTATTTGAACAGCCACACTCTTGCATTTTTAAGCAATACACAGATCCCAATAGAGGAATCAATAGGTGGAAGATGGATTTAAGCAAGGAAGAAAGGGCGTTATTAGCGAATATCGTGTGGCAAGAGGCGAAACCCTAGTAGGGCAAGAGGCAGTAGTAGAGGCAGTCCTTAACAGAATCAGTTCCATAGAATATCCAGATTCCCTCTATGACGTTTTAAGCCAGAAAACGAAATTTACGTCATGGCTACAGCAAGAAAGTGCAGATCCTACCAAAAAAGAATACCTTGCAATCTTAAATGTACTAGAGGGAAAGACGAACTATACGACAATGAATGCGCCATACTTTTCTACGAAACCAAGAATTCCAACATATCGGCGCATATTGGCAACCACTACTTTTGTGAAATTTAAAAACATTCCTTTTCCAACTTTAAAGAATAAAAACTTTGCGTACTAAATTATGATGATTGATTGGTCGACTTCCTCCGATTGTAGTAAAATACAAAGAAATGAATTTTACACACAGGAGGAAAAGTGACGATGGAGAAGAGTAAATGGATTAAAATGAAATCTCTTGCAATCCTCCCCAAAATATAGTATTGTTTATAGTATCGTTTGGTTAAAAAAGGGATTTGGAGGAATGAGTTATGTCAAGTAGAATTTGGATTATCATCGCGTTTGTAATTTATACGCTCATAATGCTCGCAATTGGTGCAAAATTTTTTGAAAAAAAATCAAACATGTCCAACTATTTTTTAGGGGGACGTGGATTGAACCACTGGGTTGCGGCGATTTCTGCGCAAGCCTCGGATATGTCTGGATGGCTTCTTATGGGCTTGCCCGGGGCAGTCTACGCATTTGGTACGGGGCAGCTTTGGATTGCAGTAGGGCTTGCAGTTGGTACGGCATTAAATTGGATTATTGTAGCAAAGCGGTTTCGGCGGTATACGATTCTTGCCGGGGATTCTATCACAATCCCACAATTTTTTGAAAACAGGTACCGCGACAAAACCCATATAATAAAAATCGCTTCGGGTGTATTCATTGCGATTTTTTTCGCTGTCTACACAGCGTCTGGATTTGTTTCCGGGGCAACGCTCTTTTCACAGGTGTTCGGGATTGACTATACCGTTGCCCTTGTGATAAGCGTTGCAATTATTCTTGTCTACACCTTCCTTGGTGGATTTTCTGCAGTATCCTGGACGGACTTGATCCAAGGGCTGCTGATGCTCGCTGCGATTTTCACCGTCCCGATTCTTGCGGTCGTTGCGTCCGGAGGAATTTCGAATGTCACGGCAAACATTCCACCACAAATGTTTAATGCAATGACGGATAGCAGTGGACAACCAATTACCTTAGTTTCGATTATCTCGCAGCTTGGCTGGGGTCTTGGATATTTTGGAATGCCCCACATTTTAGTCCGTTTTATGGCAATTAAATCAGATAGAAGTGTAAAAAAGTCTGCAACAATCGCAATTGTCTGGGTGGCGATTTCCCTTACGTTTGCTGTCCTTGTTGGGATCATAGGAATCGCCTTCTTGCCGGATCTTGCGGCAAACGAAAGTGAAACCGTATTCATTAAAATGATTCAAAAAGTATTTTTAGACACGGGCGCAATCGCGCCGGTTCCAATTATTGGAGGTCTTTTCCTCTGTGGAATACTCGCCGCAATTATGTCAACTGCTGATTCGCAGCTTCTTGTTACGGCGTCGGCACTGACCAGCGACATCTACCGCACGTTTGATAAAAAAGCGTCCGACAACAAACTGGTGTGGATCAGCCGTGGAGCTGTAATTTTGGTCGCCCTGGTTGCATTTTTTATTGCGACTGACAACAATTCCAGTATTATGGGTCTGGTAAGCAATGCATGGAGTGGATTTGGTTCCGCATTTGGTGCGCTGGTGCTCTTTTCGCTATTTTGGAAACGTACCAATGGTGCCGGAGCTGCTGCCGGTATTCTGTCCGGTGGAATTACCGTCATCATTTGGGATTATGTTCCATTGTTTTCCGCAGAAGCCGGCAAAACGCTTGCCGATGTTACCGGGCTTTATTCTTTGGTGGTAGGGTTTGCAATTTCCGCTATTTTTATTGTTTGCGTAAGCTTGCTGACCAAAACACCCAAAGAGGAGATAACCTTGGAGTTTGAAAAGGTTTCGACGATGAAATTGGATTAGGTAAATGTAGGAGGAATTATTAGGATGTCAATACCATACAACCATAGAGAAATTGAACAAAAATGGCGCAATAGATGGAAGGAGCATCCAATCAATGTAGACGATGGCAAAAAGCCAAAGTATTATTGTTTGGACATGTTTCCTTATCCGTCTGGAAATGGACTTCATGTAGGCCATTGGAGGGGCTATGTAATATCCGATGTTTGGAGTCGCTATAAACTGCTGCAAGGGCATTATCTGATTCACCCGATGGGGTGGGATGCATTTGGCCTTCCGGCAGAAAATTATGCTATTAAAATGGGGGTTCATCCGGCAAAGGCAACAGCGGAAAATGTGGATAACTTCAAGCGTCAAATGCACGAAATCGCGGCGATTTATGACTGGGATATGGAAGTGAATACGACTGATCCAAAGTTTTATCAATGGACACAGTGGATTTTCGTTAAAATGTTTAAAGCAGGGCTTGCCTATCAGAAAGAAATGCCGATTAACTGGTGCCCTTCCTGTAAAACGGGATTGGCAAATGAAGAAGTTGTAAACGGTCAATGCGAGCGGTGTGGCAGCGAGGTAACGAAGAAAAACTTAAAGCAGTGGATGTTGAAAATAACAGAGTATGCAGACAGGCTGTTAGCGGATTTAGAACATTTAGAGTGGCCGGAAAAAGTCAAGAAAATGCAGACGGACTGGATTGGCAAGAGTTATGGGGCAGAGGTAGATTTTAAAATAGAAAGTAAAATAGAAGATAAAATAAAAGGCAAAGAACAGGTCATTACGGTCTATACCACAAGACCGGACACTTTATATGGCGCCACCTTTATGGTGCTTGCCCCGGAACATGAATTGGCAAAACGGCTTGCCACCGATGCTACGAGAGTAGCGGTGGAGTCGTATATCAATAAAGCTTCGATGAAATCGAGCGTTGACCGTTTGCAGGACAAAGAAAAAACAGGCGTTTTTACAGGTTCTTATGCAATCAATCCAATCAACCAGACACGCGTACCAATTTGGCTCTCTGACTATGTGCTGGCAGATTATGGAACAGGTGCAATCATGTGTGTGCCGGCCCATGACGATCGTGACTTTGAATTTGCAACGAAATTTCAAATTCCGATTATTCAAGTCATCTCCCCGGAGGGAAAAGAAAATCCTGATTTGATAAAAGCCTATACCGAGCATGGAATTGTGATCAATTCGGGAGAATGGTCAGGTCAAAAATCAGAAGTTTTGAAAAAATCGGCGCCGGCGGAAATTGAAGCACGGGGCATTGGAAAGAAAACCGTTAATTATAAATTACGCGATTGGGTCTTTTCAAGACAACGCTATTGGGGGGAACCGATTCCCATTATACATTGCGAACATTGCGGCACCGTACCGGTGCCGGAAGAGCAGCTGCCTTTACTGTTGCCACAAGTAGAATCCTATCAGCCGACAGGGACAGGAGATTCCCCGCTTGCAGCCATTGATGAATGGGTGAATACGACTTGCCCATACTGTAATGCACCGGCAAAACGCGAAACAAATACAATGCCCCAGTGGGCGGGTTCGTCTTGGTATTTCCTACGCTATGTGGACAATAAAAATCAGACAGAACTTGTATCAAAGGAAAAAGCAGCGAAATTCCTTCCGGTAGACATGTATATTGGCGGGGTAGAGCATGCGGTACTACATTTGCTCTATTCTAGATTTTATACAAAATTTTTGTATGATATTGGTGCAATTGATTTTGAAGAGCCATTTACAAAACTGTTTAACCAAGGCATGATTACAGGGAAAAACGGCGTTAAAATGAGCAAGTCAAAAGGAAATGTCGTATCCCCCGATGATTTGGTTTTGGATTATGGATGTGATTCATTACGCCTATATGAATTGTTTGTAGGACCTCCTGATCTGGATTCAGAATGGGACGATAGGGGAATTGACGGCGTTTACCGTTTTATCAACCGGTTTTGGCATTTGGTCATGGAACAAAAAGAGACCGCTACGAAAGAAACAAAAGAATTGCTGAAGGTCCGCAATAAGCTCATTTATGATATTACGAACCGTTTGGAGAATTTTAGCTTAAATACGGTCATTTCCGGATTTATGGAATACAATAATACATTGCTACAAGCAGCAAAAAAAGGCGGTGTGGATAAAGGGACGCTCGAAACATTTGTGATACTTTTATCGCCATTTGCACCTCATATCTGTGAAGAGCTTTGGAAACAGCTTGGGCATGCCACCTCTGTTTTTGAAAACGAATGGCCTGTATATAACAAAGAGGCTATGAAAGAGGAAGAGATTGAAATTGCCGTCCAGATAAATGGGAAAACAAAGACAGTCGTGACACTTGCGGCAGGTGTTGATAAAGATACTGCAATTGTAGCAGGAAAAGAAGCGCTGGCTGGCAAATTAACCGGTACGATTGTAAAAGAAATATATGTTCCCGGTCGAATTGTGAATATTGTACAAAAATAACCAATCTATTTTATTGATTCATGATATTCTACAAAGGCGATCCGAACGATTGCAAAAGAAAATAATCACGAAAAAATACAATAAAAATTGAATAAAACAACGAAAATGACAAAAAGATATCGCAAAACGGGCTATTGCATAAGCAATACGCCCTTTTTGTTTGATTTTTACTTATTAAATTTGTGTATTCATCTAAAGTGCTCAAAAATGGAACTTGATTTTAGGTATAAAAGATGTTATTCTTATTTTATAAAATCCGAATACAAAGGAAGGGGTAAATATGATGTTGGGGAACATTGAACTATTTTTTTTGGTAACACCTATTGGAGCTGTGCTTGGTTTGCTATTTGCTTTCATGCAGGCAAAGCGTGTACTTGCCGCATCTGAGGGGACAGATGTAATGAAAAAGATTTCGGCAGCCATTCGCAAAGGGGCAAATGCTTATCTAAAACGGCAATACAAGGGAGTAGGCTTATTTTTCGCAGCAATGTTCGTTGTCCTTGGGATCATGGCGTTTGCGGGATTGTTGACGCCATTTGTGCCATTTGCATTCATTACAGGCGGCTTTTTTTCTGGGTTAAGTGGGTTTGTCGGAATGAGTATCGCAACATCGGCAAATGCCCGTACTGCCCAGGCGTCTAGTGAAAGCCTAAATCAAGGACTTCGCATCGCATTTTCATCTGGGACGGTTATGGGATTTACGGTTGTTGGATTAGGAATGCTTGACTTGTCGATTTGGTATATTTTGTTGAAGTATGTATTCTATACGGTAAATCATCCTGCCGTGGCAGAATTGGTCGCAACAGGACTTTCAATATCTGACGCTCAGATTACGCTGATGAGTTCTGCAATGCTTACGTTTGGAATGGGTGCGTCAAGTATGGCATTGTTTGCACGTGTCGGTGGCGGTATCTTTACGAAGGCAGCGGATGTTGGAGCAGACCTTGTTGGTAAGGTTGAGGCCGGTATCCCGGAAGACGACCCACGTAACCCCGCTGTTATCGCTGATAATGTTGGCGACAATGTTGGCGACGTTGCCGGAATGGGTGCGGATCTGTATGAAAGTTATGTAGGATCGGTAATCGCGACAATCGCATTAGCAGTGTCGGCAGGCTATGGCCTTGCCGGGGCATTAGTTCCAATGATTATGGCGGGTGTTGGAATTGTGGCATCTATTGTTGGAACATTTTTTGTGAAGTGTGAAGAGAAAGCGGATCAGAAACATTTGTTATCTGCACTTCGAAGGGGAACGTATGTTTCATCACTTCTCATTGTTTGTGTGGCAATTCCTGTCATTTATTTCGTATTTCCCGGTGGATGGGAAACGTTTGGCGTGTACTGGGCGATTATCTCCGGCCTAGTGGCAGGCGTCTTGATTGGCTTCTTTACAGAATACTACACTTCCGATACCTATAAGCCGACACAGCAATTGGCCGACAGTGCATTGACGGGTTCCGGAACGGTTATTATTGGCGGCATTTCGCTTGGAATGCTTTCGACCGCAATCCCCGTAGTCATTGTGAGTGCTTCGGTATTGATAAGTTTTATTTGTGCAGGCGGTTCGTTTAGCGGTGCTGATTTTGCGGCAAACTTCTCAAAAGGGCTGTATGGCGTAGGTTTGTCGGCAGTTGGAATGTTGTCAACCTTGGGCATTACACTTGCAACAGATGCCTATGGTCCGGTTGCCGATAATGCCGGCGGTATCGCCGAGATGACGCATATGCCACCCGAAGTTCGTGAGCGTACAGATGCACTGGACAGTTTAGGCAACACTACGGCTGCAACCGGGAAAGGCTTCGCAATTGGTTCTGCAGCATTGACGGCACTTGCTTTGATTGTCGCATATGTTGACGAGGTAAAAATAAAGGCGCCGGACTATAACTTTAACTTTGATATTACGAATCCACCGGTGCTTATCGGAATGTTCGTTGGTGCAATGTTGCCATTCCTATTCTCATCAATGACAATGAAGGCAGTTGGACGTGCGGCACAAAGCATCGTAGTTGAAGTGCGCCGTCAGTTTAAGGAAATCGAGGGATTGATGGAGGGGAAAGCCGAGGCGGATTACGCAACTTGTGTAGATATTTGTACAAAGAGTGCACAAAAAGAAATGATTGCTCCGGTCATTACAGGTATTATATCTCCAATTATAGTAGGCTTAATCTTGGGTGTAAACGGTGTTGTGGGAATGCTCGCCGCTGCGACGGCAAGTGGCTTTGTGCTTGCGGTTATGATGGCTAACTCCGGTGGTGCATGGGATAATGCCAAGAAATACATTGAGAGTGGCAAACATGGCGGCAAAGGTTCTAAGGCGCATAAAGCAGCGGTTGTCGGAGACACGGTGGGGGATCCCTTTAAGGATACAAGCGGTCCGTCAATCAACATTTTGATAAAATTGCTGTCAATGGTTAGCATTGTTTTTGCAGGACTCATTATCTCATTCTCAATGATTCACTAGCGGTATTTTAATCAAACGGCTTTTCCGAAAAAGATACAATAAGCGGCGGGGCAGATAGATCCTGCCGCTTTATTGTGGGCGTTTGAAAATGCCCTTATCTTCTTCTAGATTTCATCATCGAAAGTATCATGTCTGCTTTTTTGTTTATCTTCTTCTGGATTTCATCATCGAAAGTATCATGTCTGCTTTTCGTTTATCTTCTTCTGGATTTCATCATCGAAAGTATCATATCTGCTTTTCGTTTATCTTCTTCTGGATTTCATCATCGAAAGTATCATGTCTGCTTTTCGCTTATCTTCTTCTGACATCGTTTGCTTTAATGCCTCAACGATTAAATCTGTTTCACCGCTATCGAATCCGACCCCTTTTTCCTTAAAAGAAGTAGAAGCTGCCAGGATGGAATTTGCCATATCTTTTGGAGATCTTTTCGGATCTTTCTGTGAAAATTCCATAAGTAGTTTCAATTTTTCTGGCGAGATATTTTTTAACTGTGGGTTGTTTAATAGAAATGATGGGTCCATAAAACTCCTATCTATCCGCTTAACGGATGCTGATACTATAAGATTATATAGAAATTGGCTTCTTTCTATTACAATATTACGATTACAATATGCGAATACGATATTATGAATATGATATTGCGAATACGATATTGTGAATATGATATTGCGAATACGATATTGCAAATACGATATTACAAATACAATATTGTAAATACGATATTACTAAAATAAAGTTTCGTAAGTTGAAAACATCTGCAGAAAGCTCATGATCATATCGATGGATTCTTTTTCCGTATCATTACAAAAAACGCGGATATCATTTAACATTTGAATGGGTGCCTCGTTTCTGTCTGTTACGGAACACATCTGCAGGCTGGTTTGCGGACTTCCAAAAATTTGCATGGTACGTTGCAGTTCAAGATACTTCACATAAACAGATAGCATTCTTTGCTGTGCTAGATTTATATAGGGGATCGCCGCTTTTAGCATCTGCATTTGCCTGCTTTGCACCATCGTATCAAAAGAGGTCATTTGAATGTCGGGTTCATTCTCCATAAAGTTCACCGTTTTTTATTTAATCTATGATAGAAGTGCTCTTTATATGACGATAATGGGAAAAAGATTTTTTATTCTTGAACACCTATCGTTTAAGAAGCGTATAGTATAATATAGAAAAAAAGAGGTGAAATATGGGGAAATTAATCATAGATGGAAATAGCGTTTACGAAATAGATGAAGAATGTATGAAAGAAAAAGAAAGGGAAGAAAAAGAACAGCAAAAAAAGAGCAAAAAGAAAGAACCAATACCATAAAGTTAAATTGCAGATAAGTAATTGTTCTATCGGCAAATGGCGTGATATGCAGCAAACACAGAAAGGATCGCCTCGCCGTTCTTCGTTGTGGGAAGAAGAAAGGCGAGGTGCGTTCTTCTGCACCGTCTTCTGATGATAGGAATAGAATTTTATTCCTATCATTTTCTAATTGGCAAGTGACGAAGACCCGATCCATTGCTTGAATGGGAGGAATAAACGTTACGATTCACAGCTAGCTGTGAAAGTAACGTTTATGTATACAAACAGCACAAAAAACGTGTGGTTTAGAACATTCAGCCCTTGCACTTTTATGCAAAAACGCACAAAAGTGACTTCGTGGTAATGGGCTGTGAATCGTAACGAATATTCTTTAGGGGACAAAAAATCAACAACTAGATACTTGCTATTTTATTGGCGCTACGCTATAATACATATATCATATATGTGACTAGTATGCATTAAAATTATATCGTACAGGAATTTATAAATGCAGATGGAGTACAGCTTTCTATTTTGGAGGTATAAGGTTGATAAGCATTTCAAAATTGGACTATCTTATGAAAGCGCTTGAGGTATCCGGGAAAGAGCTTTCACAGTATTTAAACATTGACACGACCACCATTAGCAAATGGCGCAACAACCAACGAAAGATCCCATATAAAAGTGGCCAGGCTCGGCAGCTGTCCGAATTCCTTCTTGCCCGTGAGCGAGAACGCTCTGCAAATATTGTTTTTAATATTTTAAAAGTGCTAAAAGAGGACATAAATCCAAGCAGCATAGAACAGCAAATTGAAATTTTAAGCTGCTGGCTTACCGAGGAAAAGCTAGAGCCGCCAAAAGACACGCATGATACCATAAAAGTCTATACGCCGAAAAGTGGCTATAACACGAAT
Source organism: Lachnospiraceae bacterium ZAX-1 (assembly GCA_046533095.1). GTDB lineage: Bacteria > Bacillota > Clostridia > Lachnospirales > Lachnospiraceae > ZAX-1. Next base: position 97,883 of record JAJQRA010000023.1, on the reverse strand, counting down.
GTCAGCATTTTTTTGGATGAAAAAGGGATTGATGAAGCGTTCGAGGTTTTTTTTGAACGTGTTTTGAAAATGGCTCCGGGCAAGACGATTTACATCATTGATTATTCCGGGGTAAATTGGACGAATGGCGATGAAGTTTCCGATAGGCAGGTACGTATCGAAACTTGTATGAAGTATTTTCGGGCTGTTTCAAATTATGGGCATAAAATTGTCATCATTGATTGCGATACGGATATTTACAGGCCGTACCGTACCATTTTTCGTTGGATGGAACTGTATCTTTTAGATGAAACCGAAGTATGGAGTTGTCGCGCTATGCGTGATGATTCGCATCATTACACAAATTTTGTTGTAGAAAACGAACTTGCGCTGCAGTGCGTTTCGATTTTAGCGCCCGCAGTAAAACCGCATGGAATGCTGTATGCAAATAAGGAAACGGTTGATTTTTTCGCAAGCAACGTGGTGGATACCATGAATAAATCCAGGCGTTTGATTGAATCCGTAGCGATAGAGGATGTGTCGGCGATTGCCAATATTATAAAGCGAAACATAAAACCTGCACACCACCTCTATATGCTGGCTCCCTCTTTGACGCTGCAAATTATTGATTCCGTGCTGTTAAAAAAGATATTAACGGATAATGGCGTTTGTGAGGAAAAACAAGAAGAATGTGTTTTAGCCTCAAAGCGGCTGTACAAAGTGCTCGGATCAAATACACATACTGCTACTGTCATATATAATTTTGATTTATTGGAAAAATTTGCTTTGGCCCCTCGTTTTGAAGATCACGATTTGTCAAAAATTTGTGGTATGCGGATCAATATATCGAAAGAAAATCAGCAGTTGATGGTTGATTCGATTGTGCACTCGTCAATCTATAAGAGCAACCGTATTATATTTACTTCGTTTGAATACTTAAACGCGGTTCCCGAAAATCTTAGTATTCTTGTACAAGAAGATGGGTTTGTAGTAGCTTGGAATGTAAAAAAATATAAGAAACGCCTCTATTGTACAAATCTTGATGTTACGTCCGGATTTTACAGATACCTTGATGATTTAGCGGCAACGATCCCGAAAATATGTAGGGAACGGGAATGGCGCGACAGGCAGCTTATGCGGATTCGAAACATGTTAGAATAAAGAATCCTGCTCGCAGGATTCTGCGTCGCATTGCATATGACAATGCCGTTCTTTCCTTTACGCCGCATTGCATATGACAATGTCGTTCTTTCCTTTACGCCGCATTGCATGTGGCAATATCTTTCTTTCCTTTACGAGGCATTGCATGTGGCAATATCTTTCTTTCCTTTACGAGGCATTGCATGTGGCAATGTCTTTCTTTTTGTCTAAAAATTGGCATCAAGTTGGCGTATATTATTTTCCCATTGCACTTGACATATGATTGCTATGACGTATAATAGAATGAAAACACATATAACACATATAAGATATATGTTATATATGTAATGCCGTTTTATGAAGGGATATGATATGTGTGGTATTTTCGGATATATAAATTATGGCAAGGAGTTTTGTAAATTAGACATTGCCAACATCTACAGCAATTTTGCGAAGATGTGCGTGAAAAGAGGCAAGCATGCTTGTGGAATTGCCTACACGTTGGATGGCAGGCTGGCCATCGAAAAAGCAGCCGGTGAAATAACCCATGCTGATTTTGTATTCCCCCATGACACAAAGGTGCTGATGGCGCATTGCAGGCTGTCGCTTTTGGATGATTATTTGGAACATGGAAATAATCACCCATTTGAGGGGAAAACACAGGATGGCACACGGTATGCTTTCGCGCACAACGGTATTCTTTCTGACTTAAAGGAAACAAGGCAACGGCTTTTCATACCGCCAACAAAAATTGCTACGGACAGTTATGCGGCGGTGCAGATACTTGACACGCAAAGAAAGTTAAACATGCAGGCTCTTAAAAATACGTGCGAACAATTAAGCGGCAGCTATATCTTTACCATACTAGATGAATACAACAATTTTTTTATTTGTCGAGGCGATGTTCCAATCTATTTGGTTCATTTTAAAAAATTAAAGCTGTACATCTATATGTCAACTAGGGATTTGTTTGAAAAAGCGATTGAAGCAACCGAGCTAAACTATGTATACCAAACGTCTAATTTGGAGTCGCATGCGAGTGATGTAAACATGGTAATGATTCACAAAGGCGAAATTGTGAAAATAACGCAGGAGGGCGAACGAGCCTATGACACGTTTCAGTTTAAGGATGAAAAGTCGATTTCGCATAATTGGTATATGCACGAAATAACGCCATCTAAGCGCCTGGATAAACAGTTGGAAAATTTAGGCAATTAAAATCAAAATGTGATGAAAGGATTGGGTACGATATGACAGAGTATAAACAAAGCTTAACGGAATTGATCGGCAACACGCCGCTAGTAGAACTTTCCAGATACAATAAGTTTCAAGGCATCCATGCGACTTTGATCGCTAAATTGGAATATTTTAATCCGGCAGGAAGTGTAAAAGACCGCATTGCATTTGCGATGGTAAAGGATGCAAAAGAAAAAGGGCTGCTGAAGGAGGGCGGGGTTATCGTTGAGCCGACAAGTGGCAATACGGGTGTCGGATTGGCTTTTGTGGCAGCGGCGTGGGGCTATAAGATCATACTTACGATGCCGGATACCATGAGCATAGAACGCCGCAACCTGCTAAAGGCATTGGGTGCAGAGCTTATTTTGACCCCGGGGGCAGATGGCATGAATGGTGCAATCAGAAAGGCGGAGGAAATCATCGCCCAAGTTCCGGGAAGCTATTGCCCGCAACAATTTAGAAACAGTGCGAACCCGCAAGTGCACCGAGAAACAACGGCGGAAGAAATATGGCGCGATACAAACGGTGAAGTGGATATATTTGTTGCAGGTGTGGGGACCGGCGGAACGATTACAGGTGTGGGCGAGGTGCTAAAAGAGAAAAAGCCCACGGTACAGATTGTAGCAGTAGAGCCAAACGATTCCCCTGTTTTATCAGGCGGTGCGTCAGGTTCTCATAAAATTCAAGGAATCGGTGCAGGATTTGTGCCGGAAATTATGAATCTTGATGTGGTAGACGAGATTTTTCGGGTAAAGAATGAGGAAGCGTTTGAAACGTCCAGAAATTTAGCTGAACAGGAAGGTCTGCTGGTGGGCATTTCTTCCGGTGCGGCGACATTTGCGGCAACCCAAATAGCAAAGCGGGAAAACAACCGGGGAAAAACGATTGTCGTACTTCTTCCAGACACTGGAGAAAGATATTTGTCAACGCCTCTTTTTGAGAATCCATATAAGAAGGTATAACGAAAAGCGATTTGAACAAGTCTATAGTACCCATACTGTTTGAGGTATTTTGCATCGCAAAAGCCTGACAAAAATAGGAGTTATAAATATGAGCTATACAGAAAAGGACTTGCAACAAGCCAAAACATATATAAAGGAACATCAAATTGATTCCGTTGAAATCGGATTTGCGGATATTAACGGAGCGGTGATCGGCAAACGTTTACCCGCAAGGTTTTTGATGGAGCACCTTACAAGCGGCACAGGCCTTTGCCGCGCCCCCCTAACGTGGGATATCCAATCGGAATATTTCTCGACATCAAAGTTTGCCGGATTTGAGTATGGTGCGGCAGACATGATTTTAAAACCGGATTATGCTACGCTTCGTGAAATTCCGTGGCGCAAAGGGACTGCATTTGTCCTTTCCGATTTAGACATTGATACGGGCGAGCGCATAGCCGTTGCCCCGCGGCAGGTACTAAAAAACGTCCTTTTGCGCTTGGAGGCACTTGGCTATACGGCCAAGGTGGGATCGGAAATTGAGTTTTATTTGCTTGATGCAGATAAAAATCCGCTTTTTGGCGGGAAGCAGACATACTCCATCGAAAAAGCAAGCCAGTACAGCGACATCTTCGACCAGCTGCAAAGAAACTTAGAAGACTTTGGCATTCCGATCGAGGCGCTGCATACAGAATATGGCCCCGGGCAGATGGAACTTATTTTAGAATTTTCCGATGCGCTTACGAATGCAGACAATACAATTATCGCACGGAATGCAATTAAGGAACTAGCGCGAAAGAATGGATTGTATGCCAGCTTTATGGCGTGCATTTGGGATGATCAATCGGGAAGTGGATATCATTTGCATCAAAGCCTGTGGACAAAGGATGGCAAAAACGCATTTGCAGAAAATAAGGCGATACTGGAACAATATGCAGGCGGACTGCTTGATGCTACCGTCGAGTTTATGCCGCTTGTGTGCCCTACCGTCAATTCCTATAAGCGTCTGGCAGATATGTCGTTTGCCCCTACAAAAGTGGGGATTGGCTACGACAATCGAACGGTATCGACACGTCTTGTAGGCAAAGGCGACAGCATACGCATTGAGCAAAGGACAGGTGCGGCGGATGCAAATGCATACCTTTTGACGGCGGCATCGATTGCATCTGGGCTGTATGGGCTGGAAAACAAACTTGCGGCCCCGAGCATCATACAGGGCAACGGCTACCATAACGATAGGCTGCCTGATATTCCACGAAACTTAAAAGATGCGGCTGTTTTGTTTGATCAAAGTGAAAAAGCAGTGGCATATTTTGGGAAAGAATTTGTGGAAATATTTTCGGAGCTGATTCATTTTGAAATTGAGGTACATCAAACCACAGTCTCACAATGGGAGCGGGACAGGTACTTGGAAAATTCATAACAATTCGTAAGCGAGGTAGATAGATGGCGACGCCAAATGAAAATGTAAGAGATGCGTTTTTGCTGAAAAAACCGGAGTGTGTCCCTGCCGGAATATGTTTAGGGGGGAGTTGGCCATTTTTTATGGAAGGCACACCCTTGCGTGACTTATTAGACGATCCGCTTCGCGCGGCAACGATATTTTATCGTGCCAACGAACGTGTGGATGCAGATTTTGTGACAGTCGGTACAGGAGCAACGGCATTTATGATTGAGGGACTAGGAGGGGAAATCGCCTTTTCCGGAAATGGTGCACCAACGATCCTTTCGCCGCTGGTTGCACAAAAAGAGGATATTTCGTCGCTCGACATACAAGCGGCACTTCGTAGCCCAAAAGTACAATGGCTAAAAGAAGTGGCAAGTCAAACCATACAATTAAACAAAAGCCACAGAAGTATCTTTGTTAGTGGGCGTGCTCCGTTTACGTTGGCCGGACAGCTTTTGGGACTGGAAACACTGTCAAAATCGATCTATAAAGACAAAGCATTGGTGGAAAAAATATTGGATTTTACAACGGAACTAGCAGTGGCCTATTATGAGTTTATGCTGGAAGTTTCCGGCATTGACGGGATCTTTATCGCGGATCCATCTGGTTCGGGGGATGTAGTTTCTGCAAGGCATTTTCAAACCTATGTGGTGCCGTATCTGACCAAAGTGGTAAAACGATTGGCAGGCTATCAAAAGCTCTCTCTTGTGCATATTTGCGGCAACATCACCGACCGCCTGCATTTGCTTGTGCAAACAGGGATTCAAATGGTTTCGGTTGACAGCAAGGTGGACTTAGAGAGGGCGGCAGAAATTTTAGGCGGCAAGATTGGGTTAGCGGGAAATGTAAATCCGGTTACTACAATCGAACAAAAGTCTAAAGATGATGTTTATAGAGAATCGACAAGCTGTTTAAATGCGGTTGCCCAAAAGGGAGGATTTATGCTTCTTCCAGGTTGCGACCTATCGGCAAAGGCAAGTGAAGAAAACGTAAAAGCGTTAACAAAAGCAGCACATAATTGGAGGTATCAAACATGAACTACATAAAAGAAAGGGTTGCACCACGTAGGGAAGAACGGTTAGGGGCCTGTATTGAATATGGTGGCACTGTTGGTGAAATACACGAGCAGTTTTGTGGTGGCTGCATGAAAAACAAAAGCAGATCCTTTAGCCAAGGTACGATCTGCCAATTGCTCCCCGCCATTGCCATCTTAACGTCGCTTCAAGACACCGTTGTGCTTGTGCATGGTGCAGTCGGCTGTGGCGGCGTGGCGCATTTGATGGGTTCAAATGTGCGTCTGGGGCAATTTAACAGTGGCGATAAAAATCCAAAGGGTGCACTGTGGCTTTCTACAAATTTAACGGAAAGCGATGTTGTATTAGGTGGCGAAGAAAAATTGAAACGGGCAATTGTTGCAGCCGATACAAGGTATCGCCCGGACGCGATTATTGTTCTTTCAACCTGCATTCCGGGGATTACAGGAGATGATCTGGATGGGGTAGCGAGTGAACTAAAAGAACAAATTTTTGCTACGCTCCTGCCCATCCATTGCGAAGGGTTTAAAACAAAGATTATGGCAACTGCCTACGATGCGATTTTCCATACATTTTTACGTAATGTCGTGGATGGCGTAGACGAAACGGAATTTGCCATTTACGATAACGAGGAGGCAGTCGCAAAAGAAAAAATTAGGCGAAGCCGCTTGGTGAACCTGTTAAACGTATCTTCTATGACCGGCCCTGACCAACAAGAATTGACTAGGCTGCTAAACAAATTAGGGCTTAAAGTGAACATGCTTCCTTGCGATGCACACCCGGACGCTTTTCGTTTTGCACCATTTGCGGCACTTTCAATCGGCGTATGCCCTACCCATGATGATTATTTTATGACCTATTTACAAGAAAGGTTTGGTGTACCCTTTGTGAGTGGGCAAATGCCGATCGGAATTGAAAACACGTCCATCTGGCTACGTCAAATTGCTGAAGTCTTTGGGCTGGAAGAAGTGGCGGAACGTATTATAAAAGCAGAAACCGAAGAATTAAATAAGGCGCTGGAGCCGATCAAACGATTCTTGGCGGGTAAAACGGCCATGTTGTCGGCAGGAGAGATCCGTACCTTTTCTACTGCGGTGCTTTTGCAGGAATTGGGGATGGAAATTTTAGCGGTACGTCCCTACCATTATGATGAATTTGGCGGCATCGAGGTAAAGAAATTAGAAAAAGTGAATGCCGGGATTCGTGTAAATGTAGCAACGGCACAACCGTTTGAGGCGGTGAATATTCTAAAAAGAGTAGACCCGGACATCTATATTGGGCATAATTCCGACAATATCTGGGCGGCAAAATGCGGAGTACCGATCCTGCCGATCTATGGAACCAATAGCATATACAGCGGATATGCCGGTGCCTACGATATCGCAAGACGCTTAAAGAGGCATTTTTTAAATACGGTATTTAACAAAAAATTGGCGAAAAACGTGCGGCAGCCATATCGGGAAAGCTGGTATGCACAAGATCCATTTAAGTATATCAAGGGAGGTGACGTTTAACAATGAGTGATCGATTTATTGAAAGGCCACGTATTTTTTGCGCACTGGGCGGTGCGTTGTTGACGGTAGAAGCGCTCCCTGATGTTGTGCCTATTTTACATACGGCAATGGGCTGCGGAGGAAGTATATACTGGAACCAATATGGTAGTACGGGGTATCTTGGAGCCGGATATTGCGGCGGTTTAGCTGTGCCAAGTTCAAACATTGGGGAAAGGGAGATTGTCTTTGGTGGCGTAGAGCGGCTAGAAGAGCAGATAACGAGCACACTAGAGCTCATAGAGGGCAAGCTGTATATTATTTTAACAGGCTGTACGGCGGATGTGATTGGCGATGATGTACAAGCGGTTGTCCGTCAATTTCGCGACGACGAGGGCGTTGACATTATCAATGCGGAAACGGGCGGATTTCATGGGGATGGATACAAAGGATATGACATCGTACTTTCCGCGTTGGCGCATGACTACATTCAAAAAAAGCCGGATGAGGAGAAGAAGGAAAACAAAGTGAACCTTTTAGGCATTGTGCCGGGGCAGGACGTTTTTTGGAGGGGAAATCTGTTAAAGCTTCGGGCCCTCTTAGAAAAGCTTGGCCTAGAAGTAAACTCTTTCTTTACCGAACACGATACGTTGGATGGCATTGTAAATGCAGGGGATGCAAAGCTTACGATTGTTGCATCTGAATTTTATGGGATTGGTACGGCAGCAGAATTGGAAAAAACCCATGGGACGCCTTTTATTACAAATGCATTTCCAATCGGACCTACGGCAACGGCAAATTTTATCCGTACGATAGCCGAACGGTTAGGCATTGACAAAGCAAAAGCAGAAACATTGATTGAAGCAGAAACGAAAAACTATTTTTATTATATAGAGCGTCTTGCAGATGCGTACAATGATTTAGATTGGCAACGATATGCAGTGGTGGTAGGCGATGCAAACTATGCCCCTGCAATTACACAATTTTTAGCCGATGATTTTGGTTGGCTGCCAAAAGTGATGGTTGTGTCCGATGATCTAGAGGATGGGCAAAAAGAAAAAATGACAACGATCACAGATAATTTCGAAACAAAATTCCCGATAGATGTGTATTATGAATCTGATCCCACGCAAATAAGGACGCATTTTTGGAAAACGATTAAAAGGAAGTCCGACAGCATTTTTCAAGATACCTTTTCCCCCGGATTTGTGGTGGGAAGCCATTTGGAACGAGAATTTGCAATAGACCTTGGGGCAGGCCACTTAACGGTAAGCTATCCGGTGGGGAACCGCATTGTACTAAATCGAGGATATGCCGGATTTGATGGCAGCCTGTCGTTGATTGAAGATTTGCTTACGGTTATTGCGGCACAAAGATAGGAGGAAGCTTGGAATGGCGAAAACAGAAACGGAACTTTATGAACAACTAGCGCAAGCAGTTGTTGCTATGGATGAAGACCTTACTGCTGCGTTGTCAAATGCCGTAGTCGCGGCCGGATTTGATGCGTATGAAGCGATTGATCAGGGGCTGTCAAAAGGAATGGAACAGGCGGGGCAGCTTTTTGAGGAAGAGGAATATTTTGTGCCGGAACTGCTTATGTGCGCAGATGCGTTAAATATAGGCATGGAGATATTAAAGCCACACATAAAAACGGAGGAGCAAGACGAAAAGCATCGTATTGTGATCGGCGTCATAGAGGGAGATACGCACGACATCGGAAAAAACCTAGTCAAGCTTATGCTGTCTGCTGCCGGTTTTGATGTGGTTGATTTAGGCAGGGATGTTCCCCCATGTGTATTTGTTGACAGTGCGATTGAAAAAGGTGCAAAAATCATTATGGTTTCATCGCTCATGACCACAACGATGGACGGCATGGAAGAGGTGATCCGCATCTTAAATGAGCGAAGCATAAGACAGGACTTTAAGGTGGTTATCGGTGGCGGCCCCGTTTCACAAGGATTTGCCGACAAAATCGGGGCGGATGCATATTCTGCGAATGCCAATCAAGCAGTGCGCTTGACAAATTCTTTGGTTGGGAGGTAGATCAGATGGATGCTTTTTCACCAAAGGAACGACTAAACAGAGTACTGCATGGACAAAAAGTGGAACGTGCGCCTGTCATCTGCCCCGGTGGGATGATGAATGCCGCCGTCGTAGACGTTATGAACAAGACCGGGCATGTTTTGCCTGATGCACACCATACGGCAGAGAAAATGTCTGATTTGGCGAAGGACGTATGGGAACATACGGGATTTGAGAATTTTGGCATTCCCTTTTGTATGACGGTGGAGGCGCAGGCGCTTGGAAGCACGGTTGACTTTGGCAGTTTAGAATGTGAACCGAAGATTCAACAAGAACGCTTTCCCTCGGTAAAAGAGGTTGATTTTTTGCCAAGTGGGGAAATCGTACGGCATACGCGTGCGCAGACTGTCGCACAGGCCATGTATTCCCTTAAAAAAAAGTATCCCGACATTCCGGTGATTGGAAGTTTGACAGGACCAATCTCTACGGCGGCTTCCCTTGTAGATCCGATGATATTTTTAAAACAGCTGCGCCGTGAACGAAGCGATGCACACAAGGTCATTTCGTACGTAGCAGAACAGTTGATTGCATATGCAAGGCTTATGGTAGAGAGTGGCGCCACCGCAATTTCGATCGCCGATCCAACGGCAACCGGCGAAATATTAGGGCCAAAGTGCTTCGATGAGTTCGCTGTCCTTTATTTGAATCAAATTGCGGATCGCATTCATGAGATGGGAATCCCTGTTATCATACATATTTGCGGTGATGTGCGCATGGTAAAGCCACAGTTGCAAAAGCTCCATGGCGATGCATTAAGCGTAGATGCGTTTGTGGATCTAAGGACGCTGAAAAAGGAACTTTCCGATGCAACTACAATGGGGAATTTGAGCACCTATTTGTTGGAATTTTCAAATCCAGCTAAAATATATGAAAACGCAACCAATCTTTTGACGAAAAATATTGATATTTTAGCGCCCGCCTGTGGATTGTCAACCTCTACACCGCTTGCAAATATCAAGGCCTTTACGGATGCGATCAAGGAGGGTGGAAAGAATGACTAAGGTAAGCAGCCATTCCCATGATCGATCTTATGTTTACGGAAAGGGCGGTGGAAAGAATGACTAAGGTAAGCAGCCATTCCCATGATCGATCTTATGTTTACGGAAAGGGCGGTGGGAAAAATGCCTAAGGTAATCTTCCCCGAGGAGGGAAAAGCGGTAGTTGTCCCACCAGGCAGCAGCATATTAGATGCGGCACGGATGGCAAGTGTAGCACTAGAAGCTCCATGCAATGGGATGGGAACCTGTAAAAAATGTCGTGTGCAGCTGCAATCCAAAAATTCCAATTATGTGCTCGCCTGCCAATCAAAAGCCTATGATCAGGTTGCCGTGTTTGTTGAAAGCAAAGAACAGGAAAACCAAACCTTGCAGATACGCGCAAAAGGCAATAGCTTTTTATATGAAACAAAGGCGTACATAGCAAAAAAGTTTCACCATGATACGAAAGAAACCACTGTTTATGGCGGCGATGTGGTGATTGGCGTTGAAGCTGGCGACACAAGTAATTTTTTATATGGCATTTGTGTGGATATTGGCACAACTACGCTGGTAGCGGCACTAATAAACCTTGCGACAGGGGAACAGTTGGCAATCGAACATGCGCTAAATCCGCAGAGCACATATGCACAGGATGTACTGACGAGGATTCATTTTGCATCAAGCGATGGCGGCAATGGCACAAAAATATTAAAAAACGTACTGGACAACACGCTAAATGAAATGATTGGCGCAATGGCGAAGGTGGCCAATGTGGACAGGCAACATATCTATGAGACTGTATATAGTGGCAATACGGCAATGCTTCATTTGGCGTGTGGCATAAATCCAAAGCCGTTGGGGCAATATCCGTACACCTCGCAAATTGAGGGGGATTCTTATCTGCCGGCAGTTGATTTAAACATCTCGCCCTTTGCCCTTATCTATCTGCCGCCGATTATATCTGCCTTTGTAGGGCCTGATATTACCTCCGGCATTTTAGCGTCACAGCTGTTTGAACGAAAGGAAACCACAATTTTTATAGACGTAGGGACAAATGGAGAGATGGTGCTTGCACATTTTGGAATGCTTGCAGCTACATCTACTGCGGCCGGACCTGCTTTTGAGGGAATGAATATCACCTGCGGAATGCGTGCTGCGGCCGGGGCAGTGGAACGGTTTTCGATTGCGGAGGAAACGCATGAAATAGCATACAGCGTGATCGGCGGCGGAGTGGCAACGGGCATTTGTGGCAGCGGCCTTTTAGATATCGTAGGTGAACTGGTACGCGTTGGGCTCATCGGCAAAACTGGTAAATTTATCGCTCTGGATAAATCGAAATACGACGGCCTTAGAATAGCAAATGGAAAAACAGTGTTTTACATTACAAATGATGTATATTTAACGCAAAAGGATGTGCGCCAGATACAGCTTGCAAAAGGGGCAATCCGAAGTGGAGTAGAGGCCTTGCTAGAACAGCTTGACATGAAAGCGGCAGACGTGGATAATGTGGAAATTGCCGGCTCGTTTGGCTATCACTTAAGCGAGGATAGCTTGCTTAATATTGGGCTGCTGCCACCGGAATTTAAGGGAAAGGCAACGTTTGTGGGCAATACGTCGCAGTCGGGCGGGACGGCATTTTTGCTGAATACCGATTTTCGCAAAACGATGGCTAAGGTTGTAAAGCATATTGAGAAAATTGAGCTGTCGAACAGTGAAGGCTTTGAAAAGCGATTCGTGAAATCGTTGGGGTTTTGATATGGAATTGGATCAGTACTGCATGTATGAGAATGGGATAGAGGAAGATGGGGTATTGCGTATGTTTGCGCCATACTCTGCCATACTGGAAAAAGAGCGCGACAGAACCGTGCTTTACAAGCAAATGTACAAGAATCCAGAGCGCATACACGAATTGCTTGCCGATCAAACGGCACAGATAAAGAACCGCATTTATGAGGCTTTGCAAGATGGCGGCACCATAATATCAATCGCAGACCCCTATGCAAACCCGAATGTTGTCGGTGAGAAAAATACAATTGAATTTGCCGAAAAATACCTATTTTCATTGCTTAGAGATATGAAAGCGGAAACGTTTCGGTATGGGCAGCGCTTAAAAGAGAATGGCAGTGTGCTCCATCTATGTCCGCGCAGTTCCGCTTTATTGGAAAAACACGGATTTTTAGAAAGCAGGATTACTTCTATCGAACAGCAAAACTATAAGGAATTTTTATGCGGCTTAGCAAAGAAAGCAGGCTTTTATCTACTGGGACATCAGTGTATACATACCGTGCTGACCGATAGATATTATTCTTTATGTGAAAAGGTGAATGCAGCAGGGGAAGGATTTGCATCTATTAGTACTGACCGATAGGTATTATTCTTTATGTGAAAAGGTGAATGCAGCAGGGGAAGGATTTGCATCTATTAGTGCTGACCGATAGATATTATTCTTTATGTGAAAAGAGCTGCATGAAAATGGCGAATATTTCATTTCCATAGAATCGCTGCAATGATAATATCGGCATCATCTGACCTTTCATGCCAATATTTTTTGAAAATATGAAAATTGGCAAAGGGATGGCAGATTATTTTATTGACATTGAATTATAGGCACTATATAATACATCCTATACATATATGAATGAAAGGAATTAGATAAAAAGGATACGAAATGGCATAACGCCATCGTTGTTTCCACAGATGCCGTAAACAATAATACAGGAGAATTCAGGATGGAAAAGGAAAATTATTTTCTCTTAGAAAACATTCAAAAATCAGTCAAGACAAATGAGGGAGCGATATGCCGTGTTTTGGATCAGGTTGACCTTTCAATTGCGAAAAATGAATTTGTCTGTATCATGGGTGCAAGCGGTTGCGGAAAATCTCTTTTGCTACGCATTATGGGTGGCATTGAAATGGCGAGTGCCGGGCAGATTGTTTTAGACGGAAAGGATTACGGCAAAGGCATTGACAAGAAAACAAAAGCTGATTTTGGATATGTCTTTCAGCATGATAATCTGCTTGAGTGGAGAAATGTCTATCAAAATGTACACCTTCCGTTAGAATTTGGCCAAAGACGCAAGGAGGTGAGCGAGCGCATTTACGCTGTACTGCAATTAGTCGGGCTTGAAGCATATGCAAACGTATATCCAAGAGAACTTTCGGGCGGAATGCGTCAAAGGACTGCCATTGCAAGAGCGTTCGTGCATGACCCTTCCATTTTATTATTAGATCAGCCCTTTGGTGCCTTAGATGCGATTACAAGGAAAATACTAGGCTATGAATTGTTAAAGATATGGAAACGGGAACAAAAGACAGTCGTTATGGTTACAAACCATATAGAAGAAGCACTCATGCTGGCAAATAGGGTATACGTATTATCGACAAAGCCATCTTGTGTGTCACATGTGGTAAAAGTGCCCTTTACCTATCAAGAACGATGGGAAAACCTCATCGAACATCCTCATTATGCAGCGATAAGAAAAGAATTGGCCGGCTATTTAAGGGAAAGGAGCGCATGATGAAATTAAAAATGAGATTGGCACCCATCGGATTGCTGGTGGCGATCCTAATCCTGTGGGAGGCTTTCGCAGTAGGGCTTCAGATAGATAAAACGGTATTACCAAGTTTTAGCGCGATTCTTTCAGCTTTTCAGAATAAGTTTATCGCAATTATTTTGCCGGATTTAGTGACCACGATGAAAAACCTGCTTCTTGGCTATCTAATCGCAGTACCGGTCGGAATTCTAATTGCGGCGCTTTTGGCACAATCCGCCACGCTGGTAAAGATTGCAACACCACTGATTATTGTAACCCTCGTAACGCCGATTATCGTCATTGTTCCGATTCTGATTCCATTTATTGGATTTACGGCAAAAGTAAAGGTGATTGTGGTGATTTTGCAGACAACACCGATTATTATCTTAAATAGCCTGGTAGGATTTTCAAATGTGGAGCAAGATAAAGTGGATTTGATGAAATCCTATGGAGCAAATCGGTGGGAAATATTTAGGAAAATCATATTTATGAATGCACTGCCCCGTGTATTTGCAGGGTTGGAGCTTGGCTGTATTCTTTCTACAATTGGAGCAGTCAGTGGAGATATTGCAGTAGGCGCCGGTGGTATCGGAACAAGGATTCAAATAGCGGCGAGTACATTGGCTACGGATACCGTATTCGCCTGCATCCTTTCCGTCTGCCTGCTGGCTATTCTATTATTTCAAATCGTTGTATGGATTGAAAGGAAGGTGATTGCTTGGAAATAGCAAAAACAAAGCCTTTCATTACACTAGAAGGGGTCCATAAGCAATTTACAACAAAGAATAAAACCACATCTGCACTAGAAGACATTACGATGGAAGTAAACAAGGGGGAATTCCTGGTCCTTGTAGGAGCAAGCGGCTGCGGGAAATCAACCATCATTCGTTTGATTGACGATATCATAAAACCGACTGCGGGAACGATAAAAATTGAAGACTACATCTACGACAACAAGAAACAAATTAGTAAAGATATTATTAAGAGAATGGGTTTTGTATTTCAACTTCCAAACCTATATCCGTGGCTCACGGTGAAAGAAAATCTGCTGCTTCCATTAAAATTATTAAACAGCAGCACGCCGGAGCATATCGAGTATGCCGAGTATCTCTTGGAAATGGTTCGTCTACAAGAATATGAAAGCGCCTATCCCTACGAAATATCCGGTGGGATGGCACAAAGGCTGGGCGTGATACGAGCGATGGTGCATAAACCGGATATCTTGATGATGGACGAACCATATGGCGCACTTGATGAACTGACACGTGAGCAGATGGATATGGAACTTTTGGATCTTTATAAGAAAATGGGAATCACGATTATCTTCATTACACACGATGTAGAGGAGGCGGTTCTAGTCGGTCAAAGAATCTACGTCATGCGATCGGATCCGGGAAGGATTGTGGCAAATGTTCCAATTGAACTAGGGGAAAATCGAAAGATTGAAGATAAATATACACAGCGGTTCCTCGCATACTGCAACCAGATTACAGAGCTTATCGGGGCCATAGATTTAGCGAAGATCAAATAGGATAGGGCAATCGATTTCGCGAATGCATCGATGCAGTAGAAAACTAGCGGACAGGATAGCGAAGATCAAATAGAAAGGGGGAATATGATTTGAAGCAAAAAACCAATCAAAAAGTGAAGCAGATGTTATTGCCGGTTACCGCAGTGATACTCCTATTGATTCTATGGCAGATAGCAATTCCTGCTTTTGAAATTCCTTCATGGAAACTTTCAAGCCCAACGCAGATTGCGGCTGCAATCGTAAGGGACTATAAAGAGATACTCCCTGCGGTTTTTTATACTTACGCGAATGTGATCGTTGGATTTGCACTTGCTATGACAATAGGGCTTACGTTAGGGTCGCTTATTAACGCAAATAAAGTAATCGGGATCACGTTGACGCCCTATGTAAATCTTTTGTGTACGATACCGCTTATCACGATTGTGCCGCTTCTCATGCTATGGTTTGGAATAGGAAGGCCGATCATAATTGTAACGATTGTGATTCAGTCATTTCCAATTATGAATTTCAATTGCTGTGTCGCATTCGCAAATGTAGATCCACTGCGCTTAGAGCTTATGGATTCCTTTAAGGCCAGTAAACTAAAGAGGCTATATTACTGTATTTTGCCGGATGCTGTTCCCGGTGTATTTACAGGGATTAAGCTTTCGGCTATCCTTTCCATCTTATCTTCGGTTGCGGCGGAGATGACAGGTGGAAATAAAGGGCTTGGTGCCCAAATCAATCTATTTGTTGCGTATATGAAGATGCCGCAGGCTTTGGCATGTATCTTTTATGTCGCACTATTAGGATTCATTTTATATTATACCATTTCACATATCGAAGAAAGAATTATGAGAACTAGAAATCAGATAGCAGAGTAGAAAGGATAAGAATTATGAAAAAGAAAATAGGATTGTTATTAGCTGTAATTTTAGTAGTAGGAGCTTTTGCAGGATGCGGACAAACAGCGGAGAGCAATGAGGCGCCAAAAGCAAAAGAAAGCAAAGTGGCTGCTGATGACACAGCCGAAACAAAAGAGCCGGAAGAGCCTGCCGAAGAAACCAAAGGCGAAGAAACAAAAGAGGAAGAACTGATCCACATTAAAGTCGCATCGCCAACTTTCCCGGAATCGTTTGACCAAATCCATCATTATCTGCCCATTTATTTAGGTTATTTTGAAGAAGAAGGATTAGAGGTTGAGATTGTTGACGGGACAGGAAAAGATTCAAAATTAGTGCAGTCAGGGGAAGTTCAATTTGTTGGACCGACTGCCGGGCTAGTGCTTTCCGGCCGCGAAGCTGGACTGGATCTGTTATCGGTTTTTAATGAATGCCCCGTAAACATCTTTGGATTTGCAGTAAAAAACGATTCCGAGATCAAGGAGTGGAAAGACTTTGAAGGGAAATCCATTGCACTTGGAGATGCATCCTGGCAGCCGCTTGCAGAGCCTATCTTGCAGGCAGGTGGAATCGATACCTCTAAAATCGAATGGGTTGTGCTAGGCGATACAAGATATCAGGGCGTAGACAGAGGGCAGGCAGATATTTTACTTACATGGCTCGGCGAAATTGGACAATTATTAGGGCAAGGATTTGATTTTAGGTATTTTAATGGGGATGAACTCCTTCCACAAGTTTCGAACACAATTGTAACAACAAGTACTTATGCAAAAGAAAACCCTGAAATTGTAAAAAAATATAACAGGGCACTCGCAAAAGGAATTTATTTCCTATACCTAAACCCACAAGCAGCGGCAGATATTGTACTACAGTCGGTACCTTCTTTAGAGATTGATAAAGAGGGCGCAATTGGAACGAGCGATTATTGCATCAAGACCTATCTTGGCGTAACACAAGAAGAACAAACGGATTTTATCGAAAACCTTGGAATTGGTACTTTAAAAGAAGAAAGCTGGACAAGTGCAATCAAAGCGTCGCTAGATGCCGGAACAATTACAAAAGACGTAGTGGCAACCGATGTGTTTACGAATGACTACATTGACAACTCGTGGGATAAAGCAGAAGTAGAAGAAGATGCAAAGAACTATACGTTTAAATCAAAACAGTTTACGGAATAGGAGCGGCAAGATGGAATTTGATTTATTGCTGAAAAATGGTAAAATTTATTCAGTAGATAAAGAATGGTCGATTTTCAATTGGGTAGGCGTAAAAAATGGAAAAATTGTGGCTACCGGTACAAAACCGGACACGTCTTTGACGGCAGAGGAAGTCATCGACCTTGGGGGAAAAAACGTTCTCCCGGGGTTGATGGATTGCCACCTTCATGTATTATCGGCAGGCGTTAACCTAGGTGCGGTCCCGCTTGAACATGCAGAAACACTTGATGAGATACTAGTATTGCTAGACGAGGCGGCGAAGCATGCACCGTCTGATCAAGAATGGGTGTTCGGTGCAAATTTTGTTACGCAAAACATCAAAGAAGGACGTTATCCGACTTGCTTTGAGCTGGATGAGATTTCACATGGCAAAAAAATAATGATCATGTCAGCATCGCTTCACGGATATGCATTGAATACGCCGGCGATTGTGGTTGCTGATGTACCAAACGATCTGCCGGGTGTTGAAAGAGATGAGCAAGGCCGTGTTACAGGTGTCTATACCTCAGATGAATCTTCCTTTCTCGCAAATGCGAATGTGCTTGGCAGCTTAGGCGAGGAAAAAATCTGGCAATATATTGTGGATTGTGCTAAACATGCGGCATCAAAAGGCGTTACGACGATGCATGGGCTGTTTGGCCTGCTCGTAAAGGATGACTTGGATCTGGATATTATATTAAAGAGGAAAGAGGAGCTGCCTGTCCACATGGAAGTCTTTTATCAGACATGGGATGTAGATAAGGCGAAGGATTTAGGATTGCCTCGTGTGGGCGGCTGCCTAACGTTAGATGGTGCGTCCTTTGAACATACAATGGCTAATTTTGAACCTTTTGTAGATGCACCTGCATTGCGCGGCGTCTTATACCACAATGATGATGAAATCTACCAGGTGGTAAAAAAAGCGCATGCCTATAATATGCAGATAACACTGCATGCATTAGGGGACAGGGCAATCGATCAATTGCTGTGGATCTATCATAGGGTATTTGCAGAGCAGGGCAGAAAAGACCTACGCCACCGCATTGAACATTTTTCCTATCCGACAGATGCGCAGATTAAAATGGCCGCAGAGCTAGGATTGATCCTGTCCATACAGCCGGGGTTTACCTATTATTGGGATAATGAGGAAAATAGTGCATTTGAAATAATATTTGGAAGAAAAGGCGCCGATAAGTGGGATCCGTTTCACAAGCTACTGGCTGCCGGAAACCTTGTCATTGCCGGTTCTGACTGCCCGGTTACGCCAATAGAACCGTTAGTAGATATTGCCACCGTAGTAAACAGCCCAAACCCTATTCGCAATGCGCCTTTAGACGATGCGATTAAAATGGTTACCATCAATGCCGCCTACGCTGTAAATTTAGAAGATAGAAAGGGCAGTATTGAGGTAGGAAAAGATGCCGATTTTGTTGTGATAGACAAAGATCCTTATGAATACGTAAATAGCAAGGAGCTATATGATATGACCCCGCTCCTTACCATACGGGAAGGGGTAGCCACCTATAGAAAATAGCTTATGTTGAAACAAAACGAAGAAAAACAAAAAAGCTGCCATACGGCAGCTTTTTTGCACAAAATACATGCTCTTTTCGACATCGTAAATTTCCCTAATTGCAACAATGTATAGGTATGCCAGGAAAGGATTTGGTATCCCGGCGCAAGGTGCTTTGCATCGCAAAAACCCATTGATTAGGAGAGCTGCCTGTAATTTTGTGAACAATTCATGTAATTTAGAAGAATCCGCCACCGCCACCACAGCAGCATAGTAAGAGGATAATCCAGATGCTGTCAAGTCCGCATCCGCCATTATTGCCACCGAATAATCCGGTATTGCCGCAACCGTTGTTGCCGCCGCAGCAGCAGAGCAGAAGGATAATCCAAATGATATTGTTCCCCCCACCACAGCCGGTTTCACATCCGCATCCACAGTTTGTTGCCGCTAAATCACTCATGTTTCATTCCTCCAAATTTTGGTTTACCCTTTACTATATGTGCTTTGCTTGTATGTGTTTCAAATTATTTAGAATGTTTTATAAATTTTTTTTGTTTATTTCTATAAAATTTGCTATAATGAAGCTGTAATCGTTTAATATGGTACGTGAATATCCATGAAGACGGATAGAAATGGAGCTAATATGAAGACAGTAGCAATTGTAGATACCGATGTGAAAAACCTAGATAAGTGTAAAAAAATGCTATTAGGGTCCAAACAGGAGTTTCGTTGTGTCTTTTTTCAATATCCAGAAGAGGCAATTGAATATTTAAATAGCAATAAAGTTACAGTGCTTGTCTGTGAACTTAATATGAATGTCATGTCGGGAAAAGAAGTGCTGGAAATGTACCAGATGCTCTCGCCGGAAACGGTTCAGATTGCAATGGGACTGATTAAGACAACGGATATTCCGGAAACGCTTAAAACAATCAATGAGGCAAGTGTATTTAAACTTATATTAAAGCCATTTTTGTTGCCGGAAGACATAACAAAGCCGATTATTGCCGCCTTAAATTATTATGACTTAAAAAGTAGTGAAGAAAAAAGCCAGCAGAGTATCTTAGAAAAATTAGAAAAATTAGAAAAGCTTGACTCGGACTATAGTGAAGCGGCAAAGTTGCTAGAAGAAGAGAATGAAAATTATGCAAGTCTTTATGATGCAAGTATTGGAATTTTAAGAGTAAATTTAAAACAAGGAAGGGATGTTTTGTCAGAAAATGAAATTGACTGTATGATTATGCTTTTTGGTGATATATTCAAAGAATTTATGCGATATTATATATTTGACTTAAAACGATATGACTACTACGAAAAATATCTATACGATTTGTATCATTATCCGGAAAAAAAGAGGCAATTTCTAATCCATTATAAACTAGTTAACCCAATTCCTGATATAATCATGCAAAAGATTGCGTTTTCCATGTTTTTGCTCGGGTATATGTGTGCCAGCCTACTTGTAAAATATTTTGCAATTACAGTCATTGAGGAAGAGGAGCGGTTTTATGTAGTCAAATTTGTATGTGGCTACAAGCAAAAAGATGCGAAAGACGATTCGCCTTTCCGGGAAAAAAGCACGCATGTACAGCAAAATCTCCATGAAGGTATTCGTAAAATACTCTCTTCCCTTTCCTATAAAGCGATAAAAGGGGGAAAAGACAACCCATTTTCTGCAAAAGTCTATTATAAGAAAGAGACACCATAGTTATTATTTACCAATAGGAAAATAAGCTTATAGAAACAAGAGACAGATAAAGTTAAGAAAGATGCACCGTAGTTATTATTTACCAATAGAAAAATAAGCTTATAGAAACAAGAGACAGATAAAATTAAGAAAGATGCACCGTAGTTATTATTTACCAATATAAAAATAAGTTTATAGAAACAAGGAGACCGATAAAGTATGGATAAGATTGGAATGAAAACGCCATTAGTAGAAATGGATGGAGATGAAATGACAAGGATTCTCTGGAAAGAAATCAAAGAAGAATTGTTGCTTCCATTCATCGATTTAAAAACCATCTATTATGATTTGGGGTTGAAAAACAGAAATGAAACAAACGATCAGGTGACGATTGATTCTGCCAATGCCACGAAAAAATATGGAGTTGCTGTAAAATGTGCAACGATTACGCCAAATGCCGCACGTATGGGTGAATATGATCTAAAGGAAATGTGGAAGAGTCCAAATGGAACAATCAGGGCGATTTTAGATGGAACCGTCTTTCGTGCGCCAATCACCGTAGAAGGAATAGAGCCATGTGTAAAAAATTGGAAATACCCAATCACAATCGCAAGGCATGCATATGGGGATGTCTACAAGTCCTCGGAGATAAAGATCCCCGGCAGTGGAAAATGTGAGCTTGTCTATACAGCAGAAGATGGTACGCAGATACGCGAACTAATCCATAATTTTACCGGACCGGGCATCGTTTTAGGCCAGCATAACTTAGAAGGTTCGATCAAGAGTTTTGCAAAAAGCTGTTTTAACTATGCGCTAGACACAAAGCAGGATTTATGGTTTGCAACGAAAGACACGATTTCTAAAAAATACGACCATACGTTCAAAGATATTTTTCAGGAAATTTACGATGCACAATATGACGATAAATTCAAAGCGGCAGGCATTGTGTACTTCTATACCCTAATTGATGATGCAGTTGCCCGCGTGATGAAAGCGGAGGGCGGATTTATATGGGCGTGTAAGAACTATGACGGCGATGTCATGAGCGATATGGTTTCTTCCGCATTTGGTTCACTTGCAATGATGACCTCCGTCCTAGTATCGCCAGAGGGCTTCTATGAATACGAGGCCGCCCATGGTACGGTACAGCGTCACTACTACAAACATTTAAATGGAGAAGAGACCTCTACCAACTCAGTAGCGACAATTTTTGCATGGACAGGTGCATTGCGAAAAAGAGGGGAACTTGACAAGATAGAGGATCTATGTACTTTTGCAGATAAATTAGAACAGGCATGCTTAAAAACCATTGCTGGTGGTAGCATGACAAAGGATCTTGCACTCATCACAACCTTAAAAGACCCGATTGTTTTAAGCAGCGAGGACTTTATTAAAGCAGTCCAAACGACATTTAAAGAAGGAAAAAGCAAATGATCCTATCCTGTCAAGGCATATCAAAATCTTTTGGGGTTGATGAGCTTCTTGCAAATGTATCCTTTCATATTGAAGCAAATGAAAAGGCGGCGATTGTCGGAATAAACGGTGCGGGGAAAACGACATTGCTACGTATTATTATGCAGGAACTTATGCCAGATAGCGGGGAAGTAATCAGAGCAAAAGGAGCTACCATCGGCTATCTTCCACAGAATACGGACATATCCGGCAACCATACCATCTATGAAGAAGTCCTTTCGGCAAAAGAATATGTGGTTTCCTTGGAAAAACAAATGCGGGAAATGGAACAGGAAATGAAAAACTGCCCCAATGAACAATTGGAATCATTTATGGAAAAATATAATCGTATGAACCATGAATATGAACAGCTAGGCGGATATGCCTATAAAAGTGAAATTATAGGCATACTAAAAGGCTTGGGTTTTGGGGAGGAAGAATTTAGCAAAAAGATGAAGGAGCTTTCCGGTGGACAACGTACACGTGTGTGCTTAGGGAAACTTCTTGTGACAAGGCCGGATATTATACTTTTAGATGAACCGACAAACCATTTAGATATCGCATCCATCGCATGGCTTGAGACATTTTTGCTTCATTATAAAGGCGCGGTGATTATCGTGGCACATGACCGCTATTTCTTAGACAAAGTCGTAACAAAAATTGTGGAGCTAGATCGAACAAATGCCACTGTTTTTACCGGAAACTATACCGCATATGCCACGAAGAAAGCACAGATAAGGGAAATAGATTTAAAGCATTACAATAGCCAGCAAAAAGAAATACAGCGACAAGAAGAGCTGATTACAAAGCTAAAATCCTATAACCGGGAGAAATCCGTAAAGCGTGCCGAAAGCCGTGAAAAACTATTGTCTAAGGTGGAGCGCCTTTTAAAGCCGGAGGAAGAAAATGCAGATATCCACATACAGCTAAATCCGCGTATTACAAGTGGAAAGGATGTCCTTCGTGTAGAGGAATTAGGAAAATCCTATCCGGGGCAGACCTTATTCTCAAACATTTCATTTGAACTAAAACGTGGGGAGCGGGTAGCCTTAATCGGCGATAATGGAACCGGAAAAACAACGATTTTAAAAATAATGAATGGCATGGTGCAGCCGGATGCAGGCGAGACCATACTTGGAGCAAATGTACATGTTGGGTACTACGATCAGGAACATCAAGTATTGCATATGGAAAAAAATCTAATGGAAGAAATTTCAGATGCCTACCCCACGCTTACAACGACAGAAATTCGAAATGTACTTGCAGCTTTTTTGTTTACGAATGATGACGTGTTTAAACAAATTTCCGATTTGAGCGGTGGAGAACGGGGACGGGTATCTCTTGCAAAACTGATGCTGTCTGAGGCGAATTTCCTGATTTTAGATGAGCCGACCAACCATTTGGATATTATCTCGAAAGAAATTTTAGAACAAGCATTAAACAATTACAGCGGGACGATTTTTTTTGTATCACATGACCGCTACTTTATCAATAAAGTTGCCACCCGCATCCTAAACTTGATGGGTGAAACAGTTATAAACTACATTGGAAATTATGACTATTATTTAGAAAAAAGAGATGATTTGACAAGCATATATTTGCCACAGCAGACACCGGATTCTAAGGAAAAAGCAGAAAGTGAAACAAAAATAGACTGGAGGCAGAAAAAGGAAGAACAGGCAAGGATACGCAAACGGGAAAATGACATCAAAAAAACAGAAGCACAAATAGAAACCATAGAACAACGCATTTCACAATTGGAAGCATTATTTGCAGACAGCAATATTGCAACGAATCCAGAAGAATTAATGAAACTCCATCACGAATATGATGAGCAGAATAAGGAGCTAGAGGCTCTTTATGAGCAATGGGGGAAATTATGGTAACGATTTAGTCCTTCCGGCAATGCAAACAAATCGTTGCCGATTATTTTTCTACCGGGAAAACCCGTCAGTCACATCACACTGTAACTGGCGGGTTTTGTAGTAGAAACGATAGCTGATCGATACTAGGGGCACTTGGCCTTTTAAAATAGGATGAGGCTGTAAATAGGGACGAAAGGGGTATCAAATAGTTGCCAAAGATGATGCATAACGCTATCGTTAATTTTTTGACACATTGACAGGAAGGGGCAAATTCATTATAATATACCTAGCGTATGTAGTGCAGAGGAGGAAGATAAAGTGGATAAGGGGATATCGCAGGCAGTGATCCGAAGAATGCCACGCTACTACCGGTATTTAGGGGAATTGTTGGATGCAGGGGTGGAACGTATTTCATCAAATGAATTAAGCACGCGTATGAAGGTCACGGCATCACAAATCCGTCAAGATTTAAACAATTTTGGCGGATTTGGACAACAAGGATACGGGTATAATGTGAAATATCTGCATGCGGAAATTGGAAAAATCCTAGGAATGGACAAACAGCACAATATTATTGTGATAGGCGTTGGCAATTTAGGCCAGGCATTAGCAAACTATGTAAAATTTGAAAAATTGGGCTTTATGATAATCGGGCTATTTGATGTCAATCCGGCCTTTCGGGGGTTATCAGTCAGGGGAATCCAGATTCGGATGCTAGAAGAACTAAAAGAATTTGTCGAAACCAACAAAGTGGACATTGCCGCTTTAACAATGCCAAAAGAAAAGGCGGAGGAGATGTCAAAATTACTTGTTAATTTAGGGATCAATGCCATTTGGAATTTTGCCCACTTAGATTTAGAACTGCCGGAACACGTAGTTGTAGAAAATGTACATCTTTCCGATAGCCTCATGCAGCTGTCCTATGATATTGTAAAAAATGAGCAAAAACGCAAGAAGTGATACGTTTATAGCAAAGATAAAGATAGCGTGTATTGTAATTCACAAATTAGACTGTGCTACGGCTATCCATTTTTTTAAGAGATAGGAAAGAGGTGAAAAATGGAGATTCTCGTTAACAGCAGTGAAATGAAACATTGCGATCAACATACAATAAAATATTATGGTGTGCCCTCTCTTGTATTGATGGAGCGGGCCGCCCTTTGTGTGATAGAAGAAATAGAAAATCACAACCTTGACACGGGCAGATGCCTGGTTGTATGTGGGATTGGAAATAATGGCGGAGATGGACTTGCAGTTGCCCGCATGTTGTTTTTAAAAGGATGCAAAGTTGACATCGTAATCAAAATGAACGAGGAAAAAGCATCCATAGAAACGAAACAGCAGTTTCAAATTGCCCGACAATATCAGATACCAATGATGGAAGATGTAGATCTTGAAACTATGCAAGGAAGCCCCTATACGCTTGTGGTTGATAGCCTGTTTGGGATAGGGCTTACCCGTGATGTGGCAGGGCGCGATAGAACGGTAATCAATAAAATGAATAAAATTTCAGCCTATAAATTAGCAGTGGATATCCCATCCGGGATCAGCGCAGATACCGGGGAAGTAATGGGGACTGCATTTTTGGCTGACCTGACAGTGACATTTGCATATAAAAAACTGGGTATGGTATTGTATCCGGGGGCGGAGTATTCCGGTTTGATTAAGGTCAAGGATATCGGAGTAGCAGATGCTGGTTGGCATACAAAACAGCCGTCTGTCTTATCTTTTGAACCGAAGGATTTAAAACGCTATCTACCCGTTCGCCCAAACCGTTCTAATAAAGGTACTTTTGGAAAAGTGCTGATTGTTGCGGGAAGCATAGGGATGTCAGGGGCGGCATTTTTAAGTGGCAAAGCGGCTTATGCAACCGGTTGCGGATTGGTAAACCTCTTTACAGATAAGGAGAACCAAACGATCTTGCAGACGCTTTTGCCGGAAGCCATCGTAACTACTTGGAATGATGGCATGAAAGAGCAAGAAGTAGCCGATGCATTAAAAGAGGCAATGGCGACTGCTGATGTTATTGTTGCAGGGCCCGGACTGAAAACGGATACAAAGGCAGTAGCAATGATTGAAACAATCGCCGCATATGCGTTGGTTCCTGTCATTTTTGATGCAGATGGATTAAATATTTTAGCAAAACAGGAGCAGATAGGAAGCAAACTTCCGCCGGATACCATTCTAACGCCACATCTAGGGGAAATGTCCCGTTTGTGCAAGACCGATATTTCTTATATACAGGCGCACCTTTTGCAGACGGCACAGGAATTCGCAAGAAGCCATCATGCTATTTGCGTGCTAAAAGATGCAAGGACAATTTGTGCCATACCAGACGAAAAACTTTATGTAAACCAAAGCGGGAATGCCGGAATGGCTACGGCAGGGGCCGGAGATGTCCTAACAGGCGTGATCGCCGGTCTTGTTGCACAAGGGGTAAAGCCTAAAATAGCGGCGCCTTTCGGGGTCTATATTCACGGCCTTGCCGGAAATTACATGCTGCAAAAGACAGGTCCCTATGGACTAATGGCACAGGATATCATTGCCGGGATTTTACAAGTGATGAGAGAGGAACCCGTTTGATGAAGACATATAGCAGGAGTAGCAGCTTCATGTGGCCACTGTTTACGTTTAGGAGAGGAACCGTTTGATGAAGACATATAGCAGGAGCAGCAGTTTCATGTGGCCATTGTTTACGTTTAGGAGAGGGATCGTTCGATGAAAGCATATAGATATAGTGGGAGCAGCAGCTTCATGTGGCCACTGTTTACGTTTAGGAGAGGAACCGTTTGATGAAGACATATAGTAGGGTATATGCTGCCATAAACTTAGATGCAGTTTTGCATAACCTAAAAGAACTGCACGCTATCATTGCAAAAGATTGCAGCATGATCGCAGTTGTGAAAGCAGATGGCTATGGGCATGGCGCAGTGCCAATCGCAAAGGAAATGGAGCACCTTGATTTTATATGGGGTTATGCTACCGCGACGGTAGAGGAAGCCACAATTTTACGAAGAAGCGGATTGAAAAAGAACATTCTGGTATTTGGTACGTTTTTCCCCGAACAGGCTGTAAAGATAGCAACATTGGATATACGCCCTACGGTACTATCGTTTGCCTTGGCAAAACAGCTATCTATGGCAATGGAGCAAATAGGGAAAGACCTAAGCATACATGTTAAAATTGATACAGGATTAAGCAGGGTTGGCTATCAAGTATGCGCGGAAAGTGCCACTGAAATTGAACAAATAAGCAGGCTGCCACATATTATAGTAGAAGGGATGTATACGCATTTTGCAAAAGCCGATGCCGCAGATAAATCGATGGCCCTTGCACAACTGGATAAATTTGAGCAAATGAACCGCCTATTAAAGGAACGAAATATTTCAATACCACTCCTACACTGTTCGAATAGCGCCGCCATCATTGATTTAAAAGAGGCGAATAAAAGCCTTGTACGTGCCGGAATTAGCCTATATGGCCTATGGCCCTCTGATGAAGTAAAAAAAGAAAATCTTGATTTGCACCCTGCTTTGGAATTAAAGAGTCAAATTGTATACCTAAAAAAACTAAAAGCAGGACGCACGATCAGTTATGGAGCAACCTATACGGCGGAAGAGGAACTGCTGATAGCCACTATTCCAATCGGGTATGGCGATGGCTATCCAAGAGCTCTCTCAAACAAAGGGCATGTGCTGATTAGAGGGCAAAAAGCGCCTATCTGCGGTAGGATCTGCATGGATCAATTTATGGTAGATGTCACGCATATAGAGGGGGTAAAAAACGGTGACACCGTAACCTTGGTTGGAACCGATCAAAAAGAATCCATTACCATGGAGGACATTGGCGACTTGTCCGGACGTTTTAACTATGAATTTGCCTGTGGCTTGGGAAAACGGATTCCACGCGTATACTATAAAAACAACCAAGTAGTTGGTACAAAAGATTATTTTGATGAATAAAGCAGTAAATTTGATGATGGAACTACAAATGCGCAATCATAAGAGCCGATCAGAAGCTACAACGCAGAAAAAGCTGAATGCCAAGTTGTATACACACGATAAAAATGGGAATAATAGGGATAAGAACCTATAAAATTTTTGGAGTGTGATACAATGATTATCCGAAGAGGAGATATTTACTATGCAGATTTGCGTCCGGTAGTCGGATCAGAGCAGGGTGGAATACGGCCGGTGCTCATTATACAAAATGATATTGGGAATAAACATAGCCCTACGGTCATTTGTGCGGCAATAACGTCAAAAATGAATAAAGCAAAATTGCCCACCCATGTGGAATTGGATTCAGGGAAATATGCAATTGTAAAGGATTCCGTCATTTTGCTTGAGCAGCTACGTACAATTGATAAACTAAGATTGAAAGATAAAGTGTGCCACTTAGATGTGGAAGTATTGAAAAAAGTGGAAAAAGCGCTTGAAATCAGCCTAGAATTAAATACATAAACTTGACTAGCATTCTATAAAATTGTATAATTTTATAGAATACGAGCAACGAACAGGCAACGATGCAGCCACTTCCTTTATAACCGATTTGTAAAAGTACAAATGGGCGATATCCGCAAAACCACATTTTAATAGTGATACGAACAAGTTGCCAAATTTTAATAGGAATAGGAACAGCAGCCAAAGAGTAATAGCGATAGGAACAGTAGGCAAAGAGTAATAGCGATAGGGACAGCTGTCAAATAGTAATAGCGATAGGGGACAGCTGTCAAATAGTAATAGGAACAGTAATAGCGGTAGAAATAGGAATAGGAACAGTTGCCAAATTTTATACAGTAGATAATTTAAAAAAAGGAGTTAGAAACATGGACGACGGTGGTAGTCCGGCCATAGGGCTTTTCGTGTTTTTTGCATTGCTATGCATGGATGCAATGCTATACGGATTTATGGCGGCGATAGAAAGGCTGAGCAAGAACACAGGTTCACCGATTGATTTTAACACTCATCGCAATCATACACAACGAGGCATGCAAACAGATACAAACAGAAACAAAAAGCAGATTGATAAAGTTGCATATGAAGAGGGACTTCGCGGCAAATGGCTGCAGGCAGTTATGGATAAGCCTTATGACACAATCCATACCTTACAGATAATGGTAACCTTGATAAGTGGCGTCCTAGGAGCTTATCAAGTGCATCTTTTCGGTAATCTATTGGTGGCAAATGTATTAAAAAAGGATGCGCTCCCCATTTTACATGTCCTATGCTATGGCGCGGTGGCAGTGGCAACGTTTTTTCTTTTGCTTACGATTGGCATACGATTCCCTCAAAAGATTGCTGCGGCAAAAGCTGATCAATGGGTACGCCTGTTTGCCGGAGCGGTACGTACGGTGACGATTTTGGCTCGACCGTTCGCGTTTTTGTGTGAAAAGCTATCGGATGCAGCGGTAAAGGCCTGTAGGATAGATCCAAAGAAGGACGGTTACGATCTGACGGAGGATGAGATTATTTCCATTGTGGAAGGGGGAAACGAACAGGGCCTACTCCTTGACAATGAGGCAAAGATGATACATAATGTCATTGACTTTGCACAAAAAGATGCAAAGGACATTATGACCCATCGTAAAAATGTGGTAGCTGTAGACGCAAACATGAAACTTTGTGAGGCATTAGAATTTATGCTGGAAAAGAACAACTCCAGATTTCCAGTATATCAAGACGATATAGACAACATAATCGGGATTGTACATATTAAAGATGCAATGATACAAAGCCGGACGGCGGACTTTTTAGACCAACCATTGCATAAAGTACAAGGCTTAATCAGAGAAATTGGATTCATACCGGAAACGAGGAAGATCAGCGTACTGTTTAAAACCATGCAGTCGGAAAAAAATCAACTGGCGATTGTTGTAGATGAATATGGGCAAACGGCCGGACTGGTTGCAATGGAGGATATATTAGAAGAAATTGTTGGCGAGATCCTTGACGAATATGACGAGGATGATCACCTGATTGTAGAACAGATGGATGGAAGCTACACGATGAGTGGAATGGCGCCCCTTGATGAAGTTTGTGAAATTCTTCACATATCGACTGAAATTGAGGATTATGAAACTTTAAATGGATATTTAATCAGTTTGATCGACAAAATACCAGATGATAATGAGCAATTTGAAATCCGGGAAAATGGATATTTATATCAGATTTTAGCTGTTGAAAATAAAATGATACAGACGGTACAGGTTCGTAAAATAAAAGAAGAAAGTGGGGACGAGGCATGTCAGGACATTCCAAATTTGCCAACATAAAACATAGGAAGGAAAAAAATGATGCCGCAAGAGGCAAAATATTTACGATTATTGGAAGGGAGCTTGCCGTTGCGGTAAAAGAGGGTGGGGCAGACCCGATGAATAATAGCCACCTTCGCGATGTCATTGCAAAGGCAAAAGCTAATAATATGCCAAACGATACCATAGATCGCGGGATCAAAAAAGCTGCAGGGGATGCAAACGCTGTAAATTATGAATATATTTCTTATGAGGGGTACGGTCCAAATGGAATCGCAATTATCGTAGATACCCTTACGGACAACAAGAACCGTACGGCTGCAAATGTCAGGAGCGCCTTTACAAAAGGAAATGGAAGCGTTGGCACCCCCGGTTGCGTTTCCTACATGTTTGATAAGAAAGGGCAGATTATCGTTGATAAAGAAGCGTACGACATGGGTGGGGACGATTTGATGATGCTCGCGTTAGATGCCGGAGCTGAGGATTTTTTAGAAGAAGAGGACAGCTTTGAAATCATAACAGATCCGGAAACCCTACATGAAGTACGCCAGGCATTAGAAGAGAAGGGCATCCCGATGGCAAATGCCGAAATAACGATGATTCCGCAAACATGGGTTGCATTGACAGATGAGGCGGCAGTAAAAAGTCTGCAAAAGACACTTGACTTGTTAGAGGAAGATGATGACGTGGAAGCGGTGTATCATAATTGGGATGAATAAAGAGAGGCAGCGATAAGATTCCAGTTAGCAATGGTGCGGCTTTTTTTAAAACACAGGAGGAATTCTAATGGAATTCGTGAGAGGGACATGCCCAAAATGTAATGGAACACTACAGATACCAAGCGATCGAGCATCGATACTTTGTATGTATTGTGGGGCCAAAATAGAAACAGCACAGGCTATAGCGGATACATCTTTATCAAAAGAAACAGGGGATGTAGTACAGCATGCGTCTAATGAACAATGGTTTCATGAGAACCTATCTGTTGTAAAAGAAGCGTTTCCACAGATGCTGTTTGGACTGAAAGATCCATTGAAAAATTTCAAAAAAAATCTTTATGAAACGAAATTTAAAGAATATATCAAAGAACATGAATCCGTGTTAAAGGATATTGAAGATATGTATTCGGCAACGTTGGAACCGGAAAAATTTGTTGAGGAACTGGTTTCTTATTTTGTAAAAACAGTGGAAGCACAGGTCCTATCGCGGGAAAACAAACGAAAGCAAGAAGAATGCTTGATGGATTATAATATGAGTATGGTCATCTATGTAAATCCGGCGTTAAAAGAACAGAATCGTCTTTCCGGGGCTCCTTTGGTGGATATGCTGCTACAGCAATGGAAAATAACGTTTCCAAAGACAAACCTAAAACCATCCTCTTTTGCAGAGATTAACGGCGGATTTAAGCGTAGGTTTTGCTATATTACAACGGCGGTATGTGAAAATTTAGGAAAGCAGGACAACTGTTATGAACTGACGATGCTTCGAAGCTACCGTGACGGCTACCTGCAAAATCAAGAAAATGGATTGGAACTGGTTAAAACCTATTATGATATTGCACCAACGATTGTAAAAAGAATCAATAAGATACCGGAATGCGGTACGATATACCGTAATATATGGAACGACTACCTTTGCCCCTGTATCCGCTATATTGAAGAAAATGAAAATGAACAATGTCTGGAATTGTATACAAAGATGATCGATGATCTGTCCGATACGTATTTTAACAGTGAGAGAATTTATCAACCATAGTGCCTGTACCGCTAAAGCGGATAGAAGGGAGTTTTTGATGAAGAAAATTCTGTTTGCAGCATCAGAATGTGTACCATTTATTAAAACGGGGGGACTAGCAGATGTCTGCGGGGCACTCCCAAAGGAATTTAACAAAGAAGAATGGGACGTAAGGGTCGTATTGCCGAATTACAGTTGTATTCCGGAACATTGGAGGAATCAATTTTCATATGTGACACATTTTTATATGGGCGTCGGGCTCTATGTACAGAATAAATATGTAGGAATACAAACTTACCAATATGAAGGCATTACCTATTATTTTATTGACAACAGAGAATATTTTGATACGTTCCTGCCTTATGGAAATATCCGAAGTGATATTGAAAAGTTTATCTTCTTTGATAAAGCGGTACTTTCGATGTTGCCTTTAATTGGTTTTCGACCGGATTTAATCCATTGCCATGACTGGGAGACTGGATTTATACCGGTTTACTTGAAAACAGAATTTACGGGAGATCCGTTTTTTCATGGAATCAAATCGATCATGACCATTCATAACCTGAAATTTCAAGGCGTTTGGGATATGAAGACAATGAAGGGGCTAAGTGGGTTGCCGGCTCATGTTTTTGTACCCGATAAATTAGAATTTAGAAAAGATGCAAATATGCTAAAAGGCGGGCTTGTGTATACGGACTATATTACAACGGTTAGCGATACATACGCCATTGAGGTTCAGTCGCCATACTATGGGGAGGGCTTAAATGGGTTGCTTTATGCGAGAAGGCTTGATATGCAGGGAATTGTAAATGGAATTGACTATACGGCCTACAATCCGGAAACAGATGAAAAACTGTATGCCAAGTATAATATTTCCTCGTTCCGCAAGAAAAAACCGCTCAATAAGATGGGGCTGCAAGAGGAGCTTGGGCTTACGGTTGATAAAGGGAAATTTATGATCGGGCTGATTTCAAGGCTGACTGACCAAAAAGGGCTGGATTTAATTAATTTTGTCATTGAACGTATTGTTGATGAATTTACACAATTAGTAGTCATTGGTACCGGGGATGACCAGTATGAAAACATGTTTCGGTATTTTGCATGGAAGTATCCGGATAAAATATCTGCGAATATATGCTATTCCGACGATTTGGCGCATAAGCTTTATGCCGCGGCCGATGCATTTTTGATGCCTTCGCAATTTGAGCCATGCGGACTAACACAGATGATTTCTTTCCGTTATGGAACGATTCCAATTGTCCGT
This sequence comes from Lachnospiraceae bacterium ZAX-1, assembly GCA_046533095.1. Lineage (GTDB taxonomy): Bacteria > Bacillota > Clostridia > Lachnospirales > Lachnospiraceae > ZAX-1. The sequence continues at coordinate 64,651 of JAJQRA010000023.1, read as the reverse complement.
GAAACCGGAGGGCTAAAAGATACCGTCAAGCCATTTAATGAATATGAAAATACAGGAGATGGATTTTCTTTCATGAACTACAATGGAGAAGAGATGCTAAAAACAATTAATTATTCCAAAAAAATATTTTTTGACAAAAAACGCAATTGGAACCAAATGATAGAAAGAGCGATGAACAATGATTATTCCTGGAGTGTCTCAACCGGAAAATATGAAGGGCTCTACCGTTATCTTCTTGGATAAGGAACAGTAAAAAAATAAACCGGACAAGTTGGATGTTCGGTTTATTGATGAACTATTCCTAATGCAAACAAACGGTTCGAAGGTATGCTCACAAAATACAAGCGAGTATGGTATGATGTGATAGAATGAGTCAGAAGTTTCAAAGGGGAGACAAACTTATGGAGCTTAAAAGGTTATCAGTAGGGATAGATGATTTTAAAGATGTAATTGATAGGCAATGTTACTATGTAGACAAGACCTTGCTAGTTAAGGAACTAGCGGAATGAAGAGGGGAAGTCAATTTGTTTGCTAGGCCTAGGAGGTTTGGGAAGACGCTAAATTTGAGTATGCTAAAGTATTTCTTCGAGGACTCTGGTGATCCTAAAAAAAGTGCCGAGTTGTTTAAGGGTTTAAAAATCGTGGAGCATACGGAGTGTGTACAGAAACATTTAGGCAAGTACCCTGTTATCTCACTGACATTAAAGTCCGGGAAGAGGCAAACTTGTATCTATGGCATTTAAACTTGCAATTTACGCATTTAATGGACGTGTATCCATATCATTTGATGGAATCAAAGAAAGGATAGGCGAATAGAGATAGCAAACCGGTGGTTTTGAAAATAAATCAAAATCATCGGTTTTTCTTTTTGAACAATTAAAATACAAAAAATGTGCGAAAGTTAGCCTCTTTTCGGATGAAATTAGCTTTTTAAGGGAAGTAAATTCTATGGAGTCTAATTTGCTTGTATTTTTTACAGTATTGTCAACCAATAAAAAAAGAAGGTTGACAATTAAATGACCTTTCTTTATACTAGTAGTAGAAAGACAAAGAGAAACAAAAAGGCAGCTGTAAGGGCAGTATGACGAAATAGCTGTACTAAAATTCGCTTAATAGAGAAGGAGCATAAAACTTATGAAAAAAATTACGACGAAAGACATCGTATTAATTGGGCTGATTGCAGCAATCCTATGTATTCTGGCACCAATTTCCATTCCAATCCCAATCTCGCCGGTATCCATAACATTAGGGCTTTTTGCAGTTGTTATGGCCGGTATCCTATTGGGAAAATGGCAAGGCCTGCTTTGCGTAGCCGTCTACATACTAATTGGCATGGTAGGAATGCCTGTGTTTTCAAATTATTCAGGAGGCATACAAAAAATTGCAGGGCCAAGCGGTGGCTATTTGATCGGTTATTTAGCTTTAGTATGGATAGTCGGTTTTTTTGTTGAGAAATTCCCTTCAAAAATATATATGTATTTTGTAGGCGCAGTCATTGGAACGGTACTCTGCTATGCAATCGGTACGCTTTGGATGAAAGTGCTGCTAAACTTAACCTTTGTGGAAGCGCTTATGATGGGCGTTATTCCATTTATCCCATTAGATATGGTCAAAATTATCTTAGCCGTATTGTCTTGCTATCCAGTTCGTAAAACCTTAAAAAAGCAAAATTTACTGCAAGCTTAAATCTTTAAAAACACTTATTTGCTGCAGGAAATAGGGTTAGGCTCTAAAAACACTTATTTTTTGCAGAAAATAGGATAAGGATTTGAAAGCACTTATTTTTTGCAGAAAACTGGATAAGGATTTGAAAGAAATTATTTTTTGCAGAAAACCGTATGATATTTTCTTGATTCACACATACTAAGGAAAAGAAAGGAATCCTTTGTATGTGTGAATATAATATAACGAAAGTTTCGTCTACAAGTAAATTTCCATTCCGAAATGAACTTCTGTCTATCCATAAGTCTTCCTTTAAAAATAAATTTCCATTAAAAGAGGAAACCTCTTCAGAAAATGAAGTCCCATCAGACAAACGAGATCAGCAGGAAGTTGAAAATAATGAAAATAAAGAAATAGAAGGTATGGGGCAGATAACGTTGGAAGATGGGAGGGAAAAGCATAAAATCCATTTGCTTTCTATCATTGGTGAAATCGAGGGGCATGAAACTTTGGCATCAACGACAAAAACGACCAAATACGAACATGTACTGCCAAAGCTTGCGGCAATCGAAGACGATGCAGGCATAGATGGCGTAATGGTTATTATAAACACGGTCGGAGGCGATGTAGAATCAGGGCTTGCAATTGCAGAAATGATCTCTTCCCTAAGTAAACCTACTGTGTCCTTGGTATTAGGCGGTAGCCATTCGATTGGTGTCCCGCTTGCCGTTTCTACCGACTACGCCTATATTGTCCCTTCCGGCACAATGGTGATTCACCCTGTACGTATGACCGGGTTGATCATCGGGGCACCTCAGACCTATGACTATTTTAAGCAGATGCAGGATCGAATTATCGGTTTTATAACCTCGCATTGTTTTGCAAAAAAAGCGCGTATTGAGGAAATGATGCTAAATACGGGAATGCTTACCAAAGATTTGGGGACAATTTTAGTGGGTGCTCAAGCCGTTACAGAAGGAATCATCAATGAAGTAGGTGGCATTGACGAGGCAATGAAAAAATTGCACGATATGATAGATGAGATGACAAAATAAGGAAGAGGGGACGCTATCTAACTAAGCTTGTTAAGAATGTATATTTATTTGTTGTGCTACATTGGCCTATTGGGATCAGGATATCTTTTCAACTGAGCTTGGTAAGGATGCAACATTTATTTGTTGGCTTTTCCGGAATTATTACTTTTTAATGTCAATATTATTAAAATATTATTAAGTTGAAAGTGCATAATGACAGAATCCTCAAAATATGGTAGACTGATAAGAGAGAAACGAGTTGGGAGGATACAATGACATTACTAGAAACAATATTTATGGGGATCCTGCAGGGGATTACAGAGTTTCTTCCGGTAAGCAGTTCTGGCCATTTAGCGATCTTTAAAAATATTTTTCATATCAATACGGATACTGGACTGCTCTATGATGTATTATTACATCTTGGTACGCTAGTAGCCGTATTTGTTGTCTATTATAAAGATATAGGCAAAATGATCAAAGAGGGAATTGGGATTGTTGTAGATGCTTTTGCAAACAGCGGCGTCTTTGTTCAAAATACTTTTTTTAAGAAGCAAATGAGCTACCGGCGAATGGTAGGAAATGGATACCGAAAATTTGTAATGCTTGTAATCGTATCTACCATACCTACCGGTGTGATAGGCTATGTAGGGAAAGACTTGATCGAGGTGTCGGCAGAAATACTGATTGTACCGGGAATATGCCTATTGATCACTGCTTTTTTACTTCTTATCTCTGACCGTATACAGGATAGAGGTAAAACACCAAAAAACGTTACCTATACGAATGCTTTTAGCATCGGCATTTGCCAAGGAATTGCAACACTTCCCGGATTATCACGTTCTGGCACGACCATAACAGCCTGCCTTGTCAGTGGTTTTGACCGTAGTTTTGCAGTAAAGTATTCTTTTATCATGTCGATACCCGCCATTTTAGGTGCTGTGGTACTACAGGTAAAAGACGTAAAAATTGCAGAGGTACCGCCAACACAATGGGCATATTATGCAATTGGAATGCTCATTTCCGCTGTAGTAGGCTATATCTGCATTAAAACGATGTTAGTCATTGTACGGAAAAAGAAATTTACATATTTTGCAATCTACTGTATCGCTATTGGGGTGTTATCCATCGGTGGCTATTTTTGGTTAGCTTAAAAGGAACTGCCAATCATTGTTTTAGGTAGGAGGAAAGTAAAATGGCGAAAACAGCCAAAAATCATAAAAAGAATGAGCCGGAGTCTGCCTTTTTAAATGAAGTAGTGATTCTGTGCATTCTTGCCATCTGTATTTTGCTTTTTATAAGCAATTTCGGTGTAGGCGGTGTCCTTGGGGAAAAAGTAAGCTCCGTTTTGTTTGGGCTGTTCGGTCTAGTTTCCTACATAGTTCCAATTTGCTTTTTTGTTGGCACTGCTTTTTTCATTTCCAATCGGCGAAACAAGATTGCCACATTAAAACTGGTCGCTAGTATCCTATTTATATTTATGCTCTGTTTATTTATAGAACTGGTGGTTGGAAATTCGGATCAATATTCCATCGTAGAAGCCTATCGCTATGCGGCAAAGAATAAATCCGGTGGTGGTTTTATCGGTGGTATCTTTACAAAGTTGCTCTGCCCTAGTATTGGGGTACCCGGCACCTATGTAATCGATATCGTACTCTTAATTATATGCCTTGTACTCATTACAGAGCGTTCCTTTTTAGGAGGCGTGAAAAAAGGGAGCAAGATCGTATATAATACAGCAAAAGATGATGCAATCAAATACAGGGAAAAGAAAGAACACAAAAGAGAAGTGCGGGCACAAAAACGTATGGATAAAAAAGTGGAAGGAGTAGCAATAGACACAAAAATTCTTTCCCCGACACCAAGCACGTCCGATAATATAAATGAGTTAAAACTGCCTGATTCTGCACCAAAATTTACAAAAAATGCGATGGAAAAGCTTTTTTCAAAAGAAGAGCTTCCTCCTATCGGAGAGCCACAGCCGGAGCCTGTCGTAATAGAAAGAGTGTGGCAAAAGCCATGGCATGACCAAAACCAGCCATCCGGACAAAGAAAAGAAAATATTATAAATATAGCAGATAAAATCAATCGGTCAGCAAAAAAGCCAGAAAATGAAGCAGACGTGGCATACAAAATCAATGAAGCAGCGGAAATATCAGAAAATGAAGTAGACACGGCATACAAAATCAACGGAGCATCGGAAATATCAGAAAATGAAGCAGACGCGGCATACAAAATTAATGGGACAGCGGAGATGTCAGAAAATGAGGCAGAAACGGCATACAAAACCAAAGGTGCATCGGCAGAAAATGCGGCAGACATTAGACAAGAAATCAATGGGGCGGCATCAATGGAATTGGAACAAACCATTCCCCGGGAGTATCTGCTCCCGCCGATTAGCCTGCTAAAAAAGGGGAAGGCCGCCCATGGAGATACCAAGAAACATTTACAGGAAACAGCGGCAAAATTGCAGCAGACATTGAAAAGTTTTGGGGTCAGTGTTACAATAACGGATGTAAGCTGCGGGCCATCTGTTACACGCTATGAGATGCAGCCGGAACAAGGCGTGAAGGTAAGTAAAATCGTAAATCTCGCTGACGATATAAAATTAAATTTAGCGGCACCGGATATTCGGATTGAAGCGCCTATTTCTGGGAAAGCGGCAGTGGGAATTGAAGTGCCAAATAAAGAAACGGTTATGGTACAGTTTCGGGATATGATCGAAGCAGAACAATTTCAAAAACACAGCTCAAGTATCTGCTTTACGGCAGGCAAAGATATAGGAGGGAAAGTGGTTGTTGCGGATATTGCCAAAATGCCTCATTTGCTTATCGCGGGGGCGACCGGATCAGGCAAATCAGTTTGTATTAATACAATCATTATGAGCATTTTATTTAAAGCGAATCCAGACGATGTAAAACTGATTCTAATTGATCCAAAAGTAGTGGAATTAAGTGTATACAATGGAATTCCACATCTGTTTATACCGGTTGTCACCGACCCAAAAAAAGCGGCCGGGGCACTTCATTGGGCAGTGGCTGAAATGTCGGATCGTTATCAAAGGTTTGCAGAATATCAGGTGCGTGACCTAAAAGGATACAATCAGAAAATTGAACATATAAAAGATATTGAAGATGAAACCAAACCTCAAAAAATGCCTCAGATTGTTATTGTTGTAGATGAACTTGCAGATTTGATGATGGTAGCGCCCGGCGATGTAGAAGATGCTATCTGCCGTTTAGCGCAGTTGGCAAGGGCGGCAGGAATCCACCTTATTATAGCAACACAGCGCCCCTCGGTTGATGTTATCACCGGATTAATTAAGGCAAATATGCCATCTCGAATTGCATTTTCCGTATCCTCCGGAATAGATTCTAGAACGATACTTGACATGGTTGGTGCAGAAAAACTATTAGGCAATGGCGACATGCTGTTCTATCCACAAGGATATCAAAAGCCGCTCCGTGTCCAAGGTCCATTTGTTTCAGACGATGAAGTGGAAGCTGTCGTTGACTTTTTAAAAAAGCAAAGTACCGTTGTATATAATGCGGAGATCGAGGAAAAATTAAATAAAGAATCCATCGAAAACAGTACATCCGCCGGCACGTCCGGCAACGAGCGGGATGCCTATTTTGTAGAAGCGGGGAAATTTGTCATTGAGAAAGACAAAGGTTCCATCGGTATGCTGCAAAGATGGTTTAAAGTTGGATTCAACCGCGCGGCACGCATTATGGATCAATTAGAAGAAGCCGGCGTTGTAGGTCCAGAAGAAGGCACAAAATCGCGGAAAATTCAAATGAGCTTGGAGGAATTTGAAGAATATGTGGATGAATACGTGTAAAAAACTGGTAGATTAAGAAAGGGAGTAAGTATGAAAACCGATATTCAAATTTCACAAGAGGCACAAATGGTACATATCAAAGAAGTTGCGGCAAAGCTTCATATTTTGGAGGACGACTTGGAGCTTTATGGAAAATACAAGGCGAAGTTATCGGATGAACTAATCGAAAAGGTAAAAGATAAGCAAGATGGAAAACTCATTTTGGTGACGGCTGTCAATCCTACTCCGGCAGGGGAAGGGAAAACAACAACCAGTATCGGGCTAGGGCAGGCAATGGGGAAATTAGGGAAGTCTTCTGTCCTTGCGCTGCGTGAACCTTCGCTTGGGCCATGCTTTGGAATCAAGGGCGGTGCCGCAGGTGGCGGATACGCACAAGTAGTGCCGATGGAGGATTTAAATCTGCATTTTACAGGTGATTTTCATGCCATCACTTCTGCCAACAATTTGCTGGCGGCATTATTAGACAACCATATTCAACAAGGAAATGAACTGGGGATCGATCCAAGGCAGGTCGTATGGAAACGCTGTCTTGATATGAATGATCGGGTTCTGCGTAATGTGGTTGTAGGGCTGGGCAACAAAATGGATGGAATGGTGAGGGAAGATCATTTTGTGATTACGGTAGCCTCTGAAATTATGGCAATTTTATGTTTGGCGAACGACATGGATGATTTAAAAGAGCGCCTTGGCAAAATTATTGTAGCCTATTCCTATGAACAAAAACCCATCACAGCAGATGACATCAAAGCAACCGGCTCTATGGCCACATTATTAAAAGACGCGTTAAAGCCAAATTTAATCCAGACACTAGAACATACCCCCGCCATTATCCATGGAGGGCCTTTTGCAAATATTGCACATGGCTGCAATAGTGTCCGCGCCACAAAGATAGCGTTAAAGCTTGCTGATTACGTCATTACAGAAGCCGGGTTTGGAGCCGATTTAGGAGCCGAAAAATTCTTCGACATAAAATGCCGGATGGCAAAGTTAAAACCGGATGCCGTTGTATTGGTAGCAACGATTCGTGCCATAAAATATAATGGTGGCGTTTCAAAAGCCGATCTTGCAGCCGAAAATGTAGACGCATTGAAAAAAGGAATTGTAAATCTGGAAAAGCACATTGAAAATCTGCAAAAATACAACGTACCTGTTATCGTCACTTTAAACTCTTTTCTAACCGACAGCGATATAGAAACAGCGTATATAGAAACGTTTTGTAAGGAACGAAACTGTGAATTTGCCCTGTCAAAGGTTTGGGAAAAGGGGGGTGACGGTGGAATAGAACTCGCCAATAAAGTGCTTTACACAATCGAAACGAAGGAGAGCCATTTCACGCCCCTTTATGAAGACAGCCTTTCCATAACAGGGAAAATTGAAAAAATAGCAAAAGAGATCTATGGTGCGGCAGATGTATCCTATACGGCTGTCGCAATGAAAGAAATAAAACGGATAGAACAGTTGGGAATGAAAGAATTTCCGGTATGTATGGCAAAAACGCAATATTCCCTATCGGATGATCCAACAAAATTAGGGCGGCCAGAAGGATTTACCGTCAATGTACGTGAGGTATACGCATCTGCCGGCGCCGGATTTGTTGTTGCAGTTACCGGCTCTATTATGACAATGCCGGGTCTGCCTAAAGTGCCGGCGGCAAACAGCATTGACATAGACAACAGTGGCGTTATCACAGGATTGTTTTAAGTGTTCTATGAAAGGGGGGGAAAAATGGCATATATCATTGATGGGAAAAAAATCTCTCAGGAAATAAAAGATGAATTAAAGGAAAAAGCCGCAATCTTAAAAGAAGAGGGAAAGCAAGGGGCACTAGCAGTTATTCAAGTTGGTACAGATCAGGCATCTAGTATCTATGTACGAAATAAAAAGAATGCATGTACCTATATTGGCATTGAATCTCTTTCTTATGAACTACCGGAAGAAACGACGCAAGAGCAGATGCTTCACCTGATAGATGAACTGAATCGGAAACAAAAGGTCAAGGGGATTTTAGTGCAACTGCCGCTTCCGACGCAGATAGACGAGCATAAAATCATAAATGCAATCAGCCCGCAAAAGGACGTAGATGGATTTCACCCACAAAACGTAGGTCTGATGACGATTGGGGAACCAGGCTTTTTATCCTGTACCCCAGCTGGAATTATACAATTATTAAAACGTTCTCATATAGAAATAGAGGGGAAACACTGCGTTGTGGTTGGACGAAGCAATATTGTGGGAAAACCGATGGCATTGCTGATGCTAAGGAATCATGCAACCGTTACAATCGCACATTCGAAAACAAAAGATTTAAAGTCGGTCTGCCGCAAAGCTGATATTTTAATCGTAGCCATAGGGAAACCTCTCTTTATAAATGCCGACTATGTAAAGAAGGGCGCCGTTGTCATTGATGTTGGAATGCATCGAAAGGAAGACAACAAATTATGTGGAGATGTAAATTTTAAAGAGGTGGAACCCATCTCTTCGGCAATCACGCCAGTTCCTGGGGGAGTAGGACCGATGACCATTGCAATGCTTATGTATAATTGTGTAGAGAGCATCGCGGATCAGGAGGGATAAGAAGGACTGCAAGGAGTCGCCGGATCAGGAAGGATAAGAGGGACTGCAGGGAATCGCCGGATCAGGAAGGATAAGAGGGACTGCAGGGAATCGTCGGATCAGGAAGGATAAGAGAGACTGCAGGATACCGCCGGATCAGGAAGGATAAGAGGGACTGCAAGGTATTGCAGATAATTGGATAAGAGGGTCATAATATGAAATGCTCAAGATGTAACTCAGAATTAAAGCTTGGATGCATGTATTGTTCAGTCTGTGGCAAAGAGGTCCAGATTGTTTCAGATTATAATCTGTTAGAAGATGATTTCTTAAATAGCTTACTAAAAGAAGAAAAAAGCTTTTCCAAGAAAGAGAAATCAACATCAAAAAAAACAATAAAAAAGAGAAACAGGAAAAAGCTGTTGATGCTTATACTACTCATCATTATCGTATTGATCGTGGCGGCTATTGTTGTTGCCACATTGCTTGTAAATCATAGAAATGCAACTTCTTTTGCCTATCAATATAAAAAAGCAGTCACTTTTTTGGAAGAAAAAGACTATAGCAGTGCGATCACCTATTTTGAACAGGCAAAAAGGCTTGACGGCACAAGTCTGGATGTTTATGAACAACTATCAGATCTGTATCTTTTGCAAGGCAATACACAGGATGCCACCCAAATGCTGAACGAGATTATATCCATGGATATAAATAATAGAAAAGCTTATGAAAAGCTGATTCAGATTTATAAGGAGAAGAAAGATTTTGATACGATGATAGAACTAAGCCGGAAACCTACCGATCAGAAAGTCTTAGATTTGTTTTTGGAATTTCAAGTAACTGCTCCGGTATTTGACAGGGCAGAGGGGACGTTTAGTGATTATATCACAGTTGGCATTTCTGTACTGGAGGGCTGCACGGCCTATTATACAATGGATGGGTCTTCACCGAAAGAAAATGGGACGCTCTATAAAGCACCCATAACGTTAGATTTAGGGACGACAACGATACGTACCATTTCCTGCAACCAATATGATATCTATAGCGATGAGACAGTAGGGGAATATACCATAAAACTGAAAAAACCAGATATGCCCAATGTACTTCCGGATGGTGGAATATTTACAAGCCAAGAATTAATTACGGTACATGTACCAGAAGGGTGTGAGGTCTATTATACGTGGGACGATTCAACTCCAACTACAACATCTGAAAAATATAGAGAACCACTGTACACGCCTCCGGGCAACAATATATTGGCACTTATTTTAGTTGATAAATATGATATGGTAAGCGATGTATTAAAATGTAATTATGTATATTTGCCAAGCATACCTTAAAATATAGAAGCAAAGAGGAGGACAAAAAATATGAAACTACGCCTTTCCAGTGGAAATGAATATATTCTTGATCTGGGAAATTCCGGTCATATATGTATCGGGGATCAACTTGAGGTAATGATTGACAATCAGCATTGCGTAAGCGATGTGAAAGATATAACAAACAAGGGCACGCTCTATATAACCGTGCCAGCCAGCCAGTCGAAACCAGTTCCACTTCGTATTGGAGAAGAGATCAATGTCAATTATTTCAGCATGAGAGGATTATTGACTTTTGTGGCAAATGTTGTTTCTTTTCGTCGTGCAGACACATTACGACTGATTGAAATCATATTTACAGGTGAAATGATAAAGCACCAAAACCGTGAATTTGTACGCTACCAGACCCAACTTGATATATTAATCCGTGAGCTTGCCCTGCCCGAACAAGTAAATGCCCTTTCCCCAGAAGAGGTGTTGCGTTCTTTAAACAAAAAATCAGATGGTATTGCGAAAAGAAACCCCGATGGAAACGAATGCATCGGCATAACTTTAGACCTTAGTGCAGGTGGAATACAGTTTTTGTCGCCTCTCGCTTTCAAAAAAGACACGTTAGTTGAATGCTCCGTATGGCTGAAAACAGGCGAAATTTTTAAAGTTGATGCTCTCTCTACGTTCTGTGTAGATCTTTCTGAAGAAGAGATTTTTCAGTACGGGACATATTTCTTTAAAGTTCGTGCTAATTTTATAGGCTTGAGAGAAAATGCTCGCCGGGTTTTAACAAAATATATTATGGAGCAGGAAATTAATGACAGGTATACACAACCGAATGAGTAGCTGCTTCGCTGTAGATGGCTGTGCATTGCAATAGAGCGGCAACGATTCCATTCCCCTACAACACGAGGTGTTTTGCGCGGTAAAATCTTGATGACTGTAGTAGAAAGAGGAACAAAAGAACCGATTAGGATAGAATTTTCGTGTCGATCCGATCGGTTCTTTTGATGGGGGAGTTTCCTATTCTTTTTCTTTTACAAATTCAATCACATTCTCAGACATGTGACTGATCCTTGCAAGGGAATAGATTTCAACCCCTTGCTTTAGCAGTTTTTCCCGCCCAGGCTGGAACGATTTTTCAATTAAGATTCCGATTCCCGCAATTGTGGCATGGGCTAGGCGAATCAGCCGGATTGCCCCAGTAGCCGCCTCTCCATTCGCGAGGAAGTCGTCCACAATGAGCACATGGTCATTTTCATTTAAGAATTTTTTGGAAAGGGTTAATTCATAATTGGTTTCTTTAGTAAACGATGTAACTACTGTTTGAAACAAATCTTGATTCAACATTTTAGACGGCTGCTTTTTGAGTATAACCATTGGTACGCCTAAGGCAATTGCGGTCATTATGGCAGGAGCAATGCCGGAACTTTCAATCGTTGCAACCTTTGTAATGCCTCTACCTTTAAAATGTTCTGCAAATTCTTTTCCCATTTCCTGCATTAATACAGGATCAATTTGATGATTGATAAATCCATCTACTTTTAAAATACGTTCATTTACTGCAGTACCTTCTGCTAAAATCTTATCTTCTAATAATTTCACAATTGTCACCTCATATGTAATTTTTAATCATATATCATAAATATGGTGTTCACATTATACTAGGATTACTGCGTAATCATAGTAGCCCACCGGGGGATGCGCACGCGCGTAGCTTGGCGCAGGTATAAAGTTCACTATGTTCACATTATACTATGATCACTGCGTAATCATAGTAGCCCACCGGGGGATGCGCACGCGCGTAGCTTGGCGCAGGTATAAAGTTCACTACGTTCACATTATACCATAGAATCAAGTTTCTGGGAAATAAAGTTGATAAATTTTTTCCACTATATACTCTAAAAAAGATTCTTCTAATCCAAAGAACTGATAGCCAATGATTGTGCTGATTTTTTCTGAACGGACAAAATAGAGCTGTTCCATCGAAAGGCCTTCGGCTTCATTTGCTGTAGAAAAGGTTTCTGCTTTGTAGTTTTCTTGCATCCACTGTATAATCTGTGCACTTAAATCCTGTTCGGATTGAACTTCCTTTTGCAGCAATTTTATTTGCCGAAAATAAATGATCCCAATACCTAGAAAAAGCAAACTCATGAACGAGATTACAGCGGTGACGATGCAACGCATATAAAAAGCCATATGGAAGGGGAGAATTCCACTCCATATAAGGATAATGGCAACCAGCTCTACAATAGCTATCAGTAGAAACGAATATGCTGTTGAGGAAACATCCTCTAATTTTTTCCCCTTTTCTACATAGGGGTGTGCTATTTGTGTGTCATTTGCGCTAGTGTCGATAGCAGTGTTTTCATACTCATCTCCCATGTACATACCGCCTTTCATAAAATGGGCTACATTCTTTATGGAACGTTCGTAATTCAACCATCATAAGCGATAGAATGGAACATTCGTAGTTCAATCATCAGATTTACGGTGCAACTTCTGATAAGCTACATTATACGTAACATGGGGTGTGAATACAAGAGTAATGTGAAATTAATACGAAATATTGTTGAAATTAATATGGAATGTGGTATCGTAAGAATGAAGCAGAGCTTAGCTGAAAATCGCGAGGCAAATCGCTAGGAAGTGGAAGATAGAGAAGTCATAGGCAGACAAAAGATGGAAGAAAATAGCAAAACAGCAAAATGAAATTGTGCAGTTAAAAAAATACACTGGAAACGATGCAGATGGAGCGTAGAGCGGATCAGGCAAAGAAAAAGAGAAAAAACGCTTCGAAGGCGGTGAATATGCTCTACACAGGATTTAATCTGGAGGATGCCTTAAATGTAAGGAGAGAAGAAGGCATCAAAGCCCTAGTCGAAGTGCTAAGTGAAGAAAGCTACGATGCAGATACGATACAAAACAAAAACACCTTGACAACGAGCCGTATGGCGTTGCTGAAGAATCGATTCCTGTGGCATGGTGTAACCAAGCCAGAGCCACTGTAACGACAGCAAATAGACCGATTGAATGAAATCAAATTCAACCGGTCTATTTGTCGCTGGTAATTCATGACTGTTTATTTATACCATTTAGGATGAACAGCCATTGTAACGATAAAAATTTAACATCCTTAATCAATGAGTGGAAGTTTATTTATACCATTCGGGATGAACAGCCATTGCAACCTTTGTTGCGGTTTCAGACAGGCTGAAATGGACGTCGATTAAGTCCATTGTAGCCGCATCGTAAATTACAACGCGCTTATTTTTGACCGCATTCAGGCTTTGATATGCCGGATCCTCATAGAAGCTTGACAGTTCATTGCCGTTTTCAATAAATTGGGTGATTAGGATTACATCGGGGTTCATTTCAACAAGGGCTTCCTTGCTAAGTGCACCCTCTGCAAGCACGGATTCGCCGCCGGCAAGCTCAATGAGCGTGGTTGCAATATTTGATCTGCCAAAGGACACGCCTGCGCTGTCATTGCCCTGCCTCCAGATAAACAATATCTTCGGCTTTTCCGTAGAGGTTTCCTCATCCGCCTTTGTTGCAATGTCTGCTACCGTAGCTTTCTCGGCGTCTATGAGTTCTGCAACTTCGTCTTGAATGTCAAAGACTTTGCCGAAACGCTCAAGATTTTCGTATACATAAGAAAGCTTATATTCCTCTATCCCGGACAAGAGGTTTTGATAGCCCATCACCTTTGTCCCTCTGCCGTTAATTTCCTCAAGTGTGCCAAGGTTGTCGTCACCAAACATACTCGCCCTGTTTGTGATGATTAAATCAGCTTCGGTTGCGATGATTGTTTCTTTATTTGGATTAAACTCGGAAAGTACAGGCAGGGCGTCAAGGATGGCTCCGTATTTGTCGCGTGGTAAGACCGAAAGTGCAGGTTCAGGGTAGCAGACACCGACAATCTTATCTTGCAGTCCAAAGTACACCATTGCGTCTATGATGGGCTGCCCTAGCACGATAACGCGCTCTGGAGCCTGGTCAAACGTTTGGTCAACAAATTCGCCGCCCGCATAAGGCACGCTAAGCGTAAGAGGATACTGGGTTCTGGTTGAGTTATCTTCAATGTCGGTTGCCGGAACTTCTGTGCTCTCTGGCGATTCGGTCGGAGTCGGGTCAGCTGTAGTCTCCGGTGATTCGGCCGGTGCCTTTGTTTCTGCAGGCGATGATGCAGATGTGGGTGTATTGCTTGCACAGCCGGATAGCATGAGCAATGCAGCAACTAGAAATAAAGCCGTAAATTTTGTTGTTTTCATATGTGTGATTCTCCCTCTTGTTCATATTTTTCTCGTGTAACGATGTAGATGTACTTTTTGAATCATTGCTTTTTCCTTCATATTTTTTTCTTTTTTTGATCCGGTCCCCTGATATAGATCTTCATTTTATTGCCCCCCCTGTCCATTATGTATTCGGTGATTGACTTAGGAACTGTCCCCTACTTCGTCCGAAACCTCATCCTACAACTTGCCTTTGTGTTTTTGTCTTCCAGTAAAAGCAACTTGTCTTTTAGGAGTTGCCCGCTGTTCGGCTTATCGTCATTTTCCCGAACAGTTCTTGTATATGAAATGATGAAATTCGCAAAGCCCTCAAAGCTATCTGGCCGTCTTTTGGGAACGTCGGTCACGCCTCGTCCAATGTCGTGCAAGGGAGGAAAGTGGTCTCCTCCGATAAAGTAGTCCACCTCGTTGGATACCATTTTGCATTGCTCATAGTCTGGATTTATGATGAGGGTAGGCTGATAGCCAAGCTCTTTTACGGCCTCATTCATAGCCCTTCTTATCATCGTTTTAATATCCTCTTCGCTAAGCTCAGGGCTGTAATACGTCCTGTCCTCCGTAGTAAGAAGTATATACTTTACATGAACACCTAAAAACGTTTGCAGCATTTTCGTTATGTAGGGAATGACGCCTGGATAGTCATCGCAGAACGCACAGCTTTCGCCATACATCATTGCCCCTGCTTTGGAAAGCTTCAACTGTGCATGCCTCTTTAGCGATGCTATTTTTGCCTTTGCCTTATCGCCTAACTGGAACACGTCTATCAGGCCGAGATAGAAGTTCTCAATGCCGTCTATGCCGTCATTTAAGTGCTCCCACAATTCAGAAATCTCATCCGCTAAAACCTTTACTCCGAACTTTCTTTTAAGCGTATATGCCGAACCTCGAGGAAAGCCTACGGAATACGCGGCAGAGGATGCCTTCGCAAATTCTTCAAGCTCTACGGTGGTGTTCAAATTCAATATTTTCAGTCCAAATTCCCCTAATTGTTCAAGCGCAATATCCATATTTGAGCAAACGCCTTTTGACGCCGTCGGCATCCCGCCTACAACTAAGAGCTTTTCGTCTTTTGGCAAAGGGAGCATATACGCTTCGATGAACTGTCTGTATACATCGGCAAAGCCACATCCAAAGTCCTCATTTTCCAATTCAAAGTCGGTTTTTACTTTGTTTTCTTTCGCTTCCAGTTCTTCATCGCTTAGGTCAAGATCCCCTCGTACGCGCCAGCGCGAATACGGTTGGGAAATGGTCTTTACTTTCGCGCAAATGAGTTTGCAGTCAATCTCGTCTGCAAGTTCCTCTACCGTAACTTCTATATCATCGTTTGTCACAAGCTGCGGGTCTGACGGCACGATCAAAATCAACTTAGGTGCGTATTTCTTATATGTTTCAATTATCGTTTTTCGAAGTTTTGCCGCACCCCCCATAATGTAGTCTTCCTCTGTAAGTTCCGTACAAATAATATCGTCAAGTATAATATTGTTTAACCTGACTAAGTACCTGTAATGCAAGGCACAGCCCAAAGAGCCATGTAAAATAGTCACTGTTCCTTTTATACAGCGTGCAGCTAGAAGCGCTCCACTAATATTGCCGCTGGGTATGATTCTGTGCACAGCTTCGTTCGGTGCGAACCTGCTTAGATAGTGCAGTTTGTTTTCACGGCGTATCATGTCTGGGTCAATCATGTCAAACCTCCGAAAAGTTTCTCTCTATTAGCGTGTTGATTAAATCCTCTATAAAATTTACATAGCCGCTAAATCCCGCATAGCCGTTTTCAGAGATGGAAAGCCTCCGCAAAACCGGATAATCATATTCAATAAACACAATATCAAGTCGGGCGGCAAAGGAAGCCTCGTAGCTGCTTGCAAACAATAGAGTCGCCCCGCTGTCGGCTATTATGTCGTAAAGGCTATCCTTAGAAAATGAACGCCTGTCAACTACTACGACCGTATCCATTCCCAATTCCTCCTTTAAGAGCTTATGCAGACTGTGAACCCTGGCCGGATACCCGATCACTGCCACCGGCATTTCAAAGAGCTGTTCAATATAATATTGCGCTCCTTGCAGCCGATGAAGCGTATACTGTTCCAGGCGGGCAAGCTTTGTAAAATCGTTAAGCCCTAAGGCACTGCAGACGTTCTCTACAAAAGACCTGCTTTGGCTGATCCCATAAGGGTAGTCAAGCTCAATGTACGGTGTGCCAAAGCGTTCTTTGAGTTTATCGCCTGTCGGTGCAAATCCGTGAAGCACTACATTTAACTGCGCGGCAGGTACGTTCATGATCCGGGAATAGCTATCGTAGGGGAATACGGCGTTTACCGTCACCCCGGTAAGCATCTGTTCAATGCATTTTAAGTCCCCGTCAACCTTATAGTCGCTTTGAAAAAAGCCAATGAGGTTTATTGATGCCGGAGCGATGTCCTTTGGTTCCATAAGGTCAATGATCTGTGAAAGCGTTTCCAGTGTGCCGCTCCACTCATCGCCATGAAAGCCCGGCGATTCAACCAAGAGTGTCGGTTTTTTGGCATTTGGGTACAGGGACTCTTGCATCAGCTTGGAAATGATCGGAGCGCAGTCGTCGCTTAGCAGTTCGGGAATACAGGAGGTTATAATAAACAGGATATTATAGTGAAATGTTTCCATTACTTTGTTGATGCATGCCTTAAGGTTACGTGCGCCGCCGTAAATAACGTCCCGCTCGACGATGTAGGTACATGCTTGGCGTATGTCGTTGTTGTGCGAGGGTGCAAGCCCCAGCAATGTAGCGTAGTCGCAGCTTACGGGGGAATGCAGTAAAACCGCACTGTCCTTGATACTGATGGCCACCCTATGTGCGCCGTAAATCCTACATCCCATATGATTGCAGTTCATATAAAAGACCTCCCTTATGCAATAGGCTCTACGTTATAGGCGACTGACAAATGCCCGAAAGGATTTTTAAAAATCTCGGCTCGAACACCAAAAACTTCGCTGATGTTTTGCGAGGTAAGAACTTCTTCGGACGCGCCGTTGGTAATGATTTCCCCATTTTTCATAAAGTAGATATAGTCCGTAAACATCGCCGCCAATGACAAATCGTGAAGTGCGGCAAGAACTCCGATCCCAAGAGATTTTACGATACTAAGTATCTCTATCTGATAGTAAATGTCAAGATGGTTTGTGGGCTCGTCCAAAACCAAAAATTTCGGTTGTTGCGTAATGACCCTTGCAAGTATAACACGCTGTTTTTCGCCTCCGGAGAGGGTTTGATAACTTCGTTCTTCAAATCCGGAAAGACCGACCTTTGATAGCGCATCTTTTGCGATATCCACATCGACCTGATGATCGGATTCCATAAATTTCTTATAGGGCGCTCTGCCCATTAAGACCATTTCCATAACGGTAAGGTCAAAACGCATTTCATTGAACTGTCCAACGACCCCCAGCATTTTTGCGACTTCCTTAAACGGGGCGTGAACTAAATCCATATCATAGAGGACAATGCTCCCTGCCTTTGGTTTGAGCATCTTGTAGACAGTGCGCAACAAGGTAGATTTACCGCAGCCGTTAGGCCCGATAAGTCCAATAAAACCGCCTTCCTCAACCCGAAGCGATACATTCCTTATGATAGACTTCTTAGAAAGTTCAACCTCTACCTCTTTGATATCAAGTACCATTTATCAGCCACCAAAAGAATTCCCTTTCGTTATTATCATATACATAAACATAGGCGCCCCGATGAGCGAGGTTATCAGCCCGATGGGTATTTCCGAACCAGGTCGAACCGTGCGCGCAACGGTATCGACGACCAGAAGAAAAATCGCGCCCAATACGGCGGAAAACGGAATAAGCCTTTTGTGGTTGGCTCCGACGACCGCCCTTGCGACGTGCGGGATAATAAGCCCGACAAAACCAACAATTCCGCAGGAGGAAACTACAATGCCCGTAAGGAAAGATGATAGGATCATGAAAAAGGTTCTGTATCGATTGATATTGATTCCAAGCGTTTGGGCGGCTTCCTCACCAATCAGCATAATGTTCATAATTCTGGACTGTGTAAAGACCAAAATGATTGTTACAAACACTAAAATATAAAGAAGTGGCAACTGGCCCCACCTTGCCGAGGTCAGACCCCCCATCGACCAAAAGCCGGCCGCTTTCATTCCCTCTGCGTTGGGGAAAAGGTATGTGATGAGGCTTGTAATCGTGCCAAATACCATATTGATTACAGTTCCGCCGAGTACGAGTTTGGTCGTAGTCGCTTTCCCTCCGGAGTTGGCGATTGCAAGTACCATAATACTTGCAAAAAGTGCACCAAGGAACGCACATACAGGTACGCCCAATTGTGCCAGCCATGCGAATCCGTGAACTCTGCCAAATCCAAGCATAATTGCCGCAGTCGCTCCGAGCGATGCCCCGGACGAGGTTCCTAAAATATAAGGGTCAGCCAATGGATTTTGTACCGATGCCTGCATTACATTTCCTGCTATCGACAATCCGGTGCCTACGACGACCGCAAGCAGAATACGCGGTGCGCGTATTTCCATAATGATGTCGTGGAACGCTCCCGAACTGAGCTGATTGTCAGCCAAAAACCTACCTTTTGAAAGATTGTGGACAAGAATTTTATAGCTCTCAATAAAAGGAATATGTACCTGGCCAATGCATACCGTTAAGATAATTAAAAATCCGACGAGTGAAACGGATAAAATCATTAAAGGCACATAGCCTTTTTTGCCTTTGAATAGAACTCTATTTTTCATTTGTGGCTCCTGTGTTGTTCTTAGGGACTGTGACGAAATAAAATTGACAAGATGATGCAGGGATTTTTTCGTCAGGCAAGGCATCCGAATGAGGTGTAGCCTAAGCTACGCTGATTTGGGCAACGCAACATGGCGGAAAAGATCAAGTCAGATGTCAAGGTGATTAAGGAACAGTTCCTTAGTAGTTTGTTATCGTAAAATCAGCCGTTTCTTCCGTGTGTACATTTACAAGGTCAAGCTGACCGTAGGCATCGAAAAAGTAGCCGTACCAGTACGCTTTTTCTTCCTGATCCAAAGTGTTCTCATCATTTTTTAGGAACTCCTTGTTGGTAAATACAAGGCAGTAGAAGTGATCAAGGCTACAATTGCGCTCCGCTATCTTCTCGTTTATTGCATCTTCGGTTAATCCGTAATCGGCAAAGTTTTCGGTAAGGAACTTCACCGCTGATTGGGCTTGATATACTTGATATGTGCCGCAATACTGCGGATTTTCAAAACTAACGGGGTCTAACCTCCAACGGAAGGTATTGTCCTTTTCAAGTACCAGCAATGGTCCGTCCTTATTTTTTAGGCTTTTCCCCTTAAGTACGCTGTCGGAGTTTGCGCAAGCGGTCAAAAACAGTGAAGCCACAAGTAATAAAATCAGAAGAATTTTTTTCATTTTCCTTTCACCTCATATTGCTCTGTTCGGGCGTATTGTTAAGTAGCATAAATGGAGCCTTAGCAGGAATAGCAAAGATTATGTTCAACCGGCCGTGGCGGTGGATGTGGCGCCTTTGCATAAATGGAGCCTTAGCAGGAATAGCAAAGATTATGTTTTATGATCCACAAAACTGTATTTTGTCAACAAGGCTTCCAGCCTGTCCTGCGATAACGGCTTTGGGATTATGAACATATCATTGCCATCAATATTGCTTGCGAGTGCACGGTATTCGTTTGCCTGTTTACACTCTGGAGCATAGTCGATGACGGTTTTCCTGCTTATCTCGGCATGCTGAACCATATTGTCACGTGGCACAAAGTGGATCATCTGAGTGCCAAGTTCCTTGGCGAACGCTCCGACAAGTTCTTTTTCGCCGTCAACCATACGACTGTTGCAAATGATACCGCCCAACCGACAGCCGCCAGTTTTGGCATACCTTTGAATACACTTTGAAATATTGTTTGCAGCATACAAAGCCATCATCTCGCCCGATGCGACGATATAAATTTCTTGTGCCTTACCTTCGCGAATCGGCATAGCAAAGCCTCCACATACGACGTCGCCCAAAACGTCATAGAAAACATAATCCAAGTCTTCTTCATATGCCCCAAGCCGCTCAAGCAATCCGATTGCGGTAATAATCCCTCGCCCGGCGCAGCCTACTCCCGGTTCGGGACCGCCACTTTCAACGCAGCGGATATTTAAGAAGCCCTCTTTCAGTACAATTTCAAGGTCAATTTCATCCCCCTCCTCGCGCAGCGTATCCAAAACCGTCCGTTGCGCCAATCCACCAAGAATTAGCCGTGTGCTGTCTGCTTTAGGGTCACATCCGACGATCATAATCTTCTTGCTCATTTCGCCCAGCCCAACCGTAAGGTTCTGCGTAGTCGTTGATTTTCCAATTCCGCCTTTTCCGTAGATTGCCACTTGCCTCATATCATATATTCCTTCTAATTGTAAAATTATGATCCGTTAGAGTTGCCAACTGCATTGGGATACTTGCCTCATATCATATATTCCTTCTAATTGTAAAATATTATCCATCAGAGTTGCAACTGCATTGGGATTCGTCAATAAGTTTTTTAGGATATTACAGGATTTTTTAAGTTAGAACATTTGATATTTATGCTTATTATTCTGAATTATAATAAAATTTCCTTATAGTGCGGGCTGTGAAATCAGCGTAGCTGATTTCACCTAGCAAGCGGAAGAAATTCTGCAAAGCTTTGGTAAGCGGAAGAAATATGGTAGGAAGCATACCAAGGTAAGGTTTAACCAACCGCCTTGTATCGAGTCCTTGGAGTCAAAATGGCAATATTAGATTTAAGCGTAGGACTGGGAGCAACAGAGCCGAAACGAAAGGGAAGTGATTGAGCTGGTTAGGAACTGTTCCTTAGGCTATGGTATGATGTAATTATCAAGGATAAGATCAGAGGTGTATTGTATGGAAGTAAAAGAAATTGTAGTAAAGAATGTCATGACAAAATCTAAGTTGCCAGCATCAGATTATGCAGTAAATCCATACGTTGGCTGTCCCCATAAGTGCCAATATTGTTATGCATATTTTATGAACCGCTTTACGGGGCATGAAGAAGAATGGGGAGAATTTATAGACATTAAAAATTTTCCACAGATAAAAAATCCACAAAAATATAATGGAAAATCAGTTTTTTTGGCTCTGTTACGGATGCTTATAATCCGTTTGAAAAAAAGTATGAGAAAACCAGAGGGATTTTGAAGCAGTTCATAGACACAGATGCGGAAATCATAATTGCAACAAAATCAAAACTAGTGGCAAGGGATTTAGATATACTTAAACGGATTAAGAGAGTTACTGTGGCATTTTCAATCAATACAATGGATGAAACATTTAGGAGAGATATGGATAGGGCATCAACAATACAAGAGAGAGTAGAGACAATGGAGTTATTGCATTCGAATGGGATATATACTGTTACATTTATCTCACCCATTTTTCCTGAAATTACTGATGCTATTAAGATTATAGATAAGACAAAAGATATATGTGATGTTTTCTGGCTGGAAAACTTAAATTTAAGTGGAGGATATAAGAATTTAATAATGAAGTATATAGAAGAAAAATATCCAGAATACAGAGAAATATATAACGGCATTTATAATAAAAAAAATATGACATATTGGAGCTAGCTAGTTAAATTAAGGAGAATCTTTGTAAAAAAACAAATAACAACTCTAGATTATCAGATTTCTCATAGCGTTTTTTGGAAATAATGGAAATAATTACACAATGAATCTATAAATATTTGTAATTTTAAGTTGATAAATGGCACATAATAGAGTATAATAAACTTACAGTTCTTCTGAAAGATATTCCTGGGGTGTTTGATACCCTGTTATTTTGAACCTACAAATTTTTTATGGGATTCCTATTATCCCTGTTTAGATGCCAGGCCGCCTCGAATCAGTGGAAGGCAGAAGAATAGGTGCGGAAGCCCCCCTAGCTTTGCTAGGAGTCAAAATTTCAGGAAACGGCATTTTGGGACTAACAAAAGAGAAAATATGAATTGTGAAAGATAGTATGAGTACGAAAGATTTTTACAAAAGAAGTCTTACGTAAGAGACAAACAAAAGACGAATACTAATTTTACGAAGAAGATTCAGAATGAAGAGCAAAGAAAGAGGCTGCTTGAGCATTTTTAAGTAGCTTCTTTCTTTAATTAATTATAAAAGGCGATGATTAATAAAAGGTGGCGATTGATAAAAGATACGAAATTTAATGAGTATATTGGAGATTTTAAATCATATATATAAAAGCAGAGATTTATTTTTGCGAGCCGGCTATACCGCAGTTTGTGTAGATAGCGGAATCTATATACTGCTTGCACGGTGTGGCCGGAAAGGATATAATGAAAAAAAGGACGGAAGAAAATAATAAGGGATGAAAGTTCCTTGGAAAGGTGCTCTGACGATATTCTTTCGTTCCTGCTAGGGCAGTATTGTATGTGCAATATGCATGGGATAAATGGTTGAGGACAAAAAGTAAAAAACGATTTACCTTGTTAGGAATTGTATGCTGCTTGCTTGTGATCCTAAGTTTGGCATATGCTATTTGGACAAGGGAAAAAGAAAAGCTTGAATATTCGGAAGATTATGTAGTTTTAAGTGAACTGCCGGCATTGCTTAGCTTTACCTATTATGACGAGGCCGGTTGGGCTCAAAGGTTAGGAAAACTAACCAAGGGGGAATTAACAGAAGAAAAGCTTACCTACCAGAGCCTTGAAAAGGTAATTGAGCAGTTGGGGCTATCTGTATATGTCACCTACGAGGAACTAGGCAAGCGCACACCGGTCAGCCGGGCAGAGTTCAATAAAGTATATGAGCAGGTCATAGATTTGCTGGATGTTGCACATATGGTAGAGCCTCTTGATATTATCATACTAGGAGAAGACCACAAGGACGATGCTTATCTTACGCAAAAAGGCTATATGACTGTAGCCGGCTGTAATGAATACCTAAAGCAGTATGATATGTTTACCGTCTATACCATGGGAAATGCAATCATTGGTATTGCAAAGGCCTGTCAAGATCCAATCATGTTAACGAATGTATTTGTACATACTGCAAAAGATGAAACTGCAGAAATTTTATTTGAAGGGGAAGAAGTCACCATTGCCCTAACAGGGTTAAATGAAACGATAGAAGATACGGTATGCGATATAAAATGGCAGGACAATCATGTTAGTACAATTTACAAGAAAGAAGATACAATTCAAGGGAAAGTGTTGTCCTATAACGAAAAACAAATCGAAATCGATGGATATGGAACCCTTTTATTCAATGATGGAATAAAGATATATAAGACCTATGGAACGGTAGAACAGCTAGACGAATCCAAGCTGGTGATCGGAAATCTCGTTGCAGATTTCGTAGTGGCAGAAAAGAAGGTATGTGGGATTATCCTAAGGGAACCGGCTACAATAGACACGATAAGGGTGTTGCTTTTAAATGGGGCACAGCCATATTATGAAGACGTGTATTTGTCAGCAGATGGCGAATATCAGATCCTTGTCGATGGCAGGAGAGAAATCATTCCGGCGGGAACGGCGATCAAAGCCAGCGACTATTGTTCGATGGATACAAATGGGCATTTGAGGCTGGAAACGACGTCGAACGAGAGCGAAATTTATTTTTCCAATGAAAAACAGGAAAAAATTTCTTTGGGCTATCGTGGCGTGTTTGAAGTGCGGCGGTATGAAGAAGGGTTTGGCGTGGTGAATGAACTGTCTTTGGAGGAATATTTATATGGAGTAGTGCCAAGTGAAATGCCGGCTTCCTATGATAAAGAGGCATTGCGTGCCCAAGCCGTATGTGCAAGAAGCTATGCGTGTATACAGCTTTTAAAAGGGGGCTATGCGCAACTAGGGGCTCACGTGGACGATAGTACGAATTACCAGGTCTATAACAAGCAGGAGGAAAAGGAAGCGACAAGCCTTGCCGTGCAGGATACGGTAGGGGAGGTATTAAAATACAAGGGCGATATCGCGGAGGCATACTATTTTTCTACTTCCTGCGGCTGTACGGAAAATATCAGTATTTGGAATATAGAGAGCGGAAATGGGTATGATTATTTACAGTCAGAAACGTTGTTAAACGATGGTTCAAAACCGGATTTGTCCAAGGAAGATGTTTTTTCGGAATTTATCCAGAATAAGGAAATCGCAGCCTATGACAGCGACGGGGCATATTTTCGATGGACGGCAGAATTAAATTTTGTAGAACCGGCAGATGCTTTATCGCAGGCAGTCATGGAACGTTTTACCGCAAATCCTGATAATGTAGCGTTTTTTGCAGCGGATGACAGCATTACAGACGTACGAGATGTAGCAGCCTTTGGGGCAATAGAATCCCTTAATGTAGAAGAAAGGGGTGGCGGCGGTGCAATTAAAAAACTGCGCTTCCAGTATGAAAAAGGGAGTGTTTTGATTTCAAACGAATATAATATCCGTAAAATATTGGGAGCGGTGCAGGTGGAGATCATTGATAAAAATGGTGACCCAATTCAAAATATGGCATTGTTGCCTAGCGCCTATTTTACTGCAATTCCAATTGAAACAGGATATGTACTTTACGGAGGAGGGTATGGGCATGGCATCGGAATGAGTCAAAATGCAGCAAATGGATTAGCCAAAACAGGCATTTCCTACACGGATATCCTACTTAAATTCTATAAAGATATTACGATAGAAAATGTTTATAATGAAAATCTATAAATAGATGGAGGAAAGGCCAATGTTTTTTAAGATGATGGGGAGGGTTCGATTTTTTCAAAAGAAATGCAAACGTGATAATATCAGTGCATATGCGGCACAGTCGGCGTTTTTTATGATATTGTCCTTTATCCCCTTTTTAATGCTGTTTATATCCCTCGTTCGGTATACGCCTGTAACGGAAAGCATGATACTAGAAATGGTGAACTACTATACGCCGGAATATGTTTCTACATTTTTAATCTCGCTTATCCATGAAATTTATACAAAACCAATTGGATTGATCTCCATTACCGTAATCGTAGCAATCTGGTCAGCGGCAAAAGGGGTTCAATATCTGTCGAATGGATTGAATGCTGTATATGATATTATGGAAACGAGGAACTATATAACAATCCGCTTACATGCGGTGTTGGATACCGTGGTATTTTTAATTGCCATTGTCCTATCTTTGGTGCTCCTTATTTTTGGAAATTCCTTACAGGAACTATTGAAAATCTACATTCCTTTTGTGGCACAGATGACACAGGAGATCATAAAACGAAGGACAATCATCATGCTGGCTGTTTTCGTTTTGTTTTTTACAATTTTATATAAAGCGTTGCCAAACAGGAAAGCAACCTTGCGTAGCCAATTGCCGGGAGGTATTTTAAGTGCGGTCAGTTGGATTGCCTTGTCGTTTGGCCTTTCTATTTATGTAGATTATTTCAATGGATTTTCGATGTATGGAAGTTTGACCACGATGGTATTAGTCATGCTTTGGCTTTACTTTGGAATGTATATCTTGTTGATCTGTGGTGAAATCAATAATATTTATGAAGACCATTGGGCAAAAAAAAATAATAGATAAAGAAGATGCAAAACAACGTGATTTATTTTACACCCTCACATATTTCATTCAAGTCATGAAAACTTTTGTTTTCAGACACAGAAATTTTTACACCCTTGCAAATAATTCCCTCTGGTCTATGCTTACGGAGTAAATGCATTCAACTCCTCCACACCACTGCCGCTGTATTCCTTCACATAATTCCTTGCTTCGTTCTCGCTTACACCGAAGTCTGATACTAGGGTGGAAACAATATCTTCATCTGATACAGAAAACTTTTTTAATGATTTAACAGCACCTACGATGCCCTTTTTAATGCCTCTTTCTTCTCCTTCCTCTTTCCATACTCTCTCTGCTATCTCAATATTAAATTCTTCTGCAAACATATCTACTACCTCCGGTCTATGCTTCGTAATAAAATCAACAAGTATACCCCTACCCACACACAAATCCATAGCCTTATCTATACACTCGCGTAAATTCTTACTCAATAGCTGTTGTTTTCTTATTTCATTAACTAGGTAACTGTATCCATAAAGACTCTTATCTTTACTTAGCACTACGGAGCTGCTATTGAGGTCTATATTAATTATTTTAACCTCCAAATCAATCATTGGCTTTTCACTCGAAGGCAAATCGCAAAAGGACTCCGATAACCACTGCGTCTTCTCTAACGGAAAACGATCCGTACCATTATACAAAACGTAAAACTCAGGCTTCGGTAGCTTTACCTTATCCTTCCGATAAAGAACATCCTTATCCTCTAACCCTCTTCTATACAGTTCAGCTAAGTAGAATAAAAATCGTAAGGGCATATTCTCGCTGATCGTAGATTGATGTTCTATCAACACAACCAGCTTGCCATCTACCGTAAAGGAAAGATCATTTATGCTCCTCTTCGCGACTACATCTGTTAACGTATTGATCTCAAATCTATTGCTTGGATCATACCTTTTACCAGAAACAGCACGATACAGCGATGGCAATCTACCTAAATCACTGAAAAGCGTCCTAAATACAGTGTCCTTATACTTTACATTTCCTTTATCATCTATAGTTATCACACTTCTTTCTCTAATTATAGTATGCACCCTTGCTATTGTCAACAACTTGTGGCAACTAGGGTGTGAACTGTAACCATGGCAAAACAACATGCTAAAAACACTTGCAGTTTTTAAATTCACATGTTACAATAACTTTAGCAAAAATTTATAAAATTTTATTATAATTCTATATAAAATGCGAAGAAAGTGTTATGTAGATATCTATACTGCTTGCAGAGAGAGAGGATGGTTGGCTGAAAATCCTTTTAAGAATAAGGTAGGTATTGAATTTCCCACTGGAGCTGTATTTTTGAATTTATACCTGTGCCGAACGAAGCGCGTGTGCATCCCTAGAAAGAAACATTATGTAGCAATCGTGTATCATGTGAATACCGAACGAAGCGCATGTGCATCTTTTGGAGGGATACGAAGATTATGTAGCAATCATGGTATAATGTAGGAAATAACGAGTAGTACACGTTACGTATATGAGCGCTTGGAATTAAGTTTTCAAGAATCAGGGTGGTAACGCGGAATGATTTCGTCCCTATCTTTGGATAGGGGCATTTTTTAATTTGAAAGGAGAATACAATGAAAGATAAGCTAGAACAAATCAAAGCCGATGCAATCCGGGAAATAGAAAATTCAGACGGACTTGCGAAATTGAATGATATACGAGTAGCAATACTGGGTAAAAAAGGTAGGCTGACATCACTTTTAAAGGGAATGAAGGATATTTCGCCACAAGATCGCCCAATCATTGGACAGCTTGTGAACGAAACAAGAGAGGGTATTGAGCAGCTGATTGAAGGCACAAAAAAGAAAATGGAGACAGCCGAACGTGATGTAAGGTTAAAGCAAGAAGTGATTGATGTCACCCTTCCTGCAAAGAAAGGCAAAATGGGGCATCGGCATCCAAATGCGATTGCATTAGAAGAGGTGGAACGTATTTTTGTTGGCATGGGCTATGAAGTCGTAGAAGGACCTGAAATTGAATTTGACTATTACAACTTTGAAGCGTTAAACATGCCGGAAAACCATCCGGCAAAAGATGAACAGGATACCTTTTATATTAATGAAAAAATGGTTCTGCGTACGCAGACCTCGCCGGTGCAGGTACGAGTTATGGAACAGGGGCATTTACCGATTCGTATGATCGCGCCCGGTCGGGTATTTCGTTCGGATGAAGTGGATGCAACCCATTCTCCCTCATTCCATCAAATTGAAGGACTGGTTATTGATAAAAATATAACATTTGCAGATTTAAAAGGGACACTGGCAGAATTCGCGAAGCAATTATTTGGCATGGATACAAAGGTAAAATTCAGGCCACATCATTTTCCATTTACAGAGCCAAGTGCAGAAGTTGATGTAACATGTTTTAAATGTGGCGGAAGCGGCTGCCGTTTTTGCAAAGGGTCCGGTTGGATAGAAATCCTAGGCTGTGGTATGGTGCATCCAAATGTATTGACGATGAGTGGCATTGATCCAAAGGAGTATTCCGGTTTTGCATTCGGGGTGGGTCTGGAACGTATCACATTGCTAAAATATGAGATTGACGATATGAGGCTGCTCTATGAAAACGACCAACGTTTCCTAAATCAATTTTAAAGGAAATGACAGTATGGAACTTTGTTATGAAGGTAGTTTCCTAAATCAATTTTAAAGGGAATGACACTTAAAATGAATGATATGGAATCAGCAATTTAACAGATAAACAAAAAAAGGAGATCACGACACGATGAATACATCATTATCATGGATAAAAGCCTATGTACCGGATCTTGCTGTAACGGCACAAGAATATGCAGATGCAATGACACTTTCCGGAACGAAGGTTGAACGTTATGAATGCTTAGATGCGGACTTAGAAAAGATTGTCATTGGACAAATCGATAAAATAGAAAAGCACCCGGATGCGGATAAACTAATTATTTGCCAAGTAAATATAGGTGCGGCAGAGCCAGTGCAAATTGTTACAGGTGCAACAAATGTACATGAAAAAGATAAAGTGCCGGTCGTACTTGATGGCGGAAGAGTTGCCGGAACGCATGATGGAAAAAAGACAGCAGGTGGAATTAAGATTAAAAAGGGCAAATTGCGGGGGGTAGTGTCAAATGGAATGCTTTGCTCCATCGAAGAATTAGGTTCTACGAGGGACATGTTTCCAAAAGCGCCAAAAGACGGTATCTATATTTTAGAGGAAGATGCAATCATCGGAGAAAGCGCTATAAAGGCACTTGAACTAGATGATGTAGTATTTGAATATGAAATAACATCAAACCGGATTGACTGCTTTGGGGTGCTTGGAATCGCACGCGAGGCGGCCGCAACGTTTGATAAGGAATTTGTCCCCCCTGTCGTAGCCCAAACAGGAAATAGCGAAAATATAATGGATTATGTCAAAGTAACCGTAAAAGATAGCCGGCTCTGCCCTAGATATTGCGCACGCGTTGTAAAAAATATTAAAATTGCCCCTTCGCCACAGTGGATGCAAAGGCGTTTGGCATCGCAGGGAATCCGCAGCATCAATAATATTGTAGATATTACGAATTATGTCATGGAAGAGTATGGACAGCCTATGCATGCATTTGACGTAGACAGTATTGCAGGGAATGAGATTATCGTGCGTCGTGCAGAAAACAAGGAGCGGTTTCAAACATTAGATGGGCAAGAGCGTGTGATGGACGATTCTGTTTTAATGATTTGCGATGGAGAAAAGGCAATTGGCATTGCCGGAATCATGGGTGGCGAAAATTCTATGATCACCGAAAATGTACAGACGATGCTATTTGAGGCGGCATGTTTTAATGGTACGAATATCCGCCTATCCAGTAAAAAAATCGGATTGCGCACAGATGCCAGCAGTAAATTTGAAAAAGGGCTAGACCCTAATCGTTCGATAGAAGCCGTCAACCGTGCCTGCCAGCTGATAGAAGAACTAGGTGCGGGAGAAGTCGTCGGCGGTGTGATAGATGTCTATGGGGAACCTGCAAAGGGGAAAAATATTTTCTTTGATGCAAAAAAAGTGAACCGCCTCCTTGGGACACAGATTGACAAAGATACGATGATTGGATATTTGAAAAAATTAGATCTTCACTATGAAGATAGTACAGGGAAGGTAAGTGTGCCAAGCTGGAGGCCGGATTTAGAATGTTTTGCAGATCTAGCAGAGGAAGTGGCCAGATTTTATGGCTATGACAATATTCCAACAACCTTGCCAAGTGGCGAGGCTATGTCAGGAAAACTGCCCTTTAAGCTTCGCGTAGAGGCAGCAGCTCAAACAGTAGCAGAATTTTGTGGATTTAGCCAAGGAATGAGCTATTCCTTTGAAAGCTCGAAAGTATTTGATAAATTATTGCTTCCATCTGATTCGCCCTTACGAAATGCAGTTACCATTTTAAATCCGCTTGGGGAAGACTTTCGTATCATGCGGACAATCTCTTTAAATGGAATGCTGACCTCCCTTGCTACCAATTTTAATCGGAGAAACAAAAATGTCCGTCTGTATGAACTGGGAAATATTTATATTCCAAGTAAGAATCCAACGGAAGAGCTACCGGAGGAGCGTATGCAGTTAACACTCGGCATGTATGGCGATGGCGATTTTTATACAATGAAAGGTGTGGTGGAAGAACTCTTTGATAAATTAGGCCTGCGGGAAAAAGAAACCTATTCTCCAGAAGCGGACAAACCATTTCTGCACCCCGGTAGGCAGGCGGAAATTATATACCAAGATGAAGTTATGGGTTATCTTGGTGAACTGCATCCACAGACAGTAGAAAATTATGACATGAAAGAAAGATGCTATGTGGCAGTAATTGATCTGCAAAAAGTGGTATCATTTGCAGATTTTGGGCGTAAATACAAAGGAATCGCAAAATATCCGGCTGTTTCCCGTGATATTAGCATGGTCGTGCCAAAGCACATTCTAGCAGGGGAGATTGAAAAGGCCATTGAAACAAAAGGTGGGAGATACCTTGAACATTTGGAGCTTTTTGATTTATATGAAGGGGCTCAAATCAAAGCAGGCTTTAAATCAGTGGCTTATACCATTACATTTCGGGCAAACGATAAGACATTAGAAGAGGCTGATGTATCTGCCGCTATGGGCAAGATCGTAAAGGCATTAGAAAGCATAGGGATTGAACTGCGAAAATAAAAGGAAGCGATGCAAATCGAAAGAGGAAGCGGAATGAAAGCCAGAGAATTTTGATTGAACTGCGAAAGTGAAAGGAAGCGATACCAATGAATGTAAATGATTTTCACTTTGACCTACCAATACAGCAGATTGCCCAAGACCCATTAGAAAACCGTTCGGATTCTAGATTACTTGTACTAGATAAAGATAGCGGTGCAATCAAACATACGACATTTGAACATATAACGAATTTTTTAAAGCCGACAGACTGTCTGGTACTAAATAACACAAAAGTAATTCCGGCAAGGCTAATCGGTGAGCGGGAAGAGACAGAAACGAAAGCAAAAGCGAAAATAGAACTGTTGCTATTAAAACGAAATGAAAACGATATATGGGAAACTTTAGTGAAACCCGGGAAGAAAGCGAAACCTGGCACGACGATAAATTTTGGAGGTATATTGACTGGAAAAATAGTGGACATTGTGGAAGGGGGGAATCGCTTGATTAAATTTTCCTACGATGGCGTCTTTGAGGAAATTTTAGATCAATTAGGGCAAATGCCCCTCCCTCCATACATTCACCACCCGCTACAGGACAAAAACCGCTATCAGACTGTTTATGCAAAACTGGATGGTTCTGCCGCCGCACCAACCGCCGGGCTGCATTTTACACCCGAATTGTTAAAAAAAATTCAAGACATGGGTGTCGTATTGGCAGAAGTTACACTTCATGTAGGCATTGGAACGTTTCGCCCCGTCAAAGTTGAGCAGGTATCAGACCACCATATGCATAGCGAATTTTATCAAATTGAGCAGGAACAGGCAGATATTATAAATCGGGCAAAGGCACAAGGAGGACGCATCCTTTGTGTAGGGACAACAAGTTGCCGTACCATTGAAACGGCAGCAGATGAAAACGGTATCGTAAAAGCAGCCAGTGGCTTTACGGATATTTTCATTTATCCGGGCTATCAATTCAAGATATTGGATGGGTTGATTACGAATTTTCATTTACCGGAATCTACATTGCTTATGCTCGTATCTGCACTTGCTGGGCGGGAGCATATAATGAATGCATATGAAACAGCAGTGCAGGAAGGGTACCGGTTTTTTAGTTTTGGGGATGCCTGTTTCATAGGAGATTTTCATCTAACGGAAGAAAACATTGACAAATAAGTACAGTATACTGTATAGTTTTAAGTACAGAAGATGAAGTGAAAGGGTGTGGACTTATGCTGGCTGTGAATTATACTACCATACGTAATAAGCTAAAAGACTATTGCGATAAAGTAACGGACGAATACGAAACGGTTATTGTTACCAGGAAAGAAGAAAAAAATGTTGTTATTATAAGTCTTGAAGAATACAATGCGTTGATGAAAACTGCAAGGAATGCAGCCCGTTTAGATAAAATAGACAGGCCTATGGAACAACTTGCAAGTGGGGAAGGGAAAGTCCGTGAACTCATAGAGGTAGGTGATGAATAAAATATGGTCTGATAAGGCATGGGATGCATATTTGTCATCTACGAATTTGATTTTATTTCAAGAAAATTGTTGTAAATAATTGTTATTTATAATAAAATAATAGTAGTGTATATAATATAGCTTATCTATTATATATTTATCTATCTGCGTGTTGCGGCACGTATTCGGACAGTAGATTACCTGTTTTAATAGCAGCTATTGTTATGAATTAATTGGCAAAGGAGATTGTTTATGGACGGAAGAGAGAGAAGAAGAGAGAAAAGGCTTGATTTAGATGTATCGCTGCAGATAGAACGATTGAACGACGGTGGAGATATTAGCGTAAAATTTGTTCATGTGCAACTTACAGATCTTTCTAAAACGGGCATAGGATTTATAACAGAACAAGAGCTTGAAAAGGGAACCTACTATGATGCAAAGATTCAGCTATGGACGAAAGAAGTCATTGATACGGTAATAGAGGTAGTACGTTGTAAAAGGGATGAGGATGGTAATTATATATACGGCTGTATTTTTATCGGTTTAATGGAACGAGATGCATTGAAAGTTCAAATTTATCAAATGTTTAATGAGGCGGGCGTATAGTCTGCTGATATATGGATTGCCGTAGCTGTTCAGTTCGTTGGTGCTCGATGATACAAAGAGATCCGGCTGAACAGTTGCGTATTTGTTACATTGTCAAGGCATTTTGCTTTCTACTGTAATAATAGACATGATCAGACAACAGTTCTTCGGAGCGTACTTCCGTGTCATTGACCTCTAAAACCATAGGGGTAAATACATGGCGGTAGCAATCACCGTCAACAGGGACAAGCAGCACTTCGTGGATGCTGCTAGGAAGAATATAAAAATCACTGTCAAAACGGGTGGCAATATCTTTTAACAAATCTTGGTATAGAAGACAGCTGGCTCCGTTTAGCTTATTTTCATTTGTTAGTACATACATGGGTATAGGGTCATCTGCGGCGATGTCGTATGCATCTAATTCGGAAGAGGGTAGGAATGACAGAATCGCTCTATTTAGCTCTTCGTAAACAGGAGCTAATAAAAAAGGCGTATTTATCATGGATAACTCAAAAAGTTTTTGTACGTCCACATCCCAAGTATCTACCTGCGCGTTATGAATCAAAATCGTTGCGCTGCCAGCCGAAGTATCGGCAATCAGACAATAAAATACAATTGCCAAGTCTAAATAAGGAATATAGGGAATATCGGCAAGAAGTTCTTTGTTTTTTTCGAAGTGAATTAGTTTATATACAATTCGCTTTTCTATATTTTCGAATTTTGTGAAAAATGATGTATCAATCGGAAATATAGGACGGTGCTGTTCGTATTCTCTTAATATATGGTTAAAAATATCTTCAAAAGAAATCCCTTGTTTGAACAGGCTATAGTATTTATTTAGATAGATGGTTGGGGAAATATCAAAATCCGGTTCTAAAATAGTAAGCTCATCTAGGCTGATGCCATTATTATGGAGGATCATCTGTATTGAAATTGTAGTGTTTAAGGGAAAGTGTTCTTCTAAGCTTGTTAAAAGTGTCTGTGTAAATATTTCATAAGTCATAAAACTCCTATCTATCCGCTTTAGCGGATGTGCACAATGGATTATTTGTTTCACAAGTCTCGGGCTTTTGCTATGCAAATACCCTGCACTACTAGCGAAACGAAATAGTTGCATTAAGAAATGCTATCAGGTAGCATTTAAGATGTGTGTGAAAAAATAATATGGGATAAAGGTAAGATATCATAAAGCGGGCGTATGTGGAAACAAGAGGCGAAGGCCGGTAGAACGGGAGTGCATAGAATGGATGTGCATAGATCAGAAAGCGAAGGCCGGTAGAACGGGAGTGCGTAGAATGGATGTGCATAGAGCAGAGGTGGAGACTGGTAGAACTGGAATGCATAAAGTAGATGTGCATAGAGCAGAAAGCGAAGGGCAGTAGAACGGGAGTGCATAGAATGGATGTGCATAGGGCAGAAGAGGTGGAGACTGGTAGAACTGGAAGGTGTAAAGTGGGCGTACATGGAAACAGAAGACGAAGGCGGTAAACTGGAATGCATAAAGTAGATGCGCATAGAGCAGAGGACAAAGATTGGTAGAAACTTCATGTAGCTGGTTATTATGTATAGTAGTCCATGTGGTAAATTGCTACATGGACTACTATATCACGATGTTGCGTAAATTGCAAGTAGAAATTAGTAAAAATTTCGGTTTTAATTCGTTGACTTTAATTCCTTCCAAAGTTCATTGTATTTTGCAGTGGCTTTTTCATCGAGAGCTTTTAAAACTTCACAATTTTCTAAAATTTCACTTGGGGGGAAAATAGTTGTATTCTTTTTTACGTCTGGCTCCAATGTTTCGAATAATGCTTTATTCGGGGTAGCATAATAGACATATTCAAAATTAAGAGAAGCAATATCTTCTCGGCAAAGAAAATCTAAAAATTTTTCAGCATTTTCAGTATGCTGGCAGGTTTTAGGCATGAACCAAGAATCAATCCACATATTAGAACCTTCTTCCGGCACAGAAAACGCAAGGTTGTCATTATAGGCAAGTGCAAGGCCTGCCTCGCCAGAATAGACCAGTGCCATAGCGGCATTTTCAGCAATCATTTCATCGGATGCCTCATCAACTAAATAGGAGGATACCAAAGGATATTGATTGATTAAGATTTCCTGTGCGGCTAAGAGTTCCGCTTCATCCGTTGCATTTAAGGAATAGCCAAGGTATTTTAATGCAGGCATAAAGGAATCGCGCACACTGTCAGACATAATAATCTGTTTGCTATATTTTTCGTTCCAGAGCACGGACCAAGAAGCCACATCCGCCTCATCTACCATTTTTTTATTATATAGGATACCTACTGTGCCAAAAAAATAAGGGATAGAATATTTGTTTTCGGGATCGAAGGCCTTCGAAAATTCAAAATAGCGTTGCTCCAGATTGGAAACCAATGGTATGTTGTCAAAATTTAGTTCTAAAACCTCGCCCTCTTTTATGAGCTTTTCCACCATATAGTCGGAAGTGCAGATGAGGTCATAATCAATCGAACCGGCCTTGTATTTCGTGTACATATTTTCAGGTGTAACATATTCTTCGTAGTCCACTTTAATACCGGTTTCTTCTTCAAATTTTGCCAGCACGTCATCTCCGATATACTTGCCGTAATTAAGTACGGTTAGTTTCTTCGTAGAATCAGAAGAGCCACAGCCCCATAAGGCAGCTATGGATAAGAGTAATACAGCACCAAATAGAAATTTTGTTTTCATTGTTTTATTGCTCCTTGTATCATGTATTTAGGTTCATTGTTTAGGGAAACCTATAAAACCTTATTTGCGATATCTTGTGTATCGAAATTGCGACGATTCTGTGCACCTGCTGAATCGCTATAGTGAGGGTTCTTTTTTCTTGGATGGGCCAAAATTCATGAACAGCAGTAGTGTAAAAGCGATTAAAAATAATAGCGTGGATAAGGCATACATTTCCGGCTTAATCCCTTTTCGCATTTCTGTATAAATCATCGTAGATAGTGTATTCACGCCAGCACCTTTTGTAAAATAGGTAATCGAAAAATCATCGAGAGACATGGTCATAGCCATCAAAAAACCGGAGAGTACGCCGGAACGAATCTGTGGCCACGTGATTTTATAAAAAGCATAGGCTGGGGAAGCCCCTAAATCTAATGCAGCCTCGTAAGTATAGACGCTTGTCTGCTTTAGCTTTGGCAGTACATTTAAAATGATATAAGGAATATTAAATGTAATATGTGCAATTAAAACGGTCGATATTCCAAGTTTTGTAAACCGTACAAATAGTAGCATCATCGAAATACCTGTAACGATATCGGCATTTAAAAGTGGTATATTGGCCGCGCCGAGCATGAAAGATTGTGCGTGCTTTTTCATGGCATCAATACCTAATGCCGCCATGGTACCAAGGGCGGTTGCAAGCAGTGCCGATACAAGCGAAATGAACAGCGTCGTTTGAAAGGCATCTACAATAACGTTGGAGGAAAAGAGGCTTTTATACCAGCCTAGCGTAAAACCGCCCCACTGTACGCGGGATTTTGAATCATTAAAGGATAGCACAATCAAGACTGCAATCGGCAGATATAAAAATAAAAAGATAATGGCAAGATATATTTTTTCAGCAGTTTTTTTGATCATAAGGCAACCCCTTTCCAATCCATGCAAGGGAATCCCTTTGCAACAAATTTTTTACCATATGCCAGCACCCTCTCCATCTTTTGTGTAGGAACTCGTTAAGGCCATACTTGCAATGACGAATATCATTAATACAAAGGAAAGCCCCGACCCTAGCGGCCAGTTTAGTTCCTGCATAAAGGCCTGCTCAATGACATTTCCAATGAGCAATACCTTACCGCCGCCAAGCAGGTCAGATATGACAAAAGAGGTCAGGGAAGGTACGAATACCATAATAATACCGCTTATCACACCGGATAGGGTTAAAGGGATAATGATTTTAAAAAATATAATCACATTATTTGCCCCCAAATCTAAGGAAGCCTCAATGATATCTTGACTGATACGGGCCATGGAATTGTAGATGGGCAATATCATAAAAGGGAGGAAGTCATATACCATACCAAAAACGACGGCTGTGGGTGTGTTTAAAATCTGTAAAGAAGGAATGCCGAAAAATCCCAACACTGCATTGAAAATCCCATTATTTGACAATAGCATCTGCCAAGCAAGTATGCGTAGCATAAAGTTCATCCACATTGGCAGGATAAAAATAAAAACCACGAAACTTTGATGCTTGATTTTTAAATTATTTAATATCATTGCAAGTGGATAGGAGAGTACAAGACATAGGGCGGTACAGATAAGCGCCAGCCGCAGCGAAAGTAAAAGGGCCTTTAAATGTACCGGCTGTGCAATGGCTGTGATATTGGACAATGTAAAAATCCCTCTGGATGTCGTGAAAGCATAATATAGGATGAAGACGAGCGGAAGAAGGATAAATCCAATAATCCAAAGCATATAAGGGCCGGCAAGCAACTGGCGTTTTAGTTTACGCATCGGTAGCCACCACCCTTTCATCGCTAGATTCCGGTTTATTCATAATCTGTATATTAAACGGATCCACATTTAGGCCAACGAAAGAGCCGACCGGGTGCATCGTTGTGGTATGCACGAGCCATTCAAAACCGTTTGCCATAACGTCCATTTCCCAATGAACCCCTTTAAAGATCAAAGAGGTCACTTCCCCCTGCAGCAGGCCCTCGTTTGGAGCGCCAAGTTCAATATCTTCCGGGCGGATGACGGCATCAACAGGCACATTCGTTCCAAATCCCTCGTCTACACAGGGAAATTGGACATTTAAAATTTCTACAAGGCGGTCTTTGAGCATGAGGCCATCGATAATATTGCTTTCACCGATAAAATCTGCGACAAACGCATTGGTTGGTTCGTTGTAGATATCTTGCGGTGTACCGATTTGCTGAATATAGCCTTGATTCATCACGACAATGGTATCAGACATCGTTAAAGCTTCTTCTTGGTCGTGGGTTACATAGATGAAGGTAATTCCAAGTTCATTTTTTAGGCGGATCAATTCATATTGCATATCCTGTCGGAGCTTTAAATCAAGTGCCCCAAGCGGTTCATCTAAGAGCAGCACTTTTGGTTCATTTACAATTGCCCTGGCAATCGCAATTCGCTGTTGCTGCCCACCGCTTAAAGAATCAACACTGCGTTTTTCAAATCCATCCAGATTCACAAGCTTTAATGCATACTTGATTTTATCGTCAATATAAGTTTTGCTTTTTCGCTTTATTTTAAGCCCAAAGGCGATATTTTCTGCGATATTCATATGAGAAAACAAGGCATATTTTTGAAAAACAGTGTTGACCTGCCGTTCGTTTGGGGAAAGGTGTGTAATATCATTGCCGTCAAACATGATGTTCCCGCTATCTGGAATTTCAAATCCTCCAATGAGGCGTAATGTGGTTGTTTTTCCACAGCCGGAAGGGCCAAGTAAGGTTAAAAATTCATTTTCCCGTATATATAAATTTAAATCATCCAAGATGACTTCTTTGTTATAAGATTTACTAATATGTTCTAAACGGATTAATCGTTTACTCATTATCCCTCCCTCTCGTGCCATAACACGTACTTTTGTTTTTTGACGATGGTTTTACGGTTGAACACACATTAAAAGCTTGGTGGGGAAGCAACCCAGATCAAGGAGGCGTCGCGACTGCCGTAAACTTCTATATAGTGTTTTTTCCCGGAATCAAAATAAAAAGATTCCCCTTGCTTGACAATAAAAGAACGTGGACCGTAGTAAAGTTTGATCGCTCCCTTTAATACATAGCCGAATTCTTCCCCCTCATGGGGGGGATGCACATGGGAAAAAGCGGTTCCGCCGGGCCTTAGCGTGAGGCGGACAGGTTCCATGACATTTTTCTGTGCATTGGGGATAATCCATTCTAATGTAGTTTTTGCCTCCTCATTTTCTTTTTCAAAATAATCTTCCATTTTAAATACAATTTGTCCAGGTTCTTCATCGGCAAAAAATTCTGCCGGCGTAGTGCCAAGACATTGAATGATATCTAGTAGCGTGCTAACAGAAGGGGAGGTCAAGTTGCGCTCCATTTGGGAAATGAAGCCTTTTGACAGCTCACTTCGATCAGCCAGCTCCTGCTGCGTCAACCCATAGAGGATACGCAGGTCTTTCATGCGGTTTCCGATATCCATCTAAAACTTCCCCTTCTTTCATATAAATATATAAAAATATATCTCCATATTGTAAAAAAATATACGGAATGCAATATAGGCATTCCTATATTGAAAGTTTAATCATGATAACATAGCAATAAATAGTATCGTCCGGAAATTGAAATAGTGCGATAAAGGCATTGGTATATTAAAAGTTTAATCATGATAACATAGCAATAAATAGTATCGTCCGGAAATTGAAATAGTGCGATAAAGGCATTGGTATATTAAAAGTTTAATAATAATAAACATACCAATAAATATTATAGTCCGAAAATTAAAAAAGTCAATAGGGATTTCATAATATTTTACAAATTCTTACATAAATTTTCGCAAACATAGGGTGGCATTTTCACAAATATAAGGCAATATGAGGCGACAAAGTACGTATCCTATCCTATACGTAATGGTGAAGTGATAGATTAGCTTAAAGAAAACAGCGTACACTTTAGTAAAATCAAAGGATAACGCTGTTTCAAGGTTTCTTATTTAAAATTAAAAGCTGACAATGGTATTTAGGAGGTTATGGGGATTCTAGCTTATTGGTATCAATCTTGTGATATCCTGTTTCCTATCCGCTTACCCCAGATGTCCCTAGTTTCCGATTTGTGGAATGCAATTATTTCTAGCTCTTTTTCCATACCTATTGATTCTTACACGTCTTTAATTTCTGGTATCGTTTCATAGAATATGCCTTTCGTCACGTCTTTAGTAATATAAAAACTTCCATTTTTTAATGATTCAACTATAAATCCGACGTATTCTCGTTTCTTATAATCAATTTGAATATCTTTTTTAAGGCTTTCTAGCAAAATTCCAGTATCTACATCTAAAGTAGCTGCAAATTTTATTATAGTTTTTAGGCTAGGGCCTGTTTTGCCATTTTCAAATTGCCCTATTGCTGATTGTGTCATATTTAGTCTTTCGCCAAGTTCCCTTTGTGTCAATCCTTTTTCTTTCCTCAACAGAATTAAGGGCAATCATCATGCTTGATAAGAAGATTCAAGCATGATGAAAAAACCAACATTGCAATCTTTCTACTTTCCTTGGCTATCCTTTTGTGCTAAGATAGCAACAGAATTATTTTTTCATGAGGCTAGTAGTCAAACTGCAATATCGTCCTATATTTTGACTATCAAAGCTCATGTAAGAACAAGAAAAAGCCCTGATAAAATCAGGGCTTCCATCCATAAGCCGACTATGGGATTCGAACCCACGACCCCGTCATTACGAGTGACGTGCGCTACCAGCTGCGCTAAGTCGGCAGTTGTTCAACGCTATGAATTATAGCATAAAATAAATGTAATGTAAAGTATAAAATGAATGAAATATGAAGCATAAAATGGATGCAATATAAAGTATAAAATGAATGAAATATGAAGTATAAAATGAATGAAATATAAAGCATAAAATGGATGCAATGTAAAGTATAAAATGAATGAAATATAAAGCATAAAATGAATGAAAACAGTAGACTTATAACAAGGGGGTTCTATGCGAGAGCAATTAACGGAAAATGATGTGAAGAAAATAAGGGAAGAAATTCAATACAGAAAACTGGTGGTAAGGAAAGAAGCGATTGAAGCGGTAAAAGAGGCAAGGTCGCATGGAGATTTAAGTGAAAATTTCGAATACTATGCGGCAAAAAAAGATAAAAATAAAAACGAGGGCAGGATACGATATTTAGAAAGAATGATTCACAATGCAAGAATCATTTCAGATGAATCAAGAGAAGACGAGGTAGGTTTAAATACAATAGTTGAATTATTCTTTGAAGAAGATGAGCTTTTAGAAACATTTAAACTCGTAACTTCGGTGAGGGGGAATTCCATCAATGGGATGATAAGCATTGAATCCCCCATTGGAAAAGCAATTTTAGGGCATCGCGTAAATGACAGGGTAAAAGTTAAAGTATTCGATGACGATGGATACTACATCATCATTCGGGCGGTGAAAAAAGCAGACGATACGAAAGATCAGATTCGACTGTTTTAAAACGCTATGAAAAGGAAGCGTAAGGGGATTTATGGATAAATTTGCTACTGTATTTTATACCTTATGCCCATTAAGGCAGAAAACCGTAGGAGAAATTGCAACAAAGAACAAAGGCGCCAGGGAAAAAGGGTATACAGAAAAGCAGCATGAAATAGCAGAGGATATGCTAAGCATGGGACTGCAAAAATTGTTTCATCTGGATTTAAAAAAATTGAATATCAAAAAAGGTATCCATGGAAAACCTTTTATAGAAAGGAATGGACAAATGCCATCCGTAGACGATTGCTATTTTAATATCAGCCATTGTAATGGAATGGTAGTTTGTGCAGTTTCAAACACAGAAGTAGGAGTAGATGTTGAGAGGATCCGTCCGATTAGAGAATCTATCGTATCGAAATGCTGCAATGGGCAGGAGCAGGATTATATTTTAAATCACCGTATCCCTACAACACCGTTTGGAGCAATGAGTTTGCCGGAGGGGAAAGGGCAGGGCTATATTTTAAATCAGGGCATCCACCGTACAAATGAAAAGAAAAGTTTAAACAGGGGAAAGGAAGAATCTTTTTTTAGAATTTGGACATTAAAGGAGAGCTATATCAAAATGATTGGAAGCGGAATGGGCTTTCCGCTATGCGAAGTGAATTTTACGTTAGAAGAAGGGAATATCAAGTGCAATCAAGCAGGATACTTTGTCCAATCAAATTTAAAGGACGATTATATTTTATCAATTTGTACGAAAGAAAACGCAGCTATTTCTCAATATGATGTTTTAAAATTGCCTTAATTTTTTTCAAATAGGAACCCTAGATGGGAAGTTTTAGACAATAAAGTACTTTACAAAAGAAGATTTTTATAATAATATAGCAGTAACATATGATTGTGTCATCGTAACTGTAATGTCAAGATGTCGTGCTAGGTTTTGTGCATATAACTGTACCAAGTGTTCCACTGCCTACGAAATGTAACAGCAAAGCAGGTATGGCGGAACAGCTATCATATAGATTCTGATCGAAGGTTTGGGAGGAAGCATTTTGCAAAATAAGCAGATACAGATTATAACATTTACGCTATTATTATGTATGGCTTTCACAGTACTGATTACGATCGGAGGGACCTTTTTTGGCTTTTGGGGGTCACTGCCAAAGGCGGTTTCAACGAATAGCAATACGAAAAATGCACGTTTGGATTTAAGCGGTACAATGGATGCAAAAGATAATAAATTATATCAACTAGATGGAACTTGGGAATTTTACCCGAATGAACTTTACACGTACGAGGATTTTGAACGTGGATTAGTAAAGGAAGGAAAGACCGTTTCATTTCCACATTCATGGACAAAAGATCCAAATATGGATCCAATCGGCTACGCCACCTATCGGCTTACGCTCAAAATCCCAAAAGATCTTACGTATTTTGCCATTTATTCACGTCCACAATTCAGCGCATATAAAATTTTCCTCAATGAGCGTGAAGTAGCGCAAGCGGGAAAAGTCAGCGCAGATTGGAGCGAATATAGAACTGCGCTAAATCCGGTTTATGGTATTTCTTCTTCCTTAGATCCTAAGGAACAGCTTGTGTCTGTCATATTTCAAATTCAAAATAATGCGCATTATTATCCGGGGCTGGAATATCCTATTTATTTTTCTGACATGGACACGGTTTTGGAACTGCGTTTTATCCTGATGCTATGTAACGGACTATTGTCTGGTGCAATACTAATTTTTTTCTTGTACTTTTTTATGGTGTTTCGAAGTAATTCCAAAAAATCTGAATATTTGGATTATGCCATATTGTCTGCAATGGTTTTATTTCTCTCCCTATCAAATCCCGGCGAAGGTTTGCTTTATCAATTGGCAAATCGACTGCCGCTGATCACCGGAGAATTTATATTATCCATGCAGTATTTTGCAACGATCCTCGCCGCGTTTGGGGCGAACCACCATGTGATAAAGGCAATATTGCTCAAACGAGGCTTAAAGAAGACCCATCTATTTTGCTACTTCGTAGTCGTGGCTGCATCGCTTAGCTTTTTCTTTATCCCTGTTTATGAATTGACAAAGATGCGAACTGCCTTGGCAATTATGATGCTCGCTATGTTTTTGGTACCGAATACAATCGGCGTTGTTTTGGTCAAACAAACGAGGCATAGCGTTGTGGCTTGGTTAAGCGTTGCTACACTCTTTCTTGCCATGTTTTTTCGTGACACGTTAATGTATCCATATGGAAGCATAGATCTTTTCACTTTTTTTATTATCCTACATTGCCTCGTGCAAATGAATGTTTTCTTTAAACATTATAACGCGATTGAAGAGGCGCTG
This sequence comes from Lachnospiraceae bacterium ZAX-1, assembly GCA_046533095.1. Classification (GTDB taxonomy): domain Bacteria; phylum Bacillota; class Clostridia; order Lachnospirales; family Lachnospiraceae; genus ZAX-1. The sequence continues at coordinate 20,709 of JAJQRA010000023.1, read as the reverse complement.
AAACGGCAGAAGGAAAAGCTTGATATTGCAGTGAAAGAGCGTACACAGGAACTTGAGCAAGAAAAGGAAACAGCGGAAGTAGAGAGGCGCAAGGCGCAATATGCGAATATGGCCAAGAGTGAGTTCCTTGCCAAAATGTCGCATGAGATTCGAACCCCAATGAATGCGATCCTTGGCATGTCTGAACTTATTATTCGAGAGGACATAAGCGATCGGGTCTACGAACACGTTTCCGGTGTAAAGCAGGCGGGGACAAGCCTGCTTGCGATTATCAACGATATCCTTGATTTATCTAAAATTGAAAGTGGCAAAATGGAGATCGTGGAAGCAGAATACGAACTTGCATCGCTCATTAACGATGTGATTACTATTGTGAGGACACGTGTTATGGGTACCCCTATCCTATTTGTTGCAGATATAGATTCAAATCTTCCCGCGAAACTAAAAGGAGATGAAGTTCGCATACGCCAGGTTCTGTTGAATTTGCTTAGCAATGCAGTAAAATATACGCATGAAGGGCATATTAAATTCGCCGCGCATGCGAAAGGGGATATTGATGGCAAAATAATGCTGTCATTTTCCATTATAGACACGGGAATAGGCTTGCATGAGGAGGATATGGGGAAATTGTTTGGAAGCTTTACCCAGTTTGATCTACATGCAAACCGTAATGTGGAAGGGACAGGACTAGGACTTGCAATTACGAAAAATCTTACCATGGCTATGGGGGGCAATGTGGCGGTAACAAGCACATATGGGAAAGGAAGCACGTTTACTGCAACGATCCTTCAAGAAGTGGTATCGGCAGATATTTTGGCATCCGTGGAAAGCCCGAAAGAAGCAAACGTTTTGGTTTATGTGACCCGTGAAGTTTATGCCGAGTCCATTCTCTGGTCCATGAATAATTTAGGCGTTTCCTGCAAACTTGTTTCTACTGTCGTCGCATTTAAAGAAGAAGTAGAAACAAAACGCTACACATTCATCTTTGTGCCAATGCTATTGTATGAAGAAGTATCGACCCTGTTAAATCAGCTGGATGTTTCTGCAAGCCTTGTTTTGCTTGTAGAATATGGCGAAACGGTTACTGCGCAAGATTTGCGTGTGATTGCGATGCCTGTCAACACGATTGCGATAGCGAATCTATTAAATGGCAAGGGCGACGAGCGGTATCATCAAAAGGACGATATCGGGATTTCTTATACCATACCAACGGCTCGCCTGCTGATTGTCGATGATATCCGTACAAATCTGGTTGTTGCACAAGGCCTACTCTCACCATATGGTGCAACGATTGATACTTGTTTAAGTGGGGTGGAGGCGATAGAGCTTGTTCAGGAAAATGATTACGATATTGTATTCATGGATCATATGATGCCCGTAATGGATGGAATAGAAGCAACTGTTGCAATCCGTGCACTTCCGGATGAAAAATTCAAAAAAATAATTATCATTGCACTCACGGCAAATGCAATCAGTGGCATGAAGGAAATGTTTATTTCAAATGGATTTGATGATTATATAGCAAAACCGATCGAAACAAAAAAACTTTATGGTGCGATCAACAGGTGGATTCCGAAAGAAAAGCGTGTTATAAATCAGCAAAGCAATTTACAAGATACACAAAATACGCAAGATAAGCAAAATACGCAAAAAGATACGATTGAAATGGTGGTTGAAAAAATAGCGATTGATGGCATAGACGTTAAGCATGGCATTGAAATGACCGGCGGCTCTGAATCTAACTATAAGCAAATCCTTTCTTTTTACTGTAAAGACGTAGCGGAGCGGATCGAAGTTTTGCAGACGGTGCCGGATGAAAACAATTTGATGATCTTTGCTACACAGTTGCATGCACTAAAAAGTGCTTCGGCCAGCATTGGGGCAGAAGCCGTGTCGAAGGAGGCATATGTTTTAGAAGATGCAGGAAAGCGGGGCGACCTTTTGGTAATACAAGAACGGCTTGATAGGTTTCGGGACAGCCTGTCACGCTTGGTGGAGAATATAAACACCGCCTTGCAGCTTTTAGATGAACAAGAGGAAGGAATCGCAGGAACTGAAAAAACAGCGGAAACGCAACAGATACAGCCAATAGACAAGCAGGCATTTCTACAGCTAAAAGAGGCTCTTGATGCAGATGACATCGAAACGATTGACCGTATTTTGGATACGCTTGCCAAGGTAAATTTTGATGCAAAAATAAAAGATGCCATTTCCGAAATTTCGGATCATGTCCTTACGTTTAGCTTTCAAGAAGCCGGCGAGGTTATTGATCGGATGATATAAGGAGGAAGCGCCATAGCTATGAAGTTTATCCCTCCCACGAGGCTCAAAAAGAATTTGCTAAGTGCTAAATGTGAATATTGTTATATTTTTTTCTATTATATAACAAGAAATGCCACATGAAAGGGACTATAATTAGATAAATTGGATGTAACCGTGAAGGAAGTACAACGCAATAGGTACAATTTGATTTCTAAATTATAGAAGGAGGAGATTACAAAGTGGCAAAAAGTAGACTAATTGGAGATTATCCGGTCATTGGAATTCGCCCTACGATTGATGGCAGGCGGGGTGCGTTAAAGGTGCGTGAATCATTGGAAACCCAAACCATGAATATGGCGAAAGCGGCGGCTGCACTTATAAAAAGCAATCTAAAATATTCAAATGGGGAACCGGTAGAAGTAGTGATTGCAGATACGACCATCGGAGGCGTCGGAGAAGCCGCCGCATGTGCGTCTAAATTTAAGAAAGCCGGTGCTGATATCACGCTGACGGTCACACCTTGCTGGTGCTACGGTGCTGAGACAATGGATATGGATCCGACGACGATCAAAGGGGTTTGGGGATTTAATGGGACGGAACGGCCCGGTGCTGTTTACCTTGCAAGTGTATTGGCGACCCATTCGCAAAAAGGACTTCCGGCGTTTGGAATCTATGGGCATGATGTACAGGAGGCAACAGATACGGCGATACCGGCAGATGTAGAAGAAAAATTATTGCGTTTTGCACGCGCAGCAGTTGCGGCAGCTACGATGCGAGGCAAATCCTATCTTCAAATTGGCTCTATCTGTATGGGGATCGGCGGCTCGATTATCGATCCGGCATTCATTGAAGAGTATTTAGGTATGCGTGTAGAATCGGTGGATGAGGTAGAAATTATCCGTCGCATGAGCGAAGGGATTTACGATGAAGCTGAGTTTGTAAAAGCCTTAAAATGGACAAAAGAAAACTGCATCGAAGGATTTGACAAGAACCCACCTGAATTGCAGAAAAGCCCAAAAGAGAAAGAAAAGGACTGGGAATTTGTTGTTAAAATGATGGTTATTATCAAAGACTTGATGAATGGAAATCAAAATCTAAAAGCAGGCTTTGAAGAAGAAAGGGTTGGGCACAATGCCCTTGCGGCAGGATTTCAAGGGCAAAGGCAGTGGACAGACTTTTATCCAAACTGTGATTTTGCAGAAGCGATGCTTGCAACTTCTTTTGACTGGGAGGGAACAAGAGAGCCTTATATATTATCTACGGAAAACGATGTTTTAAATGGACTAGGCATGATGTTTATGAAGCTTCTAACAAATAAAGCACAGATATTTGCAGATGTCCGTACGTATTGGAGTGGCGATGCAGTACAAAAAGCGACAGGCTATTCCATTGAAGGGAAAGCAAAAGATGCAGATGGATTTATACATTTAATCAACTCGGGTGCAGCTTGTCTAGATACAAACGGAGAGGCAAAAGATGAAAATGGGAATGCAGTGATCAAGGCGTGGTATGATGTAACGCAGCAGGATCAAGATGCAATTCTAAAAGCAACGACATGGAATGCGGCCGACAACGGATATTTTCGTGGAGGCGGATATTCTTCCAGATTTTTGACAAGTGTAGAGATGCCGGTTACGATGATTCGACTCAATCTAGTAAAAGGAATCGGCCCGGTATTGCAGATTGCAGAGGGCTGGACGGTAGCGCTGCCTTTTGAAGTAGCAGATAAAATTTGGAAACGGACAGACTATACATGGCCATGTACCTATTTTGCACCAAGATGCACGAAAGACGGTGCCTTTAAAACAGCTTATGAAGTGATGAATAATTGGGGTGCAAATCATGGAGCAATCAGCCATGGGCATATTGGCGCAGACTTGATTACATTTGCTTCCATTTTAAGGATTCCAGTTTGTATGCATAACGTGCCAGAAGAAAAAATATTCCGCCCAACGGCATGGAATGCATTTGGTATGGATAAAGAAGGACAGGATTACAGGGCATGTCAGGTTTATGGGCCAATGTATAAAACAATCCGATCGTAAAATTTATGAGCCAATGTATAAAACGATCCGATCGTAAAAATTTATGGATCAATGTATAAAACAATCCGATCGTAAAATATAGTAAGGTAGGGTATCGCATATTATGTTAAAAGGAATTCCGCAAATTTTATCGCCGCAATTGTTAAAAGTATTATGTGAAATGGGCCATTCTGATCGACTAGTTATTGCTGATGGGAATTTCCCTGCTGAGTCTATGGGAAAAGATGCGATCGTGATTCGTTGTGACGGGCATGGTGTGCCGGAGGTGTTAGATGCAATTTTACAGGTATTTCCGTTAGATCATTATGTAGGCCATCCAGTCAATTTGATGGAAGTGATGCAGGGTGATCAAGTGGAAACCCCTATTTGGGATACCTATAAAGAAATCGTGGCCAAATATGATGCAAGGGGCGAAAGTGCTGTTGGCAAGATAGAACGGTTTGCATTTTATGAGGAAGCAAAAGAGGTATACTGCATGATTGCCACAAGCGAAAAGGCACTCTATGCAAATATAATGCTGCAAAAAGGAGTTGTAGCTTGCCCATGACGATGATACTTAAAAATCCCAATGCCTTACCGGGTAATGTGTGAAAGGCAAAAAGGAGCTGTAGCTTGCCTATGACGATGGCACTTAAAAATCCCAATACCTTACCGGGTAATGCGTGAAAGGCAAAAAGGAGTTGTAGTTTGCCTATGATGATATACATACCCTAGTTGCATTTGGCTGGAATGAAACGGTATGTAAGAAGAGGGCGTGTTTTCATGTATAAAATTATTTTGGTAGATGATGAGATACTCATCCGAGATGCAATCAGCAGTATCATTCAATGGGAAGAACTGGGATTTGAATTTATGGGCTCTTTTTCGGATGGGAAAGAGGCGATTACGTTTATCAATGAGCATAAGCCGGATCTGATTCTTGCTGATATCTTTATGCCGTATGTTGACGGCATTGAACTTTCAAAATTTATTTATGAAACATATCCTCAGATCAAGGTCATTATCATTAGTGGCTATGATGAATTTGCTTATGCAAAGCAGGCTGTCAGATATCAAGTTTTGGAATATTTATTAAAGCCGATTACGGCAGCTGAATTATCGAAAGTGCTTTTAGAAGTGAAGGAGAGTTTTGACAAAGAAGCGTTAAAAGATCGTAATGTGCGTAAAATACGTCAGCTTTATAGCAGAAATCTGCCCGTTCTGCGTGGACGATTTTTAAATGGGCTGCTTTCCCGAAGCTATGTCAGTCCGAATCTTGCCACGAAATTGTCGGAGTATGAGCTACAGTTAAATGGCAGTTATTTTTGTACTGCTATGATAGAGGGCGATGATTTTACGCCATTTACAAGTCAGACGGGGGATCCTGACATTGAACTTGCACAATTTGCTATTTTTAATGTTGCAGAGGAATTTATAAAAAGCCGGTCAATGGGAGAAGCGTTTCAAAATGTTTCAAACCAGACGATCCTCCTTTTTAGCGCCAATTCAGAAGCGGAGCTTTCCACTTTTTTAGGCGAAATCTGCAATGGCATTAAATCTGCCATTTTCCAGTTTATGCACTTGGAATGCAGTATTTTTGTAGGCAGGACTGTCCGCACCCTGCAAAAACTGCCATTGTCTTATGCAAATGCAATTGCTTTGATGGAATATAAATTTCGCCTTGGAGGAAACCGGATTTTTTATGGAAAAGATTTTCCCGAGAAGCTGCCAGATATTACAGTCAACTGGATGGAATGGTCCGAAAAAATAGTTTTTGCAATAAAATCAAACAACAAGCAGAGCCTAGATCTGATGGTGGAACAGTTTATTGCCGAACTTCGCGATGCTTGTTTTTCCAAACCCCGTATTCTTATCTATATTCAAAATGTAATTCTCTCAATTATGAATGCATTAGACAGTGTCGGGCTTGCCGACGAGGAAGCTTTTTCATTGGAATGGGATCTCCTCAATACGATTCATACACAGAACCACCTTTCTAAAATCGAGAATCTGATAAAAGGTTTTTGTAGCCATATCATCGATACCGTCTATGATCAGCGTGATAATTACGCAAAGAAACAGTCGCTCCTTGCGTTAGATTATATTGATAAAAACTATGGGGATTCTTCCCTTTCCTTAAATGCCGTATGCTCCTACCTTGTCATGAGTGCCAGCTATTTTAGTTCTATTTTTAAAAATTTCACAGGAGAGACGTTCGTTGAGTCACTTACGAAAAAGCGCATTGAAAAGGCAAAGGAATTGCTTGAAATGGCTTCTTTAAAATCATATGAGATCGCAAACGAAGTAGGCTACAGCGATCCGCACTATTTTAGCATTGCCTTTAAAAAACAGACTGGTTTAACGCCGACGGAGTATGCCAAATCCAAGAAACCAAGTATTCACTAAATCGGAAAGATTATTTTGAAGAATAAAGCAGTAAATTTGAAGAATAAAGCAGTAAATTTGAGGAATAAAGCCGTGAATTTGAGAAATAAAACCGTAAATTTATGAGGGGAGGGAATTTTGATGAATCATCTGTTTTTTTCCAAATTTAAAAGCATCCGCACAACCATGCTCTTTTCTTTCTCTATATTGATTATCGGTGCACTCTTGATTTTCCTCATCATTTCGTTAAACTATACGCAAGATACTGTTGTAAAGAACTCTACCGACTATACAATGCAGCTGGTCAATCAGGTGAACAACGATATTGATTCCTACATCCATTATATGAAAAATATATCTACCGTAATTACTGCAAATTCTGATGTAAAAACGTACCTATACAACTATAGCACGCCCCCGAAGCTTTCGGATATTATGGCAGGGATTCGCGCAAAGGAGCAGTTTCATACCATCACCGGTGCACACACCGATATTTGTAATATTGGTGTTGTCATCGTTAAAACCGGGAAATATCTGTTTCAATACGACAATTTGGAGTTAAATGACAAGATAGAGATTGACAAACTGGACTGGTATCAGAAAACCGTTGCGGCAAATGGTGCAACGGTTTTGTCCTCTTCCCACATACAAACGCTGATCAAGGATGAGGATAAACGGGTGGTAACGATTAGCAATATGTTAAGCAATCCCTATACGAAAAAAAAGGATTCCCTCTTATTCATAGATTTAAATTACAATACTATCCGTGATTTATGTAAGAAGATCAATCTTGGCACCCATGGCTATGTTTTTATTTTTGATGAAAACGGACAGATTATTTATCATCCAAAGCAACAGTTTTTAGATTCCAAACCCAAGGAAGAAAAAATAAAAGAAATAGAGGAACAATTAAAGGATACAAACCACTTCATAACAAAGGAAGGCAATAATAGCCGCTTATTTACCTTTTCCAGATCCGAAAATACAGGCTGGACAGTTGTGGGCGTTTCCTATACAAAAGAGCTTATGGCAAACAAGCAGCGCACGCAGATCATCTATGTTGCAGTGGCGATTTTCTTGTTTTTTGTAGCTACCGTTACATCGATCCTTTTATCCAAAGAAATCACCCGGCCCATCAAAGAACTACAGATTTCGATGCAGGAAGTGGAAAAAGGGAATTTTAAAACAGTCGCCGTAGCCGTGACAGAATCAAACGAGATTGCATCTTTAAGCAATTCCTTTAATCTGATGATCATGGAAATTCAAAAGCTGATGGAACAAATTGTAGAGGAGCAAAAACAAAAGCGGCAAAGCGAGCTAAAGGCCCTACAATCCCAGATAAACCCCCATTTCCTCTACAATACGCTAGATTCGATTATCTGGATGTCGGAACTTGGGAAGAATCAAGAAGTCGTCCTTATGACGTCTGCCTTTGCAAAACTTTTAAGGCAAAGCATCAGCAACGAGGACGAATTCGTTACGGTATTTCGAGAAATAGAATATACAAAACTATATCTTACTATACAAAAAATGCGTTACCAGGATAAATTGGAATTTGAATTTAGCGTAGCAGAACAGATCGTGTCCTTTCCGATGATCAAACTTGTACTTCAGCCTCTTGTGGAAAATGCACTTTATCACGGAATTAAATACAAAGAGGGGATTGGCATGATTTCGATTGCAGGCTATATAGAAGGCGAAATGTTCGTGCTACAAGTAAAAGACAATGGATCCGGCATGACGGCCGAGCAGCTTGCGGGTATTTTCCATGAAAAATCCGCTACGGGAAAAACAAGTGGCGTTGGCATCAAGAATGTGCAAGACCGCCTGCAGCTACATTATGGCAAAGAATACGGCCTGACATTTGAAAGCAGTAAGGATGTTGGCACGACAGCCTCTATACATCTTCCATTGCCCAAAGGGGATGTATGAAAGCAGAATGTGGAGCATGTGATGCCATGTATAGGTCACATAGAGTTGGTATCGTTGATAACGAAGATTGGGAGATAAGAGCGGGTAAAGACGTTGATACATAAGGTTTTCATGATTTTAAGTGATTCGCAAGAATTGCTGAAATCGTGGGAGCCTTATTTTTATTGGATTTGAGAGGTGAAAACTTGAGGTAGGGTTGACTTGACAGAACTGCTTTTGGGGAGGTTGTATTGACAGATTAGATGTGGAGAGTTGATAAAATCATCCCAAAATTCTTAGAAGAAAATCGTCTGCAAGGTTCATTGCCAGACATGTTGTGATATGCTATAGTTGTAACAGGAGTGGCTGATAGGATATAATAATCTCATACAGAAAAGAGGAAAAATCATGCTCTTCATGATCGGAGTGTGGCTGCCAGTATCACGGATAGGGACATGACTGCCGACCTCGCAATCCGTACCGTAAAAAGGGCGTTTGAGTCTCAGCCATGCATCCATGGGAATTTAATCCTACATAGCGATCAAGGCAGCCAGTACACTTCAAATGGCAAGTACAAATATATTGGGCTTTACCGTGTGGAATTCGCCGTACCAGGGGCAAGTCTTGCGGCTAAAGGGGACAGCATTACTTTTTCTACTCCGTCAATCGAGGGAACGGTTATGTGTAGGAACAAGTTAGATGAACATGGCAAACATCCGTGGAAAGCAGAAGTTGATGAAGGTGACACAGATGTATTTAATACTAGTAGTTGAAGCTCCGTAAAATTTATGATAGAATGAAATGAAGTTCGTATTATCATAAAAAGGAGTAGTGAAATGTATATAAAAAGGAAAGCGGAAGAAGATTTCATGGAAATGAGTAGCTTTTTCAAAGTAGTATTGGTTACTGGAGCAAGACAAGTTGGAAAAACGACCATGCTCAAGCATCTTGCAGAAAATGAAGATAGAACCTATGTTAGCTTAGATGATGACCAAGCAAGAAGTCTTGCTCGACAAGATCCGCGGTTGTTTTTTCAACAGTATAAACTACCAATTATCATTGATGAAGTCCAAAATGCACCTGAGTTATTCTCTGCGATAAAGCGTATTGTAGATGAAAGCGAAGAATACGGTCGTGTTTGGCTCACGGGTTCTCAGCATTTTAATATGGTGAAAAATGTGCAAGAGTCACTGGCAGGACGCATTGGCATCATTAAAATGTATAGTTTTTCGAAACAAGAGCTAGGTAATGTCCAATTCACTGCCTCTTTAGACTTTTCGTTTAGCTCACTGGTGGCACGTCAAAAAGAAACAAAGCCAACAGATTTACAAGATATTTTTAATTACATTTGGACAGGTGGAATGCCTCGCGCCACGCAAATGCCAGATAAGATCCGCAAGAACTATTTTGATGCGTATACGAATACTTATCTTTTGCGAGATGTTGTGGATTTAGGCGGTGTTTCGGATAGTACAAAGTTCGTGCGTTTCTTGAGAGCCTGTGCGGCATTGACGAGTGAACAAGTCAATTATAAAACTTTAGCAGACGTCGCGGACATTTCACAACATACGGCAAAAAAATGGTTGTCCCTCTTAGAAAGTATGGGGATTGTTTATCTACTCCAACCCTATGCAAACAATGAGTTGAAACGTTTAGCGAAAGCGCCAAAACTTTACTTCTTAGATATAGGTTACTGTGCAGCGCTTTCGATGTGGCCTTCAAAAGAAACAATGATAATGGGTCCAGTTGGGGGTAAATACTTTGAGAATTATGTGATTGGAGAGCTTGTTCGTGAATTAGAATATAATGGGAATCAAGCAAATTTGACCTATTACCGTGATTCTAATGCGAAAGAGATTGATATTTTTATAGAGCGTGGACAAGAGATTCATCCACTTGAAATCAAATTGTCTGCTAGTCCAAAGCGGGCAGAGGTTAAAAAATTCTCACTCATTGAGAAAACTAAATTCAATCAAAGTTCTGGCGGAATTATTTGCATGATTCCTGAACCATACATGATTGACGAAAAAAATTCAATGATACCCGCTAATTTAATTTAAGACAATATGCAATTGAGTTCATATTATCTTAAAAATTAACGGCCGAAAAGGAAGAAAATTAAATGCTGGATTTTAATGATGATTATATTGATAGGCAATTGCAGATAATGCATAGCTTGCTCGAAAAATCTCCTACTGATGTAAATTAGCTTTCATGCAATCGTAATAGCAATAACAACAAAAGAAGAAATTACTGAAAAAGTGAAGTCGCTAGTTAGCGACTTCACTCCCATCATCTTGCCCACGTAAAAGATGCTGCCGAGATCAGCAGGCATCTTTTTCCTTCGGAAGATTTTAACCTTTTTTCATAAGATATTCTCTTCCTTTATTCAAAATATAGACATATACTATTTTTATATTAGCACACACGATTAGGCGGTGAAAAAAGGAAGGTGGCAATATGAGTGACGTAATATTAACCATGGAGGGTATTGACAAGGCTTTCCCCGGCGTACAGGCTTTAAGTAAGGTACATCTTGAGGTGAAACGGGGAGAGGTCCATGCACTCATGGGTGAAAATGGAGCCGGTAAATCAACCTTGATGAAAGTGTTGACCGGAATCTATTCAAAGGATGCAGGTACGATTACATACGAAGGGAAAGAGGTTGAATTTACAAATCCACGGGATGCACAAGAGGCCGGTATCGCTATCGTTCACCAAGAGCTTAACATGATGAATCATTTAACCGTTGCCCAGAATATTTTCATTGGCAGGGAAATGATGCGCGGGAAACTCATAAATGATAAGAAAATGAATGAAGAGGCGTCAAAATTATTCAAGCTTTTGAATATAGAGATTGACCCTACCATGAAGATGGGCGATTTGACAGTTGGAAAGCAACAGATGTGTGAAATAGCAAAAGCAATTTCCAGAGAATTGAAACTCATCGTTTTTGATGAACCATCCGCGGCGCTGACAGAAACTGAAATCAAGGAATTATTTAAAATAATTAACAAACTAAAAGAAGAAAGCAAGTTAGGGATTATCTACATTTCCCATCGTATGGACGAAATCAAAGTGATTACGGACAGAGTCACCGTTATGCGGGACGGTGAATATGTAGGTACGTTAATTACGAAGGATTGTACCAAAGACGACATTATACAGATGATGGTAGGTCGAACAATTTATGAGAATCCCAAAGAAAAAAGCAATGTCACAAAAGATGCCCCTGTTGTTTTAAAGGTAGAAAATTTAAATGCAGGCCGCATGGTGCGCAATGTAAGCTTTGAGCTTCGCAGAGGTGAAATATTAGGCTTTTCCGGATTAATGGGTGCCGGAAGAACGGAAACAGCAAGAGCGCTCTTTGGAGCAGATCCCATTGAAAGCGGCGACATCTATATAAAAGGAAAGAAAATAACCATTAAATCTCCGGCCGATGCAGTTGCCGCCGGGATCGGATATTTATCAGAAGATCGGAAGCGGTATGGGATTGTCGTCGATCAAACCGTAGCCCAGAACACAACCATGGCATCTCTTGATATTTTTATGAAAGGAATCTTTATCGACAAGAAAAAAGAGGCAAAGGTTGCCCAAGAATATGTAGATGCATTGCAAACGAAAACGCCCTCGGTGGAAACGCCGGTTGTCAGCCTTTCTGGTGGAAACCAGCAAAAAGTCGTCATTGCAAAATGGCTTGCAAGAAATTGCGATATCTTAATTTTTGATGAACCGACGCGTGGCATTGACGTTGGTGCGAAAAGTGAAATTTACCATCTGATGAATGAGCTTGCAAAACAAGGGAAATCCATTCTTATGATTTCTTCTGAAATGACAGAAATACTACGCATGAGCGACAGGGTGATCGTCATGTGCGAAGGCAAGAAAACCGGAGAAATCGCAATTGAAGAGGCTTCACAGGAAACGATCATGTATGCTGCAACATTAAGGGATTAAGGGGGAACATAACATCATGTCAAAAAAGGACACAAACAAAGCAATTGGGTTAAAATCGAATCCTTTTCTTAAGTCAATCGGGACGCAAAGGCTCATTGCACTCTTGGCGCTGATTGTTCTATACATTTTATTTGGAGCAATCAACCATAAATTTTTTCAGTACTCCACACTGGTTAATATTTTTGACTCCGTCTATTACATTGGGTTTATGGCAATTGGTGTAACCTTTGCAATTGTAACCGGCGGGATCGATCTCTCCATTGGTACGGTCCTTACCTGTTCCGCCTTAATTGCAGGTACGCTTGCGGCAAAATATGGCGTGAATATTTGGATATGCCTAATCGTCGGTATTGTAATTGGCACAGCCTTTGGCTTGGCAAATGGATTTATGGTTGCCTATATGGGGCTTCCGCCGTTTATTGCAACTCTTGGTACGATGATGCTTTCAAAAGGCCTTGGCTCCGTATTTACAGGGGCACAGCCTGCTACTTGGCCGCAGGGGGGTACTGTAGGTGCCGGATATCGGAATATATTTAAGATTAACATTACGACCGAAACAGGGAAAATATTAATTCCTACGGGATTTATCCTATTGATTGTAATCGCAATTGCAATGGCGATTTTCTTAAACAAAACCCGTTCTGGCCGTTATATTATTGCACTTGGGAGCAATTATGAGGCAACGAGGCTATCCGGCGTTAAGGTGCAAAAATATTTGACGATGGCATATGTCATCAGTGGTACATTGGCCGGGCTTGCAGGCATTTCCTATGCCGCAATCTACACGCAAATCCTACCCGGCGGAGGAGCCGGATTTGAGCTTGATGCAATTGCCGGTGTTGTAATCGGCGGAACCTCGATGAGTGGTGGATATGGTACAGTTGCCGGAACTTTAATTGGCGTATTTATTATGTCGGTTTTAAAAACAGGCTTGCCCTTTATTGGACTGCAGGCGCATTATCAACAGGTTGGTACTGGTATCGTCCTAATTATTGCTGTATTTGTCGATGTTTGGAACCGCAGAAAGAAGAACTAAAGGAAACAATTGTGTACAGTGGAAATGCTACAAAGCAAATAGTAAAGTTCGAGCACCAAATAAGGCAACATGCTGCTTCTTTTTTGAAGCAGTGAAACATAATCATATATTATTCAACGAAATGGGAGGTAATTGTAATGAAAAAACGATTTTTAAGTGCTTTTATGTGTGTAGCAATGGTTGCTGCACTGGTAGGTTGTGGCGAGGCGAAAACAGAAGAACCGGCAGTGGCTGAAACGCCCGCAAGCGAGGTAGAAGGGCCGGCAGAAGAAGTGGCAGATGATGCGGCGGAAGAAGCAACGGATGATGCCGATACCGTAGGCAGAACCTTAGATACTTCACCACTAAGCGGAAAAACAATTTATTTAGTTTCAAAGGGGTTCCAGCATCAATATTGGCAAGCAGTGCTACAGGGTGCAAATGAAGCGGCAGAAGAATTCGGCGTAACCGTTGATTTCCAAGGACCTGCTGATGAAAGTGCATATGCAGAGCAATTACAGCTATTAAACAATGCGGTTAATAATGCACCACCTGCAATCGGTTTGGCGGCGCTTAGTACAGAATCATGTTTAGAGGCAATTCAGACTGCCCTTGACAATGGGATTCCAATCGTTGGATTCGACTCCGGCGTACCGGATGCCCCGGCAGGAGCTATCGTAGCAAATGCCGCAACTGACAACTATGCGGCAGGAGAAATTGCAGCCGACAATACGTATCCATTGATTAAAGAAAAAATTGTCGCAGCTACCGCACCGATTCGGATTGGTGTTCTTTCACAGGATAATACATCTGCATCCGTTACGTTAAGAGGTACAGGGTTTATTGATAAAATGAGGACGATCCTAGAAAGCGAAGGAAAAACTGTTTCGGTAGAAGGAAATGACTTCTTTATTGGAAAATGTGGTGGAAGTACAGATGGTGCCGATGTTGTAATTGAAGTACTTGTTCCGGCTAAAGTTGATATGGCATTATCCACAATTGATGCACAGAACTTATTAAACAAAGAAGAAACCGTTGCTATCTATGGATCTAACTCACATGCTGCAGAAGCTTTGATTGCCGGCGATGAAAATATCGGTCGCCTTGCCAAAGATGTTGTTGGCGTTGGCTTTGACTCCGGTACGGTGATTAAAACAGCAATAAAAGATGGTCGCTTAGCCGGTGCGATCACACAGGCTCCGGTTGCCATCGGATACAATACCGTAAAGCTTTGTGTAGAAGCGGCCCTTGGCCAGCCGGTACAAGATGTTGATACCGGATGCCAATGGTTTACAGCAGACAATATTGACGATCCTGAAATTGCACAGAACTTATATGATTAGTAAAAGCTTTCGTAAATTGCATAGAACTTATATGGCTGGTAAAAGTTGCCGTAAATTGCATGGAACTTATATGGCTGGTAAAAGTTGCCGTGCTTATCCAGTATCTATGGTATAGGGAAAGTGAAAGCTGCCGTGCTTATCCGGTATCTATGGTATAGGGGAAGCCAAAACTGCCATGCTTATCCGGTATCTATGGTATAGGGGAAGTCAAAACTGCCATGCTTATTCGGTATCTATGGTATAGGGGAAGTCAAAACTAGGATTATATGCTTTAGAAGTAAATAGCTTAAAAGAAAGCAGAAGTGGGGGGACAGCAAGTGGTTGCGCTGCGCAGTTAGATGTGGGCGTAGCCACTTGCGTTCCTCCGCTTTTTAAAACGGGCGGAGATATTGTCGTAATAGTAGCAAGGACGAATAGTACAGGGGGCAGGTAAAAAGCAGCAATAAGGTTTTTAAAGAAGAAACCGTATCGTCTTGCATGGATTCAGGGAAAATAGTCTCTGCATTATCAAATCGTATATTTTTCCATAAGGCATTCATGTTTTCTGCTTTTCTTGCTGTAATTGATCCCTACTAAAAGCAGATTTCCTTTATAGTCTTGTAGGGCTTTCACATATTGCTTCCCCTTTATCTGATAAATTGCCCCCTCGGCCGATTTATCCCATTTTAGTTCTACAATCATTGCAGGCTTATCCATATGTGCTTTTCGTGGCAGAAATACAAGGTCGGCAAAACCTTTTCCGGTTGGCAGCTCCCGGATGATGGTATAATACTGTCTGGCACTGTAGTATGCAAGGCTTACTGTATAGGAAAGGGCATTTTCATCCGAATACGTCAGGCGCGAGGTATTTAGGTATGCCGAACAAACGCCGGCGGCAATGGTATCTTCCTCTTGATTCCAAGTGGCTTTTAAAAGTTTATCAGACGTTGCAATCGCATCAATTACTTCATTCTATCCTGCACCCTCTATCGCATTCACATATTCGTCTGTGATTTCCTTGTTCGGAATAAAGGCTTCTTCTGTTTCAAAATCATAGCCCAAATAGCCTAAATGAACGAGAAGCGTAAGAACATCATTGTAATTTATAAACGTTGTCATGTCGTTTGTGAATTTTCCGGTATTGATCTTCTTCTTTTCGCTAGCCAGTAATTCTATAATTGTATCTTTTAATCCGTCGAAGTTCATCTCAATATAGATTTTAAGTGCCTCAAAACTTTCTGTTTGATTCCAGTAATCGTCAAAGGTGCCACTAAGCATCGCTGCCACAACGGAACGTGGACTGTATACGGAAGGAACGCCTATAAATTGATACCCGTCATACCACCGCTTCGTTTCGTCAAAATCCATCTGGTATTTTTTGCAAAGTGCTACGACTTCCGCTTCGGTAAAACCAACATATTCTGCCAACTGTCTAGAATTTGTCATGGAAAACTCGTCGAAATACAGTCCCATTCGTCTATAATTAAGGATAAAAGGAATCTTCGTTTCCTGAAAGATATCTTGTATCGTACGGATCAAATCGTTTTTATCAAAATAATCATAATTAGGATAAGCTTTCAATATGTCCCACAAAAGCGACTTTTTCAAAAGTGCAAGCATATCCTCTATTTTTCCGGTGGCGCTTAGAAACTCCTGCATGTTCAAAAAAGTACGTCATATTGATTTAAATACTTCTCATATGTTGGATTTTCACAAATATACAAATGCTCAAACAGTTTTTTGGAATCGCAGCCACGGCTATAATATGCCGCAAGCATCTCTGCCGCCATGGATTTTCCAAACCTCCGCGGTCGGCTGACGCAAATATATTTTTGCTTTGTATCAATCACAGAATTGGTGTATGCTATCATTTTCGTTTTATCTACATAAATTTCCGAATTAAGTGCTTCCCGAAACCCCTTATTGGATGGATTCAAATAAGCCCCCATAATATGCTACACCTCCTATTTTCTCCCTTCATTGTACAGCCATGTTGCCACATAGCCAATACTTCATTCCTAACTAGAAGTTGAAGAAATAGAAAAAATATAGTATGATAGAAAAAACAATATCGTTTCCATGTTCAAACAGAAACGAAAGAGAAATGGGAAATGATTTTATAAAAAATAGATAAAATAAAACAAAGGAAATAAGAGGGAACATATGGCATTTAAACCGTTACCGATCGGGATAGATGATTTTAGGAAGATGATTGAAAATTTCTACTACTATGTGGATAAAACCTTGCTGATTCAAGAATTGTTGGAACAAAAAAGGGCTATTGCCGATACAGTAGGTACGGATAAAGCTACGAGAAAGTGTGCTGCTATGAGAATTTTAATTGACGCGGACGGCTGTCCTGTGGTGGACATCACGATTCGCATTGCCAAAGAAAACGGTATTGAGTGTATCATCCTGTGTGATACATCACATGTGTTTGAGCGGAACGGGGCGACTACTATAACCGTTTCAAAGGGTGCGGACAGCGTGGATTTTGCGCTTGTGAATATGGTGAAGCCCGGTGATATTGTCGTCACGCAGGATTACGGACTCGCCGCTATGTGCCTCGCGAGAAAGGCAATCCCTATCAACCAGAATGGCATGGTGTATGACGACGGCAATATTGGGGGCTTATTGGCACAGAGGCATCATGCAAAGAAAATTCGTATGAGCAACGTCAGAATCAGCGGCTTTACAAAGCGGACAAGTGAACAGGATAGCACATTTACCAATGCTTTTCGTGTATTAGTCGCAAATAATAGGTAGCCTCGGCAATTTGCGGTAAGGTAAATTGTCCGTGTGGGAATCTGATGATAAACGCATCACCGACATAGAACCCCTCCAGGAGGAGCGCACTGTGGCGTATAAGGAAGATGTTGCTTATACGCCATAGGCTAGCATCATAAACTTAAGAACTCAAATATCGGAAATATATAGTACTATAATGCCTTTTTGCTGAAAACCAGCAAAAACCTTGAAAAGTTAAATATCCATGCCTTATGGCATGGTATTTAAAAAAACATTATAAGGTTATGTTATTGACAAGTGTCGAAGGCCCGGTAATCATTGTAGTTTCGAGAGATATGTGCTATGATGTATGAAAGAGAGGTGGCTTATGAAATTGTTGGAACATAGACTTACAAACGACATACTTTTTAAGATGTTGTTCGTGAAGTACCCCGAATTGTTGAAAAAGCTGGTTGCCGTGTTGCTTGGCATATCACTTGAAAGTATAACGGAGTTCGCGATAACGAACCCCGAAATCCCGCCTGAAGCACTGGGCGAAAAGTTCTGTAGGCTCGACATCAATATGGCTGTGAATGGGCAGCGTGTTGATTTGGAGGTACAGGTTGCCAATGAGGGCGACTATCCCGAAAGGTCGCTGTACTATTGGGCGCGTGAGTTCTCGTCCGCGCTCGGCGAGGGCAATTGCTACTCGGCTCTGCCACGCACGATAGTGGTGAGCATAGTTGCCTTTGACTTGTTCTCCGACTACGACGGCTTTCACTCAGAGTATGAAGCGTTGGAAGTTCGCCGTCACACTCGGCTGACCGACAAGCAGAGCCTGCATTATTTTGAGTTGCCAAAGATACCGCAAGAGGTCGGAGCGGACGACAAACTGGAGCTTTGGCTCTCTTTGTTCGCTGCAAAGACAGAGGAAGATTTAGCCAAGATTGAAGAATTGGAGGTGCCGGAGATGTCACAAGCAATTGGAGCATATCGCGATGTAGTTGCAGCCCCTGTGTTCAAGGAAGCAGAACGCCTGCGTTCACTTGCTCGGCACAATGAAGCGTCTGCATTGAACAACGCCGAGCAGCGCGGAGAGCAACGCGCAAACGCCAAATGGGAAAGCGTTGTTGCCGATAAAGACTCTGCAATAGCGAAACAAGTAGCTCGCATTGCTGAATTAGAACGCAAACTCGGTGAGGGTAAATAGCCCTCACCGAATTTGTTGTGTGCATATTTCTAGCAGAAGCAGTCGCTATTGTACAGATGAAAAAAGCTGACGTCATTTTATATCCCGGGCTGAAGCTGATAAATGTGCTGAAGGGGATGGGGATCAAGTACCTTTTCCGGCTTTCTTCTAATGACGATAAGATCGGATTATTTAAAAGAGCCCTTATTGGGTCAATGGTAGAAGAAGAGCCAAAAAAGCGGGAGAAGCAGATACAGAAACTTCAAAAAAGCATGGAAAAATATTCCCTTCCATATTGCGAAAGCAAAGGGAAGAAAAGAGAATTTAGAAGCTCAAATAAAAATAAGAGGAATCTAAAAAGAACATTTTAGGTCCTTCCTCTAAAGCATTCCAAATTTTATGAGAGAAAGATAGATGGCAATGAATTTTGGCTATAATCAAGCCTCGAAATTTTGATTTTATCCATATGTTGTTTGTTTTTATTTTTTATATTTTTATAATGTTTTTTTAAGTATCCATGCCTTATGGCATGGATATTTAACTTTTCAAGGGTTTTGATGGTTTTCAGCACGAAGGCGTTATAGTACGATATATTTCCGATATTTTAGCTCTTAAGTTTATGATGTTAGCCACAAGCGGAGGATTCTTTTTTGCAAAATGATGCTATTTACGAATGGGTGGGTTGTCCAAAACGGATTTCAGAAAGTCGGCAGATTCTTGCGGTGTAGCAAGAAGCCCTGCCTTTTGCATGGATTCTGAGAATCGAAAAAAATTGCCTGCAATACGCCTTTCTTCGATCACCAAGCTCAGTAATTCTCCTTTTACATCCAAAAACAATAGGCGCAAAGAAAAGGGTGATATTTGAATATGTACAGAAGGCGATAGGGTAGAGAGGGGCTTTTTTAACAGAAAAAACCGTTTATCCAGAGCGAGCAGGTACATTTTACGAATCAAATACAGGCAGTCATCTAGTTCCATAGGATAAAAGAAAGCAGATGGAAGTTCTGAAACCGTTCCGGTTTTCAAAAAATTTAAAACGCCATCTTCCGTAAAAGTACTGAAAAAGGAAGCAGGGATAGCCTCGAAATCTAGGGAGCTGTAAAGAGAGTCTAAAAGGAAGGAAACATTCTGCTCTCTGTTTGGAAGCTTGGCGGTGTATTTTTCGATATGAATAGGCTCAAGGAGTACGCGAAGCAAAGGCTCGGACTGTATCATCGTGAACGGCTGTGCCGCAGGGGAAGCGAAATGCTCAACGAAGTCCGGGCCTATCGTATCGGTAGGGAGCTTTTTTGCAAGTGGGGAAGTAGAGGAAAGCTGTGCTTCGAACATCATATGGAACGAAGAAACCATATTTGGCTCATGAAAACAGATGCCATGTTTCCGATCGAAAGAGCAGATGACAGCATACTCGCTCGTTAAGATAAGGTATGGCATAAGGGATAGCTTGTTAAAATGGGCGGAAATATTGTCGTAATAGTAGTAAGGCCGATAGGTACAAGGGCAGGTAAAAAGAAGCAATAAGGTTTTTAAAGAAGAAATCGTATCGTCTTGCATGGATTCAGGCAAAATAGTCTCTGCATTGTCCAGACATAAGATATGATCGATGGTCAAACCGGATGACTGCTGTGGACGGTGCGTCTGGTGCCCGATGGAAAAAAGCAGGTCATACAAAAAGGGGTAGTCGGGTTGCATGATGAACCGGATATGACCGTTTAAGAGAGCGGACTCCTTTGCCAGTATGAAATGGAGCGTGCTATTAATCTGCGATTCCCCATGCAAAGGAAGGGGTGGGTGGACGACAGCAGAAACAACTGAAAAATATCGTTTTTCGGGGGGGGGGGGGGGGGGGAAAAAAAAATTTACCCTTGGGGGGTGGGTTTCAAAAAAAAAAAAGAAAAAAATCAAAAACACTTTTAT
>JAJQRA010000022.1:0-35699 GCA_046533095.1 Lachnospiraceae bacterium ZAX-1 | reverse complement strand
TGGATCCGGTCGGCGTTACCACAAGGCTTGACAAGATTCCGTTTTCCCTTATGGATTCCGTCAGCTCTTCCAAATCGCCGAGGTCGTCCCTAATGTTGATAGGGTTTTCCATAATGTAGCCGATTCCTATTTCTTTTATTTCCATATATCCTCCTATTTTCGTAGTGCGGCGCCGTCACGCCTCCTTGCCCGATTCTGCCATTCGATTTCCTTTTTTAAAAATTCCTCGAAAAGGATCGTGTTGAAAACGATTACGCTGTTTTCCTTCAGCGGGTTTTTCTTCCTTGCAAAATTCTGGTTTGGGCGATTAAAGTATTTTCTTAGCTCCAACTTGGAAAATCCAAGCAGCTCCAATTCGCTCATTTTCATCTGCATTTTTGGAAACATTGTTCTCACTCCTTTCTTAATTCTTTCTCCTTGAATTCTCTCTGCTCCTTTACAAGGTAGTCGAGTATAAAATTGGTCACAGCTTCTCTTTCTTCTATTGACAGTGCAGCTGTATCAGGATGTTCCAAGTTAAGGCTAGCGGCAACGTACTCGCAGACGCGCTTGTTTTCTAAATAGCCCGTTGCATATTCCCTGTTTCCGCTGTGGTTTATTTCGTCTTCATCGATCAGGCGGTAGACCGCGTACATCGTTTTTCCGCCGATCGAATTGCTCGTTACTTCCCATTTGACTTTCGTTTCTTCGTTCATTTTCTTCTCCTTGGTTCGGTTTCTATATTTATAGTTGCGTTTTGATATTCTTTCCTTTTGGCATTGAAGAAACTACGCCATAGGCTTGCTCGCTTCTTCAAGGCAGGCTCTTCTAATGGCACTTGTCGTCAGTGCCATTAGATCTATTGCCTGTAATGCAGAAAATCCTTTCCCTTTTAGCCAGTCAAATAGTTCGAACCTTAATTCTTCCTGCTCGATTGTCAACGTGTCGTATTTCGGAAAATCTCTCTTTTCCCTTGCTAGTTCCATCTCTTCACCTCCTTAGGGCGTTCCCTGCTGCCCGCTTCGATCCCCTCTCGACCATTTCCCTGTGGAAAAAATGCTATAGATCCATCTTTCCAAGCTGAAGCTTTTCTTTACAGTCTTGCAAAATCCATGCATATGTCTCATAAATCCGTGATTCTTCTGGTAGCTCGTTTTTCAACAACTCAAGTATCTTATTTCTGATTTCGACTAATTCTTTATTGCTTAGGAAAAAATCGTTCTCGAACTTATGTCCATATATCGTCGTCCATACCATCTCTTTCACCTCTCTCTAGGCTGTTCCCTACTGTTCATCTTGCCTTATCCATTCCCATAAAATCTGTAGCACAAGGGAATTCTTTGAAATACCTTTCTTTTCAGCTATCAATATCAATTGCGTGTTTAAATCATATGGAATTCTTAACCCTGCTCTTATTCTTTTTGTTGTCATTTTGTCGTCCACCTCCTTTTTTATATTATAGGTGGTTGTCACATTGTTGTCAATATCTTTTTAAAAATATTTATGGTGTTATAATGACAGCACAACGACAACTTAATGAAGGAGGTTTTACTATGCCAAACGCTAAACACAAGAATCCGCATTATGCACTAAGGATACCTATCCCCACTATGGACAAGCTTAAGCATATAGCTGAATACAATGGGCGATCTGCCAACAAGGAAATCGAGCAGCTTATCCTCAAGCACATTGAATCTTTTGAATCCGAACACGGAGAAATTACCCTTGCTGATTGACGTATTTGTCTAGTATCGTGAGGACAAAGTCATTGAATCCCATCCCCATCTTGTCCGCCTGCCTTTGGACTTCTTCTTTTAGTTCCTCCGGCAAGCGGATTGTCGTCTGTTCGCGCTCCCCTTTGGGGGCTTTCTTCTTTTCCATCTCTTTCACCTCCTTGCGGTGGGTGCTGTGTTAAAATCAATTTAAAATGGATTCTTTTTGCAAAAAAATATTGTCGATCGGCATATTGTACAGCTCGCTAAGGTCTCTCATTTGAGAAATTCTTGGTTCAAAATATCCCTTTTCCCAGTTGACAACCGTTTGTTTACCTACGTGTAGAGCCTTTGCTACTTGTTCTTGTGATAGCTTGGCATTTACTCTTGCGGCCTTTAGACTGATTTGTAATCTCGTGTTTTCCATATTCCACCTCCTCATGATATAGATTATAAATCAATTTTAAATTGATGTCAATACCTAAATCAATTTTTTTTTGCTTTTAAGTTGCATTTTATCCATTTTGGGTGTATTATATACATATAAAATCGAAAAGGAGGTGTATTTGTATGTCTGACGAGGATCAGAAGCAAATATTTTCAAAAAATTTAAACAAACTATTATCTAAATTTGAAAAAACTCAAAAAGAAGTAGCTGATGCCATCGGAGTTCTTCCACAAACATTTAATACTTGGTGTGTAGGGCAATCAATACCGAGGATGGGCAAGGTACAATCTCTTGCTGACTACTTTGGCGTTCCAAAATCAGACCTGATAGATACAAGGGACGGAGAGGAAAACCAAGGTTACTATATTAATGATGACGCAAGAGAATTAGCACAGTTTCTTTTTGAAAATCCAAATTACAGAGTTTTGTTTGATGCCTCAAGGAAAGTAAAAAAGGAAGATATCGAATTTGTGAAAGATTTTCTTGATCGAATGAAAGGCGACACAAATGACGATGGATATTAATCTACATCTTATGGATATGCCCTCGACTGTGTCCGGGTATACCGTGATAAATCCAGATTCTAGCTATACTATTTTTTTAAATGCTAGGTTGACATACGAAAGGCAGTTAGCCGCATATATGCATGAAATGGAGCATATCCAAGAAAACGACTTTGAAAACGAAATAGAGGTAAATTATATTGAGGATTATAGGCATGTAAGGGAATCTTAGGAAAAGAAAAACACAGGAGAAAAGCAGATATGGGATTAGGCGATATTTTCAAGATTAGCCAGTTTAAATCAAGAATCGCACAGTTGGAAGCAAGCGAGCAAAAATTGCAAGATGACAATGCAGAAATGAGTGAAAAAATCGAAGGCCTGGGAGCGCGTGACTACTATCAAGTAAAGCAAATGACTGAAGCGTTGCAATCAGAGCACGATGCGAGCAAAAAAGCATTGCAGGAAAAATATACTGTTCTAGAAAATACGCTTGAAGAAAATTATAAAAAGAGATCCGCCGACTTCAAACAGCAAGAAAATTTGTTTGAACAAAAATATAAGTATCTAGATGAAAGGGAGCACACTTTGAGCGATTCTGTGTACTCTAAAGTGGACGAACTTTCAAAGACATCAAAAAAGATTGATTCGCAAGTGCGAAAACTTCAAAGGGCTAGAGAATTATACAAGGCAATGGAGCATGCTTTAAATGAATTTATGGATTACGAGCCATCACAATCAAGGATAAAGCTAAGCACGTCTAATCTGTCCGATCTAGAAGAACTTAGCCCGTCAATAATTTTGAAGCTACATTGTATGGACGTTAGGGATTTAAGAAAGGCATACAAGGAGAATGACAAGCAAATTACAAGTACGCTTGAAAAATATTCCGCTAGATATACGACAAAGGCAAATCAAGCCATCTATAAACTGATGGTCATCGCCCTAAGAGCGGAGTTGCAAAATATCCTATACAATCTAAAATATGAAAAACTTGACCAGTCAATCGAAAATGTAAAATCGGTAACCCAAAAATATCTTAAAATTGCAGGAGAAGGAAACCAGACAATTATGGGGACGCTCTCAAAATTTATAGGAGAAATAGAATACCTTTTTATAAGTGCTGTAAAAATAGAGTATAACTATTATATAAAGAAAGAACAGGCAAAACAGGAGCAACTGGAGATAAGGGCGCAAATGCGCCAAGATGCCGAGGAACGAAAAGCCCTTGAACTAGAAAAAAAGCGAGTTGAGCAAGAGGAAAGCAAGTATAACCAAGAAATAGAAGCTTTAAATGCCCAACTCGGAGATGCTTTTGGTGAGGAACTAGAACATTTGAAATCTCGTATACTTGAATTGCAATCTCAGCTTTCGAATGTGATTATTAAGAAAGAGGAAATAGTGAAGCTTGTAAATGGACAGGCAGGGAATGTATACGTGATCAGTAATCTTGGATCGTTTGGCGAAAGCGTGTTCAAAATAGGGATGACCAGGAGACTAGACCCAATGGATAGGGTGCGGGAACTTGGGAATGCGTCCGTTCCGTTTAAGTTTGACGTGCATAGCTTTATTTTTTCTGATAATGCTGTGGATTTAGAAAAAAAATTACATTCTACTCTAAATGAAAAGCGTGTCAATAAAGTAAATTTGCGAAAAGAATTTTTCCATACGACTATTGATGAGCTTGAAAATATAGTAGCTGAAGTCGAACCTACCGCAGAATTTAATAGGACAATGTTGGCTGAGGAATTTTTGCAATCGCAGTCTACGGATACCATCTACACAAATGATACTGTTTTTGATGACCTGGATGACGAGGAATAGAAATACAAGTGCAAGAGTCGCATTTGGGCATTTTATTAGAATGAAACGGGAAGAGTATTTTGTTGTTTCACTAATTCTGACAACTATTAACTTCAACATACAAAGGAAAGAGGATATTGAATATGAAAGAAAAGAAAAAAGGTTCATGCCTAAAAACAATACTTATTGTAATTGCCGTTATAGCAGTGCTTGGGATTTTGATTTCTTCGCTTGGTGGCGATAGGGATGAAAGTACATCTAAGATTGAAGAATCCTCCGCCGCTTCCGGCGAGTCAAAGGATACCGAAGGATCGACCGAGGATCCGGCCACGGAAGAACCTGCACCAGAAGAACAGGAGACCCCGACCGATAAGATAGAACAAAGCGTACCAGAACAGGTTTTGGTAGAGCAAGGCGGCATCCGCATTACATTGAAAGGCTTTAATGGAAATTCTTTATTTGGTGGCGAATGGGGCTTATTGATAGAAAACGATGGGGATAAGGGTGTGACTGTACAGGCTCAGGACGTTACAGTCAACGGCGTTATGATTGAAACTATATTTTCGGCTGATATAGAGCCTGGGAAAAAAGCCAATGATTCCATAGTTTTTCTGTCATCGGATATTGAAAAAGCTGACATTCAAGTGATGAAAGATGTTTCTCTTAAATTCCACGTATTTGATTCTGATACTTGGGAGACTGTATTTGATACCGAGCGAATAACTGTTTCTGCAAACGAGGGTGTTTCCTATGCACAATCTTATGATGATAGCGGTATGGAAATTCTAAACCAAGACGGATTTAGAATTGTTGCAAAGAAAGTTGTCGATGAAGAAAGCTTTTGGGGAGCGGACTTACTTGTTTATATCGAAAATAACACCGATACAGATGTAACTATTCAAGCGCGGGACGTTTCGATAAATGGATTTATGATCGACCCCATGTTTTCATGCAGCATTATTTCTGGTGCAAAAGCGTTTAGTCAAATTACGTTTATGAGCAGTAGCTTGGAGGAAAATGGCATAGAATCGATAGATTCTTTAGATCTATCCTTTCATATATTTAAAACGGACGGATGGGATACGATTCTAGACAGTGATTCAATTGCGGTGAATTTCAATTAGCATAAGCGATGCTGTTTTTGATGACTTAAGAGGAAGAGGAATAGAAATACAATCATTGCGGTTAGGACATTTTGCTTGAAGCGAAACCGCAATTACACAGAAAAAATAAATGGAGGTACATTGTTTTGGTAGGAATTCTTAGTTTTGTTTGGTTATTAACTGTAATTGTTTTCTTTTCCTTGATCGTTGCGCTTGCTGTTCGAATTGTAAAAAAGCAGCCTAAAAAGAAAATGGTTGTCTCGCTTGCGATCAATGCTGTATTGTCGATTGTATTGATTGCTGTTATTGGCGCGAATGCACCACCGCGCCCAGAACCTGTTGTTGCTAATGATCCGCTACCTTCGGTCGTGGAATCTCCTGCTCCCGCATCCGTGACTGCATCAACGGTTGAGCCGCCTGCATCAATCGCAGATGAGCCACAAAATAAAGCCCCGATGGTTGCGCCGTCTACTCCTGAACCTATAAAACTTGAACTTTCAATGACCGAAGAAATAATTGACGGGAAATTAATAGTTGAAATATCAACAAATTTACCAGATGAAACACATGGAATAATGAGCGTCCATTGTGAAGAATTAAATTTCACGGCACAGGAGGATTTGATCATTCGTGATGGAAAAACTACATGTGGACCTTTTTCAAATGGCGGTGAGCCACTTGATAGCGGAAATTATGTTTTGGGATTTTCAACTCCACTAAGTAGACTACAGCCAGATTCAGTGCAAGAAGTCATCGGTGATAGCTATTCAAATTTTACAAGTGAATACATTTCGACTGATGGTCTGGGGGCAAACATTGTTCTTGAAAAAAATACAAGCATAGAATCAGAAAATATATCGCCATCTGCCGAAGCCACGACCGAGCCTTTGCCTGATGCCGAACCGCCTGTTGCTCCGTCTAGAGTGGAAGGGTCTGTATATTGGTACGAGGGTGGAACATTGCACAAGTCTTCTATTTCAGAGTGGAAATCCGCGGATTATGATAATAAGCTTGCTACTTGTGCTGATTTCATTGTTGCTTCTCGTGATAGCCTAAATTTTAAAATCACTGATGTCGATTTTGTTAAGCCCTATGCTGTAGAATTAGTTGCTTTCTTGGATTCTGCTGTTGCTGGGGACGATGCCGAACAGCTATATAGAGGTTCGACAATTTCGGACTTAGCGGTTATGGGGATGTTCTTTATGGAGTGGATATCATAATTTGACATACAGAAATTTTTTCCGCTATAGAGACGCAGGATGCTTCTAAAATGACGAGTGCAAATGAGCGTTTGAGCGAATCAAGGAAGTTATTTCGAGACTATCAATATGCCTTTGAAGATTATGTTGCTCAATTTTCAGAATAATTTTTATGTTTTAAAACAAAGACCGCCCCTGCTGCAAACAGGGACGATCCACGATGCACTCCGAAAAGATACACCAAACACAAAGATATTGTATCATTTTCGGTGACGGCTTGCAAGATGCAGGCTGCCTTTTTTATACAAAAAATGAAAGGAGAAATTTATGGCGACAAAATACACGGCGGACAAAAACGGCGTATTTTCCACCCTTGTGTGGGACGGCACGTACACCGAGGATGGATCCAAGCACAGGAAACAGATCCGGTCTAAGAAGTCAAGCAAGGATCTGGAAAACCTCGTCAAGCAGTACCAAAGGGACGTGGAGGAACGCAAAGCGGTAAATTCAACGAGCATCTCTTTTTGCGATTACGCCGACCAGTGGCTTGCGCTGTACAAAGCAAATCGGGAAATTAATACCATCTATGCGTACAAAAATGTCATGAACGCGCATTTTCCGAAAATTAAAGACGTAAAGCTAAAGGATATAAGGAGGATGCACCTGCAAATGCTCTTAAACGACTGCACACCTACGATCGGAAAGAAATTGTATGTAACTTTTAAACAAATCGTCAAGTCGGCTATCATAGACCGCTATCTACCTGCAATCGCCATCGAGGACATTTTTGCAGGGGTTGAGTGTCCAAGGCCGATACAAAAGGAGCGGCGCACGCTGACAGCGACAGAAAAGAAAGCGGTAGAGCACGGAAACTTTGAGCCAATGGACAAGGCATTTTTGTATATTATCTATAGCTGTGGACTACGGAGAGAAGAAGCCCTTGCCCTCTCTGTCTTTGACCTTGACTTTAAAAAATCGGAGATAAGTATAACTAAAGCTTTAGTTTTTGATGTAAATAACCCAGTGATCAAGGGGACTAAGAGCGCGCACGGAGTGCGCAAGGTGCCGATGCCCAAAATGCTGCAAGAATATCTGGCAGAGTACGTCAAGACACTGCCAGGCACAAACCTTTTTTTTATGAAAAATAATCCGCACATGACCAGATCTGGATATGGCGTGATGTGGAATAGAACTAGGAACGAAATCATACGATACATCAAAGGAGAGGGACAAATTCCAGAAAATCTGACCGCCCACATTTTTAGACATAACTACTGCTCTATGCTCTGCTACCAGATCCCGACCGTGTCAATAAAGCGGATCTCCGCGCTGATGGGCGACACGCAAAAGGTCGTGCTGGATACATACGACCATATTATTTTAGACAAGGAGGACGCGCAAAAAGCGGTAGAAAATGCCATCGGATTCTAACAGAAATCTAACTTCCGGCAGCGATCTAACAGAAATCTAAATATTAAAAAGCTATAAAAATGCATAAAAAGCACCATTTTAAAAATAGAAAAAATAGCTACATACAGCGTAAACACTGCGTTTTCGGCGATTTTTAAGATTTGAAAATATCGAAATAAATTCTACGTGCGTTCTCCTTAACGCAAGTCCTGCGAAAAAAGTTCCCGCTAGCCGCGACTTAAAATCGTCCCTGCACGAATCAAATTGTTATCCCTGTCCGCCTCAAAAGCCCTTTCACAAAAGTTCCGTTTAAAAGTTCGTCCCGATACAAACCGAATCGTTATTCCTGCCCGCCCCAAAAGTCCTTTAACCCTATTTTTAATGATTCCACATGACAGACTTTAAAATTTCCCCATTCCCTTGGAAAAATTTTTTGATACTCCCATTGTAAAAACCGTTCATCAAGCAATAGAATAACCCCTTTATCTTCTCCGGTCCGAATTACCCGCCCGGCTGCCTGCAGCACCTTATTCATACCTGGAAAGCGAAATGCATAGTCAAATCCATTTTTCCCATTTTCATCATAAAATGT
The DNA here is from genome assembly GCA_046533095.1 of Lachnospiraceae bacterium ZAX-1. Lineage (GTDB taxonomy): Bacteria > Bacillota > Clostridia > Lachnospirales > Lachnospiraceae > ZAX-1. The sequence continues at coordinate 26,953 of JAJQRA010000022.1, read as the reverse complement.
TTTCAATATCTCCCGCTCGTCGCTGATTTGCGGTATTCCTGTACCAACAACTAATGCACCAATCAATTGTTCCCTTTTTAAATCAATCCCTTCCGCAAAGATGCCTCCCAACACGCAAAATCCAATCAGTGTATTCTCACGTACCCTTGTAAATTCGTGGAGGAATTTTTCCCTCTGTACTTCTCCCATGCCACTTTCCTGTAAGATATAGTCCATATTTTTAAAATCCATCTTTTCAAATTGCGCAAACACCTGCCCCATGAACTGATAAGATGGGAAAAATACGATATAGTTGCCTACTCTACCCTTTGCCGTATAATAGATATATTGTGCAATCCGAAAAAATTCCGCCTCATTTCTACGGGTATATTTGCTGCTCACATCATTTGCTACGACCAGCAGACGCTTCGACTCCGAAAAAATGGATGTTGCATACACAGCATAATTATCCTCCACCGTACTAAGGAGGCTCTTATAATATTGAATCGGCAATAGCGTAGCAGAAAAGAAAACCGTGCTCATTCCCTTGTCTAAACACTGCTGTAAATTCACCGATGTATTGACGCAATAAAGCTTTAATTTAAACCTTCCATTCGGATCATACCCCGTATAGATCACATAATTTTCATCCAGTCGCTCATGCATATTCATAAAATGCCGAAGTTCCAGATAAAAATCCCGTATCTCTTTTTTCTCCGGCAGTTCTTTTCTTTCCTGAAAAAATTCATCTAGCTGCGCCGTTAAGTTCATGAGCGAAAATACAAGGCCTCCTACATCGTCTATCACACGGTACGTTTCACATTCCCGTTTTAATTCCAGCATATGCTTGTTGCATGAAATCAGGCTCTTTGTAATTTTCTTGCTATATTTTTGAAAGATCTTCTTCATTTCCAAAAAAGATTCTTTGTAAAGTACTGCACTATACATTTCCCGGCCACGCTCCACCAGATTATGCGCCTCATCCACAAGGAAAATATAGTCCCCTTTCCCCTTTTCTGCAAAAAATCGTTTTAGATATACATTGGGGTCAAATACATAATTATAGTCACAAATAATAACATCTACCCACAGCGAAATATCTAGGCACATTTCATAAGGGCATACGCAAAATTCTTCTGCTTGCGCACTCATCGCTTCTCTTGTAAAGTTTTTTGTTTTATGAAGCAAGTCAAATACTGCCTCGTTGATTCGGTCATAGTGCCCCTTTGCACAAGGGCAGTGATCCGGGTTGCACTCCATTTCTTCACACGGGCACATCTTTTCCTTCGCCGTTATGCCAAGCACGCTACCCTCATATCCGTTTTCTTTTAGCAAGTCAAATGCCTCCCTTGCCACTGTGCGCGTAATCGTTTTCGCAGTCAGGTAAAATATCTTATCGCCCAAACCTTCCCCTACTGCTTTTACCGCCGGGAAAACTGCAGAAATTGTCTTGCCCGTTCCCGTTGGCGCTTGGATAAATAAATTTTTACCCCGCTGTATCGTACGGTAAACATCAGCCGCCAACTTTTTTTGTCCCTCCCTGTACGGATAGGGAAACTTTAACCCTGCAATGGAAGTTTGACGTATTACGCGTGCATGATATTGATAGTCTGCCCACCGCCCATATGCCTTTATCAGATCATCAAACCAATCCTTTAGTTCCTCTATGGTAAAGCATTGTGGAAACCGCCTAATTTCCTCTGTATCCAGATTGCAATACGTCAACTGCACCCACAATTCCTTTCGCTGATTTTGCATTCCATAGATATAGGCGTAGCACATTGCCTGTGCCTGGTGAAGCAAAATTGGCTCCTCCAAAAAATTGATATCCATATAGACACCCTTGATTTCATCAATCGTTACTTTCTCCCCTTCTAAGAAAATCCCGTCGGCACGTCCCTCAACTACAAGAATATATTTTTCCTTTTTTATTTCTATTTTTAAAGGGACTTCCGCATGATAGCCTGCTCCCATCTGCCTTTGGATTTTACGGTGAATCCTGTTTCCCTCCTGCATTGCCTCTTTTTGTGCCCCTCCCATATAGCGGTTATCTATATCGCCTGACCGCAGGATAAACTCTACCAGATTCCGTATTGATATTTTAATTTTTTCCATGTCAAGCCTCCAGATGAACTTTCGCAGGTCCTCGCGTTAAAGAGTGGCGAAACACGCTGAGTGCCTACCTCTTCCGCCATGGTTTTACTAGCCTGCGTTAGAAAATGGCGAAACACGCTGAGTGCCCACCTCTTCTGCAATGGCTTAACTAGCCTGCGTTAGAAAATAGCGGAACACGCTGAAGTACCACCTCTTCCACCATGGTTTTACTAGCCTGCGTTAGAAAGTAGCGAAATCGTTATGTTTCATTCTATACCTAGTATACCATGAAAGCAATGAGCCAAATAGCCCAAATAAAATATTTAGCAAATATGGCACAGTATTCGGCTTCTATATCTGGTATAACAAAAAAATAACCGGCTCTGCACCAGTGCTTCCTTCTATTGTGTTTCATTCTCGCGAATGTACTCCCCACAACGCAAAAAGGGCAGGGTCTACACCAGTGCTTCATTACATTCTCGCGCACATACTCCCCATAACGCAAAAAAGGGCAGGGTCTACATCCATGCTTCCCCTTGCCCTCTTTTCATATTTACCGATTCCATACTATGTAGCTACACCATACTATGGCAACGATTCTATATACTACTAAGCTACCACATATTTGCCTAGAAGATCTTCAAAAGCCAAATCTTCTCCACCATACTTCACCGTAATTTCCTTTGGTAAACCTAATCCAATTATGCCAAGGAATGATTTTGCATCAAGAATGATGCTTTGATATACTACATCAATATCAAATTCACATTTGCTTGCCCCTTGAACAAATTCCAGAACTTCGTCTGGTGCGCCCAACTTTATTTTCTTTTCATTCATCATATCATCATCCTCCTATAAACAGAAACCAGACAAACTTACTTGTTTGGTATATTATGTGATTATGACATCTTAGTTGCCTTTTGTCAAACTTACACTAATATGATGCTTTCTACCTATAATATGCATGATTTACACATGAAAAAAATTTTTTATATGATTTTATTCTCACATTAACAAAGAATAATTATTTTTCGGCTAATATTATTTTAATTATATAGTATAAAATGATATGTTTTGCCTACTTTTTTTATTTATTTTCATGACTTTTTATCTAAGGAACTGTTCTTTCATAACCTTGACATCTGACTGGGTCTTTTTTCGCCATGCTGAGTCAGGACGCCTTGCCTGACGAAAAAATCCCTGCGTCATCTTGTCAAGTTTATTTCGTCACAGTCCCTTATTTCAAAAAAGCAACCTTATTGAACCATCTTAACTGTTTTGGGTGAGATGGTTTGCCAAACGAGCTGATTTGACAATATCGCCCAACTGGTCATCTGCTTTTTGTACAACATACTCACCTTCCTTCAGAGTCATGATTTCCTATATTTTTTGGCGAACAGCAAACCTCCTATCAGCAGAACAACTGAACCGCCAAGCAAACTATATTGACTCACAGCATTTTCTGAATGATTGGTTTGTTCCGTTCCTCCCCAGTTTGCCATTCCAGCACCGCCTTGATTCCATTGCTGACGATTTGCGTTACCATCTGCTGTGCCACCATTTGCGGTGGAATCATTTTGATCAGTAGAAGACTCATCTTGGGGATTCGCCGCATTTGGAGCTTGTCCAAAACCCATGCTGTTGGAACCCATACTCTCAAAATCGACTTGTGAAGCGTCAACAAAACCGCTTGTCGATACCGTTTGTCCTTCACTTGTTGCCGCTATGGTTCCGGTAAGCTGTCCTTTTACGCTCTCGGCGCGAAGCAGGCAGAATTCTTTAAGTGCCTCTTGCCCATTAACAAACTCATCATAGGTGCAGAAGGCGGTCGGGTCTTTTTGAACGTATGGTGAAATCAGAGCCACTGCATTATCGTACATCTTGGAAAATTCACCGCTGTCAAAGTAATCCGTAACGAACTCTGAAAACAATTCATTGTACTGTGCAAGGTAAGTTTCATCTGACAAGATCCAATCAATCATGGGGCGACTTTCCGAACCGCCGGACACCGGGGAATCTATTGGGGAATTGACAAGCGTGGTCGTGGAATCTATGGTACTCGTTGTTGCATTACCGCCGCCCATACCTCCCATTCCCATACCTCCGAAGGCCAAATTGTAATCCCATGCAATCATAGAGAGTTTCCCATCATCCTCTCGTAGATAATAGTTATGAATGATAGATCCGGTATAACTGTCCGAATTGAGAACGAAATTGTGTACGACAAAATACCGCATAACCTCATCAACATCAATCACCTGTTCTATGTTCTCTTTCGCGTTTAATTGCTTGAGAGCGGAAATAAGGCGGTTCTCATCTGCTTTGTTTGTGGGAAACATAGCATTGTCAAAAATCGCAGTGTAGCTGTCGGGATCGTCATCTGTATAAATCAGACTGGTGGCCGAACTGCCTCCGAAACCGCCCATGCCGCCAAAACCGCCACCTTGACCGCCGCCGTTTTGATCTGGAATATCTTCGCCATCAGTTGTGCCATCGTCGCCATTTTGTGCGCCTTGTCTGCCGGGGAATTGTCCGCCCTGCGGACGCTCTGGCATTTCGCCGTCCTCACCGTCAAATCCTGGGAATCCTTCGGGCATTTCACCATTTTGGAAAATTTGCGACATATCCGGCATTTCGCCGTTTTCGGGCATGGTAAAGCCATCCGGCATATTGGGTATCGCGTTCTCCCCATTCCCTTCGCCGCGATTTCCCATGTTATTCATGTCCATACTGTCCGGCTTATAGATTTGTCCATAATCAGAGCCGTAATTGCGCTCAGCGAAAGATTCTTCAATGCCCTCTGCCACCATATACAGTCCCCAATCCTTGCCATTCACCGTGATATAGATAAAGCTGGACAGGGGCGCATCTGCGCCGAAAGCATTCATCATCTGATAGCTGACGTAATCTTTTAGATAAGTGTTATCCTGAGCGATATTGTTCAGTGCCAGCTTGTCAAGTCCGTAATAGTTCTTGCCGTCCACATAATGGTCCAATTCGATTTTGAAGCTGTATCGGTCTGTATCCGACATTGCAATGGTAGAGAGGGATGAATTCCCTTTCGGCCTTATCGCCACATTCTTGACGGATGTTCCGTCAATGATGACACTGCACTGGATATATTCTTCCGCTGTTGCATTTGCTATCATATTATCCCAGTCAGACTCGCCCACAACAATATCTATCGTGTGTACCTTATCTGTCGAGAATAGCTTTTGAACATATGTCGGCTGCGCGTGTGTGACGGTGACGCCGAAGTTTGGACTGTACATAAACACGATCGTAATGGCGAGCACAGCTATGATGACCGCAATGCAAACGATATTTGTGTATTTGTGCTTGCTCATTGTTACACCTCCAAATTCTACTCCAAATAGTTTGTTTTTTCAGTTCGGAAAATAACTATCCGCTCATTCGGAAGCAGTCGATAAAATTTGCTTTTAGCATTGCGGATGGCATCATAATGAATCAACCCATATAATCGCCGTTATAGCTCACCAGTACCACATCGGAAACACCCGGTGTCACCTGCAATGCGTTTACAAACGACGTGTTGTCGGATTTCAGTCGCACCTCGTAATGCAGTTCCACTGAGTCGGCGGTGACGGTTTTGCTCTTGACAACACATTTCTGTACATAGTTTTTCAGCGATTCGGAAACTTTATTTTCCGCATCGTTATTGTCACAGTGGATAACAACAATGTAGGGGTTATCGTGAGATTTCTTGTTCACAAACACAATCAACATGATACCGATGACTACGCTACCGAACACCGCGAGCGGAATCATTCCCGCCGCGAGTACGATACCTACGGCGATTGACCAAAACAGGAACGCGATGTCGAGCGGTTCCTTGATCGCCGTTCGGAAACGAACGATTGACAGCGCACCAACCATACCGAGTGACAAAACCACATTGCTTGTAACGGCGAGGATTACGAGCGTTGAAATCATTGTCAGCGCGATTAGCGCAACACCGAAACTCGCTGAGTACATCACGCCTTTGAATGTCCTCTTATAAACAAAGAAAATGAATACGCCCAGTCCGAAAGCGAGCGCCATTGCGATAACCATATCAAGAATTGTTACACTCGTGATATTCTCCAGAAAACTGGATTTGAAGATGTCAGAAAACGATGTCATTATAATTTCCTCCTGTTTTTGCTACTTTTCAAAAGTAGTTTTGATTTAGCCGTATATACGGGACAGCGCGTATTTTGAACAGGCAGCAGCCTGTCGATTTCCAAGTTGTAGGACATTTGTAATGTAATCGGGAATGAATTGGTCATACTTTACTTCGAGTAAAACAAGTTCGTCACCTGCTTTGACTGTCGGCAAGCTCTCACTCATAAAGTCCGTAGCGAACATTCCCGTCCGAATGTCTCGGTCAAGTGTGATTCTAACATTTCCCACCATACAGATAAACGGTTCTCGAATATAGTCCACCACGGTTTTTGGCAATAGCAGTTCGCTCCGCATTTTTGAGTATAGCTCGCGGACGAGTTCACGTTCGTCGCCCATCATCCACGACAATTCGCCGTTTTGGATTTTAGAAACTTCCCCTGCGCTCAATTTCGCTGACTGTTTGTAGCACATTCCGTGTGCTTTGCTTTTCTTTTCAAGCATAATGTAGTCGGTGTCGCCGAGATAGCGGCGTATGCGGAATTTCTCCCTCCTGTCCACTCCGTCGATTTTTTCACGCAATGCCTTGTCGCCCGGCGTATCTAAGTATAGGCTACGCACCCTGTATTCGCCATTTTCATCGGCATGAACGTCGTGGTTCATAACCCTCTGTAGCCTGTCGCGAAGTATGCGATAGTCTCCATAATTCAAACTGTGCTTGAATTCGTGCCTTGCCTGCATAAGTGCACCTCCTCGTGTTTTGCTTGCAAAGCTGATTTTACTCGTAATACCTTTAATTTACCTTTAATCAGTTTAACTTTTTTGTGTACGCAGTTTTACCGTGAATGTCGTCACACCATTCATGCTTTCTGCGGTTATAGTGCCACCGGAGTTTTCGACAATGGTTTTTGCAATGGACAACCCCAATCCCGAACCTCCCGTTTCGGTTGAACGAGAAGCGTCGGTGCGATAGAAACGGTCAAAGATTTTTGGCAAATCAGCCGATGAGATTCCTTCGCCACTGTTTGCCACACGCATAATCGCCTTGTCATTCTCCCGTATTAGCGCGACTGTGATTTCCCCGCCTTTCGGCGTGTATTTACCTGCGTTATCAAGCAGGATATATAACACCCCGGCAAGTTTTTCGCTGTCAGCGACAACAGTTACATTTTCTGAAATATCAGTTTTAAGCGATTTTCCTCCGTCATACAGAACGGCTTCCATTGATGCGCACACTGTTTCACACGTTGCGGACAGGTTAAACGGTAGACTGCCCTCGCTCCTGATGTTCTCCGACTTCGCGAGATACAAAAGGTCGTCCACCAGTTTTCCGGTGCGCTTTAGTTCGGTGCGTATATAATCAAACCACTCTTTTTGACTGTCAACGGTTTCGTCACCACTTGCTGTAACAGCATCCACGTTCGCACTGATGACAGCAAGCGGTGTCCGCAATTCATGTGAGGCGTCGCCGATAAATTGTTTCTGCCGGTTGTAGTTTCCCTCAATTGGCTGAACTGCACGGACGGCAAAGCGATATGATACCCAAAATAGCACAAGTAGCACGCCTAATCCCACAGACGCAAGTGTAATCATAAGAGTCTGCAAAATATTTGAGCCGTTTGTGATGTCAAGGAAGACAATTCGGGAATCATTAATGCCGTCTGGAATATCGGGGAATCTGCCAGATATTCCAGACGGCATTTCAGCAACAGCAAACATCCATTTTCTATCAGCGAGTGTTATTTGTCCATTTTGCAAGTCTCCAGCCTTTTGAAAAGCTTCAATATAAACACTGTCATCAAGGTCAAGCTGACTATTGACATTTGCCAACTGACCGTCTTTTACAAACAAAACAAACGATACTCCATACTCCACCGAAAACCGTTCCGGCCTAGCCGGTATATCAGTGCTTGAATCCGAAACATCATTAGGCGCTCGGAATTCAGGCGGAAGCGACCTGTTAGGTGAGAAAAACATAGCAGATACCGCTTGTAGCCGCTGCTGATTCTCCCTCTCGATATTTCCGTGTATCACAAGGTAAATTACGGCAAATGCAGCAATCATCACCAGCGAAACTATCAGTACATTAAACATCATAATACTGTTTCTAAGCTTCTTAAACATTGGCGTCACCACCCTCGTCATCAAGCACAAGCATATAACCGATGCCGCGAACTGTCTTGATTTTTACGCATTTCGACAGTATAGACAGTTTTTTTCGCAGGAACGCAACCTGAACCTGAACGTGGCTGTCCTCGGCATCCGAATCCCAGCTCCACACCTTTTCGATAATCCTATCCGTGGAAAGCGCCTGCCCTTTGTTGATGATGAATAATTCGAGCAACTGGCTTTCTTTCAGCGTCAAATGAAATGTCTGACCGTTGCCAAACAAATCAAGTGCGTTATAGTTCAGCTCAATATCCCCGAACACGAGTACATTATCGGCTACAATCAGTTCTTTACGCCGTCCAAGCGCACGGAGCCTAGCCATAAGTTCATCGGTTTGGAATGGCTTTGCCAAATAATCATCCGCTCCGCTGTCCAGACCTTTTACCTTGTCTTCCGTTTCTCCTTTCGCAGTCAGAAGAATAACCGGCGTAGTGATGTTTTGCTTCCGCATTTCCCGTAGTATACTAATTCCATCGAGTTTTGGCAGCATGATATCAAGCACAACGATATCATACACACCGGACATGGCGAGGTCAAATCCGCTTTCGCCATCGTGCGCCAAATCCACGCTGTAATTATTCTTTTTTAGAACCTGCGCCACAGCACGAGCCATATATTTTTCATCTTCTATATATAAGACCTTCATATATGCACCTCCTCTTGGTGATGATACACTACAAACCTTTAATTTTGCTTTAATTTTTCTGGTCTTTTTTCAACCTTCCATTAAGCGGCTTCTTTGCAAGCATCTGGTTGAACTGTTGATTATCTATGAACCAACACTTTTTTAATTCATATATTTATTGTAGACGATGCGAATCCATTTGTCATTTTGAACATAGCCGGTATCGGCATACTATATGTGCCTTTTCAAAAACTCCACTATAACATCTCGCCCCTCCTTCGCGTCGGGCGTTTTGTTATATGTAAATCCGTGAAATGAATCCTTAAAATCGCGCAGTTCAACATAAACGCCCGCTTTTCGGAGCAACTCGGCATAGCGCACTCCATCGTCATGAAGAGAATCTCGCCCCGCTACGATAATCAACGCAGGCGGAAGTCCAGCTAACCCACTTTGTGACGCTAAAATTGGGGAAGCATATATTGAATTTTGGTTTTTCCAATCCTCGCCAAGATAGCTTACATTGAACATTTCCATCATCTTAGGGGAAATAGCTCCTTGCGGCGAAACTCTTTCATACGGATCAATTGTTATGTCAAGCGGTGGATAGTCGAGTATTTGATATTTAAAGGACAATTCGCCGAGTTCCTTTGCCTTAAGACACAGCGCCGCCGCCATATTTCCCCCTGCGCTGTGGCCACCCACGCCTACGCTGGCAATGTCGATTTTATATTCTTTGTCATTGTTGACATAATGCAAAATCACCTCATATGCCGCCTCAATCGCAATGGGAAATTGATTTTTCGGCGACTTTGGATAATCAATGTTGATGATTTTTACGCCTGTTTTTGCGTTAAAATAGCGGCACATCTGGTCGTCCATCTCAGCCGATCCAAGCACAAAACCGGCACTGTGCATATCCACAAAAAGCGGTGCGGCTTGGGGAGAGTCAAACCCATATTCGAGAACTTTTATCTTGCCGTAGGAAGTGTCAATAAATCTCTTCGTACCAATAGTTTTAGCTTTAAGCGTCTGCACCCTAATAAAAATTTTCATCATTCGCTGAAACCGCAACGCTTTTTTGATTAGCTTTTTGTTTGACATAATACATTTGTCCTCTCTCAGAAAATATACGGTATCAGCCGTTTTGAAGTCTTTTTATAATCGATATATTCCTCACCGACAATCTCAATCAGCAATAAAATAAAGAATCCTGCTCGCAGGATTCTCCGCCTGCGGCGGTTGCGTCAGCAACAACTTCCTTATACGCCGCAGTGCAATCCTCCCGGAGGGTTTTTTATATGATAGGAGAACTTTCCTATTATTAATGCAAAGAAAATTGTCATGGCAATATTGTATACTATTAAATGGATTATATCAAATTAATTGTGTTTATAATCCTGTCACGCTAAAAGATTTTTTCTCTTGACAAATTTTAATTGCCGTGATAATATATACCGTAGAATTTAATTACAGGAGGAATGTAATCAATGAATGAAATTGCAAATTTTCTTGCTGATAGCAAGACCTTCTATCTCGCGACGCTAGACGGCAACACCGTTCTATATTAAAAACGGCGAAGCTACTTTTTGCTCATTGACTGATGCGCCACGAATCACAACTTTTTAGGAGGGGATTTTTGAATGGCTAAGTTATATTATCAAGGTCACGGAAGTTACCGCGTTACCACTGACGACGAGCGAGTGATTTATGTTGACCCGTATGCGGGCGACGGCTACGATTTGCCTGCGGATTTAATTCTTGTCACACACCAACATCACGACCACAACAAAGTTAAACTTGTTACGCAAAAGCAAGGTTGCCGCGTGATTACAAACGTCGAAGCCCTCTTAGGCGACAAGCATAACCGTTTTGACATTGACGGAATACTTGTGGAGTCTGTAACGGCGAAAAATCTTTTGCACAACCCGAAAAAGTGCGTGGGCTATCTACTTACAGTTGACAAGCCGAATCGAGCCGGCAGCATAAAAATCTATTGTTCCGGCGATACTTCAAAGACAAAGCAAATGGATACTTTCGCAGCACGGAAGTTCGATTATGCGCTGTTCCCCTGCGACGGCAGAGCTAATATGGGATTAAAAGAAGCTGCGGATTGCGCCCGCGTAGTCGGCGCGAAGCACAACATTCCCATTCACCTAAAACCCGGCTCTCTCTTTGACCGTGAACGTGCGGGCAAATGGAACGCGCCAAATAAGCTGGTTGTCGAACCGGGGCAGGAAATCATCTTGTGTTCAGAGAACGACTAATTTATTGGGTGAGGAAAGCAAATTGAGAGAAATTTTTACGCGCAGAAGCATACGGTCGTTTAAAGATAGACTTGTTGAAAAAGAAAAATGAGAGAAACTCCTACGAGCAGCTTGTGCCGTACATTAAAAAACTGCTGTAAATGTTGTCCACAAAATATTAAGAAACGAGGGAAAAAAGATGAAAATTTATGACTTTATAGTAAAAGACAATCAAGGCGAAGAGGTTGCCCTCTCGCAATATGCAGGAAAAACGCTTCTTGTCGTCAACACGGCCACGAAATGCGGCCTGACCCCGCAATACGCGCAGTTAGAAGCACTTTACCAAAAATATCACAACAAGGGCTTTGAAATTCTGGACTTTCCCTGCAATCAATTTCTTGAGCAAGCGCCAGGGACGGACGATGAAATCAACAGTTTTTGCGTGTTGACCTACAAAACCACTTTCCCCAGATTTGCGAAAATTGACGTAAACGGCGAACACGCCGACCCGCTTTTTGTATATCTTAAAAATCAAGTTGAAGAAATCAACGATGCAGGAGCGGCGGTTCTAAATGAGCGGCTAAAAGGGCTGACGCCGTTCACTGGTGAAAAGGATGTCAAGTGGAATTTTTCAAAATTCCTTATCAACCGTGACGGGAAAGTTGTGTCGTGGTTTTCGCCAACTTGGAAGCCTGAAGATTTAGAGTCGGCAATTGAAAGTTTGCTGAATTAGGCCGAACCGTTGCCGAGCTATCGTGAGGGGACGTACTATGGAATCAATACTCCGTTCAAAAAAGGCTGGCCAAAACGCTGGCTTTTGTCGCAGGGCTTTCGGTGGCTTTTTTCATATTGGGTTTTGGCACCGGTGCTGTTGGCTCTCTGATTAAAAGCAGCTACTTTTTTATTGCCTGACGTTTCCATCATTTTCATTGTCGTACCCGGACTAAACGGGGAGATGGAAAAATAGGCTTTTATCGAATGGGCGAAAAGCCAGCAAATAGAGTTTACGGTGCTGCTTGATGAGACAGGTGCGGTAAACAGGCTATTTGACGTAGGCACTTATCCGACGTCTGTTTTTCTCGATAAGAACGGAAATATTGTGAAAAAAATCGTTGGGGATGCCAACGCGGAGACGATTGCGAAAGTGCTAAAATCGGAGGGTAGCCATGAATAGAGAAACTAAAAAAGCACGGAGCATATTTATATTAGTCGGAGTTGTACTCGTTGTTGCGGTGGCAATCGTTTTGCGGTTGTCATCGACCACTGCGTCAACAACCGCCACGCAAGAGGAAACCAAATGGAAGGAGAGCTATGATGTGGATGCGCTAAAGGAAATATATTTCGCGGGAGGTTGTTTTTGGGGTGTAGAAGAATATTTTTCACGTGTACCCGGCATTTATGACACAACGGTCGGATATGCAAACGGAACTACAGATAATCCCAGCTACGAGGACGTTTGCCACGGAAATACAGGCCACGTGGAAACGGTGTGTGTGCGATACGCGCCGGATAAAATCTCGCTGCTAACTTTGGCAGAGCAGTTTTTCAAGATTATCAATCCAACGAGCCTTAACCGGCAAGGCAACGATACCGGCTCTCAGTATCGTACCGGCATCTATTTTGTGGATCAGACTGATGAGGAAATCATTGCCGAGGTTGTGGCAAGGGAACAGGGGAAATATACCGCACCCATAATGACGGAACTTTTGCCGCTTACGCGGTATTATCCCGCAGAGGAGTATCATCAAAACTATCTGAAGAAAAATCCGAACGGATATTGCCACATTAACTTTGACAGCCTAAAAAATATCCCGCCACTTGAGGTTTCGCTGGTAAATCCTGCGAATTACGTGAAGCCGTCCGATGCGGAATTGCGCGAAACATTAACGCCCGCGCAGTATAATGTCACGCAAAACGCGGGCACGGAGCCCTCCTTTTCGGGAATGTATTGGGATAGCCACGAGCCGGGGCTTTATGTTGATGTCGTTACCGGCGAACCCTTGTTTTCCTCGGCGGATAAATATGATTCCGGATGTGGCTGGCCGAGTTTTACAAAGCCGATAGACCCGAACATAATCGTCCAGAAGGCTGACAGTAGCTTCGGTATGGTGAGAACAGAAGTGAGAAGTAGAGCGGGCAATTCCCATTTGGGACACGTCTTTTCGGATGGGCCAAAAGATAAGGGCGGGCTGCGATATTGCATAAACAGCGTCTCCATACGTTTCATTCGCTATGACGATATGAAAAGCGAAGGGTATAGCGAGTTTATGACACTGGTAAAGTAAAAATTTCATGGGAGGCAGGCACGTAATGGAACATCAAGAAGAAATCTGCTACATTCAAGAATATTGTATCTCAATTAACGAGTAGTCAAGGTTGAATTAACCGCTGAAGCGGAGGGAAAAATGGACAGTATTAAAGCCAGTGTCAGCGACTTTCACCACAAAATGCGGGAGTGCGTTTCAGAGGAAGATTTGAAGGATATTCACACTGGGCTTATGAAGCTGAATAAACTGTTTGACTTGTTTTTAGATTTGGAGGAGAAAAAATGAAGATCGAAGTGCGCTATTTATCAAAATCAGGCAACACACAAAAGGTGGCGGAGGCGATTGCCAAAGCGGTAAATGTCACTGCAAAACCAATTACCGAGCCAGTCGGTCCAGATACCGACATCCTGTTTTTGGGCGGGGCAGTTTATGCTTTTGGTATAGACGAGGAACTAAAAGCGTTTATCAGACATCTTCCCGACGGCGTGAAAAAGGTGGCTGTGTTTAGCACCACGGCGGTTGTGAAATCGGCGTTTGATCACATCAAGAAGCTGTTGGATGAAAAGGGTATCGCGGTGCTTGATAAAGATTTTCACTGCAAGGGCGCGTTCACGGTCATGCACCGGGGGCGGCCAAACGAGGACGACTTAAAACGTGCTGGAGCGTTTGCGCGTGAAATTGTAAATTTGTAACGGAAGAAAAATCACATGGAACGAAATATCACCTTCTACTTCTCAGGCACGGGAAACAGCCTGAAAGTCGCACAAGACATCGCAGCGGAAACCCAAAATACCAAAGTTATCCCGATGGGCAAGGCATATTCGCTAGAGGGCGGCGCAGTTGCAGCTTTTACGGCTACTATCTTACTTTTTGCAATGTTGGAACGCAAAAAGGTTGTTTTCAATAACCGTTATATACTCTCATCTCTGCGCCTGTGACTAAAACAAAAACGAATATCGCGCGACCTGAACCGATTGGCAGTATTTGTTGGAATATCTTAGCCTCTGCGCTGTTTTTGGGTTTTCCGCAGATAATCGGCGGTTGGTCACCCAAAACAGGATGGTCGCCGGCATTTGATGCCGTCATACTGCGTAGCTTTTGGGCTATCATTGTTTTGTGGGCAGTAATTGGCACTGCAAAGCAATTGATTAAGCTGATAGACCAACGTTATACGATACGGCTTGCAATCATTACGGTTGCCACGAACCTCGCCACAGCAGTTACTACGTTCATTGTTTTCGCCGACAAGCAACTTATGAACCCACTCTTTGGAATCGCGTTCATCTCATCATTGGACGAGGAAAGTGCCAAATTTGTATCCTTTTTATTCGGACACCTTAATCTGTTTATTGTGGGAATCATTCTATTTGCCTTGATTTTGGAGATTGGTGTGACACTTTGGAGAACATATAAATGCGGAAAGGAGAAACTTGTTAGTTGACACGAAAGCTACTCTAATATTTATGCCAGTCATCATCTGTGCCACTTTAAAATACCAGGATGACACATAATCTATTTTCCCTGCTGTTAAGACACTGTCTTTGATACAATGGAAAGCTGCCTTTGAACTCTGACATTTTGGGTATTTTGAGAAATTTGGTTGGTAGAGAGACGCTAGAAATGTTGATTTTTAGGTAAAAGAAAAACACCCTACCGTGATTGGTAGAGTGCCTTCTTGAAAAACAAATGATGTTTTATTGCTTTAAAAACTCCTCGTGAAACACTTTGAAATATTCTTCGTTAACTAGCGTACGAAAGATATCTGGCAACTTCCACGAACCGCCACCATTTCCCAAATAATCCGTTTCTAACTCCAAAGCCAAAAAAGCATCCAGTTCGCTGCCATCAAGCCATTTAAGACCATATTTATTTGCAGGTACAAAATCAAATCGGCTATAATAATTTTTATGCCCACCTAAAATTAAAACTGCCTTATATCCCAACTCTTTCGCTCTTTTTAGGCTATGCTTGATTAAGCAAGAGCCCACTCCTTTACCGTGTAATTCTGGTTTCACGCTTAGTATGGCAAGGGCTAAGACCTTATCTTTTACGAGATCATCAGTTGCTATCGGCAAAAGATGATACATAATATTCCCCATGATTTCACCGTTTACCTCAGCTACAAAGTCAAGTTTTGGAACAAAACTCTCGTCTCCTCTAAGTAAATGGGCGTAAAAGTGCTCATTGGTAAACTCACGACCAGGAAGTTCCATCGTTTCAAATGCTACAAATGTCAGCTTTTCTACTACATCGTAGTCTTTTTCTGTTTCTAATCGTATTTCAATATTTTTGTTCATTTCTTTATCCTCCGATATTTTAGTATAGTTTCACATCCTATAGCTCAGAGGAAGTCTTGTTATTACATCGAAGCTCCCTCTAAGCATGATGCAATAGCCACAAATAATTTGTCAGTCATAAAATTTTCTCCTTTACAATTTCTTGGAATTATTGATATAGGCAACAATTGGTTTTATAGTCGCTTTATTTGTAAAATCCACCTGTTTCCCATAAATTTCTTTGATTACTTTTTCAACTTCATTCATTTCTGAGTCTGTTTTCTTTGCCACAGCTTTGTTAAGCATCTTCATCAAATTACGATGAATAAAGCCTAGTTTTTCATAATCAAGCCCGCCTCGAAGATGAAAAAAATTTCTGGTTGAATACTCGTTCTTTCCTAATTTTGCCAATGTTGCCAGAGTAATTCCCATGTGTTTCTTCAAGTCTATTTTTTTTAATCCTTATTCTTTAATACATTCCATAACTTCTCATAATCAAACACCCTCTAATAAATATATATATGTGTTTATTTTAGCATATTAAAACACTGAAATCAATCTAATAAATTTATATGGGTGTAGATAAAAATAGTAAGTAAAAATTATCAATTTAAATCATAGGGCATAAATTCTAAGACTTATGTCCTATAGATCCAATTACAAATTTTTCAACATCCTGATGCCAAATGCCACTCTCTGCTTTCGATTTTAAGGTAAGGAGATTCTGCGCCCAATATGCGATTCGCAGCATTTCCCCAACCGTCATTTTAAACGGCAAACCGGTAATTCCAAGATAGCAGTCCAATGGGGCTACTGCCTTTATCTTTTCTGTAGAATACAGCTTTTCTACAGCCTCTTTTCCTACAGGACGTAGCAGATACCTTGAAAATCGTAGCTTCCCATTTAATGAAACAACTGATTTTGTATATCGCTTGTCCGTTTTCAGCTTGATTCCTTTTTCTCTATACTCTCTTTTTTTACGTATCAGATCGCTCTCGTCAACAGAACTTAGGAGTTCCTGCATCATGTCTGAATATATATTATCGGTGCTAATCCGTAGTTCCCCCACATTTGTTCAAGTTCATTCATTGAGATGAAATTTTCTGGATCTGATGTCCCTGCATTAAATTTTTCTTTGAATTCCTTTATAAGGCGTTCGATTTCACATATTTGAATTTCTGTATCATTCACATTTGTCAATTTCATATGATTTATCACTTCATTTTCATGGTTTATCCTATTATATGAAGGGATTTTTGTATATACTATCAACATTTCAATCATCACAACCGTATTTCCGTTCTCGACCAACACTTCAGCAGTTTCTAGCCCCGTCATGCCCGACCCTACAAGAACGACCTTTTTCCCGATAAACCGTCCTGCATCTTTTAAAACATCATGAGCCTGTAGAAATAGTATGTTGACAAATAACATATGCGATTGCGTAAATATGCTTTCAGATTTGCAAGGAATTGCGGGGGATGTAGATAAAAATAGTAGGTAGAATTTATTATTTTAAGTCATGGCCACCGACTTAGCCGGTGACTTGATGTGTGACCCTATAAGGGACTGTTACCTGCGCGAGTCTAAAGGCTCATTGGCAACCAGATGCTTGTAATTCTGTTTGCTATCCTTTTTTAGACAAAAAAACCGCAACTCTTCATTTTTCAAAAGATTGCGGTATCTATTTGATTCTATCTCATCAATTACTCAATAATCATAGCAACACGTCCCGAGCCAACGGTACGTATATCGACTTTCTTGACTGCCTTGCAAAACTATATAGAAGCATATAAAAAAAGCTTTCGTTCCTTGACTATTATAGCAGAAAATCCTATAATATTATTGAGCACCCTACTGTTGAGCACCCTACTGTTGAGCACCCTACTGTTGAGCACCCTACTGTTGAGCACCCTACTATCGAACATACTACTATCAAACATTATACTATTTACTATCGAACATTATTCGTTCAATTAAGAAACGGAAGGAACAAAAATAATTGCTATGGAATCCAATCACATATTAGATATATTAAAAAATGTAAAAGATGGCTCTTTAGATATACACAGCGCCTATGAAAAATTAAAGGTCAATTCTTTTGAAGATTTAGGATACGCAAAAGTAGACCATCACAGAACTATCCGTCAAGGTGTACAAGAAGTCATCTATGGCGCAGGCAAAACGAAGGAACAGATAGAAGGAATTGTAGCATCTATGCTTGCCAATCACAGCGAAAATATATTAATTACCCGCCTCGCCCTTGATTCCGCCAACTATCTGAATGGAAAATTTTCTATGGTTTACCATGAACAGGCAAAGCTTGCCATTGTAAATAGAGTAGAAGAACTTACTGCCATTGGTACAATTGTAGTTGCAACCGGAGGTACGAGTGACATCCCTGTTGCAGAAGAGGCCGCCTTGACAGCAGAAGTACTTGGAAATACGGTAGACCGCCTGTATGATGTAGGGGTTGCCGGCCTGCATCGTCTGCTCTCCCATATAGATACCATTTCCACTGCCACTGTTATCATCGCTGTCGCCGGTATGGAGGGCGCACTTGCCAGTGTGATTGGGGGACTGGTGGACTGCCCAGTTATCGGTGTACCAACCAGTGTAGGATACGGTGCTAGCTTTTCCGGTCTGTCCGCACTACTGTCTATGTTAAATTCCTGTGCAAGCGGAGTCTGCACCGTAAACATTGATAACGGCTTTGGCGCCGGCTACCTTGCAAGCATGATCAACCATATTAGGAGGATACCGCTATGAATATTGGTACTATTTCATGTATCTTGATGGCTTCTATTTTTGCCCTTATAGCACTTATCTTTGCATTATTAAAAGAAAAAGCAGTGATATTAATCGCTGGCTTTAACATGCTCCCAAAAGAAAAGCAAGCTCAATATGATAAGGGCAAAATAAGTGTGGATTTTCGAAATATGTGTTCCATATGGGGAATTATATTTGTGGCCGGAGCCGTCTTCTCGTTTTTAGCAGGCACTTATATGGCAATCCTCGCATTTGTGGTATGGCTCGTTCTATTTTTCAAAGAAGTTCATCTTACTGTCGAGAAAGCCTTTGAAAAATACAAAATCAAATAAACTTTTATTTATCTATTTTTTATAATTTTATGGTTCAGAACAACAGCAAGAAACTCGATTAGTTTGAATGCGTGTTCCAACACACAGATTGGAGAAAAAAATGAAACAGCTCTATATAGAATGCAACATGGGTGCTGCCGGTGATATGCTCATGGGTGCCCTTTTTGAACTACTTGATACCCAAAAGCAAACTGACTTCCTTGAAAAAATGAACACTCTCCCACTATCCGACATCTCCCTTACCACGGACCGAGTGCAAAAATGTGGCATTTATGGGACGAAAATGAATGTCTTTTTCAAAGGGAAAATAGAAGAACATTCCAATGAAGGAGAACTTCATACACATGCGCATTCCCACGCCCATGAGGGGGAACCACATACACATGCGTATTCCCACGAGAAAGAGCTTCAACATTCCCACTTCCATGAGGGGGAACTTCATACACATTCCCATGAGGAAGAGCTTCATACACATTCCCACGTCCATGAGGAGGAAAACCATACACATGCTCATTCCCACAAGGAAGAACCCCACTCCCATGAGATGGAACTTCATTCCCATTCTCATGAGGAAATACCACATTCCCATACCCACGAGCGTGAACCTCATACTCATGCCCATGGAAGTTATTTGGATATTTTAGCTATTACGCAAAAGCTTGCCATTCCAGAACAAGTAAAAGCCAATTTCTGTGCTGTTTATAAATTAATTGGCAATGCTGAAGCAAAAGCACACCATACAGATTTAGACCATATCCATTTTCATGAAGTTGGTACGATGGATGCTATCGCCGATGTGTTAGGCTGCTGTCTTTTATTTCATGAACTACAAGCTGATTTCATTACCGTTTCTCCCATTCACGTAGGGAGTGGAACAGTTCACTGCGCACATGGCATTTTACCCGTACCTGCCCCTGCAGTTGTTGAAATATTGCAAGGTACGCCCATATATAGTTCCAATATACAAGGTGAACTTTGCACCCCCACCGGTGCCGCAATACTAAAACATTTTGCAAATAAATTTTCCCCCATGCCTGACATGATTTTGGAAAAAGCAGGCTATGGAATGGGGACGAAAAATTTCCCCATAGCAAACTGTGTTAGAACGTTTTATGGTACAGCATCATCTCGTATTGATGTGCCTAGTATTAAAGAGTCCTATACAGAAGGCTCCAATCAGAAAGAACCACATATTTTAGAAATATCCTGTAATTTAGATGATATGACGCCGGAAGCAATTGCATATACAATGGATCTTTTATTAGAGCAAGGTGCCCTTGATGTATTTTGCACACCTACTACAATGAAAAAAAGCCGGCCAGGCATTTTGCTTACCTGCCTTTGCCCTATAAAAGATGAACCGACCATAGGCAATCTGCTACTAGCTCATACCACCACAAGAGGCATACGCATAAAAGAATGTAGACGCCAGACGCTCCACTGTGAATTTGAAACAGTATCTACGATATACGGAACGATTCCCATAAAAATCAGCAGTGGATATGGCATCACAAAATACAAACCAGAATATGAAGATGTTGCAAAAGCGGCGAAGCAATATCACTTGCCATTTCAAACCATTTATGAAGAAGCCCTAAAAACGTTTCAGAAGCAATTCAATTAAATCAGAAATGTTTTGAAGATATTGCAAAAGCAGCGAAACAATATCACTTGCCATTTCAAACCATTTATGGAGAAGCCTAAAAACATTTCAGAAGCAATTCAATTAAATCAGAAATGTTTATTTTCTCTAAATTTAATTCGCTCCAAAGCGCTGACCATGTTTTATGTTTTCCGATTTCATGATCCGATTTTATGAAGTGCCTTTTCGATTTCTCCTATAATATCCTCGGCATCTTCAAGTCCAATCGAAAATCTTAACTGGTTATCGGCAATACCTGCTTTTTCGCGATCCTCTTTTTTATAAAACCGATGCGAGGTTTTAGCCGAATAAGATACGGTAGTAGCTGTTCCTGCTAAACTGGGGACAAATGGAATGTTTTTTAGCTCTTTGATTAAAAGAGATGCTTCTTTTTCTCCACCTTTTAAATTTACGCTTAGCATTCCACCAAAATTTCCATCCCTAAATTGACGCTTTGCCCGTTCATAAGACTCAAATGATAGCAACCCCGGGTAAAAAACCTTTTCAACCTTTTCATGTGATTCTAAAAATTTTGCAACCTTTAACGCATTTTTTGAATGCTTTTTCATTCTCAAATCAAGTGTCCGCAGGCTTCTTGCTAATAGCCAGCAATCTGTCGGTGAAAGGATTGGACCATAAAGAACCAAAGATCTTTTAATTTGATTTATGGCCTTTTCGCTGCCAACTGCTACACCACCAACAATATCACTGTGTCCACCAAGATATTTTGTGGCACTGTAAAGAACGACATCTGCACCCAATCGCAAAGGCTTTGCAACAACAGGGGTGGCAAAGGTATTATCGACAAATAAAAGAAGCTTATATTCCTTTGCAATTTTTGATATTGCTTCAATATCCGGAACTTCCATTAAAGGGTTACTTATTGTTTCCGTATAAATCAATTTTGTGTTTGGCTTTATATAATTTGTTATATCTTCTTTTAAAGTATCAACAAATGTAACTTCAATGCCAAAACGTGGCAATTCGTTTGAAAGATAATCATGAACGCCACCATACAAAACAGGCGATGAAATAATGTGGTCTCCTTGGCTGACAAACGATAAAATCGATGTAGTGATTGCCGCCATCCCAGAAGAAAAGACAAGTGCCTTTTCTCCCTCATCAATTACCGCGATGATTTCTGATACAGCCTCCGCATTTGGAGCAGATATTCTTGAATAAATATACCCCTCCGCTTCTTTTTCATAAATTGCATCAACTGACGGAACATCATCAAATGCATAGACGGAACTTAAATATAGCGGAAACGTTTCGGGTACAGAAGCAGTTTTATTCATTTTTTTCTGAAATTGACCATCTCCATTATGAATAAGGTCAGTAGCAAGTTTTTTTTCACTCATTATCATACCCCCTTTTACACTTAATATCTGTATTTGAATTGCAACGCCAAAATGTATTTTTTACATCTTGGCGTTGCATAAATGTGACTTTGAAAGATATATGGTTAAATCGTTATAAAAACCTTATAAGCTGTTATTTCCAAGCTGGAATATAAGAGCCTTGAAAAAGCTCATCATATTTTGCTTCCGTTTTTTCCGATTGATATGCTGCTACTACTTTTTTATACGTTTCGTTATCTTTGTCCGCTGCGCGGGCCGTAATATGATTCACATAACGATTGTCCGGATAAATTGAAACATCATCATAAAAAATAGAATCATTTTTCGGATCAAGGTTAAAATCAACCGCATAGTTTCCATTGATAATACCTGCATCAAAATCAGGGAGTAGTGTAGGAATTTGACTTGCCTCCACCGGTTCAAACGTAATTTCAAGGGTATTTTCTGAAATGTTTGCTATTTCATTTGTGGAACCTGTTGGGGTATCCAGTTTAATAAGCCCCGCACCTTGTGCCACTGACAATGCACGTCCAAGATTTACAGGGTCATTTGGAATGGCAATTTTTGCGCCTTGCGGAATGTCTTTTATATCTGTAATTTTATCCGAATAGATGCACATTGCAGAAATATAAGTATCACCGACAGATACAAAATCATAGCCATACGTGTTTATCTGATCTTCCAAGTATGCATAAGACTGAAATGCATTCAGGTCAATCTCGTTGTTTGCCAACGCTTCATTTGGAATGATATAATCATCAAATTGCACCAATTCAACGTCAACGCCTTCCGCCTTTAAATCTTCAATAATATGTGTCCAAAGCTGTACACCCTCTATTTCCCCAACAACCCCGACCTTTACAACAGTCGAAGTATCTGTTACAGCGGCATCTGTTGTATCTGCAACTACGTCATCTACTACATCTGCGCCGCCTGTTGTATCTGCTGTTTCTTTCGCGCCGCATGCAGCGAAACCTAATGCGAATACAAGCGCTAATACTGCCATCATACTTCTTTTTCGTTTCATAATGTTTTCCTCCATCATTTCAAAATTTTTTTATGTAAAAATCAAATTCAAGTTTGATTGAATTTTTAGTATCAAAAAAGTGCAATCGTTAGAACATACCATTCATATTTAAACAGATGTGCTTACTCTCTTTTTACGTACACTTTTCTTTTTAACTTATACTTGCCTCTTTAACGTATACTTTCCTCTTTAACGTATACTTTCCTCTTTAACGTATACTTTCCTCTTTAATGTGTACTTTTCTTTTTAATGTATTTTCCTTTTTAACGTACTTTCCTTTTTAACGTATATTTGCCCTTTTAACTTATACTTTCCCTTTTAACTTATACTTTCCCTTTTAACTTATACTTGCCTCTTTAACGTATACTTTCCCTTTTAACTTATACTTTCCTCTTTAACGTATACTTTCCTCTTTAATGTGTACTTTCCTCTTTAATGTGTACTTTCCTTTTTAACGTACTTTCCTTTTTAACGTATATTTGCCCTTTTAACGTATATTTGCCCTTTTAACTTATATTTGCCCTTTTAACTTATACTTTCCTTTTTAATGTGTACTTTTCTTCGCTATAAAATCTCCTATCAACTGAATTAACGTTACAATGAAAACCAGAACGATTACAGAAGCATATATAATATCAATTCTGTTTCGGTCACGCCCGGCATGGATTGCGAAATCTCCAAGGCCGCCTGCTCCAACTGCACCTGCCATTGCTGTCAAACCGATCAAACTAATGATTGTAATGGTGGTTCCTCTTACAATTGCCGCAAACCCTTCTTTTAAATAAATACGGAAAATAATTCCAAAAGAGCTTGTTCCCATTGACTGTGCCGCTTCTATGATCCCATCATCAATTTCTGAAAGTGCCGACTCGATTTGCCGTGCAAAAAAAGGTACTGTTCCTACAACCAGCGGAACAATTGCTCCTGCTATTCCAATTGCCGTACCCATTATAATTCTTGTAAAAGGAATTAATGCCGCCAATAGAATGATAAATGGAATTGAGCGAAAAAAGTTAATCAGTTTATCTGAAATTTGAAAAATAATTTTATTTTCCAAAATGCCACCTTTTTTTGTAACGATAACAACGATTCCCAAAAATAGTCCAAATATAAAAATTAATATGCCGGACCATCCTGTCATAATCATTGTATCTTTTATTGCCTTATAAAATTCTGGAAGCTTCTCCGGCAAATGTGGAAATATTTTTTCAATTAGTCCTTGCATCCAGTACGACCTCCACTTCTACATTTTTATTTTTTAAGAACAATATTGCGCGATCAATATCTTTGTTTTTTCCATTTACAATTGCGACTATTCCACCAAGCGGTGCGTTTCCTATGATCTCGACATTTCCAAAAATGATATTCACATTCAGGCTAAATTCTCTTGAAATTATTGATACTAATGCTTCCGAAGTACTTTTTTCAAGATATTTAAATTTCAAAATGCATTCGCCCGGACTTAATGTTGTAATTGGATTTTTTTCTTCTATTAATGTATTTATTTTAGAAAGGTTTGAAGTAGTATTGATAAAATCTTTTGTGATTTGTTCTTTCGGATCAGCAAAAACATGAAAAACTTCTCCTGACTCAACTGCATATCCATTTTCCATTACGGTTACTTTATCGCATATTTCTTTTACAACATTCATTTCATGTGTAATGATAACAATTGTAATACCAAACTTTTCATTCAATTTTTTGATAAGGTGCAAGATAGACAACGTTGTCTGAGGGTCTAAGGCACTTGTCGCCTCATCGCAAAGGAGAATAGACGGGTCATTTGCAAGTGCCCTTGCAATTGCGACTCTCTGCTTTTGACCACCGCTTAGCTGAGACGGATATACCTTTTCCTTATCAGCTAAATCAACCAGTTCTAAAAGAGAATGAACTTTATCTCCAATTTCTTTTTTTGAAAGCCCACTATATTTTAGAGGATACGCTATATTTTGAAAAACTGTCCTAGATGCAAAAAGATTGAATTGTTGAAAAATCATGCCAATTTTTTTCCTTGTATGCCTAAGTGCCTTTGCCGATAATGCGGTAAGTTCAACGCCATCTATTCGTACTTTGCCAGTTGTTGGACGTTCCAGTAAATTAATACATCGAACAAGTGTTGATTTCCCCGCTCCTGAAAAACCAATGACGCCATGTATTTCCCCTTGTTCTATTTTTAAAGAAACATTTTTTACAGCTTCAACGTTACTGTTTTTCCCTTTAAATGTCTTGCTTACATTTTCAATCGAAATCATTTTTCATTTCCTTCTTTTTTCCAACATCATCCTTCAAAATAATCATATAGAACATATATGTTTACTATGATTTGTACATGATATCACAGTCATTTCTATTTGTCAACAGGTTTCAAAAAATCTCTTGTGGCAACGAAAGGCAAAAGCAAGCAATACTAGGACGCTAATCCATTGCGATGTAGAAAATCCTAATAAAAATCCCCGTTCCATATCATACCTCATAAATTCTAACCCAAAACGAAGGATTGCATAAGAACATAAATAAACTGCAATTGCCTGTCCTTTTGTTTCTTTCTTACGGAATAAGATAGCCATTATAGCAAAAAGCAACAGGTTGCACAACGCCTCCAGTAGCTGAATGGGAAATAAGGAAACATCATGTGGAGCTATCTGGGATTTCGTAAAATACAGTCCAATCGGATCATGAAAAGGTTTCCCATAACAACATCCTGCACAAAAACAGCCCACTCTTCCAAATGCATGAATAAGCGGAAAAGATGGTGCCATAATCTCTATCATTTTACCTGTGTCTAATTTATACTGCTTTGTATAAATAAAAATGCCTACAAAAGCACCCAACAATCCACCATAAAATACAAATCCGCCTACCATCAATATCTGTATATTATGAATGCTGCTTATAATCAACTGAAAATTTTTCATAATAAAAGGCAGTATCGTAAACAGATATAATATTTTTCCACCAACAATCGCAAAAAACACTCCATAGATAGAAGCAAATAAAACATCTTCTTTCTTATATCCATAAATTTCTGTACGCCAAAATGCAACACATATCCCTGCTACAATTCCAACTATAATACAGATAGCATACATTGAAATTTCTCGTCCAAATACTGAAATAAAGGGTAACATCAGGCACCTCATTCCCACACAAAACCACAGTTCCTAATATTCAAGTGCGAAAGTAGAATCCAGCGATCCCTGCAAAGCAAAAACTTTCTTCTACAAAAGCAAGCTCATAATTAAAAAAGAACTATCGCAGAATATTATCTTTTGCAATAGTCCATTCCTACTAAATACATTTACACTATATCAAGTGCCTAATACGGCCATCATTTCGATACAAGCCAGTATGCCAAAAATACAGCCATCATTTCGATACAAGCCAGTATAGCAAAAATACAACCTTTTCGATATCAATTGCATTTACTAGAATGCAGAAATTATTCCACCGACACACGCAACACATGCCAAAAATACAACTGCACAGATGCCTATTGAAATGATTGATAGCACAATACCAGCGGTAGCCATTCCGCTAGGCTGCTCTTTTCTTGCATTTACACCAAGCACGATACCTATTATGCCAAGTATAACGCCTACCCACGCTTCCTTTATAGAAAATACACATAAAAATGCAAGAATGCCCAATACGAAGGAAGCGATTGCTTTTCCATTTGTTCCATTTTCATTGTTCATGCTAATTTTCTCCTTTGCCATAGGATGTCTAGGAAACAGGGGAAGAGGGATTCGAACCCCCATGAACGGTTTTGGAGACCGCAATACTGCCATTGTATGATTCCCCTAGATTTTTTCACAAACAATATATTCCACGTACTTATAATACGCGGAATATCTATACTTGTCAATATACATTGGGCACTTATCGAACGATTACCCACGACCTATGCCGTTGGCAGGACGACGTTCTAACCAACTGAGCCACTTCGTATTGGTTTTCCATGTACCTTCAAAAGCCCACACAGGTCCGAGAAGACGCCTATCCTTTTACTGCTTTCCATTCGTTGGTCAAGCCCTCGACCGATTAGTA
>JAJQRA010000021.1:0-7701 GCA_046533095.1 Lachnospiraceae bacterium ZAX-1 | reverse complement strand
ATTACTATCACGGTGTTCCGACAATCGAAAGTGCGGAACGAATGGTTGCGATGTGTGAACAGATGGACGAAATTGTGAGGACGCTGATGCCGGAACAATAATCATTACACAAAACAGTCTGCCTTCTGCCCCCGCCCGCAGAAGGCTTTGCATCTTTTTATACAGTGAGGGGTGCTACCCGGTCTGTAGGTACTGTAGTATTGGTTTGGCGATAGCTTTGCCAAGCTCCACTGGTACCTGTCATTGTTGTAGCAATCCATATAGTCATCTATTTCCGCCTGCAAATCGGCAAGGCTATGGCAATTTGTCCAAATGTATTTCATCCTTCATACGACCAAAATTTCGCTCTTTCTTTGCCGTACATTTCACAATAAGCCGCATAGTCCCGCTGTTTTCACAGGTCAAAAGGGTCAGTTCCTTTTCTCCCCTCTGGTCTTTTACGGAATTGTCGTAAGGGTCTGCTACATAGGAACCTTCCACCAAATAGGAATAGGAATTGCCCTCTTTATCCGTCAGTTTCACCTCATCTCCTTTTGACAGGTGGTTCAGGTATTTGAAAAATATGCCATATCGGCTGCCCCTATGCCTGGCAAGTACACACTTTCCCACTTTCCCACTTTCCCAATTCCGGCAGTATTCGGAATATGCCCAATGGCATAGGATAGTTCTTCTCTTCCGGCACCTTCCCTGATGAGATAACAGATACCTAGGTCTTCAATTTCAATTAGTCCAATGGCCTCGCTCCCCATGTTTGGGCCTATATCCTCTTTCACGGAAACGGCCTTCGGTACATTCTGCGTTTCTTCGGTTCCATCTTCCTGTCCTTCCTTTTCAGTCGCTTGCACAAATTCTGCAAGCATTGTTTTGGTCTGTTGCTTTCCATATTGGAAGCGGATAAATGGGACTGCCATAATAGCTAGTCCCACCACAAGTAATACCACTGAAATTATCTTCCTTTTGCCCATCCCATTCCCTTTCTATCGCCAATGAGTAAAAACCTGCCATAGCGTTTGGCAAATACATGATCTTCCTTTTGCCCATCCCATTGCTTCCTATCTATTTTTCGTCTACCTCGATGGCCTTGTCCTATATTCTACTTCCGGTTCGGCAACCTTTTTCTCGTCACTCCCAATCTCCAAATCCATATCTTCCACTCTTCCATTTTCCAGATCCAACTGCACATTCAGTTTATTCTGCCTTGCAGTCTTTTCCTGCAGCTCCATTTCATAGGTAAATGGTTTTTCATATTCAAGCTTTGACTGCTCCATGTCGCGCCGATATTGCTCTATCTTTTTTATAAGGAATTCTACGGTTTCATGAAACCCATGGGACAGGTTCTCCAGTTTTACCATGTTTCCAACCGGGCTTGTGGACATTTCAACCTTATAGTCCGTCTTTCCCCTCAAAACCAGATAATGGATGCCGATAAAATTTTTCTCTACCAGAAGTTCAAAACCTTTGTAGCTTCCAAGATGTGTCGTTTCACCTGTTTTGCATTTACTTACGGATTCTAACATAGCGGTACCGCCCTCCCCCCTTTCTTTGTAGGCTGTTTTGTCAATTGTGATGGCAAATTCCACTTCCGTGAGCAGTGCCGCTTCCTCCGCCTTACCATCCTCCATAACGCACTCCAGTTTTTCCTCTGCCGCTCTTATCAGCTTTGGATAGCGGATCATATAGCTGTCCTGCAAGCTGTACCTTTGGCCATCGTAGGAGGCTTTTAGTAGCTTTAACCGCTGCACGTCGTTGTCAATCGACATCTTCTCCTTTATCAATGGATTGCCCGTTGCCACCGCTTTTAATCTCCGCATAGGAAAGGGTCGCTTCATCGATATCCTCGCATGTCCTTGACACGGATTTGCTTGTCATGATCTGGCTGATAAACCGCTGTTTGTTTCCTACAAGCGACCAGCTGTAGGCATCAAACGTGCTTCTAGTTATTCTTCTTTTATACATCTTTCCTTCACAAACGCATTGGCTATTAAAAGGAATAGCCCTTTTCCAGCTGTCATTTCAGAAGATATGCGATATCCAAAATCGAAAAAGGAAGGGCTATTGTCAGCCCTTCCTACTTACTTTATAATTAGCCATTATGTAAATGGAACTCATAATAGAGGTTGCCATCCACATTTCGCTTTCCGATACATGTCACATAAAAATAGGTATCGATCCCTGCCCTGTAGTACCCAATGATATCATTGGCGATGTCGCTTTCCGTTTTTAGACGTGAGCCGCCCAAAGATATCGTTTCGTTCAAATTCAGTTCGTAAAAGCAGATCAGGTATCCCGTGCCGCAAGGCGGATAGTATTTCTCATACTCTTTTTGGGTTATTTCTTTCCTCTTTAACTGCTGCTTCAGCAAATCAGGCATATAGACCATCTTTTCCCCATTTCGGTTGCGTGTCTCCTTTAGCCTCTGGTTTGCTATCTGGGCAACCCTCGATGGGCTATAGCCCATTGATGCGGCTTTTACAGTCAGCTTGATTTTCTTTTTCTGCCTGCCATATTGGACGGCAATCGTTGCAGTCCCTTTTTTCTTTGCCGTAACGATGCCCTTTTTGCTGACTGCTGCAACTTTTGTATTGGAGGACGAATAGGTGCATTTTGTAGCTTTTGCATTACTCTGTATCGTAAATGTCAAATACTGGTACATGGTTTTCTTGCTCCCTACATTCGTTAGCTTTAGTTTTGCTGCCGCCTCGACATAGGCTACGCTGCTGTTGCCTATCGTTTCTGCAATCGGTATGAGTGCAATGTTTAAGATCAGCATGAGCAGTAGCAGCTTCGATATTCGTTTCATTTTCTTCATGTTCAGACACATCCTTTCCTACCTACTGGTATGGCTACTTTCCCATATGTTTTCATGTTGGGCATCGATAGAAATACACTCTAACCTAATACTATACTTTTCCAGTCCTATCTTCATATTCTTCTTATAATCATTATGAGAAATACCCTTTGCAAGTTTTTCAACCTATCGCAGTATTCTTCAAATGCTTTTACAAGCAGATTATTTTCCTCATTATTCACATAAAAAAAGCAGGACTAAATCAGCATTGACGGAACTTGTCCATCTAAAAAACAGCTAATTTAGTCTTACCTAAATCAATTATTTACTTGCCACTTCCTTCCCGGCAGCAATTGCTAGGAGCACCATACACACTGGGTGTCAATTTAATGCTAAGCTGCCTTTCATTCTTCTTTTTTGATGTAAAACGGGCCCATTCCCATCAAATTTGCTGATTTTTCAGCACTTTTATTATAGGACTAAATCAGTGGAAACCCTTGTATTTACTGGCTTCTTACTAACCTAGCACTATATTAACACAATTCCCCCCCGCTAATGTCAAGTATTTGCCGCGTGATTTTTTTGGTTTTTTTCGGATTAGAAGCCGCAAATCCTTATAACTTCGTTGGGCTAGTGTTAAGTCCATGTCATGTTTTATTTTCTTGGTGTTAAGTTAGTGCCATGTTCACTTCGTACCTCCTCAAATCCGAATTTACATTTTTTCCATTAAGCAAATACCAAGCCCATATAGGATATATAGGTCAAAAATCTTTTTGATTGAATGTTTCTATCTGACACCTATGCTCTTTACTCTTCTTATCATAATTAACTCCAACCAAGAGCAAGCTGCCTTTGTACTCTTTTAGCGCATCTACATATTCCCTGTTTTTTATTTGTGAGATCGCTCCTTTGGCGGATTGGTTCCACTTTAATTCCACGATCATAGTGGGCTTGTCTGTATGTGCCCGCCTTGGCAAGAATACAAGATCTGCAAACCCCTTGCCACTTGGCAGTTCTCGAATAATGGTATAATACTGTCTGGCACTATAATACGCAAGGCTTACCGTATAGGAAAGGGCATTCTCATCCGAGTACGTCAAATGCGAGGTCTCCATGTGAGCCTTTTGTATAGCAGCTGCCACGATATTCTCTTCTTGATTCCAAGTGGCTTGTAAAAGTTCGTCAGACACTGTGATTGCATCAATCACTTCCGTCCATCCTGCCCCCTCAATAGCATTGACATATTCATCTGTGATTTCTTTGTTTGGAATAAACACTTCGCTTGTTTCAAAATCATATCCCAGATACCCTAAATGAATAAGGAGCGCAAGGACATCATTATAGTTTATGAAGGTAGCCATGTCGTTTGAAAATTTTCCTATATTGATTTTCTTCCTTTCACCCGCTAGTAACGCTACAACTGTATCTTTTAGCCCATCAAAGTTCATCTCTATATAAATCTTAAGTGCCTCAAATGTTTCTGTCTGGTTCCAGTAGTCGTTGAAGTTCCCGCTAAGCATCGCTGTCACAACGGAACGTGGACTATATACCGAAGGAGCATCCACAAATTGATAGCCGTCATACCACCGCTTCGCCTCGTCAAAATCCCTCTGATATTTTTCACAAAGTTTCATGACCTCATTTTCTGTAAACCCAACATATTCTGCTAGCTGCCTTGGGTCTGTCATGGAAAACTCGTCAAACATATTCAAGGCGGAATGCGTGCCATATTTCTTAATTGGAAGGATCCCGGTCATATATGCCAAAGCAATATATCCTTTGTCTTTTAAAAAATCCCGCAGAAAATCTAAATATCCCTTCTGCATCTCCCTGTTATCCGCATATTCCCGAATAATGCAATCCCATTCGTCAATAACAATAACAAATTTCTTTCCACTTGTTTGCTCCACATAATACAAAGCTTTCTTTAATGTATTTCGAGGGGACGGCTGATATTGCGGATAGCATATCTGTATTTCTTCCATTACTTCATCGCGGATGATATCTAACAGCTCTTGTATGCCATTGCTGTTTGATAGGAATTCTTGCATATTTATAAAAATCACATTATACTGGTTTAAATGTTTTGCAAAAGAATCCTCACTAGCTATTAATAGTGGCTCAAACAGTTCTTTGGAATCACAGCCACAGCTATAATATGCAGCCAACATCTCTGCTGACATAGACTTCCCAAACCGCCGTGGCCTGCTGACGCAAATATATTTTTGCCTTGTACGAATCACCGAATTAATATATGTTATCATCCCCGTCTTATCTACATAAATTTCCGAATTTAGAGATTCTTGAAAACTTTCATTGTTTGGATTCAAATAGATCCCCATGTTTGCACCTCTCTCTTGACGCTTTTTCTACTATTCATTCTAGCTGATTGCCAAAATGATAGCAAGCCGAAGTTATTTTGATAGCACTAATTTGGGCATTGTGCATCCCCCTCTCCGAAGGATCTATCTTACCGTGTTCTTCAACTATAGGGTAACAAAAAAACATTGTGGATCAACTTTACAGCGACATCGGATTTCTTCGACATTGACTCGCTTCTGTGCTTGAAGCCACTGCTACGTTTGTTGACTTTTTCGAGCATCTCCTAGTAGCGGTTGGATTCCTTCGCTACAGAAATCATTGCAAAATCAGCAGGGACAAAGCTATAGCCGTCTGTCCATCCAAGCGTCAACAACGTAAATCCTTTGACGAATGTATGACATACATGGTCATACGTGTTTACCAACAGCATCAGAAGCTGGAATACTTAAAATCTTGAGGCTCCGTTTAGGAGGGAAGCAATTTTAAGCTCCTTAAAAGCATGAAGAAACTGTTGTTCGATATTTTTAAATGTCTCGTTTTGGTTTATCATAAGAGTGTGCACCTTTCCTTTTTGATATGATTTTGGTTTGCACTCATATTATATCAAAGATTGGTGCACTTTTCATATCAATACACGTAATTTATTAAGTGTATTCCCTGTAAACATTGAGGCATTCAGTGTGTGTTTAAGATGGGAAAGTTGAGTAAATAATTATGTATTCCGATAATAAATTTCCATGGATCTTTACTCTCGTCAACATGTAATTTCGGTATCTGTTCGAGAGCAATCGTTATCCATCTAGATTTATTCGATAATCTATCAACTCCATGATTTATTAGCCAAGATTCTAATTCTCCAACTGGAACAATAAATATTCCTTTAGCACAACACATCTCTTGCAATTTTAGAAATAATTGTCGCTTATCTTCATCTAATTTCAGATATCCATTTTTCTTATAATTATGCCAAGCATTATTTTCTTCCCTTATTTTTTTTAATTTGCGATTAGCCTGCGAAATAATATCTTCTGCGTTCTGTTCACCTTTAGTTATATCACTAAGTAATTCCTCAATCTTTTCTTTCAGATTACTTAACATTTTTTTAGAATCTATTGATTCAATAAAGTTTACTATATCTTGTCTTAATTCCAAAAGCGTATTCGCTTCATCACCTACAAAGCCTGCTTTTTCGATTAATGACTTGAATTCAGATTCTACTCCAAAAGATTCGTTGATAATACTTCGTAAAAAAGACTCGCTAGACGTTCCCTCTTTATAAAAAGCTTGCATTATATTTGACACTTCTTGATTTATATTACCACTGGGACATTCTTGAATTATTTTCAGTCTATCTTCAGTTCCTAAATAACTTATCAACATGTTCCCAAAATGTTCAGAAAAACTAGCAAAAGTACTAGAATTCTTAGTATCTAGCCAATTTTCTATTTCTTTTTGCGGTTCATTCCCGAAACCTATATTTTTGGACGTTGTCATATTGGCAGACAACGTTTTTAACATATAATTACTATTAACATCTCTTGTAATATTTATCGCATATGTTTTTTTCATTTCTTCAAATGAATTTGGCAACTTACAATCCACATTTTCTAAAATTACTGTTTCAGGGTTTTGTGAAGTTGTTAAACTTAATATATCTTTTAGTACCCTGCTCTTTCCACTATTATTAGGGTCAACCATTAATGTTAACGTCTTAGGACTAAATGGATCTCCCTCTCTAAAATTTAATTTCTCTATTTTATATTTATACATCCATTAAGACTCCATTCCTTGTCCTGATTTGCATTTCCACCATGCCCTATATCCTTATATAATATATTTAGGTTAATAAAGGCAACCTATAATCCTTTGTTAACTGTATAATTATTCAAGATTATCTTGTATAATTCTTTTATTGGATAGAGTGATATCGACACATCCTTGAGGCTTAGACCTCGTACTTGAAAGAGTGATGCCTCTGTCTGGTAAACATGTTTATGAATAAGTTGGATGTCGGCTCCTCTTTCTTACATACTGGTATGGCTACTTTCCCATATGTTTTCATGTTGGGCATCAATCCCTATCATTGCCGATATAAGCAGTCCGCATTTCAAAATCTTTCTGGCAGTGCTGTCGGATTTAAACTATTCTTTGCTTGCCCCTCCACCTGCCAGGGCGGCTCCAAGAAGGCGAATGATTTCATCTTTTACCTCGCCTTTCATTTCTTTCTTGATATCGTCAATATCCCCCCTCTTAACAAATTCCCCCCTTTCCTGCCTATGCCTTGCCGATTCGTTGGTAAGCGCATCATCCTCAAAACTTCGAATATAAAAATCTGTGGCATCAATCAGAAACTGATTGACGGATTTATGGATGCGCGTATTTAAATCCTTCAACACGTTATTTACCCTTAAATGCTGCTCATTGCCAAGGTTGAGCCTCATACTGTGGTTTGCGATATTATCCCTTGCCATGATTCCCACCCCTATCCGGTTTTCCTGTTGCTAGATGTGGCAGACATTAGCGAGTCGCCCCTTGGATTGTCTTTCGCCTTGCGATTATTGTTGCTCATTTATCATCTTCCTCCATTGTAT
>JAJQRA010000020.1:0-235239 GCA_046533095.1 Lachnospiraceae bacterium ZAX-1 | reverse complement strand
AAACTTATTATTTTAACTTGCTTTTTTCTATCTGTAGGTATATAATTTGTCAGATAAAAAACAAAAGGTTCTATTTATGGTAGGGCACTAATTTTCACAGGAGAAAACAGCTGCATTTTAGGCAGTATGCAAATAGGGGGATGTTTTATGAACTACGATTACTTACTTTACTTAGCGCTTATATTGTTGTGTACAAAATTACTGGGAATGCTTACAAGAAGAGCGCATATGCCACAGGTAGTTGGATCATTGTTAGCCGGTTTAATTCTAGGCCCTGCCATGTTAAATCTGATTCATGATACGGAATTTTTAAATCAAGTGGCTGAAATTGGCGTGATCGTCTTAATGTTTATGGCAGGTGTTGAAACAGATACCAAAGAATTAAAACGTTCCGGAAAATCTGCCTTCACGGTTGCTCTCATTGGTGTTATGGTTCCCTTGCTCGGCGGTTATCTTGTGGCATATTTCTACAAAGTAGCCGACAGCAGTTTATCGGCAGACGTTTTTTTACAAAATATTTTTATTGGCATCATATTGACTGCTACTTCTGTTAGCATTTCCGTTGAAACGCTAAAGGAATTGGGCAAAGTTTCCACGAAAGCAGGCACCGCAATCCTCGGCGCCGCCCTCATAGACGACGTTTTAGGCATCATCGGCTTAACCATTATTTCAAGTATGGCCGATTCCACTACCAAAGTCACGGTTGTATTGCTTAAAATTGTAGGATTTTTCATATTTGCAGTGGTTGCCGGATTGCTTTACAGCAAAGTTTTGGGACGGTGGACAGCCGCCTACCCAAAGCCAAACAGGCGTTTTGTGGTTCTCGCTTTTGTGTTCTGCCTCATAATGGCATTTTGTGCGGAAGAATTTTTTGGGGTCGCAGATATTACGGGAGCCTATGTAGCCGGGCTCGTGACGAGCAACAACCGTAAGCGTGAGGCTATCTATCAAAATTGCGACACCGTTTCCTATATGCTTGTCGCCCCTGTATTTTTTGCCAGCATTGGCCTAAAAGTTGTGCTGGATACGATGACCTCCAATTTACTGATTTTTACGATCGTGCTATTAATCGTAGCAATCCTTACGAAAATTGTCGGATGCGCTTTTGGTGCAAAGCTGTGCCACTATACCAGTGCAGAATCACTGCAGATTGGCGTCGGTATGGTTTCCCGTGGTGAAGTTGCATTGATTGTCGTAAACAAAGGTGAATCCTTAGGGCTTATCAGCAACAACCTCTATGCCCCTATCGTGGTTATCGTTGTTGTTACGACGATTATAACCCCTATCCTATTAAAATTTGTCTTTAAAGAAGGAAAGCATTCCCAAAAACAGTTGGCATAGGCACTATGGTGGTTCTTTTTCTACTGCCGTTCCCCTTCACTAAAATACCCGTAAAAACAATGTTGTATTTCGGATTTTTCAACTTCTTTCTTTATTTTTTCAACCTCTATTACCCTTTCTTTTGTTTCCACCTGATTTAACATGCAGTGTACAATACAAGATGGAAAGAGTCTCCTCAATGGTTTTAAATAGCTTTCTGTTATGATCTTTATGATATGCATAGCTTCCACCACATCTTCTTTTCGAATAGCAAGCAGCTCTTCTGCCAAATGAATGCGGTGGCATACATTGCCAAACGGTTGATTTAATGCTGACATCCCTACAACAATGACTGCATCTGTCATATTCGGCGGATATACCGGCTCAAAAGCTGCAGGGACTTTCATTGGATATCGATTTGAGCCATCCGCTTCTACCAAAACAACATCCGCCACGCTTGCCAAAGCACTGTAATCCTCCTCCTTTACCGGTCCAAGCTTTGCCGGGATATGATAAAGCGCATCTTCTGGAATGCGTGTTCCCGCAATGCAGAGTTTTTTTTCATTTAAAATGTATATTGCTTCCTCTGCCGACGTGTCTAGTGCAAGATACTCCTTCCATTCTGCCTTAGGCAGATACATTTTTGTAGTCGTTACAATTAATAATTTATCTATTCTTTTATCCGCTATCTTATTGGTCATTTTATCCATTCTTTTACCGGGTATCTTATCAGCCTTATTTAATATGTCCTGTATTGTAACCTGATCTGCATAGGAACCATGTGTTATAGTTTGTCTTTCTATTTTTTCGGCGTTTCCCTCAATAAAATGCTTGGCACAGGAATAAATAGCAGTGGATTTTCCGCCTGCGCCTACAAAGGCAATACATCTTTTCCTATCTTCGCCACAAGCTTCGCTTTTTTTCATTTATACTCCTATATGATCTTTTCCTACTTTTTAATTCTTATATTCCCGGTTCATTTCATCTTCTGCAATTTTATCTTCTTCCGTCATATACTTGCGGAAAACGCTTTCCATAATCATGCTTTCTATCCATGCAAAAAGAGTTGGCACGATCACCAGGCTTAGGGGCACGATGAAAACGACTAGTCCTGTTGCCACGGCAAGGATCAGGGAAAGAAATGTTTTGGGTAAATGTAAGATTGCCATCAAGCCTGCATTTTTCATGATATATTTCTTCGTATTTTCAAATCTTGCCGTATAGGGAAAGATGTATAGAGCCCAGAGTATTTCAAATACAATGAGTAGTGGGAAAAGGACATATACTTTTCCAATTGCCTGTCCGGCATTTGCCATGCTGATTAAAATTCTGGTATCTACGTACAAGACTAGTCCAAAGAATAGCATCACCAGCCACATGAATGTGGCTTGCTTAAAATTGCTTTTAAACGCACCAGCATATGTTTTCCATACGTATCCCCTGTCGTTTCGGATTACTTTATGTACCGTATAGTAAAGGGCAGTATATGCAGCCCCAATTGTAAAGATGGGGATACACGATACGATAAATAGCAGGCTTAAACAAATACAGTCTACCAATTTATTCAATCCCCTAAATATTCCATTATCCAAATTAAAAAACCTGTCCATTTTCTACTCCTTCTATTTTCAGGGAACACGATACTCATGGAAACACCTCTGCCACAATACATTGCGACCGCAACATACGAATCCCCTTTGCACTGTAATTGCAAAATCCCCTTGCGAAAGACGCAAGGGGATAGTGTGAAAAACATCTTTCACCATCTTAACCCATAAACAAAAGTAGATGGGATTTGTTACGCTTTTACTATGAACTTTCGTCCATTCTCCTTAGTCAACCGCAACTATTTCTTTTTTGTTGTAAGAACCACATGCTTTACATACTCTGTGAGGCATCATTAACACTCCGCATTTACTGCACTTTACTAAAGTGGGAGCACTCATTTTCCAGTTTGCTCTCCTTTTATCTCTTCTTCCTTTCGAAGATTTATTTTTTGGACAAATAGACATTGTTACACCTCCTTAAATTTATTGAAAATATCTTGGATTGCTGCCATTCTTGGATCCAACTCTGTCTTCCAGCATTGGCACTGTGCAAAATTTTGATTGTTTCCGCATTGTCTGCAAATGCCTTTGCAGTCTACCTTGCACAAAACTTTCATTGGCCAGTTCACCAAAATTTCTCCAAAAACGAGTTGATCTATATCCAGATAAGTTCCTGCTATATAATTTGTTTCTTCCATGAACTCTGATTCATGAGTCTCTGATTCATTTTCATTTGTGGCTTTTAAAATCAAAGACAAATCCAAATTCTTTGAAATTTCAATCAAAAATTCTGTATCTACCTCTTCCAGGCACCGGTCGCAAGGAATTGCTACTGTAACCTTGGTACTTGCCTCAATCTCCAGCGTTCGATTTAAAACATTGGCAAGGTGCAATGTAAAAGGAGATTTTTTCACAATGGGAAACTCTCCCATCCGACATGCAAAAGTTGTAAATTCAATTTCAGCCTGCTGTTCTATTTCCTTATTTTCACAGGAAATAAGGTCTGCTATCGCTACTCTCATGCAACTTCTCCTTGAACCGTACGTGTTTCATTACCCACACTCAACCTATTATACCTAGACATTCTTCATTTGTCAACGTTAATTTGCCTTTAGATCTGAAGTTGAAATTGCATTCACCCTATCCGCATTATCCACAAATATATCCACTAGCAACGGGTCAAAATGGCTCCCTCTGCCTTCTATGATAATCTTAACCGCTTCTTCATGCGTCATTGCCTTTTTATATGGGCGCTCGGAAACCAGCGCATCATATACGTCTGCGACTGCCATAAGCCGTCCATGAAGTGGAATGTCTTCATTCTTTAACCCATTTGGATAACCCGATCCGTCCCACTTTTCATGGTGGCTTCCCGCCAAAATCTGCGCGTAGTCAAGAAAAGCTATCGTGCTTTCTGCTGCTCCGGATTTGATTTTTTCAACAATTTCAACACCGTAAGTGGTGTGCTTTTTCATCGTCTCGAACTCTTCAGCAGTGAGTCGCCCGGGTTTTAGCAAAATATCATCGCGAATCGCAATTTTACCCACATCGTGAAGTTGCGCAGACTGTAAAAACAAATTTATATCCCAGTCTGAAATCTGAGCTTTATAGGTTCCACGTTCCAATGCGCAATCCAGCAAAATGCCAAGGACATGCCCCGTTCGCTCTACATGTTCTCCCGTCACGCTGTCTCTAAATTCCACAAGGTTCGCCATTGTTTTCAGCATCGTGTCCTGTAAATCAAGTACCGTTTGAGTCTTCTCTTCCACCATTTGCCGTAGATTATCATTGTAGTGCTTCAGCTTGCCATTCTGCTCCTCAACCAATAGATGCAGCTCTATCCGTTTCAGCAAAAGTGCAGGGGAAAACGGTTTTGTAATATAATCAACTGCACCAAGGCTAAGCCCTTCCAACTCGCTTCCGTTGTCCGTACGTGCAGTAAGGAAGATGACCGGAATATTATGCGTCTTCGCATCTTTCTTTAACAGCTTAATTGCTTCATAGCCGTCCATTTCCGGCATTTCAATATCAAGTAAAATCAAGTCGGGCAGCGACCGCTCTAAAAGTGCAAACATTTTTGCCGCTGACGGAATTGTAAACGTAGCATAGTGATCTGCTAAAATACTTTT
This sequence comes from Lachnospiraceae bacterium ZAX-1, assembly GCA_046533095.1. Classification (GTDB taxonomy): domain Bacteria; phylum Bacillota; class Clostridia; order Lachnospirales; family Lachnospiraceae; genus ZAX-1. Next base: position 230,243 of record JAJQRA010000020.1, on the reverse strand, counting down.
CCCTATTTTTAAGTTTGCCACATTGTCATCAACCATAATTATTTTCTTTTGTACTTTTTCCATACCTATCCCTTTTCATTCTGTGCAAGATTCCACACTTTAAGATTTTATTTTTCCAAGGTTTCATTTTTTAAGATTCCATTCTTTAAATTTTAAGTTTGTAATTTATTTAGATCATTTGTAGTGCGTAGCATCAAGGCTTTGCCAAGTGTTCCATATATCGGAATTTTGCTGCGCAAAACCCCTTTCGTTATAGGAGTACTGAATCGCTACGATAATTTATCTATATCCTCTATTGCACTTTCTATGTCAAAAATCAACACATTTTCTTCAATTCCTGCCAATATTTCCTGGTTTTTTTCGCTTAGCTTCATTTTCCCAAGTCTGCTAAGCAGCTCATCAGCAGCGGAAATGTCATCGGTTTTCAATGATTCCCTAAGTGCGGTCAAATCTTCTTCGCTGATTTTTTGTATGTCTTCCTGTGCACCGTCACTTTGTTGTGCGTCAAGTATTGGGTTCACTGCACATTCTATGTTGCCGGCAAGCATTTTAAGTTCTTCTAAAAATGCTCTGAGTTTCTCGTTTATCATTTTTGTATCGCCGCTTTTACCTGCAAGCTCAAGCTCCTTTGCCATCTCTGAAACAGCGCTCGCTCCAATACTCGCCGCTGCACTTTTAAGTGCATGGGCATTTGTCGCAAACAGTATCAAATCTGCCCCTTCGTCCTTTGCGGTATCCTGCATAACATTTATGCGTGCCCGCGCGTCACGTGAAAATAGCTTCAGCACTTCGGTATAGTTTTCTTCACTGCCACCCGTCATTAAAATCCCATGTGCAACGTCTAGGCCATCAATATCGGGAAGCGTACGCTCTTTACTGCCACCATCGTTGATCTGCATTGTTTCGTCCGCTTTAAACCGCTTTTCTTTCGGAATCCACTGTTCCATAATCTTGTTTAGCTTCTGTAGTTCAATCGGTTTCGCCAAAAAATCAGTAAAACCGTTTTCTAAAAACATCTCGCGCATCCCCACTACGGCATTCGCCGTTAAGGCAATAATCGGAAGTTTCTTAAAATAGCTCCCATCCATCGCGCGAATCTTAGCCGTAGCCTCTACGCCATCCATATCGGGCATCATATGATCCATAAACACGATGTCATAGTTGGCATTTTTGAGAAGTTTCACCGCTTCCCTGCCACTTAAGCAGGTATCGATCTCTAACTGGTACGGTGCGAAAAGCCCTTTTGCCACTTTCAGGTTCGTTTCTATATCATCCACAATCAGTGTTCGCACTGACGGGGCAATAAAGCGAACTTCATAGTTGTCATGGATTCTACTTGTAGTTATCCCATTTAGTATATTCGCCACCGGTATGGCAAATGCGGGCATTATAATACGATTGATATTAGCGCCAAGGGATTCCCCTACAGCCAACAGCGCGACAGGCTCTGTTTTAAGGCTGGCCGTTCCCACTATTTTCACCACTTCTTCCGCCATATTGATCGGGAAAAAAGCGAAGTCGTACTTGCCGCTTGCAAGCCAGTTTAAAAACGATCCCGCCGAGTTGGCGCACGTCGTCGTAACACCGAGGCCATTTAATGTATATGCAATCGAATCCGCACACATACTTTTTCTCTCATAGAGTAAAACATGCTTGTTTTTTGCATTCACAACTGTTGCAAGTTTTTCTCCACTCACACATTCCTGCTCTAGCGTTGCAACAAAGGCAGAACCTTTGCCATATTCGCTTGATACCACAATGTCTCCACCCATGGCACGGCAAAGACTTTGCGTTATGGACAGCCCTAGCCCTGTACCCACAACATTCTTGTTGCTGTTCATATCTACGCGGACGAATTCATTAAAAAGGAGTTGTAAATCCTCTTCTCTTATGCCTATCCCGCTGTCCTCTATTGTAAACTTAAACATCACCCTGTAGTCTTCTATAAATTCTGCCACAACCGACATCTTGATGAATCCTTCATTCGTATATTTCGCGGCATTGCTCAAAAGGTTTGTCAAAATCTGCCGCACCCTAACTTCGTCTCCGATAATGCGTCCCGGTATATTCGGATCAACATTTACAAGAAAAAGAATTGGTTTTTCTGCAATGCGGACTTTGATGAGGTTCACCACATCATTCAGCAAGGAGGCAAACATGTAACCTGCACGTGTTATCTGCAGATTGCCAGATTCGATTTTTGAAAAATCCAGAATGTCATTTATAATTGACAATAAATTTGCCCCTGCCGCCTTTATTTCCAGTATATAATCCTCAACAGCCGGAGATACATTCTCCCTAAGTGCAAGCTCGCTCATCCCCACAATCGAGTTCATCGGCGTACGTATTTCATGGCTCATTCGAGAAAGGAAATCGGATTTTGCACGTGTGGATTCTTCCGCCATTTCGCGCGCATTTTCCGCCTCTAATTTGGCATTGGTCAGATCTGTCGTATCATAGCAAAAGATCATCATACCAGCTGCGTCTTTATCTTCTCCAAGCATAGGCGTTACTTGAATGTGGTAGTGCCGCAAATAGTCACCTCGTCCAAAATCGATATTCTCCTCCGTCTCCGTAGACCGTTTTTCTACTAACGCAGTCTGAAACATGGTGCCCATTCGTTTTAAAAATTCCTCTGTGCCCACAGGTTTTAATAATTCATGGTAGGTCTTGTTGCTAATCAAGCTGAAAGCCGAAATTTTGCTTAGCTTTAGGTATGCCTCGCTAGTAAACATAATCTTTCCATCGCAGTCAAACAGCAAAATAATATCTGGGCAATTACCAAGCAGGAGATTCATATACAGCTCCAACCTGGATTTTTCATCGGCAACGATTTTGCTCAAATTTTTCTTTGCCTCAGAACTTATCTTATTTCGCTCATTGATGGTATGCTCATATTTTAATTCACGAGCCAACTTTTTGTTTTCAATACGCAGTTTTTTAAGTTCTGCCTGCAGGACATCTACATCGTCCGTCAGCGCTTGCGTCATGGTAACACCTCCTACTTTTCCGACTCATACGAGAAAGCTACAGGACACAAATCACATAGGTGTCATTATGGTTACGGTTTGTGGTGACACCCATCTCATCTTTTGTATACACGGGGCAAAGCTCACCGCCAGAATATGCAAACTGGTATGGAATGCCTGTATTCTGCATGAGGCTTTGTACTTTATCGATTTCACTGTCAGGATTATAGCCTAAGGAAAAATACCTCCCGGCGCAAGAAAACATCAAGAAACAGTCGGATTTTCCTACGGCCAGCGCGTCGGTAAGCCTCGCGGTGGTGGTTGCAATAATTTCATCGGCATCGATGGAGCCGACGGACAGTATTGCCCCTACAGGAATGTTGCCGCCACATACAGCATAACCCTCCGGTGTCAGTGCAAACATCACACGGACAACCGGTGTTGTGCCATCGTTATAGTCCACAATAAATGGAAAAGAGTTGATTCCGGTAATCGTCCCATCCTCGTTTTTGTTCAGCCCAAGTGTCTGCAAATAATCTACAACCGGAATATTGTTGACCGTTAAAAGCTGATTGCTGTGCGATGCGGTAACGATACCTTTTTCTTGAAAAATCTTTTCAGATGAAATGGATCCAATAAAAAACCGTGGTTGGACATTCCCGGAAACGAGGACAAAGGCGTAGCGGTCCACATAGGATTCTCCATTGTGTATAATCCTAGCTTCGTGGTAATCGTCGTTATGGTCAATCGAAATTGTTCCAAAGTTGGGTACTCCACCCGAAATCTCATTGACTGCATCCACATAAAAGTCCCCGCCCACGTTCATTAAAAGTGGGGCAAAGCTCAAGATAAGTACCGGTTTGCCCGGTAGCTTTGCCTTGGCGGCTTCATAGCCGGCACGTAATGGGGTATCGTCTTCCGACTCTATGGCCTCGGTTAAACCGACAGAAAAATAGACATCGTCGCTCGTTAGCGCCATCAGCGTCAAAAGCATTGTACCACTAGATTCCGGCACGGCATTCAGCAACGTCGTTGTACCTACGACCTCAAATGGCAACGATTCACAAATGCTGGAAACCACAGTAGAATCAATAAATTCAGAATAGCAAATGAGGGTCCCAACCGTGTTTTTCAACAAATTGTTGTCCATATCCAACTGCTCTAAAATTTCCTGCACGGCAACCTCCACATCATCTACTTCATTCGTATACGCAGTAATTGCTTTTATCATATAACGTTCTCCTCTCATTAGCATAAGTTATAATTGGCTAATTCAGTAACTATCTCATCGTTCTGCTTTCCGAAAATAGTTGCCGCATCTTTTGCTTTTATTATTCCCTATGTTTATCCGAACAATTCATATATGCCCCTTCTTGCATTTCCGATGTCAAAAAAATGATGTACAAAAAAGCAATCTGTACACGGTTGCTTTTGTTTTCTCTATAGTATAATGTGCAATATTTTTTTACCATATCACACTTCTATCGTTACGGATAGGTAACGATAGAAGTGTATGAGATCGTTGCTTATTTCGCTGTTAGCGCCACAGTTTCCCTTGCAATTGCCAGCTCTTCGTCTGTCGGCAATAAAATTACTTTTACCTTTGAATCGGGTGTGGAAAGGATGGTTTCTTTCCCTCTTGTTTGATTTGCCTCTTTATCAATGGTAATGCCTAAGTATCCTAAGTAGGAGCAGACTTTTTCTCGGGTATTGATCCCATTTTCACCTACGCCGGCTGTAAAACAGATGATATCTACCCCATTCATGGCGGCTACATAAGCGCCAATATATTTTGCAACTCTATAATGGAATATATTTAACGCGCGGATTGCATTTTGGTTATTTTCTTTTGCTGCACTTTCTAAATCCCTAAAGTCACTGGATACGCCAGAAATGCCTAACACACCAGACTTTTTATTCAAGATTTCCATCAGTTCATCTATCTCTTTATTTTCTTTCTTTGAAATAAATTCAAGGGCGCCGGGGTCAATATCGCCGGAACGCGTCCCCATGACAAGGCCTTCTAATGGAGTAAGCCCCATCGATGTATCGATTGATTTGCCATTCTTAATGGCACAAATAGAGGATCCATTTCCAAGATGGCATACAATTGTCTTTAACTGGTCATAAGGCTTGCCTACGATTTCTGCGGCACGTTTGCTTACATAGCTGTGCGACGTACCATGAAAGCCATAGCGCCGAACCTTATATTTTTCATAATATTCATAGGGAATTCCATAAATGTAAGCCTCTTCCGGCATCGACTGATGGAATGCCGTGTCAAATACTCCCACCATAGGCACGTTCGGCATTAGTTCTTGGCACGCACGTACCCCGATTATGTTTGCCGGATTGTGTAAAGGGGCAAGTTCGTTGCAGTTTTCTACCGCTTGCATCAATTCATCGGTAACGACTGCCGAATTGGCAAATTTTTCTCCTCCATGTACGATACGATGGCCCACTGCATCAATTTCGTCCAGATTCTTAATGACGCCCTTGTCCGGATTTACAAGGGCATCTAATACGAGCTGAATTGCCTGCGTATGGGTTGGCATAGATGAAAGAGTTGTTTCTTTCTCTGCACCGGTTTTCTGGTAAACCAGCTGGCTACCCTCTATTCCAATTCTTTCGCAAAGTCCTTTTGCCAATACTTTTTCCGCGTTTGATTCAATTAGCTGAAATTTTAAGGATGAACTTCCGCAATTAATAACCAATACATTCATTTTTATTTTCTCCTTTATCTTAACTGTGCCTGCACAGCAGTCATTGCTATCACTCCCGCGAAATCTTCTGCAGAGCATCCCCTAGACAGATCATTCACCGGACGGCCAATTCCTTGGAGCATCGGACCATAAGCATCTACGCCACCAAGCCTTTGCACAAGCTTGTATGCGATATTTCCGCAATCGACATTTGGAAATACAAGTACATTCGCTTTTCCGGCAATATCGCTTTCCGGTGCTTTAATATGTGCAATTTCCGGATCAATTGCCGCATCTGACTGTAATTCACCATCTATTTTTAAGTTTGGATATTTTTCTTTTGCAATCCTTGTCGCCTCTATCATCTTATCTACCATTGGATGATGTGCGCTTCCTTTGGTAGAGTGGGAAAGCATCGCAATAATCGGCTCATCCTTTACTAACGCGCGGAATGTCTTCGCACAGCTTCCTGCGATTGCCGCAAGCTCTGCCGCAGTCGGGTCTTGGTTTAATGCGCAATCCGCCATCATCACAACGCCGTTCTTTCCATATTGTTTCTGTGGGCCATCTAAAATAAAAAATCCAGAAACCAGTTCTGTGCCCGGTGCTGTTTTTAGGATTTGCAAAGCCGGACGAAGTACCTCTGCCGTTGCATGGCAGCAACCGGATACCAGACCATCTGCATCATCTGCTTTTAACATCATGATTCCAAATGTCGCATAGTCATTGACAAGGATTTCCCTTGCTTTTGCTGCCGTCATACCTTTCCCTTTTCTTATGTCCGTAAGTAGATCAGTGTATCCTTGTAGCTTTTCAGACGTTAATGGATTAATAATTGTGATACCCGGCAAATCAATTTTAAGAAATTTTGCACGGTCTAATACCCGTTCCTTATCGCCTAGCATAATAATATTTGCAAACCCTCCCCTTAGGGCTGCAGATGCCGCATAGTAAGTCCTTGGATCTTCACTCTCCGGCAGCACAATCAATTTCTTGTCTTGTTTTGCTTTTTCCTTGATTGTATCAATAAAAGCCATTTGTAATACCCCCTTTTGTTCTGTGGTGCTTCCTTGTTTTATTATCGTTTCCCTGCTAGTATAGTTTCCAGACTACCCCAGTCTTTTTTATTATAAACCAAACACTTCTTGTATACAAGAGTATTTTTGCACTAAATCCAATACACGCAAGCCGAAAAAAATACCGCGCTGTACGAAAACAGTGCGGTATTTTTGTTTCATTCTCTTGATCGATTGACAACAGCAATGTGCTTTCTCTATAATTTAAAAGGGATGGCTTCTTGCCCATTCGTATTAAAATAGTCCGCCTCCTCCGCCACTGTTACCGCCACCAAATAATCCACCAAGCGCACCGCCAATACCGCCTGCAGCTTGACCGAGCGATTGATTGTGCTGAACATCAGGACGTGATCCGGTTCTTCTTCCGTCAACACTGATATCTAGACCGCTCTTTCGTTCGGTAGGCTGAATAATCACATGATGGCCGGCTTGCCCAAATTCAAAGTTATACGTTTCACCGGAATTTTGCCCCACAAGGTTACGCCATCCAATATCAAGCTTAATGCGTGGGTCGGGACCCGTCCAAGCAACCAGTGCATCGGGATCAACATGGCAAGGCGTATTAATCACAAGCGGATTGCCATCTGTAAGGATTGCTACCCATGCATTTGGTCCGTTCGGGGATAACGTCGAGGTAAAAAGTCCTTTTTGAGAGATTGCACCTTGTGCGAGAAACTTGAAGCCATATTTGCAGGTTTCAGTGAAGGCAAGCAGGTTTTCAGACTCCACACAAACTCCTTCGCTCAAGTTTATTACCGTAACATGCTCCGAAAGATTTGCAAGGATAACTTCTCCACTTCCTTTGCATTTCATCAATGGCATATTTTCACCAGTAAGACGGCGTCCAATTTGCCCCATAGCCGCACTAAGCGGGTTGCCTTGAGGCCCTAAAATTACTTTTTCAAATTTAACGTTGCCCTTATAAGCAACCATTGCACCTGCTTTTGTGAAAACTTCCGCACGAGGCGATTGCACATAAGCTTTGCAGTACAGCTCATTTAAAACAGTAAACACCGAAGCACCTGCCGGTGGCTGATACTGTTGCTGCGGCTGGTTCTGCTGTTGATATTGCTGGTTCTGCTGTTGATATTGCTGATCTTGCGGGTATTGCTGATTTTGCTGGTTTTGTCCTCCCATGCCACCCACAAGACCTCCTATGTTATCTAATAAACCCATATCATCCTCCTGCATCATATTGAAAATTTAGTAGTCTATCTTAATCTGCTACATTAACGCCATAACGCCCACAAAGTCCAACTAAATCGGTATTCAACCCGTCACCTACCGGGTTAAATTTCCATTCGTTGTTATGTTTGTATAATTCGCCAACTACCATAGATGTCACATTTGCATAGTTTTCCGTGAGGTTAAAGCGAACGAGCTCTGTTCTGGTATTTGCATCCGATACCCTTATGTAAGCGTTGTTTACACCACTAAAGTTATGTCCACGCTCAGTAGCTTCGTTGATGGTAACAATAAAAGCAAGTCTAGCTACACTCGGATTAAGCAAATTTAAGTCAATGTGAATTATTTCGTCATCGCCCTGCCCTGCTCCCGAAGAGTTGTCGCCGGAATGCCTGATCGCATTGTCCGGTGAAGTAGGCTGACCATAGAATACGAACCAATCATCGCCGATAACAAAATTATTTCCGCCTAGCATAAATACCGAAGCATCTAAATCATAAGGAATCGGAGAATTTGGGTTTACATCCCAACCAAGGCCTACTTCGAGTCGCGTCAACATTGCACCCGCAGGAAGGTATCCACCCAAAGATACTTTCTGTCCCTTTTTTAGATGGACTCCTTGTTTTGCACCGGAAGCGGGTCCTCCCATATTGCTATTTGGGGATATATTTGGGCTAGCTGGGGCTGTTGGGCCAGAATTGAAGTTCCCGGCATTTTGGTTTGTGTTGTTTGGGTATCCGTTGTTTGGATATCCGCTGTTTGGGGCTCCGTTAGCTTGTCCTGGTATAGGGTTAGTGGCGTATTGAGGGTTTTGTTGAGCTCCTCCCCCATAGGCTGGAGCAGGTTGGTTGCCTGATCCGCTATTTGGGTTAGCATATTGTCCATCGTTTGAAGCGGGGTTGTTAGCGCCTCCTTGATTTTGTCCGTTATTTGGAATAGATTGTCCACTTGGCTGACCTCCTCCGAAAGTTAATGGCGGTGTTATTATTTCAGGTATATTAAACATACCCATTAAATGATTCCCCCTTTCTTCCTAATTGCATAGTTTATCAGAAATTGTAGCTCAAATTCTGATAAAAGACACATTTTTTCGTGTCATGCATCTGATTATAGGAACCGTATTTTGTTCCTGTTCATATGTATTGTAACATGTTTTTTGATAGCCTATATCGCGATTATTGTAGCATGTTTTTTGTAGCTTGTAAATAGTTAGAATTCATTTTAGTTTACATAACGTATCCTATTCTTTACTGCTTCACGAAGTACAAACTCTGCAAAATTACCATCATCGCCAAATACAGCCTTCTCGATGCTGAATTCAAAATCCGCAGGTACAACCGCAACATCGGCAATTTTTAGCATACTTAAATCCATGATGCTATCGCCGGCACAGAGCAGGCATTCCCCCTTTTCTCTGCCATATTTTCGAATAAATCGTTTTAAAGCTGAACCTTTATTCATTTTCCTTGGCACGATGTATATTTTTTCATACAAATTTGAAACTTCAAAATTTTCTTTGTCTACTGCTTTGTCAAGCAGTTTCATCGTTTCTGCGATGTTATTTGTTTTTGTAAAAAGAAATATTCCATCTACAAGCCTTACATCAAAACTAGTATAGGAATCGTTCCTTAGGATATCCATGTATGCATAAAGCTTTTCCATGCAGTCAGCAATCATCTCTTTTGATTTGGACAGCCATTCCTCGTCAACCTCATTGCTGCAAAGTAGCACGGCACCGTTGCTGACAATTGCAAATTTAGGCGTTGCTTCTAAAAGCAAGGAAATACGTCTATATTGCTCAACCGAACGTGTCGTCACCGGAACAAACAAACACTGCTTATTTACCTTTTGTAACAAATCAAACGCATCTCTTGACATATAGGAGAGTCGCTTGCCGTCTTTCGTTTCAATGCATATGTCGTTTGGTTCATAACGTTTGTAAGAATGAATAAGCGTGTTATCCAAATCTGAAGCAAAAATCAATTTTATTTCCCTCTATTCCTTCTATAGGCAACCATTTTGGGCAATTCCATCTAGTGCCCTATTATCATATTCAATTCCTCTACAGGCAACCCATTTTGGGCAATTCCATCTAGTGCCCTATTTCATATTCAATCCCTCTATAGGGAATTATGTCAACCATTTTGAGCTTCTTGTATTTTTATTCAAATGTCTGCGGCAACGTTTTTTATGATACCGCAGGCATTGTAGTTTTTCAGCGGATATTTTTCCACCGTAACGTTCTTTTCCTCCGCTAATCTAATTATGTGCCGCACCTGTTCTTTGTCTGCCGTTTCACCTATCAGGACAAGATCCGGCACTCTGCGCAGCAGTACGCGCGTTGTTTCTCCGACACCAGGCTTGATCAAATTAATATTTCCAATACCAAAATGTGCGGCAATTTTTTGAACTTCACGCAATCCCGCTTCATCGCCGACTTCTTTCATCTTGCGTGACCCTGCTTCATCGCCTGCTTCTTCCTTCACTCCACACGAGCCTGCTTCTTTCTTCACTTCACGTGGACCTGCTTCTTCTTTCACCTTACGCGCCCCCGCTTCATCATCGAAATAGTCAAAAGCTGCCTCAATTTTGTCAATAAATTCATAGGTATGGTCTTTGGATGTAAGTTCACCATAAAAAGCCGCACCGTGAAACTCGTTGGCGCCTATGATATCTTTGCGGTAAAAAGTTCGACTTATCAAGCCACATATTGTAGAATTCAAACAGGAACTTGCAATCAAAAAGTCTTCACGCGTACCGCATTTGTCTGATATTGCAGCCGGATCCGACAATACCGCCAAGCTATCGTCAACATTTTTATAATTTAAAATTTCTTTTTTCAGTTCTTTGTATATTGCGCCTTTCCCCGTCCAGCCATCAACAAACTGAAGTGTCTTTGGATCGTGAAGATGCAAAATATGCCGCACTGCATAATCGTCAATTCCCATACCTCTTATGATTGATATTGCATAGTGTGGCAAATCTACACCATACTTGTTTTTCAGATAGCGCTTTATTAAAATTCCGATCGGAATACCTGCCCTTGCAAGGGAAACAATCACAGTATCTTTTCCTTTTGCCGCAAAGATTTTTTCCGACACCTTTTTCACTGCCACTGCAGTTATTCCACAAAAATTCTCCAGTGCATAATAATATTGTGCAAAATATTCTTTGGTAGGGCTATATTCAATCGGCAACATTTCACAATAATGCACCCCATTTTGTATCTGTTTCTCCCGTTCTGCTGTTGGCAATGGCTCCACTAGACCTGTTATATCTTTCAGCAAAAGTGTCACGTCGTTTTCCAAAAAAGTGCTTCTCATAAACTACTCCATCCATCGAACTGTTATTATATTATCATTGCCGGCATTCTGCAATGCACCATGCAGTTGCTTGATGCCAATATTTTCACAGGCAGAATCGGTGATAACCAAAACGACATCATACTTTTTTAGATTGTAGATATACGTCTGGTACTGCCCAGGGTATACACTTTTTAGTGCATATCTTGAAAACAATGGATATGGATATTCATAGTCATATCGATATTCTTTGCAAGGCATAATTGGGCTTCGCGTTGTTGCGTGAACCCTGGTGGTTCTCGCCGTTTTAAGCAAATTACGCCCCACAATTAAGGGGGGATACATAAACTCTTCCGTCCCAAGAATTAACACATCTTTATCTTCAAAGTCATAACGTTTTAAAATCGTACCGGATAATTTTTCACAGGCCTCTATGTATGACTTCATATTGACACCGAGCCGTGGGTTCATACAACCATGAATATCTGTAAATTCAACCGGCTGCTTAGAATCGCTATAGCCGACATCTGCGCTAAATTGGGTAAATGATTCCAGTTTTTCTGAAAAATCAACATCGCCTAATTTTGCTAAATAGTAATATTGCGCCTCTTCTATCGATTTATCAATGCTTTTGCAATTGTTTACAATCGAGGCAATTGAAATTTTTATATCTGTTCTAAAGATTGATTTTTGCTTTAATTCTTTCAAAAAATTGCCAATGGTCTTTCCTGTGGTAATTTCATCTTCCACAAAAATAATCCGGTCAAATTCCTTGCATTTACTCTGGGAAAAACTGCTATATAGCATTTGTTTCGGTGCATGGCAGTGTTCTTCCTCGAAAAAAACGAGCCTGTTTTCTTTTGGCAATACCATCCTTGTCGTGTGGCAATAACATGCGTCTGTAAATTTTGATGCAACACCTGCTCCAATTGCCGTTGCAGTTTCGGCAAATCCGATGACTAGGATTTTTTCATTCCTTATTTTTGAAGCAACAAAATCACCCAATTGTTCAAACTGGTTTAATGCAATATCAGGGGAAATGGGAATGTGCTTCGCTTGGTGGCTGTTCACTAAAACATATGCCCTTTTGGTGTTATTTTCACGTTTTGCCGCCTGTATATTCCCTAAAATAAGCCAACTGTCACGAGAATCGTTCGCACAGTTTGGATCCTGTTCAAATCCTTTTGGGTTTAAAAATGTGGTCATAATCGTCCCTCACAGCATATCGCTTTCATTTATATGTTCCATCACAGAAGTCCCCCACAGCATATCGCTTTTGTTGAACACCTCTCTTTGATTGAGTACATTTCTTTGATTGAGTACATTTCTTTGATTGAATACATTTCTTTGATTGAGTGCATTTCTTTGACTGAACACATCTCTTTCATTGGATATATCGCCCTCATCGGCCTTTATTCCATAAAGCTCGCCAAGTAACATGATTTTTTTTGCCCAATTCGAATTGGTTTTCACCTCATTCATTCTAATATGATTGCTTGTTATGGATGAACTTTTAAAAACGCCGAAATTCTCATCTTTCCAATTTAAAATATGCTTTGCATCTTCGTAATCACTTTCATAAACCATAAGTGATTTGCAGATTTCCGGAATTTGTGATGGGTGGATGGCTGTCTTTCCGATAAATCCATTTAATACATCAAGCTCTAGCTCGCGTTTTAAACCCGTCAGCCAATTGTGGCCAGAACTCGTATCATTGCCGAAAAATTCCCAAACAGGTGCAGAAACCACATACTCGCTTGAAAAAACGTTTAAAATATCACTGATAACACTGTTTAAAACTGCAATATCATAAATCGTCTGTTTGGAATTTCGCCTGACTGCATAAAGATTACAGAAATCATTTCCACCTACGCGAACATTTAACACGCTTTCTTTCATGCCGTCAATAATCATTTTTAATTCTGATAGGGTGTCTCGCCTTGTGCGAATATCAATTACATCCGTAGTTTCCAAAATCGGCATAACAACCATGTGCTTGTTTGATTCGGCATTTATCTTTCTGATGCCCGCTCTGTATTCTGCTGCATTGCTCAAATCAAATTTTGGTAGTATATAGCCACACACAATTTCTGACAACTTTGATAACTTTTGCTGCACCTTGAGCATATGTTTGGGATTTCTTATCCTTACGAAAATCAAAGGCAAATTTGTCAAGCAGATTTGTCCTGATTCTATTGCATTATAAATTTTGCGTAAGCTGTCGCACATTTTCTGCTCTGCTAACTCAATGTTATAGTCTTGTATTGAATCTTCCAAACAAAATGCCAAAGAATATGGCAATTCAAACCTTTTATCTATTAATTTATTCGCAATCTTTTCATTAAATGCCGGCGTGTACATTAACGCTCCGACTTGATATTCAAGATTCGTTTCCCTATCAACTGTCATATTTTTCTTTCCTTAATTTTTGCATTAGAAACCATAGTTTTGCTATAGATTATAACGATTCAACCGTACATCCCATTACTGTAGAACCAAATAGCTTCTAAATCATATTCTTCTTTCTTATTTCTTTTAACCAAGTGGGAAATTCATTCAATAGCCGTTCATAAATTTCCGAATCGCTTACCAAATCAAAATCATCAATGGCAAAAAAATTGGCATTGTCAACATATCTTGCGCCCATCGCATCTAGGCGTTCTAGCACACCGTAGTTCGTGCCTCCAACCCCTACAAATTGCCAAAATATGGGAAGCCTTGAAGCCTCAATAAGCAATTTTTTAATTTTCGACTCGCTAGAAACTCCACCGTCCGTAATAAACAAAACGTAGGCAGGAATTTTACTTTTCTCATATTCATCCATCACTTTTCCCATGACGTCTGGCTCATTGTTTGAGCCACCGAGCGAACGCATGAGCTTCCTATGGTCTGTTGGTACGGCACTTTGATAGTTGTCCATTGTAACAGAAGGCATTCGCCTTGAAGTTGTTCCATAAAACCAAAAGTCAAGTTCTCAATAACAATGATCGCTTTTTCTTGCTGAAAATCACTGCCTGTAAGATTAAGCCGCAAAGCTGTGTTGCCGTTTTGCTTTAATAGCAAGGAGCAAGAATTTATCATGGACATTGTTCCATGACCATCAATACTAGCCGTAAAGACTAATCTAGAAATTGTTGATGGTAGACGGTTTACGTTGATTTTATAACATGCGGGATTTTGATTTTGCAAAAGAACAATCTCATTGTTCGGTGTATTCATCTGATTGTAAAATACCATATACCGATCATCGGAAAGCTTATCGGCGGCATCAATACCAAAACAGCAATAATCATATTCTGATTGGCCACTGAGCGAAAGTTCCACATCAAAATCGCTTGTAACGTCAATGTAGCTGTCTAATTTACTTCTAAATCCACGCTGCATCGTTTCCATCTATATCGCCTCTTCTCTTACTTTAAAACCACTGGAGCTGCCACGCAAAGTTCAAAGAGAAGGGAACATTGTTTGACAGCTCCAGAATGTTTGATATTGTGTAGCGATTCAGGAGGTATAACAAAATAGTCACGACTTTTGCACACACAATGTGACGGCACAAATTGGCTATCTATCCATAGCTACATTATAAAATCAAATAATCAATCCGTTATTGGTTTGTTATTTCTTTCCCTTAAACATTAACTCCGAAGTTGCCGCACAATGCCGACAAACCACCTTGGAATCCACTTCCAATTGCATTGAATTTCCATTCAGCGCCATTCCTGTAGAGTTCGGCCACCACAACGGCTGTTTCAATGGAATAATCTTCCCCCAAATCGTATCTTATCAATTCTGCGTTGGTTCCTGCATCAACGACTCTAATAAAAGCATTTGATACTTGTCCGAAATTCTGTTTGCGGTTCTCTGCATCGTAGATGGTAACAGCAAAAGCAATCCTAGCTACATTTGCCGGCACCGTTGCTAAAGCAACCTTAATCTGCTCATCATCTCCCTCGCCTTCACCGGTAAGGTTGTCGCCTGTATGTTCTACAGCACCGCTTGCATGTTTTAGATTCCCAAAGAAAACGAAATCTCCATCCGAAGAAACCTTGCCTGAATCTCCTACCAGAAATGCGGCCGCATCTAAATCGAAATCTCCGCCTCCGTCAAACTTATTCGTATCCCATCCAAGGCCTACGATAATTTGGGAAAGACCCGGATTTGTTTTGGTCAAATCTACTTTTTGACCTTTCTGTAAACTAACTGCCATAATACACCTCTTTTTCTGTAACTATTTCGTCGCACCCCTTTCATAGCCAATTTGTAAAAATACAACTTGGCTATCTGCCCAAAGTCACATTTGGGGATACGAAACAGCTACCTCTTCCATCATCAATTTAGTTGCATATCCTTGCGCACTTTCTTGTGCATGATATAAAAAACTCAAAAAATCTTTTCACTTTACTCATCGTAACCGTTTAAATATTTACGCCAAAGGACTTGCAAAGTGCTGCAAGGCCACCTTGATATCCAGCACCGACCGCATTGAATTTCCAATCAGCACCATTTTTGTATATTTCGCATGCAACGATTGCAGTTTCAATCGAAAAATCTTCTGCCAAATCATATCGCAACTGTTCGGCGCCATTTAGGTCTGTTTCATTTGCCATACTGGCAATACGGACAAATGCATTTGATACCTGCCCAAAATTCTGTTGGCGCGCTTGTGCATCGTGGATGGTAACTGTGATTGCAATTCTGGCTACATCAGCAGGGACCTTTGAAAAGTCAATCACGATCACTTCATCATCGCCCTCTCCTTCGCCTGTGAGGTTATCGCCTGTGTGCGTTACGGCATCGTTCCTACTCTTTAAATTGTTGTAAAAGATAAAGTCATTGTCATCCTTTACTTTCCCGTTTGCATCAAGAAGAAATGCCGCCGCATCAAGGTCAAAATCATGACCGCCGGAATATTTGTTGGTATCCCATCCAAGACCTACAAGAGCCATTTTAAGTGTCTTATCCAGACTCACCCGTTGCCCTTTTGCTAAACTTACTGACATTATTTTTCCTCCCTATTCTATCGCTCATTTACAGTTTCATGTTCACAATGTCGATGGCATTTTAAATGTTGGTGGCACTTTAAAATGTTTGCGATGTTTTAAGTGTTGATCGTTTTATGAATAGCGTCCGGCAAGCGTACCGATGTTTGTATCCGTTGTAGCTTGTCCGATCGCGCTAAACTTCCACTCCCCATTGTGCCGATACACTTCACCAAATATCATCGCTGTCATTCCATCATAATTTTCCGACAAGTTATAGATACATAATTCCTGATTTTTGTCGGCATCCACCAGTCGGATAAACGCATTTTTAATCAGTCCAAAATGCTGCTTGCGTTTGTCTGCATCATAAATATTTACCACAAATATAACCTTGTCATATTGGCTTGGCATATTGGCAAGGTCAACAAATATCTGCTCATCGTCACCCGCGCCGGCACCCGTTAAATTATCGCCTTGGTGCTTTACCGCTCCGGAACTGTGTTTTAAGTTGCCAAAATAGATAATATCATTCTTGCTCTGCAATTTGCCGCCGGTCAGCAAAAATGCCGTGGCATCGCAGTCAATCTCCTGCTGCTTTGCGCCACCAAAAATTTTGGATAGACCCCCTTTTGATTGCTGTGCCTCATCCCAGCCAAGCCCAACCATCAAGCGTTTCAAACTTGCATTTCCTTTTGTCAAGTCAACTTTCTGACCCTTTTGAAGATTTACAGACATAATGCGTTCCCCTTTCGCTTGCATCCTATTTATTTTTATTTTCTATTCATAATCACTTTCCGTATGAGATCCACTGGAATAATGATGATAGCGCATACCAATACAAACAGCCACTCATTCCATGTCAGCCCATAGCAATTTAAAATAACGCCACCTACATAGGTCATGATGATCTGCACGATAACAATCAGCGCAAGTATCCGTAAAAATCCTTTGTTTGCAAGAATATTGTCGAACAGGTTTTTCTGGTCTGTTCTGGCATTAAAAGCATTGAATACCGAAGTAAAGATAAAGAACGCAAAATATCCAGTCAACAAATATTTGTCTTTTTCACCCGTCCTAAAAAACCCGCTTGCAAAGTCCGTACGCAGAAAAATCATACTTAGCACAAACGTACAGATGCTGCCAACAAGAATGGAGCTCCACATATTGGTACTGACAATTGCTTCATCACGTCTTTTCGGGGCTTCCTGCATAAAGCGTTTCAATGCGGGCTCACCGCCAAACGCAAGTGCGGCCAACGTATCCATAACGAGGTTCACCCATAAAATCTGCGTAATCGTCAATGGGTTTTCCATACCAATCAGTGGCGAAACAAAAGATACAAGAACTGCCGCAACGTTAATCGTCAATTGGAAAATGATAAATTTACGGATGCTGTTAAAGATTGTCCTGCCATACAAAATAGCTTTGGCAATGGAGTTGAAATTGTCGTCCATGATAATGATTTCACTTGCCTCTTTCGCAACCTCCGTACCTCCGCCCATAGCAAATCCGACATCAGCGGCTTTTAACGCCGGAGAGTCGTTTACGCCATCGCCGGTCATGCCTACAACCAGATTTAATTCCTGCGCTATCCGTACCAGACGGCTCTTGTCGCTTGGCAATGCCCGGGCGATTACCCGAAGGTCTTTCATGCGGCTTTTCACTTCATCGTCCGAGAGCTTGGCAAGCTCATCCGAAGTCAGGACAATCCCTGTATCCCCACTTAGCAGCCCGGCTTCCCTTGCAATCGCTACCGCCGTGTCTTTCCTGTCGCCTGTAATCATAATAACTTGAACGCCCGCATTTTGCACTTCCTTGATTGCCGTAACGGATTCCGGTCGTACTTCATCTCTGATGCCGATGATTCCGACTAACGTCCACTCTCCATCAGGGAGCTTGTCATCGTCTATTTTTGCATCGCTTGTTGCAAATGCCAAAACCCGGATTGCCCTTGCCGCAAGTTCATCTATCTTAGCTACAAGGCTGTTGTCGCCCTGCAGCTTAACGCGGTTTCCATCCACATCATAATAAAATCCACATCGGCTTAATAATTTTTCAGGTGCGCCTTTGATAAGCGTTAGATTATAGGTACCTTCCACTTGACTGGCTGAATATTTGTTTGCACTGTCAAAAGGTATTGAGGCAACTTTCGTTGCATCTATATCCTGTACTTCTCCTTCGGCAAAGCTTAAAACGGCACGCTCTGTTGCATTTCCGCCGATTACTTTTTGATGTTGTCCGCTACCGCTTACCACCGCATCGGTATTGTGGCTGATGCTAAGGGAAAGGACCTTTCCAAGTTCCCCCTCTACTTCGCTATATGATTTATATTCATGTCCATCCCCATCTACAAATACAACGACTTCCAGCTGCCCTTTTGTGATAGTTCCGGTCTTGTCGCTAAATAAAAGGTTTAGGCTTCCTGCTGTTTCGATTCCGGCAATTTTACGTACTAGGACGTTGTCTCTTAGCATTTTTCCCATGTTTAAAGCCGACACAATCGCAATCATCAGCGGCAGCCCCTCCGGGACAGCCATTACGATAATGATAACGGCAAGCATAAGTGCATCCACGCAGTCTTTTGCGATTGTCGCTAAAGTAGCATAGTCTGCGATCCGCCCCGGATCAAATCCATTTTCAATGACAATCCGCGTAAACAATAATGCAACTGCTATGAGGATACCGCCAATGTAGCCAAATTTGCTGATTCCGTTTGCCAGATTAGAAAGCTTTACCTTCAATGGGGAATCTCGTTCATCGTCAAGCTGCAGTTCACCGGCTATTTTCCCATACACGGATTTATCCCCTACGAGAGAAACGCACATAACCGCATTTCCGCCACATACCACGGAACCACGAAACACTTTATATTCATTTAAAAAATCCAATGCAGTATCCTGCTCCACGTAATCCGCCGGCATTACAATCTTTTTTGCTTCCTTTGTTTCCCCATTGAGGACAGACTGGTCAACGTGCAGATTTCCGTCCACAATCGTCCCATCTGCCGGTATCTTGTCCCCGGTCTGCAGCAAGATGCAATCCCCAACCACGATATCGTTAATTGAAATTTCAACAATTTCATTATCCCTGTATACTTTACAGGTAATCTGAGATGCCTCTTCCTGTAATTTTTGAAATGCATTTTCATTTTTGTATTCGGAAAACGTCGATACGAGGGTGGCAATCAGAACAGCCATCGCGATTCCAACAGACTCGTACCATTCTGCCTTCCCTAAAACAGTAAAAATAACATTAATGACAAGTGCAACACATAGGATTTTTATCATTGGATCACCTAGGTTGCCTTTAAATTTATTCCAAAACCCTTCGCTCGCTTGCTCTGTAAGCCTGTTTGTTCCATATTTTTCTTTTGATTCTTGAACTTGGGAACTACTTAACCCATAATTTTTCATCTTGCTCTACATTCCTTTCACCTGCTCAAGACTCAAATCATACGAAATGAAAAGAGTGAGCGCTAATTTCTTTTTCACAAATAGAGGGATCATTTGCAACTGCCCCATTTTTAATGCCATAAGGCTATGCCATAAATGTCTGCCTGTTTTATATTATCATATACATAATTTTCCTGTCAACCTACTTTCGCCAAGTTACAAAGATATTATTTATTCTTTATTATTTGTTCTATATTCTTTCTTTATTCTTTCTTATTTTGTTCGCTGTTCATCCAGCACATCTTTTTCTTGCAAACTCCTTGTGCATTCAAAAAACTATGCTATACTTCTATATATTAGTGGTAAATTCGTATGAACTGTTGTAGAAAGGATTGAATATGAACGTTGTGGGTATTATCGCTGAATACAATCCATTTCACCTTGGACACCTCTATCAAATACTGACACTGCGTAAGAATTCTGACACAGATTACATTATTGTTGTGATGAGTGGAAATTTTGTTCAACGGGGAGAACCTGCTCTTATGGATAAATATACGCGGGCACAAATGGCACTTTTGCAGGGTGCGGACCTCGTGCTAGAGCTTCCTGCCCTTTATGCAACTGCCAGTGCAGAGCTGTTCGCACTAGGTGGGGTAAAATTATTAAACAGTACCGGTGTTGCAACTAGGCTTTGCTTCGGTGCGGAAACAAACACGCTTGCCCCTTTAAAAAAAGTTGCCGATATTCTCTCTACTGAAACGGAAAAATATACCTGTTTTTTCCATTCCTATTTAAAACAAGGATTGTCCTTCCCTGCTGCACGGGCAAAAGCATTACAGGATGTAATTGTATTAGAAAATGCAAAAATATTGGAAAATGCAAAAGCATTCGAATATGCAAAAGCATTACAGGGGATTCTTGCCTCTCCCAATAATATATTGGCAGTGGAATATTTAAAGTCAATTCGTTCTACAAATTCCGCTCTAACGCCATATCTCATACAGCGAAAAGGCAGTGGTTATCATGACGCCTCTTTTGACAGCCCCTACACTTCTGCTACGGCCATTCGTAAAAAGCTGTTTGTACAATCGGATGATTCTTTTCGCCATCCAAAAGCTATACCGCCAAACGATTCTTTTCACCATCTAAAAAACGCACTGCCAGATCCTTCTTTTCAAATTTTGCAGGATTATGCCCGGCAGTCGGCATTCTTGAGTGAAAATGATTTTTCATTGCCTTTGCATTGCAAACTGCTTGCAAGCGGTCAAAATGACCTCCTTTGTTATGCAGATAGTGGCGTTTCCCTATCCAATCGTATCGCGAAACGGAAGTATGATTTTTTAAACTGGAAACAGTTTTGCGGACTTTTAAAGACGAAAGAGATTACTTATACAAGAATCAGCCGACTGCTGACGCATATTTTGCTTGACGTGAAAACCGCAGACTACGCTACCGCTGCATCTACGGAATATTTGCCCTATTTACGTGTGCTTGGATTTAAAAAAGGGGCAGAGCCCTTGTTGTCCGCCATAAAAAAAGCTGCAATCGCCCCCCTTGTCACAAGTGTTTGTGATGCATCCCGCTTCTTGCCCGCTTATGGAATGGAGCTGCTTTCCAAGGACTTATATGCGGCCGATTTGTACCAGTCCGTTTTAACAAACAAGACTGGAAGCATCTATAAAAATGAGTATCAGCGGAAAATGATGGTTTGCGACGCATGACACCATCTGCCTCCCATCTTAAAAAATGCAAAGGCAGCAGATACAATGCCCGCGATACGCTGTCTGCTATCTTTTTGATTCCGATTGCTCTATGTTTGATTGTGCCAATCTTTATTTTACGTGATGGGCAGGGCAGTTTCTAAATAAGCTGAAATGGCCTTTCCTACCCCATCTTCTACATTGCTGTCTGTAATCTGCTTTGCAGCTGCTTTAACAGCCGCATTAGCATTCTCCATAGCATACGATAGCCCTGCCCATTTCAACATTTCAATATCATTTCCGGAATCTCCAAACGCCATAACTTCCGACGGCAAGATAGACTGCTTTTCGCAGAGCCGTTTTAGGGCATCGCCTTTATTGGTTCGATTTGAGAATATTTCCATGTTTTCTGCATAGGATGAAGTGATTGCCAACGAATGCAACGCATCTAGACGCTTTTTCATTTGAATTTTAAATTCAGGTGCTATGTACTCGATATTATATTTTTCTACCTTTGATTTGCAGATTGATGCCATCTTAGAAGTAGATTCTATTATGGTGTTTCGTATCAAAAACTCTGAGAATGCAAGCAGCCTAATGGCGTTATGAAAATCTTCGACTTGATTGACATCTGTATACACATCTTTCTCTTTATATACTTGATAGGTTGCCCGGTAATCGCAAATTGCATCATAAATTTTTGCTGAGTCCTCAGCAGAAATATATCTGTTTTCAATTACAAACTTGCCTGACTCTACCTCAACGGCCGATGCCCCATTTGAAAAAACAGCGAAACGGGCAACGGGAAGCTGCTCAAAAACCTTCCTCATCGTAGCGAATGTCCTTCCGCTTGCAATCGTAATGATAATGCCTTTTTGTGCCGCTAATGTGATCGCCTTTATATTGCTTTCTGACACCGTTACATGGTCGTCCATAAGCAACGTTCCGTCTAAGTCTAATGCAATAAGTTTAATCAATCCTTTCCCTCCTCTTGTATGATGATATAGCCACTAAGGCTTATATCTCATGTGCCCTTTTCTCCTTCTGCTACAACTCAAAAATCTTTTACAGCTCTTTATTTCACAACTGCATTCGTTTGATCATCTGCAATACGCTGTAGATCAAAAATCTTTTTACAGATCCTTATTTCACAACTGCATTCGTTTGATCATCTGCCATACGTTGCAACTCAAAAAATCCTTTCTACAGTCCCTTACCCTAAATTTTTCACCTTGAACTCCCTTTGGGCATCTCGCCGTTGGTCTTTCTTTGCAATATCCTGCCGTTTATCATACAGTTTTTTACCCTTTGCCATTGCCACTTCTATTTTTACAAGGCTTCCTTTAAAATAGACGCGTAGCGGTACAACGGTATAGCCTTTTTCAGCCACTTTCCCTTCTATTTTATTGGTTTCATATTTGTGTAGCAATAGCTTTCTCGGCCTTAGGGGGTCTTTATTAAAAATATTTCCTTTTTCATATGGGCTAATATGCATACCGTAAACGATCATTTCTCCTCGTTCAATGCGTATAAAGGCTTCCTTTACACTACACTTCCCCATGCGCAATGATTTTACCTCTGTACCATGCAAGCTGATACCGGCTTCATAGGTATCTTCGATAAAATATTCGTGACGAGCTTTTTTATTGTTTGCAATTAATTTTATGCTTCCTTTTTCCATATCTTATTCTCCCTACACGATCTTATTCTCTCTCCCATGAAAGGCAACGGCTTCTTTTCTTAGTCCTCTTCCTCTGCAAGTGCAAAATCAATCGTGCGCATCTGCTTATCCGTCCCTTTCACGATAACCTTGATTTTTTGCCCCAGTTTATAGCGTTTGCCCGTACTGTTGCCAACCATCTCATACGTTTCTTCTTCATACTGGTAGTAATCATCTAATAAAGCGCTAACATGCAGCATACCCTCGATGGTATTTGGAAGTTCTACATAGATTCCCCAGTTTGTAATACTCGAAATAACACCGTCATACATCTGTCCAATGCGTTCTGACATGTACTCCACTTTTTTGAGTTTCGTCGTTTCCCGTTCCGCCTCTTCTGCCCTGCGCTCCATCTCACTAGAATAGGTCGCTACGCTCGGCAGGATTTCCCCATAGTGGGCAATCCGTTTATCATTCATTTTTCCATGCAGTGTTTCTTTGATAATCCGGTGAATCTGCAAGTCGGGATATCTGCGGATTGGCGAGGTAAAGTGGCAGTAATATGGTGCCGCAAGACCAAAATGCCCAGTACTGACTGTTGAATATTTTGCCTGTTTCATGGAACGCAGCGTTAGCCTGCTGATTAATGCCTCTTGTGGAGAGTCTTCAATTTTAGTTAGTAGTTTTTGCAGTTCTTTCGGGTGGATATCGTCCTTGCTCGTTTTGATTGCAAAGCCAAAATTGTTGATAAATAGACTTAGCTTTTGTATTTTTTCTGCATCCGGCGTATCATGGATCCGATAAACAAATGGCATTTCTTGCCAAAAATAGTCTTGTGCCACAGTTTCGTTGGCGATAAGCATGAACTCTTCTATGACTTTCGTTGCTACATTCCGATCATACGGCTTTATTTCCACCGGTTTTCCCATTTCGTCCAAAATCATTTTTGTTTCCGGAAAATCAAAATCAATCGAGCCTCTTTTTTTTCGTTTTGCGCGCAATATAGCCGCTAGTTCTTCCATCAATTCAAACATGGGGACAAGTTCTTCGTATTCTTTTTTTGTATCCTCGTTTTTATCCGTCAAAATTTCTTTTACACTGGTATAGCTCATACGCCTATCTACGTTTATAACCGTTTCTGCTAGTTTGTGGCTTGTAACCGCTCCCTTTTTATCGATGGTCATCATACAGCTTAATGAAAGGCGATCCTCTCCCGCATTTAAGGAACAGATACCATTTGAAAGCGCATGGGGCAGCATCGGGATAACGCGATCTACAAGATAAACGCTTGTACCACGCTTAAGCGCCTCTATATCCAGTGCACTTTTTTCCTGTACATAATTTGTCACATCTGCGATATGTACCCCAAGGTTATAGCTATCGCCCTCTTTTGTGATTGTGATGGCATCGTCTAAGTCCTTAGCGTCCTCCCCATCGATTGTAACTGTCTGCAAATCACGCAAATCCATTCTTTGCCCCCTGTCAGCATTGCTAAGTGGCTTAGAAACGGTTTCTGCCTGCTTTTGTACCTTTTCCGAAAATTCTATTGGCAGGTCATACCCTTTTACAATCGACATAATATCGGTTCCCGGATCATTGATATGTCCGATGATTTCTATGACTTTCCCTTCTGGTTTTTTTATTCTATTCCCATAGTCTGTAATTTCAACAAGCACCTTATGGCCACTGATGGCACCCTTAGAGCGCTCCGGCGACACAAAGATATCCTTGCCGAATTTTAAATTATCTGGCTTTACAAAGCCAAAATCTTTCACTTTCTCATAAGTACCTACAAGCTGTGTGTTCGCCCTCGTTAGAATATCTACAATGGTACCTTCTTGACGCTTTCCACCGCTTGGCGGAAGAATGGAAACCAACACTTCATCCTTATGCATTGCCCCATTTGACTCGCTCTCCGGAATAAAAATATCTTGATCTTCCCCTTCGACTTCAACAAAGCCAAACCGCCTTTGATTCCCAATATAGATTCCACTGAATTGCTTGGCTTCATTCACATTCGGGGATTTGCTTTTCCTAACTTTGACAGGCTTTACTTCCGGTTCCCAAAATTTATTCTCTGCTTTTGAAGGTTTTCCCTTTGCTCTTGGAAACTTCTCTTCCGTCTTTGCAAATTTGTCCTTTGCTCTTGGAAGTTTCTCTTCCGTCTTTGTGAATTTGTCCTTTGCTCTTGGAAACTTCTCTTCCGTCTTTGCAAATTTGTCCTTTGCTCTTGGAAGCTTCTCTTCCGTCTTTGTGAATTTGTCCTTTGCTCTTGGAAGCTTCTCTTCCATCTTTGTGAATTTGTCTTTTGCTTTTGGAAGTTTTTCTTCCATCTTTGCAAATTTGTCCTTTGCTCTTGGAAGCTTCTCTTCCGTCTTTGCAAATTTGCCTTTTGCTCTTGGAAACTTCTCTTCCGTCTTTGTGAATTTGTCTTTTGCTTTTAAATATTTGTCCTCTGATTTTGGTTTTATATCGTCCATTTTGAAATATTTGCCTTTGCTCGACAAACCTATTTTTCCCTCTAAAAGAAGTTTGCCCAATACCACTTCCAAATCTTTCTTATCTTTCTTTGGTATATCAAGTAATATTACCATCTCTTTTATTTTCATTGGCACATACAAATCATCGCAAATGAATTTGTAGATTGTCTTTTTTTTCTTTTCCAATAATTTTTTATCCATTGTTGCTCCCATCTTCCTGCCTTTTACAGGTACGCCGTCTAGAGGTATCAAATCATTTTTTATACCTTTCCTTTTACTGCGCCATCAATTCCCTTATCTCTATAGAGAAAAAAAGGCTGCCGAAAATCTCGGCAGCCTCTTGCGTTCTTTAAAAACTTCCTATATTCAGTACGGCAGCAATTACTAAAAACAGTATTACAAGTACTCTTGTAAGTTTAACGAGCATTCCCTCCATGGAACGTCCCTTATTCTTACCCCAATAGGTGTCCGCTGCGCCGCTGATGGCTCCAAGACCTGCGGATTTTCCTTCTTGCATTAATACGATTACGATCAAAGCAAGAGAAATTATTATAAATGCAACTGTTAAAACCACTTTTAAGATATCCACTACCAACGCCTCCTACTTGCTGTACCGCTTCTTTTCCATAACTTTTAGTATTATACCATACAGGAATGGCATTTTCAACTATTTTTTCTAAAATCTCAAAAAAAATGGGCAAACATGTTACGATTCACAGTCCATTGTCACGAAGTCACTTTTGTGTATTTTTTGCATAAAAGTGCAAGGGCTCTCATCATTGGATAAGATTTCATAGTCCTGGAAATTTTTTAGCAGCCCTGTCAAAAAACCATGGTAATAATTTTCCTGATAGTCATAGCAGCTGATCGTCTGCCATAGATTGTTAGACAATTCTTCTTCTAGGGTTTCAGAATCGCCATCCACAATCGCCTGGTAGAACTTCCGAAGATCTTTGGTCTTCACTTGCTCATAAAACCATTCCAAAATCACATTCTCATAAATGTATTTTACCTCTTCATTTGGTATTTTCATGGACAGGTACTGCTGTCTGTCTTTCTGCCTGCCGGATACCTGTGTTAAATACCCTGTAAAAAGCATGATGCTCCAAAGGTTGTCCTGTGTCGTATAGAGGTCTGCGTAAGTCGTTTCTAAATATATCGGCTTTTCGATGACCCCGCCACCCATCAGATCCTCAATCTCCTTGCGCACAGTAGGATTTGCCTGCTCAATCAAAATATGCACGATATTATTAGAGCTAGTATTTGCCCAGAATGGCTCCATAAAATCGTCTCCGTCTTCTTGAAGTTTTTTCATCACTTTAATCACAGACCATGGGTTGTATACCTGCTCATTTCCAAAGCGGTATCCATTATACCACTCCCTCACCTTAGCACTTCTTGACTCTCTCCCATAGTAATGCAGCATTGCATCCACTTCGTCTTGTGTAAACCCAAAATACTCCCCATATGTTTTATTTAAAATGGATATGATCTCCAAATTATTTAGTCCGGTGAATATACTTTCCTTGCTAATTCTTAAGCACCCTGTAATAACAGCAAACTCTAAAAATTCGTTTGTTTTTAATGCAGGCTCGAACAAGGAACAGATAAAGTCAATCATCTCATTATAAAATCCCCTAAAATAGGAATTTTCCAGTGGCACGTCATATTCATCAATCAAAATAACGACCCTGCTCTGATACACTTGATATAGGCATTCACTCAAAAATTGCAGCGACGTATTATATTCTTTTTGTTCCCCCTGCATTTGGGCATACCTTAAAAACCGTTCCCGGTTTGCTTTCAGGTTAATCCGATCCACAACAGATAAATGCCTTTTATATTCACGAGCAATACTTTCTTTGAGTGCATAAAAAGACTGTTCAAAATCTGCTTGTTTCCCTGACTTTAATGTCAAAGAAATCACAGAGTATTTCCCCATATACTTTTGTACCTTTTCTGTCTCACCCATGATTTTTGTGCCCTGAAACAGTGCTACACACTCTGCATTCTTCCTAGCATCCCCTGTATCTTCAAAAAAGTACTTCATCATACTCAAGCTTAAAGTCTTTCCAAACCTCCTTGCCTGGTAAACAGGTTGACTTCCCCCTTTTGTTCCAACAGTTCCGTAATTAGCGAAGTCTTGTCTACATAGTAATATCCGTTGGTTATCAACTTTCTGAAATTCTCTATCCCAATTGGTAATGGTTTAAATTTCATGATACTTTTCCTCCGCACTCCTTGATCTCTTCGTTTCTCTATTTATATCATACCATACTCTAGCCCATTCTTCAACTTTTACAAATCTTTCAGATCGTTGCTTTCATGTTTATTGCACCAAGGCATCATGCAAAAAGAAGCCTGCTTAGGGCTTCTTTCCACCTTGGGTTCTTACTGTGTTTTATTGTCTGATTCAGCAATTTCCTCTGCAGCAACTGCCTCTACTTGCTCCATGTTTGTTGCCGAAAACCGGAGTTTCATATTTGCCTTCTTCACAAAGCATTTCTTCAATTCTTAAAAGCTGATTATATTTTTCAGTTCGTTCGCCCCTGCATGGGGCTCCGGTTTTTATCTGCCCTGCATTGACTGCAACTGCAATATCTGCAATCATGGAATCGCTCGTTTCACCGGAACGATGGGAAATCACCGTTGTATATCCTGCTTTTTGCGCCATTTCGATCGCATGGAATGCTTCTGTCATGGTTCCGATTTGATTTACTTTCACGAGAATCGAATTTGCAACGTTTAAGTCTATTCCGCATTTTAAGCGTTTTACATTTGTCACAAATAAATCGTCCCCTACAAGCTGTATTTTATCCCCTAGCTGTTTCGTTAGGAGTGCCCAGCCGTCCCAATCGTCTTCCTGTAGCCCGTCCTCGATGGAAACGATCGGAAAATGTTCGGTTAAATTTTCATAATAGGCAATCATCTGTGCACTGTCTCTTACAACCTCTTCGCCACGCATCTTGCTTTCACCTGGAAAATGATATCGTTTGGAATCTTCATTGTAAAGTTCACTCGCGGCCGCATCTATCGCGAAAACAACATCTTTTCCCGGTTCATAGCCTGCCATTTTTACCGCTTTGTTTAAATAGCGGAGTACGTCTTTGGCATCTTTTAAATCCGGGGCAAATCCCCCTTCATCTCCTACTGCGGTAGACAAACCCTCTTCCACAAGAATTTTTTTTAAAAAATGATATACCTCAGCACCCATTGCAAGTGCCTCTTTAAAGGTCTTTGCCCCAATCGGCATAATCATAAATTCCTGTAAATCAACGGTATTGTCCGCATGTTTTCCGCCATTTAATATATTCATCATCGGTACCGGCATTTGCCTTGTATACGTTCCGCCTAAATAGCGGTATAGCGGGATTTCAAGCGCCTTTGCCACTGCCCTTGCGATCGCCATGGAAACGCCAAGGATTGCATTTGCCCCCAAATTTTGTTTATTCTCTGTACCATCCTCTTGGATTAAAATTTTATCAATTCCTGTTTGATCGCATGCATTTTTCCCGACCAACGCTTTGCTGATACGCTCATTTACGTTATTTACAGCTTGCACGACTCCTAGTCCGAAAAACCTAGCGTCGCCATCCCGCAGTTCCACTGCTTCAAAACGTCCGGTCGATGCACCGGATGGAACACTTGCCCTTGCGATCACACAATCGTCTACGGCTTTTTTTACCGTCACTTCCACTTCCACGGTAGGATTTCCTCTAGAATCAAGGATTTCTCTGGCGTGTATTTTGATTATTTCTAAGTATTTTGGCATCATAAAAGTTCCTTTCCTCTTTTTATTTCAGTATGTTCAAAAGAAGAAGGAACTATTCATGACATTACTTATTTCGTTTATTAACGAACGGTTCCTTACACCGTAATTTCTGCCTTAATTCCTAACATCCCTTTATTCTTTTCAAGCATAGGATGCACGCTATTTTCTAAAAACTGCTCCACTTGCCTTGGTGCACATCCGATGTATTTGGATGGATCCATTGCCGCCTGCAATTCTTCTAGCGTCAAATGAAAATCCGGGTCTTTTGCAATGAGTTCCAGCAGATTATTTTCTGCGCCGTTTTCTTTCACATTTCTGCCTGCTTCCATGGAAAGTTGACGGATTTTTTCATGAAGCTCTTGACGGTCTCCGCCTTTTTTTACGGCATCCATCATAATATTTTCAGTCGCCATAAATGGAAGCTCATTCATGATATGCTTTTCTATAACCTTTTCATAGACTACAAGTCCATCCACCACGTTTTGGCATAAGTCTAGCACCCCATCCGTTGCCAGAAAACCTTCCGCTACGCTTAAGCGTTTGTTCGCCGAGTCGTCTAGCGTCCGCTCAAACCACTGGCCCGCCGAGGTGATTGCCGGATTTAAAGCATCTACCATGACGTAGCGGGCCAGCGACGCGATCCGTTCGCTGCGCATGGGGTTTCTTTTATATGCCATTGCCGAGGAGCCAATCTGGTTTTTTTCAAATGGCTCTTCTATCTCTTTTAAATGCTGCAGCAGGCGGATATCATTTGAAAATTTATGTGCGCTTGCCGCAATTCCTGCCAGTACATTTAGTACCCTTGTATCTATTTTTCTTGAGTACGTCTGTCCGGAAACAGGATAGCACTCTAAAAAGCCCATCTTTTTGGCAATCATTGGATCCATTTTATCAACTGTTTCTTGATCCCCCTCAAATAGTTCTAAAAAACTTGCCTGCGTCCCTGTCGTCCCTTTTGAGCCAAGTAGTTTCATGGAACCTAGCACATACTCAATGTCTTCAAAATCCAGCATAAATTCCTGTATCCAAAGTGTGGCACGTTTCCCCACTGTTGTTGGCTGCGCCGGCTGAAAATGTGTAAATCCGAGCGTTGGGAGGGACTTGTATTCCTCTGCAAATTTTGCAAGCTTATCGATCACATTCATTATTTTTTTACGGATTAACTGCAGCGCCGTTGTCATTACAATGATATCGGTGTTGTCGCCTACATAGCATGACGTAGCGCCTAGATGAATAATCCCCTTTGCTTTCGGGCATTGTACACCATAGGCATACACATGGGACATCACATCATGGCGGACCTTTTTCTCCTGCTCCTGCGCTATTTCTATATTCAAATCATCTTGATGGCTTTTTAGTTCCTCGATTTGTTCATCTGTAATGGAAAGCCCTAGTTCCTGCTCCGTTTCCGCCAATGCAATCCATAATTTCCGCCATGTTTTAAATTTTGTTTCCGGTGAAAAAATAGACTGCATTTCCTTGCTTGCATATCGTTCGGATAATGGACTTTTATAGTTGTCTGTACTCAATTCATAATCCTCCTCATTTTTGTGCGTTTAGCCGACACCATCGCCTATCCGAATTGCAAAGCAGTTTGGATAGGCGGTGCGTTCTTTGTACCGTGAATCTGCTGATTGAACTGCCGTCATTCAATCCAATTTCATTTATGATTGCCATGAATCATCTATTGTTCATAGTCTCCCCTGATATCATCTTTTGGCGGTGCTATGGGGTAAGTTCCACTAAAACAGCCTTTACAAATAGGCAGTCCATCTACCAGCTGGCTTAAACGTCCTATCTTTAAATATCCAAGCGTATCTGCACCAATGACGTTACGTATATCTTCTATGGATCGGTTAAATGCAATCAACTGTTCCCGTGCCGGAATATCTGTTCCAAAATAGCAAGGCCATAAAAAAGGCGGTGCACTGATCCTTACATGAACTTCTTTCGCACCGGCTTCTTTTAGCATCGTCACAATGCGATCGGATGTTGTTCCACGGACAATCGAGTCATCTATCATAATGACCCTTTTCCCTTTCACCGCTTCCCCTAGAATATTTAATTTTACACGGACGCCAGATTCACGGTTGCTTTGCTTGGGCTTAATAAATGTCCTGCCGACATACCCATTTTTTACAAAAGCCGTCCCATAGGGAATGTTAGACTCCATCGAATAGCCTAGTGCCGCAGCATTCCCGGATTCCGGCACCCCTACGACTAAATCTGCCTCAACATAGGAATCCATCGCCAAAAACCTGCCTGCCTTGATTCTTGCCCCATAGACACTAACGCCATCAATCCGGCTGTCCGGCCTTGCAAAATAGATATATTCAAAGATGCAGCGGGCAGTCTGCTCCTTTTTTAAGCATAACGTGGTATCAGAGGAAATTCCCATTTCAGGTGTAATTGTGACAACTTCCCCCGGCAGTACGTCGCGGACAAATTCTGCCTCTACCGTTTCTAATGCACATGTTTCCGATGCCAAAATATAGGCATTGTCCCTTTTTCCAATACAAAGGGGTTTAAATCCAAACGGATCCCGTGCCCCAACTAATTTTCGCGGGCTGGATATCACCAACGAATATGCTCCCTGCATTTTTTGGGCCGCACGCCTTACCGCCTCTTCTACGCTGTGCGACACAAGGCGTTCACGCGCGATATGGTATGCAATGACTTCAGAATCTATGGTCGTTTGAAAAATAGCTCCGGTATACTCTAGGTCATGGCGCAATTCTCTTGCATTGACTAAATTCCCATTGTGTGCCAATGCCAACGTACCTTTTACATAGTTTAGGACAAGTGGCTGGGCATTTTCACGTGTAGATGCACCTGCTGTTGAATAACGCACATGCCCCACACCTAAGTCGCCTCTCATTGTGGCTAGAGATTCCTCGGTAAAAACTTCATTTACCAGACCCATGCCCTTATGAGAAGTTATTTTACCCTTCGGCCCATCCGTGGCACTAACTGCAATTCCACAGCTTTCCTGCCCTCTGTGCTGTAATGCAAACAATCCATAATAAATCGTAGATGCAACATCTTTCCCATCAAAATCATAGATGCCAAACACCCCGCATTCTTCATGCAAGCCGTCTTTTCGCGGATATCCCTCTTCTATATCGCTTTCTTTCACCTATACTCCTGTCCGTCTGCTTTCACAGGCATTTCTATTTGCGAACTAAACCTGTCCCACTTTGCACTTGCCCTTCTGCTTTCACAGGCATTTCTATTTGCGAACTAAACTTGTCCCACTTTGCAAATAAATCTGCCCTCTTTCGCAGGCCGCTTTCTACTTATTTTTCCACATGCAGCAAAAGTCTTTTAAATACTTCTTGATAGGCACCCTCTACATTGCCCATATCTCTTCTAAAACGATCCTTGTCAAGTTTTTCCTTTGTCTTCGCATCCCATAAGCGACAGGTATCGGGAGAAATTTCATCTGCCAGAATAACCTTTCCCTCATATCTTCCAAATTCTAATTTAAAATCGATTAAATCAATGCCTATCTCTGCAAAAAATGACTGTAATACCACATTCACTTTAAATGCATCGTCTGTAATTGCCGCAATCTCTTCTTTTGTTGCAATGCCTAATGCCAAGGCATAATAATCATTAATCATCGGATCGCCCAATGCATCGTCCTTGTAGCTAAATTCAAGCGTAGGCGCAAGCAATTTCCTGCCTTCCTCAATCCCTAGCTTTTTCGCAAAACTCCCTGCCGAAACATTCCTTATAATGACTTCCAATGGCACAATTTCCACTTTTTTTACAGCGGTTTCCCGCTCGCTTAACTCTTCCACAAAATGAGTTGGCACTCCCTCTTTTTCCAAAACCTTCATGATCGCATTTGACATCCGGTTATTGATCACGCCTTTTCCAACGATTGTTCCCTTTTTCTCTCCATTAAATGCCGTTGCATCATCTTTATAGTCCACAATCAGTACATCTTTTAAATCCGTTGAAAATACTTTTTTCGCTTTTCCCTCATATAATAAATCCAATTTTTTCATCGTCGTTGTCCGTCCTTTTCTTTCTATCCTTTGCCTCGTGCAAAAAGATCGCAGCACCTTTTTAAACTACCGGTCAAAAGCTCGTGTACGATATCCATAACTCTAATGCTGCCGGCTTGTTGATTTTTAATATTACGCTGTTGCATTTTTATCTTCGATACCCTACGCTGGTTTTATCCATGTTAAAATTATAATAATCTATTTTTGTAAAGTCAATGAAAATGGCTGTTTATTGATTGTCTATTCTATAGAAATTTCAAGTACTTTTATAAGAAATTTTGTCTAATATCATTGTTTTATAATCTGTACTAATCGTTAAATGGACAACAACTTATTTCATATGACTGGAAAATTTGACAACAACGAGTATTTTCAATGCTCGAGAGGTGTTTTGAAAACGTTCAGCTGTCAAAGACCCGATTTTTTACGATTGACAAATGCAGATATGTAATATATGCTTAATAGGCGATCAGTAACTGTCGTTATAGAAATGGGGGCATCTATCTCAAAGGTACTTTTGTGCATATCATCTTTATTTTAATCTGTTTCAGAAATTTTTGTGTAGCGTTTATTTCCCCAATATACTTTGCGAGAGGAAATGAAGAAATCGAATTTACTTATGAAAGGAAGAAAAGGACAAATGATGGAAAAAACTCAAATGAAATCAACCATGAAAAAAATCTATTCCCTGACACTTAGTTTCCTGCTTTTATTTAGTTTAGTATTTACGAGCATCAATGTAGAGGCGGCGGCGAAGAAAGTAGCAACCGAAAGTGTGCTGTTAAACAAAACGGAGTTTTCCCTTGTAAAAGGAAAGACATTTCAATTAACGGCAACCGTAGCTCCAGCAAATGCAAAGAATAAAACAATTACATGGACGTCAAGCAAAAAGGCTGTTGCAACGGTAAGCAAAGGCAAAGTCAAAGCTAAGAAAAATGGGACAGCAACGATCACCGCTACCGTAAAAGGCACAAGCTTAAAAGCAACGGCCACCGTAACTGTCGTTGCATCCGTTGTGACCGACCTTGATTGGTCAGATCAGACCACTGACGTTAATGTAGGTAAAAAACTGCAGCTAAAACCAACTTTTCTTCCATACGGCGCAACTGCAAACCTAAAATACTATAGCGAGGATCCAAATATTGCTACCGTAAACAGCAAAGGGGTTGTAACAGGTGTGAAAGCCGGTGACACTTACATTAAGGTAGTTTATCGGGAAGAAGGCAACCTTTTTGTATGGGTTGGTATAACTGTAAAAGATAAAAATACCATTTCCTCTAACGTAAGATACATTCAAAAGATAACGGCAGACGCAAACCCTGGATTTTATGTGAATACTAGTCTTAGCCATAGCTATAATCCACCGGCAAATGGCAAGTATCAGCTTTATACCTATGGTTTAGCACCAAAGCTTACAAGGGATCTTAAGGTTACAGCTATACCAGGATACAAGGCAACCGTAGCATATTATGTGAATGCAAATAGCGGTGCGCGAAGCGCTCGGATCACGATAGCAACCACAGGGAAGAAGAGTGTGAAAAAGGCTGAATATGTGTTGAACTATTCACAAAATTCCGAGCCATTTAAGCCATATTGGGTAAGTGCTTCCAAAAATACAATTAAAAGTTTCTCTGCGAACGGTGACTACTATGACGACTATGAATATAACCATATTACAGGTCTAATAAGGATACATGGAACAGCAAAAGAACTAGGAAAACCCAAATTTGTCCTATCAAGCAAATATACTGCTAGTTCTGTTAAGACAGCTACAACAAAAAGCGATAAACCAGAAAAATATAGCTATGTCACGATTAGCCTAAAAGGAAATGCAGCAATTTCAAAAGATTTTATCATTGAGTATACGCAAGATGTACCGACTTCTGCTTCTTGGATAACTGCTGTAAAAGATGTAGGCAATACGATTCTAGATTTTGACATTTCAACGTGGAGCAGCGATGGCGAGGATGAATATGAGGACGCTGAAGGCAACTATCATTATCATTATTACGACTATAGGGAAATTAATATAACAGGAACGAAGGCGTCCTTTGGAGCCGCTCCTGTATTTACAACATCGCTACCGACAGGGTATGTCCTTAAGTATGTTCCCGCTACTGCCCCTACGATTCCTACTGATTCCTATCGTGCCGGTACACTCTATGTCTATAGCAGTCAAGCACAGCTTACAACGGATACTACCGCAAATAGAATCGGTTGGAATTCTCCGATTCGCTATTATATATACTATTCTTCTCTAGCAGCAGAAAAATAAATCATAAGTGTTACATAACGATTCATCCCCCAGTAGTTTTAGGTGTTTTGCGTAGCAAAATCCCGAAAATTCATGCTTATCGACCTACCTATGTTCCATAAGTCAAGACTAGGATATAAGTTGTTCCTAAGCATGGATTCGCTTTAAAAATAACTTTACAAATTCCAAAACCCTTAAAATGCAATCGCCAGCAAGCTATACGCTTTCTGGCGATTTGTCTCCCGGTAAGCCTGCAAGGGTTTAATGTGCCAAACCGCACGTTCTTTGCAATGAATTGCCCGTAATCGCTATCTAGGCTTTTTGCGTAATCCGCTGTCATCTGCGCCACCTCCTTCGTTCGAAAGGCATCTTACTATAATTCTGTCAAAAAGCGAATCGGCAAAGTTATCCATATGGCCAAATGACGAACCGGGAAAATGCGATGGAAACGGCAACCCACTTGCACAAAGAAAATGGATACAGCTAAAAAACCTTCCGCCAGTCTACAACATAGCTTCAAAGCAGGGCAAGGAATGCAATGCGGCATGAAGCGTGGAGTGAGCAAGACCGGCCGTGAGGCTGACGTTTCTGCATTTTAGAAACGACATAGGGCTTGGGAGCGGGAATCGCGGTCGCAGGGTGTTCCTTGCCCTGTGCTGAAGCGGACGAGCAGAAATACCTAAGAGTTTGCTGTCACCCTGTTCATAGAAATAGACCGTGAATCGTAACACGTCGCAAAATGCTGTTCCTATCATCTGATTCACGGCACGAAAAAATGTGCCCTTTTATCAGAATTTGCGTTGCAATTTCTGATAAGCTATATTATAGGAGCAAAATGCTGTTCCTATCATCTGATTCACGGCACGAAAAAATGTGCCCTTTTATCAGAATTTGCGTTGCAATTTCTGATAAGCTATATTATACTAGAAACAGGTATTATTCGGTCAATGCATGTATTTAACATAAAATGGAGGAAATAATAATGTCAGAAAAATATCGTTTAATTACAAGAAGTGATTTTGATGGTTTGGTTTGTGCAATGATTTTAAAGGAAAAGGGCTTGCTAGAGGATATTAAGTTCGTTCACCCAAAAGACATGCAGGATGGAATTATTGAAGTGAGCAGCCACGATATCTCTACCAACTTGCCATATGAAGAGGGCATCCATTTAGCCTTTGACCATCATTCCAGCGAAACACAAAGGGGTGAGTCCGTTAAGGAAAATTTTATCATTGACCCGGATGCACCTTCCACTGCAAGGGTAGTGTACCAATATTACGGAGGCAAGGATGCATTGCCAAGGATTAGCGAAGAGATTATGCAAGCCGTTGATAAGGCCGATTCCGCACAGTTTACGATGGACGACATTTTACAGCCAACAGGCTGGGTGCTGCTTAGCTATCTGATGGATGCCCGCACGGGACTGGGGCGTTTTCGCACGTTCCGCGTTTCCAATTATGATTTGATGATGCAACTGATCGACTACTGTCTGGAACATTCCATTGAGGAAATCTTGGAATTGCCGGATGTAAAAGAACGGGTAGACTTATATCTAGAGCAGCAACAGCTCTTTAAGGAACAAATTGAAAGGGTTCATACCATAAACGGTGATGTGGTAGTTTTGCAATTGCGCGATGAAGACACCATTTATACAGGTAACCGCTTCCTCGTATACGCTATGTATCCGCAGATCAAGATTTCCATTCACGTTATGTGGGGACTTAAGAAGCAGAACACGGCAGTGACAATCGGAAAATCCATCGTAAACAGAAGTTCTACTGTAGATATCGGCGATATCTGCGCACGTTATGGTGGCGGTGGTCATCACAATGCCGGAACGTGCCAGCTTGCCAATAATAGGGTTGATGCATTGTTGCCGGAAATCATTCGGCTGTTGAATGCTTAAGCCTGCGAAACGATCCTTTTTGACCTAGTCCATCCCATTTAATATAACCGCTCAAAACTACCAGAATCGGTACTTTCGAGCGGTTATATTTTCGTTCCATAAAGCAAAATCCTTATTTCTTTAAAAGCAATGAATGCCCTGTCATTTCCTTTGGTTGCTTCATCTCCATCATTTCAATCAGCGTGGGGGCAATATCTGCTAAGCAGCCTCCCTCACTTAGCGTGTATGCTTTATCGTAGTTAATTAAAATAAATGGTACCGGATTTATCGTATGTGCGGTAAAGCTTTCGCCTGTCGTATAGTCAATCAGCTGTTCTACATTCCCATGATCCGCACACAAAAACATCTGCCCATTTACTTCTACCAATGCATCTACTGCACGGCCTACACAGGTATCAACGGCTTCTACTGCCTTAATCGCCGCCGCTTCTACACCGGTATGCCCGACCATATCCGCATTTGCAAAATTTATGATGATCACATCATATTTGTCCGATTTGATTGCACCTACTAATTTATCGCAAACTTCATAAGCACTCATTTCCGGTTTCAAATCATAGGTAGCAACTTTCGGTGAATTTACCAGTATGCGCTCTTCCCCCTTATTCGGCTTTTCAACTCCGCCATTAAAGAAAAAAGTTACATGTGCATATTTTTCCGTTTCTGCAATCCTGGCCTGCGTTTTCCCATTTGCTGCAAGAAACTGTCCAAACGTATTTGCCAGGCTTACGGTATGAAATGCTACTTCTTTGTTTGGTAGGGTAACGTCATATTCCGTAAAACAGATATACGTCGTTTTTTTCCGCTCGCCTCTTGGAAACCCTTCAAAATCATCCGTACAAAATGTCCTTGTGATCTCTCGGGCGCGATCCGGACGGAAGTTATAGAAAATAATCGTGTCGTTGTCTTTTATCGTAGCAACCGGCTTCCCATCTTTTTCAATTACGGTAGGCAGAACAAACTCATCTGTCAGATTTTCTTTATAGGAAGCGGCTACGGCTTCTACTGCATTCGTCGCCCTAGTTCCGATTCCCTCTGCAAGTGCCCGATAGGCGGATTCTACACGTTCCCAACGGTTATCGCGATCCATTACATAATAACGCCCGATCACAGTTGCAACCTCTCCCACGCCAAGCTCTTTCATTTTAGCTTCCAGTTCTTCTATGAACCGTTTTCCGGAAGTTGGCGAGGTGTCGCGCCCATCTAAAAAGCAATGTACATATACGTTCGGTACCCCTTTGCGTTTTGCTAGTTCTAAAAGCCCGTAGAGGTGCGTATTATGGCTGTGCACGCCTCCATCGGAAAGAAGTCCGTATAAATGCAGATCAGAGCTATTCTTCTTTACATTTTCAATGCCTTTTAATAAGGTTGGATTTTCAAAAAAATCTCCGTCTTCAATTTCTTTTGTAATTCTTGTCAATTCCTGATATACAATTCTTCCTGCACCCATATTTAAATGGCCTACTTCTGAATTGCCCATCTGCCCCTTCGGCAGCCCCACGGAAAGTCCGCTTGCATTGCCCTCTACAAATGGACAATCTGCCATCAGCCGATCTATATTCGGGGTTTTTGCTTCAAATACAGCATTGGCCTCTTCCTTTTGATTTAATCCAAAGCCATCTAAAATCATTAATACAGTGGGTTTCTTACTCATATTTTACACCATT
Organism: Lachnospiraceae bacterium ZAX-1; assembly: GCA_046533095.1. GTDB lineage: Bacteria > Bacillota > Clostridia > Lachnospirales > Lachnospiraceae > ZAX-1. Next base: position 191,180 of record JAJQRA010000020.1, on the reverse strand, counting down.
TCTGCACTGCTTTTTGTGCATATCTAATTTTGCGCTTACACAAGTTTGCGATTGATGCAATTTTCTTGTATAAGGGACTGTGACGAAATAAACTTGACAAGATGACGCAGGGATTTTTTCGTCAGGCAAGGCGTCCTCAATCAACGCAACATGGCGGAAAAAAACCAAGTCAGATGTCAAGGTTATTAAGGAACAGTTCCTAAGCGCAATTTACGATTACTGTTTCATTATTTATTATAATTTACAATCTTTCCAAATTCTGGTTTTAAAGAAGCTCCGCCAACCAGTCCGCCGTCAATATCTGGCTGTGCAAATAATTCCGGCGCACTTGCCTGTGATACGCTTCCGCCGTATTGGATACGAATTGCTTGTGCTGTTGCTTCATCATAGATTTCACCGATGCAGACACGAATTGCAGCACATACTTCCTGTGCTTGTGCTGTTGTTGCAACTTTTCCAGTTCCAATTGCCCAGATTGGCTCATAGGCAATGACTGCTGTTTTTGCCTGCTCTTTCGTAACTCCCAGAAACGCAATCTTAATCTGCTGACGAATCCAATCAATGGTAATTCCTTGTTCCCTCTGGGTTAAGGATTCTCCACAGCAGACAATCGGTGTAATGTTATGTTCAAATGCTTTTAATACTTTTTTATTTACCGTTTCATTTGATTCTGCAAAATATTCCCGCCGTTCTGAATGGCCGATAATCACATATTTAACACCCACGTCAGTCAGCATATTCGGTGCAATTTCTCCGGTGTAGGCTCCGCTTTCTTCATAGTAGATATTTTCAGCTCCAATAAAAATATTCGAGCCTTTGGCCGCCTCTAATGCCGGAATAATACTGATTGCCGGCACACAAAATACTACGTCAACCTCATCGCTTGCAACCAACGGCTTTAATTCATTCACCAATGCAGCTGCTTCACTTGGGGTTTTATTCATTTTCCAGTTTCCAGCAATTATTTTTCTTCTTGCCATTTTAACCTCCATCCTGCGCTGATTTTGCGCATATCGAGTTTGTGTACATCACAAATCTCGGGGTTTCGAATCATTTTCGTACCGTTCCTAAATCATTGTCTATTATTTATCGTTCGCTATGGTTTTATCATGATCTTCTGCTTATCGTTCATTTGGATTTTATCATGATCTTCTACTTATCGTTCGCCGTAGCTTTATCATGATCTTCTGCTTATCGTTCATTTGAATTTTATCATGATCTTCTACTTATCGTTCGCTGCTTCAACACCCGGAAGTTCTTTGCCTTCCAAAAATTCCAAAGATGCACCGCCGCCTGTTGAAATATGAGTCATTTTATCGCCAAATCCCAGCTGATTTACAGCGGCCGCACTATCTCCGCCACCGATAATCGTTGTAGCATCTGTTTTTGCTAAAGCTTCGGCTACCGCTATCGTTCCTTTTGCGAGAATCGGATTTTCAAATACGCCCATCGGTCCATTCCATACGACTGTCTTGGCTGATTTTACCGCATCGGCAAATGCCTTTGCAGTTTCTACTCCGATATCAAGTCCCATTTTATCTGCCGGAATCTTATCTGCCACCACATTGTCTACTGCTATTTGCGCATCAATCGGATTTGGGAATGCCTGTGCAACTGCAACGTCAGTTGGCAATAATAGGTTTTTCCCAAGCTTTTCTGCTTTTTGTATCATCTCGCTACAGTAGTCAACTTTTTCTTCATCTACCAGAGAGCTGCCTACCTCATAGCCTTTTGCCTTTAAAAAGGTATATGCCATTCCTCCACCAATGATCAGCGTATCGCATTTTCCCAGCAGATTGGAAATAACGTTTAATTTATCTGCTACCTTTGCGCCACCTAAAATTGCGACAAATGGCCTTTGTGGATTCTCTACTGCATTGCCTAGGAAATTGATTTCTTTTTGCATTAAATATCCAACCACTGCAGATTTAGCCAGCTGTGAAATACCAACATTCGAGCAATGTGCCCTGTGTGCCGTACCGAATGCATCATTGACAAAAATGTCACAAATGGATGCTAGGTCTTTATTAAATGCTTCGCCGTTTTTCGTTTCTTCTATTCTATAACGAGTGTTCTCAAGCAATACGATTTCTCCATCTTTTAGCGCATCAACGGCTGCTTTTGCATTTGGCCCTACTACATCATTATCTGCTGCAAATGTAACTTTCTGGCCTAACAGTTCTGATAAGCGTACGGCTACGGGAGCTAGGGATAATTCCGGTTTTGGTTCTCCTTTTGGTTTTCCAAGATGGGAGCAAAGGATTACTTTTCCGCCATCAGCTACTAATTTTTTGATGGTTGGAAGTGCTGCTACCAGACGGTTTTCATCTGTAATTTTGCCTTCCTTTAATGGTACATTAAAATCACATCTGCAAAGGACGCGCTGTCCTTTCACATTAATATCGTCTATTGATTTCTTGTTTAATGACATGAAAAATACCTCCTGCTATTTGTTAAAAAAATTCTACTTTGTTAAAAAAATTTACTTTATTAAAAAAATTCTACTTTGTTAAAAAAGTTCTACTTTATTAAAAAAATTTACTTTATTAAAAAGTTCTACTTTATTAAAAAATTTACTTTATTAAAAAAGTTCTACTTTGTTAATAAAATTTACTTTTTGATTACAAAAGTGTGCCTTTTCCCCAGAGGGTTTTCATATGGTAGGACATACTTTCCTATGATATAGGAAAAGGCCCGGCCCAATTAGGCGCCGGACCTTTTTTATCTCTATTTGCTATTTACTAAAAGGCTTGTCTGACAAACACCTTACTACAGTTCCTCTTCACAAGCCGTGTTGAAGGCTTCTTAGATTTACGTAAGGGCTTGTCCGACAAACACCTTTTACTTTCTTTAATACAATCAGCGGGAAGAAACCCTACGTACAGTAAAAGACGAACTGACAAACACCTTTTACTTTCTTTTCATACAATCAGACCTATTCCTTCTATTACAATATATTCCTTTTATTTTAATTCAGAAAAATACTTAATTGTACGAACCATCTGGCTTGTGTAGCTGTTTTCATTATCATACCATGCTACTACCTGTACTTGAGTATCATCTCCTACCGGTATTGCCAAAGTCTGTGTTGCATCAAATAAAGAACCATATTTGATACCGATTACATCGCTTGATACGATTTCATCTTCTGTGTATCCGTAAGATTCTGTTGCCGCCGCTTTCATAGCCGCATTAATCTGCTCCTTTGTCACTTTTCCTTCTACAACAGCAACTAGTATTGTTGTTGAACCTGTCGGAACTGGAACACGTTGTGCAGAGCCAATTAATTTTCCTTGTAATTCAGGGATTACTAAACCAATTGCTTTTGCTGCGCCTGTGCTGTTTGGAACGATGTTGACTGCAGCTGCACGGCTTCTTCTTAAATCGCCTTTTCTTTGCGGTCCGTCAAGTGGCATCTGGTCGCCGGTGTATGCATGTACGGTTGTCATAATACCGGATTTGAGGGAGGCTAACTTATTCAATGCTTGTGCCATAGGAGCGAGGCAGTTTGTTGTGCAGGAAGCTGCTGAAATAACCGTATCGCTTGCTTTTAAAATATCATGGTTTACGTTAAATACAACGGTTGGAAGGTCGTTTCCTGCCGGAGCGGAGATTACTACTTTTCTAGCGCCTGCTTTAATATGTGCTTCTGCAGCGGCCTTGGTCGTATAAAAACCTGTACACTCTAATACAACATCAACACCGATTGTGCCCCAAGGAAGTGCTTCTGCTTTTGCTTCTTTGTAGATTTTTATTTGTTTCCCATCAACTGTAATGGAATCCTCCCCTGCTGTTACGGTATCCCCTAAAGCGTATCTGCCCTGAGCAGAGTCATATTTTAACAAATGAGCTAACATTGAAGGGCTTGTTAAATCATTGATTGCTACCACTTCATATCCTTCTGCACCAAACATCTGCCTGAATGCTAGGCGTCCAATACGTCCAAAACCATTGATTGCTACTTTTACTGCCATGATTATTTCCTCCTAAGATTTAGAATAGTTAATTGCCTCGCGCATTAAACACCTGGCTGTGGTTTCTATTTTTCTTAAGCCTAGTGCAAAAATGTGCCTTTTATCAGAATTTGCCTTGCAACTTCTGATAAGCTCTATTATTTTATCTATTCAGTCGTACATCCCTCGCATTGTGTGGTCTGAATAGCTATTTATTATTTTACCTAATATTGGGTAAAAATACAAGTGCGATTTGAAAGTTTGTTATTTTTTTCACTAAAAAGATTTTTTGTTGTTTTTTCCCTCTATTACAGTACTGCTCCGCTTTGATTGCTTGCCAGCCAGCCAATCAGATTCAACTGCCGTATGCCATCGTATTTTCCTGCATAATCATCTAGCGTAATCATCTAGCATAATCAAAAATTTGGGGTAGTTGCCTTTGATTTGTTTTAATGGTTCAATCTCACGTTTCCATGTCGTTTCATCTTACGAAACAATATCAATACCAGCTTGATTCCGTGGCAACTGCGTCTAAAGGTACATCCCATTCTTCACAGCAGATGTCGTTCACCTGCTGTGCCCCATATGCAACTGCAATGCTGGTCGCGTTTTTACATTGTGGCAGATACCGATCATAGTATCCGCCACCCCACCCGATCCTCATCTTTTTAGGTCCATTAAAAACAGTGCAAGGTACAATGATAAGTTCAATGCTATTTGGATCAAGAATATGCGAGCGGTTTTTTACAGGCGCTTTAATCCCATACTTTCCGGTTTCCCATGCATCCGAGTGCTCCGGCACTGCGGCAACCATGTGACCATTGCCATCGCAGATTGGAAACGCAACCGTTTTCCCTGCTTGTAGTGCATATTCATTGAAGAATGAAATATCCACTTCACCGCCAAAAGGCTGGTAAGAAAAGATTGTCTTAGCATGGAGAAACGTGGGGTAAGCCATCAGCTTTTCCGAAATCACTCTACTAAAATACATCGCCTGTTCCTTATCCATTGCCTTACGTGCCGAGATTCCCATTTTACGTTGGGATTCCTTTTTTTGAATGTTATCCGTCATTATCCATCAACCTCGCCTTTCGCATCATTAACATCGTAAATATCTCTTATGGCTGTGTAAAAATCCTTGTCTGATCAGAAGTGCCAAGGATCGCATGAGACAAGAAGGTAAGTGCACGCCATTCAGGGGATTTTACACGCTCGTCAGAACGAAAGCGCTTCGTCATCGGTCTAAAGATCGCCGGTTTTGCCTGTACGTTGGCGAGTCCTTTGGCTACTGCAAAATCATCCCATGATTGGACAACTAGGAAAGAATCCGTAAGCTGGGCGATTAACTGACTGATTCTGCCTTGGCAGCCGAAGTAGGCATTTGATCCTTTCTGTAGCGTGCAAGATATACAGCTTTAAAACCAGGCTTGCCAGCCAATTCTTTAAGATCTGCTTGCAAAAGCAGGGATTCGACCTTTTCTTCGCCATCCATACGCACCATCAAAACCGTTTTGTCTCCAATGCAATCTGCATAAGAAGCTGTGAGCATAAATGTTTCCATTGCACAACCCTCCTTCTATTTCTATCAATATAAATTTCTATCAATATAAAATTGTTTGCCACCTCCCTTACACAAAAGCAACCGATTCGTCCAGTTCTTGAAATTCCTGCAAGCAGGAATTCTTTTTTTATTCTAACACAGCTTTTCTATAATAAACAGTCTATCATATGATTCATTCCTACGTTTTTTCGAGGAATTCAAGGATTTTTTCTGCCAACTCTGCTACTATCATGAGGTCATCTACCTTTTCTAATACTTTCTTGTTCTCTTGTTACTGTCTCTTTTCTATCCCATCAATTTGCATCCATCAATTTGCACACCAAACGCCTTTGACAAAACCATGCATTTATCTTATAGTATAAAAATGACGATACGATAGACACATTAAATAGAACCCTATATGGAGGTAAGATTATGCTTTGGGATACACACATGCACACTCGATTTTCCGGGGATAGTGATGCCGACTTAGATGAGATGGTGCAAACTGCCAAAAAGCTTGATTTGAAGGGAATTTGCATTACCGACCATCTTGATTTGGATTTTCCGGATAGATCAGAAACTTTTGATTTGGATATCCCCACTTATATCGCTACACTTAAAACTTTACAGGAAAAGTATAGCCACATTTTACCAATACGCATTGGCCTTGAGCTTGGTCTACAGCCCCACCTTGCCCCACAGCATCACCAATTGCTTATGGATTACTCCTTTGACTTTGTGATCGGCTCTTCCCACGCAGTCCACGGAGCGGACACCTATTACCCGGAATTTTATATGGGCAGGCCGGAAGAGGAAGCTTATATGGAATATTTTACATCTATATTGGAAAATCTAGAGGTCTTTGACGAATTTGACGTTTATGGGCATATTGATTATGTGGTTCGCTATGGGCCGAATAGGAATAAATTTTATTCTTATGAAAAATATTCTGGCGTTTTAGACGAAATTCTTAAGACTTTAATCTCAAAGAAGAAGGGTATTGAACTTAATACAGGCGGACTACGCTATGGGCTTGGGCATCCAAATCCAACGGAAGAAATTCTTTTACGGTATCGAGAATTAGGTGGCGAAATTATAACCATTGGGGCAGATGCCCACAACCCTGCACAAATCGGATATGATTTTCATAAGGTAGCCGGTATTTTAAAAGAAGCCGGTTTTCAATACTATGCTGTGTTTAAAAATAGAAAGCCGGAATTTATAAAATTGCCTTAAGATCTTAAAACATATAAAAAAGAAAGGCGAGGTGGATGTGATGTCCCTACTTCAAAAAGAACGAATCCCTTTGATCCTATCAACTAGGGATTGTTGTTTAAATATCGTAACAGATATAAGAGAAATAACCACTTTTAATATTAATAATATTGCAGAACAGCAAAATTTGCCACAATGGAAATTTATAGATAACAGTTCCAAAAAAACCTATTTTATTAAATATATTACATAATAGATATCCACATCCTGTACCAATCGTTAAAGTAATGAAAAATGCTATACCTATCATGATTCCAAAAAAATATTAATAGCTGTTTCAATTATCAGTGTATACCCATATTTGTATATGCTAACATCTTCACTCTGAATTATTCCGGCATTGCATTGTCTACAAGCAAACTCATCCGCAAACTTGTCAATCATTACTGCATCTTTTTAAACTTATTTGCTGATTCTGGAAATTTTGACTGATGGAAATACCATGCGCATGTAACATTAGCAGACTGTATCACCAACATAAGTGCAAGGCAGTTGGGCATTCCTATTATTTTGGTATTTAAAAATTTTTTAATTTCATATTTTATGAATCCCCTTTATTTTTTTGTCATTTTACAATTTCCGACAACCTTTTTCAATCGGATTGGCGATATATGCAAAATGAGAGGCCACTTTTGCAAAAATAAGTGTAGATACCGTTTTAGGAATCTACACTTATTACCATAATCATCGTTTAGCAATCAGTTGATAATGGCACTCACGTCCAGTAACACAGACAACCACTGCTACTACCATAATCATCGTTTAGCAATCAGCTGACAATAGCAATACCGCTTCAAACATGTCTTCCTTTACTCTACAATGAAAACATCCACCGTATTTTTCTGCCATATTTTCAACACTTTTTATTCCTATCCCATGGATGCCCTTTTCTTTTTTCGTGCTTACAATTTTTTCCTTCTCTATGATAATTTGACTGGAAAATCTATTTATAATTTTTATAATGCAAAATCCACCAATTTCCTGCATAAATATACGGATCTTTATCCATCTATTCCCTTCACTCTCAGATGCTGCCTGTATAGCGTTATCTAATAAATTCCCTAAAATAGCGATTAAATCTATATCCGCTACCATACCAAGAACAGACCCTGGCTCAACATATGCATCAAATACTATGTTATATTTTTCTGCCTCACTATTTTTTTCTGATAATATTGCATTTAGAACATGATTGCTTGAATATATGGCCATTTCTCCACTTTCCACATCTTTATTTAACTCCTTTATCATATTAAGTATCTTATTGCAATCATTGTCCCCTGCAAATTTCCCTATCATTTTTAAATAATGAGTTGTGTTATGCACAAATTCCTCATGCTTTTTGTTTAAGTCTTCCATCTGCATATAATACCTTATATCAGACTCCTGCCTATTAATAATTACTTTTTGCTGCATACTATTATACAGCTCTACTGAATAATTGCTATATGCATAGAAGATTAATATATTACCTAATAGCATCAAAGCTAAGCAAAATATCATCTCTATTTTAATTTAAGGGTCAAGTTATTCGAAAATTCTATCCCCGCATAAAATGTCAGAAATAGCATCCCCAAACTGGCAATCGGCACACACAGATACATGATAAATATTTTTACGTTCATCCTACACTTTGACTTCCCTGAAATCTGCTTGATTATGACTAATATAATGTATGTCATTAACTTCATGGCAAACATCTGTATAGGGACATCTGACATGTTGAACTTATCCTTTTGGATGATGGCATGTTGCAACGAATCCAAATCTTGCGTGGGGGTGGAACTGGTATCGTTCTTTGAAATAAAATAATTCGTCAATCTAATCAAGAAAATGGCATTTGAAATCTGTACGCCGCGTTCTGTTGCTTTTACAATGCCATAGACGGCTCCAAGTGATATCAATGGGTTGTCAGCGTTATAGTCATACCGCTGGCCCACGATAATAATATTATAAATGAAATCGTACAGATCGGGGTTGTTCTCTAAGTTCTTGATTATATCGGCAAATAATGTGTTCTTTTCTTTTAAAATAATTTTCACCGCTGACTGCACCCCGCCGGCAGTCCATTCGGCGTTCAGTTTCACATCGATCCTTTGACAAATCCGTGACACTAAAAATGGATAGCCGCCTGTATAATCATAAATTTCCTGTGAAATAAGGGGAATATCCATGCCAGTGCAGTGATCGTCCTCGTACTGCAAAAGCATGGGCGATATCTCGTTTGGATGAAAGGACATGTCAACATCAAACTTTACCGCAATATTCCATGGCGAGTTATGAGGCCCCTCACCGGGGCTAAGCGTATACAATCCCTGATTGACAAGCTTTAGCTTGATCGTCTTTATATCGTTGACCCCCGCTAGAACCACGCTGTGGAATGTAAAATCTTCGCCACTTTTACGGACTAAGTACTTTTCTCTAAGCATCCCTAGAAAGTTTAGGAAAACTTGATTATTACTCGTCTGATCAACTTCGTCTATAAATAAAATGACCCTATTGTTTCTGCATAGCAATGATATATGCTCTCCAAGCATCTCAAACGTTGTAACGGTTTCATCAAGCCAACTTTTAGCATACGCTGCACTGACAGAACTGAACTTGAGGGATTTTCCTATCCTTTGCAACAGCATACCACAAAAGCTCTGTGCAGATTCAAATGCCTCGTCCCCAACATCTTGGAAACTGATGGAAGCCACAATATAATCGCCTATAAGCAATTTTTTTTAAAAGATGAAGCGTGGTAGTCTTTCCATACTGCCTAGCCCTATTTATCGTAAAATAAGCACCTTTGTCTATAAGTGCCTTTATTTTTTCTAATTTCTCGCTCGTATCGACCATATAATCTTCATCTGGTGTGCACAGCCCCGTGACATTAAAACTTCGCATAAATCCACAACCTCTCTACTAATACGTGACTACAAGCTTTGACTATCGTATAGATCATCGCCTCTGCCTATTAATAGAAGTATAGCATAGTTTTTTGAATCCACAAAGATTTTCGAAGGAAAAACGCCTTGAAAGACAAATTTTGTTTAGACAAGTTCCATTAAGGAACTGTTCCTTAATAACCTTGACATCTGACTTGATCTTTTTCCGCCAAGCTGCATTGTCCTCAATCAGCGTAGCTTAGGCTACACCTCATTCGGACGCCTTGCCTGACGAAAAAATTCCTGCGTCATCTTGTCAAGTTTATTGCGTCACAGTCCCTAAGTCAAATCCCTTTAGTGCCCTTTCCACAAGTTCCGGCAATTTATCCGGTGAACATGCAAAGCTCGGTATCCCCAATGCGGCGATCTTTTTACCCAGCCTTTCATCGTAATCCGGCTTCCCTTTATCAGAAAGGGCAAGCAATGTCATGCATTTTACACCCGACTCTTTCATGTCCTCTAATTTACGCAAAAGCCCCGCCTCAACGCCACCCTCATAAAGGTCCGATATTAAAATAAACATTGTTTTTTGAGGGTTCTCTATAAATTGGACACAGTAATACACGGACTTATTTATATTCGTGCCGCCGCCAAGCTGTACACCGAACAGCATATCGACCGGATCGTTTTTGACTACTTCTGTTAAATCAACCACTTCGGTGTCAAACACTACGACATGCGTATCTAATGCGGGCATACTTGCAAATATCGCCCCCATAACCGATGCGTATATAATCGAATCTGCCATAGATCCGCTTTGGTCAATATCCAATATAACAGTCCATTCTTTGCTTTTTTTACGGCGTTCAAAAAAGTAAAACCTCTCCGGAATCATCTTTTTACTTTTTATGTCATAATTTTTTAAATTTCTTGCAATGGTCCTTTTCCAATCAGTGCCGGAAAAATTTGGAATCATGGAATGTTCTTTTCTGTTAATCGCACCCGTTACCGCCCGACGTAAATCCTGCTCCATTCGTTTCATAATATCATCAACCACAGCTTTTACCAATTCACGCGCTGCTTCCTTTGATTTTTCGGGAATCTGGCTCTTAAGCGCCATAAGCGCAGCAACCATGGAAATATCCGGTTTGACATTTTTAAGACTCTCCGGTTCAAACAATAATTGGCTAAGCCCTTTGCGTTCTATCGCATCCGCTTGTATAACGCTTACGATATCTTCTGGGAAAAATGAACGCACATCCGTAAGCCATTTTGCAATATTCGGGCTGGATTTTCCACTTCCCGCACCACGTTTTTTTAGCTCCATTTTAGGCGTAGCATCATAAATGGCCGATAGAGCCATATCCATTTTCATTTCATCTTCAGAAAGCAATGGCATATCTTTACTGCTTAATTTATTTTCAACACCCTCACCTAAAATCAGTCGCCATCTTTTCGCGTAATCTTCCATTAAAAATTCCTTCCTTTAATATTAATTCCAATTATTTCAGTCCATTCCACTTATTTCTATCCATTCCGCTTATTTCTACCAATTCCACTTATTTCTATCCATTTCACTTAATCCCAGTCGAATTCACTTAATTCTGCAAGTGCACCAAGTTCATCTTCGTCTAGCTCACTATTTAGCATCACTGCCGTGCTTGTAGCATCAAGTCCCCAAAGTTCACTTAAAAGTTCTGCTATGCTTTCTTTTTCACGTGGCTCAAAGCCGCCGAATGCACGGCGCATAAAAACCACGCTTCTGTTAAATTCCTCGTCCTCCAATGATTTTATATAATCGTCAAGTTCACGCCAAAGTTCCACGCGCGATAGCAGCGCATAATGGTTGCGCATGCTCATACCTTCAAACCAGCCAGCTCCAATATCCGCCGGTATGCCTGGCGATAGCCTTCTTCTTATTTCTTTCGAGCAAAATTCTTCCGTTATGAAGTCTCTTTCCAATAAAATTGCAAATGCCAAACCGGAAAGTTTTGCGTTTTTATCGTCCCGTGCCGCTAGCTCCTGCAAAGCCTTAACCCACGCTTCGTCATCTATCAATTCAAAATTATCCTGTGATATGGTATGCATCATGCCGATTGCGTCCACCACTTTTGTCGCCGCTTTATCATCGCAAGCAGAAGCTTTCACAAGCGTAAGGCAAGCGCGAAAAAACAATTCCCGCAAGATCGATGCAAGGGGGAATGTATTTACCTGTCGTATATTGCCGTATTGAATTAAATTTGAAAGTTCCGCCGCCGCTTGCGCTAGCGATGAAAAATCAGACGAATCCGCCGCTATATATTGTAGGGTTTTTACCGCATTTTCTACGCTGTTGGTAAGTTTGCATAAATAAGCGCTGGAAATGAGTTTTGCCGTCGAAACAATATCCTTGCATTCCTCTAAGCGCTCCTTTAATAAAAACGCAGATGCAAGTTCTATCGTTTCGCCCATCAACACGGATTCCACTAATTGTATTTCCGCTTCGGGCGACCAGCTTAATATCCAATTTTCGCGCCATGTCGCCTTTTCTTGGCTAGATTTCTCTTGCTTTGCAAAAGAGATCTCCAAGAAAGCCAATCTATGCAAAAAAGTAGAGCGATGCAAATCTAGAAAGGCTGCTTCTACCGTTTTTACTTTTATATTTTCCCTTAAATCCAAATCCAATTGCTGTGATATTGTGGATTTATATTTTTCAAGTTTCAGCCGCTTAAGCTCACGGTTCATGTCGTCTTGAATAGGCGTTTGGCTCAATCCTTCCGGCAAACTTCCAAAAGCCACTCCTATATCCGACATGGCAATTGCCGTTAATAGTTCGTCCTGATTTCCATGACCTATGCACGCGATGCAAGCGTCATGCAAATCATCAAGCGTTGGCAACGAGCCACCCTTTAAGTAGGTAAGGGCAAAGCTCAATCGAACCGCTTCTATCACATTTGCCGTAGAGCAATATCCTCCGGTTTCTCTGATGTAGCGTCCTAATTTTGTTATATATTCCATCGGTAATTGATCAAGCTGCCCCCGCTTCATGCAATGCCACATCAGCTCGTAATATTCCGGTGCGGCATTGCCCGCCCCATATCCAAAACGGTTCGATAGCCTGTAAAAAGAATAGGGCATTAACGTTAATTTTGATTCGCGGCGTGGAAGATTTTTCATTTCCTCATCTGTCATTGGCTGCGTTTGCGTCTTTAAGCGCATTGCGTGATAAGCCCCCGTTATCACAACGATGTCAGCAGGCGCATATCCCTTATCCACGATGGCATCGGCAATTTTACGTGCCATAAAAGATTCCCTTACAAGATCGCTTGCGTCTGTTTCAAGAAGGGAGCGCATTTCGGCCGATTGCAGAGTAATTGCACGATTATAAGCATCTTCCATTAGATTATGTTCAAAATTGCGTTCCCAGTAGCTGTCATAGTTGTCCTCGCCACTAATTGTCGCCACACTTTGATACAAATTATAAGCATATTCATAATCATCGTTTTTGCCACTTACATCTTCTTTGCCGCTTTGCCTTTCTTTGTCTTCTTTATAATTTTTATAGTCATTCAAGCTGATAGAAGCGTCCGTTGGGATATCAATAAATTCAACATGCACACTATGTGCTATTCCCCATAGCACGGCTTGGTATTCCGGCGAATAATCTGCCAACGGATATAAAACAGTGGAAACGGGAAGTTGCGCCGTGTATGCTAAAATAGCAATCGGCGGCGTAACACGGCTATCTGCTATATATTGCACCAAGCTAGAAGCATCGGTGGGAGCCTCTATCAGCACGCATTTCGGATTGATTTTGTCCAAATATTTAATCAGATGATAAGAAGCTGCCGGGGATAGGTGACGCACTCCAAAAAAATTAACTCGTTCCAGTCCTATTCGTTCAGTTCCCGGCACGCATTGTATAGGCTTCTCCATTCCAATCCCCTTTTTTTCATTACGTTTTCCAAATATTCTTTCCAAACGATTTTGTCCTTCTCCTCGTCTTTTACGATGGCGCCCTGCAATCCGGCAGCTATATCCGCCTCGTTTATTTTACCCGTTCCGAAACTTGCGGCGAGAGCCATAGAGTTCGTCAAAAGCGATATTGCTTCAGCAGTGGAAATAACCCCATTCGGCGATTTGATTTTCTGCTTGTCATCAAGCGTTGCGCCGCGCCGAAGTTCGCGGAATATTGTAACTACTTTTATAATAGCATCGGTAGATGGCGGCGCAGCTTTTAACTGATAGCTCGCCGATATTTCCGAAACCCTTTTTGATACAATATCCGTTTCCGTTTTCAAATCGGCAGGGGCGGGAAGATTCACAATATTAAACCGTCTTTTTAATGCGGCGGACATATCGTTTACACCCCTGTCACGGGTGTTTGCCGTTGCGATGATAGAAAAACCCCGCTTTGCATAAAGTTCATTTGACAATTCCGGTATGGAAATATTTTTTTCAGACATAATGGAGATCAATGCATCCTGCGTTTCAGACGCACATCGCGTTATTTCCTCAAACCGTGCAATTGCGCCATCTTCCATCGCACGATATATTGGGCTTTTTATCAATGCTTCTTCTGTTGGACCGTTTGCCAAAAGCATTGCGTAATTCCATGAATAGCGGATATGCTCCTCACTCGTTCCAGCCGTACCTTGAACGACCATGTTGGAATTGTTGCATATAGCTGCCGCAAGATTTTCCGAAAGCCACGATTTAGCCGTTCCCGGTTCACCGATTAAGAGCAGTGCGCGGTCTGTCAATAGCGTAGCTATAGCCACCTCAACTAGTCTGTTATACCCTACATATTTTGGAGTTATGTCCGTTTTCCCCGCTTTCCCGCCTATCATAAATTTTAATGCCGATCTAGGCGACATCTGCCAGCCTGTTGGCTTCTCGTCTTTATCGTCTGCAATCAATGCCTGTATTTCTTTTTCATAAAGTATTTCCGCTGGTTGGCGGAGGATATCCTGCATTTTTTGTGCCAAATTATTTTCTCCTTCCACTTCTTTTACTTAGTTTGCTTCGTTTCTCCCATCTAATTCGGTTACTATACTAGATAGTGCACGGGCTACCGCATAGTTTGGGCGGTCGTTGACCTTTTCCTCACGATGAAGTGCATCGGAAAGCTCTTTTAATTCTTCTTTATCCAGTTTTTTTAGAATTAGGCCAATGGCAATTTCCAAGCCAGAATCAATTTTGGGTTTACCGATTTTCTTACGCACACATTTTAGAATAAGGTTCTTGGTTTCGCTTGGGCGATCATAGGTTGCCGCTGCAATCCCCACGAAATCATTCTTTTTAACAAAGTGCGCCGTCCATTTTGCATCCAGTATTTTATGAAATTTTTTTACAGCATCATCGCTGTAGCGGTCAACCATGACAGCACTACTATTAAAATACATTTCCATCATGCCGATGTTCTTGGACGATGCATAATACCCTGAAAATTTGTCATATATTTTTTCCGGGCTGTAAAATTTCGTTGCCAATTGAAAATATTTCATCATCAGCAGGGGAATCTCTTTCTTTTTATCTATATAGGATAATTCCTCAAAAAATTCGAGTTCTTTCTTTGTCCCATTTTCTAGCAAACAATCAAAAATGAAGCTGTCAACCCTAGATCCATAGCGAGCATTGTAAGCGTGTGCACCATCTTTTACCGTTTTTTGATATGCGTTCATCCCCAAAATCTTTTTATAAAAATCATAAACACAATCATCGTTTTTATTTCTTAAACAGGGTAGCACTTCTTCAAATTTATCGGGTGTGTCAACATGTGAACTTACAAGGTCCACTATTTTTGTCACGTATGCAGTGTCTGTGCATAACGCCGCCCCTTCGACTGCATCCTTATACTTGGAGCCTTCTAGCATTTTTATCATAAGTTCTTTGCCCTCGGCTGAGTCCATCCGTATGAGGGCAATGAATGCCGCTTCTCTTACTGCACTCTTCCTATCATTGGCAAGTTTCAATAAATATTGCTCATTATTTTTATTGATGCCTAATATTTTTACACCTTCCACGGCAATCATGGGGCTACCGTTTACAACCGCACTTAAGGCAAGCTTTTCCACATCTTCATATTTAAATGCGCCTAAAAGCTCAAGTCGCATGGCATCGCCTCTTTTGCCCTGCTCGTTATATGTTTCCAACAAATAGGGAATCATGATCGAGCCAATGTTTAATATTACGTTCTTGCAAACAAAAGTTGCCAATTCCAAATAACCGTCATCAAGTGCCGTTGCCAAAGGTCCATATAATCTGAAATCATTTAACAATCCCTCGTCAAATGCATTTTGCACTACCTCATAACGCCCCGATTTTGAAAGCGTAAGTGCCGATATAACAGGCTCCAGCCTTGAATAAGGGGTTTGCGTCTTGGGGATTTCTGTGATAAAGAGTTTTGGCTCAACGGTTTCGCCATCCACTTCTACAGTACCTTGCGTTGCCAAAACCGCATACAAAAAATTACCCGCGCCCAAAAGCGCAGATGCGGAATTTTCGGAATCCGCTTTTACCAAATCTATATATTTTCCTGCTAATTTTGCCATAACCGGTACTTTTTCACCCATTTTTTCTAATTGCGGAATGTATTTCATTACACGCGGATCATTTTGGGCAAATTTACTTCCTGCTATAAAAAGACGATTCGTTTCGGTATATAAATCACTTAAAATTTGAAGTTTCAAAAAATGCCTCCTCTATATTAATTGATTAAAAATATTTTATTTAGTTTTAAATATGGTGGCTACTTCCTTCGCATTAGTATATAAAACGCACAATGCCTCCATCGGTTATCGCTGCTAAAGGTTTTGCCGCAATCAGCCCTGCGTCTATATCATTTGCGAACATCACAAGCAACGCCCCACCGATTAGTAATTTTTTGTCAAGGCGTTTTACAAAGGGCATGGATTTTACATCTATATAGCCCGTATCCATAAGCAACTGCTTTGTACCATGCTCGTCAATAATATGCAACTGTTCTTCCTCGTCATTTTTAATCATTTGAATATCTGAAACAGAAAGCAGATAGAGTGGATTTTTATCCGACAGCGGATTTCTTATTTGGTTCTTTACCGCTTTTTGCGTTTCGGCAAAATTGCTTTTAGCCAAAGATTTAATGTGGGCTACATGCTCCATAGTCAACGGTTCCATCGTATATTTGTTCCACCTCACGCGTGGGTTTACGTCTCCCGGATAGACAAATACTTCGCTGGCTTTGATGAGATCGTAGTGGCTGTCGTCCGCTTTGACATATTTTAATGCCTTGTAGGGACGATAATTCACGGTTTTATAGATGTTGCCGTCATGAAGTTCAATGTATAAGCTTTCGTCCACAAATTCTCGCCGTGCATCATCGCTGTAGCTATAAAAAGTCAATTGCGCCATTTCGACCGTTTCTATGTACCGATTGCATTGTATCAATTCCTCTAATTTCCAAACATGCCCTATCTGCTCCTCAATCGCCGATGAGGTGAAAAGCGTTAATGGATTTTCGCTGTCATGCTTGGCTTTTAGATGTTCACGGGATTTTTTAATCAGCTCGCCCATATAAAGCAATGAGGATATGGTGTCGCTGTAACTATAATCATCGCCGTTTTGCATTTTTAAATGTAGCAATATATCATGAAAAGCTGTCTGGATGCCACCTATATAATAATTGCCAAGTTGCTTCACCTGTTCATCGAATGTCTTTCGCATAGCTGCATCTATGCTTGCTATGCCTGTCTTAACGATATTATTCAAAAGTTTTTCCGCCACATCTATGCCCTCTAATTGAACATTTATTTTCTTTCTAGCAGCAGTTATTTTCGCCTTTGAATTTTTCACCTTAGGATTTTGCGCATTTAATTTTTGTGCATCTAAATTTTGCGCATCCGGATTTTGTGCTGTTGCATCTGACATCTGCATTTTGGCATCCGCAATCTTCTTTTCCTTCGTTTCAGCACGTTTTTCAATTTTGCCGCGTTTTTCGGTTATATCCGCAGGTACTTCTTCGATGGAAAAACTTTTCCCTCGATTATAAGCATATAAATAGGCATACAAAAGCCCCATTGCATGTTTGCACGGAATTTGCCGACTAGGGCACGAGCATCTTGCAATAGGGTTTTCTTTGTCAATAAAATCCACCGAGCATTTATATGGGTTTTTCCCGCTACCCACACACTCTCCAAACAGTAGCGTGTCGTCCTGCGATACGCATAGCTTTTGAAATTTGTTCGCCGCCAAACCCTTAGCATTTGAAATGGTATTGGCATTAGGTGCCAAGGAATCAATATAGCTTTGTGTAAGTTCCAATGCCGGACCTCCTTATTTTTTCATCTATAATACAATCAAAATCATACGTCGTACATCTTGCCAAGATGTACGACGAAACGGTTACCTGCTGCATTTGATGGTACCACCTCCGGCTACGAATTCACCATCATAAAAAACGACAGCCTGCCCCGGCGTAATGGCTCGTACCGGTTCATGGAATTTACAGATCAGTGTATCTGCATCTACCTGTTGTATGGTACATGGTGCACCTTTATGGCTATATCGGATTTTGGCAGTCAATTTTTGGCCTTCTTTAAATTCACTGACTGACATATAATGCAAGTTGTCCGCATAAAGCAAATCTGCGAATACATCCTCATTGTCACCAACTACAACTTCATTGGTCTTAGGGCGTATTTCTGTTACAAATACCGGTTTTCCCATAGAAAGGTTTAATCCTTTGCGCTGTCCAATGGTATAATGCGTGATTCCGCAGTGTGTTCCTATGACTGTTCCATCTTTTAATATGAAATTTCCGGTTTTTGGCATTTCCCCTTTTGCCTCGCGGTCGATAAATCCGCCATAGTCGTTGTCGGGTATAAAGCAAATTTCTTGGCTGTCCGGTTTATTTGCTACTCGCAGTCCTATTTTGTTTGCAGTGGCACGAATGTCATCTTTCGTATATTTCCCTATCGGCATCAAGGTATGGGCAAGCTGATATTGGGTCAGATTATAAAGGGCGTATGTCTGGTCTTTGGCTGTGGTAGCAGATGTTTTGAGTGCAACCCTCCCATTGTTAAGTTGGGCGATTTGCGCATAATGGCCTGTTGCAATATAGTCTGCGCCAATGTCGAGGCTACGTTTTAACAGTGATTCCCATTTTACATAACGATTACAGGCAATACATGGGTTTGGTGTACGCCCTTTTTGATATTCCCGAATGAAATAATCCATCACATGTTTTTTAAACTCTGCTTTAAAATTCATGACATAGTAGGGAATATCTAAATCAGCCGCCACTCTACGTGCATCGTCTACTGCACTTAATCCACAGCAGCCCCCCTTTTCCTCTTGCATAAATTCATCTTCATCCTGCCATATCTGCATCGTAACGCCAATCACTTCATATCCTTGTTCTTTTAGCAAATAGGCCGCAACAGAAGAATCCACTCCTCCAGACATTCCAACTACTACTTTCTTTTTTCCACTTCTTAGGAGCGGTGCATTCAAATACCTTGAAGCCAGCTTTAAATCAAATTGATCCGGCACGCCCTAATACACCTCTTCTATTGCTTCCTCACCAATATCTGTTTTTGGTTTAACCAATCCCTCTATACTGATCTTATTTTTCACTGCATAGTCCCAGAGTGCCGCATGAATTGCTTCTTCCGCTAATAACGAGCAATGTACTTTTATAGGTGGAAGCCCATCCAGCGCCTCCATTACTGCTTTATTCGTTATCGTAAGGGCATCTTGAACCGTCCGTCCTTTTACAAGTTCCGTTGCCATACTGCTCGTTGCAACTGCCGCACCGCAACCAAACGTTTTGAATTTAACATCTTCAATAATATTCTCCTGATTGATATTTAGAAAAATCCTCATAATATCACCACATTTGGCATTGCCAACCGTCCCAACTCCACTTGCATTTTCTATCTCCCCGACATTTCTGGGATTTTTAAAATGATCCATTACCTTTTCGCTATACATAACTGATTCCTCCTAATATTACCTTTGCAAAATTATCATCGTCTTTGTACGGAAAACTCTTTTTTATTTTTTATTATCATCATTTTTATATTGAAAGCTTTCCTCCTGTTTTCTTATTTTGCTTCTGTCCTGTTTGCCTATTTTCTTCCTGTTCTGTTTACTTATTTCTTAAATTTTTATTGCTCGCTCTTTTTCTTTGTAAAATCCTCATATAAGGGGGACATTTCTCTAAGCTGCGTTATAATTTCCTTTACCGCTTCAATGGTATAGTCAATATCTTCTTTTGTTGTATCCTCCCCTATGGTAAGCCGTAGAGAGCCGTGGGCGATTTCATGAGGAAGTCCAATCGCTAAGAGGACATGGGAAGGGTCTAGCGAACCTGATGTACAGGCCGAACCCGATGAACCGCAGATCCCCTTCATATCAAGCATAATCAATAAGGATTCTCCTTCCACAAACTGAAAGCAAAAATTGGCGTTGTTTGACAGTCTCTCTTTCCTTGATCCATTAATCCGCGTATAGGGGATTTCGCGCAATACGTGGTCTAGGAGGTAATCGCGAAGCTGGGTTTCCCTTTCTATCCGCTCTTGCATATTCTCTAAGCTCAGTTCAACGGCCTTGCCAAGCCCTACAATACCGGGGACATTTTCTGTACCGGCACGACGTTTGCGTTCCTGCCCTCCGCCATGTATGAAAGAGCGTATTTTCACGCCTGTACGGATGTATAAAAATCCAATCCCTTTTGGTCCATTTAATTTATGTCCACTTCCGCTTAGCATATCAATATTTAGCTCATCTACATTGATTGGCACATGGGCAAATGCCTGCACTGCATCTGTGTGAAACAAAACACCGTGTTTTCTTGCTATTTCTCCAATTTCTGCCACAGGCTGGATTGTTCCAATTTCATTATTTGCAAACATGATGGATATTAAAATCGTGGTTGGGCGGATTGCATTTTCTAGTTCTTTTAAGTTAACGACACCATCTTCGTCCACTTTTACATAGGTTACCTCAAAACCATGCTGTTCCAAATATTCGCAGGTATGCAAAATCGCATGATGTTCTATTGTTGATGTAATAATATGGTTTCCCTTGTCTTTGTATGCCTCCGCCGTTTCCTTTAACGCCCAGTTATCGGACTCGCTGCCACCGGCCGTAAAATAAATCTCATTTTCTTTTGCGCCGATTGCGTTTGCTACAATCTCCCTAGCCGTTGCAATCACACCTTTGCTCTTTCCGCCAAATTCATATACGCTTGACGCATTCCCATAATCTTCCGTAAAAAATGGAAGCATTGCAGATACTACCTCCGGTGCTGTTTTTGTCGTTGCCGCATTGTCTAGATATATCATTTTTGCCATGTCTGCTCCTATCTATGCGTGGTATTGCACATGTTGTTTTTTATTTAACTATTCTTGCTTTCTCTTACCAGTTCCCCGATGAATATGCTATCCACCGTTTGGTTAATGCTGTCATTGATACGTTTCCATACGGTCTTGCTGACACAGGTTCCAGAACCGGTGCAGTGAGTCAGTTTTGTTTCATCAATCCCGGCACATTCTACCGGAATCAAATCCCCTTCCAATGCACGCAAAACCTCCCCTACTGAAATGGTTTCCACCGATTTCGCCAGCCGATATCCGCCGTTTACCCCTCTACTGCTCTCAATAAGCCCTGCTTTTTTTAATTTCGCCATCAGCTGCTCTAAATAGCTTACGGATATTTCCTGCCTTGCCGCAATGCTCGTAAGGGAAACGGGTTCTGCTTCTGCGTAAACCGCTAAATCGATAAATGCCCGTAAGCCATATCTTCCTTTTGTAGATAATTTCATTCTTAAGCCCCCATATACATCCGTTTTAGCGGATGCTTCCATTGCAAACCTTCGGGATTTTGCTATGCATAGCACTTCGCATTATTGGGTATGACAAATCGTTACATCGCAACGATCATTTATGCTCCCTCATGGCCCTCGCAGGATCCCGCACACAAATGGCAGCCTCGTATACTTACACCATTTGTACACAGTATAGCTTATTGTCATGTAGTTCCATCTAAATCCCGAGTAATTTAGTGGGGTTTTGATATAATTGCATATTATCACGAGATTTTTGTTCTGTCAAGCAATTTTTTAACATATAATTCAATAATTTCTATGAAGGCAATGAGTCAAAAGTCCAAAGTGATATTTGGCGAATGCAACGAGAGGTCCAATTTCGTGAACAACAAACAATTTTACAGGCATCCATTTATAGCCGGAACGCTATTTTTAACGCTTGCCGGACTGCTTAGCAGGCTTATTGGCTTCTTTTATAGGATATTTTTATCTCAAACAGTCGGTGCCGAGGGAATCGGTATTTATCAGTTGATTTTCCCTATTTATGCCCTCGCTTTTTCGTTTACTGCCGCAGGCATCCAGACTGCCATTTCAAAATTTGTAGCTGAGGCGACAGCCGGGACCGACGCCTCTAAAGATTCAACAGAAGCTATGAAAACCAACACTTTTACACAGCCACATAATTCTACGAAAGCTGGCACTTTTAAACAATTACATAGCTCTACGAAAAACAATGCTTTTAAACAAGTGCATAATGCTACGAAAAGCAACGCTTTTAAACAGCCCAATTTATATTTGGCTCGTACATACCTATATGCAGGTCTCACCCTCTCCCTCTCCCTGTCTTTTTTATGTACGTTTTTTCTCTATCATTATGCTGATTTCATTGCAGTCAAATTTTTGGGGGAGCCTCGTTGTATTCCTCTGTTAAAAATATTGTCTATCACCATTCCCTTTGGAGCAATCCATGCTTGTATCAATGGGTATTATTATGGACTTCAAAAAACAGCGGTTCCTGCCCTTTCCCAATTAATTGAACAGATTGCCCGCGTAGGAAGTATCTATTTGATTTACCGGATTAGTGCAGAACAGGGCAAGGGCGTCAGTGTAAATATGGCTGTCTGGGGCATTGTGATTGGTGAATTTGTTTCCGTGCTATTTTGTATCAATTCTGTGGCAAGTACCTATTCTTTCAAAGTAAGAAACCGTTGTAAAAATCAGCTGCACTGTATCAGGCGTATCCTTACACTTTCCCTGCCACTGTCCGCAAATCGAATCTTGCTAAATCTTTTACAAAGTTCAGAAGCCATTATGATTCCCGGCAAATTACGGGAGTTCGGCTATAGCCATTCCACTGCATTAAGCGTGTATGGGGTTCTAACCGGTATGGCTTTGCCCATGATATTGTTCCCCTCCGCCGTTACAAATTCCGTATCCGTCATGTTGTTGCCCGCTGTTTCCTGGGCACAGGCAAAAGGCGATCGAAGCTACATACAAAATACCGTAAAGAAAACTTTTTTCTACTGCACGATACTTGGATTGTCCTGCACATTTTTCTTTCTGCTAGCCGGAAAATGGATTGGAATCGTTGTGTTTGCCAATGAACTGGCTGGAACATTAATTATGATACTCGGATGGATTTGCCCTTTTTTGTATTTGACTACTACCTTAAGCAGTATCCTAAATGGATTAGGGAAAACAAGCATAACATTTATGATGAATATGATTGGATCAATGATCCGCATCTTTTTTGTTGTTTTTATCATACCCGCCTTTGGCATCAAGGCTTATTTATGGGGTACCTTAGTAAGTCATTTGGTCATGGCACTATGGGCACTGGCTGTTCTTTATCTGATCGCATTTAAAAAACAATAGATTGGCTCACGACCATTTCATGAAAATTAGCATCGCGTAATGTTTGAACAGTTTCAGGGCAATTCACTCAAAACTAACTTTCCATAACTCAAGTTTCAAGCTCTTGACAATCGTCAAATATTGTGCTATTCTGATTAGCAACTCAATTACAGAAAGAAAAAAGCAAATATCATTTTACCCACTATGCACCATGCAAAGGAGGCAACTAATACCGTTTACATATGAAAGCCCCTTCACTCCACGCACCGTGTAGAAGAGGCAGATGATACCGTTTACCATAAAACCCATTCATTTCACGCACCACTCTAAAGGAGCATATGTTATGTCACACACTAGAAAAGGATCCACTACCATGGGGAAAAAAGCACAGAGCAAATCCAATCTAAAACATGCGAAATTTAACTTAAAGGATATCAATTCCAGCTTAAAAGGCAAGATGCTCTTATCTATCGGGATTTTGCTTATCGCAATTATTTTCATTTTATCTGCCATTGCCTTGTTTAACCTACATAATGCCTATGCACAGATTATTTCTTCAACGAAAAACAATTTTGACAGTAATATCAAAATTGCAACACAAACGCTTGTCAGCTCTTTACAGACCAATTATCAGCAGTTTCTGGACAATGAGATTTCGGAAGAGGCCGCGATGGAAAATGCGAAGAAAATTGTCAGGGATACGCGGTACAGTAGCAGTATTGGGAAAGTAGACGATGGCTATTTTTGGGCCGATATGGCGGATGGGCTATGCGTTGTCCATTATAACCCCAACAACGAAGGTGCTATGCGCTATGATGCACAGGATAAAGAGGGTACCTATTATATTCAAAATTTTATCAAACTTGGAGATAGTGGCGGTGGTTTTTCAGATTTTTATTTTGGTAAACCGGGTGATGAAGACGGCTCCTACAAAAAAAGAGGCTACACGCTAGAATTCGAACCCTACGGCTGGTATATCAGTACGGGCAATTATTATGAAGATACCGATACCATTATTGCAAGCGTTTATGCGCGGGAACGTATCGGCATATTGGTTTTGTTTGGCACCAGCCTTGCCATTACGGTGATAGGGATTTTAATTCTTTCCAGAAGCCTTGAAAATATCGTAAGCCCCATCCGAAAGGTGGCGGATCAAATTCATATACTTTCGCTTGGGGATACTACACAGGGTTCTGCTACGCTTGTTACACGTAATGATGAAATCGGCACGCTACAGCAAAGCATCAAAAATTTGTCCGAAACGATGGTCGCACAATCAGTTGTGATTGAACATATCGCGGACGGCGACCTCTCCTTAACGTATACGCCACGATCCGAAAACGATTCTGTGGGAAACAGCCTACAAACAATGCTTGCCAGCAACAACCATGCATTTCGAGAGATTAACAATACTTCCACACGTGTGGCCGATATTTCCAGTCAGGTTTCACTTGGTGCACAGACACTGGCAGAGGGTTCCACAGAACAGACCACGAACATCGATCGACTTTCTGATTCCATTTCCTCCGTGCTTGATCAGACGAAGGAGAATGCAAGAAGCGCACAGGATGCACTGGAAAACGTGAAAGAAGTAGGCCAGCTGATGAACGAGAGCACACAGAATATGCAACAGATGCAAAAAGCAATGGACGGCATTTCAGAATCTTCTACCGGTATTGCCAAAGTGATTAAGGTGATCGATGATATTGCTTTCCAGACTAATATTTTAGCACTAAACGCAGCGGTAGAAGCCGCAAGGGCAGGCCAACACGGCAACGGCTTTGCCGTAGTGGCAAATGAAGTAAGAAAGCTCGCCTCTAAATCTGCCGACGCCGCCAAGGAAACCGCCAGTTTGATTTCCAATAGTGCCAAACGCGTGGACGAGGGGAATATCATTGTCACAAAAACCGGGGAAAGCATGCATGCCGCCGCCACCTATTCCGACCAGACCTATGGTAAAATCGAAGAAATCCACACCGCCTCGCGTAGGCAGGAAAATGCGATCACAGAGATTAACAAGGATATAGAGCAGATTATGCAGGTTGTACAGGCCAACAGTGCCACCTCGCAGGAATCTGCGGCGCTCAGCCTTGAAATGAGTGATCAAGCCACCATTCTTGCAAGTACGGTGGCGCACTTTAAGCTCTCGCCAGACGCCTAAATCTCTAGGATTTTGCTCCGCAAAGCACCTTCCCATTACTAGGGGGGATACAACGTAGTTTCCATTCATTTATTCTATCGTTTTGGCAACGTCACCGTAAACTTGCTCCCGGCCTCTGGTTCACTTTGCACCTTTACCGTTCCATCATGGGCATTGACAACAGATTTTACGATAGCTAGTCCGATTCCTGCACCACCGGTATCCCGATTTCGTGATTTTTCGGCACGATAAAACCGTTCAAATATGAGTGGCTGTTCGTCTTTGGCGATACCAATTCCATCATCTTCTATTATAAACACGCTTTTATGGGTAAAATCCTGTATGGAAATACAAATGTTTCCACCATTTGGTGTATATTTTATCGCATTCGACATTAGATTTGTAATGACCCCACTGATTCTGTCCTTATCTACGGATAGTATCGAGGGGTCACCCTTGATACTAAGCGACAGGTTTTTATTTTTAAGTGCACCATAAAAATTGCCACATACGCTTTGTGCCAGCGAAAGCAAATCCAGCGATTGTGTATTCAATTTCAAATTATCGCTTTCCGTACGCTCTAGGTTCTCTAAATCCACTACCATGTTCCCAAGCCGAAGAATCTCCTCATGGCAGCTTGTAAGCCGCTCGGGCGTCGGTTCCCATACTTTCTCAATCATAGCCTCAAGGTGCGATCCTAGGGTTGTAAGCGGTGTGCGCAATTCATGGGCAACATCAGCTGTAAGCTGCCGCCTAAGGTTTTCCTGCTTTGCAAGTGCATCTGCAAGGTGGTTAATGGCTGATACAAGATTATAGAGTTCCCTTGTTTTTGTTTTCCCCTCAAATTGGATATCGTAATTGCCGTCCGCAATCTGTTTTGCGATATCCGCCGTTTTTTTAATCGGACGGGCAATCCGTTTTGCCAATATCCAGCCTGTTGCAAAGGAGCACAAAAGGGCAGCTCCTCCAATAATAAGCAACACCAGATTCAAAGAATCTAAAAACAGAAAATCGCTTTCACTCAAAAAATAGGGTCCGAAATACCGAATCGAAACGGAACCGACCGTTTGCCCATGCTGGGTCAACTCATATTCATGTGATACAAATTCACCTACAGCCCCATGTGCTTTCATTCGCTGTGATATCTCTTGCATAATCTGCGCACAAGATTCCATGTCATGATGCTCGGTATCCCAAACATTTTTGCCCTCATCATCCACTACTTTGATGAGGTAGCCCTCATACATGGAATACATGCCAAGGGCATGGATAGAATCAACGCTCCATTCTTTTATTTCCATATGATACTGTTGACTAATATTTTCAACAAGATTGTCCATCTTTACCTTTTGCTGATCCACGATGTAGTCTGCAAACTGTTTATTGATTAACCGATTGGATAAAAAACTGATCAGCGCAACGGTTATTAGGACTACAAACATAATAGCTAGTGAAAGCTGTGTTCTTAGGCTCCTCACGTTACGCACCCCCGAATTTATACCCAAGGCCATGTATTGTCATGATATAAATAGGGTTTTTGGAATCATCTTCTATTTTTTGACGCAGATTCTTAATATGATTGTCAATCGCGCGGTCGTATCCGTCAAATTCACTACCAAGGGCGATTTCAATCAATTCTGCACGTGTGAAAACTTTGCCGGGATATTTGATGAGTGCCGCAAGTATTCTCTGCTCACTTTGTGTAAGGCTGACTTGCACCTGGCTTTTCTTGAATATGTTTTTTTCAAAATCAACAACAAGGTCGCCATCCCGAAACGAGTTTTTAACAGCCAGCGGAACAAGTTCATCGCTTGTTCGCCGTAAAAGCGTTTCCACACGTGCATGCAGTTCTTTTAGGCTAAATGGCTTTGTAATATAGTCATCTGCCCCGATAGAAAGGCCCTCCAGTAGACTTTTTTCCTCTACTTTCGCTGTTAACATGATAATAGGCACACGTGATTTTTTACGGATGGTCCGACAGATTTCCTCACCGGAAATATCAGGAAGCATCAAGTCTAAAAGAATCAAAGATATATTTTCCCTTTCAAATATCTCGAGTGCATCTCGTCCGCCTGCTGCTGAAAATACTCTAAATCCCCGGCTTTCCAAAAAAGAAGATAGGACTTCTAAAATTTTGGGTTCATCGTCTATCGCCAGAATATTTTTATTTTTTCCGTTCATAGAACTTTTCCCTTCCTTGTCCACATTTTAAATTGATAAAAAAGGGGCTGTTGCAAAATGCAATGCAAACGATACACTCGCATTGTGCAACAATCCCCTTGTGTTGATTTCTGTGTTTTTAAGCGACTACATCATAACCTTGGTCGTCAATTTCCACCTTTATGGCATCAAGGGTACTCTTCTTCGGGTCGTATGAAACCGCTACGGTTTTTGCATCTAAATCAACCGTTACCTGATCAACGCCGGACAATGCGCCTACCGCTTTTGTAATTGCCTTTACACAATGTTCACAGGACATTCCGTCCACCTTTAATACTGTTTTTTCCATTTTTTGTACTCCTATCTATTTGTTTTTTTCATTTTTTTGATCAGCTACTACTGCAAATCAAAAGGTTTTAAGAATTTATAGACTTCCGTTGGCTTGCCATCGACATCTACGGTTACTGTCATATAGGTCCAGCCTTCCACTTTTTGGGGGTCAACGCCCGCTTCAATAAATGGCTCTGGATTTAAGACAAAGACAATATCTTGGTCTTGATTTTCTTTTGTTTCTGTATTTATTGAAAAATCTTTTGCCCATTCAAAGAAGTTCCCATTGCCAAGATCGACATTATAGTGGTCTAAAGCTGTATGGTATCCAATCACATGTCGATGATGTTTCACAATCTGTTCGTATGCGTCAAGCGGAGTGATTTCACCACTATATTTTAATTCGTCGCTACCAAGCTTCTTTCCAATCATGAGCTTATTTTCGTAAAACACATAGCCTCTAGGCATTTTACTTATCACTAAACCGGCGTCCAGAAACGATCGTGTGTTAAGCTCAAACATAATGTCATAGAGCGGGGTTTTGCTGTAATCCTCGCTCCAGACAAATCTTACGGAGTCATCCGGCGCAGTTAGCACCCACCCGGCATCTTCTTCTTCATATTCCACACGATCGGAAATGAGCTCTAATACCTCTTTAAATGTAGTGGTGGAATCTTTCGCTACTGCATCGAATGGGCTAAAAGAACATGCCGATAAAGAAAACATTGCGATTGCCCCTATGAAAACCAACATCATTTTTTGAATCCTTTTTCTGGCCGCCTGCTTGCTGTGGTACACAAAAAAACTCCTCCTTTTCCGACTGCGGCGCACTTGTTCGTCCATACTTTCCATATGCAATTTTCCTTTCTCATCTGTAGCTCTTTCGTTATCACAAGATCGATAGCGGAAGAGCTACCTCTTAATTTATACATCCTTCCCTTCTTATTATACATTTTTTTTTCTTATTGTACAGCCTTAAAACGTTTTAAACGCAGCGCATTTGTTAATACGGATACCGAACTTAAACTCATTGCAGCAGCCGCAAAGATTGGATTTAGCAAAGGACCGCCAAGTAGGTAGAGGACGCCCGCTGCAATCGGGATGCCAATGACATTATAGCCAAATGCCCAAAATAAATTCTGTTTGATGTTACGAATGGTTCTTTTACTTAAATAAACTGCAGTCGGCACATCTTTTAAATCGCTTCGCATAAGTACAATATCCGCCGATTCCATGGCTACATCTGTTCCGGAACCAATCGCAATGCCGATATCCGCTTGTACTAATGCGGGTGCATCATTGATTCCATCACCAACCATCGCCACTTTTTTACCTTCGTTTTGCAGTTCCTTAACCTCATTTGACTTATCCTGGGGCAGCACCTCGGCAAGTACCCTGTCGATGCCGACCTGTTTTGCAATGGCCGCAGCTGTTTTCTTGTTGTCACCTGTAATCATTGCCACCTCAATCCCCATCTTGTGTAGGCTTTCAATCGCCGCTTTACTGCTGGCTTTTACAACATCGGCTACCGCAACGATACCGGCAAGCTGTCCATTAAATGCAATATACATCGGCGTTTTTCCCTCGCCTGCTAGATTGTCGCTTTCTTGTTCTAATGCAGATAGCGAAATTTTTCGTTCTTCCATAAGCTTTCGATTGCCCGCAAGAATGGTTATAATTCCTGTTTTAAGACCTGCTGTGCCCTGCGTGTTTATAGCCGGTTCGATACCTGTCATACGCTGCATCTCTATGTCTGCTTCTATGTCCGCTTCTATGCCACGTCCGGTAATCGAATCAAAACGCTGGGTCGGCAAAAGCTCTATATTCATCTTGTCAACACCGTTTACAATTGCTTGCCCCAGCGGATGCTCTGACGCTTTTTCGGCAGATGCCGCCAGCTTAAGCAGCATATCTTTTTGTATGCCGGAAACTGTAACCACATCCGTCACGGTTGGTTTTCCCTCGGTAATCGTACCGGTCTTGTCAAATACAATCGTATTGATTTTATGTGCCGTTTCCAGTGCTTCGCCACCTTTAATCAAAATACCGTTTTCAGCGCCTTTTCCGGTAGCAACCATGATGGCTGTCGGAGTTGCAAGGCCTAATGCGCATGGGCAAGCGATAACGAGTACCGCAATGAAGATGGTCAGTGAGAATTCCACATCCCGTGTGCCAATATACCATGCGATACCAGAAACGACTGCAATCAAAAATACAATTGGAACGAAGTAGCCGGATACGATATCTGCCATCTGTGCAATCGGGGCTTTCGAACCTTGAGCATCTTCCACCAGTTTAATAATTTGTGCAAGTGCTGTATCCCCACCAATTTTATCTGCACGAAATTGCACGGACCCTGTGGTGTTTAAGGATGCGGCATATACGACATCGCCGGCTTTTTTGTCTACCGGCATACTCTCGCCAGTCAGCATGGATTCATCAATAGAAGTATGCCCATTTACGATCGTACCGTCAACCGGAATTTTCGATCCAGGTTTTACAACGATGATATCGCCAATTTCCACTTCATCAATTGGAATTTCTTTTTCCGTCCCAATCGTGTCTTCGCTTCCATCATATTCCAGAATAATTGCTGTCTTAGGCGCAAGCCCCATTAATTTCTTGATGGCTTCACTTGTTTTCCCTTTTGAAACAGCCTCAAGCGATTTCCCAAGCAGGATAAGCGTAATGATAACGCCCGCCGATTCAAAGTACAGCGACTCTACCGCAGCAAAGTTTCCGCTTGCTATCTGCCCAACGTTCCACGTGCTATAGAGTACGGCCGCAGTCGTTCCGATGGCGATTAACGAGTCCATATTTGGACTTCGCTGAATCAACGCCTTATAGCCAATCGTGTAGAATTTATATCCGACACCGACAACCGGAATCACCAGTAAAAATTCAAGCAATGCATAAATCAGCGGAAAATTCATTGGGTCAAGCGCATTTGGAAATGGAAGCTGTGCCCAAGTGATCATTGGAGCCATCGCAATGTATAAAAGCGGAAGTGAGAATATTGCTGACACGATAAATTTCGTCCATAATGTTTTTACTTCTTTTTGCTTTCGCGCACGGTCTTCATCCACCGCATCTGTCTTTGAAATTTCCAATACTTCGTATCCGATTTTTTCAATTGCACCTTTTATTGCGGACAAACGCACTTCTTGTGGTTCATATGCAACGGTAGCTTTTTCCGTCGCAAAATTCACCGATACGCTCGCTATGCCTGGAAGTTTACGGATCACTTTTTCTATACGCTGTGCACATGCCGCACAGGTCATTCCACCAATCGGTATTGTAATCGTTGCATTATCTGGCTTTTCCACCACTTCATAGCCGATTTTGGCTACAGTTGCTTTAATGGTTGCAAGTGGCAATTCACCGGCATCATATTCCACGAATAATTTTTCACTTGCCAAATTTACCGAAGCCTGCCCTATGCCGGACAGCTTACGAACTGTTTTTTCTATACGCTGTGCACAAGCTGCACAGGTCATACCCCTAATACTTAATATTTGACTATCCATCGTCGGATTCACCTCTTTCTTGTTATTCTTGGCACTGTAGATTCTTATTTTATTCAGCTTTCCAGTTTGCGAAAATGTCTTTGGCACTTGTTAAATAGTCTTTGGAAATTGTGATATTCGCAGTATCCACCGTTTTATTTTCCGGGAAGATAGGTACTGGATTGCAGCCACCGGATACTACCTCGACTTGTTCCATACCAAAACGGTTCCCACAGTTTTGGCATACCAAAACATTGCCATCCTGCTTATAATAGCCGCGTCCACTGTCATAGCACACTTGACAGGTGTTAAATGCTGTGCGGATGGATCCATCCGCAGCCTTGACTGCTAAGACCTCCAACTTCGTTCCGGCGATTTCCACCGGATAAAAGTTGACCGCTTCGGAAATATCGCTGATGGGTATCACCAGATCTTGATCCACTGCAGCGGATGTGGCAGGTTCCTCATTTCCAGTACCATCCTTAGCGATCGTATTATCGTTATCATTCCCACCTATGCTTTGGGCTATGCCTATCGCTAGAACGATGACCACTGCGATAGCCACGATTGCAGCCACCGGTATCCATGCTTTATTTCCTTCCTTATTTTTCTTGTTATTGCTATTTTTATCAGTATTTTTATTGCCATTGTTGCTCTTATTGCTATTATTCTGTGACATAAGTTTCACCTCTTTAAAAATTTTGTAGTCGCTCCATTCTACTTCTTCACCACTTTAAACTTTATCCGTATTTGAGTGGTGTGTAATCGCTCTATCCTACTTCTTTCCCACTTTAAACCTCATCCGTATTTGAGTGGTGTGTAATCGTTTCTTTGTCGTCTTTATCTTTGTCTTTTGACTTGCCGTTCATAAGAATCATGGCAATTATAAGCACTGCGGCGGGAAGGATACAATGCCAATGACTTAGTAAAATGCTCATTTGATACTCCTCTCTGCGTGTTGCGGCACGCTCCTAGTTTGACACCTTTTCATCCATTCTTGGCAACAACTGCCTTTTAAACCTTTAAGCTCCGTTCTTTGGCTCTACCACTGTAATTGAGCTACGAATCATACCCATCCAACAGCTATAAGGAATTTTCCCTGTTTCTGTCGGTGTAAATTCAATCACATTTTCTCCTGTCTCGAATTTATGTTCAACACCATATGCCGGAATAAGCAACTTGTTGTTACAGCCGTTGATACTTCCCTCCGGTGCATCTATGATCCATTTTACCGGACTGCCGGCAACAACCGTTATGGGTGGATAGCGACCGGAGGCAATGCTGCTATTTACTACTTGAACGCCATTTTCCATCACAATTTCGTCTGTATAGGCCACATCATTTTCCGAAGAGCCTCCTCCCATACCCGAAATCAGAGAGCTAAGATTCAGAGAGGCAGAAATTCCCGACAGGCTCCAACCATTTGAAAACATGAAAAGGCCGAGAACTACAACCAAACCTGCTCCAAACGTCATGACTTTGTGTGTAAATTTCTTGCTCAACAGCGAACTTAATGCGCCAAGGCCAAACATCAGCGGTACGGTGCCAAGGGAAAATAACAGCATGGATAGCGCACCTCCTACTATGCTTCCAGTTGAAAGCGCATAAATCTGCATTGCCTGCAATGGGCCACAAGGCATGAGGCCGTTTAGCAGCCCTACATAAAACGGACTTTTGCTTTTTCCCTTCTCTGCTTCGACTTTTTGGGAAAAAATACGGGGCATCCGTGGATTAAATTTTCTTAATGCCGGGAAAATACCAAGCATGTTCATCCCCATAATGATCATAAATGCACCCGCAATGAGTTGGACAACCCCCGTTAAAGCTCCGGAAAAGCGAATGACAGACCCGAGTGCACCAACAATTCCACCGATGAGCGTATAGGAAATTACCCGTCCAAAGTTATATAAAAAGCTTGCACGCGTGACTCCCAAACGGCTATTTTTTTTCGTGTCGCCCTCTTGTGGTATGCATTGCGACAGATTGATGCCACCACACATCGCCACACAATGAACAGATGTAAGCAGACCGATCAGAAATAGCATTCCGTAACCCATACCCTCCTTTGCCGTAGGGAAAAGGTTAAAAAAATTTAACACGCCAAATTGCCGCAAAAGCAAATAGGCACAAAGAAGTATCACCAGTATGCCAACGGCACTTTCATTCGCGACAGGCTTTTTCCCTCCAGAAAACACATCATAGTCCAACCGTTTTATAATTGCCTCAATGTCCCTTAAGGTAAGAATGTCCGTATCGTACGTAACAATTGCCGTTTCTTCCTTGTAGCTTACTTCCACCTTTTGAATACCTGCAGTGTTTCGTAGCTTTTTTTCAATTTTATTTTGGCAACTTATACAAGTCATGCCCAATATACGTATCTTTTTTGTTTTTAACCCAGATTCTATCGACATCGTTGGACTTAAACCTCCTCGCATTGAGCACTGGCAAGGCACTTTCGAGCCTAGTGTGAAAGCGCACCCAGACACTTCGTGAACACTTGGTGCTTCCTTTGATGTAGTCAGTATAGCGAGCAAATGTGTTGAAATTATATGTAAAAAATATTTATTTGTTTTTATAGCGATTTGGCCGTATGAATGTGCTGTCTAAGCCATGCACTTGTTTTTGACATTCAATGAGCCGTGCACTTGTTTTGATATTCAGTGAGCCATTTTCTACTTAAAATAAGGGATCGAGCCACAGGCTCAACCCCTTATTTGTTTTGGTATGTCTACCTTCCTTCTCATTATCGTATCTGATCACAAAAAATATAGCAAGAAATTTCTCCTTTTCTTATCTTTTCTCTCCTTTTCTTGTCTCTTCATTCCTCGTTTAAAATAATTTGCTTTTTCATTCTTGCAAGCATGTAGACTTTTCTTTATTTCTTTATCTCCACGCTCTTTACCTTGCTGTAGCTTCCATATACCTTATTTCTCGCAGAATCCACTTTATATGCACGAATTTTAACATAGTAGGTTTTTCCCTTTTTCAGTTTCTTGATCGTCTTCTTTAAGGTTGTAGAGGTTGTTTTTTTCGTTGTGGACTTGGTAAATTTCTTGCTTGTGGAGTAGACGATTTCATAGCCTTTTGCTCCGCTTGTCTTTTTATAGCTTACGAAAAGCTGCTTGCTTTTGCTGTTCTTTAAGGTCGGTGCTTTTGCCTTTTTGGGCTTTGCCACCTTGCTCCACCGGGCATAGAGCGTCTGGTTTTTGGTTATCTTAGTTTTGGAATTTATCCTGCTTCCACCAGATTTCTTGGTATACCAGCCTTTGAGGACGTATCCTTTTTTCTGTACGGTTGGAGTCTTCCCTATTCTTTTATTGCCCTCCACATTCCGTTTGGAGATGCTTAACTTCTTCCCCCCATTTGCATTGAATTTTACGGTGTAGGTTTTTTCTTGTCCTTCCACTTTTCCCCACTGGGCATAGAGTATCTGGCTCGCTGTTGGCTTTGTAGTATTTTCCACTTTGCTTCCACCGGTCCTCGCTGTATACCAGCCTTTGAATGTATAGCCACTTCGGCCCGTGCCCGGCAGGGTTCCTATGGCTGAGTCTTGCGTTATGGTTATCTTCGATTTGCTTGGGGCTGTCCCGCCGTTTGCATCAAATATTATGGTGTAGGTTTTTGCTGCCTCCGGCTTATTCTTTGCATTTACCTGTATATTCACCGCTGTTTCTACTGCAACGCCATTTTCCGTATAGGTTATGGATAGTGTTTTCTTCCCTGCTGTGCCCATATCTATGGCGGCTGCATTTGTGGTGTAGCCTGTTACCGTCTTTGATGTGCTATCTGTATAGGTAGCCGTTACTGTCAAGTCAGTTATTCCCAACATATCCCCTACCGTATAGGTTGTCTTTGTTTTAGCAGCGTTTAGAGAGGTCGCTTTTGATTGGTCTTTTTCTTCCGGAGCAGAAGATGCTTCTGCCCTATTTACAATGATATTATAGGTTTTGCTCGTAGTTCCATCCTCTGCAGTCACCTTTATATAGGCTTTGTTCTCGCCAACAGATAACGTCAGCTGCTTGGAAGAAATTTCGCCTGTAGCTGCAGCATCGTTGTAGAGCTTCCAGCTTGCACCAGGACTGACCGTCACGTCTATCGCTTGTGTTGTGACTGTATTGGCAACTGATGCAGTGATGTCGCCATTACTGCTGATTACTGCATTGCTTGGTTGTGCAATGGAGAGAATATCCGTTTCTATACTTGGATTACTGTTTTTAGTACTATTGTCTCCGCTTTCAAGGGTATAATCAACCGTACCATTGCCATCTGTGTCCACAGACAAAATTGTATCCCCATCCTGGTTTGTATCCGTTTTGATGCTTGTACTGTCAGTTATTGGGACATTCTCAAAAACCCTTTCCTCAACCAGTTCATTATTTGCATCAAAAAATTGTATGGAATAATCCATTGTACCAGTGTCGGTTCCAGATATTTCTACATCAAAATCATCATAAGCATCCAATGCAAATATTTTTATCTCCTCGTCGTGCCCAACCAAGTAAAGCTCCCCGAAGCTAGTTTCCGTATTGCGGATTTGTGGGGCACTTGCCAAAGTTTCACCATTACGTGTAACTTCTGCATCCACAGGGCAGGCAATGCGGATAACCGTATAGGGGGCACCATAGTTAGGGATATCCTTCAAATCTTGGTTACCATCAAGTATGTCAATCACATGGTCGATAACTTCATCATTTTTGACAAGGCCTGTGTGATTTTCTTTAAACTTGTCCACCATAACAACGCTATCATTAATATTGGCACTCCAAACGGGAACCGTCCCATCCCCATCCTCGAACCATAAATTCAGGACATCCTCTCCTTTTTTATCCATACCCGTAACTTTTATTGTACGCTCTCCAACACCTATGATTACATGGTAATCGACCTTCTTAATGGCTGGAACACCATCAGAATGAATTCCATCCATAAAATTTTTGGCATTGTTTAAGAAATATCCTTTCACCCCGGACTCTACTTTTTCACCGCTAAAAGTAGTCAGCAGCATATTGTCTTTTATATATGAAGCGCCATCTGACTGCTCATAAAATATTGACCTAAACCCTTCTTTCTTCCCACTATCAACAGCAATATACGGATGTGGGCTATTATATGGCAAAAGTTGATAAGCGGTAGTCATATGTGGTGTCAGTTTTTTTATTGATCCTGGTGCTATTGAAATAGGAACAGATGCAGAAAAAAAATCTATCGTTCCTATTTCAAGCAAATGCCCTGTTGCAAGAACGTAGGGCACCTTTGGGGAACCTAAGTATGGCGTTCCCAATGAAATGAATTTTCGGATTTTATCGCCATTCCCATTTGCTATGTAACGCGATGCTACAAGCCCGCCCATACTATGGGCAACAATATCAACTTTTGAAACTTTTGAATTTTCCAGCTTTTCTTTAATGAAGTCCTCTAATTTTTTTGCAGTATCGACATTATCCACTCGCCAATCATATGGGAAAAAATAGACATCGCGTTCACTGCCATATGCGCTTTCTAATCGGGTCACTAGATGTTTGTATGTATCTACCGGTCCATAGTTGTCACTCACTTTGATATTTTTATTTATTGAATCCCCTTTATCGTCCAATTCCAATTTTTTTAAATGGCCTTCCACAAATCCAAGCCATATCAGCTCATCTTCATCTTCCAGTTCGCTACCAGTTATTCCGGGAATAACTATAATGGCACTCTTTTCATCATCTTCATCATTGGAACCATCGTCGCTTCCTCCACCCTGATTATTCAGCCCTTGAAGGATCGGGAATCCGCCATCCTCCGGCATTTCCCAGACTGTGTTAAAGTCCCAGCCGATAGCTTCGTAGGTAGACTGCTTGTAGAACTCGTCAAGCGGCATTTGCGTGACGGAGGAATCCGCTTTGGTAATCCCAACAATATCATTGCGCGAAAGGTTGTTTGATTTTTCGCCATCAGGAGCAATAATTGAACTATATTTAGCAGTAATATTCGCACACAATACCACACAGCTGTAACTAGATCTAGAGTCATAGCCTGCTATCCCCCCACATAGGCATCGGCACCGGTGGTAGCAACTTCTCCCATGTTGTAGCAGTTGCTATAGCTACCGCCATCGTTCCAACCACAACCTGCTATTCCCCCCGCATAGGCACTGCCAGAGGTAGCGGTGGCAACAACTCCTTCCATGTTGTAGCAGTTGCTACAGCTACCCGCGTTCACGCCTACTACCCCCCCGCACGGGCACTGCTAGAAGTGGCGGTGGCAACAATTTCTCCCATGTTGTAGCAGTTGCTACAGCTAGGGCTAGAGCTAGAGCTAAAGCTAAAGTTAGTGCCTGTTATCCCTCCGGCATTGGCATAGACACCGGCACTGACACCGGTAGCAGCAACTCCTCCCATGTTGTAGCAGTTGCTATAGCTACCGCCGTTGCTATAGCCTGTTATCCCCTCGGCATCGGCATTGCCAAGGGTGATGCCGATGTAGGGGGTGGTGGCGGTGACGGTGGCAGCAACTCCTCCCATGTTGTAGCAGTTGCTATAGCTAAGGCTATCAGCGCCACTGTTACTAACGTTGAAGCCTGCTATTCCCCCCGCAAAAGCACCGGCATCGGTGTTAGAAACATCTATGTATCCATCTTCCATTCCAACATTTTTCACTGTTGCATCTCTCACATATCCAAACAAGCCTGCATATCGTACGTTGCCAGTAATCGTCATACCTTTTATCACATGCCCTTGACCATCAAAAAAGCCAGTAAACGCTGATGACTCATCCATTCCAATCGGCTTCCATTCCTTGCCACTCAAATCAATATCTGTACCCAACGCATAGGAGCCATCAAGCGGATAGCTTTCATCCATGCCAATTTTCGCCAGTTCCACGGCATTGGATATCTCTATGGCTTTCGGATCCGCTTCGTCAATCGGTGCAAGGAATTTCCCATTGCTACCGCAGCCTGTCGATTCCGCGGCCTCTGCCACTATTGTTGGTTCAAACGGCAATTCCATTGATGCCACCATAACCATCGCCATCAGAAACGCCAATGCCTTTTTCCTGATTTTCAAAAAATCTTTTCCCTTAAACATAAAGTCTACCCCTCTTCCGCATGTTGTTAGCCATAATAATAACCGTGTTTCTTACACTGTCCTAGCTTATTTTGTCAGTCTGTTGCATTTAGTAAAGTATTTTATCCTTGTATTCCATAAAATCCCCTATAGATGAGTTTAACACACCCCCCTAGTTATTCAAGGCTAACTCATTCTATTTTGCTATTATTTGTCATATTTTGTCTAATAATCTTTTTTATTTTCATTTTCTATTTAACTGACATTCCATTATATGTCTTAAATTATTCATTATTTCCTTTATTCATACCATATCATTATTTGTAGCTGGCTAGAAGTCAACTCGAACTATTCTAAAATTCACCCATACGAAATGAATATGTTTATAAAAATGCATACACAAAACAAAGCATATTTCTACGCATATTTCTACGCATATTCATACACATATCCTATATGATATTGCTTAAATATACAGCTGCATAAATATCCTGCTCTATGATGATCGGCTTTGTCCCGGTAAAATTTTCGATATGTAGCCTGTTTTTCAAAAGGTCAAAGGCAGTCTCAATTTCCCACCGTAAATGATACAGATACTTGATGTCTGCCACAGCAAACTCATCTTCTGCAAAATTCGCTGCAAAGCACTCGGTGCCACCATCGTCCAAAGCTATCTGCACAAAATGGGCTTTGACACTACCGGCTGCCGCAAGCTTGTCGGCAGTCTTTGCGTTTCCATTATTTCGGTGACCCTTTATGCGTTCTTTTGTGAACTCGATGGCGACTTTTTCCTCCGGGAAACCTATGATGTACTGTGCGACATATAGATTATCTCTCCGGATACAGATGGGCAATCTCGGATAGTCTTTTGCCAGACGTCCCAGCATCCGGCTTACAATTGCCCCGATGATAGACGTTTCATACTGTAGGTATGGGTACGCCTGCCTTTTCTGCGAGTGTGCCAATGCCAAAAGTGCTCATTTGAGTATTTCTCTTTTTATGAAACTATGATATAGTTATTTCGAGGTGAGCATAGGATAGAAAGGAAGTGCCATCATGCCATTAACACAGGAAAAGAAGACGTACACTAACGAGAACTACGATTCATTCCCCGAAGACGAAACAACCGTTGAGCCGGATATAAGCGTAATTTGCAATAAAAGCAAGCTTGACAGCAGGGGCTGCAACGGTGCGCCAGACTGGATTATAGAAATCACTTCCCCTAGCAATTCCGAACATGACTATGTGGTGAAGCTAGCCTTGTACCGGGTGGCAGGAGTCCGTGAATACTGGATTGTAGACCCTAAAAACCAGCTCGTTGCAGTCAATTTCTTTGAAGGCGACAATTTTTCAGTTTACAAATACATATAGATACAAAGAAGCGCCATCAATCGTTTCATACATGTTCCTTCTATGAAAGGGAGCTGCATCTATGCCTACAGGCAATATTAACAGAATTAGCCTGGAAACTTCGCCATTTGATAGGGGTATAAAAACTGGCATATTTTACGTTTGTATAGGCAGTAAAACATGCCTGAAATACCCTCTTTATCATAAAACAATTACTCCTTTGTTTTATCAAGGCAATATGCTATACTTCTTAAAGAAAGCGAGGTCGTGTATTTATGCGGAGGTTTAATGTCACGGGGTTATGTATCCCCAATAAGCACTATATGGTGGATACGAGCGAGAAATTGGAAAAAATAAAGGCACTGATAGAGGAAGGGTTCTATTTTACAATAAATCGAGCAAGGCAATATGGAAAAACGACAACATTAAGCCTTTTAGAACAACGGCTTATAGGCGAGTGCATTGTTGCCTCCATCAGCTTTGAAGGGGGCAAAGAGGAACATTTTGAATCTACGAGGCGCTTTTGCCGCATGTTTATGCGAGCCATCCGTAAATCGCTTCGTATTCATCCTGTAGACATGGCCTATGCAGAAAATTGGTTTGATGAAACCGTTACTGATTTTGATGAACTAGACGAGCATATCTCTACTTTATGCAAAGGTAAAAAAGTTGTGCTCTTTATAGACGAGGTTGATAAGACAAGCAACAATCAAGTATTCTTAGGTTTTTTGGGGCTGCTTAGGGAGAAGTATCTATTGCGGGAACAAGGCAAAGACTTTACCTTTCACAGCGTGGTTTTAGCGGGTGTAAACGACATCAAGACGATCAAGCAAAAGCTTGTCAGCCAAGGACTTCATGCCCTTAGTACAGGGGAAGGCAGCTTTAACTCGCCTTGG
This sequence comes from Lachnospiraceae bacterium ZAX-1, assembly GCA_046533095.1. GTDB lineage: Bacteria > Bacillota > Clostridia > Lachnospirales > Lachnospiraceae > ZAX-1. The sequence goes on along the minus strand of JAJQRA010000020.1, from coordinate 150,469 downwards.
AACATCGCCGTAAAGTTTGATGTTGACATGTCCTTTCAGCCAAACGAAATATCGACCATGCTAAAGCAATATGGGGACGACCGCCACACTAGTATAGACATTCCCCTAATCGCACAGGAAATTTACAGCTACACAAGCGGCTATCCATTTTTAGTGTCAAGGGTATGTCAGGCAATTGATGAAGAGCTGGATAAAAATTGGACGATGAAAGGCATGAAGGATGCGGTAAGAATCATCATGAAAGAGGATAGCAAACTATTCGACAATATTTATAAAATCCTAGAAAATGACCGGCAATTCTATGATTTCTTATACAGCATCGTGATTGTTGGAGTTTCATACGAATATATCCTTGGCAACCCAAAGATAAGCTTTGGCGCGATGTATGGCATACTAAAGGATCGTGGTGGCAGAGTTGCCATAGACAATCAGATTTTTGAGTTGATATTAACAAATTATTTTATTTCCAAAAATGCGACAGATTCGCAACCGCCATCGCAAACCCTGCCCTACGATATTATTTTAAATGACAGATTCAACATGCAATTGTGCCTAACAAAATTTGTGCAGCACTACGAAGAAATTTACCATGAAAGGGATATCCCTTTTCTAGAAAAGCACGGCAGACTACTGTTCCTTACCTATTTAAAGCCTTTGATAAACGGAACAGGCTTCTATCATATAGAAAGCCAATTGACCGATCTAAGGCGAATGGATATCGTTGTGGATTTTGCCGACGAGCAATTCATCTTAGAACTAAAAATATGGCACGGCGATAGCAGGCACGAACAAGCCTATGGGCAGCTTGCGGCTTACCTTGACCGTAAACGTGCGAATGTCGGCTATCTTGTTACATTTGACTTTCGAAAGGATATGAACAGGCAGTCGAAAGCCGAATGGGTGGAATTTGAAGAGAAGAAGATATTTGATGTGATCGTATAGCCTATCCGATCATTTGCGACAGGCTTTTTCTCCCCAGAAAACACATCATGTTGGCGAAAATATCAAACAAGTTAGACTCAAAAATGGTATGTCCCAAAAAGAACTAGGCGAGAAAAGCGGAATAAATGAAGATTTAAAATCATTCGAGGATAGTACCAATGAAAACATTGAACTTCGAATATATAAGATACTGCGCGATAGCAACGCCATCGCCGACCAATCGTTGCACCGGTGCAACTAGCACATCGCAATATTGCAGTAGGACAAATAGAAAGGAAGTGCCATCATGCCATTCGCACAGGAAAAGAAGACTTACACAAACGAGGACTATGATTCATTCCCCGAAGACGTGAGGATAGAACTAATTGACGGTCAAATCTACTACCAAGCCGCCCCAAATAGAACCCATCAGAAAATATTGATTGAATTGTCATATTTATTACAAGACTACATCAAATCAAACAGCGGACCCTGTGAAGTGTACCCTGCCCCATTTGCCGTTAAATTGAACGAAGACGACAAAACAACCGTTGAGCCGGATATAAGTGTAATTTGCGATAAAAGCAAGCTTGACAACAGGGGCTGCAACGGCGCGCCGGACTTGATTATCGAAATCGTATCCCCTAGCAATTCCGAGCATGACTATATTTTAAAGTCTGCTTTGTACAAAACGGCAGGGGTTCGAGAATACTGGATTGTGGATCATGGCAACCAGATGATAACAGTGAATCTCTTTGGCAAAGAAAACTTTTTCCCACAGCACTATGACTTTACAGATACGATAAAGGTGGGGATATACGAAGACTTGTTCATTGACTTCTCAAAGATAGACATTAAATAGCGCACCAAAGCCCTTTTTGGTTTCGCACTCGCAACATCTTTGTTTCCTCCATCAGCTTTAAAGGGAAGAATCAATGTGTTGTGATCGTATCGCTTATCAAGACGATTCCACCGCATTGCGTAATTTGCCCGCTTCCATGATGTAATGTTTGTCACAAAAGCGCACGTTTCCCACATCATGTGTGACAACAAGAACTGCGGTGCCCTCTTTCGCAACACGCGCGAAAAGCTCCATAATCGCCTCGCTGTTTTGCGGATCAAGATCACCCGTAGGTTCGTCGGCGATCAAGATGCGTGGGCTGTTTATCAAGGCACGCGCAATCGAAATCCGTCGCAATTCACCCCCGGATAGCTCCGCCGGATATTGCCGTTTCAGGTGAGCGATACCAACCTGTTCTAACAGCTCATTTGCACGCACGGTTGGATTTCCATCGCGTTTATAGAGATAAAAAGGAAGCCTTACATTGTCCAATACGGTAAAATTTCCCAAAATACTGTGCCCTTGCGGAATATAGCCAATTTGTGTATTGCGGATCCTTGAAAGTTCGCGATCGTGTGCCGTTGTCAATTCTTTTCCATCAAAAACGATGTTCCCAGATGTTGGCGACAGCAAACCTGCAATAAGATTTAACAAGGTACTCTTTCCACTTCCTGAATGCCCTGTGATACATACAAAATCAGCTTCATCTAACGACAAATCTACCTCATTTACTGCGCGAAACGATACCTTGCCTCGCTGGTATTCGCGCATCAGCGCAATCGTCTTTAGCAACATGTCACTCCCCCTCCCTCATAATAGCATTCGTTGCAATATGTCCAATTCGCAATGCTGAAAAAAGTGACGCAATTGGCCCCGTAAGAAAAGAAACCAGCAGTCCGCCTGAAAAAAGCAGAAAAAGCGTTACCCCTGAAGGCACAAGATATGGCATGTCAAGCGTGAGGCTAATCAGTGGGGAGAAGGAAAAGAAAAACAGTGCTAAAAGCGCAGCACCTACGACTGCCCCTAGCAAACTTAAAATGCATGACTCCGACAGGATGATCCACGCGAGTTTTCCGCGCGTTGCACCGAGTACGCGGTAGATTCCAAATTCGCGCTTGCGCTCCCCTAAAATTCCCGTAAACGTAAGTGCAAGCACCGCAACAGCAAGTGCCCACAAGAACACGATAAGAACAGCAATCACCAGAAGCAGTGATTTCATATTACCGGACAAACTACCGATCATCGTCTGCGGGAGTACGACACTCACACGCTCATCATGAAATGCTCTGCGTGCCTCTTTTGCAAATTCCATAACATCAACACCGGATTTAACATCCACTGCAATGGATGAAACTGCATCCGCCACCTCTCCGGAAACACCTTCGCCACCATAGCTAACGTACTCTTGTAGCGCAAGCCGTGCGACATCCATATTAAGAAACACCGAAGTATCAAATCCCATTCCGGTTTTTTCCAGTTTACCGACTACCGTGTAATCGCTGCTGAAAAATTGCAGCACATCCCCTGTATCTCCATTGATGCTGCTCCCGACCACCACTTCGCCTTTGCCGGGTCCACCAGAAACTGCACGTGTCAGCCAAGGCGCAATGACAAAATCGGTTTGTGCATCATACCCAATCATCTGCACTTCGGCTGAGCAGTGCGGCGAGTCAAACGATGCAATAAACAGCTGCGGCGAGGCTTTTTCAATGCCATCAAACGCACGCAGCTTTTCGATAATTTCACCCTCAAAGTAAAATGCACTTGGCTCTCCGCGCAACAGTGCACCCTCTATGTGCTGTTCATATCCAAGCGGTACAAACAGCGCGTCAGCTCCAAGGCGGTTCGATATACTGCGTATCCCCTGCGAGAGGCTGACTGCAATCAATGTACCGCCGATTAGGACAAAAGACAACACGGCTACAAGCCCCGCCATGCAAAATGCGCGAAAATACCGCCGTCTGATATTGAAAAGCGCAATATTAAATGCGCTCAGTGTCTGCGGTTTCATTCTCGGGCGACTCCTTTCTAGGCGTTACAAGACGCCATAGATAGATCGTATTGCCTACCGTAAGCGCAAACGCAAGGATACTGATTACGTTTAATGCGGGCAACGTAGCAATGCGGCAATCCATTGTCGGCATTTCGCACACCCCAATGAGCACGTTTGGAATTAAAAAGGCCAACACGCTGTTCAGGCCTATCGCCAAGTTAAGGCCAACACGCGCATGAGAATCTCCAAACAAAAGATACGCTATGCCAAGGAGTGCGATCACTCCCCCCACGCCAATTTCTGCTTGTGCCGTCCAGTAGCAAGTTGTAATTGCGTGATGTGTCTGTTCACATATCTTGAATAAGAATTGTGGTCCGATTGCAATCAAAGCCCCTGCCACGATTGCAATCGCACCTACTAGGATTCGATTTTTCATGTTCACCTCTCCCTTCCGGTTACTCTAAAGCGTTTTATTTTGAAATGCATGACCAATTGTATCTGCCTCAAAAATAGTCGATTTCAACTCTTTTAGCGTGAATTGTGTAATCAGCTTCCGGTATTCCTCTGATGCCGCATAAATGGTAGGAAGTACCTTATCCAACCGCTCGGGCGCATCATCTCCTAACCCAATCTCTTTTAGTGTCAGCGGCTGCTCAAATTTATGGAACAGCGTGACCAGATCCAACACCTCTTTTTCAGGCTTTTTTTCCAGCAATGCAGATACGATCAGCGCAAATGCAATCTGCTCGCCATGCAATGCCCCATGCAATTCATGCAAAGGGGATGACAGATGATAGATATTATGTGCAATCCCACCGTAGAAAAGTTCATCCGTACTGCGTATGCTGACGAAAAGGCCGGTCAACAGTACCGATGCATCAAGAACCGTTACAACGCTTTCCGGGTCATATACGCCACGCTTTAAATCGGCAACGACACGTAGCCCCTCGTTTTCAAGGATATCGCGAATAAGCTCCGCCTGCTTTATCTGCCAGCGCAGATAGAACCTATTTGAATAGCGCAGATGAGGCGCATTTTCATACCATCGTGCAAGTGCATCCGAGATACCTGCCTGAATGTATCGAATCGGCGCATTTGCAATAATGTCCGTATCGAGCACCAGAAAAATCGGTGCGTTTTCATTTGCACGCGGTTCGGTAAACTCTCCCTGGTCATTATACAAAATAGAGGTAGCCGCCCATGAGGCGCAAGTTGCGGCGATTGTCGGCACTGCAATCACAGGAAGACCGGCGATGCCCCCTGCCGCCTTAACCGTGTCCATAATTCTGCCACCGCCAATACCGACGATTGCTCCTGCTTCCTCTTCTTTTGCATTGCGTGCGACCTCTTCTGCTGTCTCAATGGTCGGATAGCCGCCATATTCTAAAATATCATATGCGATACCAGCTGCATCCAACCCTTCTACAAACGCCTTTGAAACGCTTAATGCAGTCTTTCCACCGACAATATAGACTCGTTTTGCAATGGTTTTGATCGTCTCTCCTGCCTCACGCAATGCGCCCGGCTTGTTTAGGTAATATTTAGGTGTAAGTATTGTAGTCATCTGTTTTGACCTCCTAAAAAATAATGAATTTTATAACGATGTTTTCATGATGCATTCATCGTTAAATCAACTTAGGGACTGTGACGAAATAAACTTGATAAGATGACGCAGGGATTTTTTCGTCAGGCAAGGCGTCCGAATGAGGTGTAGCCTAAGCTACGCTGATTGAGGACAACGCAGTTTGGCGGAAAAAGACCAAGTCAGATGTCAAGGTTATTAAGGAACAGTTCCTTACTGTTTTTATTTGCTTTGGGCACTGTTCTCATCTCTCCAACGAAAGCTATGCATCTCAACGAACTCAAGTATATAATTCAGTGCTACGCCAATGATCGACATGACGATAATATAGGAGTACATCTCCGGAAATTTCATATTCATTTGATAGAAATATAACTGGTAGCCAAGGCCTTTGCTTGCGCCAATCATTTCTGCCGCAATTAAGATCACGATAGATGTTGTGGCTGAAATACGCATCCCTGTAAAAATATAAGGCAATGATGCAGGGAGAATCACGGTACCAAACAGCCGGATGGATCCTGTTCCCATTGAGCGGGCCGCCCGAATCAATTGCGGGTCTACACTTCGCACGCCGGCGATTGTATTAAGCAGTACACCCCATAAAACGCCCCAAAATATAACTGCAACTTTAGACAGCTCTCCAATCCCGAAAAACATAACAAACACAGGAAGAAGCGCCAAGGTCGGCGTATTGCGGAATGTCTGCAGCAACGGATTTATAAAATCACCAAATTTCTTAAACCAGCCGATAGCAAGGCCGAGCGGAACCGAAAATGCCACACCAACCGCATAGCCGGTCAGTGACCTTTGCAGGCTAACTGCAAGGTGCTTCCACAGTTCACCACTTATCACCATCCCCCACAGCGTCTGTGCAACCTTTGTAAATGGCGGCAAAAACAGAGGATTCACCAACAGCTCCAACCTTGCGGCTATTTCCCAGAGTGCGAAGAAAATAATCACTGCCAACAGGCTGTAAACAATTTTATATGCTCTTTTGAAAAATTTTTTCATCATCCTCTTCCAACTTTCATAACTGATATTCAACTGGTCAGGTCAATCTAATGTAAGGTTGCCCTGACCAGTTTCAATGCATTTAACAATAGCTTTAAAGTAGGTGTACAACGAAACGACTGCCTTTCGCTCTTCTTTTTCGTATTCTATACGAAACATCTACCTTTCGCCTTTCTTTTTAATATGTATTATGAACCTCTCCGTCCCAGTGCAAATCAGCATCAGATGCAGGTGCATCTTTTGGCACAAAGTCATTCGTGTAAATTTCCTCAGGCGTAATTTGACCTGTTTCCCATAATCCAACTGCTTCTGATTCTGCAAGTTCAAACCACAGATCGATATACGATGGCTCAATATTCTTGTTTTCATCCTGTATCAGTGGAAGGACTTCGCCTTCTTTTAAACCGAGGACTGCGGCCATCAGGTTTGCAGACTCTTCCGGATTCGCATTGCTCCAAAGGCGTGCCCGATACATCGCATCCACAAAGCCTTGTGCTACATCCGGATGCTCGTCAATAATCCATTCTGGTAGGGAACGTGCGCCAAGACCGGCTGCCGGGCTTCCAAAAATATCCCAAGTTTTGCCAAGGACACGAACCTCTCCTGTTGCCAATGCAAGGGTTGCGTAAGGTGTGTGTGAGTCAGTTACATCAATAAGGCCTTGAACAACGGCTTGCTCCGGTGCACCACCCTGCGGAAGTTTCACATATTCAACAGAACTAGCATCCAGCCCTTTCGAATTTAAGTAATAGCTTAGGTAACCATCTGTGCAGACACCTGTTCCGCCAATACCAACCTTATGACCGGCAATATCATCTAGCGTCTGTAGCTCGCTGTCATTTTTAACAAGGTAGGTAACGTGTGGGTTTTTCTCATCATCAACCATGCCCGGTGCAATCATCTTCACCTTTATGCCCGAAAGACGTGCCTGTGCAACAACAGACGGATGCCCGCTGTATGAAACGTCAATTTCTCCCTGCTCTATCAACTGCAAATCCGTCATACCTGTAGGCAATGAACCAACGTATTGAATTTGGATACCGCCATCACGGAAAAAGCCCATTTCATCTGCAATTGTAAATTCCATAAACGTAGTTGGTGTAAAAGCGCGCAGGACAAACAAATCATCCTCCGCCACAGCGGTGTCTTGATCCTCCTTAGCAGGTTCCTCTGCCTCTTCCCCATCATCTGATGCTTCTTCCTCTGTGGCAGGTGTTTCCTCTGCGGCAGGCGTTTCCTCCTTAGCAGCGTCTGAGCCGCTTTCATTTGTTTTGCCACATCCAATCAAAGAAAATACTAAAACCAACGATAGCAGTAACACAAATAATTTTTTCATACAAATCTCCTTTTCATTTTTCTTTTGATTTTTATACATCTATAATACATCCCTGATTTTAAAGGATTGTACTCGCCATGGCTAGAGCAACGTGGTAGGCTCTATCACTTCTTCTACATTCTGCAGCGCTGTGTCGGTAGAGGCCTCTAGACCTGCCTCATCCGATTGTAGCAGTTGCCAAACTTGGTGGGTAAGCCAGCTAAAATCAGGTGAGGTACGCATTTGCGCCGCTGTACGCGGACGCGGAAGATTGACATCTATTATTTTTCTGATGCTGCCGGGGTTCGGTGTCATGACAACGATACGATCTGCAAGCAAAACAGCTTCTTCTATGCTATGTGTCACAAAGATAATCGTCTTTTCTGTCTTCTCCCAGATTCTCAACAGTTCATCTTGAAGCGTCTCTCTTGTTTGCGCATCCACGGCGGCAAATGGTTCATCTAGGAGCAACACTTCCGGATTGTATGCGAGGGCACGGGCAATGGCAACACGCTGGCGCATGCCTCCTGACAGCTCGTTTGGATGTCGATCCTCAAAACCGTTTAGCCCAACAAGGTCGATATACTTTTGAGCAATCTTTTTACGTTCCTTTCGCGGTATACCCTTCACTTCAAGCCCATAGGTAACATTTTTGATGACATTCCTCCATGGGAAGAGCGCATAGCCCTGCATGATAAAGCCACGGTCAAGCGCCGGTCCCTTTACCGTGCGGCCATCAATTCGAATCTCCCCGGAACGCGGTTTCATCAAACCGGAAACGATATCTAAAAGCGTTGATTTTCCACATCCGGAAGGACCGACAATTGCCAAAAATTCACCCGCTTTGATGGAGAGTGCAAAATTTTCCAGTGCGACGAATTCATGGAGGCCGCGTTTTTCCGGCTTACGGATAAAATAAGACTGCCGAAGGTTGATGAGTTCTATTTTTGCCTGTTCGCCCGCAGGGGGCTGCGTAGTAATTTCATCTGACATAATTTTTCACCTAACCCTTCTCCTATTCCTGCGCAAAGAGCGTGGTAGACAGGTAGCGCTCTCCTGTGTCCGGTAAAAGTACGACAATGAGCTTTCCGGCATTTTCCGGCCTGTTCGCTATCACTTTTGCCGCAACTGCCGCCGCACCGGAGGATATTCCCACCAGAAGCCCTTCTTCACGCGCAAGTTCCCTTGCCGCTTTAAATGCATCCTCGTTCTTTACACGAACAACTTCGTCAACAATGTCCCGGTTTAAAACATCTGGCACAAACCCTGCGCCGATTCCCTGAATCTTATGTGCACCGCTCTTTTCTCCGGATAGCACAGCCGATCCATCCGGTTCCACTGCGACAATCTTTACACTCGGCTTTCTGGCTTTTAAAACCTCTCCTACACCGGTAATCGTCCCTCCGGTGCCAACGCCCGCAACAAAAAAATCGACCTCGCCATCTGTGTCATCCCATATCTCAACTGCCGTCGTCAAGCGATGGATTTGTGGATTCGCCTGGTTTACAAATTGCCCGGGAATATAGGCGTTCGTCATACTTGCCGCAAGTTCATTCGCTTTTGTAATCGCCCCTTTCATTCCTTTCTCCCCAGGCGTCAGAACGATTTCTGCTCCAAGTGCCGCAAGCAGATTACGCCGTTCTACGGTCATCGTTTCCGGCATTGTAAGAATAAGCCTATATTTTTTAGATGCTGCGACAAATGCAAGTGCAATACCGGTGTTCCCACTCGTTGGCTCAATGAGCACTGTATCCTTGTTAATGCACCCCTTTTCCTCTGCGGCTTTAATCAACGCATAACCAATGCGATCCTTGACGGAGGAAGTCGGGTTGAAGCTCTCAAGCTTCGCAACTACCCGTGTTTTGTTGCCCTCGCTGAAGCCGTGGAGTTCTAAAAGTGGTGTATGGCCAATTAATTCGGTTAGGTTCTTGGCAATCCTAGACATAACATTCGTCCCTTTCATTTGATGTTTTCAAATCTTCCATAACTTAATCATACTAAATACATATGTTTAATATGTTTAAGATGTATGTGTGTATATTATACTATATTATTCTTGTTGTCAAGCAAAAAATGAAAAAGAATATTCCTTTTCATATATGATATATATGGTATTGTGAAAAGTGAAAAAATAGCCGAGGGAATTTGATTTTTTTCATCCCTTGGCTATCTTTTATCTATCGCATCATTATTTGAACTTTCATCGCATAAGCTTTTGTCACATAGGCACTATGTATCGTATCATTGCTATTTAGACCCGCATATGTTACATCAGCTTTCGCTTCTTCTCCTTCTCTTCTAGGTACTGATATGCTGCTTTCGGCTTTCGCTCTTTCTCTTCTAGGCGCTGATATGCTGCTTTCGGCTTTCGCCCATTTCCTTTTGCATACGAATATGGTCGCCCCTATTTTGGACAATTTCATATCCAATGCCACGTACTCTGTTTTTCAAACAAACATTACACTCTGCCGCCTCTTCTTGGGTACAAATCTTGTTGTCGTAAAGCTCATATTTCTTTCTGACCTTAACCGGGGATAAATTCGGCATCAGTACATTTGCACCGGCAAGTATGGCTCTTTCCCTGCCTTTTGGGTCTAGCGTACCCACTGCCGTTGTTGCGGGAATGAGGGCATGGGGCAGCATCAGCCTTATCACGCTGATTAAAAATAAGGTCAATTCCAACTCATTTTGTGGCAAATTTGCAAATCTCGTACGATGATGGGGGATAAATGGACCAATCCCTACCATTTCCGGTTCGAGTTCTTTTAGGAACAATAAATCTTCCGCAAGATTTTCTAAGGTTTGATAAGGCGAACCAACCATAAAGCCTGTTCCTACTTGAAAGCCTATTTCTTTTAGATGAAATAAGCATTCTTTTCTATTCGAAAGGCTTAGATTTTCGGGGTGGAGCTTCCTATAATGCTCTTCATTTGCCGTTTCGTGACGAAGAAGATAACGGTTCGCACCTGCCATAAAATATTTTAAATATGTTTCGTAGCTCTTTTCCCCCATAGAAATTGTAATTGCACAATCGGGAAATCCGACTCTAATGGTATGAATAATATCCGTCATACGCTCGTCCGTATAAAATGAATCCTCCCCACCTTGTAATACAAATGTCCGAAAGCCAAGCGAATATCCGCTATGGCAACAGGATAAAATTTCATCTTTCGTTAGCCTATATCTATCTAGCTCTTTGTTGCTACTACCTATCCCGCAATAGTAACAGTCATTTTTGCAAAAATTAGATATTTCAATCAAGCCCCGCACATAAATTTCTTTCTTGAAATTCTCCGCTGTAATCGCTTGTGCTTTTGCTTTTATATCCTCTCTTGCCTGTTCCCGGTTTTCAAGCAATGCTACAAATTCATCAAAGGCCAGCACTTGATTTTCAATTAATTTATTTACAAGGTTTTCCATGGCTCACCTCATTTTCATCGTCAATTTTCAAAGGCTCATTCATGCTTCCTGTCCGGTAGCCTTGTAAATCAAGTGCAACATAAGCAAAGCCTAGTTGTTTGAACCTTAAGGCAATTGTTTCTCTTTCCCTTAATAATTTGTCGAACTCGTTTTCCTCTATTTCGATTCTTGCAACATCGCCATGGTGCCGCACACGTACTTGCCTGAATTTCAGATCAAGCAGAATCTGTTCTGCCTGGTCAATCATCGAAAGCTTTTTCGGGGTAATTTTTGTGCCATATGGAAATCTTGACGACAGACAGGCAAAAGACTGTTTATCCCATGTGCGTAAATCCATTTCTTTTGAAAGTTCCCGAATCTCCTGTTTTGACAACCCTACTTGCCGAAGCGGACTCTTTACATTTAATTCAGAAACTGCTTGTAGTCCCGGGCGGTAATCCCCATTGTCGTCCATGTTCGAACCTTCGGCTATATGCTCGATCCCTTCTTGCTTTGCTATGATTTGAATTTTAGAAAACAATTCCGTCTTGCACAAATAACATCGGTTGATTGGATTGTCAGAAAATCCTTCGATATCAAGTTCTTCCGATTCAACAATGATATGCTTGATATCGTGTTGTTTACAAAAAGCGGTCGCTTCATCTAATTCCCGTTTTGGAAAACTGCAGGAACTAGCAGTCACTGCAATCGCATTTTTCCCTAAAGCCTCATGTGCAACCGCAAGTAGAAAGGTAGAATCAACTCCGCTTGAAAATGCTACGGCAACACTTTTTAATTCTCTTAGGTAGGATTTTAACTGCTCCTGCTTCTCTTCTTTTGTTTGCTGATTTGTGTTATATTCCATCATTTTTATACCTCGCTTTATGTTTCTACATTTGTTAATGCAATCAAATATCGAATTGTTCTAGTAGTAAACCTACCGGCAATTGTTTCTTCGATTTATCCTTATGATTGAACATTTGTACTGAATCGTCACCATTTGCATTGAAATTTTTTATAAGCTATATTTTAACACATATGTACCGGTAACGGATACATTTATTTTACATTTATATTTTTTATATTTTTTCGAAAATTCCTTCCCAGATTTTACCGCTTTTCTCAAATAAAAAATCTTGCTCGCAGAATTCTCCGCCTGTGGCGGCTGCGTCAGCAACAACTTTCTTATACGCTGCAGTGCAATCCTCCCAGTGGGCTTATGTATGATAGGAGCACTTTCCTATCATACATAAAATAAAATGTGGCAGGAGTTTTCATCACCCTTGCCACATTTTATTTTATATATGAATTCGTTTTTGTATCCTGTTTTTATAAGTCTGCAAAAAGCGGTGTTGAGAGGTATCTTTCGCCTGTATCCGGTAAAATTGCAACGATTGTCTTTCCTTCATTTTCAGGGCGTTTTGCCAATTCAGTTGCTGCAAAAAGTGCGGCTCCTGATGAAATACCAAGCAGTAGGCCTTCTACCTTTGCAATTTCCCTGCCTGCTTTAAATGCATCATCGTTTGCTACGGTAATGATTTCATCATAAACCTGCGTATTCAAGATTTTAGGAACAAATCCTGCACCGATCCCTTGAATCTTATGTGGACCTGCTTTCCCTTGTGATAAAACCGGGGAATCTGCCGGTTCAACCGCAACAACCTTCACATCCGGGTTTTTCTCTTTTAAATATTCGCCAACGCCAGTGATTGTACCGCCTGTTCCAATTCCGGCAACTACAATATCAACGGTCCCATCCGTATCTTCCCATATTTCAACAGCTGTTGTAGCCTTATGGATCGCAGGATTTGCAGGATTTACGAATTGTCCGGGGATAAATGAATTCGGTGTCTGCGCCGCTAGTTCATCCGCTTTTGCAATTGCACCTTTCATCCCTTTTGCACCCTCTGTCAAAACAAGTTCTGCACCATATGCTTTTAATAGTGTTCTTCTTTCAATACTCATTGTTTCAGGCATTGTAAGGATAATCCTGTATCCGCGAGCTGCCGCAACAGACGCTAATCCGATTCCTGTATTTCCACTTGTAGGCTCAATAATAACGGATCCTTCCTTTAATAGGCCTTTTGCTTCTGCATCTTCTACCATTGCCTTTGCAATCCTGTCTTTCACACTTCCTGCCGGATTAAAATATTCCAGCTTTGCAACGACTTTTGCCTTTAAATCATTTTCCCTTTCATAGCCATTCAGCCTTAAAAGTGGTGTTTTCCCGATTAGATCTGTAAGACTGTTACTAATTTTTGCCATAACTGCACACTCCTTCAATCGTTCCCTATACGGTTTTATGTTTTCCTATATGTTTAATGGGTTATTTATATTATACAGTATAATCGCCCATTGTCAATAGGCTTTTTAAATTTCTTCACTAATATTTTGCATCGCTTGCATACGACCCGCCCGCCTAGTCAACAGAATGGCAATTTGATTGATAAAGTCTACTTTTAAAGCTTAGCTGGTTTGATCGGTACACCTTGGTTCGCAATCAGGTTTTTATACCAATAAAACGAATCTTTTTTCGAACGCGCCAAGGTACCGCTTCCATCATCATGCTTATCAACATAAATAAACCCATATCTTTTTTTCATTTCGCCTGTTGTCGCGCTTACCAAATCAATGGGGCCCCACATTAAATAGCCTATACACTCCACATGATCTTCAACAACCGCCTTTTCCAGTTCGGCTATATGCCTTTCTACATAAGCAATCCGATAGTCATCATGAATGCTCCCATCTTCACTTACTTCATCGGCGACCCCTAATCCGTTTTCGGCGATGATAATCGGAAGGTGATATTTACGGTATGTATAATTCAATAAATACCGCAGTCCAATCGGATCGATTGCCCATCCCCATTTGCTTTTTTCCAGATAAGGGTTTTGCACGCCCCCAAAAAGGGTTTCTTCACATCCTTCATCCTCTTCATATCTGGCTACCCCACTGGAGTAATAATTAATTCCGATAAAATCCAATGTCCCTTTTTGAAAATCTTCTTTGTCTTCCTCCCGGATATCTATGGCAATACCAAGTTTTTGATATTCTTTGACCTTATATTTTGGAAATTCTCCATTGCACATGGCATCTATCTGATAGAAATCCCTGTCTGTTTCTTTAAAAGCGTTTAGCACATTCACTGGATTGCAATCCACAGGATAAGAAGGTGTGATTCCAAACACACATCCCAGCTGATTGTTTTTATCAATTGCTTTCGCCAATCGAACCGCTTTCACGCTCGCTAAGGTCATATGATATCCAATCGTTGCAAGAAGCTGTTTCCTATCCCCCTCCATTTCGCTAAATTTTAATCCTGCAATAATATAGGTAAACATATCGGAAGCTTCCGTTTGTGGGTCAATATGATTCATTTCGTTAAATGTTACCCAATAGCGGACCTTCCCTTTTAATGCCTCAAGCATCGTTTTGCAGTAGCGCAGGTAAAAATGAACCACTTCCCGGTTTGCCCAAGAACCGTACTCCCTGACCAGATGGATTGGCATTTCAAAATGATAAAGCGTAACAATTGGTTCAATCTTGTGGGACAATAGCGTATCTACCACATCCTGGTAATATTGGATCCCTTTTTGGTTTGGTGTTTCCTCATCTCCTTTCGGGTAAATTCTGGACCAGTCAATGGAAATGCGCAGCGCTGTAAATCCCATTTCGGCAAACAGCGCGATATCCTCCTTATACCGGTGGTAGAAATCAATTCCCTCATGGGACGGATATTTTTTATCCACTTCTATTTTTTTTGTAAACTGCCGGGCAGTTTCATAGGAACCTGCCGTTGCAAAGTCCATAATCGCCGGACCTTTCCCTTCCTGATCCCAGGCGCCTTCCAATTGATGGGCGGCAATGCTTCCGCCCCAGAAAAAATCTTTATTCATTTTCATCTTCCATTCTCCTCGCTTCTATAAGATAACTGTCAACAGTCCATTTTCCTGTTCATCCTTAAGATTAGGAACAACGTCTAGGAAATCATCCGTATTTGTAACCACGATAATCACAGTAGGATCATAGCCTTCTTCCTTTATTTTCTGAAAATCCGCTTCTATTAGGGTCTGTCCCTGTTTTATGATATCGCCCTGCTTTACAAATGCAGAAAAATAATTTCCATTCAATTTTACCGTATCTATCCCAATATGAATTAGCACTTCTACCCCATCGGCATTTTGGATTCCAATCGCGTGGAACGTTGGAAATAAACTCACGACTTCTCCATCAATTGGTGATTTAATCTTATTTTCCTCGGGAATAATTCCTATCCCTTTTCCCAAAGCTCCCGTGGAAAAGGCCTTGTCGCTGATTTCCCCTAAAGCAATTCTTTTCCCCGGTACAGGCGAATTTAGAAAAACTTTATTTAAAACATTGTCAGCCGATGCCACCTTTACGTCGCTTGATTTGTTTTCTTCCACTCCTTTTGGAAAACCCAGAAGATACCCGGAAATTGCTGCGGCAATGAAGCCAATGGCAAGGGCAATCACCATATAAATAAAATTACTATAGCCATCTTCTGTAATAAAGGTCATTATGCCGAATAAGCTTGTCATTGCATATCCCTTGACCTGCATTACCCCCGCAAACAAGCCGCCTAATCCACCACCGATGGCAACCGCCAGGAATGGCCTGCGATATTTAACAAACGCACCAAATACTGCTGGTTCCGTAATTCCCATAAAAGCACTGAAAGAAATGGTTCCAAAGAATTGTTTTTGTTTTGGATCTTTCACACGTAACATGTACCCTAGCATAGCTCCGCACACCGCAAAATCTGAAATAATCCATGCCGGGGCAAAAATCGGATCGTATCCTAAGGTTGCAAAGGAACTCAATGTAATCGGGATAATAAAATTTGCGGCACCCAGCATGATCAAAAATGGCTGACCAGCTGCATATAAAGCTAAAACGCCCCAGGTACCAATGGTATCCATTAAAAAATGCACCAGCATTGCCAATCCATCTCCAAGCCATGTCCCCACGGGGCCAAACAACAGTAATGTAACCGGATATGTCACTACCATAATGATGATTGGGCTAAAAAAGTAATCTAAGGACTTTGGCATTATTTTCTTTGTAACAACAGTCACTTTACCCATAAACCAGATACCTAGTAAAATGGGAATAAAAGTATTTGAATAGGTCGTGGTAGTCAGCGGTATCCCAAATAAGGTAAGGCCTTCTACGCCGTTTATCGTGGGCGACAATAAGGTCACTGCTAGCAGCACTGCTAAATATAATGGTGCACCCAGCCGTTTCGCGGCAGACACTGCAACAAATACGGAAAGTGAAGCAAAAAAAGCCGTTTTAATTGAATCAAAGAGTAAAAATGTTGAGCTTTCCGCAGACAGCAGCCCTGTAGTCGTAAAAATGGACAGTATGCCTGAGAGTAAACCGGCAAGCATTAATGCTGGAAGGAATGGCGAAATGGATTCTGACATAACATCTAAAATTCTGTTTAGAATATTTTTCTTTACCTTTGCCTCCTCCATGGAATCCATGCCAAGCAGGCTTAGCAATTCAGGATATATTTCAGCAACTTCAGTACCAATTATAATCTGATATGAAATTTTATTTGATACAACATCAATCACACCTTCCATTTGCTTGATTTCGTCCGTTTTGGCCAGACTTTGATCCTTTAAGGTAAACCGTAACCTTGTCATGCAATGTACAACAGCCTGTACATTCCCCTTTCCACCTACCAGATGGATTAATTTCTCATTTAGTTCCCGATATTTCATAATTATCCCTTCCTTTCACTCTTTCTTGTTATCTGCTGTATATGCAGCATTAAATATGTTTCCTCATCAATCGTTATTTCATGTTGGTATCTTTTTGCGATATAGACTTTAATTTTCTGTACACACCCATATGTTTTCTTATAGGATGTCCTGATTTGCTTATGCAGGGTTAAATCGTTATCTTCAAATGTCTCATGTTTCAATACGCGCTGTATGAAATACTGTAGGTGTGTCATGAACCTCATATAGTGGAAGGATGATTCATCCATTTCAAGGCCGTAATGGAATTGAACAATCGAAACGATATCCCGTAGTACTTCCATCGTCTCAATCGCGTCATCCAGATTATTATGGGTTTCCTGTAAATTCACAAAATGCAATGCAATAGAAGCCGCTTCATCTTCCGGAAAATCAACAGAATAAGTTTCATTCATAATTTGTAAAGCATGTAGCCCTATTTCATAATGCTTTGGGTAAAATCTTTTCACTTCCCAGATTAATGGGTTGCGAATAAATTGGCCTTTTTGGGCACGTTTCAATGCAAAAGAAATATGATCCAGTAAAGTCAAACTTAAATAATCATTT
Source organism: Lachnospiraceae bacterium ZAX-1 (assembly GCA_046533095.1). GTDB lineage: Bacteria > Bacillota > Clostridia > Lachnospirales > Lachnospiraceae > ZAX-1. The sequence continues at coordinate 133,069 of JAJQRA010000020.1, read as the reverse complement.
GCTTTCTGATATAACTTTTCTTCACTATAAGCAATAATATCGTTTACCAGAACAATGCACTTTTCATCCGTCTGTGAGAGCAGATAGCTAAAATGCTCTAGCATTTCATTAGAATCAAGCACATAAATCTTTTCAATTTCATCATTCGTTATTGTCTGGCCCGCTTTCTTTTTAAATGCTAGCCCGCTTGCATAAACAACAACTTCATTATCCCCCTTTCTTACGAGAGCTACATTATTATTTAAAATTTGACTAATCTTCATTTATTTACCTCCTTTCCTCCAATAAAATAACTCAAATCACTCAGGTATGTGCTAACCTAAGTAATCTGAGTCCTGCCTGTGTTCCAGTAACATACTCATATAGATAACTGCATTGTTATCTATAATATTTAATTGATTCTATTATAATCAATTAAATTTATATTGTCAAGTGATAATTTTTTGGTAAAATTGTCACTTGATGGTAATAAAATATCTAATTGCCTTTATTATAATCAAATAAATTTATATTTTCAAGTGATGATTTTTTGGTAAAATTGTCATTAGATGGTAATTGTGCATTCTCGAATAATCTCGCTGAAAACAGTATCCGTCCATTTACAATCGGTCGAAAGTATCGGCTATTTTCCTATCCGCTACGTGTTCAATTCATCGATTAAAGCAGTCGCTTTTTTTAAGTCGAACGTGAGGATATAGTCGGATATAGCCAAAAGCGTCTCTTTCGTCTTTTGGTCATAGGGGGATTCCATAAGCTTATTTAGCATATCGTCCATTGCTCTAATATTCCCCGACTCAAGTGCCTCTCTTAGCAAAAGCAGCAATTTACCATCCAAAATTAATGCTTCCCCTGCTGTTTTATCCGTTTCCTCTAACGCTAGGGCCTCACGGATACGCCCTAGCGTCAAAGTAAGATTTTCCCTAAAACTCTTAAGCCTGCCTAAAATTGCCGCCATATCGCCACGCTCCCCTGCGTCCTCTAAAAATTTTGCCTGCTTTGAGAGTTCGGCGGCTCCTATACTGGCTGAAGCACTTTTTAAGGCATGTACCTGTGTGATGAACAGGCGAAGCCCTTCTTCGCTTGGCACTTCCTTTAGTATATGCATTCGTTCTTCGGCGTCCCGGCAGTACAAAGAAAGCACTTGGCAGTAGCCTTTCTTTGTACCACCGGTCATTTCAACGCCCTTCTTAACATCAATCCCTTCGATTTTTAACCCGATTTCCTGTATGGGTTCGTCTTGTTCTACCTTTACCTTTTTTCGTTTTTCCACAGGTATCCACTTGATTAAAATGGCATTCAATTTTGCCGGGTCAAGAGGTTTGGACAAAAAATCGTCCATGCCTTTTTCGAGGAACATTTCCATCATGCCTAAAATAGCATTTGCAGTCAACATTACGATTGGACTACAGCAACCATTTTCTTGTATCCTACCAGCGGCTTCAATCCCATTCATTTCCGGCATCATGTGATCCATAAAAATCAAGTCATAGCTGTTTTCTTTTGTCAGATTTATCGCTTCCTGCCCAGAAAGTGCCGTATCAATTATCATTTTATAAGGTGCCATAAGCCCTTCGGCAACTTTAATGTTTACTTTGATATCGTCCACAATCAAAATTCTGGCATCCGGTGCCATAAACATGCTAAGTGCCGTCGTTTTTTTGAAATAATTGCCTTGCACATCGTTAAAGATATCCGCCAGCTGGAGCGAATAGGCTGGAAGTGTGAGCGTACTATAGCCTACCTCATCCCCCCCTATGCTGATCCGTTTCGCATCGCCTGCATACTGGTCTATCTGCCTAAATGCCGTGCCTGGCGCAAAAATATAGTTGTATTTGTTATGTTTGACCACTTCAACAAACGCCGCACAATCCGAAACCATCTCACAGTCTATGAGAAGATCCCGCATAGCTAAAGCAAATGATTCCGCCCTCATCTCGTAATTGTCATAGACCAGTGCCTTGATATCCTCCGAATTCTTTACATGTGCAAAAACAGCATCTCCGATGAAACGTTGCGGTATCTTGATTGTGAACGTCGAGCCAACATTATACTCGCTCTCTACATCGATATGCCCATTCATAAGGGATGCAAGGTCACTCGTTATGACAAGCCCTAACCCGCTGCCGCTTATGCCTTGATTGCGCTTTTTGTCTACTTGGGAAAATTCCTTGAACAGGTCTTTTATATCCTCTTTCTTTATTCCAATTCCAGAATCTGAAATCTCAAAGCTAAGCAAAATACGATCATTTTCATCCAGCTTTCTTCCCCTAACCGACAACTTTATAAAACCCTCTTTCGTATATTTTACCGCATTATTTAAAAGGTTAAGCAACATCTGCCTTACCCGCGTTTCATCTCCATATAAATTATTTGGAATATCAGGGTTGACATATACAAAAAAACTAATTCCCTTTTCCGCAAGACGTACACGAACAATACTTACAACATCGTTTATCATTGTAGAAAGTGTATATTCACCGTCTATAAGTTCCATTTTGCCTGATTCGATTTTGGAAAAATCAAGGATATCGTTTATGATGGGCAATAAATCAAGCCCCGCCTGTCTGATGCTAGACACCATTTCATGCAATGTGCCGGGAAGGATCTCACGCAAGGCAAGCTCCGACATGCCGATGATGGCATTCATCGGCGTTCTTATTTCATGGCTCATATGCGTTAGAAAACTGCTCTTTGCTATACTTGCCTGTTCCGCTAACTCCTTTGCCTCTAGCAGCTCTGTTATATCATGGGCCACGATGGTAGCTCCTTGTGCTTTGCCCTCTGTGTCGATGATAGGCGAAACCGTAACCGCAAACATTTTAGCTAGGGGGCTCCGTCCCCATTTCGGTCTGTCAACAAAAGTAACTTCTTTACACGCTTCCTGTGAAGTCCAAAACGCTTGGGTGAATACCTCAGCATTATTATCGTTTAGCACCTGCCAAAAAAGCTTACCCCTTAAAAGCCCGAATCTAGATACCCTCAATTCTCTTAAAAACGAGTCCGTACAATACGTGATCGCTCCCTGTCTATCAAGAATAACAATTACTTCATTTATAGTTTTCAATAGCAATTCAAGATGACTCGCCTGCTTCTCGCTTTCAGTAGTCACTGCCACAATAAGCTTTTCTTTGCCATCAGAAGTAGTACTCGCTCTTGCAATCATAGCCTCCATTTTCGCTATTTTACGTTTGAGTCGTCTTATCGTCAATTCACTATCGCTCATCATACGTCTTTACCACCCCTTTGATTGAAAACGCAAGCTATGAGCAACATGGACTGGAAGGAGTTGCTCATCTTGCCATCCTGTTCCTGTACCGGGCATACTTCACCGCCGGAATACCCCATTATGAACGGGCATTCAAGCATTTTTACGGCAAGCTCAAGTTCCGCCATTTCATCCCACGTAAGTATAAATTGTCTGCTTATACAGGAGAAAATTAATGCGCCATTGCCATTCTGTGCATTTATTTTCTCAAATATTTTGTGGGATGCATCTAAGACTGCATCCTTATTCAATATGCCTAATGCAATGGATGCCCCTTGTGGCGCACTGGCACTGCACCTTATCCAGCCTTCCGGCGTCAAACCGTATATTGCGCGCACTACAATTGGCCCACCATCGTGCAAATCAAAAACCAGTGGAGCTGCAACCAGCCCAACCAATGAATCAATTGTGGCAAAACCAATCGATTCAAAAAATTTCATCGGTGGATCTCCATCTATCTCCTGTACCAAATTGTCGCTTGTTTTGGTTGCCACTGCATTATATTTGTTAAAATTGATTTGCGAAACCGCCTTCATGGAAAAAAATTCCGGTCTGCTATCGTCCGCTATGAGGATAAATGCAGCCTTGTTATCAGCTGCCTCCCTGCCATACAATACGTAAGGCTTAAACCGCTCAAAATTTATCGCAAGCGTTCCAAATATTGGCGTATCTCCTACGAAGCTTGCAGCGCTATCTAGAAAAACATCCCCATCAAAATCTCGAAGCGGCGGTATGAAAACCAGCATCATCATCGGCTTGCGTGTTAGTTGAGCGCTTACCGATGCAAATGCTTTTTCTAAGATCGGCACACGGTCAGTCCTTTCTTCCAACGGGTCGGTAAGCACCGTCGAAAATTCAGCATCATCGCTTGTCAGTACCATCAAGCTTAATTGACCCTCCACCGCCGAACCTGTCGCGGCATCCTCAGAGCTCTCACAGCCCACAATGTCAAATGGGAAGTGTTCCACAATTACTTTTACGTTTTCGTTTTCAATATGCTCGCGTGTGCAGGTGATAATTCCCACGCTGTTCGCAAGCAGAGGTCCCAAACCATCCGTAATTTCTTTCAATGCCAAATTGGCATCATCCACCTCATCGGTGAATGCCGATACCACTTTTATCATAAATACCTCTTTTCTGCATATAAGGAAGGGCAAACAAATAATAGCGCTTACTTACGCACGCTATTGTTTGCAAGTCCTAATCCATCCATAAATTGGCTATATATTACGATTCACAGCTAGCTGTAAAAGTAACGTTTATATACACAAACTGCACAAAGAGCGTGCGGTTTGGCACATCAAACCCAACCACAAGGGTATACTTTCACACGAAGCTCATAAATACTTCGCTAAATGTTCAATAGCATTGCACTTTTATGCAAAAAACGCACAAAAGCGACTTTACGGTAATGAGCTGTGAATCGTAACGGCTATATATCTACATCTTCTTTATGTACCTTTTATCTGTGGCTGTAAAGCCCACTTGCTCGAAAGCCAGCTTGTCTATGTGGAAACAAACATATTCGTAAAGGTCTTATGCAGTTTCATTTCTGTTGGTATGAATGACAGAATTTCCCCCCTTCTTTCACAGGAGCAGATGAAAAGTCAAAGGTCTATTTGCCACGCTGTTCCTATGGTTTGTTATAGAACGTTTTTTCTCACCGTCCTCATCGTTTTTCTATCATTTCTTTCCAGAATAGTATAGCACAAATATAATTTTATTCCTACCTAAAAAACACTGCACAACAAGACAAAATATTCTCCTATGGACTTTCCTTGGCAAATTTGGCAACGATTCACTGCGAATGGCGGAATTTCCAGTCTGCCAATTAAATATTTAAAACGGTGCTTTTAAATATTTAATTCATTTCAACCTCTCGGATATCACGATCGCTATTATCATTGTTCGTACCATATGAATAGCTTCCTGAAAGCCCAAGTAATATTATTTTATTTTTCAGATGTCCATCTTTTTGAAGAAAATCATATTCTTCTGAATTTAATCCTTCTTTAAATTAGACGCACTGAAACCTTTTTGATTGAATGTTTCTATCTGATACCTAAGCATACTATATTTTCTCTATTTCTTCAACTATCCCTATTTTATTACTCCTACTCAGCGAGGTTTTGACGTTACGATTCGCAGTTCATTACCGCGCAGTCGCTTTTGTGCGTCTTATGCATAAAAGTGATTTTCACAGTGAACTGTGAATCGTAACGTTCTGGCGCATACCTGACGCATATATGAAATATATGCATTGACTTTGTACAAGTTTAACGTTAAAATGGATATGAAATATAGTTATAATTCAAGGAAACATACAATTTTATTCAAGAAAATTTAAGAGGTTATTATGCTATGAGAATATCTGTAAAAGCAAGATATGGGATATCATCCATGATATGTATTGCACAAAGCTACAACACCGGCGAATGCATCACGATTATAAGCCTTGCAGAAAAACTTAAAATATCGAAAATATATTTGGAACAAGTTTTTTCTTTATTAAAACGAGCCGGACTTGTTACATCCACAAAGGGTTCGCAAGGCGGCTACCAGCTTGCACGAATGCCAAGCAATATATCTACGTTTGATGTACTTTCGGCGATTGAAAATGCCCTATTTGAACGCGCAGAAGCCACTGTTTTAGAAAGCCAAAAATCAATTGAAAATGCGATGCAAAAAAACATCTTTGAACCACTAGATACCTGTGTGGCCGATACCCTTTCCTCCATCTCCCTCGCAGATTTGGTCGCCGAAGTGGAAAAAGAATCTTTTTCCGAGGGCTATATGTATTACCTATGATTCTTGGGCTTCCAATATTTCATACGATATGGTTCTTGGTCTCCCAATGTTTAACGCTACACAAAGATAAAACCATTAAATTTAATGTAAACAAAAGGCCATAAACTTTTGTTCGTTACAGAAATGAGGAACATTATGAACATTAAAACGACTTGCGTACATGGTGCAGCAAATGACACACATTGTACCGGTGCAATCACTGTACCAATTTATCAATCGGCCACCTTTGCACACCCATCCATGGGGGAAAGTTCAGGCTATGACTATTCAAGGCTACAAAACCCAACAAGGGAACACCTAGAACAAATCGTTGCGAAGCTTGAAAACGGATTTGATGCCTTGGCTTTTTCAAGTGGAATGGCTGCAATTGCCACATTAATGGAGCTGTTTTCCATCGGCGACCACATCATTTCATCTGACGACCTCTACGGTGGATCGATTCGGTATTTTGACAACATTTCCAAAAAGAACGGCATTTCGGTTGATTATATAGACACCAATGACCTTGACAAACTAAAAAGCCTTATCGGCAAGGAGACAAAGGCAATCTTTGTTGAAACGCCGACAAATCCGATGATGCGGGTGACTGATATTGCCGCTGTTTCAAAGATTGCAAAGGAGCATGACATTTTGCTCATTGTGGACAATACATTTTTAACCCCCTATCTGCAACAGCCGATTGCACTTGGTGCAGATATTGTCATACACAGTGGAACAAAATACCTTGGTGGCCATAATGACACATTGGCAGGATTCTTAATTTGCAACAGTGAAGCATTATCTGAAAAGCTACGCTTCCTTATCAAGACAATTGGCACCGGTCTTTCGCCTTTTGATAGTTTTCTTTTAGTTCGTGGCATTAAAACACTTGCAATCCGTATGGAAAAGCAGGAAATAAACGCAAGAAAAGTTGCAGAATGGATGTGTAGGCAGCCTAAGATAAAAGCCGTTCATTACGTGGGATTAGAAACCCATCCGGATTTTGAACTGTCGAAACGACAAGCAAGCGGTTTTGGCGCCATGATTTCATTTGAAGTAGAAAGCGAAGAACTGGCTTGTCAAATTTTAGAACGTATACAGCTCATCCTTTTTGCGGAAAGCCTTGGCGGCGTTGAAACGCTTATGACATACCCCATGACACAAACCCACGCCGATGTGCCACAAGAGCAGCGGGAAAAAAATGGAATTAATGAACGCTTGTTGCGTTTGTCCGTAGGAATCGAGGACATTGATGATATCATCAGCGATTTAGCACAAGCGATTGGAGATGGTAATGCCTAAATTTTTTGACGGTGCTTTTGGCACCTATTACTATAGTTTAACAAACGACGATGCTCCTTGTGAACGGGCAAATTTTACAGACCCAAAGACCGTATTGTCTATCCATAAGGAATATATCAAGGCCGGTGTTGACTATATAAAAACGAATACGTTTCATACAACAGATACTATCTTATTGACACAAGGATATGGCATTGCAATGCAGGCCGTAGAAGGAACTGATGTTTGTGTTTTTGCGGATATTGGCCCGATCACATGTGACGCTCCTTCTGAATTAGAGCTACAGTATAGGAAAGTTGCAGAAACTTTTGTTGCGTTAGGCGCAACCAATTTTTTATTTGAAACATTGTTCGAATATGACGTGATTGTTCCGGCGATCCATCTGATAAAAGAACGCATACCTCATGCAACCATTATGGTATCATTCGCCGTTTCACAAGATGGCTATACCAGAAAAGGACTTTATTACAAAACGTTGCTACAAAATGCCGCCGCCAATCCTTTTGTTTCGATTGTTGGATTAAACTGTGCCTGTGGCCCAACACATTTGCTAAATTTAACGAAAGCACTAGACCCTGCAACGCTTTCTAAACCATTTGCGGCAATGCCTAATTCCGGCTACCCCTCTTCCTTAAACGGCAGAATGGTTTTTGAAGATAATGCAGGCTATTTTGCACGAAAAATAAACGAGCTTTTTTATGAAGGCGCCTCCATTTTTGGTGGATGCTGTGGCACAACGCCTAAGCATATCCAACTTGCTGTCAAAGGGATACATGTAAAATATATTCCTGTCGCCAATCAGCCAAAAAGCATTTCGCCCACTCTTGATAAATCGATAAAAAGGCTTGCATTAAAACCGATTTTCGTTGAGCTTGATCCACCTTTAAGTAGCGATTGCACCTACCTTTTAGATGCCGTTGACAAATTAAAGGCTTGCCGTGTCGAGGCCATTACATTTGCCGATTCTCCACTTGCAAAAGCAAGGGCGGACAGCATTATGACCGCCGCAAAAATAAAACGTGAAAAAAGCATTGATGTTTTGCCGCATTTAACTTGCCGCGACAAAAACCATATTGCAATGAAGGCCAGCCTCTTAGGTGCAAGTTTTGAGGGAATTGATCGAATTCTTGCTGTCACAGGCGATCCTGTCGTTTTTGATGCCTATAAAAAATCCGGCGTATTTAATTTCAACTCCATCGGACTGATTTCTTTCATCAAAAGCTTAAATAAAGATCTTTTTGTTGACAAGCCATTTTCCATTGGCGGCGCCATGAATATAAATGCAAGAAATTTTCAAAAAGAATTAGAGCGATGCAAGAGAAAAGTAGACAATGGTGCAAGCTTTTTATTGTCGCAGCCAATGTTTACAGCTACTGCCATCGAAAATTTTATTCAAGCAAAAAGAGTATTGATGCAAGAATCAGACTGCAAACTTTATGCCGGGGTACTGCCTGTTGCCAGCTATAAAAATGCAATTTTCCTAAACAACGAAGTATCCGGAATTGAAATTCCACAAGACGTAATTGACCGGCTTATAGACAAGCCTGTTGAAAAAGTATATGATGTGTCTATCCAGTTTAGCAAGGGGATTATCGAAAAAGTGTATGATTACGCCGATGGATTCTACATCATGACACCACTTAAAAAAGTAGATTTAATTTGCAGTTTAATTTCTAGCTGCTTTGAGATCTGATACAATCGAACAATAGCGATATCGTATATACATCATTTTAAGGTAAATTAAAGGAAGCAATTTTAAGGCATGCTAGGAAGCAATTGCAAGGCACGGTAGGAAATTTCGAGGCACGATAGGAAGCAATTTTAAGGCATGTTAGGAAGCAATTTTAAGGCATGTTAGGAAGCAATTTTAAAGTATGTTAGGAAGCAATTTTAAAGTATATGTAGGAAGAAATTTTAAGGTATATTATGTATAATGAAATAGATATCGATCATTTTAAGGTAAGTGAGGAAGAAATTTTAAGGTATTTGGGGCATAATGGGCAAGTGTTAGGAGAAAATTTACAACTTGCCCTTTTGCATTGCAAGGAACTGATTTTAGAAAAGGCACGTCCTCGTTTTGTTTGTGAAAGCTACCATCTTTTAAAAACAGATTTTGGGGTTCACCTTGCATCGACTGATTTAACATTAACTGGAAACGACATTGCAAAGTTGTTGGCTGATTCTGAACAATGTATCTTAATGGCGGCAACAATCGGTACGGAAGTTGAGCGGATGATAAATTACCACCAAAAAATCTCAATTACCGAAGCTTATATAATGGACGCTGTCGCTACTGCCGCCATTGAGGCAGTTTGTGATGAAATTGAACGGCAATTGAACAGCATACACCCTGTCACTTGGCGATATAGTTGTGGTTATGGCGATTTACCGATTGAAATCCAACCAAAACTCCTTTCGGTTTTAAATACACAAAAAAGGATTGGGCTGTTCTGCAACAGTGCCAATATTATGATACCCCGCAAATCGGTTACAGCCATTATGGGTATTAAAAATTCTGACACTATAGAAACGGCTACTTCTACGAAAACGGCTGCTTCCACGAAAACGGCTGCTTCCACGAAAACGCCGGCTTCTTCGAAAACGCCTACTCCTACGAAAACGCCTGCTTCCACGAAAACGGCTGCTTCTTCGACTACAGAACATGATTTTTTAAATAAAGACTGCATCTCCTGCCCCTATCACGAAAGTTGCAGTTTAAGGAAAGGTGGAAAAAGTTGTGGGAATTTTAGAATTTACAAAACATAATATATTGGTGATCGACGGCGCTATGGGAACTATGCTGCAAAACAGCGGCCTTAAAGTTGGCGAAAATCCAGAGGTTTTAAATATTACAAGTCCCGGCACAATATTAGATATCCATACAGCATATTTTGCTGCCGGGGCAAATATTGTAACGACAAATACATTTGGTGCAAATGCACATAAGCTTTCGCACACGGACTATACCCCTGAAACCATTATATCACATGCGGTAGCAATCGCGAAACAGGCGGCAGCACCTTTTCAGGGCTTTGTCGCATTAGATATTGGGCCCATTGGCGAACTGTTGGAACCGATTGGAACATTGGCTTTTGAAGATGCCTACGAACTATTTAAAATGCAGGTTTTAGCCGGAGCAAGTGCCGGGGCCGATGCCGTTTTCATCGAAACCATGACGGATTTGTATGAAATGAAAGCGGCCGTCCTTGCGGTAAAGGAAAACTGTTCCCTGCCTGTTTTTTGCACGATGTCTTTTGAGGAAAGTGGCCGTACGTTCCTAAACACAAGCATACCTTCTATGGGTATTACACTCGAGGGCCTTGGCGCTGATTTTATCGGGATCAACTGCTCTCTTGGCCCGGCGCAAATTTACCCAATGATACAAGAGCTTATAAAATGGACAAACTTGCCAATTGTCGTTCAGCCAAATGCCGGATTGCCAATCGTTGAAGCTGGAGAAACCATATTTAACGTTACGCCAGAGCAATTTGCCCAAGAAATGCAGCGTATGCTTGACCTAGGTGTTGGGGCTGTCGGTGGCTGCTGTGGCACAACGCCCGCATATACCAAGCTTTTAAAAAATATTGCAAAGGGCTGCAGTCCAAACGTACGGGCCCCGATTGAAATCTGTGCCGTTTGCTCGCCTTCCAAAACGGTTTTAATTGATCGGGTCAGAATCATTGGCGAACGGATTAACCCTACTGGAAAGAAAAAATTTAAGCAGGCACTGATTGACCATAATATTGACTATATTTTAACACAGGCAGTAGAGCAGACCGAGGCCGGAGCCGATATTCTTGATGTAAATGTTGGCTTGCCTCAAATCGATGAGTGTCTCCTAATGACCGAAACCATCAAAGAAATTCAGGGCATCCTTGACACGCCTTTACAAATAGATAGCACAAATGTCGATGTAGTCAAGGCGGCATTGCGTATCTATAACGGAAAAGCAGTTGTAAATTCTGTCAATGGCGATGACGAAACCCTAGATGCCTTGTTGCCGATTATAAAAAAATATGGTGCGGCGGTCGTTGGCCTAACGCTTGATAAACATGGAATCCCAAGAACTGCAAAAGAACGTTTTCTGATTGCAAAAAAAATTGTTGACAAAGCACAATCTTACGGTATTCCAAAAAGCAACGTTTTTATTGATTGCCTCACGCTTACTTCTAGTGCAGAACAGGCATTGGTTTTTGAAACCATAAAAGCGGTTGCACTTGTAAAAGAAAAACTTGGCGTAAAAACCGTTTTAGGCGTGTCTAATATTTCGTTTGGACTTCCGTCACGGGAAATATTAAATCAGGTTTTCTTGGCAGCCGCATTAACCAACGGCCTTGATTTGCCAATTATAAATCCAAACATAAAAGAAATGGTCGATACCATTTATTGTTTTCATCAGCTTAACAATATTGATGTTGGCAGCAATGAATATATTGAGCGTTTTCGCAATCAACAACAGGAAACGTCCGCACAAAATCATACCGCTTCCAATCATAATTCAAACAACAGCTACACAGATACGATTCGTAACACGGATTTAAGCAACAGCAATGCAGAGCATTTGGATGACAAGGACAGCCTAGGCTACCATATCTCCTTCGCGATAAAAAAAGGGTTAAAAAAGGAAACGAAGAATTACTGTCAACAACTTTTAGAAACGCTTGACGGCTTGACGGTAATCAATGAATTTTTAATTCCAACACTAGATGAAGTTGGAAAAGATTACGAAAGTGGTATTCTGTTTTTACCACAGCTTTTACAGTCTGCAGAAGCTGCAAAGGTAGCATTTGAGCTTGTAAAACAACAGATTGCAAAGACATCTGATGCTCGTGAAACCGAAAAGAAAACCATTATCCTTGCAACGGTACAAGGGGATATCCACGATATTGGCAAAAATATTGTAAAGGTGATTTTGGAAAATTACGGCTATGATGTTTTAGATTTAGGCAAGGATGTTGAAATTCAAAGCATTGTCGATGCTGCAATCACACACAAGGTTGGACTGGTCGGCCTAAGTGCTTTGATGACGACGACCGTTCCGAACATGGAGTTGACAATCGAAAGATTAAGGGCCCAACTCCCAGATATTAAAGTCATGGTTGGCGGTGCTGTCTTAACTGCCGACTATGCAAAAAAAATCAATGCAGATTCTTATGGAAAAGACGCAATGGCAGCTGTTTTAATTGCTGAAAAACACTTTGAAACGAGGTAGCTTTATGAACTATAATTTTGATGAAATAATTGAACGTAGACATACAAATTCCTTAAAATATGATTTTGCGGCAGAACGCGGAAAGCCAGAGGGCCTGCTGCCGCTTTGGGTTGCCGACATGGATTTTAAAACAGCTCCTTGCGTTACGCAAACGCTTATAGAATCTGCGAATCATGCGATTTTTGGCTATACGGAAGTAAAAGGCGATTACTTTCATGCCGTCAAGAACTGGTTTGTGTCCGGCTTTGATTTTGAAATAGAACGCAAATGGCTTATAAAAACCCCCGGCATTATGTATGCCATCTGTATGGCAATTCGTGGCTTCACCAAAGTGGGGGATAGCGTTTTAATTCAACAGCCTGTCTACTATCCTTTTATGGAGTCGGTCCTTTCAAATGATAGGAACTTAGTAGTTAATTCATTGGTCTATGAAAATGGTGGCTATCAGATTGATTTTGCTGATTTTGAGCAGAAAATCGTTGAAAACCAGGTCAAGCTATTTGCTTTATGCAGCCCTCACAATCCGGTTGGTCGGGTTTGGACAAAAGACGAACTGCAAAAAATGGGGAATATCTGCATGAAACATCATGTTTTGGTTGTTTCCGATGAAATACATTGTGATTTTATTTACAATGGCTACAAGCATTTTATTTTTTCATCGCTAAGTCAAGAATTTTTAGAAAATTCCATCATCTGCACTTCGCCAAGCAAGACGTTTAACTTAGCAGGACTTCAAATTTCCAATAATTTTATTGCCAGTCCTACCATTCGGCATAAATTCAAAGCTGAAATTGTAAAAACAGGCTACAGCCAGCTTAATACGATGGGTCTTGTCGCGTGTCAAAGTGCCTATGAAAACGGTAAGGACTGGTTCCTTGCGTTAATGAAATATTTAACAGAAAACCTTGCTTTTACAAGGGATTTCGTGAAAGAGCATTTACCGCAAATCAAAATGATAGATCCACAAGGGACATATTTAATCTGGCTTGACTTTTCCGCCTTGTCGCTTTCTATGCAGGAACTTGACGATTTGATGGTTAAAAAAGCAAAGCTCTGGATCGATCACGGAACCATGTTTGGACCAGAAGGCGAGGGGTTCATTCGGATCAATATTGCCTGCCCAAGGAAACTACTTCAAACGGCCTTAGAGAGAATTAGAGATGCCGTCCAGTAAAACAAGCTAAAAATACTCGTCTTCCTATCGGATAAGCATCTCTTGTTTAAGCTTTTCTATTCTTGCCACTTTAATCGAGGGACCATTAAATGTTGTGCGTTTCACGCCAACTAGGCGTTTGAAACGTACATCGTTGAGTTTTTTACTAGATTCATAATTCATGGTTCTAGTTTAACATATTTTGGAGAGTTTTGCCCTACCAACTTAGAAACCCCATATTTACATTGTTTTCAGTTCTATATTTTGTATCAATTTAGGTATGATTATTTCAATGACTTAAGCGCAACACCTCGTATCGTTTGGATATGTCATCCTACCCGAATTTTACGAGGCATTCGTTTTTTAGTCGCCAGCAATGGGCGAACAATATTTCAGTGAAAAAAATACAGATACAGCTTAAGCTTCCTTGGTACTGATCGGTTTGGAGTAGCTCGTTTTTACAAAATATTTTGACAATTTTACAAGTGCATCGTCTATCAAGGCCGGATGCTCAAATGCTACTATATTCTGTGCTGCAAGTGCCCTTTCGGCACCTCCACCAATTTTTGCAACCAAGACTGCAGCACAATCTGAAAGGGAGCGCACGCTGTCTTCCATCCCATGCTCGCTATGCTCTCCACCGTTGCAAGCAGGAGGTGTGGTGCGCCTTTCTACCAGTTCGTATGTTCCATCTGCTTTTATATCAACGATTAAAAATTCTTTTGCCTTTCCGAAATGTTCATTTATCACCTTACCATCCGTACTTGCAACGGCAACACGCCAACTTTTCATGATGATACCTCCTTAAATTTACGTTTTTCTCTTTTCACGCCTCCCTGTGCTATCCTTTTTTCAGGCATCGCTTATCCTTCTCATTTCGTTCGGCGCAGGTATAAGTTTTACTGTATTTACAATTATACCATGATTATTTCATAATTATAGTAACCCTCCGGGGGATGCACACTTCGCTTCGCTCGGCGCAGGTATAAGTTTTACTGTGTTTACAATTATACCATACCAAAACTCTTTCAGCAATTAAATATCATGTCAAATCACGTTATTTCCAATTATGATTCAAAAAAACATATAGTCCATATAAAATTCACGAAAGTCTTTATCCATAGAAAGCTCAATTTCCTCTGCCACATAAATTATGTCTTCCATACGTTTTATGGCATTTGTTTCGCTAAGGTATGCTATCGCACCTCCGAGGGAACTGTTTCCCACTGTTACAATTTTTCGTTCCAATTCCTTTGGTATCATGCCTATCCCCACGGCTTTTTCCAGATTGATTTTATAGCCGAATCCTCCTGCCAGAAATACCGTATCGACTTCCTTATAGGTTATACCATAGCGGATCAGTAATGTTTCTATTCCGGCACGTACTGCAGATTTTGCAAGCTGAACCTCGCGTATATCTTTTTGTGTAAAAACAATCGGCTCCCCCTTTTGTGTCTCTGCCAATTTAAAGCCGTCTTCTTGCAAATGGGTATCAAATGCACCGGTATCATCTATAAACCCCGCATGCATTAGCTCATAGACCGTTTCAACCACTCCTGTTCCACACAATCCTATAGGTGGTTTATTGCCAATGGTTGTAATGTGGATTTCATTTCCTAATTCCACATTACAGATTGCCCCCTGTACACTTCCCATGCCACAGGAAATATTCCCCCCCTCAAAAGCCGGTCCTGCCGCTGTAGAAGTTACCATAATTTTATCTTTATTTCCCAAGGCCATCTCTCCATTCGTCCCTAAATCAAGGAGCAAGGAAGGATTTTTCAATTTATCAAATCCACAAGCGAACATACCCGCAGTGATATCTGCGCCTACAAAAGTAGAAATACCGGGTAGAAGTGTCACTTTGGCAAGACATCTACAAGGTATTTTTTGTTTATCCCGCTTCATTTGCTGCATCTGCTCCACCGGTTGCATCTGGTTCATTTGCTGTGTGAACAAATGTTCAAACGAGGTTTCGATTGTATTCACATTCACTGGTGTAAACGGAAATATCCCAAGTGTTTCACAGGAAAATCCCATCAGCAAATGAAGCATTGTCGTATTCCCGGCAATCGCAATTTTTTCTACTTTCCCCAAGTCAACTTTTGCTTTGGCTACAACACTTTTTATCCCATCATAGAGCTCTTTTCGGATACTTTCTGTAAGCCACTCGCCCTTGCCCTCATTTGATGCTTGTATACGGGAAATCACATCTGTACCAACCGTGCACTGCCGATTCACCGTTGTATAAGTATGATATATCGTACCGCTTGCTTTCCCAATTAAATTGATGGCAACCGTTGTTGTTCCAATATCAATTCCAATATAATAGCCCGGCTCCTCTATCCTATTTTCCCTGGCATTCCCCACCTCATCATCTATTCCTCCATATGACGACACCACTTCAAAATCCATCTCATTTTTCGATTCTAATTCAATGCCACAGTTTTTCTCTAAAAGAGAAAGGCAAGCAAGACGCCATCCATCTTCTAACTTTTCTTTGTCAAAAAAATTGCATTCCGTAGCTGTAAATACAGGAGCACCATAAAGAAAATGCACTTTACATTTCCCGCACGTTCCTTTCCCTCCACAAACAGCGCTAAAATATATATGGTTCCTTATCAAGGTATCCCACATAGACTCCTGCTCTTTCCCATTTATCTTTGTTTTACGTTCACCTTGAAAAACACTTACCTCTATCATTTTCTATTTCCATTCTTCTCTATTTCCACTATTTTCTATTTCCATTATTTTCTATTTCCGTTCTTCTCTACTTCCATTCTTCTCTATTTCCACTATTTTCTATTTCCATTATTTTCTATTTCCGTTCTTCTCTACTTCCATTATTTTTTTTGCAGTCTGTGCCGCTGTAGCGGCATCCTTCGTATACCAATCCGCACCAATCTTTTCTGCAAAACTTTGCGTTACAGGTGCCCCGCCTACCATTACGATATAGTGATCGCGCAGGGATCTTCTATCTAATTCCCCAATCACTTCCTGCATCTGCGACATTGTCGTCGTTAACAAGGCGGACATACAGATGATATCCGCACCAATTTCTTCCGCTTTATCGGCAAACACATCCGGCGCTACGTCAACACCAAGATCTGTTACGTTAAATCCTGCTCCTTTTAGCATCATCGCTACTAAATTTTTACCAATGTCATGCTGATCGCCTTTTACCGTACCGATCACGACTTTACCAATCGGCTTTATGTCGCCTTCTAATAATTTTGGTTCTAATACTGCCAGTCCATAATTTAATGCCCTTGCAGCCATTAGTACCTCCGGCACAAACACTTCATTATTCTTGAATTTTTCACCGATAATCATCATTCCGGCCAATAGGCCTTCCTCCAGAATTTTTTTTAAATCTATACCTTCCTCTATCGCTGTTTGTACAAGCTGCTTTACCAATTTTGATTTTCCTGCCTGCAGGTATGTGCTGATTTTCTGTAAATCAACCATAATAACAAACCTCCTTGAATTTTCATGATAAGGAACGGCACCTTCATAACTGATCCACTTAACCGTCACTTCTCCAAGTTCTTTGTGCACACTTTCTAAGGTAGCATGCCTAAGCAATAAATTCACTACAAACTACATAAACAAATTTATAACAGTAACATTCTGCGCAGACCGATCTTCTTTTAAGTTCATAATCTCATTCGTCCCTATCACCTTTACTTTCGGGCGAAGAATAAAATCCTGATAGTTTTCAAGTACAATTGCATGTTGTCCATTTGACAATACGACTTCGCATCCAGTCGGATATACTGCTACCTTCTTTAAAAAAACATCTACCAGCTCCCGATCAAATTCAGTATCAACTTTACTTACGATATATTCTACCGTATCAGATGGTGTGGAAGGTTCATGATACGGCCTTTTTGTCGTCAGGGCATCAAACACGTCAGCCACCTTTATGATTCTGGCATACAAGGTTATCTCATCGCCAGATGCCCCGTCCGGATATCCTTTTCCGTTAAAAAATTCATGATGCTGTAAAATGCTTGCATACACAAGGGGTGGAAAGTCGTAATTCGTTTTTAGAAAATCATAGGCAAGGACTGGATGCTGCTGTATGATTTTCCTTTCTTTCTTGGTAAGGTTCCTTTGTGCATTTAAGATCTCTATATTTAAAAACCGTTTGCCCACATCATGCAGCAAAGCCGCCATTGTAAGCTGGGTCATTTCCGTTTTCCCTAGTTTGAATCCCGTCCCTATCATAGCCGCAAGAACCGATACATTCACGCAGTGATAATAGGTATAATCATCATACGTCTTTAAATTAATCAGATTGCACATAACGTCACCATGCTTAATCGCATCGTCAACCATCTCTGCAACAACATTCTGCAAGCTTTCTTGGGACGGCGTATCGTCACTTACTGTAAAAAAATCGTGCACTAATTTAAGTGCTTTACGTTGCACCATCGGCCTGATTACCGCTTCTGGCTCTACCTCTTTTGAAATGGCATCACCACAATAAACTCCCGCAAATCCAAGAACCCGGAGACTCCTAATATAATCTTTGGTTAAAACTAAATTCTTGGCCAACAACAAGCGCCCTTCAACATCATATATATCTTGTCCAAGTGGCATCCCTTCCCTCATTTTTGAAATAGGTATATACCTCATGTAAATGTCCTTTCTAATTTTATCCCCCTGTTTCCTTTCACAGCTAGCTGTAACAATAGCATCTCCCTATCCATTATAAATAATTTCCATAATGATTATAGCATACAAACGGTACCATTTTTTATGCACCTTTCATTCTCATGCAATGCTCTAATCTATGTAGCTATTCAATGCCCCCCTTACAACGTGAGGTGCTTTTCGTAGCAAAATCTCGAGAATTCAGATTGCAGCCAAGGTGTTTTTTTACATCTTGTGTACCTAAATCGCCACGATTCCGTGCACTTTCTGAATCATCATGAATATCATAAAATAAGTTTATCATAATCAGATGAGTTATGTCAATTTTTATGCTTCTCCAAACATTAATTTATTCTCTGAACTTTATTCTGTAATTTCAAGCTATTTTGCTACAGGGCAAAAAAATATTTTAATTTATTCATTTTTTTGTTTCCTTTATTCGAATAAATGTTATATAATGAAAGAGTACAAGTATCATCTGTTTTTAACCTTATAATATTTATACTCGTTGGCTTTTACGTGCTTTCATACCCTATCTTTCATCTACCGTAGCGGCGGGAATTATTTTTGCTATTTTATAAAATTTATGCATAAAAAATGCATAGTTTTTTTCATAAAAAAATTTTTCTTTCATAAGAATTTACTAGTTTTGTCGAAAGCATCTTGCAAAATAACCTGAATTGTTGTATATTTCATTTGGATTGAAATGTAGTA
Organism: Lachnospiraceae bacterium ZAX-1; assembly: GCA_046533095.1. Lineage (GTDB taxonomy): Bacteria > Bacillota > Clostridia > Lachnospirales > Lachnospiraceae > ZAX-1. Next base: position 113,977 of record JAJQRA010000020.1, on the reverse strand, counting down.
ATGTTTTTGAATGTATTTCAAAATGATGAGGTGAAAGAGTATGAGCGGAAAAGAAATTACGGTTTCAAATGTAACAGAAAAACACAATAACCCGATAGCTGAATTGGTACAGGTTGCCTGCCAGTTTGATAGTAATATTACTTTAGAAAGTAATGATAAGAGAATCAATGCAAAAAGCATTATGGGTATCATGGCATTTAATCCATCAAAAGGAATGACAATAAATATCGTGGCTGATGGAACAGATGAAGATGAGGCTTTACTGGCAATGGAAAAATTTCTAAATTGCTAGTGACATTCTTAGGAGGGATGTAATATGGGAAAAGAATCAATAAAATTACCAATTGAAACAGCGACGAGCAATTCGTCCGCAACAAGCACAGAGCGTGCAACTGAAAAACCATCTACACGAAGCATTGCTTTAAAAGAATCAGCAACGGTGGAACCCGCAAAAGAAACGGCCAAGCTTACTTCCACACTGTCAGCAAAAACCGCATCCGCGAAAGAAACTGAAAAAGAAACCACCAAGAAACCCGCCACGAAAAAATCAGCTAAGAAGCCGGCAGCAAAATCAATCGCAACGGGACAAGAAGTAGACGTTTATGTAGAATACAATGGAATGCAGCTTCGGACAAAAGATATACTAGAGAATGTAAAAAAGACCTATATTGATGAAAAGCCCACGCGTCGGCCATCCTCCATTAAATCTATTCAGGTTTATGTAAAGCCAGAAGAAGGCAAAGCATATTATGTAATTAACGGCAAAGGCGGAGAAGACCATTATATCGAACTTTAAAACTTGATTTCGGACAAGGCGCGACCATTCGGCTTGCAGTATGGTCCCGTGATAATGGAGCACAGATTCAAAAACATTGAAACCTGTGCTCCGCTTATATTTCATCAAGATCGCAATCTATTTCCCTCGTTGTTGCGCTTTATATTTTTTAACGAGGGATTCAATCCTTTCATAGGGGTTCAACAGGTCGCTAATAGAGGTATCGTGATTTAAGGTATCAATAATGTAGGCAATGTATTTGCTCATATCACAATTTATATAGTATGGCTTTTCCAATAGTTCCTTCGTCTGATAGCATAGGTTCGTTGTAACTACTTTGTAGATGATGCCATCTTCTACTGCTTTATCAAATTTATCAAGCCCATTTGTAAATAGCCCAAACGTAGCAACGGCAAAAATACGGGCAGCATTGCGTTTTTTCAATTCTGTCGCCACATCAAGCATACTATCGCCGGATGAAATCATATCATCAATGATAATAACGTCTTTGCCCTCAACCGACGCACCCAAAAATTCGTGTGCAACAATCGGATTACGTCCCTTTACAATGGTAGAGTAGTCACGCCTTTTGTAGAACATACCCATGTCAAGGCCGAGAACATTGGCCAGATAAACAGCCCGCGTCGTGCCGCCCTCATCCGGGCTGATGATCATCATATGCCCATTGTCTAATTTTAAATCTTTTACATATTTAAAGATACCTTTAATAAACTGATAGGCCGGCTGTACGGTTTCAAACCCATTCAGCGGAATGGCATTCTGTACCTTAGGGTCATGTGCATCAAACGTAATAATATTGTCTACACCCATATGCACCAGCTCCTGCAATGCAACTGCACAGTCAAGCGATTCCCTGCTTGTACGCTTGTGCTGCCGGCTTTCATATAAAAATGGGATAATCACCGTAACTTTTCTGGCTTTCCCCCCTACCGCCGCAATCACGCGTTTTAAATCCTGATAATGGTCATCGGGCGACATACGGTTTTCATAGCCACATACGGTATAGGTAAGGCTGTAATTTGTTATATCTACCATAAGGTATAAGTCAAACCCCCGAACAGATTCTTTGATAATCCCTTTCGCCTCACCGGTTCCAAAACGTGGAATGACAGCTGTCATTAAAAATGAATCCCGCTTGTAGTTTTTAAATACGATACTTTTTGCGTGTTCATTCTCCCAATCCTCTCTCCACTTAACAAGGTATTGATCCACCTTTTTGCCCAGCTCCCTACAGCTTTCTAAAGGAATTAGGCCAAGTGTCCCGACAGGGATAGATTCTAAATTTCGTTCATTGCGCTGCATTGAAAATCTCCTCCATTTTTAAATAAAAATATAGTTGCTTTGATTTTATCCTATTTAAATCAATTACTTCTTAGCCAGCTTCTTTTGGATACGTATATCTTCCCCAAATAATTTAATCATGGTATAATTACTTGAAATACGTGAAAAAATACGTTCCGAATAGAGTTCCATAAATTGGTTCAGTCCAAGATTGGTAGAAATAATCGTTGATTTTCTACGCAAGAGCCGCTCATTTAAACATGAAAACAATTGTGAAACCGTAAGGGAATTCGTTGATTCTGTTCCAAGGTCATCAATAATGAGCAAATCGCAGTCAAAGATATTTTGATAGCCTTCCCGCACATCATTGTTTTTTTCAAATGTATTGCCTTTTTCAAACGCATTTTTTATGAGAAGATCAAACAAGGTAAATGCGGAGAAATAGATGACGGAATGGCCGCTTTCTAATAGGTCCTTTGCGATACAATTTGATAAAAAGGTCTTTCCTACCCCCGTGTCCCCATAGAAAAATAAATTGCCAAACATACGATCAAACCCATCAATAAATTCCCTGCTATGTGCTACCGCCTGTTTCGCGGCGGCAAGACTCGTAAGTCCACTTAGCGGATCGCATTCTTTGGCTGAATAATGATCGTAGGTGAAATTGTTAAAATTTTCCCATTCCAATACTTTTTTGATATTGGACTGCGTATAGACTAAATCAATGGACGCTTGCAAGAAGCAATGGCACTTATGCATCTTGATGTATCCGGTATCCTGGCAGTCTTTACAGTCATAGGGCGGGATGAAATAATCGTGCGGATACCCAAAATTGACCAACAAGGTTTCTTTTTGGCGGATTAGGTCGCCTAATTGTTCTTTTAGCACAGCAAGCGCTGTTTCCTCCCCGTCTAATAGTTTCCTTGCCTGTGCGATAGAAGCAGCGGCTATGGCTGTATCTAGCTTGGACAGCTTTGGCACACGGTCATACACCTCTTGTATGCGTTTCATAGCTACATGTCTATTTCGTATTTGTTTTGCCTCATATTGCCGCATGATAACATCGTATTGTGCATTACTTAAACCCATATATATCCCCCGCGTTGCGTGCCTTTGATTCGTAGCCGATGACGTAGCTATGAAGGATGTATGACGAAATAGCTACCCGATTACTTTAATAATTGCTTTTCTAAATGGTCGAAATCATAGGTTCGTTGGGAAAAGTTATTAAACTTATTGGGGGTGGCTGTCCTTGTCTTTTGTGGCACGGATACCTTTCGCAATGCAGCTGCATCCTTTGCCTTTTGAAAGGATTCATCCAGTTTTGCCACATCGGTTAAATGCCTTATCCCTTCTTTGCTCCAATTTGCCAAAATGCGGTCTGCGTATTCAAAACTAGGCTGATGTGTCGTCAATATGGTACGGGCACATGCTTCTTTCATGATATCGATTGTAAACGCATACTCTTTTGTCCATTTATCAATAAATTCTATCTCGTTTGGAACAAGGTTCCTTCCACGTATGCCTAGGGCTTTCATGACCGCATAATGCGCTTTGCCATACATGGAGCCTGTCCTTTTCGCCTGCTCTACAGAACTTATGCCTGCCTTCTTCCAGCCAAGGGCTACACTGCCCATATACTGCATACTCGTATGGCTCTTTCCGACACAATACTCAATCAGATATTCAATTAAATCCACCGAAAAGCATAGGCTGTCATACCAATAGAATATCGTATTTATATCTGTGGAACTTAACGTTCTTCCAAGATATTTTTCCGTAATAAAAAGCAGTTCTGCAATCTCTGCCTTTTCCCGAAAACCCTCTAGCTGCTCCCGGGAATAGGCCGGTTTTTCAGGAACTTTGGCCTCCTTTGGCAACGTATCGTCTTTTTGGGGAAATGCACCTTTTTCCTGCAAATCTTCCGCCTTTTGGGGAAATACGCCCCGATCCCGTCGCTCTTTTTCTTTTAACGACTCCCCTTCCTGCACCGGTAGAATTTCTAGCCCTGCAGATTCCGTCTTTGATGTTATATCTGCCTGTACCGCACTTGGTACCACATTTTTTGCCATTTCCTGTTTCATTTTCTCTGCTGTAGCCTGTAGCGTATTTTGTACCGGCAGGCTTTGCTGCCTGCGCTTGGTGTAGGCAGAATTATTTTGAATATCAGCATCTTTCTCTGACTCTGAATCTAAAAAATAGATACCGGAAATCCTCTTGTCTTCGTCATATTCCAATCTCAGCAATTTCATTTTTTCCCAATATTTTAATGCACGCTGTATGTCCTTTTCCGTATATTCAAACTTGTCCGCCGCTTTTGAAATGGAAAAGCTGCCATCTTTCACATTCATACAGCGCAACAGGTAGATGTATACCTTGACAAACTCTCCATTCGCAGAAGTCATATAGTAATCTATAAAATCATTTGAAACAAATGTAGCAGTTGACATACCATCGTTATGTAATTTTATCGAAGACATTAAGATACCTCCTGTTTTCAATCTATTAAAATTTTCGTTTATAGATGTTTCAGTCCTTTTTCTACACTTAGCTTCATTTTCCTGAAATAGTTTACACGAATTCCCCTACTAGTGTGAATTATAGCACAGGAATTTCAAAATGAGAAGTAGAATTTTGCACCTAGATCCGGCAAATGCAAAGGCTAAGGCATTTGTGGATAATGTGGACAATTCAGAAAAAAAGCTTTATGTAACCTTCGATAATGGACGAAAACAGGATAGCTGCCACTCTTTACTATTTCCCCAAAATATCGTTATGTAAACAATAAAATCCACATCCAGCTTTGAAACATATCCCCTACCAGATGTGGATACTGTGGATAACTATTGTCCAAGCAGATGCTCTCCTACTTGCAGTATATCTCCGGCTCCCATAGTTATCAACAGGTCGCCGTTCATACATTTTTTTAATAAAAAATTCTCAATCTCATCAAAAGCTGGAAAATAGTATGCCTCTTTTGAAAGCTCTTCCAGTTTATGCAGCAAATCTTTTGAATGAACCTCAAAGGTATTCTTTTCCCTTGCGGCATATATATCTGCAAGTACAATGATATCAGCCTGTGCCAAGGCAGTGGCAAATTCTTCTAAAAATGCCTTGGTCCTCGTATAGGTGTGCGGTTGGAATACGCATATGATTCTACCTGGCGAATACTTTCTTGCCGCATGTAAGGTTGCGGCTATTTCCGTTGGATGATGGGCATAATCATCGATTACCGTGATTCCACCTAACTTTCCCTTCTGCTCAAAACGCCGCTTTGTGCCGGAAAAGGAAGTAAGGGCTTCCGCAATATCTAAAAAGGAAATGTTCATTTCAAGAGCAAGCGCCGCGGCCGCCACTGCATTTGATACATTATGAAGCCCTGGAACATGTAGTATAATGTCTCCAAGGAGCGCTTCTTTGTGCATAAGTGTAAAAGCTACACGCCCTTTGTCATAAAATTGAATGTTGTCTGCATAGTATTCATTAGAGGGATCAAAACCATACCGAACGACCTTGCAGTGCAGTCCTTTCGTAATCTCCTGCAAATTCTCTATTTCTCCATTTAGGATAAGTGTGCCACCTGCCGGAACCTTTGCTGCAAACTGCTTAAAAGAATCACGAATATGCTCCAAATCCCGAAAAAAATCTAGATGATCTGCATCAATGTTTAATATGAGTGCATACATCGGATTAAAATTAAGAAAGCTATTCGTGTATTCGCATGCTTCCGTTAGAAACACTTGCGAATTGCCGACGCGGATATTTCCGTTAATGGATTGCAAAATCCCTCCCACCGAAACAGTTGGATCCGCGTTGGCTGCAAGCAGTATCTGCGTAACCATCGAAGTCGTCGTCGTCTTCCCATGCGTACCGGAGACCGCAATGGAATCTTTATAATTGTCCATAAGCTGTCCAAGCAGTTGTGCCCTCGTAAGGAGGGGAATCTGGCGCTCCTTTGCTTTTACAAGTTCCGGATTGTCCTGCCCAATAGCGGCCGTATAGACAATAAGCTGCACACCCTCTTTTATGTTTAAGGCGCGGTGCCCATAATAAAATTCTACGCCTAGATTCTTAAGCTTTTGGGTTAAATCGGATTCCTTCGCATCCGATCCGGAAATATAAAATTTTTCTTTTAACAATATTTCAGCAAGGCCACTCATGCTAATACCGCCTATGCCGATAAAATGAATGTGTATTGGTTGCTTGAAATTAATTTTATACATAGTTTACCTGTCCATTCGAAACGTTTCTTTTGGGCTTTTGCTAGGCAAAATGCCTCACGTCGCCTAGGGTACCAAATAGATGCTTCCTTTTTTCATTTATTTTATACCATCTATGTAAAATTTGCAAATAAAAATACAGGTAAGGTAGCGTCATATGATATTATAGGAACAAAATACATATCCCCGCTATGGTACATCCTGAATCATTGCATCATACGTCACTATGCACAGCAAATTACCGCGCCTTTCGCTTATGAAATGTAAATCCACCCTTAAAGCAAAAAATTATACACTCAAGTATACCTTCAACTGTATATGTCTTGTGCTATTGGACAAAAAAGCGAATAAATTTTCAAAAAAAATGTTAATTATGTATACGAATTTGTGCGGTTGTGTTATAATTTTATCATAACAATATAGAATCCAAAAAATTCATAGGAAAAAAATGACGAGAGGTGATAGGCATGATTCGAAAAGAAATGATCGCCATGTTATTGGCAGGCGGACAAGGAAGTCGCCTTGGAGTATTGACTTCAGATGTCGCAAAACCCGCTGTTGCTTTTGGTGGAAAATATCGGATTATTGATTTTCCATTAAGTAATTGCATCAACTCAAATATTGATACAGTGGGCGTTTTAACGCAATACCAGCCCCTTCGGCTCAATACTCATATCGGGATCGGCATTCCGTGGGACTTAGACCGCAACAATGGTGGTGTAACTGTGCTCCCCCCTTACGAGAAGAGCGATAACAGCGAATGGTATACCGGTACGGCGAATGCTATTTTCCAGAACCTCACTTATATGGAAAGCTATAATCCGGAATATGTCCTGATTCTATCCGGCGACCATATCTACAAAATGGACTATGAGGTAATGCTTGACTTCCATAAGGAAAATAAAGCAGACGTAACACTCGCTACCATACCGGTATCACTCGAAGAAGCAAGTCGTTTCGGTATTGTTATAACGGACGAGAAACGCCAGATTGTTGAGTTTGAAGAAAAGCCGGAGAATCCAAGAAGCAATTTGGCCTCTATGGGAATTTATATTTTTACTTGGAAAGTTCTAAAGGAGTCCTTGCTTGTCTTGGCAGAGCAAAAAAACTGCGACTTTGGAAAGCATGTTCTTCCTTATTGCCATGAAAAGGGACAACGCCTATTTGCCTACGAATACAATGGCTATTGGAAAGATGTTGGGACACTCGGCTCTTATTGGGAAGCTAATATGGAATTGATTGATTTGATCCCTGAATTTAATTTATATGAAGAATATTGGAAAATCTATACAAAGAGCGATATCATAGAACCCCAATTTGTATCAGGCAAGTCTGTCATTGAACGTAGTATCGTTGGCGAGGGAACGGAAGTATTTGGCGAAATATACAATTCCGTCATTGGAGCCGGCGTCTATATTGGCAAAGGCACTGTGATACGAGATTCCATTATTATGAAAGAAACTACCATTGGCGATCATGTCACTGTGAATAAATCTATTATCGCAGAAAATTGCGTATTGGAGGATAATATTGCGCTGGGAATAGGAGATGCCCGACCAAACAAGATGAATGAAAGCGTCTATTCCTTTGATCTTGTCGTCATCGGCGAGAATTCCCACATCCCCTCCGGTGTCAAAATCGGCAAGAACACTGCAATTTCCGGCGAAACAACAGCAGAAGACTATGCAGGCGGCGTACTAGAAAGCGGAGAATCAATCATTAAGGCAGGTGAGCGGATATGAAAGCAATAGGGATAATTTTAGCAGGCGGCAACAATAATCGGATGCAAGAACTTTCGAATAAGAGGGCCATTGCGGCCATGCCGGTAGCCGGAAGTTTTCGGTGCATTGATTTTGCATTAAGCAACATGAGCAATTCACATATCCTAAAGGTAGCAGTTTTAACGCAATATAATGCAAGAAGTTTAAATGAACATTTAATTTCTTCAAAATGGTGGGATTTTGGCAGAAAACAAGGCGGGCTTTATACATTCACCCCCACCATTACATCAGACAACAGCTGGTGGTATCGCGGTACGGCAGATGCCATGTACCAAAACCTTGACTTCTTAAAACGAAGCCATGAACCTTATGTTATTATTGTAGGCGGCGACTGTATTTATAAAATGGACTACAATAAGGTCCTTGACTACCATATCTCAAAAAAAGCCGACATTACCATCGTATGCAAGGATATGGAAATCAGCGAAGAGTCAAGCCGGTTTGGTGTACTTCGCATGAACGAAGATTCGCGGATTGTAGAATTTGAAGAAAAGCCGATGGTGGCACAGTCTAATACCATCTCCGCCGGCATTTATATTGTAAGGCGACGACAGCTCATCGAGATGTTAGAACGCTGTGCGCAGGAAGGCCGCCATGATTTTGTAACCGATATTTTAATCCGCTATAAAAACCTCAAACGAATTTATGGCTATAAAATGGATGACTATTGGGCCAATATTTCCACCGTTGAATCCTACTACCAGGCAAATATGGATTTTCTTAAACCGGAAGTACGCAAATTCTTTTTTAGGGATTATCCAAAGATTTACTCTAAGGTAGAGGATCTAGCTCCCGCAAAGTATAATGCAGGCTCCGATGTACGCAACAGCTTGATTTCAAGTGGCTGTATCATCAATAGCAAAATTGATAATTCTATCCTCTTTAAAAAGGTGTTTGTAGGAAAAAATTGTGTCATCCGTAATTCTATTATTTTAAATGACGTTTATATAGGCGACAATACCCATATCGAGAATTGCATCGTAGAAAGCCGGGATACCCTCCGTGCCAATACCTATTTTAGCGGTGGAGAAGGCATCAAGGTTGTATATGAGCACAACGAAAGATATGTTTTATAGGTTTTACTATTAGAAAGGGGATAAAGTAATGCAGATTACAGATGTACGTATCAGAAAAGTAGAAAAAGAGGGTAAGATGAAAGCCGTTGTTTCCATTACGATTGATGAAGAGTTTGTAATTCATGACATCAAGGTGATCGAAGGTGAAAAAGGATTATTTATTGCAATGCCAAGCAGACGGGCCGCCGATGGAGAATATAGGGATATTGCACACCCTATCAATTCAGGCACAAGAAAGCGTATACAGCACATCATTTTAGAACGCTACCAAGCAGAAGCTACCAGAGAGTCTGCTACTTCAGAGTCATAATAGGCAATAAAGCTACAAAAGCACCTGCTTTGTGTGTTGATTTTGCTACAAAGAAAAATCAAATACAGAAAGCAGGTGCTTTTGATAATTTAAGGTGATTTTGGAAACTTCTTGTTTTAAATACAAAATATGATATAATATCCACAGGATATTATATCTGCGCCGATTGCAGCCAAGCTCAGCGAACTTCCTCTTGCAATCGTGTGCATCCTTATCGTGAAGGAAACAAGTTTTCATCCAAAGCTTGGTAGGAGGTATTTTTTATGATTGGCAGTATTTCAAATGAATTATCCCCATATAGCAATTATAGCAGTCCCTACGGCAACAGCAATAACAGCCCATATAGCAATTATGGCACGAACAGCAACAAAGATAGCGACACTCCTTCCCTGCAAGGTTTAAAGGATGCAGATGCGAAGAAAACAAATGGCGTTTCGGCACCGGAAGAATGTCAAACATGTAAAAACCGCGTATACGTAGACGGTTCCAATGAAAATGTTTCCTTTAAATCGCCTACACGTGTTTCGCCGGAAGCCGCCGCCGCAAAGGTTCAGGCACATGAGGGGGAACACGTTGCAAATGCCTATGCAAAAGCTGCACAAGATGGTGGCAAAGTGATACGTGCCTCTGTTTCTATTAAGACTGCCATATGCCCTGAATGTGGGACGACCTACGTTTCTGGTGGAACGACTACGACCAGTATCAAATATCCCGGCAAAAAGGTTGAAGTAAAGTTTGATCAAAAAACAGGGAATCCCCTTTCCAGCAAAGAAGTAAAATTCGATCAAAAGACAGAAAATTCCGCTAAGCAGGACGTAAAGTTTAAGCAGCCCGAAAATCCGTATGATAAAAATAGAAGAGTCTTGGCTGCCGAATTTTCAAAAGGGCAACGTATAGACTATGTAGCTTAAAACAAAATAAATTGCAAAAAAATGTGAATTGGAGATTATGAATTAGCATGAAAAGAAACTCAGCCGAATTAAAAAGAATTTCACGAGGAGCATTAAATAGTCGCTACGGTATCCCAATGGGCGCCATGGTCGTATCTTCTATCATCCTCTTCGTGATAATGACACCTTTTTCGATTATATTAGACATCGAAAGCAACGTAGCACATATGATTATTTACTTTTTTGTTTCTTTCCTGATCAGTTTAGCAAGTATTATATTTCAGGCAGGAACCTTGACCATCCATCTATCCATAGCCAGAAAAGCGCAGCCTCGCTTTTCCGATTTATTTTATGGGTTTACGCGCCCGGTTCGTTTTATACTGGCTTTCCTGCTTCTATTTGTAATCGCAGTCGGCCTATTTGCCCCATCCCTTTTTCTTCTTGTTTTAGCTGTCATAAGAGGCTTCTCCGCTACCATTTCTATTGCCGCAATTGTCTGCTATATCCTGGCAATCATTGCAGTTGTGATCCTATCGCTAACCTATGCGTTAGTTTTCTTTTTGCTGGTTGACCACCCTGCTATGGGCATATCAGAAGCATTTCGAGAAAGTTCCAGATTGATGGCCGGAAATAAAGGCCGCCTCTTTTACATTCAATTAAGTTTTATTGGCTGGAGCTTGTTGGGCGTGCTGTCCTGCTCTATTGGATTTCTATGGATAGTCCCCTATATAGTGCAGACTACAACCAGCTTTTATTTAGATGTTTCCGGTGAGCTGGAGCAGCCTTTTCATATAGAGGATAAGCCTAACCCATATTCAGACGCTGCGAATATTCCTAACCCGTATTCAGACGTAGCAGATTCACCTAACTCTTATTCAGACGTAGCAGATTCATCTAACCCGTATTCAGACGCACCAGATTCGCCTAGCCCGTATTCAGACACAACGGATAATGGCTAGTCTTCCATAAACTGATCATGTACTGCACGCATAGCCCTGTCTACGTCCTGTTCATCAATGAGCACGGTTATGCGGATTTCCGAAGTGGAAATCATGCGTATATTGACGCCCACATTATAAAGTGCTTCAAACATCATGGCGGCCACACCTGCGTTGCTTTGCATACCAGCCCCTACAACAGACAATTTTGCAATTGTTTCATCTGTTTCAATCCTTTGTGCAGTAATACGGTTTTTATTGTCTTCTAAAACCGTAATTGCTTCCTTAATATTATCTCTTTCAATCGTAAAAGAAATATCTTTCGTGTTGTCGCGCCCTACAGACTGCAAAATAACATCTACATTGATATTATGCTTTCCCATTAAGTCAAATACCCGAAATGCAATTCCCGGTGTATCTTTTAATCCAATCAGTGCTATCCTCGCTGTATTTTTATCTACTGCAACCCCACTTACAAGCATACTTTCCACATCTACCTCCTCCTTAACAATTGTTCCTTCTGCTTCGTTTAAGCTAGAACGTACAACCAGCTGTACACCATATTTTTTAGCCATTTCTACAGAGCGATTGTGCAATACTTTGGCACCTAATGTTGCCAACTCCAACATCTCATCATAGGTAATTTCATTCATTTTTCTGGCATTTGATACGACCCTTGGATCTGCCGTATAGATACCTTCTACATCTGTATAGATCTCACAGGCATCTGCCTTTAATGCCGCCGCTAGTGCAACCGCAGTCGTGTCAGATCCCCCGCGACCAAGCGTTGTGATATCATCTAGTTTATTCACACCTTGAAATCCGGTAATGACTACGATTTTTCGATTATCCAATTCCTGATTGATCCGCTCTGAATCAATTCTTTTAAAACGGGCATTTCCGTATTTAGACGAAGTATGCATCACGACCTGAAAAGCATTTAATGAAACTGCCGGGACTCCCAATGCATCTAGCGCCATGGACATCAATGCTACGCAAACCTGCTCTCCGGTGGAAAGCAATACATCCAGTTCCCGTTTGGAGGGATTGGGATTCATATCTTTCGCCATCTCAATTAAATGATCCGTTGTTTTACCCATTGCGGACAAAACAACCACGACACTATGCCCCTTTTTATAATCCTCCATACACCTTCTTGCCACATTATAAATCTTTTCCTTATCGGCAACAGAACTGCCACCGAATTTTTTAACTACAAGCATAACTCTTTGCTGCATGAAACACTTGGCGCGGTTTCCTTAAACCTAGTGTGAAAGAACACTTCGCCCACTTAGCGATACATCAAAACCCTTGGCAAGTTTTTTTTAACCTTGTGCAAACGTATACCAAGCCCACTTTACAAAGTCCTTGTAAGCTTCGTGGCGGTGGTGTTTCCTTTATATTGCGCAGCTTCTCCCTTCTATCAAATAATCTATAATCTCATGGCCCTTTTCTATATAATGTCCACTTTTTGCCGCTTCCAATTCATTATAGTTCCATGTATTATGTTGTATATTTCTGCTGTCATACAGCAAATATGGCACATCATCGCCTGTATGCGTTCGGATACAAATCGGGGTAGGGTGATCCGGCAGTATCATCATACGAAATTCTTCTTTTGCCGCTTCTAGCCCTGCCTTAATCGGAGCGATAACCCTTGCGTCTAGGTATTCAATTGCCTGTATTTTCTTTTGTATATCTCCTTGATGCCCCATCTCGTCCGGTGCCTCCACATGCACATATACAAAATCACAATTTCCCTTTGTCAGCACTTCTACCGCCGCGCTTGCCTTGCCCTCATAATTTGTATGCAGACCGCCATTTGCACCGCCTACTAAAATATTTTTCATAGAGGCTCCAACGGCAATCCCCTTTAATAAATCTACTGCCGAAACCATTGCCCCGCTGATATGGTTCTTCTGTTCAAAAGAGGTCAGTGCCGGCCTTGTGCCAGCTCCCCAAAACCAGCAGGAATTCGCAGGATGCAGTCCCGCTTCCTTTCGTTTTACATTAATCGGATGGTTTACCAGGATACGATAGCTTTTTTTCATCATACTTAAAAGCGTAGGATCTGTTGGCAAATGCCGCCCTATCGTCTGCCCTAGCACATCGTGGGGCTGTATTAGCTCTTCTAGTATCGTTCCTTCTTTCCAAATAAGGAGGTGGCGATAGCTGGTGCCTACATAGTAGTGATAGCTTTCGCTTTCTAGTTCTTTCTTCACTGCATCGAGCAAAACGGCGGCATCCTCTGTTTTAATTTCCCCGGAACTATGGTCAAGAATCGTCCGGTCCTCATAGTCATCCTCCTCTTCAGAAAGCGTTACGAAATTGCACCGCAATGCAACATCTGTGTCTTTCATGTCCACACCTATACTTAATGCTTCTAGCGGAGAGCGACCGGAATAATACTGTTGTGGGTCATATCCCAATACGGACAAGTTCGCCGTATCGCTGCCCGGTTTCATGCCCGTCGGTATGGTATGCGCCATACCAATTTCCCCCATAGAGGCCAGTTCATCCATATTCGGCGTTTTAGCATAGGCAAGCGGTGTCTTTCCTCCTAAGCTTTCAATTGGCAGGTCAGCCATTCCATCTCCTAATATAATGATATATTTCATAATGCCCCTCTATTCCACGCGAATCATCTGTTTGATCTGCTTTAATTTTCCTGCTTTTTTTTCATATTCAAACTCTGTCATTTCTGCTGTAAGAAAACCAATTTCACCTAAAATGCCCGGTGCTTTCACATATTCTACCATTTTAAAAGCACCCTCTATTGCTGCTTCATCGTCAGTTGTGCGGACAAAAAATCTGCTTGCGGCATTTTTACAATCGATCAAATCCAGTTTTTTGGAACTCCATTCAATTGCTATCGTTGTACCAAGGTGCTTTACAATGTCTACAATATCTGCAACGACAGCACTGGCTGTTGGAAGTTTTCCGGCGCCGCTTCCATAGAACATTGCATCGCCTAATACATTCCCATGTACGAAAATTGCATTAAATACATCGTTTACGTTGTAAAGAGGATGTTCCCTTGAGAGCATAACAGGTGCAACCATTGCATAGTAGCTATTGTTTACTTTCTTGCTGGTAGCCAACAGCTTAATCACTTTGCCCATCGCTGTTGCATACTTGATGTCAGTTGCTGTAATGGATGTGATGCCTTCGGTATATATTTCCTCAAAATCAACCTGCCGCCCACAGACGAGGGATGTTAAAATTGCAATCTTACGGCAAGCGTCATGCCCTTCTACATCGGCTGTTGGATCTGCCTCCGCATAGCCTTTTGCCTGTGCATCTTTTAATACGTCCTCAAATTCCAAATTTTCAAATGTCATTTTGCTTAGTATATAATTTGTCGTTCCATTTAATATGCCGGTGATTTCTTCTATTTCATCTGCAGTAAGGGAGGAATTTAATGGCCGTATGATCGGGATTCCGCCACCTACACTTGCCTCAAACAAGAAGCTAACATTGTTTTCTTTTGCAATCGCAAGCAAAGAAGCCCCATGCTTTGCAACCAGTGCCTTATTCGAGGTTGTTACATTTTTCCCTGCCAGCAGTGCGGCTTTTACAAAGGTATAGGCCGGCTCAATACCGCCCATAGCCTCTACAACTACTTGGATTTCCGGATCTTGTTCTATGGTCTCATACGTATGGACCACTTTCGGCTGAATTGGATCGTTTGGAAAATCCCTTAAATCTAAGACATATTTTACTTCAATTTCATCGCCTGCCCGCTTGGCAATACTCTCTTTATTCATCTGTAATACTTCTACAACACCAGAACCGATTGTCCCATACCCTAATACTGCTATTTTAATCATGCATACTCCTTTTACTTTTCATTCACTTTCTATTCCCTTGCTAATATTTTCAAATAATGTATTCCCACCTGTTGCTCTATCGTTTCAATCATCAATGATACATCTTTCGTTTCAGGCAATATGTCTACGCTCAATGTAAGCGTAGCAACTCCATTGACCGGGATGCTTTGATGGATTGTCAAAATATTGGCCCTATAGTCTGCAACAATTCGAATAACTACCGACAACAATCCCGGTTCATCATTTAGCTGGACAACCATCGTGATCGTCTTTCCCTTTGCATTATCATGAAATGGAAAAATATCATCTTTATACTTGTAAAACGAGCTTCTGCTGATTCCTACTTTGCTCGTCGCTGCTTGGACGGATTCTGCCCGGTCCGATTCCAGCAGCTTCTTCGCCTCCACTACCCTTTGCAAAACCTCCGGTACAGCCTTTTTTTTCAGTACAAAATATTGTGTCTTGGTTTCCATTCATTTCTCCTATATGTGCATGTGGTGTTTTTGTCGGAAACACATTTGTGTTTATACCAAAGATACTAACACATTTCCACTTCTAATGCAACTCCTAAAATTAGCCTCTATCTTAAAATTAATCCCTTCACCCTCTTAAGGCAGCTCCTAAAACCAGCCCTATCTTAAAATCCTAAAACCAGCCCTATCTTAAAATCAACCCCTCCTCCTCTTAAGGCAATCCTTAAAATTAGTCCCTATCATGGTACATTCTAATCATTCTACCATAACAGGGACCAACGTTATTTATTTTATAGATTCGTAGTTATCCGGTCGTACCTCCTAAACTACACCATTTTAAATAGGCGTTCATGAAAAGTCCAATCTTCCCATCCATCACACTGTCTACATTTCCGGTTTCTTCATTTGTCCGATGATCTTTTACCATTGTATAAGGCTGCATCACATAGGACCTAATCTGGTTGCCCCAGCCGATATCTGTAATTTCACCACGGATATCAGCGGCTTTCTGGGCATTCTCCTCTTGTTTTAATAAATATAGCTTTGCTCTTAGCATCTGCATTGCCTTGTCCTTGTTCATATGCTGTGAACGTTCATTTTGGCATTGTACCACGATTTGGCTTGGTATATGGGTAATCCGGATAGCGGATGAGGTTTTGTTGATATGTTGCCCTCCTGCACCACTTGAGCGGTATGTGTCAATGCGTATGTCGTCATCGTTTATTTCTATATCAATGTCTTTCTCAATATCCGGCATGACATCGCAGGATGCAAATGACGTTTGTCGTTTACCCGCCGCGTTAAAGGGCGATATACGCACCAAGCGGTGAACCCCTTTTTCCGATTTTAAATAGCCATAGGCATTCTCGCCCCGTACTTCAAATGTAATCGATTTTATGCCTGCCTCTTCGCCATCCAAAGAATCTAAAACTTCTACCGTATAGCCTTTGTCCTCTGCCCACCTTCGATACATGCGAAACAGCATAGAAGTCCAGTCGCAGGATTCCGTTCCGCCCGCACCTGCATGCAACGATACAATCGCATGATCTTGATCATATTCTCCAGAGAGCAACGTCTTTAACCTAATCTGTTCAAAGGCATCTTCAAATACTTGCACTGCATGTTCAATTTCTGGAATCAGCGAAGCGTCACTCGTTTCATAGCCCATTTCAAGCAATGTTTCAATTTCTTCAAACTCTTCTTCCAACCGGCTATACGTTTCGATGTCGTCTTTTAGGCTTTTTAGCTGTTTCATTTTTTGTTTAGAGCGTTCTGAGTCCTCCCAGAAATCCACCTCTTCCATTTCTTTTTCAAGTTCCTGCACCTTTTCGCCCTTATTCGCGAGGTCAAAGTGAATCCCTCACTTCGATTAATGGTGCTGTAAAATTGTTTAATAGATATTTAAACCGGTCTAATTCAACCATTGTATCACCTCTTTCTTCTTCTCCTAAAGCCATTATATAAGTTTAACGATATTCCGTCAATAAATTCTCGGGATTTTGCTACGCAAAACACCCCGTCCAATCGCTTACGCTATGTTCGCTTTCGTGATCGGGATAGAAAACAAAACAGCCCCATTCCTGCGAATGCCCCAACAGAATCTATGAGCACATCAAGCGGCTGTCCACTTCGTCCCGGCACAAACAATTGGTGTATTTCATCTCCTGTAGCACATACGATCGTGAAACATAATGCCATGGCGCCAACTTTCTTTTTTGTTAAATCATAGGCACATAGATGTATGCAAAACAAAATAGATAGGAGTGCATATTCACTCATATGAGCCGCTTTCCTTACCGGAAATTGCAGCGACTGCGCCCTATCTTCTACTTGTTCCACACTCCATTTTTTCAAAAACAGCTTGCTTTCCCCCTGTGCTATGTAATAGGCTATTTTCCCACTAAGGCCCGCCGATTCCTCCCCCGTCTGTTCCGAAAAAGAGAAGATAAAGCACAAAAGAACGAAGATTGGCAGGGCAGTACCTATTTTCCATAACCATTTATTTTTTCCCATTGATAATTTAGCGCCTCCATCACAACTACATTTTATATAAAATAAATATTGTAGATAAAAACCCCCGTTGCCTGAAGCCATTGATAAGATATCAAAAGATACCCCCGCACACCATGTACTGGGGTATCTTTCTTGTAAGTAGCGTGTAAGAAACTGTGCAAAGCTTAGGCAGGATACACAATGCTTGCATCGTTGATTTCTCTGCATTTTCTTTTTTCTGATAAGGCTTAGGCTTATCTTTTCGAGAACTGAGGCGCACGACGTGCCCCTTTCAAACCGTACTTCTTTCTTTCTTTCATACGTGGATCCCTTGTTAAGTAGCCTGCTTTCTTTAATACCGGACGGAAATCAAGATCTGCCTGCAATAAGGCTCTTGCTATGCCATGTCTGATGGCTCCTGCTTGACCTGTATACCCACCGCCTTTTACATTCACTAAAACATCGAACTTATCAACTGTTCCTGTCGCAACAAGTGGTTGACGAACAATTACCTTTAAAGTCGCTAAATTTAAATATTCATCAATATTTCTTTTATTAATCGTAATTTCACCAGTTCCGGGCACTAAATATACTCTGGCAACCGATGTTTTTCTTCTTCCTGTTCCATAATGCTTTATACTAGCCATACTATTTTTTCCTCCTCTATTAAATTGTGAAAGCTTCCGGCTGTTGAGCTTCATGCTTGTGTTCCGGTCCTGCATAGACAAATAATTTCTTATACATCTGCCTTCCTAAAGGCCCTTTTGGCAACATGCCCTTTACTGCAAGTTCCATAACTCTTTCCGGTTTTTTTGCCAACAGCTCTTTTAATGTCGTTTCTTTCATCCCACCTACATAGTCAGAGTGATGATAGTAGATTTTTTGCGCTAATTTCTTGCCTGTCACTTTCACTTTCTCGGCATTGACTACGATTACATAGTCGCCTGTATCCATATGAGGGGTATAAATAGGTTTATTTTTTCCTCTTAACACCTTTGCTATCTCAGATGCTAACCGACCTAATGTCTTTCCTTGTGCATCAACTACATACCATTTTCTTTCAATTGTTGACGGACTGGCCATAAAAGTTGTCATTACTGTACCTCCTTGAATGAAATGAATGTACCTGTTTCGTTGTAAACGAACCTACATTCATACAATGTTACTCTGATACCATGTCCTTGGAAATTTTTTTAAATTCCATGTCATTGGATTCCATGCTATCATTTTCACACCATTTACATTTTTCTTTGTAGTCAAAGCAAAAACGCTTCGCTGGGGCTGTTGCTCACATTCCTAACTTGCATTCCTAAGTTGCCATACTTTCCTATTATATTACACAGCCTAAAGCGTGTCAACCATTTTTTGACATAATCAATTTAGAATCAATTTATTTTTTCTACCTATTTTTTCAAAACTTCAATCGCCTTTTGCACTTGATTGTCATTCATCGGATCATAGGTCGTATCCTCTTCATTTGCATATTTATATTCTAAGGTAATATCCGGTTCAATTCCAACATCATGTATATAATTCCCCTTTGGCGTAAAATATTTGGATGTTGTAACCTTTAGGGCGCTTCCATCTTCTAATGGAAATATCTTTTGCACAATCCCTTTTCCAAAAGATGTCGTTCCGATTAATGTTCCATATCCATAGTCTTTTATGGCCCCTGCAAATATCTCCGATGCACTTGCACTATTTTTATTGATGAGTACAGCCAACGGAGTATCCATCGCATGTTCTGCATCTGAAGCAAGTTCTTCCCGTTTGCCATTTTTGTCCTCTGTATAGACTAAAAGTCCTTCCGGTAGTATTGCATCTAATATATTGCAGACGGAATCCAACAGGCCACCTGGATTGTTCCTTAAATCTACAATCATAAATTTCATTCCTTGCTGCGTCAAATCATCCACTGCATTTTGAAACTGCTCGAATGTCACTTGCGTAAATTCTGTAAGCTGAATCAATCCTACATCTCCATCTAACAGCTGATATTCTACCGTCGGCGTCTCTACTTGCCTGCGCGTTACATCAAATTCCAGTTTTTTTGTTTCCTCTTTGCGGTAAATGGTCAAATGAACTGTTGTCCCTGCTTCCCCCTTGATATTTAAGACAAATTGCGCAAGTTCAATACTTGCCGCTTCCACATCTCCGGCTTTTATAATGACATCACCAGCTTTTAATCCAGCCTCTTCTGCGGGGGATCCTTTAAATACGCGGATAATTTCTACTTCCATTGTATTTACATTCTGCGTAAGCTGCGTGCCGATTCCATAGTAAATCCCCGCGGTCGATTCCATCAAGGAGTTATACTCCTTCGCCGTATAATATACAGAATAAGGATCCGAAACCCCTTGTACAACTCCGGAATACAACCCCTCCACTAAGGCATCTTCATCGACATCCTCATAGTAATAGTTCTCAATAATATTGGTAATCCCTAAAAGCTTTTCTTCTGTTTTCTCATTTAGCAATACAGTGTCGCTTTTTTGCTGCCCACTCCTTTGATATGCCTTCAAAAACAAGGCTGCACTTGCCACGATCACAAGAAGCAGCATAGCCAGCATCCCAATTATGAACCCTTTCTTAAAGTCCCTTTTCTCTGATTTCATTTAAAATGCCTTTCTATATTCTATACCTTTAAATGTTTGCGGATTGTTAGCCTGCTCCCTAAAAAGCCGATTCCAACACCAAGTATTAGCCCCACCGGAACAAGGGTTGCAAATACAGACTTAACCGGAAGGAAGTTCAATATATCATTTAAAAAGTTAAATTTTTCGCCAATATATATGATAATCCTACGATATAGGTAATAGAGCATACACAGTGGCAGTGCAGAGCCGATTAATCCAATCAAAATACCTTCTACGATAAACGGAGCCCGAACAAAGTAATCCGTTGCACCGATCAGTTTCATGATGGCAATTTCTTCCCGCCTTACTGAAATCCCTACTGTTACCGTATTGCTTATTAGAAAAACAGCGACGCATATCAAGATCAAAATGATACCTACTGAAATATATCCAATCAGTTTATTAAAATCAGAAAGGGTATTTGCGGCAATATCCGAACTTTTTATTTCACGCACCCCATCTAAAGATGTTAAATAGGTCACGAGTGACTTTTGCATGGAAATGTCTTTCATAAAAATTTCAAAATGCTCAGAATTTGCAAGGGGATTATCGCCCATGAAGTCTTGCGCTACCCCTTCCGCCCCTTTTAAATATTTCTCTTGAAATTTAAGCCATGCCTCATCTGCCGTAATATATGTTTTCCCCGCTACTTCCACGCGTTTGTCAATCTGGTCGCCAATTGCATCTATTTTTGCTTGGCTTATCCCTTCTTCAAAAAATACAGTAACCGATACCCCTGATTCCGCCTCCTTTACGACACTCTGAAAGTTGACCACAATTGCATAAAACAATCCAAATAGAAAAATACAGGCAGACATCGTTGCTATGGAGGCAAGCGAAAACATTTTATTCCTCCATATATTCCCAATCCCCTGTTTCAATGTATAGAAAAATGTACTAAGTCGCATAGTCATCACCCATTTCATCACGACCGATGATGCCTTTCATATCATCCGCCATCCCATCACTGGCGACAACGCCTTTTTTCATCGTAATCACCCTTTTGTGCATGGCTTTCACAATTTCCAAATTATGGGTCACGACTAAAACCGTTGTACCTTTTTGGTTGATTTCATCTAATAGGCGCATGATATCCCATGCATTGTGGGCGTCTAAATTGCCGGTCGGCTCATCTGCAAGCAATATTTTCGGTTCGTTTACAAGTGCCCGTGCAATCGCTACACGCTGCTGTTCGCCACCGGAAAGCTGGCGTGGATAAGATCTATATTTTGCGGCAAGGCCTACCATTGACAACATCATCGGGACACGGCGCTTGATACTCTTTGCGGGCATCGAAACCACTCTTTGGGCAAATGCAACATTCTCATAAACGTTACGATCCTTAAGCAGACGGAAATCTTGAAAAACAACGCCAATATTTCGCCGGTATCTCGGAATCTGATTCCGCTTCACCCCATTTAATTTTCTTCCATTTATCGTAATTACGCCCGCTGTAGGTTCTAGCTCCTTTAACAGCAATTTAATTAACGTAGACTTGCCTGAACCGCTGTCACCCACGATAAAAACAAATTCCCCCTGTTCTATATGCAGACTAACGTCATTCAAGGCAGGAATTCCTGTCTTGTAATCCTTGCTGACATTTACTAGTGTAATCATATATCCTCCAATTAGTAATCTAAAGACTCCATATACTTCATATACTTCACAACCATAAGGGCAATTTTAAATGTGATCGCATCCTCAAATACACGCAAATCCAGGCCTGTACTTTTTTGCAATTTGTCTAGGCGATAAACAAGAGTATTTCGATGAATATATAGTTGCCTAGATGTTTCTGAAACATTCAGGCTGTTTTCAAAAAATTTATTTATCGTAGAAAGCGTTTCTTCATCAAAATCATCCGGTGATTTCCCATCGAAAATTTCCTTAATAAACATTTTGCACAATGGGATTGGAAGCTGATAAATCAAGCGCCCGATGCCTAGTGTGGAGTACGCGATAATATTGCGATCCTCAAAAAATATTTTTCCTACATCAAGTGCCATACGTGCTTCTTTATAAGAACGGGAAACTTCTTTGATTTCGCCTACAATCGTACCATAGGCAATATGGACATTACATTCCTCTTCGCTACGGAATATATTTAAAATCACCTCTGCTGTTTTATTTAAATCGTCATAACTTTCATTTTCCCCTAACTCTTTTACCACAATAATATTCTTCTCATCTACGGCAGTAATAAAGTCTTTCGATTTCCCGCCAAAAATACTCCGCACTTTTTCAAGTTCATTCCCATCTTTTTCACGGTTGGTTTCTACAATGAATACCACTCTGGCTACTTCTGTATCAATATGAAGTTTTTTCGCCCGATTATAGATGTCCACCAAAAGAAGGTTGTCCAAAAGGAGGTTTTTTACAAAATTATCTTTATCAAAACGTTCCTTATATGCTACTAATAAATTTTGAATCTGAAAGCTTGCAATCTTGCCTATCATATACACGTCATCGCTGTCTCCATTTGCCAACAGTACATATTCTAATTGGTGCTCGTCAAACACTTTAAAAAATTGATATCCCTGTACAACCTGACTGTCTGCCGGAGATTCCACAAATGCCAATGCCGGGTTTACATAATTATCTGCATCCAAAAATGTGGTTGCCTGCACTTTTCCTTCCGTATCAATAATACATAAATCAATCCTTGTAATGCCTTTCAGCCCTTCAATTGTATTTTGAAGTATTTGATTTGAAATCATCTGCCCCACTCCTTTTCCTATTTGAACCCCAAGCTTATACACCGCTTTTGGTAACTATTACATAACTATTCAGCCATGCCTCCCTCATTATCAACTTGTGCATAACCAATTTGTCAAAACACTTCAAATACCGGGTATCTAAATAGTTATTCTGTTCTATGCAACTTACACAAAATCACTCTATATTTTCAGGAAATCAAACTACTATACTTTGTATTTTAATGCAATACTACAAAAAAAGAAAGGGAAATATATACTTTTTATACATTTTTTTATTTTTTTCAGGATTTTTCCGAAAAACCCCACTTTTTCAGCTGTACATAGTATACAAAATCTGTAACGTTTACATTGTACCTCCCTCATCATCAATTTATCCATGCCCAATGTATGATCATGTATGCATCATCCGTTCGTCAAAACCAATTTGTTCCTATGTCACAATACGATTTGGCTATCTGCCATAGCTACATCTTATTTTCTTCTTTATATTTTAACATCATATGGCGAAGCATACTTCTATTCATACATTTCTTAACAATTTTCCTTATCCTGTCCATTTTTTTATGCCTCATATAATCCTGACCTAGTCCAAGCCATATGATAGCACCAATCTTTCCTTTGTTTTCACTCAAAAAATATTCCTGTTCGGGTGTCGGCAGTAAAGATAAAATAATATCCGGGGCGGCAATATTCATTTCATTGATCGCTGTATCGATATCTCCTGTACAGTCTTCCACGGAATAGCTTCCTACAATTATCAGCTTTTCATAGTGGGTCAACAGATAGCTCTCCGTCTGTTTTGTCTGTGCTCCCGTATCACAAAGAAGATATACTGTTTTATTATTTCGTATAATACGTTTCATAAATTCAGTAAAAAAATCTTTGTTCATCGTTTCCCTTATCCGGCTTACAGATGCTACTTTTGCTTCTGTTAGAAGTTCTTTTTCACCAATAATAGCCAAATCCAAGTTTTCGATACACTCTTTTAACGTTGTATCTGATTTAGCAAGTACGATCATTTCTGTGGAAATTATCTCAATCGTATTCATAACAGTGGCGTTTAGGTAGTTTTCCACCAAAAGCATCGTTTCATTTACCGAATAATTATCAATCTGAATTCCCAGTATATCTATTTTTTTTATCATAGGACACCTATTTTTGTGACTATTTAGTCGTTCCTCTCTCGTTCCCAAGGCACTAAATAGCTACCTGTCTTTCTATAGCCCTTGCCATATTCTTTCTGTATATAAAAAGTCTATGAAGTCTACTAGAGAGTATACCAAAATAACCGCATATTAGCAACTTAAATCTAGAAAAACGTTTGTCCTTGGTTAATTGTTGTAAATTACGATAACAGAACATCATTTTCACACTATTTCCCAAAAGAAAATTCAATTGTTTCGCATTTGAAATGTCAACCTATTTTATCTCATTTTTTGATTTTTATGCAGATTCATTATTAGTCACAAAACACACGTTCTGATTATTTGCTATTTAATGCAACTATTCTTATCAATTTTACGTGGATACTGTTCATAACTCTGTGTATAACTCATTTTTTTCGATATTTCCACATTTTTTGATGTTGATAACTTTTCTGGTTTTTCTTGATGCCATGTTAATATTTTCTTCTTTCTTTTTCACAAAAACGGCGATTGCCTATTTTTGTGCATTATGTATAATTTGCTTTTTTTGCACTTTACAGTATTTTCACTTCATCAAAAGTATGTACACAAAATGGCTGTATTCCTAAAAATATCCCTTGTGTTTCTTTTACGGCTTCTCCATAAAATCGTATGTGCAAAAACTGCTGTATTCCAACCAGTAGAATACAGCAGTACTTCATAAATATTGTTCTATCGTATCGCTTATCAGAAGCTACAACGCAAAGTCTGATAAAAGGCATGTTCTTTGTGCCGTGAATCTGATGATTGAACGATTCCTGTTCCATCGTATCGCTTATTCAAAAGCTGCAACGCAAATTTTGGATAAAAGGCACGTCCTTTATGCCGTGAATCTGGTGATTGAGCAATTCATGTTCCATCACTATTATGTATGATTAAAATATTCTTCTTACTGCTACAATTCCTCTATAATCAGCGGGCGAGGTATATTTAATACCAGTTGCCGCCGTACTTGCATGTACAATCGTATTCCCGCCTACATAGATTGCAACGTGGCCACTATAGCAGATGATATCACCCGGTTGTGCCTCTGCAAAACTTACTCCATAGCCTACACCAGCCAATGCACTAGAGGAATGTGGCAAGCCAACACCAAATGCGGCATATACGCTCATAACAAATCCAGAACAGTCTGCTCCGTTCGTAAGGCTTGTTCCACCATAAACATATGGGTTGCCTACAAACTGGCAAGCATAATCTACAACTGCTTGTCCACTTCCACCAGATGGCGGATTATAGGATGCTGCCGGTGCCGATTCTGCCGCAGGGGAACTTTGTGAAGAACTACCGGAGGAAGAGCCGGCACTAGCAGATGCTGCCTTTTTTGCCGCAGCCGCAGCAGCAGCCTGGCGATCTTCTTCTTCTTTTTTCAATCTAGCCGCTTCTGCTTCTTTTGATTCAGCAATTACATAGCGAGTACTGCATTCTACAAATTCATTTGAAACGAATCCTTCTCCTTCTTCTATAGAGACTTTGACCCATTCACCCGTCTCTTCTACAACAGTTAATACTTCCCCTTCGGGAACCTGTCCCAAAACTTCACCTTCCGTAGAGGCCTCTCCTCTTACATTAAGTGAGTCTGTATTCACTTTCGCTACCCTATGTCCCACCGACTTTGCAAGCTCTTCATTTCCGGTAACTACAAATTCACATTTAACATAGCCTTCCACATCTCCGGAATGAATCTTATACCAATCGCCTTCTGTTGCTACCACTGTTGCGGCAGAATTGTTATAGAGCTTCCCAACCACTTCACCTTCTGTGTCAGCTGTTTCTCTTACGTTAACAAAATTGTCAACCTGAGCAATCGCTATATCTGCATATTCAGACTTCTCGGCTACAGGCTCTGCCACTTCAGGCGCATCTTTTGATTCTACCTTTTTTGCAGACGGCTCTTTTGGCTCTGCCACTTCTTTTCTCTGTGGTACATATTGTGCTAAATCAAGTGATACTCCTGCTACCGGATTGATATTGTTTGTCTTGCTATCTGCTGCAGTCAAAGCTAAGTTGCTTGCCCCGGCAGTAGTTGCTGCATTTGATATAAAAGCATTTCCGGAAATCAATACTGCGCTTGCCAAACAGCAGGTCGTTATTCTAATTGAGTTTCTATTCATAAAAACCTCCAACTTTTGTTCTTTTATTATAATTATCGTCCCATTTGCTACCTTTACCGTGATCTTTAGTTTGAATGTTACAAACTTATTACATTTGTTACAATTGTTATTATAGCAAAGGGTTTTTAGCTTGTCAACATACTATTCAAATAATTTTAATTTGTAACAAAATAACACTACTGTCCGTACTCTACCCTAGGGCTTATCAAAAAAAACAACTCCAACTACTTTTCACATGCCATTCAAATAATGTTCAGCCGCAGTAATAGCATTGGCTCCATCCGCCGCTGCCGTAATAACCTGCCTAAGCTGTTTTGTGCGTACATCTCCAGCCGCAAATACCCCGGGTATGTTGGTTTTTGTATCTTCTCCAGCCACAATATAGCCTTGTTGATCGAGCAAAACGACTTCGCCCACCTCGCTCGAATTAGGTTTAAGCCCTACTGCAATGAAAACACCGTCAACACTTATGTTTTTTTTCGTTTCTTCTTTACAATGAAGCAGTTCAATCTGCTTTACCTGATGCTCACCTTTGATAAGCACCACCTGGCTATTCCATATTATTTCTATATTTCCTGTTTCAAATACTTTTTCTTGCAGTGCTTTCGCTCCACGCAAGGCATCTCTTCTATGAACTAAGTATACTTTTTTGCATCCTCTTGCCAAAAACAAGGCATCCTCTAAAGCTACATCTCCACCGCCTACAACTGCCGTAACTTTATCTTTAAAAAATGCTCCATCACAGGTTGCGCAATAGGATACGCCCATTCCACATAATTCCAATTCACCTGGTACATTTAGTTTTCTATGCGTGGCACCGGTGGCAAAGATCACTGCTTTCGTTTCAAATATCCCTTTATTGGTGATTATCTGTTTTACTTCCCCTTGTGCTTTTAGGCTTTCTACGTCTGCTTCCAAAAATACTGCACCCATGCTATCTGCGTGGGAACGAAACTTCATTCCAAGCTCAAAGCCTCCAATTCCCGGAATGCCCGGATAATTATCTACTTCATCGGTATTTAATATTTGACCACCGCTCATAGGCTGTTTTTCCAATACTAGTGTGTGAAGCATTGCACGTTGTCCGTAAATTGAGGCAGAGAGTCCTGCTGGGCCACTGCCTACTATAATTACATCATATATCATTTTTTTATCCCTCCCTCTTTCATTGCCATGAACTTCTATCTGTTAAGACAAGTTTTTCTTATCATTGTTTTTATTATACACAATTTTAGATTTATTTCTACCCATTCACTACATTTTTTAACTGTTGCTTTTTTAGCTGTTCTATGGCATAATGGAAAAAGGTTATAAAAAATGAACCAATGTTTACAAAAGATGAATGTTAGAATGAATCTATTTTATAGCGAACTAGCTTTTATGATGAGTTAAATTTTATAAGAAAGGTGGGATTTATATGGATATTGCTTCTTTATCCACTGCCCTAAGCTTGTCAACAGGAAACGGCGATGTTGGTATTGCTGTTTTAAGCAAGCAGCTAGATATTGCAGATGAATTGGGTGCTTCTATGATTAAAGCTCTAGAACAGTCTGTGAACCCTAATCTTGGATCTAATATTGATATATCGATTTAACCTATTTTCATGATTCACTTCATTTCTGCACCATGACGGAAAACGCGCTCTAGGACGGTAAAACCATCCTAGAGCGCGAATTTGCGCCATTTCATGCCATGAAACCCAAATTTGGCTACATGGACAGCCTTTTGAACAAAAATTTCAGCACGGATTTGTCACTGCATATGATTCGGTTTTACACGTTTGTATGCCCTGTTTCGGCTACCGCTATGCATGATCCCTTTCGTCCATTTCTTCACACTGCAGTACCTCTAGAAAAATTTCAACGATACCCCCACATACCATTCCTTCTTCTTCTATATCATGCATCGCATCGCGACCGGTCATATCTATCTTCATCAGCTGATACCTACTACTCTCCCCTGCCGCTTTTAAAGTTGCCGCAATCGAAACATTTGTTTCGTTCTTTTCACGTTCTTTTTCCAGCATATGACGTGCTTTCCCACATACTTCTGCCTCTATGCAGCCTCCACCAATGGTTCCAATCGTCCTCCCATTACAAAAAATCAACATTTTTGTGCCAATATCCCGTGGTGCAGAGCCTTTCCTTGCAACGATTGTAGCAAGGACTGTCTGCTCTTTTCCCTCATTTTGTGCAAATAAGTAGTCTGCAAGTTCTTTTTCATAGCCACCATTTCGATCCTGGCTATTTTTTATCTGAATTATTTCCCCCATTATGGATACAGCAATTTCCTGCGGAGTCTTTGCATAAATGCAAAGACCCACCGGAGCATGCATCTGCTCCACCTCTTCTTTGTTATACCCCTCTTGTATAAGCTGTTCTTGCATTTTCTTAACTCTTGATTTGCTCCCCATCATTCCAATATATCCATAATGTCTGCCCAATACTCCGGTTAGGCAGTTATAATCATGGCGATGGCCCCTTGTAACCACAAGGATAAACGTGTCTAAGTCAATCGAAACCTGCTTAAGTGCAGATGCAAAATCATCGCAAATCACCTCTGATGCTCCGGCACTTCTTGCATTTTGGGCAAATAACAGGCGATCTTCTATCACGATGATATGAAAATTCAGCATTTTGGCGATCTGTACCACTGCGATGGAAACATGGCCTCCCCCACAGATTACCATTTTTTTCGTCGTTCCCAGTGTTTCGCAAAAGACGCTGCCCTCTTTTGTTTTTAAAATGCCCGCGCAATGATTGTCTATCTTAATTTCATCTAAAATAGGCTCGTACGCGCCATCTTTTGTTTCGTATACCAGTTTGCCATTTAAAAAAACAGCTTTTTGCCCACATAAATTGCCATTAATTCCTGTCGCCATTTTATTGTCTGCACTAACCGGTAGGTTCTTGATGGTATCAAAAAAACGATTCATACTGGCTCCCCAAATGATTTTAAATATCCCAATATCATCTGTTCACAATGTTCAAAATAAGCATCTATTTCAAACTCCTTAAAATCTACCAATGCTTGGACGCTCGCCCCCTGTAGCAAGGCAACGATTGTATAAGGAATCATTTCCTTGCTTGCCTGATCCAAGTTTTTGCAGTATTGTGAAAGCACACCGCGAATTTCTTCACGCCATTGCTCATAGGATTCTACGAAACAGTCATGGATTTTTGGATTCATCTTCCCCTGTACTAAAAAATCCATTTCCGCAAAATCATATTCCCTTTTCTTTGTGATTAAATATTTCTTTTGCTTAAAAAAAATATGGAGGCGTCCTTCTAATGTATCTTCACTTTTTTTAATATCCTGCTCTCGTATCTCATAGCACTGCTGTATCACTTTCCCTTGCAGTGCCAGCATAAGCTGGTCTTTTGTTTTATAATAATAGTGCACATTAGATTGTACCATATCTGCTTTTTGAGCAATCAAGTGCATTCTGGTTCCGCTGATTCCTACTTCATTTACAACCTTTAATGCTGCATTTAGAATACGCTGTTCAACTCCATTATTTTTTGCACGTTCCATAGGTTTCCCCCTATGCTCTCTTTACTGCCTACTGCTTCCATTTCAACTGGCTCAAACGCCGACGAATCAATTCCCGCACAGCTATGCTTTCTTTACTGCCACCGCTTCAATTTCAACGAGTCCCCCTTTTGGCAATTTTGCAACTTCCACACAAGAACGTGCCGGAACTTCCTCTTTAAAGTATTCTGCATAGATGCCGTTTACCACTGCAAAATCATTTATATTGTCCAAAAATACCGTTGTCTTTACTACGTTGTTATAATCGGATCCCGAAGCCTGAAGTACCGCTCCTAGATTCTTTAGGCTAAGGTGCGTCTGCGCTTCAATCCCCTCTGGTATCTCTCCTGTTTCCGGGTCAATGCCAAGCTGTCCTGATGTAAAAACGAAGGAATCTGCGGTTACTGCGTGGACATATGGTCCAACTGCCGCCGGTGCATTTTGTGCATTTATTGCTTTTTTCATTTTAAACTCCATTCCGCCACCACGTTAGGCAGCCTTTTTGATTTTTATTATGGTTGCAAATTAGTTGTTTGAATCGGTACTTTCTCCCTTAAAGTTCTGTTTTTCCACGGTATAAGTATTTTCCCTGCTTTTCGGCTATGATTTTGCCATCTTTGAAAACTGCATTTCCTCTTAAAAATACCGTTTCTGGCTTTCCTTTTACTGCCATACCTTCATAGGGCGTGTAATCCACATTCTGTAGCTGTGTTTTTTCCGAAATCAGTGCTTCGCTTTCGGTATCCCAAATAACAAGGTCTGCATCGCTTCCTACTTTCACCACGCCTTTTCTTGGATATAATCCAAATAGCTTGGCCGGATTTTCTGCCAGCAGTGCACACATCTGTTCTTTTGTTATTCTGCCCGCCACAACCCCATTTGTATACAATAGCATTGCGCGGTGTTCGACTCCTGGTATCCCATTTGGAATCTTTGAAAAATCTTCTTTCCCTCGTTCTTTCTGGCCCTTGTAATAAAAGCTGCAATGGTCTGTCCCAATTGTATCAATTCTATCCTCTTTTAAGGCTTCCCATATGCAGTCAATATCCTCTGCTTTCCTAAGGGGTGGCGACAGCACGTACTTTGCACTTTCAAATCCCGGCAACTCATACTTGGACTCGTCCATAAGCAGATATTGGGGACATGTTTCAACATAAACTGCCTGTCCCTCCTGCCTTGCTTGTTCTACGGCTTTTAATGCACGTTTTGTACTAAGGTGCACAATGTTGACTGGCGTATTTGCTAACTTCGCAATCGCGAGCAGACGATTCACTGCTTCTGCCTCCACCACATCCGGCCTTGACTTTGGGTGGGACGATGCCAACATCCGCCCCTCCTGCTTTAATTTTTTAATCAGCGCATTGATTAGATTTCCATTTTCACAATGGACCCCGACAATCCCCCCTTCCACTTGTACCGCTTTTAAGATTTCAAAAATTTCATCATCTCTTACCTTTAGATTATCGTATGCCATGTAAAGCTTATAAGAAGTGATGCCCTGTTGCGTCATAGTTTTAATTTCTGCTTTTGTATCCTCATTCCAGTCAATGATCGACATATGAAATCCATAATCACAGGAAGATTTGTTATCGGCAAGGTTATGCCAATTTTGCAAGGTTTGCCCCAGCGTTTCCCCTTTTTCGGGGGTAGCAAAATCTAGAATTGTCGTTGTGCCTCCTGCAATCGCCGCCTTTGTCCCTGTTTGGAAATCATCTGCTGTACGAAATTCACCTGCATCCAAGTCAAAATGCGTATGGGTATCAATAAATCCCGGAAAAACAAGTTTCCCATGTGCGGATATGACCGTTATTTTATCCGGATCTACATCTGCATTTTTGTTTTCTGCTTCTGTTTTCAGATTTCGTGCATCAGCATTGATATGGTCGGAAATCTCAACTATTTTCTCTCCCCTGATCAATATATCGGCACATTTACTTCCTTGCGGAGTCACGATTGTTCCGCCTTGAATTAAAATATCCACGTTTACACCTCCCTTCTACCAGTCTTCTTAAAATCTTTGCCTTTCCATCTACCAATAAATTTCAAACTTTGCTAAACCGCTCATCTTCTTTTTTGGATCATCCTCCTAAGCCTTTTCATTTCTCTTAGCCTAGGAGATAGCTATAGTTGTTTTTAACAGCTACAATTACTTTCTTTAATCCTTCATCCAGTTTACAGTCAGAATTTGTAAGGGTTTCTTCTTCTACAGTTCCCCCTAGTCTGACTTTCACCTTTAATGATTCCAAATCCAATATCGCAAAGCCCTCGTTTTTACTGTTTTCAAAGTCGGCTTCATTGGCAAATAATGTAAATTTTTCTAAATAAGGTGCACTGTCATAGGGGCAAAAGCTCTTGCAGTTGCCGCATTCGTTGCACATATAGTCCACATGGATAATGGCCGGCATTGCGCTCGCCGGTATCGCTATCGCAACATTCGCGCGGTTTGGACAGACATCGACGCAGACCTCGCAAATGTGATTGCATTCTAAGCACCTTTGTTCATCTTGATATCCATGGATGATCGCATCTTCTTCCCGATACCGCCCATATAAAAAGTTGGAATCTCCACCTTGTTCCGTCCTTGCCGTTTCTTCATAATGTGCCAATATCCCTTTTTTGGCTGCTGCATTTAAAACATCTGTTTTTAGTATAATTTTTGCCCGCTCATGAAGGCCTGCAATATGGTTTACAGCCAACGATGCATCTTTTATTGCCATCACAACGGTAGCAGGTCCTTTTGCACCATCGCCAACAGCGTATACGTTTGGTATAGAGGTTTCCCTCGTAGTTTCATTTAAAATCGGATTTCCCTTGTCTGTTAGCTCAAGCCCAAGTTTTTTATAGTAGTCTGCATCTACACGCTCGCCAAGCGAGGCAATGATGGTATCCGCTTTTACACACACCGTTTCATCGGTTTCTACCGGTTTTCGCCTGCCAGATGCGTCCATTTCGCCTAATACTACTTTTTTACAAAGGAGTTTTCCGTCCTTTTGCTCTACCGGAGCCAAAAGCTCTTTCAATTCTACCCCATCTTCCAATGCAAACAGCAGTTCTTCTTCATCAGCCGGCATATAACGTTTGGTGCGGCGGTAAACCACAGAAACTGTTTCTACCCCTTCGATTCGTTTTGCTGCCCTTGCGGCATCCATCGCTGTATTTCCCGCACCGATAACCACAACATGCTTGCCTAATTTTAGAGAATCCGGATTGCTCTTGGCCGTCCGTAAGAATTCAATGGCATTTAATTCTTTTTCTGTCTGTACGCCGATTGGCAGCCCCTTATTTGCACCGACTGCAAGAATTACTGCATCGTACCCATCTTCTTTTAATTTCACAACGTCATCAATCGGATGGTTTACGAAAAATTTTACGCCGAAACGTTTCGCAAGTTCGATATCTTTGTCAATTTCACTGTCTGCGATACGAAATGCCGGGATTACCTGTTTTACCACGCCACCCAATACATCGGACTTTTCAAATACGCTAACCTGCGCCCCTGCCCTTGCAAGGAAAAAGGCACTTGCAATTCCTGCCGGACCACCACCTACGACTGCGACTTTTTTATTTAAAACTTCGTTTTTAGAATTTTCTTGAACTTTTCCTTCTGCCGAAGCCAAATCTGCAGAAATCCCCGGGATTCCCGCAATTCCATTGGTTAAAGAGTCCACGACACATTCATACCCTTTTTGTGCGGCCACTAGTTTTGCATCCCGAATGGCAACCGGCTCTTCATAAAAATTACGGGTGCACTTGCTCATGCATCGATGGTTGCAGATTGTTCCGGTAATAAACGGCAGTGGATTTTTATCCAATATAATCCGCAATGCTTCTTCAAATTTCCTTTCCGTTACCAGTTTTACATATGCCGGTATATCTTGACCGATTGGACAGCCTTCGCTACATGGTGCCGTAAAGCAGTCAAGCAATGGAACCTTTTGATCCATTTTCCGATTTGGCAAAGGTTTTGCAGCCTTTACATGGTGCAAATCCGTTTTGATTGTTTGAATAAGCGTATGTAGCCCCTCTACATCAATTCCGGTAAATGGTTTATATGCCAATTTTTCCAATTTCTCGGCAATCTGCGTGCCACGTTGATATCCGCCCGGCTTTAACAACGTGGTTGCAATGGTGACAGGCCAGATCCCCAATGAAAAAATAGAATCAATATTAAAGTAGTCTGCACCACCTGAATAGGAAATGCGCAGTTTTCCATCAAATGCTTTGGATAATTTATATGCCACCGATAAGGAAAGGGCGCATAGCGATTTGCCGGACATGTACATTTCTTCGCTTGGCAGTTCGTTCCTCGTGACATCTACCGGGAACGTATTGGTTATTTTTACGCCAAACTGAAGCCCTTTTTCATTGCAGAGTTCCTGCAATCTCTTAAGCATTGGTACTGCATCTTCAAATTGCAGATCATCTTTAAAATGGAAATCGCCAAACACAACATAATCATATCCCATTTCATCCATGATTGCCCTGGCATCTTCATAGCCTAGCAACGTAGGATTGCATTTTATAAATGTATGTAGGTTCTTTTCTTCGATTAGATAGGATGCAATCCGCTCAATCTCTGCCGGGGGGCAGCCGTGGAGCGTAGAAACGGTCGCCGATGTGCAAATGACCGACTCAATCGATTCAACATCTGCCAACGTCACTTTTTCAAAACGGTCGATATTTGCTTTTAGCCATGCAATGCTCTCCTTAAAAACAGGCGTATCCCCCGCATCCTTAATCTGATCAATAAACGTATTGATTTTCTCCGACTGAATTCCCTTTAAATCGTATCCAACGCTCATGTTGAAGCTAAATCCATCCGAACCGCCAAGTGCATATTCTTTGGAAATGACCTTAAGCGCCACAAAGGCTTTTACATATTCGTTCAATGCATCCGGCACACGCAGCTCTGTTGACCATTCGCAGTTATAGCACTCATCGTCTGCTAAAATACAGGGCTTCGCAACCGGAAGATCTTCGCCGTCTATGACTTGAACGGTCTTTAATTCAAAGAAGCGGCTACCGGCATAGTAGGCTGCGATGATATTTTGCGCAAGCTGGGTATTTGGCCCTGCTGCCGGTCCAAACGGCGTTTCAATACGTTCCTTAAATATCGTAAGCACTTTCCCTTGTATTGCCTTATATGGGCGACGTACCCCAAATACTTTCCCATATTTTTTCTTTTCCGTCAAAACCCAATCCATTAAATTCCCAAAAGGAATCGGCGTCATTCTATCTCCCATTTATAAATCCTCCTTGCATTGAACATCTTTTCGCTCTATTTTATCCTTATGCATTGATACGATCTGCGAGTTCCTTGGCCTGTACTCTACATTCCGCCATCGCTTTTGCCTCATCGACGCAAAGCAGTTCCCTGTCTTTCATTAAAACTTTCCCATTTGCCACAGTCGTCACAATCTTGCTCCCTGTCATGCCAAACAGCATGTGCCCATTGATATTGTCTTTGGTGAGCGGTGTTAACGGGTCGTATTCCGCAACCACAACATCTGCCGCCGCACCTTCTTTTAACACGCCAAGCGGCGTATCAAAATAGCGGTTGGCAATTTTGGCATTTCCATCAAACAGCATTTCCGGCACTTCAGACCATGCCGCATTCGCATCGCATAAGGAGTGCTTGTGAAGTACATTCGCTACTTTATAGGATTCAAACATATCGTGCGTATAGCCGTCCGTCCCCAAGCCTGTCAGAATGCCTTTTTTGAAAATTTCCATCGTTGGTGGGCAACCACAGGCATTTCCCATATTTGATTCCGGATTATGTACCACCATTGTATCCGTTTCTTTTAACAGATCCATTTCGTGGCCATTCACATAAATGCAGTGGGCCGTCAGCGTCTTTTCGCCCAAAATGCCATGATCCATCAGGCGGTCTACAATGCGTTTCCCATAATTTTTCAAACAATGGTGCAAGTCTTCTATCCCCTCTGCAACATGGATATGTGCGCCTACGCCATCCGGCATGTTCTCCCTGCAAAGGCTCATCGTCTTATCCGATATGGTAAACTGGGCATGCATGCCCATCATCCCTTTTAGCATATCGTCCGTTTGTTTCCTTGCGTATTTAATAAATTCTGCATTTTCCTTTATCGCAGCTTTTGCCTTATCTTCTCCATCACGGTCTGATACTTCGTAGCAAAGGCAGGTGCGGATTCCAAGTTCTTTTGCCGCCTCTGCAATCGTAAACAGGCTGTTTTCAATATACCCGAAACTGGCATGGTGGTCAAATACCGTTGTTACTCCATTTTTAATACAGTCAATATACGTGGCAATTGCGCTATATTTCGTCTGCTCCAGCGTCAAATGGCGGTCAATTGTCCACCACATGCCATCTAAAATATCCAAAAATCCATTTGGATTGTACCCTTTAATCGAAAGTCCCCTTGCCATTGCGCTATAAATATGTTCATGGGTGTTGATAAGCCCCGGCATAATGAGTTTGCCGGCAACATCTATCACTTGTGCATCTGTATACTTTTTCTTCAAACTTTCATAATCTGAAATTTCTACAATCTTTTCCCCATCAATCAGCACACCCCCATGCTCAATGAGTGGTTTCGACAAATCCCTCGTGATCAGCGTTCCGTTTCCAATTAAAATCATATACTCTCTCCTTCCCTACATGAAACACACTTGGCTCTACATCAAACAGTCCCATTAACCCTTGTCAATGCCCCAGTTCCGTTTGACTGGTTAATCTAAAAATAGTTTAACATAGTGAGTCAAAAAAAGCAATAGTGCATTGCTAATTTTTTTTTAGAAAACCTAAATTTTTTTTAGAAAACCTCTTGACTTTTTCTTATATGGTGGTATTATGGTTTTAGGGGGTAGTATTCAGCAAACGTTTAGAAAGGTGCGTTGCCAATGGGTATCACATTAGATTTTTTAAAGCAGATGGCGAAAGCCATATCCACACAATTCGGTGACCATTGCGAGGTCGTTATTCATGATCTGACCAGAAAAAGCCTGCGTAAATCCATTGTCTATATTGAAAACGGCGATGTGAGCAATCGTAAAATAGGTGATGGTCCCTCTCGCATTGTATTAGAGGCTTTAAAAAAGCCGCCGGAGAAATTAAAGGACCAGTTGGGGTATCTTATAAAGACGGACAATGGCAAAACCTTAAAATCAAGTACCATCTTTGTACGGGAAGAAGGAACGAATCAAGTCC
Organism: Lachnospiraceae bacterium ZAX-1; assembly: GCA_046533095.1. Lineage (GTDB taxonomy): Bacteria > Bacillota > Clostridia > Lachnospirales > Lachnospiraceae > ZAX-1. The sequence continues at coordinate 77,019 of JAJQRA010000020.1, read as the reverse complement.
GTTACATTTTATCCATTAACTATGATATTACAAATCTTCTATATTTAGAAGAGTCCGTTCATTCCCTTACCGCCTGCAGCGAATCGGCAAACTCCATTAAAAAAGGGCCTGAGCACATCGCACAGAATGTCAATGACCTTTTAGACGATCTCATCGAGCAGTCCGTTTCGTTGGTTGGAAAGCCGGTCACTTTGATGAACAAAGAAGATAAAGTTGCCGCAATACAGTTTTTAAACGACACCGGCGCCTTTTTAATCACAAAGTCCGGCGACAAGGTTTCAAAGTATTTTGGAATATCCAAATATACATTATATAGTTACATCGATATCAATAAGCAATGAAGGAGGGTATTTATGAAAGACATCAAATGGGTAAAAAATGAGATGCCAAAAACAAGCGATGCCAATCTGCCCGTGTTGGCCCTAAGTGAAGTGGAACATGCCATTACGTTTCACAGGACCGTTCCGGGATATGAAAGGACGCCGCTGGTACGCCTATCCCATATGGCAGACTATCTTGGCCTGTCGGAAGTATGTGTAAAAGACGAATCTTACCGCTTTGGCTTAAATGCATTTAAGGTACTGGGCGGATCTTTTGCAATGGCAAAGTATATTGCAAAGCAGACTGGTAGGCAAATAGGCGAGCTTGATTTTGCAACGCTTACTTCCGATAAGCTCAAAGAAGAATTCGGCCAAGCAACATTTTTTACGGCAACCGATGGAAATCATGGACGTGGGGTTGCATGGGCGGCAAATCGGCTAAAGCAAAAGGCCGTTGTATTTATGCCGAAAGGTTCTACGCAAACAAGATTAAAAAATATTCAAGCCGAACATGCGACCGCTACAATAGAAGAAGTAAACTACGATGAATGTGTACGCATGGCAGCCGCAGCCGCAGCAAAAACGCCAAATGGCGTAGTCGTACAGGATACGGCATGGAAAGGCTATGAGGAAATACCAGCTTGGATTATGCAAGGATATGGCACAATGGCACTAGAAGCGAACGAGCAGCTTCGTGAGATTGGAATCGACCGACCCACCCATGTGTTTGTACAGGCCGGCGTTGGCTCTTTAGCTGGAGGCGTACAAGGTTATTTTGCAAATAAGTATCCCGAAAATCCACCGATTGTCGTTGTGGTAGAGGCCGATGTTGCCGCTTGCCTATACAAAGGAGCTGTTGTCGGTGATGGATCAGAGCAGATTGTAGATGGGGATATGCAAACGATTATGGCGGGCCTTGCATGTGGCGAACCAAACACCACTTCTTGGGATATTTTAAAAAACCATGTTTCCGTTTTTGTTGCTGCTCCCGACTGGGTTGCCGCAAAAGGAATGCGGATTTTGTCCGCTCCAATCAAAGGCGATACGCAAATCGTTTCCGGAGAATCCGGAGCCGCTCCATTTGGTGTACTTCATGAAATCATGAAAAATCCTGCACTTGCAGATTTGAAAGCAACTTTAAAATTAGATAAAGCTTCCAAGGTACTGCTCTTTTCTACCGAAGGGGATACCGACCCTGACTGCTATAAGGAAATTGTATGGAACGGAAAGCAATATATAGAATAGCGATACGTTTCGTATATTACATAGATACATAATAAAAAACGGTTCACCACACACCGGATTGAATGGAAACTGCCGATAACTGGATGGATACTATTAACCCAAAAAACACCATGGCAAAGGTAGCACTAAGTCGCTAAACTTAAAATTACCTTGCCACGTGTTCAATGTAAAGGAGGATTTACAATGGATTTTAACAAAATCAAAGAGGCATCAGAGGCTTATTTACCAGACATGACGAAATTTTTACGTGACATCGTTGCAATACCGGGGGAAAGCTGTGGGGAAGAAGGGCATATCAACCGCATTGCAGAAGAAATGAAAAAATTGGATTTTACGAAAGTGGAAATTGATCCCATGGGAAATGTACTTGGATACATGGGAACCGGCAAAACACTGATTGGATTTGATGCACATATCGATACCGTTGGCATCGGCAATATCGACAACTGGGAATTTGACCCTTATCAAGGATTTGAAGATGAAACTGAAATTGGGGGCAGAGGAACTACCGATCAGTTAGGTGGTATCGTATCTGCCATATATGGTGCAAAAATTATGAAAGACTTGGATTTGCTCAGCGACAAATACACGGTGCTTGTAACTGGAACCGTCCAGGAAGAAGACTGCGATGGACTATGCTGGCAGTATATTATAAACGAAGATAAAGTAAAACCGGAATTTGTCGTAATTACAGAACCTACAGACGGCAATATTTGCAGAGGGCAACGTGGACGTATGGAAATCCGTGTTGATGTAAAAGGTATTTCCTGTCATGGATCCGCTCCGGAACGTGGCGACAATGCGATTTATAAAATGGCAGATATCCTGCAAGAAGTACGTGATCTAAACCCAAAGCTTCATGATGACGCATTTTTAGGCAAAGGTACGTTAGCAGTTTCCGAAATATTTTTTACCTCACCCTCCCGCTGTGCCGTATCGGATAGCTGCGCCATCTCCATCGACCGCCGTTTAACCGATGGTGAAACCTATGAAATGGCTTTAGATGAAATACGTGCATTGCCAACTGTTAAAAAATATGATGCAAAAGTAAGCATGTACAAATATGACCGTCCAAGCTATAAAAACCTCGTGTATCCTACGGACTGCTATTTCCCGACTTGGGTAATTCCGGCAGACCACCCTGCCACTTTAGCTGCGGTAGAATCTTTTAAGGGAATGTACGGTAATCCACTCGTAGACAAATGGACATTCTCTACAAACGGTGTTTCAATTATGGGCCGTTTTGGGATTCCCTGCATCGGCTTTGGACCAGGCAAAGAAGCACAGGCACATGCGCCAAACGAACGCACTTATAAAGCAGACCTTGTAAAATGCGCCGCTGTGTATGCGGCAATCCCAACAATTTATTGTAAATAGAAATGGAAGCCACAGCAATTTACCGTAAATAGAAATGGAAGTTACACCAATTTACTGTAAGTAGACCTAGAAGCCGCAGCAAGGAAAGCACCACGGGCACGAAACTTAAAAAGGCTTCACAAAATATTCCATGCGGTTGTTCAATGTAAAGGAGAATACCAATTATGAAAACATTACAGGATTATATCGATAAATTAAATGCTTTAAATTTCAAGGAAATGTACAGCAACGACTTTTTCCTAACATGGGAAAAAACAGATGATGAATTGGAAGCTGTTTTTACCATTGCTGATGCACTTCGTTTTATGCGTGAGCATAATATTTCCACCAAGGTATTTGAAAGTGGCCTTGGCATCTCACTATTCCGCGACAACTCTACCCGTACCCGTTTTTCTTTCGCTTCTGCCTGTAACCTGTTAGGTTTAGAAGTGCAGGATTTGGACGAAGGAAAATCACAGGTTGCCCATGGAGAAACCGTTCGTGAAACGGCAAACATGATTTCTTTCATGGCTGATGTCATCGGCATCCGTGATGATATGTATATCGGAAAAGGAAATGCATATATGCACGAAGTATCTAAGGCTGTCCAAGACGGCAACAAAGACGGCATTTTAGAGCAACGTCCAACCCTTGTAAATTTACAGTGCGACATTGACCACCCAACACAGGCAATGGCGGATGCCCTACATATCATTCATGAATTTGGCGGAATCGAACAGTTAAAAGGAAAAAAAGTTGCTATGACATGGGCCTACTCTCCTTCTTATGGTAAACCGCTTTCTGTTCCACAAGGCATCATCGGCTTGTTTACACGTCTTGGTTTAGACGTTGTCCTTGCGCATCCAAAAGGATATGAAGTTTTTCCTGAAGTAGAAGAAGTTGCAAAAGAAAATGCAAAAAAATCCGGCGGATCTTTTGTTAAAACAAACGATATGGCAGAAGCTTTTAAAGATGCAGACATCGTATATCCAAAGAGCTGGGCTCCATTTGCCGCTATGGAAAAACGTACTGCCCTGTACGGCGATGGCGATTTAGACGGTATCAACGTGTTAGAAAAAGAATTGCTGGCACAAAACGCGCAGCATAAAGATTGGGCATGTACGGAAGAAATGATGAAGTTGACAAAAGACGGAAAGGCACTCTATTTGCACTGCCTGCCTGCCGATATCAGTGGCGTAAGCTGTAAAGAGGGCGAAGTAGATGCCTCCGTATTCGACCGCTACCGTACCCCCTTATATAAAGAGGCAAGCTACAAGCCATACATCATTGCGGCCATGATTTTCCTAAGCAAATTCCAAAATCCACAAGCTACGTTAAAAGCATTGGAAGAAAAAGCTACGAAAAGAAAAGCTGATTAGGCAAAAAATGCGATTCAAAGTTAAGCCTTATCTTAAGCCCTATCAAAAGAACGGCAGACTGCATCGGGCAACATAATGTCAACTGTATAAAATCAAAGAAATGATATACTGTAAATTTCGTATATCATTTCTTAATAGAGAGGAATAATTATGCAAAATAAAAAAAGAATCGTCATTGCTTTAGGCGGAAATGCATTGGGGAATAATTTACCGGAACAATATATTGCCGTGCAGACAACTTCCAAAGCAATTGCAGATTTAATCGAAGACGGCCACGAAGTCATTATTTCCCATGGCAATGGTCCACAGGTCGGTATGATAAATAACGCGATGGGCGCTTATGGACGTATGGATCCAAATCACCCTGCGATTACACCTCTTTCTGTTTGCGTTGCCATGAGCCAAGCATATATTGGCTATGATTTGCAAAATGCATTAAAGGAAGAATTGTTAAACAGAGGCATTACAAAATCAGTCGCCACTGTGATCACACAGGTACGTGTAGATGAAAATGACCCTGCTTTTTTAAACCCTACCAAACCGATTGGCCATTTTATGACAAAAGAAGAGGCCGATACCGCTATCGCTGATGGGCTAAAGGTGATCGAGGATTCCGGCCGTGGATATCGTCGCGTGGTAGCTTCCCCAAGGCCGGTAGAGATTATAGAAGTAAATACCGTACAAAGCTTGTTAAACGCAGGAGAAATTGTAATTGCCGGCGGTGGCGGCGGTATTCCCGTGATTCGCCGAGGCAATCATTTAAAAGGCGTAGGCGCCGTCATCGATAAAGATTTTGCAAGCTGTATCCTTGCCCAAAAATTAAATGCAGATTTTTTAATTATCTTAACCGCTGTTGAAAAGGTAGCATTAAATTATGGCAAGGAAAATGAAAAATGGCTAGACAGCATTAGCATCGATGAAGCGAATTCCTATATCAAGGAAGGTCATTTTGCCCCCGGCTCCATGCTTCCAAAAGTGCAGGCAGGCGTTTTATTTGCCCAGTCCGGCAAAAACCGTACCGCCCTCATTACCTTGCTTGAAAAAGCAAAAGACGGTATTAATGGAACGACTGGAACCCGCATTTCTTGATCTTGCTAAAAGCCACCCAAGGGAGCGATTACAATATCCTGTGCGCGTAATATTCCATAAATTTCTTTTGCAAATTGCAACGCTTTTGGCGAATCTCCATGGATACAGATAGAATCGGCGCGAATGGGTATCGTCTGCCCATTCGTTGCTGTAACCGTCCCTTCCTTTACCATCTGAATCGTCTGGGCAATTGCCAATTCCGATGAGCCGATTACCGCATTTTCATGGCTGCGCGGCGTTAGGCTTGCGTCCGGCTGATAGGTACGGTCTGCGAAAACTTCGCTGGCAAAAGGCAGTCCCAGTTCCTGTGCGGCCTCAAGCATTTTACTTCCAGATTGCGCAAGCAGTATAATGTCTGGCGATATTTCTTTTATACCGTTGCAAATGGCATAGGATAGGTCGATATCGCGGGCGGCCATATTATAAAGTGCACCATGTGGCTTTACATGAACTAGTGGCACATTGGCGCTTTTGCAGAACGCAAGCAACGCCCCAACTTGATACTGAATATATGCTTTTGCTTCTTGTGGCGTAATCTGCATGGCACGCCGCCCAAAGCCCAGCAAATCCGGAAATCCAGGATGTGCACCAATGGAAACGCCGCTTGCTTTGGCATTTGCAACCGTCTGCGCCATTGTAAGGGGATCTGAGGCGTGAAATCCACAGGCAACATTGGCAGAAGTAATATACGCCAGAATCGCTGCATCTTCCCCTAACTTATAAACGCCAAAGCTTTCCCCCAAATCACAGTTTAAATCTACTTTATGCATCCTATTTTCCCTCACATTCTTTCGTGCCGTAAATTCGATTATTTTAAATTTATATTTTTAATATCTGTAATCAACATATGCCCGGGTGCGTGTGTAATGGCAAAATCCGGTTTTGTGTTCATGACTACGGCCTGTGGCGTTACTCCGCATGGCCAAAATACAGGGACTTCCCCTGGCTTTATGGTTACAGCATCGCCAAAATCCGGTGCATCCAGATTTTTTATACCAAGAAGCAACGGATCTCCAATATGGATTGGCGCTCCATGGACTTTTGGCATAGCGGCGGTAATTGTTGTTGCCTGTACCACTTGCCCATAGGGGATTGGCCGCATACTGACGACCATATTTCCGCTAAATATTCCCGCTGGAGTACAGGAAATATTCGTGTTGTACATCGGCACATTAACGTTTTCTTCGATCTGCCTTACCGGGATTCCGGCTTCAATCAGATCCGATTCAAATGAAAAACTGCACCCAATCAGAAAGCTTACAAAATCATCTCGCCAAAAGGATTCAATCTCCTTACATTCGCCAGTCAGCACACCATGCTCATAAATCCGGTAGCGTGGGAAATCCCTTGCAAGATCAACATCATGGGCAATCTGCTTTAAAGATCGGCTTCCAGTATCGCTAACTTCTAAAACAGGGCAGGATCTTGGATTCCTTTGTGTAAATAAAAGAAAATCATAGGCTAAATCTCGCGGAAGAATAACAAGGTTTGCTTGTGCATATCCATTGCACATGCCAGTCGTTGGCTGACACAGCACATCATTTCTAAAGAGATGGCGAACCTCTTTTGGTGTCGCATTTGTGTACTCCATATTAACTCCTTTGTACGCTTTTTATTTACATCGAAACTTCTTTTGGTACTGCATTTGTGTACTCTATATTAGCTCCTTTGTACGGTTGCTATTTACATCGAAACCTCTTTTCCAGATACTGGTACTTTTTTAGGGTCTTTCGATAAAGTGACTGTGCTTTTGAAACTGAAATCTTTTCAAATAGCAGTCTATCACCTGCTTTGGCTTGTGCAATACGTGGAATATCCACACTTGCCACGACGCCGATTTTAGCATAGCCGCCTGTTGTCTGGCGATCTGCAAGCATAATGATCGGTTTTCCATTGGACGGGATTTGAACTGCCCCAAGTGGAATGCCATCGGAAATGATATCCGATGTCTTATGGCAGGCTATGGCAGTTCCATCCAGTTTTACGCCCATGCGGTCATTATCCGGTGTAACCGTATAGGGCTGCGTGTAAAAAGCCGCAAGTCCTTCGTCCGTAAAATATTCTTCTTGCGGTCCAGGTATGATGCGTATGTTTCTATCTGTTTTTGCCGTTAATTGCTCTTCGCTTAAGGTACGGGCCTGCATATCCGGCAACATCAAAATTGCTTCATTTTTTAAAGCAAGGATATCTTGTGCCTGCAATTTGCGTCCTTTAAATCCACCGATAGCGCATTTTAGATTCGTAGAGCGGCTTTTTAAAACCAAGGGGACATCAAACCCTCCTGCAACGGCAAGATAGGTACGACAGCCAATTTTTGCCGTAGGAAAGCTGATCCTATCCCCATTTTTTACGGCAACCGCTTGATATAATGGAAAGCTCTTTTGATTTAACAAAGCGCCCATATCCGCTCCAGTCACCGCTATCACGCAGGGCCCTATAAACTCAATGATTGGACCCATCAATGTCATTTCAAGTACGGCTTCGCTTCTATCATTGCCAAGCAAAATATTTGCCAGCTGGGCAGAATATGGATCTGCCACACCGGAAACAGAAAACCCATATTGCTGTCCACCAAAACGTCCCATGTCTTGTACGGTAGTTAACAGCCCAGGACTTAAAAACTTCATCGACATGTAGATTTCCTCCCTATGATATTGCCATGGATCTGATGATCGGCACAGCATTTTGTTCCTATCATATAACTCAACACGTAGATGCATCCCCTTGTTCTATCCGATTGCAATGGTAATTTTGTTGTTGCACCAATGCCTCAATCTGCCGATATTCGAGTGCCGTAATCGGCTTAAAACGAATAAAATCGCCCGCCTGATAGAGGATTGGCGGGTCAAGCTGTGGCTGGTAAGGTCTGACTGGAGTTTGGCCGATCAACTGCCAGCCTCCAGGCGAATCCAATGGATAGATTCCCGTCTGCTCCCCGCCAATGCCTACTGCCCCTGCTTTAATCCTGCTTCTTGGATTGGTAAGCCTTGGCGTAAAAAGTGAGGGGTCTAGGCCCCCAAGATAGGCAAATCCAGGCAAAAAGCCTAACATGTAGATTAAATAGTCTGTTTGACTATGCCTTTTTATAATTTCTGTCGTTGACAAACCGGTATGTGCGGAAACGCTCGGCAAATCAATCCCAAACTCCTCCTCATAGCAAACCGGAATCTCGATGATCCTCTTTGCACTTTCCACGATGGCATTTTTTTGATTTAACAGACGTTTTAACTGCCGTACCAGTTTCCGATAGGAAACAACACTTGGGTCATAGCAGACCATGACCGAACAAAATGTTGGAACAAGTTCCATAATGCCCTGTATGGATTGTTGGTGTATATATGCCGTAAATTGACGGATCTCACGATTGATATCTTCTTTGATTTGCGTCCCAAACTCCACAACAAGACAACTGTCTCCGGCAACTAAAATTCGCTTTTTTTGCTCACCTGCAGTACTGCTCATCATCGCTTAACCCTTTCTATTTTTTCCTGTCATAATACCCTAGTTCATCTACTTTTTCAAACCATGTAGCACAGGTCTGTTCCAATTCTACCGGATATTTGATACAATCTCTCATAAGGTTTACGATTGCAACATTGATCCGAAGCCCCATGCCATCGATGGACGGAATCAGCCAGCCATACATGTCGTTCATACCGGAACGTGCGGCAGTTTTCATTGCCTCGACTTCCAATTCTTCATTTTGAAAAATATTCCTATCACCCATCAGGTATGCCATCGCGGCAATCAGCCCATAGCAGCCCCAATCGGATACGGTAGCCGTGATCAGATGGTCGGCTTTCGTGCGAACTGCAATTCCACCGCCACACCCGCACTGGCACATACCCGGTCCCGCATACGGAACGTATGTTTTAAGTTGTTTTTCGATGGTACCCATTCCCAATTCATTTCCCAGATCGCCAATTGCAATATTTAGGACACCTAACGACTGGAGGCGTTCAAACAAAACATCCGTCTTTGCTTCGAGCAACGTGCAGTCAAGTCCGACTGCATTATGGTAAATGCCCTTTTCATTGGCTCCTGGATGTTCAATACTGATTACGGCAGAAGGGATGCCATGACTTAACAGCTCATCTGTCATCTGCTCCGCCTGGGATTCCTCTTTTGTAAATGGGAAAACACCCATAGAAATGGGATATTTTTTTAGTTCCTCCCATGTTTCATATAAATGCAGACCCATGACAAACGAAAGGCTTTGCACGCCCCGCATATTTTCCTCTTGGCATATGATCACAGGTTTTGCCCCAAATGCTTTTACCAGTGCCCGCGCCAAAAACATCGAACTAATAATTCCATCTGTCTCCGCTTCTTTATGGGCAGGCAGAACAAACCCCGTCAGTATATAAACAAGATCGCCCTCTTTTACGGTATTTACAAATTGCTCCGCCGCATTCATCGTCAACGGTTTCCCAGTATATTCCCTTGCAGCCGCATAGAGAATCCGGCAGATGCCGTAGCCCCTAGGATCTATGTTCATTAGGTCGTCTAAATTCTGTCCTATATTAAGTTTCGTTAATTCTTTCTGGGTCATAGCCAGCAGCTTCCTTTCGGTTTTTTCACATCCTGCGCTTTTTTACTTTAATCGACCGTCCCGGTTGCTTTATGAAATTTCTCAAGTAGGCTGTCCTGTAATTTTAACAGAAGTTCCGGCGCTTTTCCTCCAACCGCTTTTCCATCAATGTGACTTGCGGACAAGCAGAAATTACTCGAACTTGATACAATCACTTCATCGGCTTGCATCAGTTCCTTTAAATTAAAAGGGGTTTCGTCTACCGTTATATTATTTTTTCTGCACATTTCAATCAAATGTTTTCGTGCAATACCGGGAAGGATCAAATGATCGGTCGGGGCAGTAATGAACACGCCATCTTTTAAAATGGAGACATTGCTATGTGCGCATTCCGTCACACGGCCTCCCCTATGAAAAACCGCTTCCTGTGCACCGGCCTCCTCTGCTTGTTGTGCCGCCATAACGTTTGGGATTAGGTTTAGCGTCTTGATATTGCAGTGCAAAAACCTTGTATCTTCCTGTGTAATGAGACGAATTTTCTCTCTGATCTGCTTTGACTCAACAGGGGTCAACATCATCCAGAAATTTCCTTTTACACTTGTATCAGGAAAAATATGATTTCTTTGTGCAGTCCCTCTTGTTACTTGCCAGTAGACAAACTGGGTTGGACTATCTACCTTTTTCACCATACTTGTTAGTATGTCTTTTAGTTCCTCTTTCGTATGCGGTATGTTCATTTTAAGCAGATCGGCACTATGGTAGAAACGGTCAATATGTTCGTCCAAAGCATAAATTACGTGATTTGCAGCACAGGTTGCATCATATACACCATCCCCAAAATAGCAGACCCTGTCTTGCATTGGTATTTGCATTTCTTCGATCAAAGCATATTTTCCATTATAATATCCTAGATTTTCCATCCTTATTAGCTCCTCTGTTCCATTCATTGTAACGATTTCATCGTACCTGCTTCATAGCATACCTCTAAGCACCATATAAGATTTGATTAATTCGACCGTTTTCTTATGGCCGAGTTTTCCGGTATCGATGCTCATGTCAAAATTCTGTGCATTTTCCCATGTTTTCCCCGTATAATAGGTATAATATTCACTACGGTATTTATTCATTTTGCGTATGTATTTTAGCGCTTTATTCTCAGAAACGCCTAGCCACTCCGCTTCATGGGCAATACACGTTTCATCCGATGCATACAAAAATACAGAGCATAAATTCGGGTGGTCTTTTAGTACATAGTCTGCCGCTCGCCCAATGACCACAAACGATTCTTTTTCGGCTAGTTCGCATAATACTTTTGCTTGATAATTAAATAAATTGTCATTTGAAGTAAAATCGCTGCTTTCGGGTGAAATCAGCTCCCCTTGATAGCTCTTTTGATACACTTTTTTTGACACCCGATACAATAGGCTGTTGCGGATCCGCTCATCAGCCTCGGCAAAAAGCTGTTCGTTAATGCCACTGTCTAAAGAGGCAATTCTTAATAGTTCCCTGTCATACACGGCGATTCCGAATTCATCGGCAAATATCTTGGCAATGCTTGTTCCACCACTTCCACAACTTCTTGTAATGGCAAGTACAAATTTATCCATTTGAAAACCTCCATCGTTTATACAAAATAAAATCATTCCCCCAAATAAGCCTGCCGTACCGCATCATCGTGCAGCAAGTCCGAGGCTTTTCCGGATAATACCACATTCCCTGTCTCTACCACATAACCCCTATCTGCAATGTGTAATGCTGCATTTGCATTTTGCTCTACGAGTAGTACGGTAGTGCCTGCCTTTCGAATATCCTGAATAATCTGAAAAATTTCTTCCACGATAATCGGGGCTAAGCCCATTGAGGGTTCATCTAACATTAAAAATTTAGGTGTGGACATCAGTGCCCTGCCAATCGCAAGCATCTGCTGTTCGCCACCGGACAATGTTTCTGCCATTTGTTTTCTTCGTTCTTTTATTCTTGGAAAGCGTACAAATACGGATTCTAGATCGGTTTTGATATCTGCCTTGTTTTTACGAAGATATGCCCCTAAAAGCAGATTTTCCTCCACCGTCTGGTCGCCGAATATACGCCTGCCCTCTGGAACATGCCCAAGTCCTGCGGCAACGATCTGATGTGCTCTCATGTGTTTTAAGTCTTTCTCGTTATAGGTTATTTCACCCGTTTTAATCGGTGCAAGTCCGCTGATGGCCCGCAAGGTACTTGTTTTTCCCGCACCATTTGCCCCGATCAAAGTTACGATTTCGCCATCGTTTACGAAAAGGCTGATATCCTTAATCGCATGAATCGCACCATAAAATACATTGATATTGTCAACTTTCAGCACCGTTTATGCCCCCTTTCCAAGATACGCTTCAATTACTTTTTTGTTGCTCTGTATCTCTTCTGGTTTGCCAAAGGCCAAGACTTCGCCAAAGGACAATACTACAATTTTTTCGCAGGCTTTCATGACAAGTTTCATATCATGTTCAATCAATAGTACAGAAATTTGAAAATGATCTTTTATCCAACGGATCATTGCTGTCAAATCATCCGTTTCTTGCGGATTCATTCCTGCTGCCGGTTCATCAAGCAACAACAGTTTTGGCTTTGCCGCCAGTGCCCTAGCAATTTCTAAACGCCGCTGCGCACCATAGGGCAAGTTTTTTGCCTGCTCATTTGCCACATCGTCCATATGAAAAATTTTTAAGATTTCCAGTGCATCGGCTTTCATTTGTTCTTCTTCAAGGATCTGCTTAGGCGTGCGTATAAACGATGCAAAAAGGCCCGCTTTCGCTTGAAAATTATAGCTGACCATCACATTTTCCAAAACAGTCATATTGGAAAACAGACGGATGTTTTGAAAGGTGCGGGCGATATGTTTTGACGTAATCTCATATGGCTTAATTCCATCTATGCGTTCCCCTGCAAACTCAATCACGCCACTGGTTGGCTTGTATACACCTGTCAGCATATTAAATACCGTCGTTTTTCCGGCTCCGTTTGGTCCGATTAAGCCTACAAGTTCGTGCTCTCCAATCTCTAGATTAAAATCATTGACTGCAATCAGTCCGCCAAACTTAATCACGAGATGTCTTGCCGATAACAGTGACATACTATTCACCTTCCTTTGCCGTTTGCTTCTTTTTTGAAAATTTCTTTCTTACATTCTGTACAAATTTTTTAATACCCTCGGGGGTGACTTCTTTGTTTCCCAAAATACCTTGTGGCCGAAAAAGCATCATGGCGACAAGTAGGATTGCATAAATGAGCATTCGATAATTTTTTAACACATCACTAACCCCACGCAGTGCCTCCGGCAAATATACCAAAATCCCGGTTCCAATGATCGATCCGCTTAAACTTCCCATTCCACCAAGCACGACATAGGTCATCAAGGTAAACGATTGTGAAAAGTTAAAGGAAAGTGGGTCGATAAAGCTGTTGAAGTGGGCATACAGCCCTCCGGCCAGCCCCGCCATGCTACAGCCAATAATAAATGCCAATAATTTATAGTTTGTTGTATTGATTCCCATCGCAGATGCTGCAATCTCATCTTCTTTTACGGTAAAAATTGCCCTTCCCTTCGAAGATGTCCGCATAAGGTTCTTTATGAGTGTAAAACAAATTACCAGGCAAAGGAAGATACTTCCAAATGTTGTTTTGGGGGCTATCGCAGAAAATCCTCTTGCACCACCCAGATAATCAATATTTTGAATAAACACTTTTACGATTTCACCAAATCCAAGGGTACAGATTGCAAGATAATCTCCGGTAAGGCGAAGGATTGGGCTTCCAATAAGTCCCGCTAAAAGACCCGCCATAGCCACCCCTGCAAGAAGTGCCAATGCAAAAGGCATATTAAAATTTTTTGTAAGTACCGCCGAGGTATAGGCACCAATCGACATAAATGCGGCATGACCCAAGGTAAACTGCCCTGTAAAGCCAAGAATCAGATTAAGCCCTAATGCCGCGATACTAAAGATTCCAATCTGTCGTATAATTCTCGCCGTATAGTCATTGACAAGGTTCACTTTAAATGCCAATGAAAACAGGAGAAATACAACAATTAAAACTGCCGCAGTAATTGCATATCGCGTATAAACTTTTTTTACCATACTACTCCTCATTTCTTATATTCGGGTTTTGCTACGCACCCCACGCGCTTCCGGGGGAACGAAACCGTCGCCTTATACTTTCACACTTTTTTTCTTGCCAAACAGTCCGGTTGGTTTTACCAGTAATACAATAATTAAGATAGCAAATGCAATTGCATCCGAAAATCCGGAACTTATGTATACCTTCGACAAGGTTTCTGTAAGCCCAATTGCAATTCCTCCAAACACTGCACCCGGGACAACGCCAATCCCACCTAGTACGGCGGCAACAAATGCTTTTAGCCCCGGCATAACACCCATGGTTGGCTCAAGTTTTGGATAGAGAAGCCCTACGAGCACCCCGGCAGTTGCCGCAAGTGCAGAACCAATCATAAAAGTGATTGAAATAACCCGATCTACATTAATTCCCATTAATGCCGCGGCATCACTGTCATAGGCAGTTGCTCTCATGGCACGGCCGGTACTGGTTTTATCGATCATCAGCTGTAATACGATACACAACACAATTGTTACCGAAAGTGCAATAATCTGCAGGTTGCTGACTTGCAGGCCTGCAAAGCTGATAATCTTCGATTTTAATACTTCCGGAAAGTTCAAGGTATTCGGACCTGCAAATAAATCTGTCTTTACAAGATTCTGTAAAAGCAGTTCGATCCCAATCGTCGTAATTAGCAAAGTCTCTTTCGCGGACTTTCTCAGTGGCTTATAGGCGACACGTTCAATCACCACACCAAGAATCGCACAAAAGAGCATCGATGCCAATAGGGCAGGGAAAAATCCAAGGCCAAGTGTATTTACGACAAAATAACCGGTATATGCGCCCACCATGTATATATCACAGTGGGCGAAGTTTATAAGTTTAATGATACCATATACCATTGTATATCCAACTGCCATTAAGGCATATACACCGCCAAGAGATACTCCGTTTATAATTTGCTGCAAAAAATTATGCATACTTTAAACCGCCTCTCTTCTCTATCAAAGCAATTATTTAGCCGTACCCCTTGCTGCCGGATAGGCTAAATAATTGCTCTGTCATTTACTACGTGTTAAAACGTTTCCTCTATTTACTCCGGGCTAATCTGATCTACAAATATGAATTGTCCATCTTCCACTTTGTTGATAATGATATCTTTGATTGGATTGTGGTTTTCATCAAAGCGATATTGCGAGGACAATCCTTTCGTGTCTGTTGCTACAAGAGCCTCTTGGATTTTTGTGTTCTCTGTACCGCCTGCTTTTTCGATTGCATTTGCCATTAATTTAACAGAATCGTATGCAAGAACTGAAAATGCACTTGGATCTGATTTGTATGCAGCTTTATAATCTTCTACAAACTTCTTAACATTTTCGTCATCGCTGGTTAACGATGCATGGTCCGTAAAGTAAGCTCCTTCAACAGCATCGCCGCCTACATCAATCAGGGCTAAATCCGACCATGAATCACTTCCAAGAATATTGCAGTCAATTCCCATTTCACGTGCCTGTTTTGCAATAAGCCCTACCACGGAATAGTCATCCGGCAGATACAAGGCATCTATCTCTAAACCACTGATTTCTGTTAAAAATGCTTTAAAATCGCTATCGCCTTTGTTATAAGTTTGGCTGTATATAATTTCTCCGCCAAGGGCTTCATAACTTTCTTTAAATGCCTCTGATATTCCGATACAGTAATCCTTGCTCATATCATACAGTGTTGCAACTTTTGTTGCTTTTAATGTGTCATAAGCAAATGCGGCGGCAACTTTTCCTTGTAGCGGGTCAATAAAACATGCACGGAATACATAATCGCCACCTTCTAATGTTACCTTCTCATTCGTAGAGCCAATACTAATCATAGGCACTTTTTTTTCTTTTGCAATCGCCGCCATAGGAATGGAACAGCTGCTGGCATACGTACCTAAAACACCTACTACCTTATCCTGCTCAATCAATTTTGTAATTGCATTTGGTGCGACAGCTGGCTGATTTTGATCGTCTTCTGTGATAAGCTTAATTTGCTTTCCAAGTACACCACCGGCATCATTAATTTCTTTTACTGCCAAGTCCGCACCATTTTTCATGGATGCTCCAATGGCCGGCGCATCTCCGGTAAGTGGCATGACAGCGCCAATTTGAATCACATCGCTATCGCCTCCCTTGCTTCCGCACCCACTTAGCGATGCAACAATCATTGACATTGCGAATACCATACATCCTACTTTTTTCAACATACTTTTTTTCATAATCTACCTCTTCCTTCGTGCTTGCTGCAAATTGTTTTTCAATAGTAACCTCTCCTTTTCTTTTTACCGGCTTTTAGGCAAAAAGAAAAAGATGCCTTCACTGTTTCTGAAAGCACCTTTGTTTTCAAATAAATTAATTTCCATATGAACTTGTTAGCGTGAATGTGTTTCATGCTAGATATAGTGTATCAGTAAATAAAATTGATGTATACATGCATGTTGGACGAATTTCACCTGATTTTTTATACATCTGTGTACAGTGAAAAAACATTTCGCAATGATTTCGCCCTACTTTCTTTCGCATCGCCCTTGTGTATACAAGATGTAAAAATCGCCCCCGCACTGCTAGAACCCTTCCAAAAAACGTTTTATCTTATATACAAGGCGTAAGTTAAAGCAAGTCTGTACATCATTTAAGTCGCAATTAAGAATTTCTTGGATTTTTTGTATCCGATACTTTAACGTATTACGATGCACATACAGTGTCTCAGCCGTTTTACTAAGATTGCAGTTTTCCAAAAGATATAGCTCTAGTGTTCCGGCCAAATCGTTTTCATACTCCATATCCCACTCTAGCAACGGTCCAAGGGTTAGCTGTAATATGCGCACAAGCTCCCGTTTATCTTGTACTCGAAATAAGATACGGTAAATTCCCATTTCGTCATACATGCGAACATCATCATTCTTATGGCAGGTATGGAGCATTTTTAATGCTTCCTTTGCTTCCATGCTGCTCCGTTTTAGGGCTATGATATCGTGAAACATGCAGCCAATGCCAATGCTTATCGTGATCTGTTTGCCTTCCTTAAGCTGATTCTTTACTTTTTGAATGTTTTTCCTTAGGTACGATTTATATTCTTGCCCATTTTCAAGTGGCAGCATACAGATAAGCAGGGATTCTTCTTGCGTGTAGAGCACTTTTTTACCAAATTGTTCAAAATAAAGTTTTATATCATAAATTACTTGCTCCATGCTGTTCTTATCCGTTTGATCCGCATCAAGTGCAACTGCCGTGGCGACATAGGCATGATCCGATGAGTAGCCATAAAATTGTGCCTTTGCCGCAAATGCTTCCGAATAGTCTAAGTACATGACTTCCTTTAAAACTTTGTCCATCGTGGTATCGACCTGATCTGCAGCAAAAATATGATTGCAAATATGATACATGATCTTGACGATTTTGCTGTCGGATGGAATTTCTATGATGACTACGTTTTTTTCATTTGCAAGTTTTTTTACTGAGGAGGGCACTTCTTTCATATATTCGCCTTTTTGTATCATCAGACCGGCACCGTTTTGGCTTTCCATTGCTTTGATAAGTTGCTGCAAATCCTCTTTGGCCGATTTTAAGCCAACCCCACTTAGGAATATGATCGTTCCATCATAAACTTGTTCCCAGGGCCTTGCCACTTCAGCAATTTCACACCCTTTGATTTCCTTGTCTTGTCCGCCCATTCCCGCTACGATCTTAGCTTTACTCATTTCCGGAATTAAAAGCAATTCATTAAACGTAAATGCCACACTATCGCACCCCTTCTAAATGGTTCCATCCCAAGAATCAACTTTTGATTTTTTAAGTTCTTCTTCATCAAACCATCTCGTTGTTACGCATTTGCCTTCTGTATAGAACGCTATGCCGTCTTTCCCAAGGCAGTGCAAATCTCCAAAGAAAGAACGTTTGTGCCCTGTGAAAGGAAATGTTCCGACTGGTACGGGGATACCAACGTTTACGCCGACCATTCCACCGTCTGTCCTTTTTTGGAACTCACGCGCATAATAGCCGTTTTGTGTAAAAATGACTGAACCGTTTGCAAACGGGTTTTGATTCATAAGCGCAAGCCCTTCTTCAAAATCCTTCACGCGCTTGATACAAAGGACAGGTCCAAAGATTTCTATGTCGCCAACTGTCATACCAGGCTTTACATTGTCTAAAATCGTTGGTCCAACGTAAAATCCTTCTTCATGACCTAAAACAGTACAGCCTCGTCCGTCAAGAACAACTTTCGCGCCTTCTTGTTCGCCTTTATCTATCCAGTCTACCACGCTTTTTTTATGTGCTGCAGAAACAACAGGGCCTAGGTCTGTCGTTTTTTCATAAGCAAGCCCGACTTTTAAGCCTTGCGCTTTTTTTACAATAGAGTCAACAAGTGCATCCGCAATGCTTTCTTGTACCACAACAACCGGCAGAGCCATACAGCGTTCGCCCGCACAGCCAAATGCCGCATTGATAATACCTGCCGCAGTTCTTTCGATCGGTGCGTCTTCCAGGACAAGCGCATGGTTTTTCGCTTCGCAAAGTGCCTGTACCCTTTTGCCGTTTGCCGCCGCTTTTGAATAGACACTAAGTCCAACTGATGTAGAGCCGACAAAAGAAATTCCTTTTATATCGGGATGGCTTAGGAACAGTTCTGCTTCGTTTCTAGAGCATGTAACAATATTGATTACACCGTCAGGAAGCCCCGCTTGTTGATACAGCTCTGCGATTCTCATGCTTGTCATTGGCGTCATGCTTGCCGCTTTAATCACGATGGTATTTCCACAAGCGATACAAAGAGGCGTCATCCATCCCATCGGAATCATTGCAGGAAAGTTAAAAGGCACGATTCCTGCGAACACGCCAAGGCTTTCCCGATATCTTACCGTATCAACCCCTTCTGACGTATCCATCGTAGATTCACCCATCATAAGAGAAGGGGCAGAAATCGCTACTTCGGTGGCTTCCTTTGCTTTTAAGACATCACCAATCGAATCGTCCCATGATTTTCCATTTTCAGTTGCTACAAGCTGCGTGAGTTCATCCATATGGTCAATCAACAGCTGCCTAAGGTTATACAAAATCTGGACCCTCTTAAAAACAGGGGTATTTGACCAACTTTTAAAAGCTTCTTTTGCAGAAGCTATCGCAAGCTCCACTTCGTCCACTGTACAGCACGGCGTCTGCGCTATCAGCTCGCCGGTGCTTGGATTGTATACATCCATGTACTTATCTGTCTTTGAATCGATCCATTTTCCACCTGCAAAAAATTGTAATTTTTTCATCTACTTCGTATCTCCTTCTATATTATAGTATTTCAGAATCAATTATGGCAAGAACTTCTGCAACTTTTTCCATTTCTTCTTTTATTTGCTCTTCCGTAATGATAAGGGGCGGTGCAACAATGATCATGTTTTCATGCGTATAGGTTAAGAATTTTCGTTCCTTTAGCAGTCCTAATATTTTACCCATTACCCCATTTGGATCTTTTCCGTAAGGTACAATCGCTTCTTTTGTAGCCTTGTCTTTTACAAGTTCAATTGCGGCAAATAACCCGATATTTCGTACATCGCCGACGCAGTCATATGTTTGCAGGAAACCATTTAAAATCTCGGTTAGCGTTGCACCCACTTTATTTACATTATCCAACACATTATGCTCCAGATAATAGTTTACACAGGCAATCCCTGCTGCACAGCCAAGCGGATGTCCGCTGTAGGTCAAGCCGCATAGCAGCTTGTGTGTATCAAAATATGCCGCAATTTCCTTGCTGACCGCAACACCGCCTATTGGTACATAGCCACAAGTCACGCCCTTAGCAAATGTGATAATATCCGGTTTTATGTTATAGTTTTCAAACCCAAACATCTTTCCTGTTCTTCCAAATCCAGACATAACCTCGTCGCAAATCATGAGAATGCCATAATCGTCACAGATTTTTCGAACACCCGGCAGATAATTTTCCGGCGGAATAATGATGCCATTTGACCCGGTAATTGTCTCAAGCACAATTGCCGCAACATTGTCCGAGCCTTCATATTCTATTTGTTCCCGCAGTTTATCTACGTAAAATTGCCCTGCGGCCTGCGTATTTTCAAAATGAATCTTTTCCCGATAAAGATAGGGATCAAAAAATTTCACAAACCCTGGAATTCCCGGTTCTGACGGGTATCTTCTTGGCTCGCCAGTCAGATTGGCCGCTCCATACGTAGAGCCATGATAGCTTCTGTAACGGCTGAAAATCTTATGCTTTCCGGTAAACATACGAGCCATTTTTAAGGCATTCTCATTTGCATCCGCCCCTCCGTTTACAAAGAAAACTTTCGCTATATTATCCGGCATTAAACCGACAAGCAGCTCTGCTAAATCGCCTCTGCTCTCGACTGCAAAACTAGGGGCCATATAAGAAAACGCATCTACCTGTTTCTTGATAGCATCTGCAATTTCCTTATTTCCATGCCCTAAATTTAAATTAACCAGCTGGGAGGACATGTCAGAATAGCGATTGCCCTCATAATCATACACATAAATTCCCTCGGCACGTTCTACTGCAATTGGATTTATATTCCCCTGTACCGACCATGACTGTAAATTATACTGCTTGTGTTTTCTTACACTCTCACTTGCTACACTCATTCTAAAAGCTCCTTTATCTTTTCGTCAGTTCGCGGCAATCTACGTCTGCGTATCATGCACACCCTGCAGAGCATTTTCCCTTTCACAAGGATACTGCCCCATAAAACAACAAAAAAGCCCCTTGTTTTCGTGGGCTTCTTTGCTCATTAATTATGATATCATTATAACAGCTTGTCTACGTCATTTCTATAGGTAGCCGGCATATCAATATCTTCGTTTTTTGTGCTGGAGCACAATTATCATACTCCCGCCAAGGGATGTACCTGATCGCACCGAACAATTTTCTGCGCTCCTATGAAACCGGTGCCCCTATGACATCGGTGCTCCTGTGAAATCTGCGCTCCTATGAAATCGGTGCTCCTGTGAAATCGGTGCCACCATCATTTTCTGCGAATATGATATCATAAATTTGAAATGCTAAAAGTAAATTCATGGTTGCCTCATTGCTCTTAAAATCAATATCTAGAATCTGCGTGATCTTCTTGATTTTATAATTGATTGTATTACGGTGACAGAAACTTCTCTGTGCTACTTTTTGCACACTTCCATCATATTGCAGATAGAGGCGCAGGACTGTTAGATAATCCGTATGGTTCTTTTGGTCATAGGAACTTAATTTACCTAGCATTTCCTGTAGAAACTCTTTTTGCGTTGCCCTATCGGCTCCGTCAACAAGAAGTTTATAAGAGCCCATATGTTCGTATCGTATCATTGCCTGGTTTTTGATTTTTGCAATCCCCATTGCCGCTACCGCATGTTGAAAAGATCGAGACAGATTTTTCACGCCACTGGCAAAAGACCCAAGTCCAAGATAGGGATGGACATTTGGATTCTTCCCATTTTCTTTTTCAATCTGTGCAAGAAAACGATCGATGTATGGCGCCAGCCTTTCTGTGCCTGTCGAAACGAAAACCACTGCCATATCATTCAAATAAGAAAATGAAATACTTTTTTCATTCAAAAAGTGAATCCTGTTTTTCAAATTTTTTTGCCAGTCAAGCACTTCTTCTTGTAAAAATTCCCCTTTGACTCCAATCATCAGCACTTGATACATCCCATGTATATCATACCCTGCCCTTTGTAGATGGGGCAGATACTGCTCTTCTACCTGTGGATAGAAAATCGCATTTTTCACCGCAGCGGCTACACTTAATTCTCGCTGTTCAGCTTTTAGGATCTGTCTGGAAAAATCGCGGGTGACATCTACCAGTTTAATTTCCCATGGAATCGTCAGCAAAGGAAAATTTAAGTAGTCGCATAAAGAAATTGCCTCTTTATAAATTGCCCGAATATGTGGGCCTATATTAATAACCAGACCACAGGCATTCTTTTCATTTAGACTATGAATCAAATCTAAAAGCCATTCCTTGTTTATGCAGGTGAGTCCAGTCGTAAAAACCAACTCGTCACCGTGAATAAATTCTGCAATCTGCCGGTCTTCCAAAATATGCATCCAACTTACATGGCGATGAATCCCCTCCTTGCCGGCAATGAGCTTCATCTTATATTTCCCGGAAGATTCCATATAAAACTTTTCTAATAAGCAATCCATGATACCCCCAACCTACCCTACAATTTTAAGGTGCAGCTATGATGTGACAAGACTACTCAAACATAAACGTTTATGATATAAATATAAAAATTACATTTTAAGTTTTATCTACGACGTGACAAGACTACTAAGTACCATTCCTATTAATATCAGCACAATCCCCACAAACCCTACCGCTCCCGGCATACCATCACCCAGTAGCAAAACACCTCCAAGAAAGGTAAACACAACCTCACCCGACTGTGTCGCTTCCACCAAAGCCAAACGTTGCGGATGTCCCTTTACCAAATCCGTTGCCTTGAAGAATAAAACAGTCGCAAACACGCCGGACAAAAGCGCCACCAATATGCATTGTGCGATTTGACCAAAAGACGGCGGACCAGATGTTGCCCATGCGATACCTGCAAGCACGATCCAAACTGGTGTACTACACAAAGTCATCCCATAAATCCGCTGCAAGGTGCTTAAGCGACCTTTGCACAAGTCCATCATTTTCCGGTTTCCAAGCGGATAAGCTACTGCCCCGAGAATAATCGGCAAAAGAACAAACCCTTGCTCCCTCATGTGAAACACTGCGCCCCCTCTAAATTGGAGCAGGCCTACGCCAAGCAAAATAATCAAACTCATACCTAAATTTCGCAAAGGAATCTTTTTTCCAAAAAGCGGTGTAAGCAAAACGCCTGCAACAATCGTAAGCTGCCATGTAGCGGCAATGAGCCAAGACTCTCCACGGGCAGAAGCAAAAGACATCGGGACATAAAACAGCGCAAAACCTACCATACTCCATAAAATCCAATCAAAAGGGTTTTTGCGAATCTCTTCATGGACGAGGCGGTACTGATGATCTTTGAGCAAAGGGAGCGCAATCATTGGCAATGTAAACAAGTAACGCAAAGATGCGCTAAAAAGCCAATGGCCACCGGAAAGATTCATACTGCGGTTTAATAGAAACGTAAAAGCGAAAAAGAAGGAACCTGCTATTCCATATAAGAGCGGTTTTTTCATGAGAGCCTCTTTTCTATTAAATATTGCAAAATTCATATTTAGGCTCATCCATGCCTAAAGCTATATCCTGTTTTTGATTCAGGAACGATTGTAGCCTGATTGATTGCATTGCCTCATCAGCCACCTAACGTTGTATCCTGTTTTTGATACCATTCCAATGCCTCATAAAAATGTTCATTTTTATAATCAGGCCAAAAATCATCTATTACATAAAAATCCGCATACACAGACTGTATCGGTAAAAATCCCGATAACCTCCTCATCCCGCCCCAGCGGATAATCAAATCTATCCTTCCAATATCTTTTGACTTCATTGTGTCAAGTCCCGCTTCAATATCCCATTTCCATCCATAATTAACCAGAAAATTTAACCGTATTCCACCACCATTTATATCCGTACGTTTTGTAAAAGGAATTAATGCTTTTGGAAAACAGTCGGAGCTTTGATTTCCAAAAACCTGCAGCGACACCCCCTCTTTGCACAAGAGTTCTACTGCATCTACACATGCTTTTGAAAATGCCAAAAGTTGTTCCCTTGGGCGTTTGCAATTATCCACTGTAAAACCATAATACGTCATTTCTTCTACGCCGCATTTTTTTGCTTCCTGCAATACCTGCAAACCGGGCAATAGTCCAAATTCGTATCCCTTTTCCTTTTTGTAGCCCTTTTCATTTGCCCACCTTCGGTTTCCGTCCGGAATAATCCCAATATGCTTTGGTATACGCATTTCGATTCCTCCTGCTTTATGGCTTTTACAATTTGATAAGTTAGATTCACGGCACTAAGATCTGTGCCTTTTTATTAGAATTTGCTCTGCAATTTCTAATAAGCTATATGATAGGAACAAAATACGGTTCCTATCTTCAGATTCACGGCACTAAGATCTGTGCCTTTTTATTAGAATTTGCTCTGCAATTTCTAATAAGCTATATTATACCCAACTCCAACCATATATGCAATTTGTTTTTTGAAAAAACCATATCATATATTTTTACGTGAATTGTAAAAGGGGGGTCTGGAAGTTACTTTTACAATTCACTCTCCCTATATTTTTAACATAAACTACTTGCAATTGCTTCCCAAATATGGTAACATAAACTTTGTTCGAGTGGCAATTTTCTCTCTTGCTTATTTGATTGCCGGCGTGTCGGAATGGCAGACGAGGCAGACTCAAAATCTGTTGTGGGTAACCACGTGCGGGTTCAAGTCCCGCTGCCGGCAGTAACTGGTATACTTTGGGAGGCTCTATGATTCTATTGGAGCTTCCCTTTTTGTTTTACTGATAGTCAATGTTGTACACATGCCCTTTCGGTGGAGGCTTCATCAAATCGTACACAGAGGTAGTTTATTAGAAGTGTTGTCGAATACTCGAAGAGCAAAGGAAGGGAGAAAGATAAGGGCGAGAAAATGTTTAAACTACACAAAATGTTCAAAAATACGGACGCTCCCTATGTGCTCGAGTTAATGCGACTGATTGAAACGCAGAGCAAATCGACAAGCTGCAACGAGCGCGATAGGACAGGCTATCTTTACAATTCATGTTCCAATGCACGCGCTCAGATTCGCATTCTTCGGTGCGGCGGCGGTTGCGTATGACCATGCAGGACTTTCTGAAACTGCGGAAGTTTATGATAAAATTACAGAGGAATTTTACATCGACTATGCCACCGCACTCCGCACCATTGCGGTAGACAACGAGCTGAATCCTGCTAACGTCAATTGGAAGAACTGGCTATGACACGATGTGAACAGTAATCCATCACCCAATAAAATCTTCCTTCTCCTTGCACTCCACCAACTACTTTCCACAAATCTATAGCAAATTATGTCGAAAAAAGTATCTTAACCATTTAAAATATAGATTATAGCGAAATATTTAGCCTAATAAATACCATTTATTTTGTAATTCTGTTATAATAGTAAATGGTGATAAAAGATGAATAGTGAAAATCTAGTTCAAAATTTAAAATTAGAAAATGAAAACTTAAGACAGATCAACAATGAACTCATGATGAAAAATGACGAACTTGAAACAAATAATATGAGATTAAATGATACGGTTGAATGGATGCATGCCTTTATCTGGGACACCATTAAAAAAACGAAAATACAGGACAACTCCCCTACCTAAAAGGGAATGTAACCTTACATGCAAAGTTACATTCCCTAATAATCATACTTCCATAATACCCTCCATTACATTTAAAATATTCTCATAGCCGGTGTTTCGGCAAAGATTCCCGAAAATTATTTTTTTCAGTTTTTCGCCACTATCGCATTTCCCGGCTTCTACGGCTTTTTTCTACTATTTGATATCGAAATCGTAAATGTTTCCAAAGTTGTTCAAACTCCATGACCTCTTCTTTTTGTCTGCAATTTGATATCCGAGAGCGTAAATCCGCTTTATTCCTCTTCCTTTTTCGGCATTTCTTTTCCAAGTCGCTTATACATTGTCTTTTTCACAGCATTTAGAATATTCTCATATCCTGTGCAACGGCAGAGATGGCCGCTTAGCAATTTCCTTAGTTCATCATCGGTATATTCTTGACCGGCCTCTAGTATCTCCACCGCCGTCATGATAAAGCCAGGCGTACAAAACCCACACTGAATTGCAGTTTCATCAATAAACGCCTGTTGAATATCGCTCAATTCTCCGCCGGGACCAGTCAAACTTTCAAGGGTCCGCACCTTTTTACCTCTTGCCCATACTGCAAGATAAATACAGGAATTAAAGCATTCCCCATCAATTAGAACATTGCATGCACCGCATTCACCGACTTCGCAACCTTTTTTTACAGAGGTCATACTGTATTCATTGCGTAGCATATCGGTCAGCGAGGAACGTGCATCCACCATGCGTGATACATCTTTCCCATTAAGGTTAAACTCTATGATACGAAATTGATCTTTCATGCAGCCTCACCTCCACAACGTGTTAATGCTTCAACCAGACAGCGACCGGCAATTTCCACAGCAATATGCTGACGAAAAGCCTTAGACGCGCGCCATGAGTCACGTGGGTTAATATCCTGTAAAACAGCCTCACCAAAAGCTTTGATCGTTTCCATCGTTACAGGTTTCCCCTTAGCAACAGCTTCCGCCGACAACGCACGCATCGGAACAGGGCTTGCTACGCCAAAAGCAATCCGCACACGCTCAAACGTTTTTTTGTCCGGTGAAAGGCGTGCATTCACTGAACAGCCTGTTGTGGCAATGTCCATGGCATTACGCATGGCATACTTAAAATAGAAGCCACATGTATTCTCATAACTTTCTTTTGGTATCAGAACACTTGTCTGAATCTCACCCGGCCTTATATCAACGGTTCCCGCTTTTAAGTAAAAATCTTTGATTGGAACTTGCCTTACACCACAAGGCCCGGTAAGCTCTACGATGGCTTCCCAAGCATGTAGCGTAGATGCGGAATCCGCCGAGGTAACACCATTGCAGGTGTTGCCGCCAATCGTTGCTATGTTTCGAATCTGCGGACCCCCTACCATATCAACCGCCTCCCCCAAAACATTGATATAGGTTTGAATGATCGGATTTTTGGTGATATGGGAAAAGCTTGTAAGTGAACCAATACGGATTGCACTGTTGTCATCTATGCTGACGCCTCGCATTTCATCAATTGCATGAATAGAGATAAGCTCTTTTTGGGCGCGTCTTCCCTCACGGATCTGTACCAGAACATCAGAACCGCCTGCAATTACGTGCGCCTGCGGATGTTCCACCCGCAAACGAATGGCATCTTGTACGTTTTCTGCCTCATATAATTCCTTTATATCATACATTTTTTACTCCCCCTTCCTCCATTCGTCATGAATAAGCCCCTCCTCGGTAAACCGCTTAAACAAGATATGCGGATTCAGCGGCAGCTGATCGATAGAAACACCGGTAGCATTTAAAATGGCATTACGGATAGCCGGAGCGACAGGCGTTGCAGGAGGCTCCCCAAGGGCTTTTGTTCCGAAAGGACTCGTAGGTTCATAGTTTTCGACAAACTGCGCTTCCAAATGAGGATGATCCATGAACGTAGACAGCTTGTAGTCCAGCAGGTTATCATTTAAAGCTCTGCCTGTCTTAGGGTCAAACAGCAGCTGCTCAGACAGGCCATAGCCGATACCCATAGACATACCGCCGTGCACCTGTGCCGTAGCTAATGCCGGATTAATGAGCCGACCACAGTCATGAACGTTTACAATCTTTTTTAATTGCACTTTGCACAGTGGAATATCAACCTCTACCTCGGCAATACAGCACCCAAACGAATACGCATTGCTTTTCACCTGATACGTAGATTCCGCTGTAATATGTTCACTGTTTGTCATGCTGTAGAGTACCTCGGTGGCAAGTTCACCAAGTGACATCAAAATCCTGCCATCTGTCTTTTGTACAATATTGCTGTCAACCACATCAAGGTCATAGATCGACATGCGGGTAAGTTCATTGGCATGTTTTAGAATCTTATCTTTTAGCATCTGCCCCGTCTGTCGAATCGAAAAACCACAAACATATGTTTGTCTAGATGCATATGCGCCGAGCCCAAATGGTGTAACATCCGTATCCTGACAGGAAACAACATGCACGTCTTTATAATCCTTGATCCCTACAACATCGGAGGCCATCTGGGCATAAGCTGTGTCGGCACCCTGTCCAATCTCCGTTTCAGCCACTTGAAGCTGCATTGAGCCATCCTGATTTAACACCATGCGACAAGAAGAGTGCTCCAAAGAAACCGGCCAAACAGCTGTATTGTACCAAAAATAAGACAAGCCAATTCCTTTCCGAAGCGAACCGGTTTGATTTTGATACAGTTTAAACTTGTTGCGATAGTCCATGTAGGCAATCGCCTTGTCAACACATTGATTAAACGTATCAAAATAGTTTTCATTTTTTGAGAAGCCGTCTTTAAAACCAACTGGCATGATGTTCTTCCTGCGGAATTCTTCCGGGGAAATCAAAATCCTCTTGCAGACATCGTCCGTATGGCTTTCCACGGCGAACATCGCTTGCGGAATTCCATAGCCACGCATTGCCCCCGCTACTGATTTATTGGTATAAACAGTGTAGGCATCGCATTGCACGTTCGGACAAGGATACATCTGCGGAAAAGCCCCCATTCCCTTTGCCGCAATCGAATGTCCGTGTGAGGCGTAAGCTCCTTGATCCGAAAAACACTCCAGTTTACGGGCGGCATAGGTTCCATCCGGACGCACCCAAGAAATGATGTGAGAACGGATTGCATGGCGTACCCGGTTGCTGACAAACGTTTCCTCACGTGAAACATCCAGTTTGACAAGCCGCCCGCCCAATTCTTGTGACACATATGCCGTCAAAGGCTCGTACAACGTATCCTGCTTATTGCCAAAGCCACCACCGATATACGGCTTAATGACACGGATGTTGCCCCAAGGAATACCCAGTGCCTGGCCAACGGTGCGTCGCACGATATGAGGAATCTGTGTCGAGGACACAATCACCAGCCGCCCATTTTCAGCGTAAACATACACGATATGGTTTTCAATGTGGCAATGCTGAACTGTTTGCGTATTGTACCATTTGTCTATGCAAATCAAACCCGGTTCCTTGATTGCTTCCTCATAGTTCCCATTATTCATAGACGTGTGCGCCAAAATATTGTTCTTAAATTTCTCATGAATCACAGGCGCATCGTCTTTCATTGCTTCTTGTACATCCAACACGAACGGCAACTCTTCATACGCTACTTTAACCAATCTAGCAGCCTGTGCCGCAGAAACCTCATCTTCCGCCACAACCACGGCCACGTCATCGCCATAATAACGCACATGGGCATTAAGCAATTTTCGATCTGCCACATCTTGATGATGTGGGTCGGTAGACCACGGATGCCCGGCGGTCGGAAAGTTTATATCCGGAACGTCAAAGCAGGTAAATATTTTAACGACACCGGGAACAGCCAAAGCCTCCAAAGTATCTACCGATTTGACATATCCATGTGCAATCGTGGAATGCACAACTTTAAGTATCAAGGCATTTTTAGCGCAAAGGTCATCAGTATATTTAGCACGTCCCGTCGCTTTATCATAGGCATCAAGCCTGGTAACTCCTTTCCCAACATTTCCCATTTAAACATCCCCTTTACTTTTCTTATTTCATTTATAATAGCATCTTCACCGCAACATTGTCAATGTGAACCATTGCCCATGCACTGCAACATTGCACACGCACTGCAGCATTGCCCATACACTGCAGCATTGCCAATTTAAGCCATTGCCCGCACACTGCATGAGCAGAGTCCTTTCTTCATTTATATTTTTAAAATATGACGACCTGCAACATATTTTTCTACAATATGTTCGTCTCTAGATAAGTAGATCACTCGTTCCAATCTATCTTTCACGCTTAATCCCTTTGCCGTGGCTAAATCGCCGTCGTCTACCACCACTGCATCCAATTCATAGCCACATTCAAAACTTCCAACTTTTCCAAAGAATGCGCCTCCTCCTTTCGTTCCCATATAAAATGCTTCTTCTATCGTGAGCGGTCTGTATTTTTTGTCCTCTTTTAACTTAAAGCGCAGTTTTGACACTTTAATTGCCTCTGCCATCGCTTGAAAAATGGATAAATCATATCCGCCGGCGATGTCCGAACCAAGTCCGATCAAAAGCCCTTCTTCCAGATATCGTTTCACCGGCGCAATTCCAGAGGCAAGATTTGTATTTGACTGTGGGCAATGCGCGATATAGACGCCTCGCTCCTTCATAAGGGCGATTTCCTCTGTGCTTGAATGGACACAATGCGCCATAATTGCCCGCCCGTTGCTTCCAAACAGGCCTAGGCGGTCATAGGCATCCCCGTAGAATTTTGAATCCGGGCAAAGTTCCTGTACCCAAGCGATTTCACCCTCATTTTCTGATAAATGCGATTGCACCGGCAATCCGGTTTCCCCTTGGAGCTTTGCTAATGCAAGCATCAATTCATCGGTACAGGTCGGAATAAATCGTGGCGTTAGGATTGGCTTGCTATTTTCAAACTTTAGCAGGCAATCGTCCACCCATTCCCTTGTTGCCTGTATGGATTCTTCAGCACTTTTTTCACAAAGACAGTCTGGGCTGTTCCGATCCATGTTTACCTTGCCGACAAAAGTTTTTACCCCTGTTTTTTCTAGTAGCTCCATCAACAATTTTGTGGCCGGAACATGAAGCGTTGCAAACACGCCGGCACGCGTGGTAGCACTTTTTTGCAAGGCTTCTGCGAACTGCTGATAAGCATGTTTGGCATAGCAAAGATCCACATATGCGGATTCTTCCGGATAGGTATAGGTATTCAGCCAATCCAAAAGCTCCAAATCCATGCCCAGTCCCCGATAGGTAAATTGTGGTGCATGTACATGTAAGTCAACCAGCCCCGGCATGATAAGCTTGTCTCCATAATCAACTACCTTGATGCCCTCATATTCCGCCGGCAATTTTTGGTATACCCCTTTTGATATCCCTTGTTCGCAGATAAGATATCCATACTCCTGTATAGCGAGCCTGTCTTTTGTTAAGCTGTAGATAATATGTCCATGCAAAGCAAATGTATTCATAATTGCCTCCCTTCTATTTTTAATATACTTATAGCTACTATTTTTAATATTAAAACATGAAAAAACCAACCATCTAAAAAATTGCCCAAAGTCCTCTCCTAAGAGAAAACTTATAGGCAACTATTTACGGTAGTTGGTAGAAACGTCCATCCAATCATGGACATATATAAGTCTTTTCGCTAATATTTAATTCATAAATTACTTATTTAAATTGTAGCAGAAACTGTCGTCACTGTCAATATGGCCAGAAAAAAATCCAGGATAAACTATGACCCGTATATGATAATGTCCTAAGTAATCGCAAATGAAAATGTCCCAAAAGGAACAAAGGTGCGGTATTATTAAATCTCATTAGAAAGAGACGAGGTGGACAATGCGAAAGGTAAATTTATCTATAAACGAATTGCAAAGGTGCGAAATAATTAAGAAGCTTGTTGATACAGACGGTAATAAGAATACGGCGACACTTCAACTTGATTGTACTAGTCGCACCATTAACCGTATGATTTCCGGTGCCATTCAATCGGCAAGGCTAGGTTGGATATCGTCAGTATCGCCAATAAAAAAGGAGATATTCTTTTCATGATTGTCTCCATCCCTGTGTGTTTTATTTTTCTTCGGTCTCATAAATAGTAGTTGTAATTACGATCTCATCTGGTGTTATCGTAAATAAGTAATAATTAAATAATAAGGTGCCAATTACTAGAATAGCCAATATGGAAAGTACGGAAACCCATATTTTCCTGGAAATTTTTACTTTTTTCTTTATATCTTGATACGGCGTTTCTGTAAAATGCGATTCCAAAATATCTTCCACTTGACCAAAATGCCCATATATTTCAGTCATGGTAGAAATATCTTTTTCGAGTATAAAATTGTCAATATCCTTTTGAAACACATTTAAAAAAGATTGTTTTTTCTTTCCCGAATAAGGCAATTGTTTTGCAATACTTCGACAGTAATGCTTCACATGCCTTTTCAGCATACGGTTCATGATACGTCTCCCCTCATTTCGTATTATTTTTCTAAAATTAAACCATGGTACAAATAAAAGAAGCAAACTTTTAGCCATTGGATTCACTGTCCATGGTACTTTCCAGTAAAAATTCTACCATTTGTATTGCCTGTCGATACTCTGCTTGCATGGCAGCATATTTTTCTTGTCCAAGCTCTTCCAAATGATAGTATACGCGTGTTTGCCGAATGCTTATTTTCTCCTCATAAAAGGAAATATAGCCATCATCTGCTAGCCGATATAGGATTGGGTACATGGACCCTTCCAAAACTGTAAACTTCCCGCCACTACGTTTCTTCAACTCTTGCGTAATCTGATAGCCATACATGTCAGATTCAGACAAAAGTTTCAATATCAACAATTCAATTACTGCTTTTTTAATACTGCCATTCATTGTTTTCATATGGTTATGAGGCCGACTTGCTCCAGCACCAACTTTCTTTTTATAGTATGATACACCAATATAAAATAAAAATCAATACCTGGAATGGAAATATAATATTGACAAAATTATATATGAATGATAATGTTAGAAGCAGGTCACTTACGACCGAAAGCAAAGCCATTAAAGATTCAGAATTAGTATTTGCGTATGATAAGGAAACAGGACTTTAGCTTCCAAGTTGGAAAATTGCCATGGAAAGCAGCGATGACTATCCCGTAAATTGTTTTCCGGTGCAATTGAATAGCAACTACTTCAGCTAGCAAAAGGCGTTTTAAAAAGCCTTTTACTGGCTTCCTTGATTGGAACAGCTAAAAACAATTTGGTAATATGCCAAGAGGGAAATGAACAATATTTTTTGATATTTTCTAGAAAAAGGAGAATCGTGTGAATGAAAAAAATCACGTCATTGTTATTATTGCTTTTTACAATTGCTTTTTCCGCTTGCCAATCCAACAAGGAACCGTCGGCATCTGGGGGGAAAGCAGAAGAAGAAATTGCAAACCTAGCAGAAACAACAGAAAATGAAACAGCAGAAAAAGGACAAGGCTTATATGCTTTGACAGGGAATGCCAGAAGCAAAACTGATTATAAAATCGAAAAAGGAAAGGTTATTCTTCCACTAGGAGAAGTGTCGGAAATCACAGGATCTACTTGTGGAACAGCAAGTCACAATATTGTGCTTTCCAAAGATGAAATATCCGAACTGATACAGGCTATCGAAGATAGTCCTGCTATAGAAGAGCTGGAACATCCATTTCTTTCTTATGGCACGCTGGGAATTGTGAATGTCTATATCAATGGGAAAGATTCCGTCTTTGTCCGGCTGTTTTTTGGAGAAGAGGATTTCGTGCATTGTCAAGTTGATGATTTTGGAGAGGGTGAATCGCTGATATTTGAAATCAATTCAAAAGAACTGACTGGAAATTTAAGAAGATATGTTGATTTTCGCATCATTGACAGGGAATTGCTTCATAAGGTTACAAAAGCGACTTGCACTTCGGAATACAATGGAGAAACGATTTTGTTAGAGGCGGAAGATTTAAAAAAACTTGTAGCCTGCATACAGGCAGGGGAAAAACTTTCCAAACCAGATAAGTTCGGCGATATTATTTCAGTAGAATTTTTTATGGATGACAGCACTGTGATACACGGTATGTTTTTGGGTAGCTATTCTACATTTGGCTTAGAAGCTGAGGATTATGAGATAGGCGAGGAAGCCGGCAAATATTTTATGGATATGTTTGCCAAACAGGGCATGCCTTGGTTTACAGGCGCACAAAGCGAGGAAAATAAAAAATAAAAAAATTATTCTGCTTCTAATGTTTAGCATGGCTGTAAAAATTAGCCATTGTCAAAGCCAATAAATTATGCTATATTGTATACAGAAAGGCAACGATTCCGTATCCTCGGCAACGTAAGGTGTTTTGCATAGCAAAACCCGAAGATCCATGGCACGAAAAAATGTGCCTTTTTATCAGAATTTGCCCTGCAATTTCTGATAAGCTATATGATAGGAACACAATACGGTTCCTATCATCAGATGTACAGTGCAAAAAAATGCACCTTTTATCAGAATTTGCGTTGCAATTTCTGATAAGCTATATGATAGGAACACAATACGGTTCCTATCATCAGATGTACGGTGCAAAAAATGCACCTTTTATCAGAACTTGCCCTGCAATTTCTGATAAGCTATATTATTAAGTGTTTCAGATTTTGCTTCTATATTGCCGATCTGAAAAAAGAGGAAATCAGGTGTGAATCCTGAGCGATCCGGTCACTGTATTCAGGGAGTTTGGTTTTATATTGCCATTGCAGAATTTTTTCTGTGAGAAGGGAAGGCCAAATGTTGATCTGTTAGTCAGGAAACCTGCTTAATATAACGAGCCTATTTATTGAATTTAAATAAGCTTAAAGATGGCACTTCCGTGTAAAGCATTCCATCTTCAAATATCCGATTCATTTTGTCGTATGATCGTATATTGAAAAGATGCCTGCTTCTAGCAGGTTTTTTTATGTGTATAAAATAAGTAAACGATGCCTTACACTTTGCACAGATGCACATCTTTTAAACGGCGCTTATAGAACGTACTTTCCCAGAAAAGAGGGATGGGCATCCTTGCGCAACGATATGTAAAGGTAGGTGTTTACAAATGGCAGAACCATTATCAATTGAAATTCGAGAAAAAATTATCCAACACAAGAAGAATGGCATAGACAAAAAAACAATCGCAAACAATCTGCTGATTAGTCAGAGTTCCGTATATAAAATCTGTTCACTTTACAGTGTAACCGGAAGCATAGAACCGCAGCCACAAAATTGCGGTAGAAAACCTATGGTTTCAGAAGAAACAATGAAAAACGTCCTTACTGAAATCGAAAAAGTGCCGGATTCTACTTTGCGCGAGTTAATCGACAAATTCCAATTGCCCATCTCGGAGTCCGCACTTTCACGAAAACTTAAAAAGCTTGGCCTTACTTATAAAAGAACATTCAAGGACTAGTGCACTGTATCGATCATGCAGTTCGCCGGATTTCATGAAAGCCCCATACAGAAAATGGGTTCATCCTCAAAATACTGGGTATCGATCATGCAGTTCGCCGGATTTCATGAAGGTCCCATAAAGCTACTCATAGATTCCTATTCATAAGGGACATGGGAAATGAATCTTCGGTTATAAAAATCCCATTTTTTTCAAAGAACTTCAACGTCTTAATGTCTTCAGATATTAACACAATATACAAAAAGGACTTGTATACTTCTTTGACTTCTTCAACCAAATTAGTACCGATTCCCTTTCCCTGATATGCGGAGTTTACCAATAAATAGTGTATATAGGCCGTCATGATCGTATCATCTAATACGTTTAAAAGTCCAACCAGTTTCTTGCCGTCCCATGCTGAAAAAACAAAATCAGAATTTTTCATTGCCACCACAAGCCGTTCAGCATAGTTGGCAGAAAGCCAATTAACCGATTTAAAAAGTTCATGTAAATCTTCAGAAGAAAAATCTTTTGTATTACTATATGTAATATTCACTCAAGTACCTCCTTGTACCGCTGTACTACATAAGTTACGAGTATTTGTTCGGTCGTACCTACATCGTAATCAATTTGTACATAACCGCAACTACCTATTCATCCAATTTGAGTTTATCAAATATATCAAATTGGTCTAAGGTGGCAAAATAATCCCTTGGCACTTCCGCCCGGCGAATAAGCTGACATGTATCGTCCTCTCTTAATAGGATCTCTGCAGATTTTAATTTACCGTTGTAATTGTATCCCATCGCATGTCCGTGGGCGCCAGTGTCATGGATGACCAATAAATCTCCTACAGAAACCTCTGGCAACATACGGTCTACTGCAAATTTGTCATTATTTTCACACAGGGATCCTGTAACATCATATTTGTGGTCACATACACGATTATCTTTTCCCATTACGGTGATATGATGGTAGGCGCCATACATGGCAGGGCGCATCAGGTTTACGGCACAGGCATCGCAACCTATATATTCTTTATGCGTATGCTTTTCATGGATTGCAGTGGTCACAAGCGCACCATATGGAGCCATCATGAAACGTCCAAGTTCTGTGTAGATAGCGACATCGCCCATACCTGCCGACACCAGAACTTCTTCATACACTTTTCGCACACCCTCACCGATAGCATAAATATCATTTGCTTCCTGCTCTGGTTTGTAGGGGATGCCAATTCCACCGGATAGGTTGATAAATCGGATATCTGCGCCGGTCTGCTCTTTTAGTTTTACGGCAACTTCAAATAATATGCGGGCAAGGGTTGGATAATACTCATTTGTTACGGTATTGCTTGCTAAAAAAGCATGGATGCCAAACTTTTTCGCCCCTTTTTCCTTTAACACTTTAAAGCCATCAAACAACTGCTCTGCTGTAAATCCATACTTTGCATCACCTGGATTGTCCATAATGCTGTTGCTGATTTGAAACAGTCCACCTGGATTAAAACGGCAACTTATCGTTTCTGGAATAAATCCAATGGTTTTTTCCAAAAAATCAATATGGGTAAAATCATCTAAATTAATCACGGCACCGATATCACTGGCATATCGATATTCTTGCGACGGCGTTGCATTTGAGGAAAACATAATCGATTCTCCATCAAAGCCCATCGCATTTGCAAGCATTAATTCTGTCATGGACGAACAGTCACAGCCACAGCCATATTCCTTTAAAATCTGAATCAAAAATGGATTTGGATTTGCTTTTACTGCAAAATATTCCTTAAAGCCCCTGTTCCAAGCAAATGCCTCTTTTACAGCCTTGGCATTTTGCCGTATCCCTCTCTCATCATACAAATGAAAAGGGGTCGGATGTTCTTTTACGATTTCTTTTAGCCTATCGTATGCTACAAATGGTTCTTTTTTCATTTTTCGTTCTCCTATATTGAACACTTGGTGGGATATTTCTATTTCTCATTTAAAGATAGCCTGTACCAAAATCATATAAAGAATTGTTCCGATTCCGATACTTAACAAATTATTGCGTTTCCATATATGCAAAGCAACGACTGCCACCCCTGCAATCAGCTCCGGCAACCCAAATGGGAACTTGCCAATACTTACCGATTTAAAGCAGTATATTACGAGCATTCCGATAACTGCCGGTGGAAGCGCTTTTCCTAAATACGCAATAACAGGGTGAACCTCCCTATCCTTTGGAAAAATGACAAAAGGTACAGCCCTTGTAAAAAATGTCGTGGCCGCCACTAATACGATAATAAGAATGGAACGCAACAAGCTAATTGGCATTTTTTGTCACCTCCCCACTCCCCATGTTATTTTTACGATTCTTGCTTTCTATGCTATTTTGACTCTTATCATGATTCTTGCTTTCGATTCCATTTTGACGTTCATTCCAATTCTTGCTTTCTATGCTGTTTTGGCTTTTATCACGATTCTTGCTTTCGATTCCATTTTCGTTTTCTTTCTTTTCTATGGTTCGTCTGCACGATAATAATAACAGCAAAACACCAATCATAGCAGGCAGTATAAAATTATTTTTCCCAAAAATTAATAGGCCAATGAGTCCGCAGCCAAGTCCGGAAAGTGCCGGGATATGTTCTTTGCTTGTCAGCCATTGTTCTGTAAAAATCACAAGGAACAATGCCGTCATTGCAAAATCAATCCCTGCCGTATGAAAAGGGATAAGTGCTCCGGCAATTGCGCCAATTGCGGAACCGGCAATCCAATAGCACTGATCCAGCAAAGCAATCGCCAATAAAAATTTCTTTTCATCTACGTCTTTTGGCACCTTCGTTATAAAATAAAGGGAATATGTTTCATCGGTTAGGGAAAAAATCATATAAAGCCTCTTCTTCCCCATATCTGCAAAGCGTTCCAACAATGATAGCCCATAAAAAATGTGACGCACATTTACCATAAAGGTCATAAAAATAACCTGTAGAAAACTGACACCTGGAGCAAAAAAATTTATAGC
The DNA here is from genome assembly GCA_046533095.1 of Lachnospiraceae bacterium ZAX-1. Lineage (GTDB taxonomy): Bacteria > Bacillota > Clostridia > Lachnospirales > Lachnospiraceae > ZAX-1. Next base: position 39,295 of record JAJQRA010000020.1, on the reverse strand, counting down.
CAAATATTGCCCCGACCCTGCATATACGAGTACACTCATCGCGGTTGCCCATAAAAAATTATATCCCTTTTCCTGATACATAACCCCAAAGGCAATGCCGATAAACAGATAGCCGGTCAAAACAGGTATTGTGTAAGGAAACGCTGCTTTGAATGCCTTTTTGTATCCTTGCTTTTTCATGCCTTCCTCCGTAGTGTTTTCCTCTTTATTATATGATACAAGGATACTTTACACCACCCTTTCTAAATTTTCAAGGATTTTTGTTGAAATTTATTGAAAACATGTTATACTATTTATGTATAAATAAAAAAAGTGAGAGCCAAACCAAGGAGAATTGCATATGAAGGTAAATACAATCCAAAATGCTACAATATCCGGTGCGCCACAGGCAAGCCAAGTTGTTGATAATACTGAAAATTTCTCAGATTATCTTCAAACCAGTGCTACTTTAGAGGAAATTTTTGCAGAAGCGTCTGAAACCTATGGCGTCCCCAAAAATATGCTAAAAGCAATTGCAAAGGCTGAATCTGATTTTAGGCCAAACGCTACATCCCATATGGGTGCCCAAGGCATTATGCAGCTCATGCCGGCTACTGCTGCTGAACTTGGCGTAAGCGATGCTTATGACCCTTATCAAAATATTATGGGTGGCGCAAAATACATCGCCCAAATGTTAGACGAATTCAATGGCAATATATCTTATGCCCTCGCCGCCTATAATGCAGGTGCCAATAATGTTACGAAATACGGTGGTATTCCACCATTTACCGAAACCCAGAACTATGTGGTGAAAGTTACAGGCTATATGAACGAAGGTGTCAGCATACCGAATACATCTTATGCGGTTTCCGGGAATATTTCTGTCGGAACTGCAGGAACTACAGGAACTGCAAAAGTAGAGGATTCCTACTATCAAAATATTTTAGACCAGCTTTTTTCCTATCAGGACTATCTTCGTTTTCTGGAGCTATATATGAAAGTTCAGGAGCTAGAGCAAAGCAAGGCCAAGGAGGAAGAGGGCAAGGGATCTGACAAGAAATCTGATTCATTTTATTCCTATCAGGAAATTAAATATAGCCCAACCGTATTAAACTTGATCGGCGGCTCCAGTTCGATTGTATGACAATACTTGCTTAACGGTATGAATTTGATTGGAGGCTCCGACTCGATTTGATGACAGATAATAACTTACATATAAAAAAAGTAGAAACCCATGCCTATACAAAAAGTGCTATAGGATATGACACGCTTGAAGCTGATACTATAAAAATAAAAAAAGTAGAAACTCATGCCCATACAAAAGGTGCTAGCCCTTGTGCAAAGGTTCCTGTATATGAAACGGTTAAAATTTATGCCAATGCAGGTTATGGTGCATTGATTATAACGAATCACTTCAATTGGGACACCGTTGAGTCAGTGCCGAAATATATCGATTATTTTAAACGGGCAAAAGAAGCCGGTGACAAGCTTGGAATTGAAGTATGGTTCGGCATTGAAACCTGCATTGCCGGCGGACCAGACGACTTTCTTTTGTATGGGGTGGACAGTGATATTTTATATGAGAATCCACAGATGTATAAAATGACGCAAAAAGAACTGTTTCGAGAATGCGAACAGTATCATTGCCTCATGTATCAGGCGCATCCTTGTCGCTCCTATTGCCAACCAAGAGATCCCTTTTTAATCCATGGCGTAGAAGTATATAATGCAAATATAGCCCATGAAGAGCATAACGATGAAGCACTTGCATGGGCTTTAAAATATAATCTTTTACAATCCTCCGGCAGCGACTTTCATAGGCCAATAGATGCCGCGAAAGGGGGGATACTAGTCCCTGAATCTATCCATAGCGTCCATGCACTCGCCAACTATATGAGAGTGCATGAAGTTACACTAATCCGACAGGCCAAATAGGAATTTCCCCATATGCAAGCTACCTGGATGAAACGATGGCATTGCTGCTTTGCATATTGCTTACCTAATAAAATTTGTCCACTCTTTTGGTTCTGGTTTCGGCAAAGCAATTCCAGCCTTTCTCCCTGCTTCTATGGACTTTAACAGCCATGCCATATTATCTGCAAGGGTACGCATGGTGTGCAGTCCTTCCTTATCCTGCCTTACATCCTTTGGACTGTGTCCATGTACCATATTCCAATAGCTAGAGGAAACAAGTGGCATATTAGCAATCGTAAAATATTTATTTAAAACTTCAAGGGCAGCTGTTGTACCGGCCCGGCGGGCAGAGACAACGCTTGCTCCAAGTTTATGTGAAAAATGCAAATCATTGCCGGCAAAAAATAGCCGGTCTAAGAATGCAATAAGCGAGCCATTTGCAGAAGCATAATATACCGGAGATCCGATAATAAACCCGTCGGCATGTATTAATTCTTCCAATAGCTCATTTACCAAATCCTCTTTAAAAACACAGCCATTCCCACTTTGACAGACGCCACAAGCAGTGCAGCCTTGAATTGCTTTCTTCCCAATCTGTAGAATTTCTGTTTCAACTCCATTTTTCTTTAACTGCATTGCCACTTCCGCCAATGCAGTATACGTACATCCCTCTTTATTTGGACTTCCATTTAATAAAATAACTTTCATCTCTTTGGTTTCTCCTTTATATTATTTATAAATTTTATTTACAAATGATCTTTCGTTCTATTCTGTTACTTTTAGTTCTGCTTTCCCCGATCCTACTTTTTCTAGTCCTGCTGCTTCTAGCCCTGTTGCTTCTAGTTTTGTTCCTTCTAGTCCAGCTTGATATTTGACAGCAAACCGGAAAGGCTTGTGGTTACGCGCTCGGCCGATGTGTATTTAGCGACTTCTTCTGGTCTATACTGTTCAGCTACCGCCTGTTCTTCTAGTGCTTTGATACTTAAGCTCACTTTATTATTGTTCGTGTTTAAAACTTTTACGTTCACCTTTTGTCCAACTGATAATACTTCTGACGGTTTCCCAATTCTCTTTTGGCTTATTTGAGAAATATGCACCAATCCACTGATTCCGTCCCCGAGATTTACAAATGCACCATAAGGCATCAGGCTTTCTACCGTTCCCTCTAATATGCTCCCCGGCACCATCATAGATATGCGCAGGTCGTGTTCCTTTGCCGCTTTTTCCCTCAAAATCGCCTTCGCAGACAAAACTAATTTTTGCTTGGATTCATCTACCGTAATCACGCGTACGCATAATTCCTTCCCAAGCCAAGAATCGTCTACTTCTACATAAGATAATGCTAGCTGCGAGGCAGGAATAAACCCTCTAATCCCTTCTGTATAAGCGATTACACCACTAGGTACAATGGCTGTTATTTTAACGGCAAGTTCCGTTTCTTCCTCTAAATACCCTTTTAATTTTTCCCAAGCAAGGACATCATTTGCTTCTTTTTTGGATAGCAGGATATTCCCCTCGCCATCGTCTAGCTTCACTACAGTTGCACTAATCACATCCCCTTTTTGTACTTCTTCTGTCAATAAAAATTCCGGATCATTGCTTAAGTCGGCAGCACGTATAACTCCTGATGCATAGTACCTTAAATCTAGTGTGACTCCTTCATCGCTCACATCAATTACCGTTCCGGAAATAATATCGCCCACCTTTATTTTCCGAAAAGACGCTTCCAATTCTTCTTTATAGTCCTCCATTGTTTCTGACGTCTTTGGTGCATTTTCTAAAATTTCTGCTGTTGGTTCGATTTCTAATTTTGTTTTTTCACCTGTTTCTATCGTTTCTTCCGTTTTTATTGATTCTACTGTCCCCGGCGCCTCTTCTGTTTTTATTGATTCTACTGCTTCCGATACCTCTTCTGTTTTTATTGATTCTACTGCTTCTGCTGTTTTTGCTATTTCTTCTGTTTCTGCCACATGTTCCAATTCTATCATCTCCACGGTTCCTTTCAATCCTGTTTTTTCCTCCATTGTATCTATTTTCTCCATAACTTATCCTCCCCTGCTTATTTTATATATAGCCACTATGAAAATAATAGCATATGATAGATTCAAAAACAATGCGAAACCAGAAAAATTGCAAAAATATATTGACAATTTCTTGTGCTTATAGTATATTATTCAAGTCAGTATTCGCTGACTGTATGTTTGTATAACACACATGGCAACGTACAATATTGCTAGAAATAATACGAAGCAGTTCAATTTCATTGTTACTTTGCTGTTGTAGCACAGTCGGTAGTGCGTCGCATTGGTAGTGCGGAGGTCATGGGTTCGATTCCCATCAACAGCTTATCAAAGAAACCTTTATTTACAGGGTTTTTTCTTATTTTTAAATGGATACTCTACCGTTACTACGAGGTAGGGAAAGGCGATTCTAAATTTTTTTTGTCTTCTGAGGATATGCGTTATTTATGTAGGTCTGCAAAAAATTTTATAGAATTCAATGTTGATAAAATAAAGGACACCCGAAAGCAGATCGAAAAGTAAGTTCATCAGCCTCCAACGAATTTGAAAGCAGGGTAAAGAATGGGAGGTACCTCGAGGGCAAAAAGCTGACGTTTAAGTAGTTCTCCAAGAAATTCTTTGCAAAAAAGCAGCCTCACCGAAAACGGTAGGCTGCTTTTCTAAATATAATCTTTCCTATGACAAATCCAACAGTCCAAATTTGCGTAATTCCACTGTCGTATAGCCTGAAACTCCCGAATCTTTTATAATCCTAATCACCAACGTTACGTACTCGTTCTCCTGTAGTGCGGCTAGTACCTCATCAGGAACAGTCAAAAGTATATCGTTGGTTGGCTCCGGTATGGCAGGAACAGCAACAGTTGGCGAGGTAGTAAGCGACGTGGCATTCGATGTGCCATCCTCCGAATTAATTGTCGCACCGGGCAAATAATATTTATACTCTGCTGTATAATTGCTGCTGGTACCTGTATCGACGAAATTATAGTGTATCTCTTTGTCATTAATCCTAGACACTTCATCTGCTGTGGTCTCGTTGCGTTCCGCTACGAAATACTTATATTTTTGTTCAACCGTTTGCGTATCATCCGTTGTGGCCGTTACTTCGATATTAGCCCCTTTACTTCGATAAGCTGCAATCAGCGTGTTCACAAACAGCTTGGCTTCATCCGTATAGGTTTCAACAGGCCTATGCCCAACACCTGAATAATAAATATTCCCAAACGAATATAGATAGTACCCACCCGAAGCATCGCCGGGCATAAACGTATTGTCTTTATCAAGCGTGTACCAGACAACTAGGTCTTCAATCTCCATATTCAGATTGAAGTATTGTGCATGTGTTGTTCCAACATTTAAATTATCTATGCTGTATGGATAAGTTGTAATCTGCCCTTTGTTTTGCCGTGCCACTGCATGTGTAACCCAAGCAGCTGTTTCACCGGCATCCCAAGTAGGTCGACTCCCCGGACGGTTCCACGTTAGCGCGGTTCCCCCACTTTGTTCTAAATAATAGGTTGTATAGCTCCTCTTTTGTGCATTGGTAGTGTCCGGCAATACCGTGGTGGTCTTTGGCGTGTATGCCGTCCTTATAGGCAACGTTTGGACAAGCGTTCCCGCCGGCCTTTGTACGCCATACACATCTAGCCCTGACTGATATCTTAAGTATTGGTTGAATAGCAAGCTAGTATAATTGGCACTCGTATTGTATGCCAAATCATGCGTATACAATACGGACTTTCCAGTATTTGCAAACCTTTGTATTGCCTGTGCCAGATTCGCCTGATCTAGCGTATTATTATCCGAAAATCCCAGTACCAGCATATCATATTTGTCCAGCACCCCAAAGATACCGTCAATCGTATTTGCAGCCACAGGATTTGAGCCAGTCCCCCACAATGCTGTCCGTTGGGCAATTCCAACATTCCCTCCTGTACCATTGATTTGTGCCGCTGTATATGCACCCCCATGCCCATCTGTACCATACCGTTCATAGGTAGGATTATGGTTTGGCAGTGCCATTCCATCCACCCCTATCGTCGTAACCTTCACATCAAAATCACCGTTGTTTTTCTGTTCCGTAAAAAGAGTTGTATACTGTGGATCAATCTCAAGCAGCACTGTCGGCCTTTTCCAGTTGCTATTTGGATTGCCAACAAGCTGCAGCACCTTAATCTGTGCTTTTTCAGCAGGCCTGATACGGGTAAAGTCAACTTTTGAAGCATGGATATACCTATTTTCATTTGTTGCAGTATTTCCGTTCTCATCATTTTTCGTCACAACAAGCTTCCATGGAATAATCCCTACATCATCAGCAGGCAGCGCACAATCCAACGTATATTCCGGACCTGCTTGTAGGCTGCTCGCCGAAACGCTCCCTAGTGCCGTACGTACCTGTAAACTTCTCCTGCGCTCATCTTTTGTCCGATCTACGTCGTCTTTCACGAAATAGCCGCTCCCATCCTTATCAATGAACAGTTCTACCGCATATGTCGTACTCACCGGTGTTGGGTCAGTTGTATTTTTAATCTTAAACTTAAACGACAGTGTACTGCCTTGATTTGTAGCAGAGGTAAGGTTTACATATACCGGTGGCTGATCCGTCTGCGCCATTACAATCTCCGGCTTTGACAGATTTAGGTATGACACAAATACGTCCTGCATACCCCCTATTTCACCTGCCCCCATAACATTGCCACGGCCTCTAACAGAGTTCATCAGTGCATACAGATACGTACTTTGATCCACACGGTTAGCATTTACGCCACCACTTGTTCCACCGTTAAGCAATTCATCGGCAAATATGATAGGATAACCTGCCTTAGCAAAGTCCTCTAATGCCAGTCTTTTCGGCGTAGAGATATCGTTTCCCGGCAATCGTGTCGCAACACTTTGCCCAGTATACGTATCACCTATATTAAAATACAGCAATCCATCCATGGCATTACTGACAAAGTCTGTATTTCCATTTGCTTGATTAAACCCATCCTTGCTATTTCCAAAATAAATCACATCATAGGTTTCATTCAAATCATCAATTTTACCAACAAACTGTGCGGTTGACATCGTTGCAATGCGCACGGCAATTCTTTCATTTGCGAGGTACTCTGCCTTTTGAGCCTCCGTAAGCGGAGCGGTATAGGGTACTACAGTCGCAACACCAGTTAGCCATGTCTGCACTGTACTTAAGGTCAATCTATTCGTAGTAACCACGCTATTTGCCAACCGCGGCTCAATGTCCAAAATATGAAGCTCTGTCTTTTGATTCTCGCCTCCGACACTCCCATTAATCACATGCCGTATACTTGTGGCTATCGTTACCACCTGTGCTAAGCGGTCAGTCAAAGGCAGGTGATTTGCCGTTTCCAAATACAAGTTCTGTCGGTTGATTGTTCTAATTACCTCTCCATAATCGGCATTTGCCACATCAGGCGGTACGATCGCTGTGTTAAAAGCCAGTGTTGCCAAGTCGCTACTGTCGTTATAGACATACACTTTGCCATGTACGCCCGGTGTTGCCATTAAGACTGTTCCAATCGTTACGCCTTTCTTCACTACAAGTGGTTTTTCTAAAATAAGATTGTTCGCGTCGTTATCTGTCACCGTACCGCTAACATACACAATCAAGTTTGCTTTCTCTACATCATCCTTCGTCACGTCACCCGCTACTTTTGACGTAACCTTTATATTTAAATGATTTATTTCATCAACATCATTCGTCACATTGAACACGTCACGTTGAAACCAATTAAGGTTCGTAATTTCTCCACCCGCGTATCTAACCTCCTTGTACTTGATGGTGTCGTTGATGCCGTCATCAAAAATGTCATCAAACGTTACCGAGCCCGTCATATCATACTCGTACCAGCCTTCTGCAAATTTCGTGAACTTGCCATTTATGGCATCATTAAACACTGGTTTGCTCACCGCGTAAAACTGCGGTTCTGTACGCGTTGCCGTACCGGGCGCAATCACTGTCGCATCGGTTGCATAATAAGGCACCACATTTGAAACGGCATAATATTTCCTTAAAAGGTCAATCCTACCGCCCTCAATATATTGATACTCCGGTGGCAAGCGATTGCCATCTGCATCTACTTGACCCTCATTTTTATCTGTGTAAATGCCCCAATTTAAATCAACAGGGTCTCCTGTAATTGTACTATAAATGCCATTTACCGGATGATTGATATCTATTTCGGTAAATGCCGCTGTCACTTTATAGGCATCCAAAATAGAACTGTTTACCGGTATAAACGTCAGCACAGCACCTGCTAAATCACTGTCGCCCAGTCCAGTGTGTATCCGTTTATATCCTCCATCTCCAATGATTTTGGGATCATTTGGCTGTTCATAACCTCCAAAATAACCAGCCCATGTTAACGCGTCAGTCACTGGATCATAGGCAAATTTACTATTTTCACCGTTAACTACTGCAGGAGCGCCCACTGGAGCACTCACCGAATAATACTGCGCTATTTCCACTGCGGAAGCAAAATCGTCTAGCGTACCGATGTCGCCAAGCTTAATCAATTCGTCTGCTTTATAAGCTACAACATTTGAAACGGTGTAATACGTCTTTGTATAGTCAAAGAGCTGGTTTGGGTTGTTTATCGGGTCATCAATCCCAGTTCCATTGCCGGCATAAGCATACTCCCGTGGCACGCTAGGACTTGGATCCACTTGATTATCTGTGTAAATACCCCAAGGGAATGTAATCTCCTTTGCAATCAAAAGGTTCCCATACAGATCCTCATCAACAAATCCGTCCAAATCCCCATCTATGCCCATTACAAGCAAGGGAGCTCCATTCCCATCTAAATCAGGGCTACTATCCAAATCCGAATCCACGTACAGGCCACTTAGAATCGCCCCACCCGCAGATGCATAGTCCAAATCAACAATCCCATCTCCATCTGTATCAATCATCGTATAATAAATACCATTTGTCGGATCTGTATATGGATTCGTATAATCGATCGCATCAATATCTATCTTGGTAAAATTTGCTGTCACTTTATACTCGCCGGCAACATCGCCCGGTGCCCGAAGCGTCAACTGGCCACCTGTCAATTCATGGGTTCCCAGCCCCATATGTATCCGCTTATAGGAAGGGCCCATACCACCTGTACTATCAATAATTTCTGACGTGCCATCCGTATATTCTATCTCCCAGCCCTGTGTATACCCGGCCCATGCCGAATCAAACCGATGCGTAAATCTGGCGTTCGGATCCACATCCGTTTTATTCAAGCTACTGTCTTGCACCTCAAACTGCTCCGGATCATCGAGCGTAATTATTTGCGCTCCCACCAGATCAATCCAAGGATATGCCCATTGTGACGGCATCGTTGCAGTGCCCGTACCCTTTAACGGACCTGCATCTGAGTGATATTGATCCGCCAAGGTTTCAACTTTCGTATTGCGGTCCGCTATGAAAGAAGCAAGTGTTCCAGGATCCGGCGCTTTTTTTAGCATTTCTAGAAACAGCTCGTTTCTAAGTGGCTCCTGCCCTCCAATGTACCAGCCGATTTGCCCATCCATAAGATATCCAGGCTGGGGCTCTTCTACAATCTCCAATATATGAAACGTCTCTAAAGGGTTTTCGCCCTTTATCGTTTCCGCTATTTTGTCAACATTTGGCAAGGATACCGCCCTTGCGATCGAGCCGCCAAACGGATTCGCGAGCAACGCTATCACTAAAATAACCGCGCCGATTCTTATAAAATTCTTCTTTTTCATCGCTTTATCCTCCTTTTTCGCTAGCACCTTATACACCGCCGTTTACTACCGGTTGATTTCTTAACCCTACTACTTCTATACCTGTGTAGTTTTTTCCATTTTTTGTCAAGGTCAATGTGATTTCCAATGCGCTATTTAGCGTAACTCCCGTTTCACCTAGTGCAGAAGTACGTTTCACGCAAAATTCCGCTACACCCTCGCAAATCTCCATTTCCCCTGTAGTCGTAGCCGGTGTCGTACCATCATCAAATAGCTCACGTTCCTCAATTGTCAATCTACCGTCCGTACCATTTGGCGTACTCGCAGGATAATACTTAAAGATATACATTTTGTATGGTGAGATAATCCCTGCATCAATTGTCATTGTATCCGTCGTATTAACAGTAGGGTTAACAATATTCACTGTCTGATATGCATCCACAGTGTATTCCCTTATTTGTGCCAATGCAGTTTGGCTCTGCATCTGAAGAGAAACATCCGCCGACACGTTGCGGTACACATTATTGCCTACTACCACAAAATTAAGCAGTATGGCCGACACGATTGCAAGTATAGATACCGCGACAACCAGTTCAACTAATGACAACCCTTTATTATCTTTCATAGCAATCACCCAATCTTTGAACGCCCTGTCAGCTTGTTCAGTGTGATCGTTTTCCTTCCGCTATTTATTTCTATTGTCCAATTTTGGCTTGCATCTGCCGCAACCAGCCTGTCAGCGCCAAATACCGTTACTGCTCCGGTTGCACGGTTAAACGAAATCCATAGACCTTCCTCGTTCGTGGCAGTTCCCAAAGGTAAAGGCACCCCTCCATAAGAAACCGTCACCCGCCTGCCGACGATCTCTTCGTTTATCAGTGTAAAGGGCACATCAGTTGTTGTTCCATCATCTTCCACATAAGAATAATCGCCCTCATAATAATCACCATGTATCCGGTTATCCGCACCGACATAGAACCTTACATATACATTCCCTGCACGGCTCATCGCATACACTTTCGTTTTGGCAATTAAATTGTCCATCTTGCTCGCACATGACTTCGCCTCTCCGGAAAAAATAGACGCGATTGACGGAACAAGAAAACTTATCATCACCGCTAACATCGCAACAACGACAACCAGTTCGATAAGCGAAAAGCCGACATCATTTCGTTTCTTTACCATAACAATCCCCTCATTTCCGGTTTTTACGATTTCTTCAATTTTGTTGATCCTATGGCCGTTCTGCCGGTGATTCCTCGTTCTTCGTCCAATCCGTATACCGCACCAAATCGTTCATGTTCCACGTTTGCTCCGATGCGCCACTGCTTGGGCTGAACTCAAAATTTCGTGTATAGTCCCACAGTGGATGCTGCACACCACTGTCATCTGTAATCGTTGCACTAAATGCCGGATTTAAGTTTATTTTACCATCTTCTGTTGCCGGAAATACACCCGCATCGTCTGTTACGTTTGCTTGCACGATCACATCTCCCTGCGCTATAATCAAACCATGAAACGACTGTGTCACGATCACATTGCCTGTTGCAATGACGACGTTGACATCCGGATAATTGCTGACATGAGCTGCGCCAATGTTGTAATCGCCACCACCTTCATTATCTATAAACAATGCCAGCGTTTTACCTGCCATCTCAAATTCCAATGTTTTCTGTGGTTTTGCGGACGCCTGTGTTCTCAGCTCATTTTGCTGCACATAATGGCTGAACATCGAATTTTGCGAATCGCTGCTGGATTTTGTTAACGTCTGCCACAAGTAGGTATACGTATTTTCCGTCAATGCTGAGGAATCCACCAGATCCATCGTACCATGGACCAAGTCAAACGTATTGTTCCAAAGTGTCCCCGGAGCCGCAACTTTGTTCAAATCATTGCTATTGCTCAGCCCTGTGATTTTCACATATTCCTGCAAGTATTCTTTAATATTGTTTCGATAGTGATCAAAGTAGTCCGTAAAGAATCTATCCCTGTTTTCCGCAGTATCAAACTCCATAAAGTAATATACTGCCGATTGCGTCGTACTGCCGGGGAGAGGTTTTTTTAGCGTCTTTACCGATACTCCATAATCTGACAGCTTTACAGGCACATTCGCAGGTGCAGGCGTACGCCACAGCTCACCATCAGGGACAATCGTTGGTACAGGTGCCGGATCTGCAGTAGCAACGATGTTTGGATTTGATGTAATGCCAATGCCCGTTATCAATTTTTCAGGCACTAAATAAATGGTTTGATCGCGCCTTACAGTAAGCGAGCCAGCCATCGCAATGTCTTTTCCATCGGATCCGACAGCACTTTTATTCTCATCCGTTATAAAGCTGTAGCCTGCGAGCCGCAAACTATCCAAGCCCTCTAGTTTAAGTTCTGCGTCCTTCCCGTTTACAATCATTGAGCTGCTCGCCTTGCCTACCTGCTTGCTATTGCTAAAGCCATAATAATTACCGAAAAGTTCAGCCTTTGATCCATTTCCATTCATCTCCAAGTCATCCGCAATATTTGCAGCACCACCACTAGCATTTAGTACAAGTGTGCCGGAAGCAGTACTTCCGGAAACGCCGGAACCCACTTGGATTTTTTTAGCCCAAAGCTCACCTGCGTCCAATGTTAAGGTCGCTGAATTTTTTATCGAAATAATTCCCGCGTCCGCTCCTTGGCCACCTACAACCACTTGTCCTGAATGAATCAGCAAATTACTTACAACATCGATTGCACCGACACCAATACTGCCCGTAAGCTCAGAAAGCTGACGTGCCCTTAATGTTCCATCGGCAATAATAATCCTGTTCTTAAGGCTTGAGTACACGCCTGTTGTTGATGGTGTAAAGGTAGGTATATTGATCTCAAAACCAGTGTGTATCTCATTGTAATAGCCCTGTGCATCATCCGTACTCGCTACCATTACATTAAGCAATATCTTATTCGGTATCGCTATTTTAGCCGGATGGCTTCCGCCGACACTCGGATGGTTGGCCGGATTGTCCAGTTCTGGTATAGGGGGCTGCGTTAGCTTGAATACGATTTCCGAATATTTTGGTGTGGTAAACTTCAGCACTTTCTCACTCCCGCCAGCCTCGACATCATATGTCCACGTCGCATCCGAAATACTCGCCGGGTTTGTAAAAGCATCTACAAACGCCTCTGCAAAGTATTTTTGAATGAAAAGTTTATGTTCATCCTTTAATTTAACCAAGGCCTCCTCACTAGAAACACCGTCAGGCGCCTCGAATATTGTTCTATGATAGGATTCCATCATATCTGCATATGCCTTATTAAGCGACTTAGATACCGCTACCTGTACCTCGGCCCTAATCTCATCGAGCCATTTTTCCGTTTCATAAAAATTCCTGCGAGCACTGCGATCCGCGCCCTTAACCATAGAATTTAAATAGCTCATATACAGTACAGTTGCACCAAGCAATGCGATTACTGTCACTGTGATGATTACCGCTATCAGTCCGGAACCCTTATTTTTATCATTCATCGCAATCCCCGCCTTCCCGCTTATTAAAACTAAAACGGCACTAGCCTCATTAGACTCATCTACTATTTCAACGCCACTAGCTTCGTTGACTCTAATGCAACTCTTTTTCCATTGCTATCCGTAAGTTCTATATCTACGATATACAGCCGCTTCGCCTTTTCCGTACGCAACAGTCCAAGCCCTGCACCCGCATTTTGTTCAAAACCAACAAGATTGCCAAAAACGGACTTCGTCGGGTCTATTTGTTGATATTTCCCACCAAGGTTCGAGTAAAGCTTATTGAGCGAAAATCGATTGCTGCTGTCTACGCCCTCGTAGTACTCCACACGATAATCTGAATCGGTTTTGTAAGGAGGTATGTTGACAGACGGATCGCCTTTTTTCAATAACTCTCTTTGTGCCGCCAAAAAGAAATCGAACTTTAAATTCTCACCATCGTTGCTCCCATCGTCATAGTCAATATTATTATGGAAATTGCCGCTATTATCCGGATTGTTCTCAATCTTAATCAAATCGCCCGGAGCATTTGTGCCATCCGGCCTGGTAAAAATAGGAGGCACTATAACTCCCGTTATTGGTACTTGTTCATTTTCGCTGTCGTAGTTAACGCCCTTATCCCCTAATTCCTGCAATAGCTCTGTTGTCAGCGGATAATAGAAATAGTAAATATCCAAGTACTCCATATCTGTCGGCAACGTATCGTATACCCCATTTGATATACTATATTCCTGCAGGCCATGCCGAGTGACATTCACGCCGGTTCCGGCTACCTCTGTTGCTTTCAAATCATAATCAAGCCAATATTTATAATACGCCGTAATTCCGCTTTCCTTTACCGTAATCGTAATTTCCCGTGCTAGCCTTTCATTGGAAAATTCATAGGTAGCGTCTCCGGTGATCGGTGATTTGTCAAAATTAGAAATTGCTTCTTTCCTTAGTAGTTTCAGTACTAAAAGATCCGTATTCTGCGGTATCAGTTCCGTTCCACTGCGTATACTCCCCGGCACAAATTTTACAATTTCATTGTCATTTACCAAATCAATCCAATCGTTATTGGTCGTATCTTCCGGAGTTGGATCTACCTTTGGCTTTGAATATTCTTCCGGATTTAATGTCACGACTGCATGATAGAAGCCACCTGAGTTTCCATTCCCATGATAAGGCAAACTATCAATTGTAATCGTATACTTATCTGCATCAATCGAAGTTTCTGCAGGGGTAGCCATAAATGTTGCGGGCAATCCAAACAAACTGCCATCTGCCGTAGCGGTTGTAGCAGATGCCAAATCTTCCGGCAGCATATCATCAAGCTCCGTTGTCTTTACCATCTCCATTAAGTTGGTTGCCGCATTGGTCGCGGCATCCATTTGGCGTCCTTTGCGGTTAAGGTTAGCCGATGTCACAAATAAATGCATCAGCGGAGCGATCATAATTGCCAGTATCGCAACCGCTATCAGTAGTTCAAGCAAGCTTACGCCCCTGTTGTCACTCCATTTCTTCATAATTATACCCCTGCTCCCGGTGCCGCGTCTGCTGGATTGTCAATCGGAAACACCCGAATCATTCCAAATGGCGATGATGTGCCTAATTTGCCAAGTGGTACGTCAGTTGGCCTATATACGTAAGAGCCATCCTCGACAAGCACCTTTCTAATTGTCATGCTGCCCGTAAGCTCGCCGCTTGCCAGATCATAGCTAAGGCTCATTTCGTCAAGGGCGGTCCGGTTCGGATCGCCGGCTATATGGTCTAATGTTTTCTTCAAGTTTTCGTAATTCATTTTAGTACTGATGTTTAGCGTGGTGTTGTATGCGTGGTAGTTTACCACCTCACTTTGCCCGACTGCAGTCTTAGCGTCAAACGAAGTAAGCTCAACCGGCTCCGTAAACGATGCGGCACTAATCCGCATTCCGAAGTCGCGCTCAAGCTCAACTGCATACATCACTAAATCTTCCGTTCTGATGCTTGGTGGAAACAGCGCCAAACTGTCTGCAGCAATCTTTGCCGATGCTACAATTCCATCGTTATAGATTGGCAGGTTTTCTACATAGAATGCCAATTGTGAGGCACGAGGCTGCAACACGTTGGTAATTTCCTCTTCGACAACCGTGGCCGCTTCCTCTAGTCGGCGGTAGGCCAGAAAGTAGGCCGCTACAAGCAGCAGCAGTCCCACCGCAATTAAAAGTGTATTGACATCGCGTTTTGATAGCTTCATTGTGTAGCACCTCCCTGTTCGTCATATGTTTCTAAATCTTCCTCAACATCACTTCCGGGAACAACCTGCTCTTCAATCTCAACCATTGTTGTATTATATTCAAAGTAGGCCGAAAAGGCTACCATATCATTTCCTAATTCGTTTTGAGGCTCGGTGAGTGCCGGCACCAGCAAGTGCCCTAAACTCGCAAACTCACGCAACTGCACCATAACGCGTGCTACGTCCGTCTTCGTTGGAACAGTAATGTTCATTGTAATGCCCTCCTTCGTGCATGAAACAGACAAAAGAAGGATTTCACTCGGCATTTTTTGCTCCAGTTCTTCAAAGAATGCTTTTAAGTCATCGTTTGGCGAAACGATCGAGGCAACCAAATTCGCTGATGCATCCGCACCCGACTGGTACACAAGGTAATCGTTATATATTTCCTCTGCATAGAGTGTATTTGCAATTTGATCTTCCAAATTCTTCTTTTCGTGCTTTGCGGTTGTAAGCTGGAAGTAGCCAAACAAGATCAGTACCACCGATGCAATCACTGCTACAGCAAGAACTACTACGCCACCGTTGATTGTATATTTGACTTTTATATCGGCTTTTTCTTCATTTATATTACCGATACTCGCCCTTTTTGCTGTAACCTTAGTCTGCAAGAGACCCAGTGATTCGATGGATGCACCAAGGCAGGCCAAAAACGGTAAGGTATTGCCAACATTTTTTATATGCTGTGCCGCTTCCGGCTGTTCCGTCATTAATTCAACACTTAGTCCGAGTTCGTTCTCTACAACCTCGCGTAGATGGTACAAACGTGCAAGCGGTCCTGCCAAGACAACTTTGCTCACGGCACGCTCGCTATATTTTGTATTATAGTAGCGCAAACTACGCTCTATACCAACGGCGAGTCGGCCAAAGGAAGCTTCCACCTGCTCATCCGGCATTGGCGGGAAATCATGTACAGCCTGTGAGAGCTCACTTAGCACCGCATGGTAAGACTGATAAGCCTCCTCCCCTACATATCCTGATTTGGCAAGATAATCTTCTATCATCTCCCCACCACCAAACGACAAGGTACGCTGTAGCAAAATATCCCTTCCGCTCATAAATGTCATATACGATGATTGATGGTCGATATAGGCATACATTGTTACATCGGGGGCGTTTAGTTCCTTAAATACCTGGCATTGGCTATTGCCGGCGTAGTCAAACGACTTCATTTTAAGGCCTGCAACTTTGGCAAGCTCTGTATAGCTGTCAAGCAGCTCCGTCGGTACCGCAATCACCAATACACGAAGTTTTGGCAACCCGTCCTCGCCCTGTGGTTCCGTTTTTCCAATTACCGTATAGCCTAGACGGTAATTCGACAGGTCGATTGGAAAATATTCACCAACATTCGATGCAACAAGTTCTTTTAGTTTCCTATCCCCCGCCACAGGCGGCAGTAATGCTTCACGTGTAACAATCTTGCTTGAATTCAGCACAAAAGTTACTTCTTTTGCTTTGACATTTTTCGTGCGTAAGTTGTTCTTGATAAAATTTCCCAATTCCGATGGATTTGTAACCTGCCCATCATCTACAACGCCACTGGGCATAGGAAACGTATACGCAGAGCCCATGTCGAGTTTTTCGACCTTGCCTTCTTTGGTTCGCACAGGACGGCACACCCTTATTGAGCGTTCACCAAGTTCGATTACTAACGGATTATTTGCCATGACTTCCCTTTCTGGTAATTATCTTTATAGTATGTAAACTGCTTTTTTATTTATCTTCTTGTTTCTATACGCAAACTTTCTATACGCAAACTTTCTATTTGGAAACTTTTCCGGAAGCTTTTGTAAGATCGTTTTATCGTCAATCTCTATCGAAATGATTCGGATACCTTAAAAAAATTTGTATTGCATCAAAAAGAAAAAAACGCATGACTTGCTTAGAATTTCTCTTTTTGCTATTTTCAAATAAGTTGCCCCATATATCTTGTTTTGAGCCTGTTATATTTTCCCATGACACACAAGATGCCGCAGCCGATCGGTTTTACTTACGCGCAAGTTTTGCAGCTTATCTATCGATTCCCCTTACGCACAAGCTGTAGCTTATGCAATACTAAATGCGATGCTATTAAAGCCCTGCGATATGGATATACCAAGCAATTGCCGCATTGCCAAAAAGCCATGAAAGCGCAGCGCCCGCTGCAAGGTATGGCCCAAGCCGGACCGTTCTACTCGCTTTGCCTATGATCATACGAAAGCCATGTACAATCGTTCCCAGAATACAAGCGGTAACGAATGCTAAAATGATTAGTTTCCACCCGAGCAGCACCCCTGCTCCAACGAGGAATTTTATATCTCCACCGCCAATTGCGGTAGCGTTGCTTATAAGATAGATTCCATATAATGGCAATGACACCGCGATCGCTCCAATAAGGTGTAACGTATATTCTCCGGTAATACCTAGATGAAATACACCTAACACGAGCAATGCGATGTTATATCCAACCGGAATGATCCCGGTCTTTGCGTCAGTCACTGCAATCGCAAGCAATACCGACATGGTAAAACATGCGATGAGAACTGCCAAAATGGTGGTGGTTGATATAGTCAATAGATCCAAACCATTGCCTACCCGCCACACGCATAAGAGCCACAAAACGGCATTTGAAAGTTCCACGAGCGGATATTGTATGGATATATGTTCCCCACAGCCGTGGCACTTGCCACGCAAGAATAGCCAGCTAAACACCGGCATTAGCTCCCCTGCCCGTAGCCGACGACCGCATTTTGGACAGCTTGAAGGAGTCTTTACAATGTCGGTTCCTTCCGGGATACGGTCTATGCACACGCACACAAAACTGCCTACTGCTAAGCCGTATAACACCACGATTATATATACTGCAAGTTGCATTTGGTTTCCTTTTTCATTAAATTTGTACTCTCTTAAATTTTTTTGCAATCTCTTCATTCTTGCTGTCATTCAGAAGCACCTGCAAAAATAATTTATCATTTTCATCGTGAAGCACATAAGATGCCTCACACACAGCATTGATGCCGGCCGCGGGTATTTGCAAAGCTACCCACGGCCAACCTATCCACTGCTGTGAAAATATTTGGATGAATCTGTATGAAGCGTTCCTTATGTTGCGATTACGTTGGAGCAACCCAATTACCAGTTGCATTCTTTGGGCTTCCCACAGCATTAAGGCTTCCTGCTACTGCTCCATTTCTTATCAGCACCGTATAGGTATCAGGTCTGTGTGTTTGTGATATAAACGGCGGCAATCCATTGGCTGCGACTATAGCTGTTGCAGAACTCCCGAGGGAATCAGCAACTTCCGCTATGAATGCTGTCTGCCCGGCAGTAGTTCCAGTCAACGTAAAAGTCAATGCACCATTCGCACCGTAAGTAACCGAGTTGCCTGTCGCTACCCCGGCATATGCGGCTTCATTCGCGAGGGCGGCGGTAACCGCTTGCAATACCTCATCTGCTCCGGATTCGTCTTTTGAAACTCTTGACCGTTCTACGTATTTAATGAATTGTGGGGCAAGGATGGCAATCAATATTACCATAATAGCGATAACGATAATCAATTCTACAAGGGAAAACCCTTTGTTATTGCTGCCTTTTTTCATTTGCAGCTTATTTCGTATTGTTTTTGTCAACATAATCGTTGAACCTCCTTATGATTATGAATATATTGTTGTCCCCTCTTATGGGGGGTGTTACAGGTTTTACAGGCTTTCTAGCGCCCCATACATATTGGCAAGTGGGAGCATAACCGCCATAACGATGAAACCAACAACCAGTGCCATAACAATGATGATAGCAGGTTCTACAAGTGCCATGATACGTTCTGTCGCTTCCTCAACCTCTTCATCGTAGTAGTTGGCGATTTTGGTAAGCATTCCATCCATATCGCCGGACTCTTCGCCGATCTTCATCATCTGGTATACCAGTGGCGGGAAGAGTTTGCCACTGCGTATGGTGTCGGACAGTGGATTACCCATCGCAACATCTGTACGCGCAGTCATAAGTTTGTCAAAAAAGAGTACATTTGTCATTGTGGTTGCGGCGATTTCAAGTGATTGGATCAACGGAATACCAGACGCAAGCAAGGTACTAAGCGTCCTTGTCATACGGGCTGATGCCGTCTTTACAACCAGATTAGAAACGACCGGCACCTTTAATGTAAGTCTGCTAAATGTCTGTTTGCCTACTTCCGTCTTTGCATACGTCCGCATCGCTGCGATTGCCACAACTACAACGAGCAGTAATACGTACCATCTCTTCTGCATAAATTCACTCGCAGCAATTACAAATAGTGTAATTCCCGGCAGTTGTGTGTCAAGTTCGGCAAAAATTTCGACAAAGCTTGGGATAACAATGACCAGCATTAATCCAATGACCGCAATCAGTACAACCAATATAACAATTGGATAAATACTCGCCTTACGTATCAATGCCTGCAGTTTTACGTCTTTCTCGAATTGATCCGCCATTCGTGAAAACGATATGTCCAGACTGCCGGACGCCTCGCCCGCTTGGATGAGGGAGATAAACATTCGCCCACCAAAGATTTCCTCATTCTGACGCATCGAATCGGAGAGGGATTCACCCTTTTCAACCGATACCTTCGTCTCTTTGATTGCCCTGCCTAATATCTTGTTCTCCGTCTGCTCCTCAAGCATTTCAAGTGCGGCAACTACAGGTACGCCGGCATTGATAATACTCACAAACTGACGGCAAAATACACTTCGGTCGCGCGCCTTTGGCTTCTTTTGGAACAAAGGCAAGTCCGACAGGTTAATTTCCTTCGTTAGCGAACCTTGCTCGCTGAGTTTGACGACGAGCAGCCCCTGCTTTTTGATTTCATTGCGGGCAGCCCTCTCGTCGCTGGCGGAAATTCGGCCCTTGGACTCTTTCCCATCACTCGTCACAGCAACATAGGTAAAATCCGACAAGCCGCACCACCTCCTTTCGTATAAAACACTTGGTGTGATTTCATAATTCTTTATAAATCTTCCTATCCTATACATTTTTTTGTAAAATAGACTTTAAATCCCAATCCATAAAACAAACTAATTTAATTCTTTCCCTAACTTATATCGGTCTATTCTCAAAGGAACAATAGGTAATTCTGAAAGTTTAAAATACCATTTTTCCTATTCTTCATTTTAGCATCTTGCCATGCTAATGATAGCGTCAAACGAACCTGTACTATACCGTAACTTCCTGTGTCTATCTATTTGAACTATTTTTTTAAATCTTCATTATTAGATTTTGAGCACATTTTCTCGCCGCCCTACTAGCCTTTACCGACTTTCTTCTATTTTATTCGTCTTTAACGCAAAAAATTAGTCGTATGCTCAGCAAAAGCTTTTCCTTTTTTCATGTACTATAACATGCCATCGTCCACAAAAATCTTAAAAAGCGCCTTCTTTCGTTGAAATTTTGAAAGAAGGCGCTTTTGTAAAGTTCAGGGTATTGCTCTTTCTATTCTTTATACCATGACTTTCCGACTAAGCGTTACACGGTCTTGTGCATAGCCAACGGCAGTGTCTGCACTTATCTGCCCACTTTCATAGAGTTCGTATAATGCATCGTCCATCGTGATCATGCCGACTTTTCGGTTTGTTTGAATCGTTGAGGTAATTTGAAATGTCTTCCCTTCGCGGATATAGTTCTTAATTGCGTTGTTGGCAATCATAACCTCTAGTGCGGCAACGCGCCCTTTACCGCTTTTCTTTACCATGAGCTGCTGTGACACGACACATTCCAGCACATCGGCAAGCTGTGTGCGGATTTGCGGCTGCTGATGGGGTGGGAACACGTCAATGATACGATCGATCGTGTTCGCTGCACCTATGGTGTGCAAGGTCGAGAATACGAGATGCCCTGTCTCTGCCGCAGTGACTGCTGTGGATATCGTTTCTAAATCCCTCATCTCTCCAACGAGTATTACATCCGGATCTTGCCGCAGGGCGGCCCTTAGTGCATTTGCGTAATTTTTCGTATCGTCTCCGATTTCACGTTGGTTCACAAGCGATTTCTTGTGCTGATGAACGTACTCAATCGGATCTTCTAATGTGATGATGTGGTGGTGATAGGTACTGTTGATGATGTTGATTAGCGAGGCAAGCGTGGTTGATTTACCACTGCCTGTTGCACCCGTAACCAGCACAAGCCCACGGCGTTTTTCGGTCATCTTAATGATTGCCTCCGGTATGCCAAGTTCTTGCGGTGAGGGAATCTTAGGGTTTAGCGCCCTCGCTACAATTGCCGCCGCGCCACGCTGGTGAAATGCGTTGATACGGAAACGCCCAAGTGCCGGAATGGAGTATGCAAGGTCAACTTCCCCTATTTCTTTAAATGTGTGCTTCTGCGTATCGTTTAGCAGCTTGTCAAGCATATCGGCAAGGTCTGATGGTGTAAGCACCTCGTTAAACAGTTCCGTAATCTCTCCATCCTTACGGCAGCTTGGCATTGCACTTGCTGTAAGGTGAATATCGGATGCCCCTATGTTCACGGCATCATGCAAAAACTCGTCAAATGTTTTCAAATTTATCAGCCCCCTTTATGTTTTATCGATTGTATATCACCTGTATTTGCAGCTATTTTAGTTGCATTCTATTCAAAAGATACTTTCAGCATTTCGCTCATTGTCGTTATGCCTTCTAGCACATACTGTGCAACGGACCGGCCCAATGTGGTCATACCCTCTGCAACCGCCTGTTCACGTATCTCCTCTGTGGTACCGTGCGAGGCGATAATTCGCCCGGTTTCGTTGGAAACCTCCATAATCTCATAAACGCCAATCCGACCGAAAAACCCTGTTTCACCACACCTGTTACATCCGCCTGCGTCATAGATCTCAGCTTCATCGCCTGGGTCAACGCCAAGCAGGTACTTCTCTTCACCAGTAGCCTGACGCGGTTTGCGACAGTGCACACAAAGCCGTCTGACCAAACGTTGGGCTATAATTCCAACCAGTGCGTCTGCAAGCAGAAATGGCTCCACGCCCATATCGATCAAACGCGTAATCGTAGCGGCGGAACTGTTCGTATGCAATGTACTTACAACTAAATGCCCTGTAATCGATGCCTGCACTGCAATCGCAGCAGTTTCCGCATCACGCATTTCACCTATCATGATGATGTCAGGGTCTTGACGCAAAATCGAACGTAACACATTTGCAAATGTCAACTCAGCTTTTACGCTTACTTGAACTTGGTTAATCCCAGGAATACTAGCTTCCACGGGGTCCTCTACCGTGATGATGTTTACTTCCTCACGGTTTAGGGTGCTTAGCGCCGTGTATAATGTCGTGGACTTTCCGCTCCCGGTAGGCCCTGTAACGAGCATCAGCCCATTGGGATTTGAAATGATGTGGCGGAATTTTACCAAATCTTTTTCACGCAAACCAAGTTCGTCCATGTCTCTGGTCATTCCGCTTGCCAACGCCAAACGAAGTACGAGCTTCTCCCCAAAGAATGTTGGCAGTACAGAGAGTCGAATGTCATATTCCTGCTTATCGACGGTCATCGTAATACGTCCGTCCTGCGGTTTACGCTTTTCGGAGATATCAAGCCCTCCTAATATCTTCATACGTGTGGTAATTGCCGGCATCAGCGAAATATCATATAGCATCTTCTCCGACAAGCTTCCGTCAACGCGGTATCGTATGCGCACTTGCCTCTCTAGCGGGTCAATATGGATATCGCTCGCCCTTTGGCTTACTGCCTGTTCAATCACAGAACGTACCAGCTGCACAATCGGTGCGCTGTTTACATCTGCCTGTTCTGCAGACGCAAGCGCCGCTTCTTCCAGTGCAAGCGCTTCACGCTCGTTTGTATATCGCTCCGCTGAACTCATCGCTTCGTCTGAACCAAAATATCGGTCAAGTGCCGCTTGGATTTCACTTTCAGTGGCGATCTTAACTTCAACACGGCAACCGGTAATTACCTCAATATCGTCTTGTGCATTAATATCTAATGGGTCGGACATCGCTACAAGCAGCGTGTTTGAACCTCCCCTGTCAAATTCGATCGGCAATGCGCTATAGCGCCTAAGAACGGAACCCGGCACCAAAGCCAAGATTTCGGGTGTAACTCTGGTAAACCTCAAATCGATGCGTTCAATGCCAAGCTGAAGCTGCAAGGCATGGGCAATCGCCGAATCCGTAATGGTTCCGCTTGCGACAAGATGCTGACCTAGCCTAAGATGGGTCTTACGCTGTTCTCTTAATGCGTCAATAAGCTGTTCCTCTGTGAGCACTCTCTGCTCAACAAGGATATCGCCCAAACGCAGCTTTTGATTGTTCATTATTCTGTCGTTCCTTTCCACATAGTTTATCGTAATGATATATCATAATTTATAGAAATTGCGTAGCTATGATGAACTATAAAGTAGCATAAATGGTAGATATGGGGGGATACTGTGAACAAAGCTATCTTGTCGTTTCCTTGCTGTTTTCTATTTTTGAAATATAGCATAACTTCTTGTAATTGTCAAGGAAAACTGCATTTATAGGCTCTAAAGCACCTCTCATAATTTTCTCGTCTTAGGCAGAAAATATGCGATTTGTTTTTTCCTTGACATTCCTCCCTTTCCAGTGTATGGTTAAAGAAAATATTCTTCCCTAATACACACCTTTACCAAAACCATGTCTTTTATGCCTACAGCCAAGCAGGACCGGTGATTTCGGAAAGATCCGTGATTTTTTCAATCGTCCAAGTTGTACCGGTATGTAGATACACAGCTTTTAATCCGCATAGAGGAAGTCGAATTGGCGGTCAGCTCTAAAGCCTACGTCAAAGGCATTGAACTACAAAACGAGGAAGGGGACTTTGTACTTTCCACCAATTATTTTGATGGAAAAGCCGAAAGGGAAAAAGGAGGTTCGTATGAAGCGATCAAAAATTAATGCCTGTATCCGTGATATGGAACAGCTAATCATGAAAAATGGGTTTCATTTACCACCATTTTGCAACTGGACTCCACAAGAATGGCAAGAAAAAGGTCCTGAATATGATGAGATCCGCGACAATATGCTAGGATGGGATATCACTGACTATGGTTTGGGAAACTGGGATAGTGTGGGTTTTGCACTGGTTACGTTAAGGAATGGAAATCAAAATAACCCAAAATATAAGAAGGTATATGCGGAGAAATTGTTGATGCTAAAAGAGGGGCAGCATTCCCCGATGCACTTTCATTGGACAAAATCCGAGGATATTATCAACCGGGGCGGAGGCACTTTGATTATTCATGTATATAATGATGATGAAGGGGAACTGGCGGATACGCCCATTTGTGTAAATTCAGATGGAAGATCTTATGATGTGCCTGCCGGTACAGGAGTCGAATTAAATCCTGGTGAAAGTATTACCTTATGGCCACACCAGTATCATGATTTCGATATTAAACCGGGAAGCGGGGACGTATTAATAGGGGAAGTATCCATGTGTAATGACGATAACACCGATAACCGCTTTAACCCACCGGTAGGAAGATTTCCGTCTATTGAAGAGGACGAACAGCCATACCGCCTATTGTGTTTTGAATATCCTAAGATCCTCGACTAGTAAAATAACGTTTGCCCGGCATTGCTTCATTGCGCAGACATGAACGGAACAAATTAAATCTTTGCTACACTTGATTCCAAAGCATAGTAGAATATTTTAAATCCTCGCCACACTTGATTTTCAAGAATAGCAAGGATTTAATTTATGTACGTACGCTTTCTCTATTGGTTGCCTTACACTTCTTTAAAATTCTCTTTCCCTACACCACAGATAGGACATTCCCAATCTTCCGGGAGATTTTCAAATGGAGTCCCAGCCGCTATACCGTTATCTGGATCTCCAACCTCTGGATCATATACATATCCGCATGGTTCACATTCATATTTTTTCATTTTGACTCACATTCCCTTCTTTTATTTAAAGTTTACCCATTGATATAAAGCTAACTTTGTTCACATTATCTCATATATTTAAATTTATTTCAACTTATTTTTGATTTGCCATTTTATTTTGCAAAATTGGTTAGCGTATCTGCCGTCAGGCGATAAATTGTCCAGTCTTCCATCGGAACCGCGCCAAGCGATTTATAAAAAGCAATACTTGGCTCATTCCAATCTAAGCAGCACCATTCTAATCTTCCACACTCACGTTCCACTGTAATCTTCGCTAACTGCTTTAGCAGTGACTTTCCATATCCCTTGCCCCGAAATTCAGGGTAAACGAACAGATCTTCTAGATAGATGCCTGCACGCCCTAGGAATGTTGAAAAATTGTGAAAAAACAATGCAAACCCTACCGGCTTTCCTTCTACTTCCCCAATGAGTACCTCTGCTTTGTGTTTCTCAAATATCCATTCCTGCAGCAATTCCTCTGTTGCCACTACTTGGTCATCCATATGTTCATATTCTGCCAATGCTTTGATACACGCTAAGATAGCAACTGTATCTTTTTTTTCTGCCAGTCGAATTGTAAATTGTGAATCGCTCATATTTTCCCCTTTCTAACACAGCCAACAGGAAAAGAGTAACCCTAAGCTCTGCTAAAAGCTTGAAAAAGCCTAGTCTGTACTTCTTTGAGTTCCTGCCGTTCTTCTTGTTCTTCCTTTGTCTGTAGAATTGCTTCATTTAGGCGAAGCATCTTTGCATCTAGCTTTGCCACTATTTCAGCGCATTCTCGAAGTTCATGACTAATATATTCAGGCGCATTCCCTTCAAATTTATAATAAATCTTATGCTCCAGACTCGCCCAAAAATCCATTGCAATGGTTCTAATCTGAATTTCTACCTTCGTATCAACCACCCGGTCAGAAAGGAAAATAGGGATTGTAACAAGCATATGAAAACTTTTATAGCCACTTTCTTTCGGGTTTTTGATATAGTCCTTTACGGAAACGACAGTTAAATCATTCTGCTTTCCAATCATTTCCGCCATTCGGTAAATATCTGAAGTAAAAGAACATACGATTCTCAGCCCTGCAATGTCATTTACATATTTTACCATATTATCAATGCTGCTTTCGTAACCATATCGCTTTAGTTTTTTTACAATGCTTTCGGCAGATTTCATTCGAGATTTAATATATTCAATCGGATTATAATTATGAACATGCTGAAATTCATCGTTTAAAATTTCTAATTTCGTATTTACTTCTTTTAATGCCGAATTATACAAAAATATAATTGTCTTCCAACTATCTACGTCTTCATTAATTCTTTCTGTCAAATCCATGGTATCACTTCTTTCTCTCAATTCTATCTATAGAGTATACCACATCTTATCTAAAGATTGGTGGATTTTACAAACAATTAATATTTTTTTATAATTTTTTTTGTAATAACGATTTAGTCGCACTTCCAAAATAGTTGCCTTTTATAATTCTAACTTTAGATCATTTTCCTTTATCCAGCCTATCTTACGAAAAAATAGTCCAAAAGCCCAAGTGAGCACACCAGGCAATAGAAAGCAGATAAGTATCAGCCCGATCCAGTCAAACATAGTAATCGCTTGTTTTGTTCCCTCTAAAACGTCATTCACCCAACCAGTATAGACACCAATCTGTCCAACAAGGCCACAGGTTCCCATACCGGACGCCACTGCGGCCCCATTCATCTTAAGTTGAAATATGCAGGTTGCGATTGGACCGGTTACTGCAGAAGTCAGTGTAGCTGGAATCCAAATTCTTGGATTCTTTACAATGTTCCCCATTTGCAACATGCTTGTTCCGAGCCCTTGGGCAAACAGTCCACCCCATTTATTTTCGCGAAAGCTAAGCACGGCAAATCCTACCATCTGGGCACAGCAGCCTGCCACCGCAGCACCACCGGCAAGCCCGGTCAAGCTTAATGCCGCGCAAATTGCCGCACTTGAAATTGGCAGCGTAAGTGCAATCCCAACAATAACGGAAACAATCACTCCCATGAAAAATGGTTGCAGTTCCGTTGCCCACATAATCGCATTTCCCACAGCACTGGCCACCTCCCCAATCGCAGGTGCCCACCACATTGACAAGAGCACGCCTACCAAAATTGTGATAAACGGCGTTACGATAATATCTATTTTCGTTTCCTTTGAAACAGCTTTTCCACATTCTGCCGCAAATATCGCAATGACTAGAACGGCAAGCGGCCCTCCCGCACCACCTAACGAATTTGCTGCACCTCCCACTGCCGCTAAGGAAAACAACACAAGCGGCGGACACTTTAATGCATGTCCAATTGCAATTGCCATGGCATATCCGGTTGCCCCCTTGGCAAATGTTCCAACCTCCACTAGAGTGGCAATTCCAAGTTGCTCACCCAAAGTAGTGATAATTGTGCCAATTAATAAAGATGCAAACAATCCCTGTGCCATCGCGCCAAGCGCCTCAATACCATACCGTTTTGCTGTAAATTCAATGTCTTTTCTTTTTAAAAATGCTGCAACCTTATCCATCTTTCCTCCTCATGCCACTATTTGGCATCGTAGCCTCCCACATCCTCTATGAGTATATACATGTGTCTTGTCAGTCAGATGGTAGTGTATCATATCGAAGATAAAAATGCAAGTATACTACAATTTTTTCCTTAGGTTCCTGCTTCTTACTCAATTGAGCTTACTTTTTCAATCGACCATTTCCGCTTCTTTTGCATTTAAAGCCTCAGTTTACATGTTTTTGGCTACTATTTGCAAGTCCAGTACCGCACAATCGTTTTTATACGTTTTTGTACCAATGTGCAAAGTACAGCTGAATTGTCATATTTTTTTCATCTTGTGGTGTTAGTCTATCATATCCCCCAATCGAGTCTTTACGTACTCCAAACTTTGCAAATACTCTGTTTCCGAGTGCAAATGTTCAATAATCATCGGCATATTTTTGTTATATTGGTTTGCTAAAAGTGCATATTTTTCTAGGCAAATATTCCCCTCTCCACATTTCGTTTCCTGGAACATGATGGTAAATTCCTGCTGCAGCAAAACGTCCTTTATGTGGCAACTTTTGATATACTTGCCCAGTTTTTCAAAACATTCCTCCATAAACTCTTCTTGGAAAAAATACTTCTTGGGAGTTGTAATCCAGTTAAAAATATCCATGTGGACTGCGAACCTGTCACGACCTACATCTTCTAAAAGCCTTACGTATTCATCTGGCCCGGTAGGGTACATCCACGGCATTGGTTCGATCGTATAATAGGTGTTTTTAGGATGAACGCTGTCAATAATCTCCTGAATGCTTTTGACCATTTTTGACCAAGTCTGCCTAGAAAAATTGTCCTTGTATGCACCGTCCCACCGTTCACCCATAGACCCGGATACATTCACGCAGCAATTGGCTCCTAATCGATCTGCAAGCTCCAATTGACGCTTGCAATAATCAAGCCCTTCTGTACGCACTTCTTTTAATGGCGCAATCGGGTTTCGCCATACCCCCACCTCAGCGATCATCAAATTATTTTCCTTGGCAGCCGTGGCATACGCATCAATCATAGCATCTTCTGCTCTGTAGTCTACCGGAAACACAACCGTTCCGCAACCAAGCTCTTTGTTCTTTTTTGCCCACTCTATCGGCGTATTATGCTTAGGAGAAGCCGAAAGTCCTATACGCATCTTCATATTTCCTTTCTATATTTAAGAAACTTCATCTCTATAGTCTATCTAAGAAACTTCATCTTCATATCCTATCTACGGTACTACATCGTCACTAATTTACATGTTTTATCTGCATCCTATTTATTTGCTAAAATCTTATCAATACTTACTAATTTTACGCAGATAACAAAGATATCCGTTGCCATTTTTAAATTTTCCAATGTTGGGTAGGTTGGTGCAATACGTATCGTTGCATCTTTTGGATCTTTCCCATATGGATAGGGGGCGCCTGCCGGTGTCATGACCATACCGACTGCTTTTGCCTTATGCACAATTGCCTTTGCACAACCCTCTAAAGCTTCAAATGTTATAAAATAACCACCTTTTGGAGGAATCCATGAACCAATTTCAAGTCCTTTTAGTTCACGTTCAAAAGTTTCTATAATCATTTCAAACTTCGGGCGGAGTATGTCGGCCTGCTTTTGCATATGCTGCATCATTCCATGAATATCCTTAAAAAACCGTACATGGCGCAATTGATTTACTTTATCATGTCCGATGGTGGCAAGGCTTAACTGTTTCCTTATTTCCACAAGGTTATTTGCGGAAGCCGAAAGGGCCGCAACACCGGAACCCGGAAAGCTTATCTTTGAAGTGGAACAGAATTTATATACCATATCCGGATTCCCCACCCGTTTACACTCTGCCAGTATTTCAACTAAATTGTCCTGATCCAAATCATAAAGGTGATGTACCCCATAAGCATTATCCCAGTAAATCCGAAAGTCTTTTGCCGCTGGTTTTAGTCTGGCAAAACGGCGAACCGTTTCATCGGAATATGTGATTCCCTGTGGATTTGAATATTTTGGTACACACCAGATCCCTTTGATAGAATCATCCTCGCTTACAAGCGATTCCACCATATCCATATCCGGCCCCGTTGGGCACATCGCTATGTTTATCATTTCAATTCCAAAATATTCTGTAATGGCAAAATGCCTGTCATATCCCGGAACCGGACACAAAAATTTTACTTTATCCAGTTTGCACCAAGGTATATTTCCCATCACCCCATGCGTCATAGAACGCGAAATTGTATCATACATAATATTTAAGCTAGAATTGCCATAAATGATAATATTGTCCGGATGACATTCTATCATATCCCCTAATAAAACTTTGGCTTCCTGTATCCCGTCAAATGCACCATAGCTTCGACAGTCGATTCCGTCATCGCAGCTTAAATCGCTTTGGCTGTTTAAAACGTCCATCATTCCCATCGACAAGTCCAACTGTTCCACAGACGGTTTTCCTCTGGACATATCCAGTTTCAACCCACTTTTTTGATGTTTCTTAAATGCTGCATTCAGGCTTGCCTGCTCCTGTAGTAATTCTTCCTTCGTCATTTCCTTATAAGCTTTCATATTTTCCTCCTCTGAAAAAATACTTTTTATGTTATGTTTCCTTTTCATTCTTTGCGTTATATTTCCCCTACATTCTTTGCGTTGTATTTCTCTGATTGCCCTTTTATATAGGCAAGGTGTTCTTTTATCTTTCTTTCATAACCCATCTGTGTTGGTTCATAAAATTTACGTTCCGTCAATCCATCCGGCAAGTATTGCTGCTCTACATAATGGTTTGGGAAATCGTGGGCATATAAATAATTTTCCCCTCTGCCAAGTTTTTGTGCCCCCTTGTAGTGCTTGTCCTGCAAATGTGGTGGTACGAGAGGCGTGCCTTCGTTTTTCACAGCATCAGAAGCATTGCTAATCGCCATGCAACACGCATTGCTTTTCGGTGCGCTTGCGATGTAAATGGCCGCTTGGGATAAGATAAGTTCCGCTTCCGGCAGTCCGACCCGTTCGATCGCTTGAGCCGCACTTACGGCAACAGTCAATGCTTGTGGATCCGCATTTCCAACATCTTCTGAGGCACATATCATCATTCTTCTTGAAATAAATTTAATATCTTCACCTGCATACAGCATTCTTGCCAGATAATAGACGGCGGCATCGGGATCAGAACCCCTCATGCTTTTAATAAATGCAGAAATGGTATCATAATGGTTGTCCCCACTTTTATCATAGCGCACGACCCGCTTTTGAATACATTCTGCCGCAACCTCCAGCGTTATATGAATGCAGCCATCCTCTTGCCTTTTGGTCGTAAGTATACCAAGTTCAATCGCCATAAGTGCTGCACGTGCATCTCCGTTTGCTACATCTGCAAGAAATTCCAGTGCATCCTCCGCTAATACAGCGTGATAGGCACCCATTCCTTTTTCGGTATCCTCTACTGCGCGCTTTAACAAAGTCTTAATATCTTCTTTTTCTAATGCATGCAGTTCAAATATAATTGAACGCGATAAAAGTGCGCCATTCACTTCAAAATAAGGGTTTTCTGTTGTTGCGCCTATTAATATGACCGTTCCATCCTCTACGAATGGGAGCAAATAGTCCTGCTGCCCTTTGTTAAACCGATGGATTTCATCTATAAATAAAATCGTTTTTTTCCCATACATCCCACTGCTGTCCTTGGCTTTTGAAATGACCACCTCCATGTCCTTTTTTCCTGATGCCGTAGCATTTAGCTGCATAAAATTGGCGCTGGTTGTGTTAGCAATCACTTTTGCTAATGTTGTTTTCCCCGTACCCGGAGGCCCATAGAATAAAATGGAGCTTAATTTATCCGCCTTAATTGCTCGATACAGCAATTTATCTCTCCCTATTATATGTCGCTGTCCAACTACTTCTTCTAATGAGGTTGGACGTATACGGCTTGCGAGAGGGGCTTCTTTTTCTAAATTTTGATTTCTCATATAATCAAACAAATCCATGGTCTATCTCCTTAAATTATGGCAAACTAAATCCTTGTTCTCATCTTCATCCAACAAATACGGCAACATAAATCTCTACCTCATCCTACCCTTTCTCTTGTCTTGTCCTTACTCTCACCCTATTCTTTTTCTCATCCTATTCTTTCTCTCATCCTACCTTTTCTTTCATCCTGTACTTTCTCTTGCCTTATTTTTTCCTTTCTCTCATCTTATTCTTTCCTTTCTCTCATCTTATTCTTTCCTTTCTCTCATCCTGTCTTTACTCTCATCCCATCTTTACTCTCATCTTATCCCTATTCTTATTTTTATCTTTCCTCTTAAGATACCTCAAATCTTGCATTTTTTCAAGTACGCTCTATCTCTTTCACCTGTTTCTTTTTCTAGTTTGCATGTTTTTATTCTAAAATCAACTCGTCTACTGTCACAAATTCATATCCGTCTCCCTTTAGTATATCAATGATTTCAAGGGTTGCGCTTACTGTAGCTTCGTATCCATCATGCATTAAAATAATATCATTTTCCTGCACTTTCGTCACTACTCTATTTACAATTTTACTATGGTTTTGATTTTGCCAATCCCTCGTGTCGATATCCCAAAGTACTTCTATCATGTTGACCTCGCAATCAAGATTGTCCTTCCAGTCGCCAAAGGGCGGCCTTAGATACGTTGTATCTTCTCCGATTATTTCGCGAATCAGCTTGTTTGTCCTGTTGACCCGCTCACATGCCTGTTCACTTGTCAACAGGCTTAATTGTTCATGCTTGAAAGAATGGTTTCCTATCAAATGCCCCTCATCATGTATCCGCTTTACAATTTCCGGAAATCGCTCCACTTCCGACCCCAACAGAAAAAAAGTTGCCTTTACATTTTTTCCCTTCAGAGCATCTAGCATCAATGGTGTAAATTCAGCATTGGGCCCGTCATCAAATGTAAGTGCAACTTTCTTTTTTTCTTGCCTATCTTTATCTTCGTCACTTTTATCTGTATCTTGCAAAAATATGTTTAATGCTTTTTCAATTCTATTTGTTGCAATTCTATCTTGAGAAACTCCCGCCGTAATAACCAGTATCAATATAAGATCCATCACCAGCAAGGTTTTTTGCATTTTTTTCATGCTATATCACTTTATACATTCATCATTTATTCAATATATGCTCCCATTGATTGTCTAATTCATAGAAGCTGCCCATCAATTGGCTAATTTATAGAAGCTGCCCATCAATTGTCTAATTCATAGAAGCTACCCATCAATTGGCTAATTCATAGTAACTGCCCATTGATTGTTTAACTCATAGAAGCAGTCAATTGATTGTCCACTACATCAATCATTATGGTACTGCCCATGCGGGCTTTGTCTGCCAAAATCAACTTCGCCAAAAGGGTTTCTACTGATTTTTGTACATATCGTTTTAATGGCCGCGCACCATAGAGCGGATCGAATCCATGCTCTACGATATAGCCTTCTGCAGCTTCTGTCAATGCCACTTTTATTTCTTTTTCTATAAGGCGACTGTTTAAATCCTCCATGAGCAAATGAATAATGTGTCCGATATTTTCTTTGCTTAATGGTTTAAATAATATAATTTCGTCAAGCCGATTCAAAAATTCCGGACGAAATCCCACCTTTAATTCATTCATTACTTCCTGCTCACATTTCGGTGTAATCTCATTATTTTCAATCCCCTCCAGCAGATAGGACGAACCAATATTGGAAGTCATGATAAGAATAGTATTTTTAAAATCCACTGTTCTACCCTGTGAATCCGTAATCCTTCCATCATCTAAAACCTGTAGCAATACATTAAATACATCGGGGTGTGCCTTTTCAATTTCATCAAACAATACAACAGAATACGGTTTCCTCCTTACCGCTTCGGAAAGCTGTCCTCCCTCCTCATAGCCAACATATCCGGGAGGTGCTCCAATTAAGCGGGATACGGAATATTTTTCCATATATTCGCTCATATCAATACGTACCATATTTGTTTCATCGTCAAATAAATTGGCTGCCAGCGTTTTCGCAAGTTCTGTCTTCCCCACTCCGGTTGGCCCCAAGAATAGGAAAGAGCCAATTGGTTTCTTTGGATCTTTAATCCCTGCCTTAGAGCGGATAATTGCCTCTGTCACTTTTGTTACTGCCTCGTCTTGTCCAATCACCCTCTTATGCAGCTCTTCGTCTAAGTGCAGTGTTTTATTCCGTTCGCTTTCCGTTAATTTTGAAATTGGAATCCCCGTCCATCTAGCTATAATTTTTGCAATTTCCTCTTCACTTACATTTTCATGTACAAGCGTAAGTGCCTCTCCTTTTACGTTTTCTTCCTCTATGGCCAACTGGTTTTCAAGTTCCGGTTTTTTGCCATATTGTAATTCCGCCGCTTTTTCCAAGTCATAGTTTTGCTGCGCTTTTATTATATCAAGATTTATATTTTCCAGTTCTTCTCTCAGTTTATGCACTTTTTCTATAGATTTTTTCTCGTTGTCCCATTGTGCTTTCTGTGTCTGAAATTCATTTTTCAATTCTGCAAGTTCTTTTTGTAGGTTTAAAAGCCTATCCTTACTTAATTTATCCTCTTCTCTTTTCAGTGCCGCTTCTTCGATTTCCATCTGCATCACTTTACGTTTTAATTCATCTAGACTTGATGGCATAGAATCAAGCTCCGTTTTTATAAGGGCACATGCCTCATCTACCAAATCTATGGCTTTGTCAGGTAAAAAACGGTCTGAAATATAGCGGTTTGATAAAATTGCGGCAGATACCAGTGAACTATCTGTTATTTTAACGCCATGAAATACCTCATATCGTTCTTTGATTCCACGTAAAATGGAGATCGTGTCTTCAACCGTTGGTTCATCGACCTGTACGGGTTGGAATCGCCGCTCTAATGCCGCATCTTTTTCGATGTATTTTCGATATTCATCTAGGGTTGTTGCACCAATACAATGCAGTTCGCCTCGTGCCAGCATCGGCTTTAGCATATTTCCGGCATCCATCGCGCCGTCTGTCTTTCCTGCGCCTACAATGGTATGGAGTTCATCTATAAAAAGAATAATTTCTCCCTCGCTTTTTCTTACTTCGTCCAACACAGCTTTTAAACGCTCCTCAAATTCTCCACGATATTTCGCTCCTGCGACTAATGCAGACATATCAAGGGCAAACAAACGCTTATCCTTTAGCCCTTCCGGCACATCCCCTCTGACAACACGCTGCGCTAAACCTTCTACAACTGCTGTTTTGCCCACGCCCGGCTCTCCGATTAGTACAGGGTTATTTTTCGTCTTTCGAGATAAAATGCGTATGACGTTCCTTATTTCATTGTCTCTTCCAATAACCGGATCTAATTTTTGCTCCCTTGCACGTTCGACCATATCATATCCATATTTTTCCAGGGTATCGTAGATGGTTTCCGGGTTATCGGACACCACGCGCTGATTGCCTCTCACCGTAGCAAGTGCCTGTAGAAAACGCTCACGCGTGATACCATATTCTTTAAAAATTTCTTTCATTGCCTGGTTGGCGTATTTTAAGAGTGTTAAAAACAAATGTTCCACTGAAACGTACTCATCCCCCATTTGCTTTGCTTCGTCTTCTGCATTTATTAACACTTTATTTAAATCTTTGCCCATATAAATCTGTCCACCGCTTACTTTCGCACGCTTTGCAAGGTGAGATTCAGCATTATTTATAAAATGCTCTTTCTGTATTTCCATCTTTTCAATCAGCTTCGGTATCAACCCTGTTTCTTGGCGTAATAGGGCTACAAGAAGATGTTCCTGTTCAATCTCCTGATTCCCATATTCATATGCTAGTTTTTCACAGTCACTTATCGCTTCCATTGATTTTTGCGTAAATTTTTGTATGTTCATAAAGATTCCTCCTATTACTATTTTTCTGTTTTATTTTTTGTTCTATATGTACTATAACAAAAATTATTAGCACTGTCAATAGGTGAGTGCTAATTTTAGAGAATAATCAAAGACAGCAGGCACGCTTCATTAAAGTGGCTCACTGTCCCTTTCACCTGTTTTAGAACTTTTTGTACAACGATTTTAAATTTACCAATCTCATAGAATCCGCACTATAGGCGACTTTAATCAGGCTTTAACCAGACTTATCCAAATAAAAAATAGCGGAAAGCCCATAAATCCAAGCCTTTCCACTATAAAATGAATGAGACATCGGGGGTTCGAACCCCGGACAACTTGATTAAAAGTCAAGTGCTAAATTTAGCATTTCCCTTTATTTATGGGCGTTTAAACAATTATTATGAGACATTATTGAGACATTTTTATTTTAAGTAAATAGTTTGATGCAGTCATTCTCTAGGTTTTAAGCGGTGGCTGTTTTTCATTAAAAAATTAAAATATTTTAAAAAACCTATTGACATTACATTTATAAAGATGTGTAATTTATATTAGAAAGGAGGTAGCCAAATGGGTAAAAAGAAGCAAAAGAAAAAGCCTATACAGTGGAAAGACTTAGCAATCACCGCACTGATAGACTTAATCGTAGGTTCGATACTAATATTAATAGACAAGCTATTGAATTAGTATCAGGTGGGCGAAAGTCCACCACCTAAAATAATTATACCACAAAATACCCATATGGTGAAGCATATGATTTTAAAGCTTGGATTATTTTTTTTAGCAATTGGAATAGTAAAACTCATTATATCGCTGATTATGAAGAATCGCGAAAAGTAAAAATGGCATAATTTTCATTGTTAGTATGGGAGGTTCATCTATCATGTTAATATCTATCTCGGAATATGCAAAAAGGCATGGGAAAAGCCATGTATCCGCCCAACAAATGGCACAGCGTGGCGGATTTAAGACAGCTCAAAAGATTGCCCGGAATTGGGTTATAGACGAAAACGAACCTTACCCAGACGCTAGGGTAAAAAGCGGGAAATATAGGGACTGGCGAAAAAAATAGCCAAAAAAATAAGAGGGCAGGGGAATCTAGTTCCTGCCCTCTTATTATATTTACAGTCCTAAAATCCTACTCCAAGTATTGCTCCCAACAATTCCGTATTTCTAATCGCAAAAAAGAGCCTCGATTTTCATCGAAGCCCTTGTGTTGTATAGCTATTAAAAAACTCAGAAAAGAGCAGTACCCCTTCCCTACAAAAAAGTAAATTAATACTTTTATATCAGTTGTCTAGCAACTGTCTATCGTTATTATATGTAGAAACTGTGAATTTGTCAATAACTTTTTTGCAAAAATAATAAGAAGTCTTTAATGTTTCGTTTGTATCAAAATATTCTTTATTTCTAACCATCCTATTTGAAAATAAATCTTGTAGTTCTTCATATCTATATTTTTTAACCATATTACTGCTTACTTCTTTGTCGAATACATACAACATGGACACAAAGTCACAAATAGCTTTATTCTTTAATTTCGAAGATGCCATTGTCTTTCCTATTTCTGGGATTGTATCTACAAATTTCCTTACGCAAGACGGATATTCTGTATTTCCTGAATTTAGATTGTTTATAATACAGCTACTATGCGCCGATGCATTTCTTATCGATTTAACCTCATACATTAGCTTCCCATTTGTATGCCTATTATAAATTTTGCTATACAAAATATGCAATTGTATTAGGTTGCCAAAAGAGAGTATTTCAATGAGTACCCATATTGGAAAATCGTCTTGATACTTATTTACTAAATCTCTTGAATAGTAGCTCTTTTTACATCTGTCGATAGATTTTCTTACCCATGGATATTTTTCCAAAAATTTTTTACATATATGGTATCCACCTTCTTTGGGATTAGATTCGATATCGCTTATCAAATTAACTTTTATAGAATGCTCTATATCAAGACACATTTTTATGATAATATACCTCAAATGCATATCTATCGTTGATAGTTCTTTTAGATATGCAAATTCTAAATTTTCATAGAATTCACGACCATCTCCATCTTTTCCCTTATTGTAATTTTTCCTATATGACGATAATTTCATATAATAATTACTATTTTTTAGAAATTCTTTTGCGGTATCTTCAGAAACTACGTTAAATTTAATTCCGTTATTTTTCATTATTTCTATCAATTCATCCGATGTTTTTAACGGTTTTCGGTTCGAAATAGAGTTCATATTTTATAATCTCCTCTTACGTAGAATGCCTATACTGATTATAAAGCAAGCGCCTATATATTACAATATGGTATTTTGTCTTTATATACTTATTTCGTTTCTTCTTTTTCCTCACCACTAAGTTTCTCTGCTTCTCGTTCTGTCTTACTCTTTATATTTTTTATTTCATCTGCATTGCCTACACTCGCAAAAATACGAGTGCGATAACATCTTTCATCTTATGTTTTACTTTCTTCCCCTGTCGATTGTCCTGCACTGTTTCGAGATATTTTAGTAGTTTTTTGATATAATCAGCCCCTTTAGGACTGATTATATCACATTTTCAAGCGCGTTCATAGTTTGTTCCCTCATGCGTTTGTCGTGCACATCTTTTCTTTATAGGCAAGCTTGCAAATCAGATTGAATTTTCTAACAAAAATCTAACATCTTGAAGAAATCTAACGTAAATATAACAATTAAAATGTATAGAAACTGATTACTTTCGGCTACTATGGAAAAACAAAAATAACGTAAACCCTTGTATTTACTGGACCTACGCTATTTCTAAAAATGAGACATCGGGGGTTCGAACCCCGGACAACTTGATTAAAAGTCAAGTGCTCTACCAACTGAGCTAATATCCCATGAATTTCAATTTCTGCAATGCCCAGTTCCGGAATCGAACCAGAGACACGAGGATTTTCAGTCCTCTGCTCTACCAACTGAGCTAACTGGGCAGTTGATTCTAACAATTTTACGACATAGGCTCTGCCTATCATATCGTTTATCAGAAACTACAACGCAAGTTCTGATAAAAGGCGCACTTTTTGCGCCACCAATCTGATTATAGGAACAGCATTTTGTTCCTAATAATATAGCTTATCAGAAATTGCAACGCAAACTCTGATAAAAAGACACATTTTGCCATGTCATACATCTGATGATAGGAATACCATTTTGCTCCTATCATATCGCATATCAGAAATTTATTCATTCCTAACTGTCAAAATTGCGGGGACAGGATTTGAACCTATGACCTTCGGGTTATGAGCCCGACGAGCTTCCAGACTGCTCCACCCCGCGCTAATTTAAATATTTATTTTTTTCATATACTTATTGCTATATATTTTGTTTGATAACAAAATAGTGGATGGGGAAGGATTCGAACCTTCGAAGGCGGTGCCAACAGATTTACAGTCTGCCCCCTTTGGCCACTCGGGAACCCATCCATATGAAGATATTTAATTTATTCATGATGAATATTTGTCTATAAACGACCCAAATGGGACTCGAACCCACGACCTCCGCCGTGACAGGGCGGCGCTCTAACCAACTGAGCCATTGGGCCACTTCGTATTGGTTTTCCATGTACCTTCAAAAGCCCACACAGGTCCGAGAAGACGCCTATCCTTTTACTGCTTTCCATTCGTTGGTCAAGCCCTCGACCGATTAGTA
>JAJQRA010000019.1:0-155408 GCA_046533095.1 Lachnospiraceae bacterium ZAX-1 | reverse complement strand
AACTAGGCGAAGAATTTTTCGGGAGTCAAGTACTAAAAGATTTTGAAGAATTTAAAAAAATTACGGATGTAATTGTAGCAAACCGCTATACCGATGAGCTTTTAGACTGCTTAGACAAAGTATATACCAGGGACTTATATGGGCGGGATTAGATACGAAAACGAATTGTCCAAGCACCTGTATCTCGCTCTTGCAATTCACTAGTAATATTTGAAAAGTTAACTTAAAAATTAACTTCCACGTCAAAAAGAAAGAGGGATGGAAGTTAATTTTTCAATTGAGTTCGAATAAAAGAACGGAAACTCAAGGTGATATTGGCTTGATATTTTTGGATAAAAGATTTATAATAGTACTCGATATACCATCTGGAAGGCTTTCTTATTTGCAGGTATTTGATGCCTATTTTGGCTACAGCAGATAGCAATACAGACATCAGAAATGAAATAGTGGAGTATGCAATCGGTTTATGGTGTGAAAATGGAAATGAGAAAACATTTCAAATCTTTATAGAGAAAATGGTGGACAAGGACTTATGTAAGAAAATGGGAACAAGTGCACGAAACCTGCTGCTGTCACATCTTACGGTGGAACAGCAGTATAAGACGATGGATGACAGTTTGAGAAACAGGAAAAAACAAAAAAATGAAGGAGGCAACAATGTGGTTATTAGGGGCATTTTATTCCTATGGAAAAAAGTTTCTTGATAAAAATCCTGGTTTTCTACACCTAATAGTAGCAATTTATAATAGGACGTTTGGCATGAATTCAATAAAATTAAAAAAAACCGGTAACAATAAAATTCATTCTACTGGTTTCTTAAAGAGATGCAAGATAACGATATATGGATCCAATAACAGCATTTTAATTGGAGATAAAAGCATATTAGACCATGCGACAATATACATCAAAGGAAATGACAACTGTATTGAATTATCAGATAAGGTAGGCATTAAACAGGGGGAACTGTATATTGAAGATCACTGCAATCGTATTCAAATAGGCTCTGGTACGCAGCTATGTGGAACCGCCCATCTTGCCTGTACGGAAGGGACTTCCATCACGATTGGAAAAGATTGCCTGTTTTCCTCTGATATTACATTGCGAACGGGGGATAGCCACAGTATTCTGAATTTGGATGGAAAGAGAATCAACCCAGCTAAAAGCATAAATGTATGTGATCGGGTCTGGATTGGCAATTCGGTCATCATATTAAAGAACACAACAATTTTGGAGGACAGCATCATAGGTAGTGGCTCAGTCGTTACCAAAGAATTTCACGAATCCAATGTAGTGATAGGAGGAAATCCGGCCAATATCTTGAAAAGAGATGTTTGCTGGATACACAAGCGTATATGATAGAAAATAACAAGATGGCAGAAGATATGAGCAGAAAGATTGATTTGCTGAAATTCTTGGCGGTAGTATCCATTATCTGTGCCCATTGCAATACGATAAATGAAGATTCTGGTATACTGAATTTGATGGCTAGTTATTATTTACATGCAGTAGGAACGATTGGGGTAGGCCTTTTCTTGGTTTTATCGGGGTATTTGTTTTACCAGTCAGATTATAAAAGCCACATGAAATGGAAAGCCTATGTAAAGAAAAAAATGATAAGAATCTGTCCGGCATGGTTTTTTTGTGGCTCTCTTGTATATATCTATACAATAATTAGAAAAAGTGATTTCAGGTCATTGGGGGGGTGGTTTTTATGGATGTTTGGGAAAGGCACCTATTTGTATTTTATCCCGGCACTATTGGCCTGCTATGCTATATTTTGGTTTATTTATAAAAATGATAAACAGGTATTGTTCATCATGTTACTATCTGTGATGAGTTGGCTGCTTACGACATTCGGTATTTTTCCAATGGAATACGCATATGTAAATATATTAAATTGGGTTTTGTTTTTTGCAATTGGAATAATTCTAGCGAGCCAGCAAAGCAAGCATACGATAAATATGGTTGATGGCAACAAGCATTCTGCTTTAAAATGGGCTTTCGTTGGCAGTATAGCTCTTATGCTGATTATCTTACTTGTGCTGTGTAAGAACCAAATACAGATATTTTATTGGAGTAAGGGGTATCTTGTATTTGAACTAATTGCAGGAGTTGCATTTTTAGGAGTTGCAAAGTTCTTGCTCAAATCGAAGTTTTGCAGCCAGTTGTGTAAGATTGGCAATAGCACACTGGCTATTTATTTATTGCATATGCCAATTGCAGGCATTGTGGCAAATCTGTGCAATTATGTAGATAGCTTTATATTAACACTGCTTAGACCGTGGCTTGTCTTGGGCATCACACTTGTGGGAATTCTGATTTGCAAGTGGATCGTTGTAAAATTGAAAATAGGGAAATGGGCATTGCCGATGATAGGTCTAAAATAATAAAGATATAAAAGAGGTGAGTCGTGAGAATAGTAATAAATGATATTGCAGCAAGTAGCGGAGGTGCACTTTCTGTACTAAAAGATTTTTATGATGCAGTGAAGGAAGGAGATACTAACAATGAATACATCTTTTTCTTATCAGATACCTATGTAGAGGAAACGGAACGCATTAAGGTGAAACTGTTTCCAAATGTGAAAAACCATCGTATATATAAATTGCTATTTGACCTTTTGCTGGGTCGTTATCAGGTCAATAAATGGAAGCCTGACATTGTGCTTTCCCTTCAAAATATCATAGTATTTGGTACAAAAGCGCCACAAGTTGTATATATTCATCAACCTTTACCCTATCAAAAAGAAAAAAATTTTTCATTTTTAAAAAAAGAAGAACGTAGTTTAGCGGTTTATCAAAAAATAATTGGGAGAATTATAAATCGTTCTGCAAGAAAAGCGGTCAAAGTAATTGTTCAGACAATGTGGATGAAAGAAGCAGTCAGTAGCATTGCAAAAATTCCTATAAATAAAATAGAAGTGATTATGCCGAATACTTTCAAAATAAAAAAACAGGTGCTAGATGATAGTGAAAGGGATAAAATAGAAACGATCATAGCGGATAGTTCTAAGATAGAGGACAGCACAGAGATAGAAAACTGGAATAATAAGTTGTTCTTTTATCCGACAGCCGATATTTTATATAAAAATATTGAATGTATCAGGCTTGCATGCCATATCCTAAATGAAAGCGGACGAGATGACTTTAAAGTGGAATTGACAATACAAGGTTCTGATACAATGAATATAAAACACATTAGCAAGATTTCAAGGGAAGAAGTTCTGGCAAAATACAGCAGAAGTACGTTGATATTCCCTTCTTATATTGAAACATTTGGACTGCCGTTGGCCGAAGCTAAAGAGGCTGGAACAGTCATTCTTGCATCTGATTGTGCATTTTCCAGAGAGATATTGGCAGGATACGTGAATGCGTACTTTTTTGATCATAAGAGGCCGGAAGAATTGGCGGAATTAATAAAACAGGTTATAGATGGTGCCATTGTGAAAAAGTATGTACAAGCAGATAAAGATTTAAGAGAAGAAAATAA
Source organism: Lachnospiraceae bacterium ZAX-1 (assembly GCA_046533095.1). GTDB lineage: Bacteria > Bacillota > Clostridia > Lachnospirales > Lachnospiraceae > ZAX-1. The sequence goes on along the minus strand of JAJQRA010000019.1, from coordinate 151,919 downwards.
TAGGAAGTATGGTGACGCAAGAAATAGTTGGGGAAAAGTAATCGATTTATTGCTTGCAATACAATTAGAAAGCGGTAGGTAGTCAGTACGATACCGACAGTAGGTGTACTACAACAAATAAGTCGAAGTTCTAAAGGTCAAGAACTTTGCGGAATGTGGGTTAAAAATGAAAATTTTATTTACAACAAATATACCATCGCCTTATCGCATGGATTTTTTTAATGAAGTGGGAAAATACTGTGATTTAACAGTGATTTTTGAAAAAAGTGCGACAAAGTCACGCGATAAAAGTTGGAGCGATTTTCGTTTTACGCATTTTAAAGGTATATTCATAAAAAGAGATGAGCGTAGCATTTCTTTTGGTGTGATGAAAATGATAAAAAAAGGACAATATGATTATACTATGGTATGCAATCCGATGACGCCAATTGGAATGTTGACGATTCTGTATTTAAAACATCATAAAATTCTATATGGCATTGAAGGGGATGGGGCATTTTTATCACAAAAAGAAAACCGTATTAAATATAGGGTAAAAAGAACCATTTTAAGAGGAGCTGATTCTTACTTTAGCACATGCCGAAACCATGATGACTACTATAAACGTTATGTTGGAAAAATGGAGCAAGTGTATCGATATCCATTTTCGTCCATTTTGAAAAAGGATATCCTATGTGCTCCACTGAATGCATTACAGAAGAAGGACCTTCGGCAACAATTAGGGATAAAAGAAGAAAAAGTGATTCTTGCAATTGGACAATTTATCAAAAGAAAAGGATTTGATCTACTGTTAAAAGCGGCAACGATGTTAAAGAAAGAGATCGGAATCTATATGGTAGGAGGATACTCCAAAGAATACGAACAGTTTAAAGAGGTGCATAACTTAAGCAATGTGCATTTTATTCCCTTTAAAAAGAAAAATGAATTACAGGCATATATGGATGCATCAGATTTATTTGTGCTTCCAACACGAGAAGATATTTGGGGGTTGGTTATCAACGAAGTGATGGCGCGGGGACTTCCGGTTATTACGACAGAAAGATGTAATGCAGGGCTTGTGCTCGTAACGAATCAAGTCAATGGCTATATTATACCAGCAGATAACGTAGAAGAACTGGCAAATAGAGTAGACGAAATACTATATACAAAAGATATGGAAGAAATGGGAAGACGATCATTAGATAAGATCAGAGGATATACAGTTGAGAAAATGGCTGAAGTGCATATGCAGCACTTTAGAAAGATTTTAAATGAATGATAGATGGAGTTATGTAAGGAGCTTTTAAGATGGAGATTTTGTTTTTGGGATATGCGATTAATAAAGAAATGATGTCTAAATTGGGTATTGTTTCGGCAGCGGGCAGTAAGATGCAGCTTAACATTCTTAAGGAACTAAATATGTTGGCAGATGAGTTAAAGATTATAACTATTTGTCCAATGGCACCTTTTCCAAAAATGAAAAACATCATTATTAAAAGAAAAGAGATAGTGTTAGATGCACAGATAAAGGCAAACCAAATTCCCTTTATCAATGTACCGATCATAAAACAAGTTACGCAGATCCTTTCAGTTTGGGCAGAGGGCAGAAAATATTTAAAGCAACATAAAGATGCTGTTATTTTTACTTTTAATATGTATCCACAAGTAGGTGTGCCAGCTGTTTTATGGAAGAAGCGACACCGCAATAAACTAATTTCTTTGTTGGCGGATTTGCCAATTGACGATAACTACCAAAGAAGAGGGATTAGTAGGATGTTTCGGACAGGGTTTGATAATTCTACAAGGAAAAATATAAAAGAATGCGATAAAGTAATTGTTTTAAATGAATATGCAGCATTGCAATTTGCACCCGAGATACCATACATGGTTATGGAAGGAGGAATTGAACCTGAAGTGGAATATGTGGGGACGCAAGTAGAGCGAGAATCTCAGATGAAATGCATGGAGATAAAAAGTACAGGAGAAATGGAATCAAGGAATAGCAAGGAAAAGGTCATTGTATATGGTGGCAGTCTAGCGGAGTATAGCGGGGTTAAGCAATTAATCGAAGCGATGAAATATGTAAAAAATAAGGACATCCTATTAAAAATTTATGGTTCCGGCACATTGAAGGATTCAATAGAGCATTTGGAGCGACAAAATATCATATATTGTGGAACGGTATCGAATGATAAAATGCTCCAAATACAGAGGAGTGCATGGTTGCTAGTAAATCCCCGCCCAATTGATGATCCAATTGCAATGGTTACATTTCCTTCTAAAATATTTGAATATATGGCAAGTGGAACGCCGGTGTTATCTACTAGATTAAATGGATTCACACAAGAATATGGTGATAAATTGTTTTTTAGTGAAAATAATAAGCCGCAAACACTGGGAAAGAAAATCAACGAGATTGAGCATATAGATGAAAGAAAACTGCTTGAAATGGCACAGAAAGCCAGTGCATTTGTGCTAAAGGAAAAAAATTGGACAAGACAGACTAGGAAAATTTATGATTTTTTAAAATAGAAATAGATGCTATATAACAGGTGTATATATTTTGTGCCACAATCTGATTTTGCAGAAACGGCTTTTGTACCTCCGACATGGTACATAAAGGAGAAAAAATGTATGGATATTATCTACTTAGCAAATGGCGCAACGTGATTATGGGAATTGCGGCAGTATGGATCATGATCTTTCATGCGACCATCGTGGGTGTTCATGAAATTTTCTTTGTAAAAATAGGATATATTGGAACAGATATCTTTATTTTCATGGCAGGGGTCAGCGCATACTATTCTTTGCGTTCACAACCGGAAAAAAAGCAATATTATCAAAAACGATTGAAAAGAATCGTTTATCCATGGATTCCCTTTCTCATGATTGGGATATATAATTCTTATGAGTTTTTTAAAAATGCATATGGGGTTTGGAATATGCAGATCTTCTTGATTGCTATGCGCAGTGTCAGGTTTTGGCAAGATATTCTTACGTATCGTTGGTATGTTCCATGTATTTTAGTTTGTTATTTTCTGATACCATTTTATGCAGTTAAATCAGCAAAGGCACCGAAGAGGGTATTGTTCTTAACAATAGCGAGTCTCTTAATATTTTCTATTTTTGCATTAGGAAAATCAACCATATTGATGTCGCTTATCCGATTACCTCTTTTCTTCGGCGGATACTACATCAGCGAAAACTATATTTACAAAAACGAAGTAATAGGCAAAATAGGGAGGGTATTAAGTGCATTAGCGATCCTTTCGTTGATGGGATTGTACGGAGCAATGAAATGTTTTGATGTGATAGCTCTTGCTGATTACGGAATTTGGTGGTATCTAAGTATTCTTGCTGCGCCTGGTATTACACTGTGGTTGGCACTTGTGCTAGAAAAATTGAGTGGGTTTCACAGAGTAATGAAGTTTTTTGATTTTCTGGGAAAGTACAGTTTGGAAATTTATTTGTGGCACATGTTGCTCATCGGATGGACTGGGTATATACTCAAAAAATTGACCCTCTTGGATGGGGAGCGTATGTTGCAGAATTTTCTTCCTAGCCTTGCGATGAATGTGACGGCGATGATAGCTACCATCATAATAGCAGTGCTTTACCAAAGAATGCTTAACTGTTTGAAGAACGAAACGGCATGAAATAAATAAAGTGGCAATAATTTTCTAAGCTGATGCAGGAAAGAGTCTATATACAAAAATAAGTAAAGGATAAAAGAAAGGGAGATTGCTGTTATGATAACGAGAAGAAAAGTAGGAAATGCGATGATTATTTTGCTTCTGTTTTTTATGATCTATTTTCCACCAATTATAAAAATAAATACGGTTTATATGCTAGGGGTATTTTCGTGGTTATATTTGCTTATGAATTGGCGATTTGTAGTGGCGTATATGAATCTTAAGAAGCTCATTCTCCTATTTATCATTTATCTATGCGGAATTGTTTATGTAATGGCAGTAGGATATATTAGTTATGGAAACTTGCAACACACGGCGGGTGCTTGGGTATATTTTCTCTTTATGATTTATCCTTTAGCAATTGCTTTATCTACTATGTTTATTAAAAATGGGAATAAAATAGAAACTTATCTTAGAATGCTAATTTGCGTGGGATTTTTACAAGCAATGATCGCTATATGCAGTTACTGTATTCCACCTATATGGGAAATTTTTCTAAAGTTATTGGAAAATGTTATGAGCCTTAGTGTAATTGAGTTTTGGAGTGAGAGAAATAGGCTTTATGGATGGTCTAATACACTAATGTTTTCTATGGCTATCGTGCAAGGGACATTAGGTATTCTAGCGTTAGCCTATGCATTAAAAAAAGATAAGAAATATATTATTGTTGTACCATTGATTTGGATAGCAGGTATTTTGAACGCAAGGACAACATTCGTAGTGATTTTAATTGGAATGGCTATTTCAGTTTATAGCCTTGAGTTGCTTTCTAAAAAAAATATGAAGAAAGTGTTGGCAGTTATTGCTATATTTGCCATTTTTGGTATTGTAGTTATGAATCTTAGCTATATCAACAATGGCTGGGTGCTAGATGGAATAAAAGAGATTGGGAACTTTTTTCTGGGCAGAAAAACAGGATATTTTCAGTATCTTGATCATGAAAATAATATAGTAGCCTTTGCCTTGCCAAAAGGACTGTCCTTTCTAACGGGGACAGGAAATATGGGGACACAAAGTGATATTGGATATATACATGATATTTGGGCAGGTGGATTATGCTATACGGTTTTACTATACCTGTTTTATTTATATCTCATATATGATATGAAATTGAGTTTGTGTAAATTATTGAAAAATAAGAGAATTGGGAATGGAATTGCTATTTTTGCGGGAAGTATATTGTTTGTGACAAATGTAAAAGGACATATATTTGGACTAAATGAGTTTATGAATTTATTTGTGTGTACATATATTATTTGCTGTTGTACAAAAGAAAAAGTCAAGAAAAATTTTGTAATAGGAGGATGGACATGAATAAAAAGGAACTAATATCAATTGCTATTCCTATATTTAATGTGGAAGCATATTTAAAAGAGTGTTTGGATAGCGTATTAAATCAAACATATCAAAATATTGAGGTTATCCTCATAAATGATGGATCTACAGACAATTCTTTAGACATAGCAAAATCATACTTAAATGATACGAGAGTGCGTCTGATTGATAAGGGAAATGAAGGCACTGGCGCAGCGAGGAACATTGGGATGGAGCAGGCAAGTGGAGCCTATTTTTGTACAGTTGATTCGGATGATTATTTAAGCCCGCTGTATATAGAAAAAATGTATCAAAAGATGAAAAAATGGGATGCAGACGTATGCGTATGTGCAAGGGAGGCATTCGTTGAAAAAAAGAGGGAGTCCTTGCTATTGTCAGATCGTTTGCCGGATTGTGAGATTTTGGAAAAAGAATACATTGAAAAGAAATATGCACAATTAGCTAGGGAATATCAAATGAGTGATTCTTGGAATAAGATGTACCGGACAGCATTTATAAGAAAGGTGGGAATTAAGTATACACTAAACCGTAAGTATAATGGTGGTGAGCTACTATTTAATCATTTGCTGCTTTTGCACAGGCCGAAACTGACCCATGTTAATGAAATATTATATTACTATCGGATTTTGCAGACTTCCAAAGTAAGGCGTAAAAATAAAAAACTGTATGAGGGATTTGTGCATATAGCAGATTGTTTATATAAGCAGGCAGATCAGTTAGGGTATAAAGGAGCTATATTTGATCAAATAGCTATTATATATACACATTGTATGAAATATGCTGTAGATGATGTCTACAGTGAAGCGATGAGTGGAGGTAGGAATAAACCGATAGATAGCGCTTACAATGAAAAATCTCTTAAATCAGAATTTGATAAGATTATTCGATTAAATGGGGTGTTTTTAATGGAACATGGTCGTTTGAAATTAAAACAAAAAATGCCAACTATTTCGATGCGAATTTTTGAATTTTCGTTAAATCAAAAGACAAGTTGGCTTTTAGTTTTTTATTGTAGGACACTTGCTTTTTTAAAAGGATACCGGATATGAAAGAGAAATCAATAAAACACAATTTTGCATTAAACAGCATATTGCAAATAGCGTCGGTTTTATTTCCGCTTATTTCCTTCCCATATGTTTCAAGGGTATTATTGCCGGAAGGGACAGGAAAAGTCACATTGGCGACTGCTGTTGTTTCCTATTTTTCGATGTTTGCTATGATGGGAATACCAACTTATGGAATAAGAGTTTGTGCACAAGTTCGTAATGATAAAGTAAAATTATCGAAAGCAGCCCATGAAATTTTGATGTTAAATATGTTGATAGCAACGATTACTAGCGGCGTTTATATTGTGACTGTGTTTTTGAATAAGGCAATGTATCATGAAAAAGTCCTTTATTTTATTTGCGGAAGTAATTTATTGCTAAATGTCATAGGTGTAAATTGGCTTTATAGTGCATTGGAGGAGTATCGGTATATTACCGTTCGCTCTATCGCTTTTAAATTTGTGGCATGTATCGCGATGTTTGCATTGATTCAGACGAAAAAAGATTATATTATCTATGCTGCAATTACAACGTTTGCCCTAGCAGGTTCAAATATACTGAATTTTTGTAATGCACAAAAGCATATCATTACAAAGCCATTTCGGTGGGAAGAATATCAATTTAAAAGACATATAAAGCCAATTCTGATGTTTTTTACGATGACAATTGCAATCAGTATCTATTCTAGTTTAGACATTATTATGCTGGGCAGTATGGCAGGCAATGAGGCCGTTGGCTATTATAATGCCGCTATAAAAATACAGACCTGTTTATGGATGCTTGTAACGGCTCTAGGAACAGTATTGCTGCCACGCATGAGTATTTATTTTGCAACGAATGAGATGCAAAAAATTCAAAGCTTGGAACGAAAAGCTATTTATTGTATTTTGTGGTTGGCTATTCCATTAGTCACTTATTTTATGATATTTTCAGCTGAGACGATCCAGGTGCTTGCCGGAGATAATTACCAAGAGGCAGTTCTTCCGATGATGATTCTGTTGCCTACAGTAGTGGTTAGCGGAATTGGGAATAATTTCGGTAATCAGATTTTAATACCAAGTGGAAGGGAAAAATGGGTTGTTATTGCAACGATTGTGGGTGCGGTAGTAAATGGTATCTGTAATGTAGTGCTGATTCCAGTGTATGGTGTAAGTGGAGCTGCATTGGCTACATTGATTGCAGTGAGTTCTGTTACTATCGTAGAATATAGAGTGGTCAAGGATATGAGCAAGGGCTTATTTCTTAATAAAAATAACTTGAAAATTGTGATAGCAAATATATTGGCCGTGTGCGTGATGCTTTATCTAAAAAAAAATCTGTATGTGGCAGGACTTTGGAAAATCGCAATTAGTTTTATAGCGAGCGGAGCGGTTTATGTTTTTGCAACATTACTTTTTAAAGAAGAAATGGTGATCAGTATTTGGGATCAATTAGTGGATAAAGTACAAAAGCGAAGTGCTAGATGAAGCATAAAATAGGCTTTGCTATGTATGAGGCTATACAAACAGATGAAGATGAGCTAGGGATGTTATATAAAAAAATTTATGAAAATCAAAGAGAAGGCTCACATAACAGTGCTGAGCTAATCCTAGACACTGTCGTGACAGTTGTCATGTGGTGGGGTAAATTCTGCTGTTATTTGTTTCAGAAATACGGATGATTTTGCATTTTCGTATACGTTGCGACAGTATCACGAAAACAGCAACCATATTCGTTCATGGTTAGTAATGAATGAGTATGGTTCGGTGGTGGGGTGGCATCCAACCCCATCACACAAACAATAAAGAAGAAGGGAAAGTCGAGACGTACTACTCGACAATAGGACAATGCTTTTTAATTCAATGTCTTTTTTGGCGTTTTTTCCACTTATCGTATGCATATATTTTGTGTTGCCTCATACAAATCAGAACGGTATGGCTTTTGGCTGCAAGTTACTATTTTTACATGTCATGGAATCCGAAATATGTGTTGCTATTGGTGCTGGCTACATTTGTTACATATTTGGCAGGTTTGGGGATTGAATATGTCAGCCGCATGGTAGATGTAAAAAAACGAAATATATTGTGCAAATTAATTTTAATTATGGGGTTTGTGATCAACTTAGGAATTTTGTTCTTTTTTAAATATTATCAGCTTTTTGTAGACAGTATGAACAGATTTATTGTATTTGTAGGTAAGGCAGGCGAGGTTAAAATGCAATTAACTTCCTTTGATATTGCGCTTCCAGTTGGTATTTCGTTTTATATCTTTCAGGCACTTGGATATATGGTAGATGTATACCGTAGGGAAATCAAGGCGGAGAAAAGTCTGTTAAGGTATGCATTATTTATTTCTTTTTTTCCACAGTTGGTGGCGGGGTCGATTGTCCGTTCCAAAGATATGTTGTATCAGATTTATGAAAAACATACATTTGAGTATGATCGTGTTAAAAGTGGTCTATTATAGATGGCTTGGGGACTTTTTCAAAAACTGGTCATAGCGGATAGATTAGCTATTTTTGTAAATTCGGTTTTTTCGGATAGTACATCTTATGTGGGTTTTCAGATAGCGGCTGCTGTCGTGTTTTTTTCGTTTCAGGTTTATTGTGATTTTGCAGGGTATTCGGATATTGCCATTGGAGCTGCAAGGATTATGGGTTTCCGCTTAACGGATAATTTTCATCAACCTTATTTTGCAGTGTCCGTTCGTGATTTTTGAAAACGATGGCATATATCCCTAAGTACATGGTTTCGTGATTATCTTTATATTCCATTGGAATGGAACAAATGTTCTACGATCAAAAAATACCGTAATACCATGATTACTTTTTTGGCCAGTGGCTTATGGCACGGAGCGAGTTGGAATTATGTGGTCTGGGGAGGATTACATGGTATTTATCAAGTGGTGGCACAAATTGTGAAGCCATACAAGGATAAGGTCATGGCAGTTTTAAAAATCAAACAGGACGTATGGTTATTTCGGGTGGGACAGGCAGGGCTGACGTTTTTGTTGACATGTTTTGCATGGATATTTTTTCGTGCCAATGGAGTTCGTGCAGCGCTGGATTTAATTCGCAGGATGTTTGGGACATTTAATCTGGGGATATTTTTTGCTGGGGATTCACTTTATCAGATGGGATTGTCGCATTCGGAATTTAACGTGGCTATCGCAGGTATTATTGTTTTACTGGTGGTGGATTGGCTGAGAAGTAAATATGGCATGGATGTTTTTAATAGACAGGGTATGTGGTTTCGTTGGATGGTTTATGTTGTGATGATGCTGGTGATCTTGGTGTTTGGAGTGTATGGAATGGATTATGCACAGAGCCAGTTTATTTAGCAAGTGGTCTTTTCAGAAGGCTTTAGCCTTAAGCACGGCTTTCAGCCGTTATCAAATCTACCGGCTTTAGCCGGTAGTTGTTTAAATATTTTCAATTTTAAGGAGAGCGGAGATGAAACGAAACATTGTATTCTTAGTGAAAGGATTAGTTATGGGCGTAATGGTGCTGGGTTTTCTGTTTGCAATTGTCATGCCACAGTATTCCACGGTATATATCGCCTCTTTTCGTGATAAATATGCATTGCTGAAATCAATTGAGGAACCAAAAATTATTGTTATTGGAGATTCCAATGTAGCGTTTGGTATTGATTCCCTAAAAATTAGTGAGCAGTTTCAGATGCCAGTGGTTAATTTGGGACTACACGGTGCTTTGTCACAAGCTTTTCATACTGATATGATAAAAGAATATATTGGGAAGGATGATATTGTTGTTATTTGTCCGGCAGGCTATGCCGGAGATGCTAAAATAGAGAATGCACTATTGGCATGGGTTACAATTGAAAATTCTTTTGAATTGTGGAAAGGAATTAATTCTTCCAATTGGGAACGGATGTTTACAGCCTACCCAACATATTTAAAGCGTGCATTGAAGTTGTGGATTACGAAAGAGGGCAATGCACAAATAAATGGTCCTTATAGTAGAGCGGCATTTAACGAGTGGGGTGATGTTGTGTTTCCGAGAACGGCAAGTGTTGTGTCAGAAACAGTCTATGAGGGCAATTATGACTTTACGTTGTTGTCGCCGTTAATGAAGCAGTATTGGAATGAGTACAATGCTTTTGTGTTAAAAAATGGAGGTAGATTGTATATGAGCTGTGCACCGAGGATAGAAGAGAAAATAACGCAAGAAGATAGAGTATCAATAGAACTGTTGGAAACGAGTTTGAAGCAGGGATTAGAGGTTCCAATAATTTCAAGGATGGAAGTTATATATATCCTCGGGAATGGTTTTATGATACACTGTGGCATCTCAATGATCAAGGAAAAGAAGTACGGACACAGCAGCTAATTGAGGAGATGAGAAAAAATATATTTGAAACGTGGCAAAATGAAATTGAATGATAGGTAAATCCCGTATAGAGTCAATATAGAGAGCGTGCATAAGTATAGATAAAAATTAGAGTGTGGTATAAAGAATTCTATCATTTGTGAGGAGGATAAATTAGAATGGCGATGCGTACAAGAAACAGGAATGGGGTGACAGCGCTTAATAAAGTGAGTGGAAAGATCGGAAAAACACCGAATGTTCCAAATACAAACCCTAAAATTTTTACAGTAACACATGTTTTTACAGTATTTGTTGTGCTATTTTCGCTGTTTGTGTTCTGGCAAAACCATATTAGTGCGGATTTTGATACGCTGGTGATCAGAAGCACGGATGATTTTGCATTTTCGTATACGTTGCGACAGTATCACGAAAATAGCAACGATATTCGTTCGTGGTTAGTAATGAATGAGTATGGCTATGGCTGGATTTATTGGTTTATCATCAAAATGTTAACTTTTCCGGCATATTGGTTGTTTGTACGAACAGGTATCGAACTGCCATTGGTTATCCTGCCACGTCATATTTCGTTGGCTTTTGCGATAGGATGCATGTATTTAGCATATAAATTAGCATCTCTTTATACAAAAGAGGAATATCTAAAAGCTACCGCTGCATTTATGTTTCCGTTATTTTCCACGTGCAGCTATTTTGCAGGAAGATTTGGAACAGTTCCGCAGACAGCTTTTTTCTGTATGTTAGCATGTTATTGGACTGCGAAAGAAAATGCTATGGACAGGAAGAAACTTTTTTATGTATTACTTTCATTGGCGGCAGCGTGTGCAACCAAATTGACAGCAATTATTATTGTGCCGACTTTAGGTTTGCTGATTTTTTCTAGGTTTAACTGGTCATTTTCCATGAAAAACTTGGTGTTATGGCTAAAGGCATTCATTCCTGCGGCTGTTATCGGTATTTTTCTTTTAAGTCCTGCATTTATTTTTGCTCCCATAGCCCCACAATATGCCAAAGATTCATTTCATTTGATAAAAGTATATGTTTCGCTTGCACAAGGGGGCGATGTCTCGTTTTTTGACAATATTTACAATTTTTTACATGCTTATTCGTTTATGCCGATTGTTATTTTGCTTCTGACAGGCGTTTTTATCAAGGCATTTATGGCTTTTCGTGGAGAAAAAAGAAATTTTGACTTTTTCTGCTATGCTAGCGGATTTACCAGTAGTATATTGATTTTCTGTGCATTAATAAAACACGGTTCTCTTTATGTTATACTATATTCATTCTCAATTGGGTGCTTATGGTCTTTGGGGGTTCTTGCTCTGAATTATTTGCCGCATCGTTATCTGATCAAATGGGCTTGCATTATGCTTGTTGTTGGGCAGGTTGCTTTTATGGGGGGAAATGTATGGCTGAAAAAGGACAATAACATATTGAAGTATTATCAGAATAGAGTGAGTGCGGAAACAGAAATTGAGGAGTATAAGCAAATACGTGAAACAATGTTTGAGCGATCGAAAACCTTTTCTTTAGTTCAAGATGTGCGTTTTCGCTACTTGATATCACCTTTAAAATATAAGAATGTACAAAGTAAAATGATAGAGAATGATTTTGGGTCATTATCTTATGAAAATGTAGATATAGCATATATACTATTAGATAAGCAGGCAGTGGGGTTTCTGCCAGAGAATAACTTTTTGTCAGCCATTGCAACGTTGGATGGGGAGCAGCAAGAACAATATCAACGGGATAGGGCTTCAAGGAAGCAGCTGGTGCAGAATGGATCTTATAATGACCATCAATATGAACTTCTATTAGAAACAGACAATGGATTCCTGTATGGGTTACGGTTGGATGACGATTGAGCGAAGAGAGGAATGGAGTATAGGATAAACATACGAAAGAAAACCATAAGAGCGATAGCATTTGGATAGTTGCATAGCTTGCTTGGTGGAGGTACTAAAAATACAAGAGTATAGGAGGAAGACGGTGTAAATGAAGAAGGTGCTATGACAAGGTGATAATATCTTCTTCATTCACTGATTATTCATAAAAGGTAATTTTATATTCTTCACAGTCATAAATCACAGTAGCAACTTTATCATTCAAAGTTAACCTTGATTTGTTAAAATCATTTATTTTATCCCAGTAACCACTTAAATAATAATTTTTAAAATCAGCTTTCGGCTTCATTTCTATAAATATATTCCCTAAAATTGGCTCATTTGTTTTTAATGCAGTAAACCTTTCATCTGTAAATACTTGGAGTTCAAAATTACTTGGAGTCCCCTTAGACCTGTATATATTAGCTGCAACCCTTACGTGGCCAGTAATATTTTTTTGCGTAGTGAAATCAGATATTTTGTCAAATATTACGCCCTGATTAAGATAAGCAGCATCAATTGCGTTATAAATGGAGGAATGAAGTACAGATTGCATGGGTATATAATATCCAAAGTTATTACATATCTGAATAAGAAACATTACAGAGATGAGTTTATAAGCTATTCTGATATTTTGAGGCTTTTCCTTCTGCATTTCCATAAAACAGAAGATGAAAAATACAAGCAAAAACAGCCCGAATGGAAATCCATGCCATTCATATCCAGGTGAAAGCATATTTATATAAAGGCAATATAAAAATAGAAACGAAGTCCCCAATAAAGCATACAGCTTTTTCTTCACAAATAAGAATGGGAGAGCAAGCAGTATAAATAATGATAAGATAAAAAAGATGCCAGTTGAAAAGGAAGAGTCTGTAACATGATCCCAAACGAATTTAGTAAAATCAACTTGAAAAAAATGACCTACAAATTTTAAATGGTTTGCTTCAACAGGATAGCCTCGTATACCATTGAGTGTTTCTTGGAAATCAGTCAAAAGATGGTACATACCTAATATATAACCCATCGCGAAAGATAAAAAGAAATAGAAATATTGCGAAATAGATTGGATAATACCCTTTAAGTTTTCATTTCGCCACAATAATGCCAGAATAATAATTCCAAAAACAGCGAATAAATTAAACAGTTTCCATGAAAGCGTAAATCCACACAATAAATAGAAAACATACCACAACTTGCTTCCTGACTTGTTTTTATAGGGATAGGCTGTATCAAGGACGTGGCTTAACAAATAGAGTGCCATTGCAAATGAAATGGATGTAAATGGGAAGTCATAATACAACTTACCACAAAAATAATACCAAACCCCCCATGTATAAGTAGATAAAGATAAGAGCAACTTTATTTTGGCACTTTCATTTTTAAGAAAACGGAAAATAGACAGATTGATGAAAAACACGGATAAGGATAACATTGATAAACATAGGACATGGGCGACTAATGGATAGGGCATTACAAATCTGGAAAGATCTAAAAATAAAGAAGAAAAGGAAGCCGCTGCAGGCAAATTAACCTTGGCAAAAGAAAAATAATTATAATAGTCAGGCACAAGGTATGAGATGTTGTAATATTTTATCATATAAATGAAATATAGAACGACCATCACTACATTGGTTATTGCTGGAACATGATTGTCGGTCAATACATGATCAATGACAATGCGATCAGAGTTTTTTTGAATTTTCATTTGACCTTTCATTAATATTTCACCGCCTTTTCTATATAATCGTGTACATTGTCGTAAGTATCGTTTATACGATAAAACTTGCCAAGCTTTGACATAAAAAACACAAATACCTTCGCTTTTGCAGTGGGGACATACATGCCATTTTCTGTTTCTTTGAGATAATGACCATTTATCATGTCGTGTAGCCGCTGATTTTTGTATGCAGGGGCATCAAATATTTCAGCGCATTCATCTTCTGATAGTTCGGATTTTTCAACCGTATAAAAAAGGATATGGTAAGTGAGGGATCTGTCTATAAAGACAGATGTAAAAACAGAAAATGTAAGAAAAAGCGATACATACGTAATAAAGATCAAAAAACATGTGAAACCGGAAGCATCGGGTAGAAATTTATAGAAAAAGAAAGTAGCAATTATGGCAATGATGATCGAAGCTATGATTGCAGTAATGAATATTGAGGCTAAACTTATGAAAAATAAAAATTTATTTAGCAATAAAAATAAGATTACGAAAACCACAGAAAATAAACAAAAAAACAATATATGGTGAAAAACAATGTTTCTGGAAATGTGAGGGGGGACTGTTTTATTACTCATGCTATTTTCTCCAAATCTTTTAATATGATGTATGATCGTTACATAATGGAACTGTCGTATATTTTATGTGAGCTTTTTATAAATTACAAAATCTCCTTCTTGTAAAAACAATTTGAATTTATTAGAATTATCTAAAGCGGGTAGCACTCCTTTTATCAGAATGTATTGGTAATTGATATCATCTAAAAATGATAATAGTTCATCGGGTGTTTTTTGGTTAAAAAGACCTAGGCGATTTAGTTTATCGAATCGATTTAGCCAATCAGACACACCAGCCATAGTAGAAGGGACGATGTTTTTCGTGTAATAACAGTCGCGTTCTGAAAGCATAGAAACCCATGGACCTTCAAGCCAATTTAGGGTAGTATCAACAACGAATCCGTCATTTGGGTTGGTAGATTCATTGAATTTGGTAGCAAGATGATAAAGTTCGTCTCCGTATCGGGTCTCTAGCATATTGTTGGCACTTCTTAAATGAATAGCTTTACTCACATCATTTGTATCGCTTGAATTTGCAACAGTAATATCTAAGTGACTTGTCAATGAAAAAATGAGTAAAAAAATGACAGTCCCATAGATAAATTTGTTGGGGGTGTTTATCGATATTTTTTGATTCATCAGCAACTGTAATGGTATTGCCATGGCAATCAATACAAGATAATATATATTTGCCATCACAAAATTCAGGTCACGGCCTAAATAAAAATAGGTCAAAAATGCTGTAATTATGATTAAAACACCAAAAAATATACAAAATCTTAAATTTATTTCAAAATGTGTTGAAGGAAGTTTATTGTTTTCAAAGTTGCATTTTTTTATAAGCTTGCGAAGGAGAGCAAGTTCAAAAACAGCGATCGCAAAAGTGGCAATTAAGATGCCATGAACAAAACATACCGAAATAAATAAAAAAGTGGCAATGTAAATGTTTTTATTAGATAATTTTTGGTCAAGATATATCATAAGTCCGATAAGGTATATAAAGCATACATATTTAAAGTATTTTGCTACAAACATCTTAGGGACGAATTCGATCCAATAAATATCCGTAAATAGATGCATAAATAATAGTGCGAACAGAAAAGTAGCAGGAAAAAATATCAAGGACAACCTTATACTTTTTTTATATTTGCTTTTATTAAAATGACACCACAATACGATTCCGCAAAATATGAAAATCAATCCTTGCATAACAATGAGCCGTTTATCAAAAGTTGCGGTTATGAGATGTCTAGAATACCGATATGTGATATAATTTTCGAGGTATTCAATGGGTGTTAGGTCGCTAAAATCCGTGATCATATTAGGTGCCATGGCAATTATCGTAGCTATGATCCAGACGATGGTTCCTTTCCATATGCAAAAATTAAATCTTTTATTAGAAATGCCATCGATAAGCCATAAAATAGCGATGATACAAAGGCCATAGAATGATTCATGAGGATGTATAAGCATTGCAATAGCAGAGAAAATGATGCCGGCATTCCATTTTTTCTCTTTGCCAATACAAAAGGATATTGCTAAAAATGGAATATCATAACTCAATTGCAAAGAACCGCCAATTACCCCAATGTCATCAAAAAAGCCAAATAAGGCAATTTCTGCATTTGTAGAATTACTTAACATTCCTATTAGCAAAAATAAAACGCAAATAATTGGGTGGTTTACTTTTAATTGGTAGCATATATTCGTAAAAGCAAACGATATAATGACGATAGACATGATCGAATATACGAAACGAGTATTAGCCCAAGGCAAGCCTAGCTGCATCAGCCATGCAACAAAATGCTGCATGATATATTTAGGAGAAATTACACCATGTTCGACATAAGCTTTTACGTCGGGGTTATCTGGAAATAGATTACTGTCATAAGTGTTCAATTCCAAGGGAGCATATATCGTTTCAATATCACTATAGGGATTCACAGTGGAGGCTATAATGAACATGAAGCATAAACTGGTGCAAAAAGTAACGATCATACTAATTTGAAAAAAATTCTGAAAACTTCGCTGATTTTTGTGAGGCTCGCAATTGACAGACTTTTTGTGGGCAAGAAACAGAGCTGACAGATGATTCATGATAATTTCCTCTCTCATTCGTATATATTCAAGTCCATTCTATCATGTTAATTTTTTATTGTCTAGTTGATTTTTGAAATACTCAGGTCAAACTTATAAAATTAAAAAATTATTACAAACTCAAAAAGGCGTGCAGTTTTGCCGTATTTCTGCTAATAATGAATGAAAAAGACGTAGAAGGGGCGAAATTTTATCATGGCAAAAAATCCGGAAAATTGCTTGAGATTCAAAATACCCTAAGCGAAAACCACATAGTACCCAGCAAATGAATACACTGTATATAGTGTATTCATTTGCTGGGTACTATGTATTTTTCAATTTAATTTTGGGAGTTTTCGGACAGCCTCACAGGTTGATCTAAGAGGTAGTCCAATCTATAAAGGTGTACCTTTTTAGAGTTAAATTTTGAGAGGAGCAGAAAGGACATGCTATCCTACCCATTTAACGCGAAGCAGATACTTGCAAAACGAAAACGGCTTCGGCGTGAGCTGCTTGCCGGCTCAGACGTTTGGCTTGACAGGCGCATTGCGATACTCGGCGGCTCAACTACCCACGACATTAAAGACGTATTGGATCTTTTCCTCTTAAACCACGGCATACGCTGTGAGTTTTACGAGAGCGAATACGCGCAGTATTAGGCAGGATGCCATGTTCCCGAACCCGCAGCTTGAAGCGTTTAGGCCCGATATAATCTACATCCATACGTCCAGCTGCAATATCTCTAGGTTCCCGCAGATAGCGGACGGCGCGGAGGAGGCCGATGGGCGGCTGGATGTGGAGTTTGACAGGTTCCACGCCATGTGGGGGCGCCTATCGGAGGTTTACGGCTGCCCGATCATCCAGAACAACTTCGAGTACCCGCCCTACCGCCTGCTTGGGAACAAGGATGCGAGCGACCCGTGCGGGCGCGTCAATTTTGTTGCGCGCCTGAACCTTAAATTTGCGGGGTATGCAGATGCCCACGCCAATTTCTATATCAACGACATCAACTGGCAGTCTGCGGACTATGGGCTGCGCGAGTGGAGCGACCCGTTCTACTGGCATATGTACAAGCATTCGCCTGCGCTGCCGGCGGTGTCGTACCTGTGCCACAATGTGGCGAATATCATGAAATCGCTGTTCGGAAAAAACAAGAAGGCGTTTGCGCTGGACCTCGACAACACGCTGTGGGGCGGCGTTGTCGGCGACGATGGGGCGGAGGGCATAGAAATCGGGCAGGAGACCTCAAAAGGGCAGGCGTTCAGCGAGTTCCAGGGCTATCTAAAAGCCCACAGGCAGCTCGGCGTAATCCTAAACGTCAATTCCAAGAACGACATCGGGAACGCGCTTTTAGGCCTGAACCGCCTCGACAGTACGCTTACGCCCGACGACTTTATACTTGTCAAGGCAAACTGGGAGCCAAAAAGCGACAACCTTGCGGGTATTGCCGCGGAACTGTCGCTTGGCGTGGACAGCTTTGTATTTGTAGACGACAACCCTGCGGAGCGCGAAATCGTCAGACAGTAGCTGCCAGGCGTCGCTGTGCCGGAGCTGGCTAGGCCGGAGCACTATATCTACGCAATCGACCGCGCTGGGTATTTTGAGGCTACAAATTTGTCCGGAGACGACTGAAACCGCAACGAGCAGTACAGGCAGAATGCCGAGAGGGTGAAAGTGCAGGGACGCTTTACCGACTATACGCAATACCTGCTGTCGCTTGAAATGGTTGCCGATATCAAGCCGTTTGCGCCGCTGTACCTGTCGAGGGTTGCACAGCTTACAAATAAAAGCAACCAGTTCAACCTTACGACCAGACGCTATACGCAGCCCGAAATAGAGGCCGCTGCGGTGGATGCGGAACGCATTACGCTGTGCGGCAGGCTTGCGGACAAGTTCGGGGACAACGGCGTGGTATCCATAGTAATCGGGCATATACAGCAGGCGACGCTCCATATTGAGCTGTGGCTGATGTCGTGCCGTGTGCTGAAACGGGAAATGGAGGACGCGATGCTTGACGAACTGGTTTTGGCATCGCAGGAACGCGCAATAGCCGAACTTCGCGACTACTACTATAAAACGGCGAAGAACGCAATGGTCTGCGGGCTTTACGGGCTTATGGGCTTTGCGAAAATCAGCGAGGATGCGGACGGCAGCAGCGTGTGGACGCTGCCCATTGACGGGTACAGCCGCCGGTGCAAAACGATTGACGTGAACGGGAGGGGGATATGACACCCAAAAATGGATAAGATCATGAGGTGCTGCCCCATATCCCACAAGGAGACTTGACCCCATATTAAAAAATATATTGATGGATTGTTTTTTGCTCCCTTGTTGAACACAAAAGATGGATTATAATGCGAATCAATTAATTTAGAACTTTGCTAAATGACTAAATTTAAAGATAAGGAGAATGAGATTATGAGCAGGAAAACCGCTTACGAACGTGTAAACAAAGTATTCCGCGAGGTTTTTGACGATGACACAATAACTGTTACGGACGTTACGACCGCTGGAGACATTGAGGACTGGGACAGCTTGGAACATATCAACCTCGTTGTTGCTTGGGAGGAGGAGTTCGGAATAAAGTTCTCTATGAGTGAAGTCACCAGAATGAAAAACGTCGGTGAAGCCGTTGACATTATCATGAAGAGGACGGCAAAATGAAAAGCTATGCCTATGATGATATTGCCATCGGGCAGGAGGAAAGTTTTGAAATCACGATTACTGCCGAGGATATGGAAATGTTCCGCAAAATTACGGGTGACGACAATCCGTTGCATTGCGATGACAGCTACGCAAAAAAAAGTGGCTATGACGGTCGGGTTGTGTACGGCATGCTTACGGCTTCATATTTGTCGGCACTTGCGGGAATGTATCTGCCCGGCGAGAAAAGCCTGATTTATGAAACAGGGGTAAAGTTTGCCAAGCCGTTAGTTTGGCATAGCGGCGTTAACCTTACCGTATGCGGCAAGGTTGTGGAAAAGAATGATATGTTCAGGCACATTATCATAAAAGTGTCAATTACCGATTCTGTTGGAACAAAAATTCTGCGCGAAACAATGAAAGTAGGTGTGACTAATTGAGCAAAATTTTACTCGTCACCGGCGCAAGCAGCGATGTGGGAAAATGTCTGATTGAACACGTCGCAAACAATTATGATACGATAATTTGCCATTACCACAGTTCAACTGCAATTATCGAAGACCTGAATGTGCAATTCGGCGATAGGATTGTACCGTTGCAAGCGGACTTTGCAGATGCAAAACAGACTGACAAATTTGTGCAAATGGTACTTGAACGAGGGCTTGCACCTGAGCATTTTGTGCACCTTAGTAGTAGCAATAGTAGTAGCGTGGATGTAAGATTTGGTAAAACTGACAGGAAGTCATTTGAAACCGAATTGGCGATTACGTTTCTAAGTGCTGTTGTGTGCTGTCAGGCTTTCGTGCCACTAATGACAAAAGCGAAGTGTGGCAAGGTGATTTTTATGTTGTCGTCACTGATGATGGGGAAACCTGCGAAGCCATATTTAACAGCATATACCTGTGTAAAGCATGCACTGTCTGGGCTTATGGAGAGTCTTTCCGCCGAATACGCAAGAAAAGGCGTGACGGTGAACGCCGTTTCGCCCTCTATGATGGATACAAAGTTTTTGAAAATACCGGATATAGTCAAAGAAATAAATGCTTCTGCAAGTCCGCTTAAACGCCTGCTTACGCCATCTGACGTTGCTCCGGCGTTTGAATTTTTGTTGTCTTCTGGCGCGGACACTGTAACCGGCCAGAACATACCTGTAACAGGAGGGGCATAGGCTTTGCAGATAAACAGATTTTGGGTAATGTTCTAAATTCATTGCTAGGGAAAGAACATGGGGCGCTGCCTTAGAACTACTGCAAAAACAATGAAGGAGATAATTCTAATGAACAAAATTTATACGAAACTTAACGGAATTTTCTATGTTCTCGCGTTTACCGGCTGTGGATTATTTTGGTATGAAATTTTCAATGGGAGAGGTTGCTGCGATGAAGAATGTCGGCGAAATGGTGGAGATGATCAAGGCACGGAGGACAAAATAATATTATGTCTATCGTAACATTGCCATTTTTCATATTCACAGCTGTTTCCATGATTGTCTACTGGATATGCCACTCAAAAATACGCTGGGCTGTGCTGCTTTGCGCAAGCGTTCTATTTGTACTGATTGGTACGCGCTGGAACTTTATGCTCTACGGCATATTCGCCGCAATGACACTTGCTGTCTGGGGTGTGGCAATCAAGCTGAAACACATGAAATCCGAAAAACAGAAAACCTTTCTAACAGGCTGCACCATTATTGTCCTGCTCCTAGTACTGGTTGCCTACAAGGAAAACGTGTTTTTTGTAGAGGGCGAGCACGTTTTTGCCCATATTTTTCGCCTGAAGACCTACTGGGAACTGCCCGAGTGGGTGGCCCCCTTTGGCATAAGCTATTTCACGCTGATAAATATCAGCTATCTGCTGGATGTCCGGTGGGGAACCATTGCCGAACCGCAGGAAAATCCACTGAAAATGCTGGCCTTTGCAGGGTATTTCCCGCATATGACAAGCGGGCCGTTTTCAAGGTATAACGATATGAAAGACAAACTGTTCGGCGAGGTGTCGTGGAGCTTGGAGCGTTTTCAATTCGGGCTTCAACGCTTCTTTTGGGGTCTGTTTAAAAAGCTCGTAATTGCGGAGCGGCTTGCGGCTGTTGTCGGCACGATCTACGACACAAAGCCCCTGCCCCTGCAGGAAGACCTCTATGTGGGGCTGCTCGTCCTCCTCGGCGCGTTTGCCTATACAGCCTTGCTTTATATGGACTTTTCAGGCTGCATGGATATTGTGATCGGAATCTCGGAAATGTTTGGGATACCGCTTGCGGAAAACTTTAGCCGCCCCTTTTCGGCGACGACCTTATCGGAAATTTGGAGGCGTTGGCACATTACGCTTGGGGTGTGGCTAAAAGACTATGTGCTCTACCCGACGCTTAAATCGGACTGGCTAAACAAAATCCGCCAGTCCTGCAAAAACCGGTTCGGCAAAAAGGCGGCAAAAGACATACCTACCTATATAGGTATGCTTATCGTCTGGTTTTGTGTCGGGTTTTGGCACGGCGGCACCTGGAAGTTCGTGTTTTCCTCAGGGCTGTTCTTTTTTATCATGATTGTCGGTGGGCTGATACTAAAACCGCAATTGGAAATGATGAACAAAACTTTGCATATCAATACGCAGTGCTACTCCTGGGTATTATTCCAGAGGACACGCTCCTTCTGCCTTTTTTCGCTCGCAGTGTCTTTTGGGAGGAGGGAGAGCCTGTTTGACGGCTTTGCCGCTTGGAAAACACTGTTTACGCAGTGGAATCCATGGGTGCTGTTCGACGACACGCTTTTTGAGCTTGGGCTTGACCGCAAAGACTTTGACGTGATGGCGGCAGGGCTTATCGTTGTGCTGATTGTGTCGATGCTGCAGGGAAAATACGGGAGCGTCCGCCAACTAATCGCGAAACAAAATCTTGCGTTTCGGTGGATGGTGTACCTTGCGCTGTTTTTCGCCGTGCTGGTACTTGGCTGCTATGGGTCAGGATACAACATGGCGGACTTCATATATGGAGGGTTTTGACGGTTTATGAGAAAAACGAAGTTTATATCAAACCAAAAAGCTACCGTGCCTGTGGTGAAGCCTATGGGAAAAGCACAGCTTATTGCAGGTTTAAAGGTTACTGGGTTTGTGGCGGCACTTGTATTGTTGACCACCCTAATATCCACGGTTTTGGCTAACGGTAAGAATGACTATAAATTTTCATTCAAAGATTTCTATAGCGCCTCGGCGAATGAAGTAGATGTCGTATACATGGGCGCAAGTTCAACTAATTGGAACTTTAATCCAGTCGTGGCCTACCACGAAAATGGTGTGGCTTCGCAGCTGATGGGTTCGGCGGCGCTTCCTGCAGACGCAATGCCCTACCTCTTAAAAGAGGCGAGCATTAAAAAACCGAGTGTGTACATCATTGACGTTCAACGCCTGATGGGGCAGCTTTCAGACGATTTTGCGGCGGCTGAAAGTGTTATTGTCAATCTGCGCCTTTCCCAAAATAGGTTGGGTGCAGCGAAGGGTTTGCTGGAAACTTATACGGACGAGGAAAAAATGAGTGGCTATTTCCCGCTCGGCTATTTCCACGGCAGATGGAAAAATTTGAGCAGAAACGATTTTGTGCCTGCAGACATGGATTTTATGGGTTGGAATATGTACATGACGAACAGCGGAAAACTTCCAGCAGGAAAGGAAGCGCTGGTCGTTGCCCCTAACGATCCCGGAGTGGCATATATAGAAAACCTCAACAAGGTTTTTGAAGTCTGCAAAGGCCTTGACGGCAAGGTATTGTTTATGGTTTCGCCTAATGACGTAGACACTGGCTACGGCTACAATAATTTTATTCGTGACGAGGTCACAAAAGCGGGGTATGACTATCTTGACGCCAGCGGGTATATAGAAGAAATCGGTATTGGTCTAGGCGACTTTGCAATGGGTGCGCATTTGACGATGTACGGGGCGGAGAAGTACACAAAGTGGCTTAGCGGCGTCCTCATGGAAAAATATGGGCTGCCAGACCGCAGGGAACAGCGTGGCTTTAAATTAAACGACCGCTATGAAAGCGTCTACCAGAACTACCTCGAAAGCAAAGTTAAACACGGCGACATGCTTAGCAAGTGGCTAGAGTCGATAAATACCCCGCGCTATTCCGTGCTGATCGCCATTAGGGACGAGGCGACTACGGGCTTAAATGAAGATCTACTCTATAGGCTGTCCGCATTTGGACTCACAGACTTAAAAGGCAGGTTCCAAAGCTCCTACGTTGCCGCAATAGACGGCGGAAGCCTGCTGTATGAAGAAATCAGCGAGCCTGAAAGTGCCAACAGCATAACCGCAGATGGGTAGCTGTCGGATGGTACACCTTATATCCTGCACAGTGCAGGTCAACTTGCGGGGGACAACGCCGTAATTATCGTAGATGGGGTGGATTATGCCGTGAATACACGCGGGCTTAATTTTGTAGTCTACGACAACGAAACGAACAAGGTAATTGACAGCGCGGCGTTTGATACCTATGATGCGGGGCTTGGGGTCAACAGGACAATTGTCCACAACATAGCAACGGTAAAGGCGGAAGAACTGTCACAAGTAAAAACGGCCGGCACCCCGTGGGATGAAAAGGGCAATGTGGCTATTCCAAAAGATACCGTCCTGAAAGTGGAATTTTCTAAAATGCAGCACGCAAGCGGGCTTGTTATAGCACTAGACAGCGGCGACTATTACAATGTGACCCTGTGCCAAAAGGATCAGGCTGTCGCATTCTACGAAGTCAAGCCTAATGGCGCCCCAGCAGGGCTAAGCGTACAGGAAATGCCGCTCAGCGGGGATTTTGACAGCATACGGATCCAGCCACACTCCGGCGATGGCAACTACAGTGTGGGCTATTTGGAGGTGCTGAAATGAAAACAAAAAAGCGATGCCATTTCTTTAAATGCATGATTTTCATAGCCCTGTGCTTTGTTTTGACTGTAGTGGCCGCACCGATAGCGCTTCCGGAAGACGTCTATTGGCATATGGCTAAAAAAGTCATTTACGAAATGCCGCAATTGCTGGACAATTCGCTTGATATCGCAGCTTTTGGCGGTTCGACTTGTCACAGTTTTTCGGCAATGGAATTGTGGAATGAGTACGGAATATCTGCCTACGGATTTGGCACAGGTAACCAGCCAAAAAAGGCGAGCTACTATCTTTTGAAAGAATTGCTGGTAAAGCAAACGCCGAGTGCCGTCCTTCTTGAAGTCAGCGGTACAAGCCTAGAAGAAAATTTTCGGCAGGTATTCGATACGATGCCATTCACCAAAGCAAAATTTGATGGTATCATAGATCATACCAAAGATGAAGATATGGATCCTGTTATAAGCTATCTGTTTCCCGTTATAAAATATCACCTTAACTGGAAAAGATTAGTGAAAGGTTCGTTTATACTAGACGATGAAGCGTATGACTTGGTTTTTCGAGGGTTTGAAACGAAAACAGGAGCAGTCGGTGTGGAATACCTTGGGATAACAGAAACTAATGCAGACGTGAAGGAACTTCATGAGCAAGACTACGAATATATTATGAAAATAATCGGGTTGTGCAAAGAAAAAGGAATTAAGGTGGTTTTATATACAACGCTTAATTATGGGTGGGATGTCGCTGCACATAACGCCATACAAAAAATAGCAACTGCTGAAAGATTGGAGTATATAGATTTCTGCTTGTCCGAAACAATGAAGGCTGCAGGACTTAACTACGCGAGCGATAACATAGATACCGTTCATACCAATACGTTCGGCGGAATAAAGCAAACCCGCTATTTAGGGAGAATTCTAACCCAAAATCAGGCTTTTTTAGACAAAAGAGGCAATGCCGCCTATAAAGAGCTTGATAAAGATTCCCTTTATTACAGCCACTGGGTTGAAGTTGAGCGCCTGCAAATGGAAAATGATATGAAAGCCTATCTTCAAGACATGATAAACACAGCCAACGGCAATGACTGTACCATCTTCTTTTCCGTCAAAGACGAAGGTGTCAATGCTTTTGATGACGAGCTATGCCAGAAATTTTCCCAAATGGGGTTCTTGTCTGATTTTGACAGGCAAAAAAATTACAGGCACAGCTTTATAGGCGTTAAAAACGGCGGCAGCGTAATGTATGAGAAGATGTCACAAGGCGAAAACAACCTCGACGATGCACTAGGATTTAGCAGCTATACTTTGGACGGAGCGCAGTTCACCGTTAAAAGTGCCGGCGCGGAGTGCGGCAATAATAGCTCTGTTGTGATAGATGGAAAAGAATATAGCAAAAATGAGCGTGGATTTAATGTTGTTGTCTATGACAATGTAAGGCATAAAGTCGTGGACAGCGTAAACTGGGATACTTGTGCCGAACCTGGGCTTTTGGGCAAAAGATGACACGTGTGGAGCAGAGAGAGCTAAAAAAGCATTTGAATAAGAAGATCGCCCAATTCTTAAAAAGACAGAACCATTACTTCCCGACATTGATGGATGAGTATGAAGAAAGTGATGGATGGGCGGAATCGGAGCTATATTGTTGTCTATAAACAGGTGTTAGGCATGGACCAAAAATCAATCCACATATTAGAACCTTCTTTGGGCACAGAAAACGCAAGGTTGTCATTGTAGATAAGTTTAACCTGGAAATGCAACCTTGCCTATTTATACATTTTATGTTATTATAAAAAATAGATTTATATTTTTTTATAATTTGTTAATAATTAGAGAATGCAAGGCATACAGAGTTTTTGAGCATTCTCATATTAAATGAGGTGAGGGATATGGATTCGATGGAAGGCTTTATCGCTATTTCAAACTATGCAGGGATGAGGGAGGATCTTGTTCAGGCAGGCGGAGGAAATTCATCCGCAAAATGCGATGATGGAACAATGTATATTAAAGCATCAGGATATAAATTATCAGATGTAAATTTTGAACAAGGATACTCGGTCGTCAATTGCAAAAAAATTGAGGACTATTTTATAGATAGGTTTGAAAAAAATATAGTTACATGTTCTGAAAAAGAACTACTGGCGGAAGCATTGGTGAGTGGTTCAAGGTCGTCTATTGAAACTTTTTTACATGCATTTGGCAAAAGATTTACCCTGCATACGCATCCTACCGTGGTGAATATAATCGCTTGTAGGGAAAACTGGGATATAATTCTGAGAAAACTGTTTCCAACAGCATTGCTTGTAGAATATACAACGCCGGGGATTGAACTTGCTAAAAAAACTTATGAGGAAATAAAAAGAAAAAACAACCAATTTAATTCCATTCAAGATGTTGAGTTGATTTTTTTGCAGAATCATGGTTTAATTGTGAGTGAGGAAACTTCTATAGAAGTGATCGAGAAAACGGAAAGTGTTCTGCGAACAATAGAGAAGTATTTAAAGCTAGATTTTAAAGCATACCATGATTCTACTACAATTTATCATTATTTAAAATCGTTTGAAATGCAAACAGGAATTGTCCATTACAGTAATGATGTGCAGATACAAAAAGCGGCTGCATCTGGAATGTGGCGTTATGATTTTTGCCCTGATTGCACGGTGTATTGTGGAAAGCGACCGTTGGTTATTAGCAACGATGATATCAAACAAGAACTATCAAAATATTTGCAAAGCGATGGTATTCCGGTGGTTATATGGTATAAAAACAGCTGTTTTATATGTGGCGAAAATAGTTCGAAAGTGAAGGAGATTGAAAGTGTATTAAGTTTTAGTGCACAAGTATTTTTAGCGGATTCTGCCAACGAAATACAATATCTTACAGATGAAGAACAAAGTTTTCTTATCAATTGGGATGCAGAAAAATATAGGCGTAGCGGGGAATTTAAGCAATGAAAATAATTATTCCAATGACAGGGTATGGGTCAAGGTTTGTGGCGGCAGGGTATAAAGAATTAAAACCATTTATACCGGTTGGAGGCAAGCCGATTATTGAGTGGATCGTAAAGGGCATATACAAAGACGAAACGGATTTTTTGTTCATATGCAGGAAAGAGCAGTTGGATAACGATGAAATGATGGAAAAACGGCTAATGGAAATTGCACCAACTGCGGAAATTTTTGTGATTGATGATTGGGCAAAAAAAGGACCGGTTGCTGATGTGCTTCGAGCAGAGAATTCTATTGAGGATGATAAGCCTTGTATTATTAATTATTGCGATTTCTACATGACATGGGACTATGCTAATTTTAAAAGCAAACTTAGCGAGCGAAATTGCGAAGGCTGTGTTCCTTGTTATACAGGTTTCCATCCACATTTGATGAAAGAGAAGAACGTATATGCTTCGTGCTTAACGGATGAAAATGAGAATTTAATTAAAATTCAAGAAAAATTCAGCTTTGAAGCAGACAAAACAAAAGCGAAACATTCCCCAGGTGCCTATTATTTTAAAACGGGGAAACTTCTTAAAAAATATTGTCAAAAGCTTGTAGATGCTGAAGTTTCGATTAACGGCGAATACTATGCAAGTTTGCCATACAATTTTATGGTTGCAGACGGTCTTAGCGTATGGATTCCGACATGCGTTGAAAAATTCTGTCAGTGGGGTACTCCGGAAGATTTAAATGAATATATCAATTGGATCAATATTGTGAAACAGTCAAATTAAGAGATGTCCATTAAAACTTGATCCTTGTTTACACATATATTTTATATGGACGAATATTATTAGGAGGCACTTGGATGAACATTTTAATTCCGATGGCAGGAGAAGGAAAACGCTTTTCTGATGTAGGATATAAAATTCATAAACCGATTCTACCAGTTGTATACCATAAAACGGGCAAAGAGTATCCAATGGCGGTTTGTGCTACATTTGACGCTCTTTGCGCAAGCGAAAAAAATTACAATTTACTTTATGTCGATCGTGATTTCCATAAAGATGATCGTGTAGAAGAAGAAATACAAAAACATTTCCCAAGCGCTAAATTTATTACAACAACTCATTTAACGCAAGGGCAAGCTTCAACTTGCCTGCTTGCAAAAGATGAAATTAATAGCAAGGAAGAACTATTGATTGCCAGCTGTGACAATGGAATGATTTACACTGCTGAAAAGTTTCTGGCACAGAAAGATAAGGCAGATGCGATGGTTTTTACGTTTCGTAATAATGAGGCTGTACTAGAAAACCCGAATGCATATGGTTGGATGGTTACGGATAGCGATGAAAATGTACTGCGGACATCAATTAAGAAGGCCATTTCAGATACCCCTAAAAATGACCATGCAGTTGTAGGAACGTTTTGGTTTAAATCAGGCGAATTGTTTGTTGTGGCGACTGAAAAAATGATCAAAGAAAATGACAGGATCAACAATGAATTCTATGTAGATCAAGTGATGGCGCATATTTTGGACTTGGGAGGCCGTGTCAAAGTGTTTGAGCTAGAACAATATCTTTGCTGGGGAACACCGGAGGAATATGAGAAATATATGAAAACGTATCAATATTGGCATGAATTTTATAATGGAAATGACTATATAGGAAATAGAAGTGAGCTTTGAAATATCGTTCTGTGGAGAAATGTAGGATAAAATGAATGCTAAAAATAGATTTATGAATTTTAAATTTGACAGATATTATTGGTTTGTACTAGTTTTTATCATTGTAAAGATAATCTTGATGGGATTGTTTTCATCAGACTATCAAATAAAGCTGTTTATGCCATTTGTACAGGCATTTATTGATGGAACGGCAAATGGCAATCCTTATGAATATTATTATAGAAACGGATTGCCTTCCTCATTTCCTTATCCGCCTATGATGCTTTTTATAGAAAGTGCCGGAATGACGTTGATCCATATCTTTCATATTCAGAATATCTTTGTTTCCAATATCATATTTAAATTGCCAAATTTATTTTTTGATTTGCTAGGTCTATATTTTTTAAGAAAACTATACCCGAGCCAACGCAGATATGTTGGTATTTTATACTTTGCTTCACCTATTATTATTTATAGTTCTTACATGCATGGGCAATTAGATATTATTCCAACATCGCTTTTATTAGGGGCTGTTTATTTTTTGATTTATGCGAATAAAAATTTGACAAAAGACAACAAACAGAAACAAACATATTTGTATTTCATTTTTTTTGTACTGGCTTTCAGTGCGGCGATATTATCTAAACAGCATGTTTTGGCAATTTTGCCTATTTTGTTTTTGTATTCTCTGAATAAACATGGGATAAAGCGATCTATCATTAGCTTTGGTTCTGTTGCTGTTTTATGTATCGTTGTAGTCATTCCTTTTTCGGGGATGGGGTTTTTGCAAAATGTCCTGCTTAATGCAGAACAAAATATTTTAACGCAAATTTATTTTCCGTTTTTAGAAACAAAGCTTCTATTGCCGCTTTTGGCTTTGATCTTTGTTTATAGTAAGTTCTTTCTGTCTGATAGTATAAATACAGAGCTTTTCTTAAGCTTTTGTGGCATAGGGTTTTCCGTTATCCTCATATTTGTATTGCCGATGCCGGGTTGGTATATCTGGATTGTTCCATATATAACAATATTTTTTATTCAGACAGGGAGAAATAAATATAAAAATCTTATTGTATTTATTGGACTTAACTTTTTTTGCTTGCTTTATTTTGTTGTCTTCCGTATTCAAACCTACACTGACCTTTATTTTTTAAATGTACCTATGGGATTTTTGAAAATTAAAAATATTTTTATGGAAAATATAGTTTTTACATTGATGGAAGGTTTTCTAATCAGTTCCACAGTTATCGTTTACCAACTTGGCATTATTGAAAATAAATTTTATCAAAGAAAATCGAACCCTTTTATAATTGGTATATCGGGCGACAGCGGCAGTGGTAAAACGATGCTTGCTGAAAATATCAAGGATATGTTGGGTGATACAAAACTAATTCCAATTGAGGGCGATGGGGATCATAAATGGGAGCGCAATGAAAAAATGTGGGATTATTTTACGCATTTGGATCCAAAGGCAAATTATTTATATCGTCAAGCGATTGACATAGCGACATTGAAAAATGGGAATTCTATTTTTCGGGTGGATTATAATCATGATACCGGAAAATTTACGGAAGCAATCAAGATTAGACCAAAACGTTTTATCCTGATCAGTGGGCTGCATTCTTTCTATTTGCCACAGATGCGCAAGCTGATAGATTTAAAAGTTTTTATGGATACAGACCCGGAACTTCAGGCATTTTGGAAGATCAAAAGAGATACCCAAACTAGGGGATATACGTTAGAAAAAATTATACAGCAAATAGAAGCAAGAAAGGGTGATGTAGAGTCCTATATTGCGCCACAAAGGGAGTATGCGGATTTGATTATCCGATATTTCGACCCGCATTTGCCAAAAAAATTTGATGCTAGCTATAAAGTTTGTATTTGGCTAAAAATAACGGTTAGTGCTTCCGTAGACATTGAACCGCTATTGTACCAATTGTCAAAATATCAAATGAAAGTAGATTTTGATTTTACAGAGGATTTAAATAAACAAGTGCTTACAATCGGATTGAACGAATCAAGTACAGCGCAGATTCCCTTTGCTAAATTAGCAAACAATATTATCCCACAGCTGTATGAGATTACGAAAAGTGAGTTGGATGAATCGGACGAGTGCCTTGGTGTAATTAAATTAATTATTCTGTATTTGATTAGTATAAAAATGCAGGGGATTGAATAGAAAGGGAGTTCAAATGGAATATAGAGCCGGAATTTTTGATTTGGACAATACACTTTATAATTATGATTCATGCAATGACAAGGCAAATCAGGCTTTGTGTGAATTTACTTGTAGTGTTATGCAGATTGGAAAACAGCAATTTTACGATGTTTATCAACTTGCAAAGCAAAATATAAAGAGCAGGCTTGGCGACGTAGCCGCAGGGCATCATCGGCTTTTGTATTTTCAAAATTTCGTGGAACAGATGAAATTCTCACAGCTTAGCGTTGCATTTGAAATGTATAATATCTACTGGGATACATTCCTTTGTGCGATGCAGCTATATGATGGCGTGATGGAATTTTTAAAAAAAATGAAGTATCATGAAATAAAAATAGCAATTTGCACAGATTTGACAGCGCACATACAATTTCGGAAATTAGAACAACTAAAAATAATGGATTATATTGATGTGCTGGTTACGAGTGAGGAAGTTGGAGAAGAAAAACCTTCACAAAAGATGTTTGCAAGAACCCTTGAGAAACTTGAAATTGTCCCTGGGTTATGCTTTTTTGTTGGAGATAGTTTAGAAAGAGACATAAAAGGTGCCGAGCAAATGAATATAAAAGTAATTTGGTTTCGCAATGAAAAGTTAGATGTGTTGAACTACGGTTGCGATCAGATATCTGATTTTGCAGAATTAGCAAAAAAGATTGGAATATGAATATAGGTCAGCACGGTTATTAATTTGTAGAGTAAAGGTTTTTGCATTTAAGGATAAGGAGGGTGTGCTGTGAAATTTTCAATTGTAGTTCCTTGTTATAATGAAGAAAAAAATATACCTATGATATTGGAGCGTTTTCAAGCAAATATGGTGGGTAACCTTGAAGTCGTGCTGGTTGATAACGGCTCTACTGACCATACACAGGAAGTTATAGCATCATTGATTCCACGGTATCCTTTTGCAAATACGATTCGAGTCTCTGTAAACAAAGGCTATGGCTTCGGAATTTTAGCAGGACTTGATTTTGTAGATGGGGATTACATTGGTTGGACCCATGCCGATATGCAGACAGATCCTGGCGATATACGAAAAGCGATACAACTTGTTGAAAACACAGCTGGAGAAAGCTTGTTTGTAAAAGGACTGAGGAAGAACCGACCTTTATCTGACCGCTTTTTTACGATGGGGATGGGTATTTTTGAATCTGTTTATATGGGTAAGCCATTGTGGGATATTAACGCACAACCGAATGTTTTTCCAATGGAGTTCTATAAACAATGGAAAAATCCACCTCATGATTTTTCGTTGGATTTATATGCACTATATATGGCACAAAAGAGCGGTTTAGGAATAAAACGATTTGATGTTGTGTTCCCGCCGCGCATACATGGTGTTTCACATTGGAATACAGGATTGGCTTCTAAAATTAAATTTATAAAAAGAACGATTGCTTTTAGTATAAAATTGAAAAAAAGGGGGATTGAGTGATGAATTATATTGCACATCGAGTGAATACGATAGAGGAACTTTTCGTATTAGATAGTTGTTATGGCGTTGAAATTGACTTGAGGGACAAATTTGATGATCGTATTTATTTGGAACATGATCCTTTTAAAAGTGGAGATGACTTTGAAAAATATTTACAATCATATCACCATGGAACAATGATTTTGAATATAAAAAGCGAAAGAGTAGAGTATAAGGCGCTGGAACTCCTTGAAAAGTATCATGTCAAGGATTATTTCTTTTTAGACAGCTCTTTTCCAATGATAAAGGCGCTATCCGATATAGGAAACAAAAATATTGCCTTACGTTTTTCAGAATTTGAAGGCATGGATGTCATTCGAACTATGGCGGGGAAAATTGATTGGGTTTGGGTTGACTGCTTTAATAAGCTACCGCTTGATAACGAAACGTATCACGAATTGAAACTCCTTAATTATAAAATTTGTATTGTTTCACCTGAACTGCAAGGTCAGCCGGAAAAACTTGACGAGTATGCGCAGTATTTAAGAAACGAAAAAATGATACCGGATGCTGTCTGTACCAAGGTACATATGATGGAGCGATGGAAAGGCAGGTTGTAGCCTTTTCGGTAAATGGACAGGATAGGCAAGGCTGTTTTGTTTAGAGTCATGCGGGGTGACGAGGTAGCGATGAGTAAAAAAATAGAAAAATTAAAATCAGGCATACAACAACAAAACAATATCGTAATATGGTGTGTCTTTTTGGTTGCCGTTATGGCTGCAATGTGGGTTTATTATACTTACCTAAAAAAAGATCTGCCCAATTATCCGCCTATGGATGAAGAAATTGTTGCATTAAGGGCATTTGATCTGTTTCGTGGGAAAAATATTGTCTTAAATTACTTTAAATATCCTTCGTTAAGTATATACGTTGGGAAAGGGCTTTTTCATTTATTAAACCCAATCATAGCAATAACGGAGACGAACTACACGTATATATTGAGAGGAGCTTTTACGTTTTTTGCTTTGATTTCATATGTTTTTGTATTCTTAGGAGTCAAAAAATTGGAAAATTCCAAAGGAACTGCGCTATTGTCAGCACTGTTTGGGATTTTTTCATTGTTTCAATTTTGCTTTTTATATTATGTGGGACCTGATTTATTGATGGTCTTTTTTGCAAACGGGCTGTTTTTATCAGCAGTTTATATGTTCAAATGCAATGATGCAGATAAAAATATGAAATGTTACATTCCAATATTTTGTATTCTATGTGGGTTAGCTATGTCTGTTAAATACAATGCAGTACTTGCAGGGATTTTGTTGGTTTGTGTTTTTTGCCAAAAAAAATATTATAAAAATATTAAATATATTTATGATACATTTCGAAATTTAATACTTATAGTTTTGACATTTGTAGTTGTGAATTTTTCTGTGTTCTTTCATTTTGAGACTTTTATTGAAGATTTCAAATGGAATTTCACACACTATCAAACAGGGCATGTAGGAGCGGATTGTATCAATCCGGTTATGGAATATACGAAATTGTTCTTTGTGGGCAGTTATGGATTTATTGGTGGAATTTTAGTGATCTGTGGGGCTGCTTGGCTATTCTATAGCAAAAAATATAGTGAATTCATATTTTTATCAATTTTGCCGTTGATTACCATTTTGATTCAAGGTAAATATAAAATCATGTTTCCTAGAAACAACACTTTAATTATGGTATATTCATACTGTTTTATGTCCATGTCACTCCCCTTATTTGAAAAATTGCTCATCAGATTAAAGGCGAAATATAAAGCTGATAAGGGCATTCCTAGTGCTTGTGGATACAGTATACATGTAGTTATCATTTTTATCAATATATGTATACTATTAGGATATTCAAATCTTAAGAATAATTATTTGGTCGAATCGGAAAACTGGATAAACGAAAACATACCAGTAGGAAGCACAATATATCTGCAAACGTTTGCTGATATATATGCACCGAAATTGGATCAAAGTAAATATAATATAATTTATAACAGTGATGTTTTTAGTATTCCTGAAAATATAGATGAGAATGTATATGTAGTTTTTGATTCTTCTAATATGGAAAGATATTTAAAAAGAGAAGAAGGTTTATTAGGATATAAGGCTAATAAATATTATGAACCTGACAATAGAGAAAGATACTTGGCATTTGTAAGTAAACTTGAACTTGTTCACAAAATTGGCGAAGTGGCAGCGCCACAATGGGGTAGCTTTGAAATTTTATACACGAATCTGTTTCGACATTTGTTTGATGGTAGTGATGTTTTATGGGGCTGGACAAATATATATAAATTATAGCAGATCTGATTAACATTGCTTTTGTTTGGAGAAGGTGTTAAAAAAGGCATTAAAATGTTGATAGAATCTTTACGAGAAGTCAATACCGATGATGAAATCATCCTACAAAAGATACAGGGGAAATATCAATTAGGTGCAGAAATGAGAAGGATTGTCCAATGGAAAAAAAAGAGGAGAAAATATATACAAACGCAGAGTTGGGCGTTACATTAAAGGACGTAAACTCGATGGAAAGCTCATTTGGGGCTATCTATATTGACGAGTATATTCTGTAATTAAAAGCAAAGCTGATACTCTTAAAAGCTGAGGTGAAAACCAATACCAAACGAACAATGATCGGTAGAAGCAACCTTGCCAATTTTTTGAATGACATAGGGGTACATTCCCCGCCGCTTGCGGCGTAACAAACTTTAAAATAGTATAAAAAGGTGATACAATGTAGGCGGAAAGGGGATGTGTGGATGAGTGAGCATATACACAAATCGCACAATGTATCAAAGCTTATGTACCATTTTGCTTTGCCTGCAAAGTATAGAAGAGTAGTGATCGATGAGAATGTGGATCGAGTGGTGAAGGAAACGTGCTTGGAAATCGAAAAGAGGTATCTCATCCATTTTTTAGAGATAGGAACAGATTAAGGATCATGTTCATTTTCTCATCCAGGCGGGACCAAATCATAGCCCAAAGCAAATAGTAAGAATCTTAAAAAGCATAACAGCAAGAGAAGTATTTTCGAAATGCCCTGAAGTAAAGAAAAAGCTGTGGGATGGAGAGATTTGGTCAAGCGGCTTTTTCGTAGCAACAGTGAGTGGACATGGGGATGAGAAAATGATAGCAAATTATGTAAAGAACCAGGGAAATGAGTACAATAAGATGTATCAGGGAACTGAGGTAGAAAGGGCAGTTAAGATTTTCAGATCTGATGTAGAGGAAGGCACAGAGAAGCTACGATACCCCGCTCTCATGCTTGCGTAGCGAGTATAAGAGGCAAGTGCCTGAGTGTTCGAAGAATTCGGAGAATTCTGAGGACAATGAAGGTACTTGAGGGTTTGTCCGGGGAGAGTTCATTCATGTTTCAAGTTCCTATGCAGTACAAATTACAAATAATGTATACAATGCGTTTTTCCTTAAAAATAGAAAGCTGTTAAAAGAGACACAGCAGATGGGCCATCATGTAGCCCTACATTATTACCGTGGTGAGGTTGTAGAGATTGAAGATATGAAAAAGGATGTAAAAAACAGGTGGATATATTGGAGGCAATGGTCGATGTACCGATTGACAGGTTTTCCTTTTATCGCTCGGTAAAGGAGCATTTGGCCGCTTATGTGTAAATCAATGGACTCATCAATATGTAGGCAGAAAATTTTTCGTATTTACTGAAAAACCAAGGATAGACGATCCAAAAGAGGAGCTTACCGTAAAATATATTGCGGATTCTAATCATCGGTGGAAGTATGGGCTGTCAAATATGGAATATTTTCAAAAATATAATAAAATCCAGCTCCTTGTACATCCGCTATCTTGGACGAGCAAAGATGCAGATCATGTTCAAACTTTTTGCGATATAGCAAAAGAGAAACAGCAGGAGTTTGTAGATACGGTAAAAGGCGAATGGAAAATATTTGACCAGCTAAGAGGGAAGTTGATATGAAACAGATAAGAATAAAAGATTTGTTAAATTATTTTGATGCAGAGAATATAAAGTATCGCTTTCGTGGAGCTACTGATCTTAAATTAGCAGGATTTTCTTCCCTTAAGAATTCTCCGGAACAAAAAAATTTGAAGACGATTGATAAATTGCCAAAATTTTGATATACTGAATTTAGTGGCAATAGGATTGGCACCAAGAATGATAGGTAGCAATAAAATCACCTCCGGCTGGAAAAATTTTTCAAAAAAGCGGATGATTTTTAAAATAGTGGAATGGAAAGCCGGATAGAATGAAGGTGCAAGATTCCGAAAAAATATTTATTTAGGAAGAGGAGGACTTAAAATGGCTTTAGTAACGACAAAAGAAATGTTTAAGAAAGCTTACGAAGGAGGGTATGCCATCGGTGCGTTCAATGTAAATAATATGGAAATTATACAAGGAATCACAGAGGCGGCCGGAGAGCAGCAGTCACCATTGATTCTTCAAGTGTCTGCCGGTGCGAGAAAATATGCAAATCATGCGTATTTGGTTAAACTAGTGGAGGCGGCTTTGGAAGTGAACGATATTCCAATTGCACTTCACTTAGACCACGGCGCAGATTTTGAGACTTGCAAATCTTGTCTTGATGGTGGATTTACATCAGTGATGATCGATGGTTCACATTACGATTTTGAAAAAAATATCGAAATAACCAAGCAGGTAGTAGAATATGCGCATGAGCGAGGAAGAGTGGTAGAAGCAGAACTTGGACAGCTTGCAGGTATTGAAGATGATGTTCAGGTATCAGCAGGAGATGCCGCCTATACGAATCCGGATCAGGTAGAAGAATTTGTTGATCGTACTGGTGTTGATTCACTGGCGATTGCAATCGGAACAAGCCATGGTGCATTCAAGTTTAAACCGGGACAAAATCCCCAATTGCGGTTCGACATATTAAAGGAGATTGAAAGCAGAATTCCGCATTTCCCGATTGTATTACATGGCGCATCATCTGTTTCACAGGAATATGTGAAGCAAATTCAAGATAATGGTGGAAAATTGGCAGATGCCATTGGAATACCGGAGCAGATGTTGCGCCAAGCGGCTAAATCTGCAGTATGTAAAATAAACATTGACTCTGATTTAAGGTTGGCATTTACTGCGGGGGTGAGAAAAGTATTAACAGAAGATCCTTCTGCTTTTGACCCAAGGGCATATTTAAAAGAAGGGCGGGACAATATTAAAAAATTGGTGACGCATAAGATTGTAGATGTCTTGGGAAGCAATTATAAGATATAAGGACATTTGGGAATCTGTTGCTACGAAAGAAACGAGGCTTTTTCGGAAATACTCGAACTTCTTTTAGACAGCCAATTATTGCTGGTTATTTAAATTTCTAATTCTATTTATTTCTTGTTTGTGGAGTCCATAGAACGTGTCCCCGTTTTATGGACTCTATCTATAGCTACGTCTTTTAACGATGAACGATCTATAGCTACGTCTTTTAACGATTAACGATTTATAGATTTTAGCATAGCACATTGATGTATTGCTATTTGCAATCCACCGTATTACATTATTGACTAGTGTATGCACCATCTACGACTAAATCAGATCCATTTGTATAGCCGGAAGCGCAGCTTGCCAGATAAATCACCGCACCAATCAGTTCCTCGGGGGTGCCCATACGGTGCATTGGGATCAGTGGCATCCAAGCATCCTTTAATTCCTGTGGCGTATCGGAAGACATTGGCGTAGCGATATAGCCTGGGCTTAAGCTGTTGACGCGAATACCATATTCTGCCCATTCTACGGCCAATGAACGAGTCAGATGAATGATGGCCGCTTTCGATGCGTTGTAAGAAGCCTGCCATTGCGGTACGTTTACGATACTGCCTGACATCGAAGCCATATTTATGATAGAACCCTTTATCCCATTTTCAATCATGATTCTTCCTGTGGCTCTTGCAACAATGTATTCGCCCGTCAAATTAATATCTATGACCTGACGCCACTCATCGAGGCTGGCATCTAGCGTATCCTTATGTATGCAGACACCGGCATTGTTAAATACAATATCAAGGCCACCAAAGTGATGAAGAACCTTTGCGATAGCCGCATCCACTTCTTCTTCGATCGTTGCATCAGCTAAAATGCTAATTGCATGTCCACCTTCTTTTTCGATGAGTGCCACTGTTTCATCCGCACCACTTCGTGAAAAGATTGCAATTTTAGCGCCGGCCTTTGAAAGCCCCATTGCCACGACCTGCCCAATACCACGCCCACCGCCGGTAACAATGGCAACTTTGCCATTCAGTCCAAATAATTCTTCTAAATACATTTCCTTGTCCTCCTAATTTTTAGTGCAAATTTATATAAGAAAATATTAGTGACGATTTCGTACACTCCCCTCGTAACACTGACTGAATGTAGTGACAAGATGTGTTTTTTAAGACGATACCAAGTCAAATATTTCAGCGATTCTCCAGACGTATAAATGGAGAAGTAGGTGGATTTATATACTCAAACATTTTTTTCTATCATATTAAAACATGTTTCACTGTAATAGTCAATAGATTTGTAGGAATGCGCTGATGTGTGCTAATTTCCTGAAAAATCTTATCCTACCTATGTTGCATTTTTCAGTATTTTCACGTATAATACCGTAATAACGGCTACAATTATATCAATAGAAAGCACCTGTATGAACGAAGCGGCTACAGACGATTTATGTTTGGAGGTAAAATTTATGGAAAAAGTGACTCTGCATATCGAAGGAATGTCCTGCGGACATTGTGAAATAGCAATACAGGATGCAATCCGCAAACTTCCCGGAATTAAAAAAGCGAAAGCGAGCAAGCGGAAAAAACAGGCGGTGGTGGACTATGATGCGTCACTCGTGTCGGTAGAACAAGTTATCGAAGCGGTGAAGAATACCGGCTACATCGTTGTGGGCGAGGCATAGGCATGGTACAAAGAAAAACAAATCCGTATGGCGATTGTAGTAGCTGGGGTATTAAAATCAACACCAAAAGGAGGCAAACAGAATGAAAATAGCGATCGTAGGTGCGGGGTTAATTGTCCATGACTTCTTTGGATTTGCACAGCGATTGGACAATTATGAGTTTGAGAGCATGCTTTCGAGTGGCAGAAACGTAGAAGAAAAGCAAGCGTTTTGCCACAAGCACAACATTAAGAAGCTATACACGAACTATGATGAATTGCTTTGTGATGATAAGGTTGAAACAGTATATGTTGCATTGCCAAATCACCTTCATTATGCATATGCCCGAAAAGCTCTTTGCGCAGGAAAGCATGTGATACTTGAAAAGCCTTGCACCTCGAATCTCGCAGAATTTATGAAACTGTATGACTTGGCGAAAGCGAAAAAACGATACTTGCTGGAAGCCATTTCCAATCAATATCAAAGGAACTTTAAGGAGCTTCGGGATGTTGCCTTATTGCAAATTGGCGAAGTAAAGATTGTGGAAATCAATTTTTCGCAATACAGCTCTAGATATGAAAGATTTAAAGCTGGTGAAATAGTTCCGGTATTTGACCCGGCGCAGAGTGGCGGTGCCCTTATGGATCTTAATGTATATAATATTCACTTGGCGGTAGGCTTATTCGGTAAACCAGATGCAGTAAATTACTTCGCAAATGTCGAAAAGGGCATAGACACTTCAGGCATATTGATGATGGATTACGGATCATTTAAAGTGGTGTCAATTGCAGCGAAGGACAGCAGATCCATACACGGCATAACGATTCAGGGCAATGAAGGCAGTATCTATATTGACGGTGCAATCAATGATGTACAGCCATATCGCATAGAGCTTGTCGGAAAAGGACTTAAGCGTGAAGCGTCTATGGATACGGATAGGAGTGTTCCGCTAAAAGCTCCAATTCACAGAATGCAAGAGGAATTTATAGAATTTGAGAGAATGATTAGAGAAGATGATTATGATGCAAATTTAAATGCCCTTGAACATTCTAGAATCGTTATGGAAGTGATTGAA
Source organism: Lachnospiraceae bacterium ZAX-1 (assembly GCA_046533095.1). Lineage (GTDB taxonomy): Bacteria > Bacillota > Clostridia > Lachnospirales > Lachnospiraceae > ZAX-1. Next base: position 111,594 of record JAJQRA010000019.1, on the reverse strand, counting down.
AAAGCGAAACAGAACATTTAATGCTTCCCATAAGTATGGAATAAAAATGCTTTCATCCAAGAAATCGAAGCATCCTTTACTTTTCAAGTACATACAAAAAAATCCAGTCTGCATTAGAATAACTTTGTATGTTTAGAACAATTTTAGTTGTTTAGAACAATTTTAGTTGTTTGGAACAATTTTATATTATTGAAATAATTTTGTATAATCTGTCTGCGTATCTGCGATATGATAAATGAATACGATATTTTCGATTTGCCGATGAACCGCGACATCTTTCCCGCATACGAGTATATGGTAACCTTTGGCATGCAGCCATTTGCCCGGAATCATGGAACCGTAATTTGGGAATTGCTCCAGCCGTTCTAAGGAGTCCAAAATATGGCAACTTACTTTTAGTGCTGTTTCAACGCCGAATTCTATCGCATAATAATCTTCGATTCTTTTTAAATCTTCCCACGCAGTCGGCAGAATCTCTACTTTACATGGTATTTGCACGTTCTCTTAATTCCTTTCTTGCTTCAGAAACGCTTCTGGTTTTTGCTCCACTCAACTGTTCCTGCTCCGCCTGAAGAACTTTTTCACGAAGCATCAGCATTTGCTCTCGCTTTTCAAATGTTTCAATACTCATGAATACGCCATCTCCTTCGCCATTTTTAGTAATATAGATTGGCTCTTTCGATGTTCGAGCCAAGTCAGAAAGTGTTCCGTACTCATTTCTCAATGCTACAGATGCTTTAATAATCATTGCTATCACTCCTTTTCCATGTCATTTTTAAGATATTAATTTTGATTCCTAGTATCGGTCTTGGTGCGGATGAGGTGCTCAAAACCCTGCTTTAGCTTGAACAGCATATCAGGCGGTCTGCTGACTGGGAAGCCAGAACCTTGTTTCGGATGCTTACAAGTTCTTTTAACACTTGATTGTACTGCTTCATTCCTGTCGTGTGTGGAATTCCTGGAACACTTGATTGCACTGGTTCATTTCTGCCGTGTGCGGAATTTCCTGGTGGAGAGTGATTGGAAAATAAAAAAATTTTTAGAAAAATGTTGTGTTCATATAATTTCTACAAATTTACCAAGTATACTAACCACAGAAAAGAAGGAGGTGCCAATCCAATCATGAAATCAGAATGCAGAACAAAAAAATTGAAAATTGGTGGAATGACATGCATAAGCTGCCAGAATAAAATTGAAAGGAAGCTGCAAAATACGGCAGGGATCGAACATGCAGAAGTGAGCTACAGCATGGGAAGCGCCATTGTCACATACGACATGGATATCATCACGTGGAAGGAAATTGCTGCGATTATTGAGCGATTGGATTATGAGGTGCTTGCGGATAAGCAACCCGTGCCGATCAATCGAAAAGCTGTCAACATACTGGTTACGGTCCTTGTAGCGTACCTGCTTATGCAGCAGCTCGGCTTATCAAATGTCTTTTCTATTTTTCCGACGGCCAAAGCCGGAATGAGCTACTGGATGCTGTTTGTTATCGGACTGCTGACTTCGGTTCACTGCGTGGCAATGTGCGGAGGTATCAACCTCTCACAGTGCATACCGCAGGCAAACACCAAGCAAGGCGACAAGGCGGCATTGTATCCAAGTTTCCTTTACAACCTTGGACGGGTTATTTCCTACACAGTCGTTGGCGGAATCGTGGGAGCGGTGGGTTCGGTACTAACCTTGACCGGAGCATTTCGCGGGAGTATCCAGCTGAGCGCCGGTGTGTTCATGGTGATTATGGGAATCAATATGCTTGGTGTATTCCCTTGGCTACGAAAATTCACACCAAGAGTGCCACGTATGTTTGCCCGAAAAATCGATGCCGAAAAGAGCAAATCAAAAAGCCCATTGATTGTCGGGCTGTTGAACGGTCTAATGCCATGTGGTCCCTTACAGGCGATGCAGATTTACGCACTGTCTACCGGCTCTGCCATCACTGGCGCGTTGTCTATGCTGCTGTTTTCCCTTGGAACCGTACCACTGATGTTTGGACTTGGGGCACTAAGTTCCATCCTTTCTAAAAAATTTACACAAAAGATGATGACGGTCGGTGCGGCACTTGTGCTGGTTTTAGGACTTTCGATGTTCGGGAATGGGTGGAGCCTTTCGGGATTTTCGCTTGACGTCCTTGCAAATTCTGGTGGTGGCGATCGTGTGGCAGACGAGTCGGAAAGTGCCGCCGGCATGGTCGTAAAAGACGGCTACCAAATCGTAAGCAGTACGCTTTCGTCCGGCAGCTACCCTGCGATTACGGTACAAGCGGGAACACCGGTAAAATGGACGATTGATGCGCCACAAGGAAGCATTAACGGCTGTAATAACCGAATGCTAATTAAGGAATATGGTGTGGAATATCAGCTTAAGACGGGTGAAAATGTCGTTTTGTTTACGCCGACCAATACAGGGAAATTTCCGTATAGCTGTTGGATGGGTATGATTCGTGGCTCTATCACAGTGGTGGAAGAAGGCGCATTGCCAAAAGGTGCGGCAACCGATGCGCAAGGTGAGACAGAACCTGAATCGGCACTTGACGCTGATGTGTCTGCCCGTGCAGAACCGACCCCGGCGAATGTGGCCATACCGGTAGAGAATATTGCAGTGGCAGAGCTTGGTACAATGGATGAAGATAGCGAGGAATACGACATCCAGCGCGTGAGGATTGATGTGACCGATCAGGGCTATAGCCCTGCAGTGATAGTAGTACAGGAAGGCCTTGATGTTGAGTGGACAATGAACCTCGCCTCAACGGCTGCCGGCAACTTTACAATGCTTGTTCCCCTCTATTACACTGCGATTGATTTAAAGGAAGGCGAGAATCCGTTGTATTTATTCCCCACTGAGGATTTCGAATTTTCAAATGGGGATCATTCATCCTACGGTTATGTCAAGGTGGTAAAGGATCTAGATGCAATTGATATAGAGTCGATTAAAGCGGAGGTTGCCACATATGAAACATGGATCTATCCTCCAGAAACATTTGAAGGCAGTGAGGAAGAGGAGAGTTGCCACTGACGCTCAAACACGTTGTAGAGTAGACTTGGCAAGGCTTTTCTGAACCTAAATTGATTTGGCACAACTTGATGATGAAGGGGGTACGACAAAACAGCCACCATGTAATCAAGTTTCTGCTGTGTCTAAAGCAATAGAACAAGTAAGCTCACAGTCGTTGCCTTTCACCGTATCCTTTTGGGTAATATCGCACAAAATAGTGCGTACTTGTAATTTGAAGTATCCTTTTGGGTAATATCGCACAAAATAGTGCGTACTTGTAATCGAAAATAGTTATAGCTATTATAATAGCATGGTTGTTGCAAAGAAAGGAAAGTTGAATAATGAAAAAAACAATGAAGAGTATCTCGCTAGTTTTAGTGGGGGCAATCGCTCTGGTTTCTTTGAGTGCTTGCTCACAAAGCCAATTGGATGTGGTGGGCAAAGAATCCATCACCTCCTTTGACAAGATATTAAATACGATTCCGAACAATGTAAAGGCCGATGAACAAAATGCGGGTTGGGCAATTTTGGCACCGGACGATTCAGTACGCTTTATTTGGAGCGAAGACTACAGCCGAAGCCCACTGCACGATATCATGTTGGAGCTTGATGCACAACCATTCCTAAATGCAGGGCTTGATGCAGACAAACTGCCTGAAAACTACGTTTTTTACGAAGGCGATGAAATGGGCGATATGGGCAGTAAGATGTTGATGGTCGGGGCGAAGCTTGGCAACGACAAATTCACCTACAATGGCGATCCTACCGCACTTTTAGCCTATGAGCAAATTGTCGACAACTACCGCGATTCCATCAACTACCATACATCCCTCGACCATTACGGCGTAAAGCTAGGCGACGGTAATATGTTTGAGTGGGCAAAGGATATGAAAACGAATAACTACGACGATTCAAACCAAGACAAGGACATTGTGTTTGTGCTGAATCCTGAACCGCTTATTACGGCAGGTGTTGATCCCGAAAAGGTTGAAGGGTGGGCATACGCGCAAGTTCCCGTCGAAGAGAACGGAAAAGCCGTGCAAGTTTGGAAGCTCTTAAAGCCCTTTGACTTACAATAGGCTGATTGCGTCAAAACTTCGTTTGATAAAAAAATTCAAAATTTATGCTCAGGGCTATGATGCCAGAGCACAACGACCGTGGGGAGCCTGCAACACTGTAGCGACTCCCCACGGTATTTTAACGAGGTGAATCTATTTACATGGCTGCAAGAGTGGCAAGAGATGGTGGTGACAAAAGGTTCGCAAAATTTTAACGAGGTGAATATGTTTACATGGCTGCAAGCTTGTGCTATTGTATGTGCATTTCGATTTTTTGAGCATTCATATGAGCGATACGATAAAGAGTGGAAAAATCTTTTAGAAAAAATGTGAAAGCTTCTATTTCTCAATTTTTAGTATATTACCATATTGACCTGTGGCTTAGCGAGGAAGCCAAGCTTGTTGACGATACAAATTCTTTTCTTATGAAACTCTTTATGTTCTATTTTGGCAAGGTCAAGTAAATCCCATAATCGGTCAAACATCTTGTCCGTCCCAATTCGCATGTACGAAAACCATTTGCACCGGCGGGCAATTGTTGCATCTTTATTTGCTAAAACAACGTCATAATTTGCATGAATCATTGTTGACCGTTATATCGACCGCATTATCGCTGGTTGTCCTCTACTTTCTTTCACACGATCCTTTGTGTGACATGTGATTGTCGCTAGTTACATCTATGGCGTTCACTGTAGCAAGACATCGCAGAATCCGAATGGTGTGTAGTAACGTGCGATTATATTTACAGAATATAATTGCAGCTAGCCACATAAATTTCAACTTTTACGCATAAATTTCAATGAAAATATAACTAGCTATTTTGCATTAAATTTGATATGCTAGTAGTGTTGGCATTATAGAAAGTGAACGAAGGTTCACAGGGCGAAACGTTATACAATAAGATATTAGGAGAAGTTAGGTCAAAAGATACCTTTCAACATCCGAATGGCAATAGGTTTTCTGCCTATTGGCCATGAGCAATTCAATAGGCATATAGTATTGAACTGTAGTAGTTCGATAGGCATATAGTATTGAACCGTAGTAGTCCAATAATCATACATTATTAGGAATAATATGTTATTCCTATAAATCAGATTCGAGGCACGAAAAGATGTGCCTTTTTATCAGAATCTGCGTTGCAGCTTCTGATAAACTATATTATATCATGTTTGTATCCGGCAAAGCGGATAGATGGGAGTTAAAATGTCAAAATCATCATGGAAACCGGGAAATATGCTTTATCCCGTACCGGCAGTAATGGTAAGCTGTGCAAGGGAAGGAGAAAAACCCAATATAATTACAGTCGCTTGGGCAGGAAATATCTCATCTGCACCGACAATGGTATCCATATCCATTCGGAAAGAACGCTATTCATATGACATTATAAAAGAAACAAAAGAATTTGTTATAAACCTTACAACAAAAGAATTAGTACATGCGGCAGATTACTGTGGTGTTATCTCCGGAAGAGAGATAGATAAATTTGAAAAATTACATTTGACGGCAATTCCGTCAATGCAAATTGGTGCACCGGGCATTGAAGAAAGCCCGGTAAGCATAGAGTGTAGAGTTGTAGACATCAAAGAACTTGGAAGCCACGATATGTTTCTTGCAGAAGTAGTGAATGTTAATGTAGACGAAGACTATATAGACGATAAAGGAAAATTTGATTTTACCAATATGGGATTGACAGTCTATTCCCATGGGGAATACTTTGCATTAGGAAAGAGAATAGGGAAATTTGGATATTCTGCAAAGAAGAAGAAAAAAAGGAAAAATAGTAAATACGGTAATTATAAGAAGACAGGCGACAAGAACAAAAGCTATGACAACGAAAAGAGCGAAGGCAAAAGCTATGATAAAGATAAAAAAACCAGCTATGATAAAAATAAAAGTACCAGTTACGGTGACGAGAAAAGCGGCGGATACGACAAAGGCAAAAGTAGCGGGTACGGTAGGAGTAAAAGTGCCGGATACGACAAAGATGAAAGTAGCGGATACGGCAGAAGTAAAAGTGCCAGTTACGATAAAGCCAAAGGTAGCGGATATGACAGAAATAAAAGTGCCGGATACGACAAAGATGAAAGAAGCGGGTACGGCAGAAATAAAAGTACCAGTTACGATAAAGCCAAAGGTAGCGGATATGACAGAAATAAAAGTGCCGGATACGACAAAGATGAAAGAAGCAGCTATGACAGAAATAAAAGTAGTAGCTACGACAAAGCCAAAGGCAGCGGATATGACAAAGGCAAAAGCAGCAGCTACGACAAAGCCAAAGGCAGCGGATATGACAAAGGCAAAAGCAGTAGCTACGACAAAGCCAAAGGTAGCGGATATGACAAAGGCAAAAGCAGCAGCTACGACAAAGCCAAAGGTAGCGGATATGACAAAGGCAAAAGCAGCAGCTACGACAAAGATAAAAGCAGCAGTTATGACAAAGGCAGTAATTTTAGTAGTAGAAAAGATAATGAAAAAAGCAGAGGGGAAAGTCGCCCTAAGAACAGTAATGTGAAAAAAACGTTCAATAAAAAATGGAATCAAAAAAGAAAATAGCTACGATTTTTTTTACACCTAGTGGCGGCATGTTCTAAAGTGTGAAATTAAAAGATATTTTTTCGCAACATAAAAAAGAGGTACGATAAAACCCTACCCGGACAAAGGAAGTATGTTTGAAAAAATCAGCCTACCCCATACTGCTTTTGGGGAAGTAGGGGCACCTGTGTGGCCGCCCCCTGCTTTTTGGGAAGTAGGAGAGCCTGCACATCCGCCCCCTGTTCTTTGAGAAACAAAAGGACATCATTTTTAATCTTTTGGCTTTAAAAGCTGATATGGCTCAATATGGAGGGCTCTTGCAATATCAAAAAGAGTTTCCAAAGAACATCTGCGTTGGCACCCTGTTGCTTCTAGCGCACCCAAGAAAGAAGGACTAAGATCAATAATTTCAGCTAATTGTGCTTGCGTGTAACCGCAGAGCCTACGATAGTAGCCAATATTTAATGATAAATTGAAATAGAAATCAATATTATCAAATTTCATTTTTTTACTTTTCGACATACGTCACCTCCTATTATGTTATGAATTTTTCCTTATATGTTATAAACTTTTCCCTATACGATGAAATCCTCCCATAAATTTATTAAAAATTCCTATCATTTATGAGCTTTTCTTATATTCTATGGAATTCCTCTCTATTCTATCGTGTTTCATAAATAATAAAAATTGTTCTATAAGTGAAAAACATTGTACAATAGGATAAAAATGTGATAAAATACAAAATAGGTATTGATTTAAAATTAGAACTAGTGTAGAATGAACTTCAGAACTAGTTAAAAGGAGGTGAAAAAATGAAAATGAAAGACTTAACCCCATCTGAGACAATTGTAATGAAATGTATCTGGGATAGCGATCATGAGATGTCCTTGTCCGAAATTTTGAATCTTGCAAATGGGCAGCATCAAAAGAATTGGAAATCACAGACTGTTTCAACTTTTTTAACAAAGCTTGTACAAAAAGATTATCTCAGACTAAAAAGAGATGGAAAAATTTATACGTATGAAGTTCTGATTACAGAAGAAGCATACAAGAATAAGCAGGCACATGAATTTGTTTCTTTCTGGAATAACGGTTCCGTTGGTCAATTTTTGTCAACTTTTTATGTCAATAAGAATATTGAAAAAGAGGAACTAGAAGAGATCAAAAAGATTATAGATGAGTTGGATAAATAATCTTTTCTTTATGCTGATTTTGACTTCTATCGCAGGTGCAATAGCACACATAAGTTGGTGGGGCGTTAAAACACATTTCACTCACAAGGGTCAGATAAGAAAAATTTATCCCTTACTAAAGATAGTTTTGCTGTTTAATTGTATGCCGATCGGCTATTGTGTGCTCATATTGCAAAGATACAGATTAATTTATAGTTTGCATATGCTTGAAGTGACAGAAATAAGTTTTTGGTTGACTCCTGCAATCGTTATAGGATTGCAGTGCGCTGCGATTATTTGGTTCGTAGGTATGGTGTATAATTTAATCATGTATATGGTACAGTATGGTAGGTTGCGCATGCTCTTTCGTAGTAATTTGATAGTACGGGATGAAAAAATGCGCAACATCTTTTTTCAGACCTGCCAAGAAATGGGTATGAAAGGGGAAATTGGACTTTATCAAAACTATACGCTGCAAACCCCAATTGTAACAGGTATTTTTAAGAAAATAGTGATACTGCCCATGCGAGACTATGATGAAATTGAGTTGACCGCAGTATTTTACCATGAATTGGTCCATATAAAGAAAAAAGACTTATGGATAAAGAAATTGATTATTTTTTTATGCTTATTCAATTGGGTGAATCCACTGGCACATATTTTAAGAATGAATATCGAAGAGTGGAGTGAAACGGATTGTGATTTTACGGTATGCTATGAAACAAACTGCTCGTTAAGCAAAAGACAATATTTTATGGTTGCATTGAAAGGACTGACAGAGTCCTATGTTAGAATGAATAAAGTTGTAATGCAATTTAATGCCGAAAGCAGCCTAAAAAGAAGAGTCCTAAAGATGCAGGACTACGAAGTAGAAAAAGATATAAAAACATCACTGCATATGGTAGCAGCGGCAGTATTTTCTATAGCCGGTATGGGAATAGCGCTTATAGCAGAGAATGGAATTGTTGACTTATATGAAAAGCTGTATAAGAATACAGCAGTTGAAGTAAGTGAAAGGGTTCGAGTAGAACGTAGCCAAGAAAAACCCATAGAGATATTTGCAGAAAGCTATGATATAACGGTAATTGAAAAAGAAATTGTAGAAGCAGATAATTTTACGAAAGTATTTGAGTGGTTTATCCCAGTTCATACCATCGTCCAATCACCTGAATTTTATGCCTGTAGCGGTGATACAATTTGTGTAGCTTTAAATATAGAGGAAAGCGAAAAGCAAATAGAAGTAGGAATCATCGAACCGGATGGGACAAGAAGGTATCAAGAAGTTTCTAATATGAAGATATATAAATTTTCAATAGATATGGATGGCACTTATCATATTTTTTTAGGGAATATGAATCGTACAGCAATTATGGGCAGAGGCTATTACACAAATGACGTGAGAGATAATCCGATGCCTTAGAGGAAACTTCATTGTTAATACAGATTGGAATGAGTAATGTTCAATCTGACACGAGCAAGAAGGGAGATAAAATATTAAGAATCCTAGGAGAATTGGAAAAAATGAAGAATAACGAGAGAAATTTAAAACTAAAAACGACAACAAGAGTTTTAATGGCACTGATATTGGTACTTTCTTTGACGGCTCTAACCACAGTACAAGCTTCTGATAGAAATCTGGTAGGGCTATATGAATACGAGGAAACGCCGGCAGATGAATCCACTTTAAATGAGAATGATTTAATAGAGTATTATGAACTAAGTGGACCTACAGACCCTACCATTGTGGAAGCAACAGGCGGTAGATTACGTGGAGGCAGAAACTTTGCTTGGGACGTACCGCCAGATTCAATGATGTCAACATTAGGATTTTCTGCAAGTAGCGGTGGGTCGATTTCAATATGTGTACATATTCCGGATGGAAAACTAGCAAAGGTAGGGATCATGGAACCGAATGGAGTAAGACGCTATGTGCAGGGCGGAAATGACCTGTTGCATTCATTCGCATTAACGGTATCCGGCCAATATAGGGTGTATGTACAAAACATATATAATACATTAACTCTTACCGTAATAGGAAATTTTTCGTATTAATTATAAATTTACCATTTCTGAAAACCTTTGAATAAAGTAGCCGAATAACTCTCCATACGGGTTATTCGGCTATAGTCCTGTTTACAGATGTAAAGGATGCTATTTTAGCAACATATCCATCAAATAGGTATAGACATCTTCACTTTGCTGGTGCCAGTTTCCGCACACTGCCTTTGCCTGCTCTTTATTTTTTACTTTCAGCGTTAAATCGACTAAAGGAATATCAGTTTCCTTGATCTGGCACCGTACAGCATAATTTTGCCCGGTTGTTTTATAGTAACTGGCAATAAGCGATATTTCATTTTTCAGTTCCAGACGATTTTCTTCAAAAAAAGCCAGTACGTCTGTCTTGATCGCCTGTGAAATTTTATCAGGAAAATAGGAAAGCGTTTCCCGTCCGGCAGGGGTAATGTGGTAGTGGGTATTGCTGTGGGTGGATTCTGTATATACGAGTTCGGCATCAATGAGTTCGCTAATTGCCTGTTGAATGGTAAAATAAGTTGTATATTCTTTTTCCAGTATAAAATTAGAAATTTGCGTATTTGTCAGTGGGAAATCTACTTTGTCTAACATATATAAAACAATTAATTTGTATTGCGTCAATGCTTCTGCCATAAATGCCTACTCCTTCTATAACCTAATGTGTAACTGTAAAGGATATTTTACCATTAAAAAAAATACAAATCAAGGAAAATAGGGACTTCCTATTTAGAAAAAGATGGTGTATAATAAATTATCGCAATATTCGGTGTCGTCTCTGACATGAATCCCAAGATAACTAGAAGTAAGATAATAAAAGGAGAAAGTATGAGAGAAAAGTATGAGAGCTTATCCGTAATTACGCTAAGGGATATAGCAAAGGCAAGGGGCTTAAAGCATTTGTCCGGATTGAAAAAGAGTCGGTTAGTAGAGCTTATGTTAGAAGAAGATGAACGAGATGAGCGATCGACCATTCGCAGTGAAAATAAAGATTTGGGCAAATTAGACAGAGCAAATGCAAGCAGTGAAAAAAGTAAAGTAAAGGAAGAGCGAAATGAAGTAAAGGAAGACAGAAATGAAGTAAAGGAAGACAGAAATGAAGTAAAGGAAGACAGAAATGAAGTGAAGGAAGACAGAAATGAAGTAAAGGAAAATAGAAATGAAGTAAAGGAAAATAGAAATGAGGTGAAGGAACATAGGAAAGAAGCGAAGGAAAATAGAAATGAAGTAAAGGAAGATGGGAAAGAAGCGAAAGAAAATAGAAATGAAATAAAGGAAAATAGAAATGAAGTGAAGGAAGATGGGAAAGAAGCGAAGGAAAATAGAAGTGAACTAAGGGAAGATAGAAATGAAGCAAAAGAAGATAGGAAAAACGGTAAAATTGTAACAAGAGAAGGTATCGAAATAGAAAACCCGGAATTAGATAGTGGAGTTTCAGCAAATGGAATTCTGGAAGTGATGCCGGATGGATATGGATTTATCCGTTGTGCGAATTATCTGCCCGGAGAAAATGATGTATATGTTTCGCCATCACAGATTCGCAGATTCAATTTAAAAACCGGCGATGTTATTTCCGGAAATACAAGAGTAAAGACGATGCAGGAAAAGTTCAGTGCCCTGCTTTACATAAAGACCATAAATGGCTTGAACCCAAGGGAAGCGGCATGCCGAAGGAATTTTGAAGATATGACGCCAATTTTTCCAAATGAGCGGATTCGGCTAGAGACACATAGAAGTGGAACAGCAATGCGAATTATGGATTTGGTTTCGCCCATCGGAAAAGGGCAAAGGGGGATGATTGTATCTCAGCCAAAGGCAGGTAAAACGACATTGTTAAAAGAAGTAGCGAAATCGATCACGAAGAATCATCCGGATATGCATCTGATTATTTTGCTTATTGATGAGCGGCCAGAAGAAGTGACGGATATTAAGGAGGCAATTGAAGGGAAAAATGTAGAGGTTATTTATTCTACCTTTGATGAATTGCCGGAACATCATAAACGGGTTTCTGAAATGGTAGTGGAGCGGGCAAGACGTTTGGTAGAACATAAGAAAGATGTCATAATTTTACTGGACAGTATTACAAGGCTTGCAAGGGCCTATAATTTAATTGTTCCCCCAAGTGGCCGTACGCTATCTGGAGGAATTGACCCTGCGGCACTGCATATGCCAAAACGGTTTTTTGGAGCGGCAAGAAATATGAGGGAAGGTGGAAGCATTACCATATTAGCAACTGCACTTGTAGATACGGGAAGTCGAATGGACGATGTTATTTATGAGGAATTTAAAGGCACTGGCAATATGGAACTGATTCTGGATCGTAAACTTTCAGAAAAACGAGTTTTTCCGGCAATCGACATTACAAAATCCGGGACAAGAAGAGAAGATCTACTGCTTGATAAAGAAGAGCAGGAGGCGGTAGAGATTATGCGCCGGGCAATCAACGGTATGAGAACAGATGATGCGGTAGAGAACATTTTAAATATGTTTATTCGGACAAATAGCAATCGGGAATTTGTACAGATGATTAAAAAAACGAAAGTTGTCTAAGTAGGAAAGCAGTAAACTATCTGACTATTATCAATTTTTGCATCAATTTTGCATGGAAAACAAAAAATTTAAATAAAAAAATAACTTGCATATGAAAAAATCATATGGTACAATAATGTTGTTCAGAAAAATGAATAACAAATGTCCATTGGATATAGAATGAACGATGGAACAGTTACAAAATTGGCAAATTAGATTCGTCATAAAATGCAATAAAAGATAGAATGAAGAGGTGAAATCATGAAAGAGGGGATCCATCCAGATTACCATGAGGCAGAGGTTACATGCAACTGTGGTAATACGTTTATTACAGGTTCGACAAAGAAGAACATTCACGTTGAGGTTTGTTCCAAATGCCATCCGTTCTACACCGGGCAGCAGAAAACTGCACAGGCACGTGGACGAATTGACAAGTTCAATAAGAAATATGGTGTGGTCAATCAGTAAAAAGAAGTAGTGTAAGCACAAGAGGATGTCTTTTATCTGGACATCCTCTATTTTTCTCACTTCATTTAAAATTGATTATGCACAAATTGATTAGGAGGGTGATATCCCTTTATCGTTGCAAATAAGAATATTCTGCAGGAATCTTTTCTAGGAAACAGGAGGCGAGGCATGGCATCATCCGGTATTGGTGGGCAGGCAGTTATGGAAGGCGTAATGATGAAACATAAAGACAGATACGCCGTAGCCGTCCGAAAAGCAGATAAGGAAATTATAGTAGAAACAAAGGATTTTAGAGGAATCTGTAAAAATGATACAGTAAAAAACATTCCAATCATACGAGGAGTGGTGAACTTTATAGACTCATTCGTTTTAGGAATGTCAACCTTGGCTTTTTCGGCATCTTTTTTTGAGGAAGAAGACGAGCGAAAAGCCGATGAATTAGAGCTGGACGAACAAAAAGCCAATGAACAAAAAGCCGATGACCTAAAGTCCGATGAAAAGAAAGCAAAAGCAGAAAAAGCAGTGATGGGTTTTACCATATTTTTATCTGTCTTGCTTGCAGTGGGTATTTTTATGGTTCTGCCCTATGGAATTTCTCTGTTTTTCTCAAAAATGATAACATCGGCAACGTTGCTGATTGTTTTAGAAGGCGTGCTGCGTCTGCTGATTTTTATATGCTACATATTCCTTATATCTAAAATGAAAGAAATTCAGCGTGTATTTATGTATCATGGGGCAGAACATAAATGCATCAACTGTATAGAGCATGGGCTAGCGTTAAACTTAGAAAATGTAAAGAGCAGCTCTAGACAGCATAAACGCTGCGGAACCAGCTTTTTGTTTTTCGTTATGATTGTAAGTATCATAGCTACCATGTTCATTCGCGTAGACTCAAGGGTGCTAAGATTATTATTGCGGCTGGCGATTATTCCGTTGATTGCCGGGATATCGTATGAAATCATAAGGCTAGCGGGAAGAAGCGATAATTTTTTTGTGAATTTAATCAGTAGGCCGGGCTTGTGGATGCAGAAATTAACAACCTTAGAGCCAGAGGATTCAATGATAGAAGTGGGGATTGCTTCTGTCGAGGCAGTATTTGACTGGCGGGAGTATCTTGCCAACAATACAAAAGAGGAACATTAGCTGCTCAAACACAAGTTCATATATAAGCGAAAGGTTAAAAAGATGTAACGATTTAAAGACAGATACGGTGCATAGGAAGAGGCGCCAATAGATAAGCTGGCAACAAAAAGGGGTTCTAGTCGATACCGCGTGTAGGAAAGAGGTACGACAAAATAGTTGTAAAAGGAGTTTTATGACATTAGAGGGCGCAAATCATGCAGCAAGGACTGTGCTGCGGGAAGCAGGTATTGAGGAATTTGAGTTGGATGCATGGCTTTTAATGCAACATATATGCAATATAGACAAAAGCTACTATTATCTTCATTTAAAAGAGGATATGGATGAAGAACAGGAGCAGGCTTACGAGGTTTTGTATAAAAAGCGGGCGGAGCGTGTGCCACTTCAATACATTACCGGAGTGCAGGAATTTATGGGACTTACGATGAAGGTAAATTCCAATGTGTTGATTCCAAGGCAGGATACAGAAAGTTTGGTAGAGGAAGCCTTAAAAGTGATAAAGCCCGGTATGCACGTGCTTGATATGTGTACGGGTACCGGCTGTATCATCATAAGCTTGTTAAAGTATGCGAAAGATATTGTAGGGTACGGCAGCGATAGTTCGAAGCAGGCATTGCTTGTGGCGAAGGAAAATGCAAAGATAAACCAAGTAGAAGTGAATCTGATCAGGTCTGACGTGTTTTTAAATATTGCAGGGACATTTGATTTAATTGTAGCAAATCCACCCTATATTCCAACCAATCAAATCGAAGCATTGATGCCGGAGGTTGCCCACTTTGAACCGGTAGAGGCACTAGATGGGAAAAAAGACGGACTATATTTTTATAAAAAAATTATAGCAGAGTGTAAAGACTATTTAAAACCCGAAGGATATTTATATTTTGAAATTGGCAACGATCAGTCCAATACAGTAGCCAGTATGATGGAACAGGTTGGATTTCTTGATATTCAGGTTCGGAAAGATATGAGCGGATTGGATCGGGTCGTTTGTGGAAGGAGAACTAATGTTTGACAAATTGGAGGATATACTCATTCATTTTGAAGAGATATTGAGTGGATTAGGAGAACCGGAGGTGGCCAATGACCAGGTGCGGTTTCGAAGGCTTATGAAAGAACAAAGTGATTTGGCTCCGGTGGTAGAGGCATATAAAGAATATAAGCAGAGCAAACAGGATATTGAAGACAGCTTATTGATGCTGGAAGAAGAAAAAGACGAAGAAATGCGGGATATGCTAAAAGAAGAATTAAACGATGCTAGGGCCAATGTGGAAAAATTAGAACAGACATTAAAGGTTTTATTGTTGCCGAAAGACCCAAACGATGATAAAAACGTGATTGTAGAAATTCGAGCAGGTGCAGGTGGAGATGAGGCGGCATTGTTTGCAGCTGAAATGTATCGTGTATATGTCCATTATGCCGAGAAATTTCATTGGAAAGTGGAAATAATGAGCTATAATGAAAGCGGAATCGGTGGGATGAAAGAAGTCGTTTTCATGATTTCCGGACAGGGTGCCTATTCTAAACTAAAGTATGAATCCGGCGTGCACCGCGTACAGCGTGTACCGGAAACGGAATCCGGCGGACGTATCCATACATCGACCGTTACCGTGGCAATTATGCCGGAAGCGGAAGAGGTGGATGTAGAGCTTGATATGAATGACTGTAAGTTTGATGTATTTCGTGCATCCGGAAATGGTGGGCAGTGTGTTAATACGACAGACTCTGCCGTTCGACTGACCCATATCCCTACGGGAATTGTAATTTCCTGCCAAGATGAAAAGTCACAGCTGAAAAATAAAGACAAGGCATTAAAGGTCCTGCGTTCCAAACTATATGAGATGGAACTTGAAAAGGCACATGACGCGCAGGCACAGGATCGCAGAAGCCAAGTAGGGACAGGTGACCGATCTGAAAAAATAAGGACTTATAATTTTCCACAAGGGCGTGTAACCGACCATAGGATTAAGCTAACATTGCATAAACTAGATACGGTAATGAATGGAGATATCCAAGAGATGATCGACAGCCTAACAGCGGCAGATCAAGCTTTAAAACTTAGCAGGGTAGATCAGATAAATCAGATATGAAAAAAACGTGCAAAAAAAGGTGGGAACCAATTTGTGCCTGCCCAAATGGAATATATACAAAAAAATGTGCAAAAAAAAGGTGAATTATGGAAGTTTATCTAGTAAATTCTTTGAATATATTATATAATTAAAGAAAGAAAAAGAAACCAGCAAACAATACATGACAGTGAGCCAAACTTATTGTAGGCTTTGCCTAGGTAGGGAGTTTGTTGGAAAGGAGCGATATGAATAGATATAAGCGAATGTCATTAGAGGTACAAGCAGTTAAGTATGAAGTAGGAAAAGGACTAGAAGATGGATTCGATTTGTGGGCAAAGATTGTTATGAATGGTTGGATTGTACAAGATGGACTTATTAAAATTACACAGGAAGACGGCACGATTGTATGCCCGTTTGTTCAGAATCGAAGAGGCCTTATATTTATTAGAGAAGGCGATTACATTATTGAAGAGAATGATTGTGAGAGGCATGTATGTGGTAAAGATAAATTTGCAAAGCGCTTTTTGCCAATCGAAAGTTAAGAACATTTATGCGCAAGGCTAACAAAGCAGCTCCCTGTCAAGTGGTTGACATAGACGTGAAACATTTTTGCTTAGTTTAATCATAACATCTAACAAAGCAGCTCCCTGTCAAGTGGTTGACATAGAGCTGCTTTTAGATTAAAAGTCAGTTGGTAAGGGAGATAGGAAGATGCATGATAGCGATGCGAAAAGCAAAAGAATCGAAATTTTTGAAGACACAAGAAAGATGTCAGGCAGTAAGCCGCGAAAGCATATAGGGGAAAGAAGGTCTGTGTCCACAATTTTGCGTCCGCAACAAATCCTGGGAGAGCGCTTCAAGTTTTGTGTAAATGCTAAAAACTGATATAAGATATGTTGATAGTTACGCAAGGGCAGCCGCTAGGCGGTGTGGCGTGGAAAGAGGTGCATCAGCACAAGAAGAATGTATCTGCAGATGTAGCACACTGTTTTTTGATCTCACTTTTGTGGATGCAATGAACCAGTTTTATCGTGCCCATCGTGGCAAGCTAACACCGCTTTACAATGATGACTGTATTTATACGCCGGAAGTTAAAGGGAAAAGCATACTGGCATCGCGAAAATCAGGCTGAGTGCAGAAGCCATCGTCTGTTGATGCGCAAAAGAGCTGAATGATAGAGGATATCTGCCATTTGAAATTCAAGAGTAAAATCATTTTTTAAAATAATTTTAAAAAATTCATTGACAAATTAAAGGGCAGGAGTTATATTGTAGTAAATATAGATAATTTTTCAAAAAAGAGAAGGATCTATTTGTTGCTTTTCACTTTGTTTTTGACTTTGCCCATCGATATCCATATGCTTTTTGGCGGTGTATTGGATTTTTATGTTTATAAATTAGATAAAATGGCAATGTTTTTTAAGCCTTGCATTTGAGTTACGAATTGTTGCAACATAATCAAGCAACCAAAGGAGAGTGTATCGGAATGTTACCTAAGAAAATGAAAGCAATTGTTGCTTATGCGCCCGGTGATTACAGATTTGAGGAAGTGGATACGCCACGTGCCGGCGAAGGGGAAATGATACTTAAAGTTGAGGCTTGTGGGGTATGTGCAGGTGATGTTAAGGCATTTGGCGGCGCACCTAGTTTTTGGGGTGGAGATGGAAGCCCGCCCTACATTAAAGCTCCGATGATTCCAGGACATGAGTTCGTTGGCAGGGTGGTAGAGATTGGTTTAAATGTTTCTGACAAGTGGAACATGGGAGACCGTATTTGCCCGGAACAGATAGTCCCTTGTGGCACGTGCATGTTCTGCAAGACGGGGCGCCATTGGATGTGCGAAAAGCATGACCTGTTTGGCTTCCAAAACAATACAAATGGCGGTATGGCCGAATATGTAAAACTTACAAAAGAAGCAATAAACTATAGGGTGCCGGAGGATATGCCCATTGAAAAGGCCGTTTTGGTGGAGCCATATGGATGTTCTTACCACTGTGTGCAGCGTGCAGACATACAAAATATTGATGTAGTCGTATTATCCGGCGTAGGGACATTGGGTCTTGGCATGGTTGGCGCAATCAAACAGAAAAATCCAAAAGCCCTTGTTGTATTGGATATGAAAGATGAAAGGCTTTTAAAGGCGAAAGAGTTTGGAGCCGATATTGTAATCAATCCTGGAAAAGAAGATGCGATAAAAAGAGTGAAAGAGATGACAGGCGGATATGGGTGCGATGTATACATTGAGGCGACAGGCCATGCGGCCAGCGTTTCACAAGGACTGGAAATGATTCGCAAGATGGGGACATTTGTAGAATTCAGCGTGTTCAACGAGTTGGTAACAGTAGACTGGAGCATTATCAGCGACCGCAAAGAACTAAACCTTTTCGGCTCGCATTTAAGCCCTTATTGTTATGACACGGTTATTGAATGGATCGGCAATGGAAAACTGCCAACAAATGGAGTCGTTACCAATCAATTTCCACTGGAAAAATGGAACGAAGCATTTGAACTTGCAAAAACAGGCACAGGCGGAGCACTTAAAGTAATCTTAGTTCCGAACATGAAATAAAAGGAGAAAAAATAATGCAGAGAATTTTAAACGATCCGGATAATGTTGTTGACGAGATGCTGCTTGGATTTGTAAAGACGCATAGCGATATCGTCGCCACTACAGAGCATCGGCGTGTTTTAAAATCAGTTGAAATACCAAAAGACAAAGTAGGAATTGTGACAGGTGGCGGTAGTGGACACAAGCCGGCATTTATCGGCTATATTGGCGATAAGATGTGCGATGCTGTTGCGGTGGGCGAAATATGTTCTTCTCCTACATCTGCTGCTTTTTTAGCGGCATTTGAAGTTGCGGATCAGGGAAAAGGCGTTGCCTGCCTGTATGGGAATTATTCGGGCGACAACATGAATGTCAAGCTAGCAGTGAAGCAGGCAAAGAAAAAAGGCATAGAAGTAAAGACGGTCGTTGCCAATGATGACGTAGCATCTGCCTCGAAAACGGAAAGGGAGAAACGTCGTGGTGTTGCCGGAGAAGTATTGATGTGGAAAATCGGAGGGGCGAAAGCCAGCCAAGGAGCCAGTCTAGATGAAGTGATTGCCACCGCACAAAAAGCAATCGACAATACACGTAGTGTAGGCATTGGGCTGACCCCCTGCACCCTGCCGGCAGTCGGACATCCGAATTTTGAAATAAAAGACGGTACGATGGAAGTGGGCATCGGGCATCATGGCGAGCCCGGGATAGAGGTATGCCAACTAGAAACGGCGGATAAGATTGCAAAGCGTATGCTAGATATTATACTTCCGGATTACCCATTTGTAGCGGGCGATGAAGTTGTGGTGCTGACATCCGGCCTAGGGGCAACCCCTATTATGGAACTGTATGTCCTTTATAATGAAGTGAGTCTGCTACTGGAAGAAAAAGGCATAAAAGTGCACCGGGCATATACAGGAAACTATTTTACTTCAATGGAAATGATGGGGGCTTCTTTGACAATTATGAAGCTGGATGACGAACTGAAGCAATTGGTGGATATACCGGCATATAGTATGGGCATGAAGGAAAGATAGCCGGCCGATCGTCCGATACAAATAGATTTATTGTACATGGGCTACATGAATACAAAAAGAAAGTGGGCGAGTTGCTGCTAAAATGTGAAGTGCTTCTTCCCAGAAATTTTGAACAACAGCACCGGATTTCCGGTGCTTGTTTTGCCTTAAAACTTTCTCGAATGAACACGCGGGCATTGAAATTTCAAGTATAAAGTCGTCCATAAGGGAAATGCTATGATAAATGCAATGTGCTATATCGAAATAAAAAACAGTTTTTTATTGTATAAAATTTAGGATTCCCCTTGTCATATGTGAGCTGATATGTTAAATTATTAACAAAGTGAAAAGGACGGCTGCACAATGCCATCTTCCTTGTGTGTATTGCATGTTGCAGTGGCCTATAAAAATAATAGGAGGTTCGGTCAAGTATGAGAGGAATCAATACCCCCATATCAGAAATAAGAAAGCAGATATTTGTGGAAGTTGCAAAGATTGCCTATGAATCAGAGCATGTAAACAACGATGTGGAAGCAATCCCATATAAAGTAACGCCGGGAGATGTGCCACGTTTTCGGGAAAGCATATACCGTGAAAGAGCGATTGCAGCAGAGCGTGTTCGCCTTGCGATGGGGCTGTCGCTACGTCCGGAAGACAAGCCGGTGCATATTACAGATGGCGTAGAGGCGAGTAATATTTCAGAAAAATATTATGAACCGCCCCTTATGCAGGTTATTCCATCTGCCTGCAATTTTTGCGATGACAATAAATATGAAGTGAGCAACCAGTGTCAAAATTGTATTGCACACCCCTGTATGGAGGTATGCCCAAAAGACTGTATCATACAAAAAAACGGTGCGGCAGTGATTGATCAGGAGAAATGTATAAAATGTGGCAGATGTAAGAACATATGTCCATATGATGCCATTGCAAAGCATGTTCGTCCTTGTGCCGCTGCATGTGGCGTCAATGCGATTGAAAATGACGAGCATGCAAGGGCAACGATCAATGCCGAGAAATGCGTTTCTTGTGGCATGTGTATGGTAAGCTGCCCATTTGGGGCGATTGCAGATAAATCACAGATATTCCAATTAATACGCTGCATGAAAGAGGGCGATGAGGTTATCGCTGAAATAGCTCCTGCATTTGCAGGGCAATTTGGCTCTGCGGCAACGCCGAGGAATGTAAAGTCGGCATTGATGGAACTTGGATTTGCAGAAGTATATGAAGTAGCGTTAGGTGCTGATATCGGGGCCGTATCTGAGGCGCATCATTATGCGCACCATGTTACAACCGGAGAATTACCCTTTCTATTAACGTCCTGTTGCCCCTCATGGTCAATGCTTGCAAAGAATCAGTTTCCGGATTTGGTCGAAAGCGTTTCTTCAGAACTGACTCCAATGGTAGCGACGGCAAGAAGTATTAAGAAGAAACACCCGAATGCAAAAGTAGTATTTATCGGTCCGTGTGCGGCCAAGAAATTAGAGGCAATGCGTACGACAATTAGAAGCGATGTAGATTTTGTAGTTACATTTGAAGAATTAAGCGCCATGTTTGAGGCAAAAAATATCGACCCCCAGAAGCAAGATACGCAAGGCGAAGGTTCTTTACATGATGCGACAGGCATCGGGCGCGGCTATGCGGTAGCAGGCGGAGTGGTAGGTGCGATTTTAGAATGTATCAACGAATATTATCCGGAAGTAGACGTCAAAACGGAACATGTAGAGGGGCTTTCCGAATGCAAAAAAGTGCTGATGCTTGCAAAATTAGGGAAAAAAGATGGATATTTAATCGAAGGGATGGCATGCCCGGGAGGTTGCGTAGGCGGTGCAGGAACGATTATTCCAATTCCAAAGGCAAAAACGGAGGTCGGCAAGATTGTAAAATCATCTACAAACAGTATGCCGGCAAAAGAGTTGCGTAATATTGAATTGGATTAAGAGAAACGAAAAAATGAAATAAGAATGGGCTGTTAAAAAATACGACATAAACCTTTACTGAAAACTAGATATGGAAAATATGCTTTGAAAAATACGACATAAACCTTTACTGAAAACTAGATATGGAAAATATGTTTTCATAAGATCCATATCTAGTTTTTGCTACAAAAAATACCTCACGTTACCAAATAGTTGCTCCATTTTCTACTACTATTAGTCCTCCTCATCAAATTCTGCTTCATCTAATAATTCGTCAAAGCGGTCTGCAACAAGCTCATATTCCTCATCGTCTTCAATATTTTTCAAGTCGGGATTGCCGTCGGCGTCTTCGCCATAGCGATAAAACAAGATTTCCATTTCCCCATCTGTTTCTGCTTCTGTCCCATTTTCATCTAATGGGAGTAATGCAATATACTCTTCGTCGTCTACATCAAATATGGTAAGGATGGAGCATTCAAGCGTGGTGTCATCGTCTAAAGTCAGTGTTACAAGGATATCTTCCTCGTCATTTGTGACAGAATTCTTTGGGTTTGTGTCTTCTTTTTTACTCATAAATTCACCTCATCTTATATCAGAACTTGTGCTACAGCTTCTGATAAGCTATATTATTGAACATTAGTAGTTCAATAATCAGATCCATGGCGCGAAAGATGCGCCTTTTTATCAGAACTTGCGCGGCAACTTCTGATAAACTATATTATTGAACATTAGTAGTTCAATAATCAGATCCATGGCGCGAAAGATGCGCCTTTTTATCAGAACTTGCGCGGCAACTTCTGATAAACTATAGTATAGCATACAACACGAAAAAATACTATAAAAAATCCATTGACAATAGGAAGTTTTGTGATATACTTTGATTATCACAATATTTGCATTTCAAAGTATAAAAGGAGAAAATACACATGTTTGAAAGAATGAAAGAAATTATTGTGGAGCAGCTAAGTGCGGAAGATACCGAAATTACAATGGAAACTTCCTTTAAAGATGATTTGGGGGCTGACTCTTTAGATTTATTTGAACTGGTTATGGCATTAGAAGACGAGTATGGCGTGGAAATCCCCTCAGAAGAGTTGGAAAAGCTCACAACAGTAGGCGCAGTAGTAAATTATTTAGCAGGGAAAGGCATAGAGAAATAGAAAAAGGATAGGATGGGCTCGCCCTCGAAACATACTGTTTTTGTATTATATTTCATATAGTGAAATAGAGGAAGGACAGGATGAGAGCGTCCCTTTTGGAGAGGATTCTTAGGAATCATACGAAAATGGCTTGGAAAACAGACTGCTTACGTGGATGAGGGCGTCCCTTTTGGGAGGGTTCTTAGGAATATACACAAATAGCTTGGGAAACAGGCTGTTTACGTAGATAAGTTATGGATGGACAGTTCCTTAACTTAATCGGAAATACCAAGCATAGAAATGGGGTAAGTATGGAAACAAGCATAACGCAATTATTGGATATAGAATATCCCATTATACAAGGGGGTATGGCATGGGTGGCAGAACACAATCTAGCCGCGGCAGTGTCGAATGCCGGCGGGCTTGGAATCGTTGCGGCGGCAAATGCCCCGGCAGATGCCATACGAAATGAAATTCGTAAGGCAAGAGAATTAACGGATAAACCGATCGGTGTAAATGTTATGCTATTAAGTCCCCATGCAGAGGAAATAGCACAAGTCGTGGTAGAAGAAAAAATTTCGGTTGTTACGACCGGAGCTGGCAACCCTGGAAAGTACATGCAACTTTGGAAAGACAATCAGATTAAAGTAATACCGGTTGTTGCTAGTGTTGCCCTTGCAAGAATGATGGAGCGGGGGGGTGCTGATGCGGTCATTGCGGAAGGAATGGAAGCCGGCGGACACATCGGTTTCGCTACGACAATGACACTGGTTCCACAGATCGTAGATGCGGTGGGAATTCCAGTTATCGCAGCTGGAGGAATCGGGGATGGACGAGGCATGGCGGCTGCATTTATGCTGGGAGCCAAAGCAGTCCAAATAGGGACGCGGTTTGTTGTGGCGAAAGAATCCATTTGCCATAAAAATTATAAGGAAAGAATCATCAAAGCCAAAGATATTGATTCGGCAGTCACCGGAAGGAAGCATGGACACCCAATTCGCCAACTTAGAAATCAAATGACAAAGGAATATATAAAAAAGGAACAGGAGGGAGCCACATTGGAAGAATTAGAACTCCTTGCTGTTGGCACACTTAGAAATGCCGTTATGGATGGCGATGTGAAAATGGGGACAGTCATGGCGGGACAGATTGCAGGTATGATCAAAAAAGAGCAGACTTGTAAAGAAATGATAGACGAGATCATAGCGGAAGCAAAGCGTTTAGTTGGCGAAAGATAGATGAAATCACAGAAAAAATGAGGGACTTCATCGTTAAATACAAATGTAGCCATAGCAAAAACAAGAACCTTAATCAATAAATCAATGATTGCGCTAAAAAAGAGGAGGGAATCATGGGTAAGACGGCAATTATTTTTCCAGGGCAGGGTGCACAGTATACGAACATGGGCAAAGACTTTTATGATACATACGAAAGTGCAAGAAATGTGTTTAAGATTGCGGATTCGGTTAGCCCTATTCCAATGGCAGAGCTGATATTTCAAGAAAATGAAAAGCTTCATCTTACAAAATACACACAGATTGCCATTTTGACAATGGAGCTGGCTATCTTACAAGCTGCAAGGGAAAAAGGGCTAAAAGCAGATGTATATGCGGGGCTGAGCCTAGGCGAATATGCAGCAATCGCAGCATGTAACGCATTGACGATGCGGGATTCGTTGGCCCTTATCGTAAAACGAGGGGCACTAATGGAAGAAGCAGTGCCAACCGGGGGTGCTATGGCGGCAATTATGGGCATGGAGCATGAACGCATTGTGCAAATATGTGAGCAAACGTCTGGAGTTGTATCCGTAGCAAACTACAATTGTCCGGGGCAGACAGTCATTACAGGTGAAGAAAAAGCAGTAGAAGAGGCTGCCCATAAATTAAAAGAAGCCGGAGCAAAACGCTGCATACCACTTAAAGTAAGCGGGCCGTTTCATTCAGAACTGTTTTTGGAAGCATCCAAGGAACTTGCCAAGGAATTAAAGCAGATAACAGTACATCCCATCGAAATACCATATGTAGCCAACGTAACAGCCGAATACGTAACGGACGAGGGGCAAATAAAGAACTTGCTGGAACGGCAGCTTTACGCTCCGGTACGCTGGCAACAGAGCGTAGAGCGCATGATTTTAGATGGCGTAGAAAGATTTATTGAAATCGGTCCAAAGAAAACACTAAGTGGATTTGTAAGGAAAATAAAGAAAGATGTTAGAATAGAAAATATAGAAACAGTAAAAGATTTGGAAAATATAGCTGTTTAAGGAGATAGCAACCCATGTTAAAGGGAAAAATAGTACTTGTAACAGGTGCGTCTAGAGGAATTGGAAAAGAACTAGCCATAACGCTGGCAAAAGAGGGCGGCACGGTGATTGTAAACTATAATGGCTCGAAAGAAGCGGCGGATATGGTAGTTTCGGACATCCAAAAAGATGGGGGCAATGCAGAGGCCTATGCCTGTAATGTGGCAGATTTTGAAGCGGTAAAGTCCATGATAAGCGATATCGTTGCCAAATACGCCCAGTTAGATATTTTAGTAAACAATGCGGGGATTACAAAAGATAATCTGATTATGAGAATAACGGAGGCAGACTATGATAGCGTCCTTTCCGTTAATCTAAAAGGAACATTCAATACGATGAAACATGCAGCAAGGCAGATGCTGAAACAAAAATCCGGCTGTATCATCAATATTTCCTCTGTATCCGGTATATTAGGAAATGCAGGGCAGGCAAACTATTCTGCATCCAAAGCCGGAATCATAGCTCTTACCAAATCAGTGGCAAGGGAACTTGCCCCTAGGGCAATCCGCGTGAATGCAGTTGCTCCCGGTTTTATTAAGACCGATATGACGGACCAGCTTAGCGATTCTGCAATGGAAGCTTTTAAAACGCAGATACCATTAAAACGCCCGGGAACACCAAAGGAAATTGCAAATGTGGTAAAATTTTTAGCATCTGAGGATGCTTCCTATATCACAGGACAGGTCATACAGGTAGATGGTGGAATGGCAATGTAAGGAGGAAGTATATGAAACGAGTCGTCGTAACCGGTATGGGTGCAGTGACACCAATCGGACTTAATATAGCCCAATTTTGGGAAGGAATCAAAGCTGGATCTATCGGATTTTCCGAAATTACGCAATTTGATACGACCGATTTTAAAGCAAAGATTGCAGCATCCGTACAAGGCTTTGATGCAAAAAACTATATGGATATAAAAGCCGCAAAGCGTATGGAGCTGTTTTGCCAATATGCAGTGGTAGCGGCAAAAGAAGCATTTGAACAAGCAGGCATTGATATGGCGCAGGAAGATCCTTACCGGGTAGGCTGTGCCATTGGCTCTGGAACCGGAAGCTTACAGGTCATGGAGCGGGAACACACAAAGTTGCTTGAGCGAGGGCCGAAACGCTTAAATCCCTTGCTTATACCAATGATGATTACAAATATGGCAGTCGGGAATGTATCCATTCAGCTAGGCTTAAAAGGGAAAAGCCTAAATATTGTAACAGCTTGTGCAACGGGAACGAATTCTATCGGCGAGGCATATCGGACAATACAAGTTTCAGATGCCGATATCATGTTGGCCGGAGGTACGGAAAGTTCCATAACACCTGTTGGTATTGGTGGATTTTCCGCCTTAACAGCACTATCTTCCAGCAATGACATAAAGCGTTGCAGTATACCGTTTGACAAGGAACGTAGTGGATTCGTTATGGGGGAGGGTGCCGGTGTCGTTGTATTAGAGGAACGAGAACATGCGAAAAGGAGAGGCGCCAATATTCTTGCAGAGGTGGTCGGCTACGGCTCAACGAGTGACGCCTATCACATTACATCTCCGGCAGAAGATGGCAAAGGGGCCGCAATGGCAATGGAACATGCGATATGGGAGGCAGGCATACAAAACGAAGAAGTCACTTACTTAAATGCCCATGGAACAAGCACCCATCATAATGATTTGTTTGAAACAAGGGCAGTCAAGATTGTGTTTGGCGAACATGCCTATAAAATGGAAATAAATTCTACAAAATCTATGATTGGGCATCTGCTGGGCGCCGCAGGGGCAGTGGAATTTATCGCATGCATCTTGCAAATGAACAATCACTATATCCATCCAACCGTTGGCTATGAAATAGAAGATGAAGAGCTTGACTTGGATTATGTAAAAGGAAAAGGAAGAAACAAAGAATTTAAGTATGCTTTAACAAATTCACTCGGATTCGGCGGACATAATGCCAGTCTTTTAATTAAAAATATACAGAAATAGGGTGCATCATGGACTTTTTAAATATAATCCAACTGATAGAAACAGTATCGAATTCACATTTAACACAGTTTTCTTATGAACAAGACGGCGTAGTAATTAAAATGCGGACGGATAAAGAGCAAAAGCACATAGCCGCAATGAATCCTGCAAATAGCGTGAATGCCCAAGGGTTAAATGGGTATGGAATACGAAAAGAAAGTGCTGATGGGATAAGCGGCCAAGGGGCATTCGTGGAAAATGCAAGTGGCATAAGCAGTCAAGCAAAGGAACACCCCGATGGCCATAGTGTAAAATCGCCCCTTGTAGGGATCTATTATGCCTCAGCCTCACCGGAGGAGGAACCTTTTGTGAAAGTAGGCGACCATGTAGCAAAGGGGCAGGTACTCGGGATCATAGAGGCAATGAAATTAATGAATGAAATTGAAAGCGAATATGATGGTATTGTAAAAAAAATTCTTGTATCGAATGAACAAGTGATTGAGTTTGACCAGATGATGTTTGTGATTGAGTAGAAGGAGGAGCACGGCTATGCCATGTATGGGAATAAAAGAAATTATGGAAGTGATTCCACACAGACAGCCCTTTCTGCTCCTTGATACGATTGAGAATCTAGAAGCAGGGGTACGTGCAGTCGGTAAAAAATGCGTCAGCTATAACGAGCCGTTTTTTGCAGGGCATTTTCCATTCGAACCGGTTATGCCGGGTGTCCTAATCATCGAGGCGTTGGCACAGGTTGGGGCAGTTGTGATGCTAAAAAAGCCTGAAAACAAAGGGAAAACGGCATATTTTGGTGCAATAAACAAGGCAAAATTTAAAAATAAAGTAGTTCCGGGCGATGTCCTTTTGCTGGAAGTAGAAATTATAAAGCAAAAAGGCCCAATCGGAATTGGAAATGCAAAAGCAACGGTAGATGGGAAGCTTGTAGCACAGGCAGAACTTACATTTGCTATCGGATAAACAAAAGAGCCTATCCTAAGGTCGAAGCTTACATAAAATGCAGCAAGGCAGCGATGAAGGAGGTACGATGGAATCGTTGCAAATTTGCCTTGCCATCGGACGTGAAAAGAAATTAAGGGAGTCGTTAGTGCTATGTTTCGTAAAATATTAATTGCAAATCGAGGAGAAATTGCAGTGCGCGTCATTCGTGCCTGCCGTGATATGGGTATTAAATCAGTAGCAGTCTATTCACAGGCAGACAAAGATGCATTGCATACACAGCTTGCGGATGAGGCTGTCTGTATCGGGCCTGCCACGGCTGCGGACAGCTATTTAAATATGGAACGCATTTTAAGTGCCACCATTGCAACAAAGGCACAGGCAATTCATCCGGGGGTTGGATTTCTATCTGAAAATCACCATTTTGTAGAAATGTGCGAAAAATGCAATATTGCCTTTATCGGGCCACCGGCGGATGTAATCCGTAAAATGGGAAATAAATCTACGGCAAGAACGACCATGATGAACGCAGGCATTCCGGTTGTCCCCGGAGCAAAAGAACCGGTATATAAAGCGTTAGAGGGGCAAAAAGCGGCAGAGGAAATCGGTTATCCTGTTATGATAAAGGCAGCGCTTGGCGGTGGCGGAAAAGGAATGCGCATTGCAAATGATTCCAAAGAATTTATGGAGCGTTTTTCTTTCGCACAGCAGGAAGCCGTCAATGCGTTTGGGGATGGTATGATGTATATTGAAAAATATGTACAGCAGCCTAGGCACATTGAATTTCAAATCCTTGCAGATAAATACAAAACGACGATTCAGTTAGGAGAACGTGACTGCTCTATCCAAAGACGGCATCAAAAGCTGATTGAGGAATCCCCCTGTAAAATTATGGGAGAAAAGCTGCGTGAAAAAATGGGTGAAACGGCAATTCGTGCCGCGCGTGCCGCAGGCTATGTAAATGCAGGAACCATTGAATTTTTGCTGGATAAAAATGAAAATTTCTATTTTATGGAAATGAATACCCGTATTCAAGTAGAGCACCCCGTCACGGAAATGGTAACAGGCATTGATTTAGTCAAAGAGCAAATACGCATTGCGGCAGGAGAACCTCTACGTCTTGCACAAACGGATATAAAAATCAGGGGGCATGCGATGGAATGTCGTTTAAATGCAGAAGATCCGGCAAAAAATTTTATGCCGTGCCCCGGTAAAGTGGTGGATTTACATTTTCCCGGTGGAAATGGCGTACGCATAGAATCTGCGCTTTATAATGGCTATACCATTCCCCCCTATTATGATTCCATGATTGCAAAAGTCATTGTACACGGTGAAAACCGTAGGGATGCGATTGCAAAAATGCAGAGTGCATTAGGGGAATTGGTCGTAGAAGGCATTACGACGAATTTGGATTTTCAATATGAAATTTTAAGCCATCCGGTATTTTTATCAGGAGAAACAAATACACATTTTATAGAAGATTATTTTGAACAGTAGTATTGAATCGTTGCAATTTAAATTAAAATGAAAGGGGGATGAAATGCTAAAGTTCAAGAAAACAAATAATAATGCAGGTTCCAATCGGACACTAAATGTGCCGGTAGGCCTATGGACCAAATGCGATACTTGCGGCGAAATGCTTTTTAAAGAAGATGTGGCCAAAAATCGCTATATCTGCTATAAATGTGGTAAATATTTTCGCCTTAACACAAAAAGAAGGATACGCCTAGTGGCTGACAAGTACAGCTATGAAATGTGGGATGAAGCGATTGAACAGTTAAACCCCTTAGACTTTCCGGATTACTTAGATAAAATAGAAGAATTAAAAGGAAAATTAAAAATTGATGAAGGCGTTACCACTGGGAAATGTACCATTTGCGGGGAAGAAGCTGTTGTATGCGTATGCGATGGTAGATTTTTGATGGGAAGCATGGGCTATGTCGTAGGGGAAAAAATAACAAGGGCTGTTGAAAAAGCAACAGCGCTCCATTTGCCTGTCATTATATTTACTTGCTCCGGTGGTGCAAGGATGCAAGAGGGGATGATATCTTTAATGCAGATGGCAAAAACGTCGGCAGCGTTAAAAAAACATGCAAAAGCAGGACTTTTCTATCTATCTGTATTGACAGACCCAACCACCGGAGGCGTTACGGCAAGCTTTGCTATGCTAGGCGATATGATATTGGCAGAGCCGGGTGCCTTAGTAGGATTTGCAGGCGCTAAAGTGATCGAACAAACAATAAGGCAAAAACTACCAGAAGGATTCCAAAGGTCAGAATTTTTGTTAAATCATGGTTTAATAGATGGAATAGTAGAACGTGGAGATATGAAAGAGATACTGGCAAAGCTGATTGTAATGCACAGGAAAACGGGTAAGAAAAAATTTCTGATCCAGCCTGGTATAGAATCAGGGAAAGAGAAAGCAAAAGCATCTTTTCAGGGTTTTGAAGCCACTCCATGGGAGCGTGTACAAAGGGCAAGGGACGCGAAACGTCCCACTGCCCTTGACTATATCCATGAAATCTTCTCTGAATTTATGGAGCTGCATGGCGATCGGCATTTTGAAGAAGATGGTGCAATCATAGGTGGGATTGCATATCTAGACGATTGTCCGGTAACGGTAATCGGCCAGCAGAAAGGAAAGACAACCAAAGAAAATATTACCCGTAATTTTGGGATGCCCAAACCGGAGGGATACCGAAAGGCGTTGCGTTTAATGAAGCAGGCAGAAAAATTTGGACGTCCGATTATCTGCTTTATCGATACTCCCGGTGCTTTTTGCGGCATTGAAGCGGAAGAGCGGGGACAGGGCGAAGCAATTGCCACAAATCTGTTTGAAATGTCTGATTTGGCAGTGCCCATCCTAAGCATTGTAATCGGAGAGGGCGGAAGTGGCGGAGCATTGGCCCTTGGAATTGGTAATGAAGTATGGATGATGGAAAATTCCGTCTATACGATACTGTCGCCGGAAGGCTATGCCTCCATTCTATGGAAAGATGCCAAAAAAGCTCCAGAGGCGGCGTCTGTGATGAAAGTGACGGCACAAGATTTGCTAAAGATGAAGCTTATTGAGAAAATCATACTGGAACCAGAACCGGCAGATGTCGTAAGCATACGGATGATAGGTAAAAACATGCAGGATAATATTCGGCGGTTCCTATTAAAATACATGAAATTTAGGCCGGAAGAACTGGTAGAGGCTCGGTATAAGCGTTTTCGGAAAATGTAACACAGTCCATTACCGCGAAGTTACTTTTGTGCGTGTATCAATATGAAGGAAACTGTGCCAGAATCGTGATAGCATGTACAGGTTGGAGGATATAAGGTTGAAAGAAAATAAAATCCGTATCAATACAACGATAAAACCATTAATCATTCGGGATTTAATCGCTAAAATCCCAGTCATACAAGGAGGCATGGGCGTTGGAGTGAGCCTGTCAAACCTTGCCGGCCATGTAGCACGCTGTGGTGGCGTCGGCATTATTTCGGCGGCGCAGATTGGCTATCAAGAAGATGGGTTTGATAGCCGGCCAATTGAAACAAATCAAAAAGCGTTAGAAAAGCATATCAAGAAAGCAAAGGAACTTGCAAGAGGCGGTGGAATCATAGGTGTTAATATTATGGTTGCGACAAAACGATACGAAGAATATGTAAAAACGGCAGTCAAGGCGGGTGTAGATTTAATTATTTCCGGCGCAGGGCTGCCAATCAATTTGCCGGCCCTTGTGGAAAAATCGAAAACGAAAATTGCACCGATTGTGTCGTCTGTAAAGTCAGCTTTGGTCATTTGTAAACTTTGGGATCGAAAATTCCACCGCGCACCGGACTTGGTAGTCATCGAGGGTCCAAAGGCAGGTGGGCATTTAGGCTTTACCTATGAACAGCTAAAACAAGAAGAGGATAGCTTGGGTTTTGAAAAAGAAATACAGGGCATTCTTGTAGTTGTTGACGGTTTTCGCAAAAAATATGACTATAAAATTCCGGTTGTGATTGCCGGAGGAATTTATGACAAGCAAGATATGCAACATTATCTAGATCTTGGTGCAGATGGAGTTCAAGTGGCAACCAGATTTGTCACAACCTATGAATGCGATGCCGACGAGCGCTATAAACAGGCATATCTTAAGGCGAAGCAAGCGGATATCCAAATCGTAAAAAGTCCAGTAGGAATGCCGGGTCGAGCGATTCACAATGCATTTATCGATAAAACAGAAAAAGGTCTGGCAAGGAGTGTCGTAAAGTGCCATCAATGTCTGGAACTTTGCAAACAAAAGGACATTCCCTATTGCATTACGGATGCCCTTGTAAATGCCGTGAAAGGAAATATAGAAGAAGGTCTGCTGTTTTGTGGAGCGAATGCGTATCGGGCCAAAAGCCTTGAGCATGTAGAAGACATTATGTGGGAATTCGCAAGGTAGATTTTCTTAATTCTTTCCTAGTAAAAACATTTCATCTATACAAACCCCCAATAAATTGCTATAATAAATGAAGTGCCTAGTCAAAGCTTTTATGTGGCTAGGTTGGGTGTGCGTTTGCATGAGGCTGAAAAAAGGACAGATCAGCCAAGTGTTTAAGGCGAATATTAGGGGAGGCTATGCATTATGAAATTTGAAACTTGCAGTGGGGATTTTGACAGCTTAGGTGTACGAAAGCATGAGGATGCCATCACTTTTTCATTACAAACGATAAGTGGTGTGGAGTGTGGCCTAATTCTATATCCCAAAGATGGTACAAAAAAAGAAACGATACCGATGCTTCCATCCCGCATTCATGAGGGGATCTTTTCTATTGGAATTAAGCATTTAGATAGTGCTGCTTATGACTATAATTTTGTTATAGATGGACATACTGTTGTAGACCCTTATGCCAGAAAAATTGCCGGACGTGAAATATGGGGCGATTTATCAAGGTTGACGAATAAAGAAGAAATAAAATCCAGTTTTTATTTTACAGATTTTAATTGGAAAAATGATAAATTACCAAGAATTAGAAAGCAAGATATGGTGATGTACAAGCTGCATATACGCGGATTTACCATGGACATCGGCAGGGGTGGCAAAACAGATGGAACCGTAGAGGCTGTTATAAAGAAAATACCCTATTTAAAAGAATTGGGAATTACGACGCTTGAGTTGATGCCAATGTATGAATTTGAAGAACTGATTATGCTAGACGGTATGATAAAAGAGCCAGTCAAGGAAGATAAGATAAACTACTGGGGGTATACACAAGGGGATTATTTTGCTCCAAAAGCCTCCTATCTAGGTAATGGGGCAAGTCCAAATGAATTGAAAAAAATGATTCAAAAGCTACATAAAAATCAAATCGAATGCATCATGGAAGTGCATTTTGATAAAAAAACAAATCCACATTTTATCATAGAATGTCTGCAGTTTTGGAGTAGAGAATATCATATTGACGGTTTTCACTTGCTTTGTGATTACGCAGTAGCGCAATTAGCGGCACAGGATTTACGATTATGTAAACGGAAATTATTCTATACCTCCTTTGACAAAGAGCTGCTTGATGGAGACAAGCAAAGGGCAGTTTTTCTATTTGCCTATCAGGAGAGCTTCTCCTACAGCGCACGGAAAATGCTGAATGCGCAGGCAGGCAATCTCTATGAATTTGTCGGGCAGATGAAGCGTCAAGATGAAACCCAAGGATTTGTCAACTTCGTTACAAGCAACAATGGGTTTACCTTATACGATTTGTTTTCCTATACAAAGAAGTGCAATGCTGACAATATGGAGGACAATACAGACGGTACAAACTGGAACTATAGTAGCAATTGTGGTCAAGAAGGCATATCCAGAAAAAAAGCGGTGAATGACTTACGAAAAAAACAGGTAAAAAATGCATTGGCATTAACCTTCCTTGCACAAGGAATTCCCTTAATTTGGATGGGCGACGAGAGTGGCAACAGCCAGCAGGGAAACAATAATGCCTACTGCCAAGACAATAGCATCGGATGGAAAAACTGGAAAAATGAAATCAAGAATAAAGAATTATTAAACTTTACAAAAAGACTTGCGGCTTTTCGTAGGCAGCATCCGGTACTGAAAAGGCCAAATCCAATGCAAATGTCAGATCCTACCGGAAACGGCTACCCTGATCTATCCTACCATAGCGATGGGGGATGGCTCATAGACTTTGACAGCAACCGCCCCTATATTGGAATCATGTATTGCGCAAACTATATAAAAAGCAAAAAGAAAAACAATAAACGAAAGACGGAAGAGCCATTGGAAGAAAAATCGGTGGAAACGCAATTTTTGACAAAAGATCTTCTAAGAACGGAAGTTTTAGGTCCTGGACTGATTGTACCAAAACAGGCTGCACCTGAAGTTTTAAACGACGAAGTTCCGGAACAAGATTTTGTTTATATTGCCTATAATTTTCAAATGGTGGCACAAAAATTTGCCCTTCCGGTTCTTCCAAAAGGCATGAAGTGGTTTTTGGCGATTGATACGTATAGAGAAGGTTCTATACTAGAAGGGAGACTGCCTATGATAGAGCAAAAACCCACCTTCCTCGTACCAAGGCAGTCGATTAGCGTTTTGATTGGAAGTGAGAAATGAAGCAAGGGAAAATAGGAATCAGTGGATTCTACTTAAAAATGATTGCAATGGCAAGCATGCTGATTGATCATACGGGGGCGGCCTTGTTCCCCCAATATATAGAACTGCGGATGATAGGAAGATTGGCGTTTCCAATCTATTGTTTCTTGTTGGTGGAAGGGGCAATACACACTTTAGATATCAAGAAATACCAAAAACGCCTGTTTCTTTTTGCCCTGCTCTCAGAAATGCCATTTGATTTAGTGCATACAGGAAAATTGTTTGATTTTCAAGCGCAAAATGTATTCTTTACACTATTCTTAGGTTTGACCGCCATACGTATATTAGCCAAGAGCGATAACAAAATAAAAAAGGTTATCTATGTTGTCCTAATTCTGCTCTTAGCGGAATTTGCGCAGATAGACTACAGTAGCAGTGGTGTCCTTATTATCATGTGCTTTTATCTATTTTATAACCGGAATCTAGTAAAATCCGTTTCATTTGGGGTGGTAAACTCTTTCTTTGGTGGAATTCAAAATTATGCCTTGTTTTCCCTTATTCCTATTCTCCTCTATAATGGAGAGAGAGGGAAAAAAGTTAAATATATATTTTATATTTTCTATCCGGCTCACTTGCTGGTTCTGTATTGGATAAAATATGGCATTATATATTAAACAGCCCTCGTGCACCAAAGCGTATCAGTTAAATTTTTATTTTGGTAGGTGGTAAGTAGAAACAGCCCTCGTGCGCCAAAGCGTATCCGCTGCATCATTTGGTCAAATCCAAACGTGTCAGTACGTTGGACGGGAAAGGATAAAATTTATGAAAGCATGGCAACATTTTTGTACTGTGAACTATCATAAAAAGCTTGTATTAAAAGGCTGTTTTAAAATAGGATTATATAAACAGGGTATCCTACATGACCTTTCTAAATTTTCACCAACTGAATTTTTTGTAGGGTGCAAATATTTTCAAGGAACAGTAAGCCCAAACAATATAGAGCGGAAAGAAAAAGGCTATTCGGCTGCTTGGCTACACCACAAGGGACGTAATAAACACCATTTAGAATACTGGATCGACTATGGAGCCAATAAAGAACATGGGCTAGGGATGATCGGCATGAAGATGCCAGCAAAATATGTAGCGGAAATGTTTATTGACCGCATATCTGCCGCTAAGGTATATGGGAAAGAAAACTATACAAACGTAAGCCCTTTGCTGTATTATGAGCAGGGAAAGGACTATCACATCCTGCATCCTGATACGCGCGCATTGCTGGAAAAGCTGCTGTTAATTTTAAAAGAAGAGGGCGAAGACGCGGTATTCGCCTATATAAAAAAAGATTTATTAGGAAAAAAGAAGAGTAGAAAGAAGGGACTATCATGTTAGATGGGAAAAAAATACTATTCAGCGGAATGCAGGCGACGGGCAATTTGACACTGGGCAATTATCTTGGCGCCTTAAAAAACTGGGTATCTTTAAGTGATGAATATGAATGCTTTTACAGTGTTGTTGATTTACATTCGATTACGGTACGCCAAGAACCGGCGCAGTTGCGTAAAAGGGCAAGGAATTTACTGATCCTTTATATTGCTGCAGGCTTAGATCCCCACAAGAATTGCCTTTATTACCAGTCCCATGTTTCTGGACACAGTGAATTGGCTTGGATTTTAAACTGTTTTACCTATATGGGGGAATTAAACCGCATGACACAGTTTAAAGATAAATCAAAGAAAAATGAAGATAATATCAATGCAGGACTTTTCACCTATCCGGTTTTAATGGCGGCTGACATTTTGCTTTACCAAGCCGATGTTGTGCCGATTGGAATTGATCAGATGCAGCATCTTGAAATAGCAAGGGATATTGCACAAAGATTTAATGGAATCTATGGAGATGTATTTACGATACCGGAAGCCTATATAGGGAAAACAGGAGCCAAGATTATGAGCCTGCAAAATCCGGAGAAAAAAATGTCTAAATCAGACGAAAATCCAAATGCAAGTATTTATTTGATGGATGATGCAGATACGATTATGCGAAAATGCAAACGTGCCGTGACGGATTCGATGGCACAGATTTGCTATAATGGGGAACAGCCGGGTGTAAAGAACTTGCTGGATATCTATTGTACTTGCTATAATGTCGCGCCGGAAGAAGCTGTCAAGAACTTCACTGGGAAAGGATATGGGGATTTAAAGGCGGCAGTGGGCGAATCGGTTATTTCGGTTTTAAAGCCCATACAAGAAGAAGTTGCACGATTGAGCGCTGATAAGGCCTATATAGATGAAATCATCAAAGACAATGCACAGAAAGCAAACCAATATGCGGCAAAGACATTGCGCAAGGTACAAAAAAAGGTAGGGTTCCCAGAGCCAATCCGTTGATGTTTTTAGGGGATAGCCCGGCAAGCATTTCATCCTAAGTATGCAAGCGGAAAGAAAAATGTAAAATGAAGTATATAGAAAAAATAATTTCATCCTAGTATGCAAGGGCAAGGATGCTGTAAGCGAAAAAGATTTTAAGGAAAGGCACTTTTAGGCGAGGTTTTCATAGAATGTAATAAACCAGCTTAGAGGTGCTTTTTTGAAAACTTTTTTATCCCCTTTAAATGCAAATGAAGAGAAATATTATTTGGGAAAAATGAAAGAGGGCGACCTTGAAGCTAAGAATATTTTGATAGAGCGAAATTTAAGGCTGGTAGCGCATGTTTCCAAAAAATATCAAAATGTAGAAGAAGATATGGACGATTTGATATCCATAGGGACAATCGGACTCATGAAAGCGATCGCAACCTTTAATTATGAACGTGGAAACCGCTTGGCCACTTACGCCGCCCGCTGTATAGATAATGAGCTTTTGATGCATCTTCGGACAAAAAAGAAAACAGCCCGTGAAATTTCCCTTTATGAACCTATCGGCACGGACAAAGAGGGAAATCAAATCAGCCTGTTGGATATCGTAGAAAGCAATGAAAAAGATGTCGTTGATACGATTGAATTAAGCGGAAATATGGAAAAACTATATGTACTGATTCCAAAAATCCTAAATAAGCGGGAATGCGAAATCGTTACACTCCGTTACGGCCTATACAATCAAAAACCCATTACACAGCGTGAAATAGCAGATAAATTGGGTATTTCACGCTCCTATGTAAGCAGAATTGAAAAAAAGGCACTCGAAAGATTAAGGACTGCATTTGAAAAGAAATGAACCGTATTGCCAAGGTAGTAATCCATAAAAGTTTATGGAAAACTGTAAACTTTTTGTAAACGAGTGTCTACTCGGTTTGTCTGATATGATTATTTCTATTTTGAACTATTTTGAAGTCTTATAAAAAATCCTTGTAACTAGGCTCTAAACGTGCTATAGTGTAGGAAATGTTCGGGGGTGTCCGCTCGTAAGCGTGGGAGGACTGAGAAAATAACCCTTTGAACCTGACGCGGGTAATGCCGACGTAGGGAGAACAGACAAACGAGTTAATGCCCAAAGCTTTGGGCAGAGTGAACTTGCTTTTCTGTTTAGAGAAGCAAGTTTTTATTTTTGTATGAATAGGAAAGTGCTCCTATCATACAAAAATCCCTCCGGGAGGATCGCACTGCGGCGTATAAGGAAATTGTTGCTGACGCAACCGCCGCAGGCGAAGAATCCTGCGAGCAGGATTCTTTATTGTATGAATAGGAAAGTGTTCCTATCATACAAAAACCCCTCCGGGAGGATCGCACTGCGGCGTATAAGGAAATTGTTGCTGATGCAACCGCCGCAGGCGAAGAATCCTGCGAGCAGGATTCTTTATTGTATGATAGGAAAGTGCTCCTATCATACAAAACCCCTCCGGGAGGATCACACTGCGGCGTATAAGGAAATTGTTGCTGACGCAACCGCCGCAGGCGAAGAATCCTGCGAGCAGGATTCTTTATTCTAAGGAGGAATTTTTTATGGACTATCAAACACAAAAGGAAGCCGCGCGAAAAGGAATTATCACGCCGGAAATCGAAATCGCCGCAAGGGACGAGTATATTGTGGCAGACAAACTGCGTCAGCTAATCGCAGACGGTACGGCGGTTATCCCCAAAAACATCAACCACAAATGTGGATACCCGAAAGCAATCGGCAAGGTACTCTCTACAAAAATAAATGTCAATCTTGGAGCATCAAAAGACTGCGCGAACTTTAACGTGGAACTCTCCAAAGTTGCCGAAGCGGAGAAATTCGGAGCGGACGCGATTATGGATTTGTCAACTTTTGGCGATACCAGAGCGTTTCGGAGAAAACTCTCCGAAACCTGTAAAGCCGCACTCGGAAGCGTGCCGATTTACGACGCGCTTGTCTACTATGATAAGGATTTAGAGAAAATCACATCGGACGAATGGATGGACGTTGCACGGATACACGCCGAAGATGGTATGGATTTTATGACAATCCATTGCGGTATGAACAGGGCTACCGCCGCACGTTTCAAGC
This sequence comes from Lachnospiraceae bacterium ZAX-1, assembly GCA_046533095.1. Classification (GTDB taxonomy): domain Bacteria; phylum Bacillota; class Clostridia; order Lachnospirales; family Lachnospiraceae; genus ZAX-1. Next base: position 72,761 of record JAJQRA010000019.1, on the reverse strand, counting down.
GAAATCGCAACAGACTGACGAATATCGTTTCGCGCGGAGGCTCACTTATGTTTGCGTGGATGGAGATGACGGGCAAGGAAAATCCGTTTTATGAACGCTTTGACGAGCTTCTCGCGATTTGTCGGCAATATGACGTTGCATTGAGTTTAGGTGACGCTTGCCGCCCCGGTTCTACTCACGATGCTAACGACGCAACGCAAATTGAGGAAATGATAACGCTCGGAGAACTGACAAAAATCGCTTGGGAGCAAGATGTACAAGTCATAATTGAAGGCCCGGGGCATATGACGCTTGACAAAATCGTCGCAAATATGGAGCTTGAACGGACGCTTTGCCACGGCGCACCATACTATGTTTTAGGTCCGCTTGTGACGGACATCGCGCCCGGCTACGACCATATTACAGCCGCGATAGGCGGAGCGGTCGCCGCCGCGAACGGAGCTGCGTTCTTGTGCTATGTCACGCCTGCCGAGCATTTGCGCTTGCCTAACGAACAAGATGTACACGATGGAATTATCGCCGCCAAAATTGCCGCTCACGCCGCCGATTTAGCAAAAGGCATACCACATTCCACCGATCGTGACAATGAAATGTCAAAAGCACGGCAAGCGGTTGACTGGGAGAAAATGTATCGTTTTTCACTCGACCCCGAAAATGCAAGAAAAATGCACGAGGAATCTACGCCGGAATGTTCTGACACCTGTACGATGTGCGGCAAATTCTGTGCTATGCGAAATATGAATTTAATCCTGAACGGTGAAAAAGTTACCACAAAATAGGTGATTTTGATTCACTTGGCTCTGTCCAAAACTAAAAAAACACGTTTCCGCTCGGGGCAAGCAACGAATTTACGAGGGCAGAAAGCCGGATTTGCGTGCAAAGCGGAACGCTGATCATTGTTTACCGAAAAGATGTGAAGGAGGGTTATGATGAGAACAGCATTAACAATAGCAGGCTCTGATTGCAGCGGCGGAGCCGGCATACAGGCTGATTTGAAAACTTTTTCGGCTCACGGAGTTTTCGGTATGAGCGTGATTACCTCGGTCGTTGCCGAGAATACGTCTCGCGTGATTGACATACAGGACGTTCGCACCGATATGATTGCGAAACAGATTGACGCGGTATTTGAGGATATTATTCCGGATTCGGTCAAAATCGGTATGCTGTCAAACCGCGAAACGATGCTGATAGTCGCAGAAAAGCTGAAAGAATGGACTCCAAAAAACGTAGTTATCGACCCTGTGATGTATGCTAAAAACGGTAGCGCTTTGATGAATCCAGAAGCGATTGATACGTTGCTATCAGCGATTGTCCCATTTGCAGACTTAATCACGCCGAATATTCCCGAAGCGGAAAAAATGTCAGGAATTAATATCGACACACAAGACGATATGAAAAAAGCCGCGAGGATTATCCACGATATGAGTTGCCGCTTTGTACTTGTAAAGGGTGGCCACGCTGTTGGCGATGCGACAGATATTTTGTTTGACGGAAGCGAATTTTGTAGTTTCACGGCACAGCGGATCGACACGATAAACACGCACGGAACGGGTTGTACTTTTTCGTCCGCTATTGCCTCAAACCTTGCGCTTGGGTTGCCGCTTACAAAAGCGGTCGAACGCGCGAAAGAATACGTTACAGGGGCAATCCGCCACTCCTTGCCGTTAGGTAAAGGGAACGGTCCCACAAATCACTTTTATAAGTTTTTCAACTCACAAAAATAGCTTCGGAGGATAGATAAATGGAAATTTTTACTTTAATTGAAAAGGTGAGAGCAAATAAGCCACTTGTTCACCACATCACGAACTACGTTACAGTAAACGACTGTGCCAATATAACGCTCGGCATCGGCGCATCTCCAATTATGGCAGACGCAAACGAGGAAGCGGCGGACATCGCCGGAATTTCTCAAGCGGTGGTACTAAATATGGGAACGCTTAACCCCAAAACCGTGCAGTCAATGCTTCTCGCGGGTAAAGCCGCTAATAACGCGGGAGTGCCTGTAATATTTGACCCGGTTGGCGCGGGAGCGTCGGCATATCGTAACGAAACGGCAGCAAGCCTGATATCGGAGGTTAAATTCACGGTAATTCGCGGAAACATTTCCGAGATAAAATTTATCGCCGGACTTAAATCTGAAACAAAGGGCGTTGACGCGGGCGAGAACGATATTGATTCCGCAGACGGAATAAACATCGCCAAATCGCTGGCGAAACGATTAAATTGTGTGATTGCGATAACAGGTGCAACAGATACCATTTCCGACGGCGAGAAAGTCACGCTAATCAAAAACGGACACCCAATGCTTGCGAACCTTACGGGAACGGGTTGTATGTGTTCGTCGCTTGTAGGCTCATTTGTTGGAGCGGTTCCGCAGCTGCCGCTTGAAGCAACTATCTGCGCCGTGCTGTCAATGGGAATTGCAGGAGAAATAGCCTACGAAAAAGCAGGAGAATTGGGCAACGGCAGTTTCCGCGTAGCTCTGCACGACGCAATTAGTAAAATCGACCGCGAAATTCTCGAAAAGGGGGCGAAAGCAAGTGAAGCCTAAAATTGATTATTCCGTATATCTTGTCACCGACCGCGAGCTTATGACTGCGGCAACGGTAGCTGAATCCGTAGAACTTGCGATGATCGGCGGCGTGACAGTAGTTCAACTTCGAGAGAAAACAGCGTCCTCCCGCGAGTTTTACAATACTGCCGCAAAGGTGCGCGAGATAACGCAAAAATACGGCGTGCCGTTGATAATCAATGACCGTCTTGACATAGCGATTGCCACAAACGCAGACGGAGTACATATCGGACAGAGCGATTTGCCGCCCGATGTAGTGCGAAGTATTATCGGTAATGACAAAATACTCGGCGTTTCGGTAAGCAATATCGCGGAGGCAAAAGAAGCGGAACGCTTAGGCGCGGACTACCTCGGAGTTGGGGCCATGTACGCGACAAATACCAAGACCGATGCTGCCGTAGTATCACTTGACGAGTTAGCGCAAATCCGTAAAGCGACAGCGTTGCCGCTCGTTGTGATAGGTGGTATCAACAAGACTACAATCCCCAATTTTATCGGGACAGGTATTGACGGAGCTGCTGTCGTATCAGCGATTGTCGCGCAAACAGACATTACCGCCGCCGCCCGCAAGATAAGAGAACTTTTTCAAAGTGTGTGGGCGCAGTGAAAGCATATATTTTCGACTTAGACGGAACACTCCTCAATTCAATGGGGATATGGGAGCAAATTGACCGAGCGTTTCTTAAAAAGCGCGGTCTTGTTTCCACACCTGATTATATCCGGCAGATTAGTTCGATGAGCTTTCCTGAAGCCGCAAAATATACGATAGATTTATTCGGGCTGAAAGATTCTCCCGATGATTTGATGAACGAGTGGAACGAAATGACTGTACACGCATATGGAAATACAATACCGCTAAAACCGGGTGCAAGAGAATATCTGTTGAAAGTCAAAGCAACAGGAGCCAAAATCGCTCTCGCCACAAGTGCTACTCGAATACTCTGCAATGTGGCATTGGCGCACCACGGTATAGCTGAACTGTTTGACGTTATTTGTTTTACGGAAGAGGTCGATTTTGGAAAATCAAGACCGGATATATTTTTGCTTGCGACTGAAAAGCTGAATGTACGCTGTGAGGACTGTATTGTATTTGACGATGTGCTTGCCGCCATAATGAGCGCTAAATCAATAGGTATGACGACCTGCGGAGTGTATGATGAATCTTCAAAATCAGATTTTGAACAGATAGCGCAGCTTGCCGACGCTGTTGTTTATGACTGGAATGTGCTGTAATAGGCAACGTGCGACAATGCGGCAGGGCGGCAGGGCGTGTCGTAATCGGAACGGTTCACGCAACTGAATCATACGGCGATGCTTTTTAGCACCTAATGGAAGGTTAACCACTTTGTGGCGGTTATCGTTCACGCAACTTAAGTATACGGCGATGCTTTTCAACCGCGCCTCAATCGTTTCCACACACACTAGCTTGCGTTTGCCCCGGCAATGCTGGTAGACCTTATCGGCAAGCGTGGCGGGAGTGAAAAAGCGACGGAGGATTTCATACGAATCAAGTAAAATGCAGACAAGATGATTTGCAATCTATAAATTTTTAACTTGCAATACGAAAACTTAAGTTATTTAGTACTTTCTTTTTTCCGCGATGCATGATATGATAAATGTATCTTTTCTATTTCAAGGAATCCCAAACAATCCCAAGTACAGCGAAGTAAGGAAGTAAAATTGTATAGTATCATACCAACAGCAGTCGTCTGCGGTATTGAAAGCATTATCGTAAAAGTGGAGGCCGATGTATGCGATGGCATGCCTGTTTTTGAAATGGTCGGGGAACTTTCTTCGGAAGTGCGTGAAGCGAAGGAGCGTATCCGCGCAGCAATTAGAAACACCGGAATCAAGTTGAACCCCAAACGTATTACGGTCAACCTTTATCCGGCGGATCTTAGAAAATCCGGTACCGGATTTGACCTGCCTATTGCAATGGCGATCCTAGTGGCCTATGAAATGGTTCATCCAAAACAGATCAAGGACACCCTATTTGTAGGTGAAGTAAGCCTAAATGGAGATATCCATCCAGTGAACGGAATATTGCCTATCGTGCTTGCTGCAAAAGAGGCTGGATACAAACGCATTGTCATCCCGAAAGGAAATGAAAGGGAAGCGGCGTTTGTAAAGAATATTCAAATCATTGCCATAGGAAAGCTGGCCGATATACTTGCCGGACTAGAGCACGTAAAAAACAGTACAAATCAAAAAAGTACAAATGAAAGCAGCCCAAATCAAGAAAGTGCAAATCAAAACAATCCAAATCAAGAAAGTGCAAATGAAAATAATCGGACAAGTAATAGTAGTAATAATAATATAGAAGAAACGGCATTAAACACGAAAAATATGGAGATTGATTTTGCCGCAATCAATGGGCAGAATGTCCTGCGTCGTGCATGTGAAGTGGCGGCGGCAGGTATGCACAATATGTTGATGATAGGGCCACCCGGTTCGGGCAAAACCCTAGCTGCAAGTGCCATTCCCTCTATCCTCCCCCCATTAAACGAAGAGGAAGCAATGGAAGTTGCAAAAATCTATAGCGTCAGTGGCCTATTTGATACACGGGCAGGCCTGTTCGCACGCCCTTTTCGAAACCCCCACCATACCATATCCGCCACAGCCCTAGCGGGAGGCGGCGCCATACCAAAACCTGGTGAAATAAGCCTTTCTCACGGAGGCGTGCTTTTTTTGGACGAATTGACGGAATTTAAAAAGGCAACACTAGAAACCTTAAGGCAGCCATTAGAAGAACATTCTATTCAGATTGTACGTATAAGTGGAACCTACCGCTATCCGGCAGATTTCATGCTGCTAGCGGCAATTAACCCATGCAACTGTGGATACTATCCGGATCGCAACAAATGCAGATGTAGCACCACGGTCATACAAAGGCATTTAGATAAAATAAGCCGTCCCCTATTAGACCGCATTGATATCTGCATAGAAGCGCCAAGGATGAAAATACGGGATTTAACCACTACAGTGCCAAATGAAAATTCTGACACAATACGTAAACGGGTAGAAAATGCCCATGCAATCCAAAAGGAACGCTACAAAAAAACAAATTTTTACTATAATAGCCAAATACCGGGAAGCGAAGTAAAGAACTACTGCTTGATGGAAACAAAAGCGGAAAAGCTCATGGAACAGGCATTTGATAAAATGAACCTAAGTGCAAGAGCCTATTACAAAATAATAAAAACAGCAAGGACCATCGCTGATTTGGGAAAAAGTGAAACCATCCTGGAATTGCATGTACAAGAGGCTTTGATGTACCGAAGCATGGATGTCCACCTCTGGGGATAAAGGAGAAGAAATGTTACGGCTCAATCCCCTGGCATTTAAGGCGTCCTTTCACTTCTGGTTTTTCGTATCCGATAAAACGGATAGATAGGAGTAATGTGAAATATCAGTATTGGTTTGCAAATATAGAAAACATTTCAAATAGAAGAAAAAATAAAATGATCGCTTTAGGCGCTAATCCGATGGAACTATACAATATGCCTGAGGCGTCAATAAAAAAACTTGCATTTCTTAATAAGGCAATAGCAGGCGATGAGGCAGAGAAAATATGGAACAGTAAAAAAACATGGCATCTAGAAAAAGAATACGAACAGCTGCAAAAAGATAAGATCAAAATGACTACCATCGGACAGCCGGATTATCCAAGCCGCTTAAAAGATATCTATAATCCCCCCTATTGCTTATACGTAAGGGGCACCTTGCCAAATCCTGAAAAAAAGGCAGTGGCAATTGTAGGAGCTAGAATGTGCTCGGAATATGGACGGGCGATGGCAGAAACGCTCGCTAGGACCTTAGGAAAAGGCGGGGTAGAAGTGATAAGTGGAATGGCACTTGGCATAGATGGGGCGGCCCATTTAGGGGCGATAGACGCAGGAGGGTCCACCTACGCAGTATTTGGCTGTGGCGTATCCGTTTGCTATCCACCACGTAATTGGGAATTATATGAAAAAATTCCTCAAAATGGAGCTATTATTTCAGAATTTCCCATAAAAGCACCTCCGATCGCGCACCAGTTTCCCATGAGAAACCGCCTCATAAGCGGTTTGGCAGATGTGACCGTTGTTATAGAAGCAAAAGAAAAAAGTGGCTCTTTAATTACTGCAGATTTTGCGTTGGATCAAGGAAAAGATATTTATGCCGTCCCCGGCCGTATCAGCGACGCCCTTAGCCAAGGCACAAATCGCCTCATAAGACAGGGGGCGGGTATCCTGTTATCGGCGGAAGATTTTCTGGAAGAATTGCAAATTTTTAGTAAAAAAGGAACAATAAATGAAAAAATAATAAAATTGCCTATTGAAAAATTTGAAAAGTTGGTGTATAGTTGTTTGGATTTGAGTCCTAGAAATGTAGACTGGCTGATCGAGCAGACGGCACTTAGTTTTACACAGCTTGTAAAGGCATTGTCAGGGCTACAGTCCTTGGGATATATTACAGAAGTCTATAAAAACTATTATATTAGAACGCATGAAACATACAGAAAGATAAAATAGCTTCATACGTAAAAGGCTAGCATATAAAGGAGTAGGCACATGGCAAAATATCTTGTAATTGTAGAGTCACCGGCAAAAGTAAAGACGATAAAAAAATTTTTAGGGAAAAATTATGAGGTTGCTGCTTCCAATGGGCATGTGCGGGATTTACCAAAGAGCCAGATGGGAATTGATATTGAACATAACTATGAACCAAAATATATTACGATACGGGGAAAAGGAGATATCCTTGCGAACCTGCGAAAAGAAGTAAAAAAGGCGGAAAAAGTGTATTTAGCGACTGACCCTGACCGCGAGGGTGAGGCAATTTCATGGCATTTATCCAAATCCTTAAAGTTAGAGGACAAAAAAGTATACCGTATCAGCTTTAACGAAATCACACAAAACGCCGTAAAAACTTCCTTAAAAGAAGCACGCGACATAGATATGGGCTTAGTGGACGCACAACAGGCACGCCGTATCCTAGACCGTATGGTGGGATACCGCATCAGCCCCCTTTTGTGGGCGAAGGTGAAACGAGGCTTAAGTGCAGGCAGGGTTCAGTCAGTCGCACTTCGTATCATCTGCGACCGTGAAGATGAAATTAATGCATTTATACCAAAAGAATATTGGACACTAGATGCAATGCTTGCGATTCCGGGCGAGAAGAAACTGCTTGCTGCAAAGTTTTATGGAGATGAGAACGCGAAGCGGACCATTGCTTCAAAGGAAGAATTAGACATCATCGTAAACGAAACAAAAAAAGAACCATACAAAGTGTTAGAGGTGAAAAAAGGGGAACGGGTAAAAAAAGCGCCCATGCCGTTTATTACAAGCACCTTACAGCAAGAGGCGGCAAAGACTTTAAATTTTTCTACCCAGAAAACAATGCGATTGGCCCAGCAGCTCTATGAGGGGATTGACCTTAAAGGGGTGAAGGGAAGCCAAGGCACGGTAGGCCTCATTACATATTTAAGGACAGATTCCGTTCGTATTTCCGAGGAGGCAGACCTTGCGGCGCGGGCCTACATCCAGACGGCATATGGGGCAGACTATGTATCAACGCTTGAAAATACAAAAAAAGGCAATACAAAGGTTCAAGATGCTCATGAGGCAATTCGCCCTTCCGATATTACAAGGACACCGGTGATGGTAAAAGAATCCTTAAGCCGAGACCAATTTCGCCTATATCAGCTCATATGGAAACGTTTTACCGCAAGCCGCATGAATCCGGCACGTTATGAAACCATTTCCATAAAGATAGGGGTAGGTAGATACCGATATCATGTTGCGGCATCAAAGATACTATTTGACGGCTTCCTCTCGGTCTATACAAATGACGAGGATGAAAAAACAGAAAATAATTTTCTATTAAAAGCGATTGATGTGAACACAAAACTTACCTTGCATGAATTGCAGGAAACACAACATTTTACGCAGGCGCCGGCGCACTATTCAGAAGCTACCTTAGTAAAAATTTTAGAAGAACTTGGAATTGGACGGCCAAGCACCTATTCTCCAACAATTTCAACCTTGCTTGGCAGAAGATATGTTGTAAAAGAAGCAAAGAACCTGTATGTGACAGAATTGGGCGAAGTGGTGAATTCTATCATGGTAGAAGCCTTTCCAACCATTGTAGACGACCGTTTTACGGCAAACATGGAATCCTTGCTTGATAAAGTAGAGGAAGGCGATATTAACTGGCGTACCGTAATCAGCAACTTTTACCCGGACTTAGAAGAGGCCGTAAAAGCGGCGGAACAAGATTTGGAAAAAGTGAATATAGCGGATGAAGTAACGGATGTCATTTGTGAAGAATGCGGTAGGAATATGGTGGTAAAGTATGGTCCCCATGGTCGTTTTCTAGCCTGCCCCGGATTTCCGGACTGTCGAAATACAAAACCATACCTAGAAAAAATAGGGGTAGCGTGTCCGACCTGTGGAAAAGAAATTGTTTTAAAGAAGACAAAAAAAGGGAGAAGATACTTTGGCTGTGAAGATAATCCAACCTGTGAATTTATGTCCTGGGCAAAACCCGTAAAAGAGCGATGTCCACAGTGCGGGGGCTATATGGTGGAAAAAGGGAATAAATACGTGTGTGCTGATAAAAAGTGTGGATTTTTGGTAGAAAAAAGTGAATTGTTGACAGAAAAAGGGAAATAAATAAAATATTTGTTAAATTTTCAAAAATTATTGAATAATACAAAATAATGTGATAGAATTAGCACTAATGAATAATAAAGTTTGAAATCTTTAGGAGGTTAGTATGAGCGTTCAGTTATTAGATAAGGCAAGGAAAATAAATAAACTGTTGCATAACAATAACTCCCCAAAGGTAGTGTTCAACGATATATGTGAGGTTTTGGCGGATATCCTAAACTCAAATATTCTAGTGATTAGTAAAAAAGGAAAAGTGCTTGGCGCAAGCAAGTATGTTTCGGTTGACGGAATGAAAGAACTGATTGCAGATGAGGTAGGGGGAATAATAGACTCGGTACTAAATGAGCGACTTTTGGGTATCTTATCAACAAAAGAAAATGTAAACCTTGAAACACTTGGATTTGTGTCAACGCAAGTGAAACAATATCGTGCAATTATTACCCCTATTGATATAGCAGGAGAGCGATTGGGAACATTATTTGTGTATCGCGTGGAGGACCAGTATGATATTGATGATATTATACTAAGTGAATATGGGACAACCGTAATCGGGCTTGAGATGATGCGCTCTGTAAATGAAGAGACAGCAGAAGAAACAAGGAAAGTACAGATTGTAAAATCGGCAATTGGCACACTATCTTTTTCAGAATTGGAAGCAATTACACATATTTTCAATGAAATGGATGGCAAGGAAGGAATTCTTGTTGCAAGTAAAATCGCAGACCGTGTAGGGATCACGAGATCGGTTATCGTCAATGCGCTACGTAAATTTGAAAGTGCCGGTGTAATTGAATCACGTTCTTCCGGAATGAAAGGCACCTACATAAAAGTATTGAACGATGTGATTTTTGAAGAATTGGCAAGAATTAAACAACAGAATAAGGCACATAGTTAAGCGGAGCTTAACGAAACGATGAAAGGGATTTATAGGGTGGGCTTATAGATCTCTTTCTGCGGTATAGATAAAAACTATTAATTTAGATTGTACATCATTAGTTCAAAAACCACACGATGTAGTGTGTAAAGTGATGAAAAAATACAAAATAATGCAGAAAACGTAAAAAAATACTTGTGATTTTTCTGTAATACTATATAATGTAGTAGGGAGAACAGAATTTAATGCAATAAAGTACAAAAGCAAAAAATCTGATTAGCAAAAAAAGAGTAAGAGAATTTCATAGAGTGGAATAGAAAAGGGGGAAATTGTGTTTAACTCAAATATATATAATTATGTGAATATATTAGATAAGGCAGCAGATGGTGCATGGCTAAAAGAACAGGCAATCAGCAATAATATTGCCAATGGCGATACACCGGGATATAAACGAAAAGATGTAGATTTTGAAGGCACATTAGAGCGAGAATTGCAAAAATCAAAATATGTAGCACTTGACGCAAAGGTTCGGGAACTGCATTTGAATCATCTAAATGTCAACACCTACACGGATTCGCCAAATTATTCCTATCGCCTAGATGAGAATAATGTAGATCCGGAACAAGAAAATGTACAGCTTGCAGCCACTCAAATAAAATATAATGCGCTGGTTGATTCGATGAACAATGAATTTAACAGAATAAAAAGCGTGATTAAATAAAGGGGGTATAAAATAGATGTCATTATTTCAAGCTTTTGATATTAACGCGTCAGGTTTGACGGCACAGCGCTTCCGTATGGATGTTATTTCGGAAAACGTAGCAAATGTAAATACGACAAGGACGGAGGACGGAACGCCCTACCGTAGAAAAATTGTAACATTTTCCGAAAAAGCGGTTACGCCCTTTAGCAAAATATTAAACAATACAAGAGAAGCATATACCGGGAATGGCGTGAAAGTGTTTTCATTAAAAGAAGATACCAAAACAGACTATGTCATGAAATATGACCCTGCCCACCCGGATGCAGACGAAAATGGCTATGTATCCTATCCAAACGTAAATATCGTAACGGAAATGACCAATATGATTGATGCCAGCCGATCTTACGAGGCAAATGTTACTGCATTCCAAGCAAGTAAAGCGATGGCAATCAAAGGTTTGGAGATTGGAAAATAAATAGAATAAGGAATATTTAATGTGCACAAAAGACGTGAAGCGCCACAAGAAAATTACGTGTTAAACGTATGAGCAAAGAAGAATCAAGGAGGCATTTCAATGGAATTAGCATCATTACAAAACCTGTCCTCATTAAGCAACATATCCTCGGACTACATAAAAAATGCAATCGTAAGCAATGGGGAATCGAAAAGTTCTGACCAAGGCTTTGGCACGGTATTGCAGTCGGCTATGGATATGATAAGTGAAACAAACCAACTGCAAAACTCGGCAGAATCCGCGGAAATGCAGTTCATGCTTGGCTATGCAACCAATACACATGATTTGCAGATTGCCCAGAGTAAAGCCAATATTGCGTTGCAGTATACGGTTGCAGTAAGGGATAAATTCATAGAATCCTATAAAGAAATTATGAATATGCAAATATAAGAGAAACACTACTGGCAAGGCAACACCACAGCCGCTAGGCTTAAAGTACCTTGCCAAGTGTTCGAAGTGGAATTAGGAGAGAATACACATGGCAGATAGGTTAAGAGAAATTTCTGGTAGAATCTTAGAGTGGTGGAAAAAATTTTCTACAAAGCAGAAGGCGTTAATCGTAAGTGCCGGTGCAATTGTAGTCATTGCGATGGTTATTTTGTACGCAGTTTTATCTACACCGACACTGATTACCCTAAAAGAATGTACAAACACCGCAGAAGCGGCACAGATAAAAGAAATTTTAGATACGGATAAAAGTATAAAATACGAGCTCTCAAGCAATGGGCTTGTTTTTTCGGTAGATAAAAAAGATGAAGCGAGCGCCGCCATTCTGCTTGGGAAAAATGATATCCAGTCGGAAGGCTTTGCCCAAATAGGCGATGTATTTACTGGAGGCTTTAGCGTAACGGAATCGGATAAAAATAAGAGATATCAGCTTTATTTGGAAGAAAAAATAGCAGAGCAGCTAAAACACCAAGGCGTTGTAGAATCAGCCACCGTCAATTTATCCATACCTCCAAACGAGGGGACGATATTGGCAAAAGATGAAGATACCTATGCAGGGGTAACCCTTGAATTATCCGGTGAGCTAGATGAGGCTGGAGCGGAGGGGATTGCAAAATTTATTGCGACTTCCATAGGAAACAAAACGACAGAGCATATCTTGATATTCGATACCGCCAGCAATGTACTGTTTTCAGGTGGAGATTCTAGCGGACCTCTTAGCGGAGCAACCAATCAGCTTACCCTGCGCAGCAAGACAGAAAGCATGGTAAAGGGTGCTGTAAAAGATATTATGCTCGGAACAGACATTTATGACAATGTAGAAATAGGCTTAAAATTAGCGATGGACTTTAATGAAAAAGAAATTGTTGACCACAACTACTATTTAAACGAAGGGGACATAAACGGGCCAAAAACATCGGAAAGCCAGTATGATTCGGAAGCTACAGGCGGAGCCGCCGCGCCTCCCGGTACGGATGCAAACGATGAGACGACCTATGTAATGGAAGATAATGCGACAACATCTTCTACCATAGCAGACAGAAGTACAAACTATGCACCAAGTGAAAAGATTACGACAGCCAAAACCGGAACAGGGGATATACTCTATGATGAGTCTTCTATTACCGTGGTTGCAAGTACATATCGCACCTACCAAGAGGATGCATTAAGAGAGGGCGGACAGCTTGAGGGTACGACCTTTGATGAATTTGTCGAGGCGAATCGTGAGCGGGTAAAGCAGGACGTAGACGCGGACTTTGTACAAATGGTGTCGAAAGCGACGGGAATCGCGGAAGAAAATGTTAAGATTGTAGCTTATGAAATACCGTTTTTCCAATATTCCAAAGGTAGCGGGAGAGACATTTTCGACTATCTGCCAATTTTGCTGGCCGTATTAATCATGGGATTATTAGGATTTGTAGTATTCCGCAGTACAAGGAAAGAGCAGGTTGCAGTAACGGAGCCGGAACTTTCGGTAGAGAATTTATTGGAAACGACGAAAATACAGAAGGAAAGCTTAGAAGATATAGGGTTTTCAGAGAAATCAGAAACGCGTCTATTGATTGAAAAATTTGTAGATGAAAATCCAGAGGCAGTAGCGTCATTGCTGCGAAATTGGCTGAATGAGGAGTGGGATTAAACAATGGCAACTGAAGTAAATGGTGTGCAAAGGGCGGCGATTCTGCTCATTGCATTAGGACCGGAAAAGTCGGCAAGTATCTTCAAACACTTAAAGGAAGAAGAAATTGAAGAGCTAACGCTTGAAATAGCCAATACAAGAAGTGTTTCACCGCAAGCAAAAGAAGACGTACTCAATGAGTTTTACAAAGTCTGTTTAGCACAGCAATATATTGCAGAGGGCGGCATTGGCTATGCAAAAGAACTACTGGAAAAAGCATTTGGAAATGATCAGGCACAGAATGTCATAGCGAAACTTACGGCATCCTTGCAGGTACGCCCATTTGAATTTGTCCGTAAAACAGATCCAAGCCAATTGTTAAACTTTATTCAGGATGAACATCCACAGACAATTGCTATGATTCTATCCTACTTAGGGCCGGTCCAGTCATCTGTCATTATTGGTTCGCTGCTACCTGAAAAACAAGCAGATGTAGCAAAACGTATTGCAATGATGGATCGGACTTCGCCGGATGTTATTAAGGAGGTTGAGCGGGTATTGGAACGTAAATTAGCTTCTCTTGTAAATCAGGATTATACAATTGTGGGTGGCATCGATGCTATCGTTGCTATTTTAAATACGGTAGACCGTTCTACTGAAAAACACATTATGGAAAGCCTTGAAATTGAAGAACCGGAACTTGCAGATGAAATCCGTAAGAAGATGTTCGTATTTGAAGACATCCTTCTTCTGGATGATCGTGCAATCCAAAGGGTACTGCGTGATGTCGATAATAATGATTTGGGTATTGCATTAAAAGCGGCAAACGAAGAAGTCCAGAATGCAATCTTTAAGAACCTGTCAAAACGTTTGGCGGCGATGATAAAAGAAGATATGGAATTCATGGGTCCGGTACGTATGAAAGATGTAGAAGAGGCACAACAAAAGATTGTTGGAGTTATCCGCAAACTAGAGGATGCGGCAGAAATCGTAATCTCCAGAGGTGGAGGTGACGAGATCGTTGTATAACCTATACAAACAACGTTATATCATACCGACCGAGAATAGGGTAATCAATTCGAATACGCTGGTCGCTGAAAAATTAGAAACATTAAGGCAGACATTAAAAGCGAGGCCAAAGGTGAGCGAGGACGGATTTATCGAAGGACTCTCCCAACTGGTGGAAGAAATAGAACCGGAAGATCCGGAGGTTTTGCTTGAAAATGCGCATAAAGAAGCAGAACTCATCCTTGAAAATGCAAATTTTAGTGCAGAAGAGATGATGCACCGGGCAGAAAGCCAAATAGAACTAAGTCGGCAACAGGCACATGAGGATGGGTATGAACAAGGGCTTTTAGAGGGGAATCAAAAGGCGCAGGAAGAGCTATTGATTGCGCAACAGAAGCTAAAACAAAAAGAAGAGCAGTTAGAGGCCGGCTACCAAAAAGAATTATCAGAGCTAGAACCCCACTTGGTAGATGCAATTCTAAAAGTAGTGGAACAAGTATTCCATGTCCAGTTTGACGATAAAAAAGAAATTTTGCTTTATTTGATACAAAATACCATTACAAAAGTAGAAAGCAGCAAAGAATTTCAAATACGTGTCTGCGAGGACAATTATGCGTTTTTGGAGTCACATAAGCAGGAGATTTTGGAACGTGTGGGCCAGACGATCTCCATTGATATTGTTTCAGACTCCTTGATGAAGGAAAACCAATGTACCATTGAGACGGATTCCGGCGTGTTTGATTGTGGGCTTGGCGTACAGCTTGAAAATTTGATCAAATCATTGCGGACGTTGAGTTTGTAGAAATACTTAGATACAGATACGACCTTGTTGAACGTAGTAATTCAATCAATAGGTGTCATGATATTTTAATTTGAGAGGCTGTGATCAGCAATGGTATATAATATAGATAAATATTATCAGCTCGCAGAGCAGACGCATTTTAACAGGCTTGGAAAAGTTGTGAAAATTGTAGGCTTGACGATAGAATCCGTTGGGCCGGATGCAAAATTAAATGACCTTTGCCGCATTATGATTGATAAAGTAGCACATATTTCTGTCATGGCGGAAGTGGTGGGCT
The DNA here is from genome assembly GCA_046533095.1 of Lachnospiraceae bacterium ZAX-1. Lineage (GTDB taxonomy): Bacteria > Bacillota > Clostridia > Lachnospirales > Lachnospiraceae > ZAX-1. Next base: position 57,293 of record JAJQRA010000019.1, on the reverse strand, counting down.
TTCGAGATAAGAGGTTGCTTTTAATGCCTTTTGAAAGCGTAGAGGGTCTTGGGGTTGGCTGTATCGTTGAAAATACGGGTCATCCGCTGTCTATTTTAGCAGGTGATGAACTATTAGGCCATGTCATAGATGGGGTTGGCCGCCCTACGGATACCAAGGAACTGCTCATGCAAAAGCCACAAGAATATCCGGTAGAGGCCTATCCGCCGGATCCGATGTCAAGGGAGATTATAGCAGAAGTCCTTTCACTTGGGGTGAAAGCCGTAGATGGACTCATTACCGTAGGAAAAGGGCAGCGTATTGGTATCTTTGCAGGCTCCGGTGTAGGCAAAAGTACCTTGCTTGGGATGTTTGCCCGCAATACGAAAGCAGATATCAATGTAATTGCCTTAATTGGAGAGCGTGGCAGGGAAGTACGGGAGTTTATTGAGCGTGATTTGGGAGAAGAGGGAATGCGGCGTTCTGTGGTCATTGTAGCCACCTCAGACAAACCGGCGCTGATTCGTAATAAAGCGGCAAAGACAGCAACCGCAATTGCGGAATATTTTAGGGATCAAGGCAAAGACGTACTTTTTATGATGGATTCGCTCACACGTTTTTCTATGGCACAAAGGGAAATTGGACTAGCTTCGGGAGAACCTCCGGTAACAAGAGGCTATCCCCCCAGTGTATATTCTGAAATGCCAAAGCTTTTAGAACGGGCAGGCACTTCAGACAAAGGCTCGATCACCGGACTCTACACCGTATTGGTAGATGGCGATGACTTTAATGAACCAATTACCGATACCGCAAGAAGTATTTTAGACGGACATATTATGCTGTCAAGGAAATTAGGCAATCGAAACCACTATCCGGCAATTGACGTATTACAGAGCATTTCGCGTGTTATGGCGACAATTGTAACGGATGAACATAAAAAAGTAGCCGGCAAGCTAAAAAATGTACTCGCAACCTATCAAGAAGCAGAAGACCTCATTAATATAGGTGCATATAAAAATGGTTCAAATAAGAATATTGACTATGCAATTGAAAAAATTGAAGCTGTAAATGCATTTTTACAGCAGGAAACGCAGGAAAAATTTGTATTTGATGAAATATTAGCACAATTAGAACAGCTGTTTTAGAAGAAAGAAATTGCATGGGAGTGAACCGATAAGTCCGGCGATATTTACAACTTGTACAGCTGCTTTATGAAGAAAGAAATCGCATGGGAGTTAACCGGAATGGCAAAATTTAACTATAAAATGCAGAATATACTAAATGTTAAATATAAATTAGAGACGCAAGCAAAAACCGCCTATGCAATTGCAGCGGCGAAACGAGCAGAAGAGGAAGAAATACTCGCCCAGTTAAATAAACGAAAAGCATTCTATGAACAGCAGGCAGTCGCCCTAGTTAGTGGCAGGATTAATATCCGTGATATAAAAAGCTGTAGGGTAGCGACAGAAACAATGAAGGGTTTCATCCGAAGTCAGCTTATGGCAGTACATCTTGCAGAAAGGAATTTAGAAAGTGCAAGAGTGCATTTAAATGATGTGATGATAGATAGAAAAACCCATGAAATTTTAAGGGAAAAGGCATTTGAAGTATTTAAAAAAGAGATACAGGATGAAGAAAACAAAGCAATTGATGAGCTGGTGTGCTTTGTCCACCATGCGCAAGTAGAGATGTCGGCAACGTAATGTGGCTGTTTCATACGAGGAGGTGAAATGCTATGGCAGAAGAAGCATTAGAGGCTGCAGCTTTAGATAAAAAAGCGGCAAAGAAAGCGGAAAAGGCAAAAAAGAAAGAAGAAAAGAAACAAAGCAAAGGCCAGGCCGATCCAGAAACAGAAGAGGAAAGCAGTAGTGCCGGCAGCAAATTGCTCGTTGTAGTCGTTACGTTCGTTATTGTTGCAATCTGGATCGCAATCCTAGCCTTGCTCGTACGTTTAGATGTGGGTGGATTCGGCTCTACCGTATTACAGCCCATATTAAAGGATGTTCCCTACGTAAATAAAATATTGCCAAAGGTTGCATCTGGGGAAGAACCAATAGATGCACAATATCCATATGCCACTTTAGATGAAGCGGTTAACAGAATCAAAGAGTTGGAACTTGAAGTGTCGCAAGGGTTGGAAACACAAAAAAATGATGCCGAATACGTGCAACAGCTAGAGGCAGAAAATAACAGGCTGCAGCAATTTGAGCAAGAGCAGGCGACCTTTGAAGAACTGAAAACAAAGTTCTATAAAGAAGTTATATATGCAGACAATGCGCCTGATATCAAGGAATATCAATCTTATTATGAAAGTATAGATCCTGCGAATGCAGAAATTTTATATAAACAGGTAGTAGCACAGTCTGCAAATGATCAGGAAGTTTTGGACTATGCCAATACGTATGCCGGAATGAAGCCAAAACAGGCGGCGGCAATTTTAGAACAAATGACAGACAAACTAAAACTGGTTGCAAAAATTTTAGAAAATATGCAAACCCAGGCAAGAGCCGATATTCTAGGAGCCATGGACCCTGTAGTTGCAGCAAAGCTTACAGAAATCATGGAACCTTAAGAATAGAAATGCCCTACTTTATACTTAATTTATAAAGCAAGGCAACGATAAGTTTATCGTAAATAAGGTTATATATTATAAGCTTATCAAGAAACAAGGGATACACCAATAAAAAGAAAGGAGGGTACAAAATTGACAGCTACAAAATTAGCAAGTACAGACACATCAGCGGCGACGATGATTCTAAGGCGGGAGCAACGCTCGTCAAATCCGCAAAATGCCGACAAAGTAAAGGAAGCGTTTGGCGCATTTTTAAATCAGGCTTCCGGCAATGGCTTTCAGGACAAGACGAAAAAGCCGGACGAAAATAACAAATTGCAGATGCCATACACGCTAGGCAATCAAAAATATTTTGGCAAGGAATATCAACAGTCCCAGTCGCAATATAAGGATCTAAAAATTTCCAAATCAGAACAGCCGCAGTCTTCGGGAAGGGTAGCCAATGAAGTAAAAGACAAGCTAGCCGGATATTCCGAGAATGTGAAAGATGTACTAAAAGACAAGCTAAATGTGACAGATGAAGAGCTAGAACAGGCAATGCAGACGCTTGGATTAACGTTTGCCGACTTAATGAATCCGGCAAATCTTGCAAATTTAGCGGCAGAGCTTACAGGGAGCATGGATACCGGTGCATTGCTGTTAAGCGAAGATTTTCAATTGTTGCTTACGCAAGTGGGGGAACTCACAAAAAGTCTTTTGGCAGATTTAAATCTGACCTTAGAACAGCTTTGGCAACTTGTAGAACAGGCAAAATCAGCCGAAGGAGCACTGTTGCCGGAAGATGTGGCACAGGGGGCTGATGTGTCGGATATAGGCGATACGAAGGAAGAAACAGTAGAAAAAGATACCCCAGTACAGCAGCCGGAACAAGGCTTGTCAAAAGAAGAACAAGAAGCGATTCACCATGATACCGGAAATGTGGATACGGTAGAAGATGAGAATGCGAAGGGGGTACGGGCAGCTTCAAAAGAGAGCAATGAAATATCTACAGAAACGTCAGTGGACGCGGCAAAAGATACAGCGCAAGGATTATCAAATGGCTCAAATCAAGGGGCAAGCAGTGAAAACGATCTGACAAAACAGGATAACAGCAATACCCAGGCGCAGACGACCTACCATACCATACAGACTGTTGCCGGGACAGAAACGATAGCCGTTACCCAGCCCGTCCAACAGCCTTATGTGGACGTACAGGACATTATAAGACAAGTAAGCCAATTTACAAGAGTGAATATCGGTCAGCTCGATTCTACCATTCAAATGCAGTTAAACCCTGCAAACCTAGGTAAAATTTATATTCAAGTTGTGGCAAGAGATGGCATGATCACAGCACAGATAGCAGCTCAAAATACGATCGTAAAAGAAGCGATGGAGGCACAGGCATCTATTTTAAAAGAAAATATGAATCAACAAGGCATGAAAGTAGAAGCAGTAGAAATAACCGTTGCAACCCACGAATTTGAACAAAACCTAGAACAGGACCAAAGCCGGTTTAGCCAAGCGTGGCAAGAAGAAGCAGCAAAACAGAGCAGACGGAATTTGAATCTAAACAATCTAGAAGAACGAGAGGACATCTTATCGGAAGAAGAAAACTTAGTGGCTAGAATGATGTCTGAACAAGGAAACAGCGTAGATATGTCGGCATAGGGATATCATCGCTATCGTCGTATAGCAGTGTAATTGTTATTGTCGTATATAGCTGTAGCTACATAAAATATAGAAAGGAGAAATTCATGGCTTTATCAGCTTTAGTTGAAAATGGAAAACTAGTAGATACCTCAGCGGCGAGCCAATCGCGATCAACGGCTGCTGCAAAAAATAACAACGGCCTAGGGAAAGAAGCGTTTTTGCAGCTTTTAGTAGCACAGATGAAGTACCAAGATCCACTGGAACCAACTTCGAATACAGAATATATTTCACAGCTTGCAACCTTTTCATCCTTAGAAGAAATGCAGAACTTAAATGCAACGGTGACAGGGGCACAGGCGGCTAACTTAGTTGGAAAGCAGGTTATGCTAAAGGTAATGTCACCAACGACAGGGGAAACGACCTATGTAACTGGAAAGGTTGACTATATGGTGAGGGAAAATGGAAAAGTATTTTTATCCGTAAAAGACCGCCTATACAGTATAGATGACTTAGATAGCGTTGTGGATGAATCGTATATGGATGCTGTCACCTTAGCAGATGTATTCAAGAAAATGGTGGAAGCTCTGCCAAAAGCAACTGATTTGACAATCGAACATAAAGCGGCAGTAGCAACGATAAGGAAAGCCTATGATTCAATGACGGAATACCAAAAGCAGTTTGTTTCTCAAGATTTACTGGCAACCTTAGAAAAAGCAGAAGAAAAAATGAAAGAACTACAGGCATTGGAAGATGCAAAAACCCCGGAAGATGCAGATACACCGGACGAGGAGGAGATACCGGACGAGGAGGATGCAGGCACACCCTAGTTGGAAAGAACGGAAGTTTATGAGAATGGGAACAGATGAAAACTGAAGTTCACAGGAGAACGATGTTATGAATAAAATAGTAAACCAATTTTCTTCCATTGAGCAGCTTACAGACCAGTATCTGAAAAAAAGCGGCAAGGATACCGCCTTAATTGGTCAAGAGACATCGTTTGAAGAAATACTCAAACAAAAACAGGGCAATATCCAACCCGAAACGCTGAAGTTTTCAAAGCATGCAACGATGCGGCTGGAAGACAGAAATATAAAATTATCCGTACAGCAACAAGAACGGCTGGAAACAGGAACAAAAAGAGCCGAAGAGAAGGGAATCAAAGAATCCCTTGTAATCGTAGATTCACTTGCGTTTATTGTAAATATACCAAATAAAACGGTAGTAACTGCAATGGATCAAGGCGAGGGCGGCAACAACATCTATACAAATATTGACGGCGCTGTTATCATGTAGCTGGACCTTTTACAGGGAGCGACAATTTCCGAATGACAGAGGGAATACGCAGTGCCCTAAATTAGATTTATTGCACAATGTCCTATTTCTTTTATAAAAGAGAGGCATAAGGGATGTTGATACAGTATTGTGCAATGGCCATACAATAAGGAGGGCAATTTAGTTATGATGAGATCACTATTTTCTGGTGTATCAGGATTAAAAACACATCAGACAAAGATGGATGTAATAGGTAACAATATAGCAAACGTAAATACAATCGCATTTAAATCTTCATCTACAACCTTTAGTGAAATTATGTATCAGACGATGTCTGGCGCATCCGGTCCAAGTGTGGCAACGGGACGTGGCGGTGTCAATGCGAAACAGATTGGACTTGGTGTTACAAGTGGCTCCATTTCCGTTAATATTACTTCTCCGGGAGCTACACAGACAACCGGCGATCCATTCGATTTAAAGATTACCGGCGATGCTTTTTTCGTTGTAAGCAATGGACGGCAAAACCTATTTACAAAAGCAGGTTCCTTTTATGTTGACGCAGTAGGGAACCTTGCAATGAAATCGACAGGATACAATGTAATGGGATGGCAGGTAGATCCTTTAACCGGGGATATCAAGAAAGATACCGTTTCTGCACTGCGCATTATGGAAGCAAAGAACCTGACTTCACCGCCGGAAGCAACGACAAAGGCAACTGTCGCAGGTATTTTGGATCAGAACAACAAAAATGTCAATACCACGGAAGGCCAAGTCCTGAATTTGAATTTCTATGATGCATTGGGATATGCCTATACGGCAAGATTTGCAATAAAGGGAGTAGATGCCGGCGGTACAGCTTTGCCGGTAGGCGAATATGATCTGGTATTGACAGATGTATTGGATCAAAACAGCAAATCGATCTTAGGGGATCCGCCGGCGATACCGGATGGTATCTTTGCAAGTACTCCGGGGACAAACGTTAGATTAAAATTTAATACGGCTACCGGTGTGTTTGAATCGCTTGCCGGTGGAAATCAAGTACCGGCACCGGTGCCGGCGGTACCAGGATGGACGCCGCCACCGGCATCCATTATGCTTAATTTAAAAGATTCGGTTACAACTGCCCTTGGTGCTGACGTAGGTGGGAAATTTGAAAATATAGAACTCGATTTTACCGCAGTCAAGAAATGGGATAATGGAGGAAATAATACCATAGCGATGGACAGGGGCGACAATGATGCAATAGGAGCAGGGAAAAAAGTAGGGGATTTAACCAACATATCCATAAACTTTGACGGTAGGATTTTTGGCGCTTACGATAATGGAAATACAATCCTTTTAGGTCAGGTTGCAACAGCAACTTTCGCCAATGCGTCCGGGCTTGAAAAACTTGGTGAGAACTGCTACCAGACAACATTAAACTCCGGCGAATTTGATGGAATTGGAAAGGCGATCGATTCGGATGGCGGCAGCATGACAAGTGGCACAATTGAAATGTCAAATGTTGACCTTTCTACCGAATTTACAGAAATGATTATAACACAAAGAGGCTTTCAGGCAAACTCAAGAATTATTACGACCTCAGATTCACTTTTAGAAGAACTAGTTAATCTAAAACGTTGATTTAGCCTGATCATGCAACAAATTAAATTAGCAAAACAAATTTATTAAAAAATGAATTGGTTTTTATTATTTAGTAGAAGGCTGTTCCACAAAACTCTTCTCTTTTTGTACTATAGTAGATAATGAAATTACAAAAGCAAAATTTTATGATCTATTATCGAGGGAGGTTTGCACTGTTTTGCGTAACAGCCTTATATTATAGGAACAAAATACGATTCCTATAATTAGATTTATGGCACGAAAAGATGTGCCTTTTTATCAGAATTTGCGCTGCAGCTTCTGATAACTATATTATAGGAACAAAATACGATTCCTATAATCAGATTTATGGCACGAAAAGATGTGCCTTTTTATCAGAACTTGCGCTGCAGCTTCTGATAAACTATATTATTGAACATTAGTAGTTCAATAATCAGATTCACGGCACGAAAAGATGTGCCTTTTTATCAGAATTTGCGCTGCAGCTTCTGATAAACTATATTATTGAACATTAGTAGTTCAATAATCAGATTCACGGCACGAAAAGATGTGCCTTTTTATCAGAATCTGCGCTGCAGCTTCTGATAAACTATATTATAGGAACAAAATACGATTCCTATAATCAGATTTATGGCATGAAAGGATGTGCCTTTTTATGGATAGCATGAACGGTAAAGGTGGAACATATGATAGACGTTACAAGAATGAATGGCAGTAAATTATTAATCAACGCAGAAATCATTGAAACAGTGGAGGAAACACCGGATACGGTCATTTCTTTTGTTACTGGGAAAAAAATAATTGTAAAAGAAAGTAGACAAGAGATAAAAAATTTAGTAATATTATATAAGCGAGAGTTTATGGGATTCAATCAGATAGAACATAACTAATATGTAGTATAAATGAATCAAATAGCTACAGGAAGCTACAGGAGACAGAAATTATTTTATGCGGCTAGGTGTACTTTCACCCTAGGTTCGGATGCTGCCAGCCATAGCTTAAGTGTTCAAAGCATAAGGTAAACATAGGAAAAGGGTAGGTGGAAAGTTTTGGATATAGCATCATTGTTAGGATGTGTACTTGGTTTAGGAATATGTCTATTTGGTGTCCTTTTTGGAAATGATTTTAGTGTAATACTTAATTTTGCAGATGCACCTTCTGTGCTCATTACGATTGGTGGTTCTGTCATGGGTATGTTGGCTTCAAATTCAGTCAGTGATTTTTTGGCCGGATTTAAGAGCTTCGCTTTGATTTTTAAAGTATCAAAATCGGATCCAACGGAAGTGATTACGAACATCATCAATTTGTCCAACATTGCAAGGAAAGAAGGGCTTTTAGCCTTGGAGGAAGCTGCTGGTGGAATTGAAGATGAATTTCTAAAAAAAGGGATCATGCTTGTAGTAGATGGTACAGACCCCGAACTGGTACGAGGAATCCTTGAAACAGATTTAATTTGTGTAGAATCAAGGCACAAGTCTATTATTGGCTTTTGGGAGAAGTGGGGAGAACTAGGTCCTGCCTGGGGTATGATTGGTACGCTGATTGGTCTGGTTAACATGTTACAGAATATGTCCGATCCGGATAGCCTTGGACCAAATATGGCGGTTGCCTTGATTACAACGCTGTATGGATCATTGCTTGCAAACTGGATTTGCAACCCGACGGCAACAAAGCTAAAGTCAAAAAATGAAGGTGAAATGATGATGAAGGAAGTAACGGTAGAAGGCCTTTTGTCGATACAGGCGGGTGAGAATCCAAGGGTTATCGAAGAAAAGCTAAAATCCTTCCTTGCACCAAAAGTGCGCCAGAGCATGTCAGAAGGCGGAGGGGGTGAAGAATAATGGCAAAGCAGAGAAAAGAAGATCCGCCTGGTGGTGGGTGTCCGGGTTGGATGGCAACCTTTGGAGATTTGATGAATCTGCTTTTGTGTTTCTTTGTGTTGCTGTTCTCCATGTCAACCGTAGAAGAGGAAAAATTTGAAATGGTTGTAGCCTCCATACAAAGTACGTTTAGTATTCTTCCGGCGGGTGGCTCTGCAATTGGCGAAGGAATGATGATATCCTCAGGAGTCAGCCAGCTTGAACTGCTTGATACGTATTTTAAGGATGCAAATGCTGAAGGCACCAGCGAGACTGAGAACGATACAGATACGCAATCAGATAGTGAAACAGAGCTAAAAGAGAAGTACCAAGAGGAAAGCCTTGAAAAATCAGAGGAAATGGCGGAAGAGATTGAAGAAAAGATTCAGCAGATGGGAATTGGAGATCAAGTTGAAGTGGAATCAAATGCAACCTTTGTACGCCTTACCTTAAACGGTGCCTTACTGTTTAACTCTGGGGAATCTGATATTCGGGAGGATGCCCTGCCACTTGTGGATAAACTGGGCATGATCCTGCAAAATTATGCTGATCGCCAAATTGATATTGAAGGCCATACGGACAATGTCCCGATTCATAGTGCAAGATTTGAGAACAATGATGTGCTTTCCGCATATCGTGCAATGGCAGTCAAAGAGTATATATTAGGCAAGACGACTCTTGACCCGGCAAAAACAAAGGCTTCAGGCTGTGGGGAGAATGTTCCTGTAGCAGATAATTCCACAGATGAGGGAAGAGCAAGAAATAGGCGTGTTGAAGTTAAAATTGATAATGCATATTAGAAAGGACTGGAAGAGAACGTATGAAGAAGAATCTCATTAGTGTTGTAATTATGGCGTTGGTGATTGCAAATTTGATCTTGACGGCGATTTTAACCATTTCAATTATGCCTCAGACAAAGAATGCCAATGAATTAATCACAAAAGTAGCCGCGGCTATCGATTTAGATTTAGAGGCAGTTTCAGGTGGTGGCGAAACGGTACCGGTAGCAATGGATAAAATGGATTCCTATGCGATTGCCGATCCAATGACGGTCAATCTTAAAAATGCCGAAGATGGGAAGTCTAGCTATGCAGTCATTACCATTACGATCTATATGAACAAAGATAATCCGGACTATAAAACCTATGGAACAGCAGAGGCGATGGCATCAAGCGAAGGCTTAATCAAAGGTGAAATCAATACAATCCTAGGTCGGTATACGGCGGAAGAATTAAAAGCAGATCCAGCCACTGCCCAAGCGGAGATTCTTGCAAGCCTTCAAAAACTGTATAGTTCTGACTTTATTATCAAGGTTGCATTCCCAACGGCAACGTACCAGTAGGCAGGCAATGAATCTGAATCAGGTGGTGAATTTATATGAGTGAAGTCTTATCGCAAAATGAGATAGATAGTCTGCTGCAAGCGTTAAGTAGTGGAGAGCTGGATGCAGACGAAATAAAAGATACCGGTGAAAAAGCGGTAAGAAATTATGATTTTGCAAGACCGGCTAAATTTTCGAAAGAACATTTAAGAACAATGGAAATGATATTTGAACATTATGGACGGCTTTTATCTACAAACTTGCCGGTGTATCTTAGAAAAAGTATTCAAGTATCAATTATGAATTCCGAGGCAGTTACCTATTCGGAGTTTGCAAATGCCCTCTCAAATCCAGTGCTGCTAGGCATTGTCGATTTTGCACCACTAGATGGAAATATTATCCTTGAACTTGCGGCAAATTTAGGATATGCTATTGTTGACAGGATGCTAGGGGGGGCAGGGCTTCCATTAGAAAAGAGCCGGGAATTTTCGGAAATAGAGCTTTTGATTGTGGAACGGATTATGACGGTCTGTATAGACCTGTTAAGGACTCCATGGATCAATGTTGTCGAGCTCGAACCAAGGTTGGAACGTATTGAAACGAATTCCCAGTTTGCACAGGTGATATCGCCTAGTGAAATGATTGCAATCGTTACGATTAATATCAAAGTAGGAGATGTAGAGGGGCTCATGAACGTATGTTTGCCATTTATGACCTTAGAAAGTGTCATGGATAAGCTGAATACAAAATTCTGGTATTCTACCATGAAGAGTAGTGATGAAAAGGAATATGAAAAAGCAATTGAAACATTGATTTCAAAGGCACCTATGCCGGTAAAGGCCGTGTTAGGGACAACTTCAATTTCTGTCAATGATTTTGTTAATTTGCAGCGTGGGGATATTATCCGGCTTGGCACAAAAGTAAACGAGGAACTAGATATATACGTAGGAAATATTAGAAAATTTACTGCTCTGCCAGGTGCATCCGGAAAAGAATATGCAGCAAGAGTTACATCAGTAATCAGAGAGGAGCGGTAAATAATGGATGGAGTGTTATCGCAAGAAGAATTAGATGCATTATTAAATGGATCGGATGGCTTAGGCGGTTTAGATGGTGGCAGTGAAGAAGAGCTTACAAGTATTGAAATGGATGCCATTGGAGAAATTGCCAACATTACGATGGGAACAGCGGCTACCACATTATTTGCGCTTGTTAATCGGAAAGTTGAAATATCCACACCGGTTGTTTCATTTGCGGTGTGGGACGATATTGTGGCAAATTATGAACGGCCGTGTGTATTCATACGGATTGCCTATACGGTTGGCCTAGATGGAAGTAATCTTTTAGTATTAAAGGAACATGATGTAAAGATAATGACCGATTTGATGATGGGTGGAGATGGAACGAATATAGAAGGTGAACTTGGTGAACTGCATTTGAGTGCCATCAGTGAAGCGATGAACCAGATGATGGGTTCTGCGGCAACATCCCTTTCCGGCATGTTAGATAAAATGATTGATATTAGTCCGCCTGTTGCTGATTTAATTGACTTACAAGATACCATTGACGAAAAGGCAATTGACGAGTTTTTAGCAGGAAGATTTGTTAAAATATCGTTCAAGATGGAAATCGGCGATTTGGTAAACAGCGAAATCATGCAATTGTATCCATTTTCATTTGCAAGGGAAATGTATGAAAGCATTGCAAAAAATATGGAGGAAGATGCAATGCACCAGGCACAGACAAATAATGTGACCTCTGCACAGCCCTCCCAACCGGAAAGGCCGGTACAAAGTCAACAACCGATAGGACAGCCGATGGCTCAACCAATGCAAAGTCAACAAACGATGGGAGGACAGCAAATGATGGGACAGCCGATGCAGAATCAGCAAATGATGGGACAAATGTACCCGCAACAGCAGGTAAATGTACAGCCCGCCCAGTTTCAGGCGTTTGATGGAGATTTTAATCCATTTACACAAAAAGAGAACATCGGGCTAATTATGGATGTACCCCTAGACGTCACAGTAGAGCTTGGAAGGACGACAAAATCAATTCAAGAAATATTAGATTTCACACCGGGGACGATTATTGAACTAAACAAAATAGCCGGTGAGCCAATTGATGTTTTGGTAAACGGTAAGTATGTAGCCAAGGGAGAAGTGGTTGTAATTGAAGAAAACTTTGGTATACGTATTACTGATATAATAAATAACTGATAACTAACAAAAATAAATTTTGAGGAGAGCGACCTATGGCAAAGAGTATCTTAATTAGTGACGATGCAGCATTTATGAGGATGATGATTAAAGACATTTTAACCAAATGTGGTTATAACGTTGCAGGAGAAGCAGAAAATGGGCAAAAGGCAGTTGAAAAATACAACGAGCTAAAACCGGATTTAGTGTTGATGGATATCACAATGCCAGAGATGGATGGAATTCAAGCATTAAAGCAGATCAAGGCAGCCGATCCATCAGCCAATATTATTATGTGCTCTGCAATGGGTCAGCAGGCGATGGTAATTGAAGCTATCCAAGCAGGGGCAAAAGATTTTATCGTAAAACCGTTTCAGGCGGATCGCGTTATTGAAGCAGTAAAAAAAGTAATTGGTTAGTATGAACTTATTAAATATAAACTCATCGGGGTTGGAAAGCTTTTTTCAACTGATTGTGGTACTTTTTATTTTCCTTTTGGTACTGGCGTTGACCTATTTTACAACAAAGTGGATTGCCCGGTATCAAAAAGGAGTAGCTACAAACAAAAATATTCGGGTGATAGAAACCTTTCGGGTTACAAATAATAAGTTTATCCAGATTATAGAAATTGGAGAAGTATATCTGGTTATTTCCGTATGTAAAGATACGATTGGTATATTGACGGAACTCACGAAAGAACAGATGACATGGATGCCTTCTAAAGATGAATTCCGGGCAGGGACTGGAACGGAAGCCTTTCAAGATATCTTAAAGAAACTGAAAGAAAAAATCCCAAAAAAGTAGGCAGGGCATATGAAAAAATTAGAGAAACGAAAAGAGCCAAGGGTGATTACTCGCAGTATCTTTGTATTTGGGGTATTCGCACTCCTATTGCTATTTGTACCACTCTTTGGACAACCAGTCTATGCAACAGCTACAGATCCCACAGGAAGTACTGCAAACGACATTTCCCAACTGAATATAGATGCGAATAATCCGGAAAATGATACAGGCGCAAATGCCCGTGCGGATAATAATAATGGGCTATCCATCACATACAATAATGACAGTGGCGAATTGTCAGGCAACCTTAGGATACTGCTGTTTTTAACGATTATATCATTGGCGCCATCTATTTTGATTATGATGACCTCGTTTACGAGGATTATTATCGTCCTGCATTTCCTTCGGACAGCAATTGGCACCCAAACAGCGCCACCCAATCAAATTTTGGTTGGACTGTCATTGTTTATCACACTATTTATTATGTCGCCTATTTTCACCCAAATAAATGATACGGCGATAAAGCCACTTGAGACATTTTATTAGAGAGGTGGTAAAATTTGATAACACAAGAGCAGGTTTTAGATATTGCAAAAGAAACGATATTTTTAATGGTAAAAGTATCAGCGCCGCTACTGATTATATCATTGGTGGTTGGCTTAATTATCAGTATTTTCCAAACAGTAACATCGATTCAAGAACAGACGATGACCTTTGTTCCGAAAGTAATCGCTGTTTTTCTGGGATTAATGCTGATTGGTTCTTGGATGATGAATAGTTTGACAAGCTTTATGACAGAGTTGTGGAGCAATTTTAGCATCTACTTAAGCTAGGGTTATCTATATGGTTAACTATAGCTTTACGTTAGTGACATTTGAATATTTTTTGATGATATTAGTAAGAATTGCTTCCTTTGTGTATGTTGCACCATTTTTTGGAATGACTAATACCACGCCAAACCGGGTGAAAATAGGCTTTTCCGCTTTGGTGGCACTCGTTTTATATCAACTGGTTCTACCAAAAAATGTTTTGGAATATACCGGAGTGATTGAGTATGCTGTCATCGTAGTAAAGGAAGGGATTACAGGGGTGCTCATTGGACTTGGGGCCAATATTTGTAATTCCATTATTGCGTTCTCGGGGAAAATGATTGACATGGAAATTGGACTGTCTATGGCAAGTATGTTTGATCCGATTAATAATACACAGTCGGGTGTTTCCGGCACATTGTACAACAATTTGATTATGCTCCTATTGGTCGTTACGGATATGCATCACTATATATTACGGGCGGCGATCGATTCTTTTCAGGTGATACCCGTAAATGAGGTGGTATTTGACTGGGACCATTTGTTGCTGTCCATGGCAACTTATATGCTGGATATGCTTGTGATTGGCTTTCGCATTATCCTGCCCATCTTTGCCTGTAGCCTTATTTTAAATTGTATACTGGGCATACTGGCAAAAGTATCCCCGCAAATGAATATGTTTGCGATAGGTATGCAGCTAAAAGTGCTAATTGGTTTGATTATTATGTTTGTAAGTGCTGTGCTATTGCCGGACGTAGCCAATTTTATTTTTACAGAAATGAAAAAAATGATGGTTTTATTTATCGAAGGAATGTATTAAATTGAATGATAAAAAGCTTTTCGTATTAAAGTATAACCTCCAGTGGTTTGCAAAAGATGGGCCGGGCGGTGAAAAGACAGAACCGGCAACAGCTAAAAAATTAGGTGATGCACGAAAAGAGGGACAAGTTGCTAAGAGCAAAGAATTGACGCTTGCAGTGGACTTGATCGTATTGTTTTTTATGCTTAAGCTTTATATTCCTTATGTAGGGAATAGCTTTATTTTAGGTTTTAAAGAAATTTATACGAAAATTCCGGATTTTGTTACAGCGGGAAGCAATCAGATGCCTAGCCAGATGGTGGCAGGCTTAATAAATTCTGTATTGGTATCAATTTTAAAAATTTGTGCACCGTTTTTTATTGCGGGGCTGGCAACAGCTATACTTGTGAATCTGGTTCAGGTAGGGTGGAGGCCTACGGCAAAGCCAATGATGCCGAAATTAAGCAAGATTAATCCAGTGAGTGGATTTAAGCGTATTTTTTCCAAGGATTCCCTATTTGAATTAGCGAAATCGCTTGCCAAACTTCTTTTGATGGGGTATCTTGCATACGATTCTATCAAGGATCAGAAAGACGTTTTACTTTTTATTTATGATATTCCGCTAATGAGTGTAATTTTACTGATCGGCTCCATTGTAATCGATATTGGATTAAAGATTGCCTATGTTTATTTAATCGTAGCCATTATCGACTTTGTTTACCAAAAACATAAATTTAAAGAAGATATGAAAATGACCAAGCAAGAAGTGAAGGATGAATTCAAGAATATAGAAGGAAATCCTGAAATTAAAGGGCGTCAGCGGCAAAGGATGCGTGAGGCGTCGCAAAGGCGTATGATGCAGGATCTGCCAAAGGCAGATGTTGTTATCACAAACCCTACGCATCTTGCAGTAGCAATCAAATATGATGCAGAACAAAACCGCGCACCTCTTTTGATTGCCAAAGGAGAAGATTATCTGGCACTTAAAATCCGTGAAACGGCGAAAGAACACCAGATTGAAATTGTTGAAAATAAGCCTTTGGCGCGTATGCTATATACCACTGTAGATATTGGACAAGAAGTACCGCCAGAGCTTTATCAGGCAGTTGCCGAAGTATTGGCATTTGTATATAGCCTGAAACATAAATAGCAAAAGAACAAAAATCAAGGAAGCATTACAACCAAATAAAAGTACCGTTGGTTGAGCGCGCATTTGCACGAAGCAATGCAATATGCATGTAAAAAATGCAGACAGGAGCAAAAGGTTATGAAATGGGCTAATGTGGGAATCGCATTATATGTACTGGCAGCCATCATGTTTTTTATTATACCAATCCCCTCATTTTTACTAGATATTCTGCTTGCCTTTAATATATCAATTGCATTAATCGTTTTACTGAATGCAATATTTGTAAGGGAAGTATTGGATATGTCTTTCTTTCCAACACTGCTTTTGTTTACCACCCTTTTTCGGATATCCTTAAACGTATCTTCAACCCGTTTGATTTTAACATCAGGTAATCCGGGAAATGTTGTTCGGACATTTGGGGAATTTGTTGGGGGCAACGATCTTGTTATCGGTGCAATTGTGTTTATTATTTTGGTTGTTATCCAGTTTATTGTAATAAATAAAGGGTCTGAACGAATCTCAGAAGTAACTGCAAGATTTACACTAGATGCAATGCCGGGAAAGCAGATGGCAATTGATGCAGATTTAAATACCGGGGCTATCAATGAAAAGCAGGCACGTGAGCGAAGAGATAAAATACAGCAGGAATCCAGTTTTTTTGGAGCAATGGACGGTGCTACGAAGTATGTAAAGGGAGATGCAATGGCAGGGCTTATTATTACCTTCATCAACGTAATCGGAGGTACTGCCATGGGGATGCTGCGTCAAGGTTTTGAAATTGGAGACGCTATTAATCAATACGGTGTACTGACCATCGGTGATGGGCTTACAAGCCAGATTCCTTCCTTGCTAATTTCGCTGGCAACAGGTATACTGGTGTCTAAGGCATCAAAAGAAGCAGATTTTGCAGACTCCTTGGTCAAGCAACTGTTTGGCGTACCACGGGCACTCTATATTTCCGGAGCGGTATTGATTTTTCTTGGGATTGTGACTCCGTTAAGCTGGGTATTATTTATCGCAATGGGTGGAGCATTTATTGTGGCAGGAAGGTCTATGGCAAACGCAATCAGCTTAAAAGAAATTGAAGCTGAAGTGGGTGCAGATGAAGCGGAGGCAGAAGCGAATGAAATACGCAGGCCTGAAAATGTAGTTTCACTGCTTCAAGTAGACCCAATTGAGCTGGAATTTGGATATGGAATTATCCCCTTAGCCGATGTCAACCAAGGCGGTGATTTATTGGATCGGGTGGTTATGATTCGCCGGCAAATTGCGTTGGAACTTGGTACGGTTGTACCAATTATTCGTTTACGTGATAATATCCAGTTAAATCCAAACCAGTATATTATCAAAATTAAAGGCATCCAAATCAACGAGGGAGAAATTCTGTTTGACCATTACATGGCAATGAATCCGGGCTTTGTAGAAGAAGAAATTTCAGGGATACCAACTTTTGAACCATCGTTTCACTTGCCGGCAATCTGGATTACGGAAAGCCAAAGGGAGCGTGCAGAAAGTCTTGGCTATACGGTGGTCGATCCGCCATCGATTATTGCTACCCATCTAACGGAAGTGATTCGAAGCCACATTGCAGAACTATTGTCAAGGCAAGATGTTTCAAATCTTGTCAATAATATAAAGGAAAGCAACCCTGCACTTGTTGAGGAACTCATACCAAAGCTTTTAGGGATTGGCGAAATCCAAAAGGTTCTGCAAAACTTATTGCAGGAGGGGATATCAATTCGGGATTTGTTGTCTATCTTTGAAACGCTGGCAGATCATGCGGCGACCACAAGGGATACGGATGTATTGACCGAGTATACAAGGCAGACCCTAAAACGTGCCATATCAAATAAGTATTTTCCGCCGAATGAAGTCACGAGCGTCGTCACTTTAGATCCGGGCGCAGAACAGGAAATCATGGCATCGGTAAAACAAACGGAACAAGGCGCATACTTGACGCTAGATCCGGAAAAAACAAAAGCAATTATGAAATCTTTAGAAGAGGAAATCACAAAACTTGAAAATTTAGGCAAGAGCGCAATTGTGATTACATCACCAATTGTGCGTATGTACTTTAAAAAATTAACAGAAGACTATTATAAAGATCTGATCGTAGTTTCATATAATGAAATTGAGTCAAATATCGAATTGCAGTCAGTCGGGATGGTGAGTATTTCATGACAATCAAGAAATTTGAAGGTAAAACAGAAGAAGAGGCAATCGCAAAAGCAAAAGAAGAATTCGGGGCCGGAACAGTTATTATGAATGTCAAGGCGGTGAAATCAAAAGGAATATTTAAGTCGCTTAAAGGGGCAACCTATGAAGTAACTGCTGCAATGGAAGAGGAAGAACGGGCAATGAATCCGGCAAAGGCATTGATGTCGCCGCTTCATGCACGAGGAAATATCAATGTATTGGCAGACGAACAAATTTCTGTCCCTGGGATAGAAAAATATACGGCAAAGCAACCGGCGAACCCGAAGGGACAAGCAAACCTAGCAGGTCAAATGAGCCAGGGGGGACAAGCAAACCCGGCAGGCCAAATGAGCTTAGGCAGGCAAGCAACCCCAGTGGCTCAAATGAGCCTTGGGGAGCAGCTAAATTCAGAGGCACAGGCAACTCCGGAACGAAGGAAAGAAAACTTGCGGGAAACCAATACAAATGGGTTGGAAGAAAAGCTTGAGAGCCTCCAATCCCTCTTAGAAAAAAAACTTGTGCCATCTGACATTATTTCAGATGATCAACCTTTAAAAGAAAATGCCGCGCCGGATGAAAACTTTGCTTTCTTGAAGATGATTTATAGCACAATGCTGGAAAATGAAATCGATGAGAAATATGCAAATCAAATATTGGACGAAGTAGAAAAAATTATGCGCAATGGCTACAGTGTAGATTTTATTCTTTCAAATATATACCAAAAAATGATCTTAAAGTTTGGACAGCCACAGGCAATGGAGCATGCTGAAAAAAAGCCCAAAATTGTGTTTTTCATTGGACCTACCGGTGTAGGAAAAACAACAACGATTGCGAAAATTGCATCGAAGTATAAGGTGGAGTATGGTAAGAAAATTGCGATGTTGACGGCGGATACCTACCGAATCGCGGCGGCAGAACAGCTTCGAACCTATGCAAATATATTGGATACGCCATTATCGATTATTTATTCACCCGAAGAATTAAATGAGGCAATCGAAAATGTGTTGGACTACGATTATGTGCTGGTGGATACAGCGGGATTTTCCCATCGAAACAATATACAAAGGGATGATATAAAATATTTAATTGATAATGTCGATAAAAAATATGAAAAGGAAGTGTATCTGGTTTTAAGTGCAACGACAAAATATAGGGATTTGACGGAAATAGCGGATACCTATAAAGAAATAACTAACTTTAAAATGATTTTTACCAAATTAGATGAAACAACAAGCTATGGCAATATTTTTAATATGAAGATGTATACAGGTGCGGAGTTGTCCTATGCAACATATGGGCAAAATGTACCGGAAGATATTGAGGTTTTTAACACCCAAAAAACCGTGAAGCTCTTGCTTGGAGGGAAGTAGCATATGACAGATCAGGCTGAACAACTGAGAAATATAATCAAACAAAAGAACCAAAGCCCTGTCCCTACGGCCCGTGTATTTACCATAACAAGCGGAAAGGGTGGTGTAGGGAAATCCAATATAGCAGTTAATCTGGCAGTGCAATTACGAAAGTTGGGGAAACGTGTCATTATTTTTGATGCTGACTTTGGACTTGCAAATATAGAGGTTATGTTTGGCACAATCCCTAAATATAATTTAAGTGACTTAATTTATAGAGGGAAAAATATTCAAGATATTATTACAACAGGGCCACTTGACATTGGTTTTGTTTCTGGTGGCTCTGGAATTGCCGGGGTGAATAATCTTGCACGTGATCAAATTACATACTTAATTCGAAATTTGAAAGATTTAGATGCACTTGCAGATGTTATTATCGTAGATACCGGAGCCGGCATTTCAGACAGCGTACTAGAATTTGTTATGACATGCCCTGAGGTACTGCTCATTACAACATCTGAGCCGAGTTCCCTTACGGATGCATATTCCCTGTTAAAAGCATTGCATCGTAACCCTAATTATCGAAGGGAAGGATCATCGATTAAAGTAATTGCAAATAAAGTCACATCGGCAGAAGATGGGCTTGCGGTTTATGACAAGTTAAATGCAGTCGTAAGCCAATTTTTAAAAGGAAAACTCAATTATTTGGGTATGATACCGCAAGATGACGCCATTGAAAAGGCAATTCGGATGCAGGAACCTGTTACACTTGCCTATCCTGATGCAAAATCTTCTCAGGCATTTGAAATATTGGCAGATAATCTTATGTACAATCATAGGAATCAACCGGAAGTCAAACTTGGTATCACACAATTGTTTTTAAATTTTTTCTATAAAAAAAATTAAAGAAGTAAATATTTAACCCATCAGTAACGCTTGATGTTTTGCATAGCAAAACACCAAGCGATGTTGCAATAAGTTTAGATGTAAATATCCACTAAAGAAGGATAGATGGGAGTTGAGGAAAAACAATGGTTAAAGAGGTATTAAAAGCGGGAGATAAAATTGAAATAAGGATTCTTCAACAATCAGACAAAATCTATCGGAGTACCATTTATGATATCTTAGACAATGATGAAGTGGAAATTGGAATGCCGATGGAAAAAGGGAAGATGGCCGTGCTTTCGCTAAACCTATTATATGAACTGGAATTTTTTGGAGAAAATGGGGTTTATCGCTGTACGGCTCAGGTTATAGAGCGTTATAAGCGTGACAATCTTTATGCATTGCGAATTGAACTCAAATCCCAGCTTAAGAAAATACAAAGGAGGGAATACTATCGTTTTGAATGCGCGGTTGATATGGACTATATGATGATCACGCAAGAAGAGGCGGAGATGCCGATAGAGAAAGTAGAAGCTCACCATAGGCACGACTATCCAGAGGATGCCATAAAACATGCGGTGGCACTTGACTTAAGTGGCGGCGGTATCCGATTCACTTCAGATGAACTAGAGGAGAGAAGTGGCTGCGTGTTCGTTAAAATGGCGCTTAAGAATGAGACGATGGATCGTCAATTTCAAATGGTAGGACGATTGCTGAGATCAAAACGGCTAGAGACAGACCGTGAAAAATATGAACACCGGACACAATTTTTACAGATAGACGCTAGAACAAGGGAACAGATTATTAAATATATTTTTGACGAGGAACGAAAAAATAGAAATAGAGGCAAAGGACGCTAGGAGGTATGATGCTTAAGGATATATTAACAGCAGGAGATAAGGTCGATGTAAGATTTCTGCGCCAAGATAAAGAAGAAGAAACCTTTCCTGATAAAAAGCCGAAAATCTACCAAAGTGTCATTGACGATGTGTTAGATAATAATTTAATCGAAATTGCAATGCCTACAGATAAGGGAAGGATGGTACTGCTTAATATAGGGTTTCGCTATGAAATGCTATTTTATACGGAGAAGGGTATGTATAGCTGTATTACGCAGGTAAAAGAACGTTTAAAAACCGGCAACCGGTATTCGCTGTATGTCGAAATCCAGTCCAGACTTTTAAGGAACCAGAGAAGAGAATATTATCGTTTTGAAACTACAATGGATATACAATATTTAGAAATCACAAAAGAAGAGGCAACAGAAATCCCAGCAAATAAAATAGAAGAGCATCATAAGCAGTTCTATCCACAAGATGAAGTGAAACATGCTATGACCATCGATATAAGCGGTGGTGGAGTTCGTTTTGCGGCAGATGAAAAGAGAAATGTAAAGAGCTATGTACTCGTAAAGATGCTGCTTATGATTGAAGATATACCGCGTCAAGTTTTCTTGATTGGGCAGTTAATGAAGTGTGAACGTATTGCAGGTACAGATCCGATAAAATATGACCATCGGATACAATATTTCGTAATGGATCCTAGAATAAGCGATCTGATCATTAAATATATTTTTGAAGAGGAGCGTAAAATCAGGAAAAAGATACTAGGAGGCTAGCCGTACGGAGCATAGTTGTATGATACATCGAGGGGAGTGAACATGAAAAAAAATATTTTGGTAGTTGATGACTCTGCACTCATGAGAAGGGTTATTTGTGATATAATCAATACAGACAGTATGTTTCAAGCAACGGATGTATGCAGGGACGGACGAGAGGCATATGAGCAACTAAAGAAAAAGAAATATGATGGAGTGATACTAGATGTCAACATGCCTCGTATGGATGGTCTGGAATTACTGGAAAAGCTAAAGCAGGATAGGATCAAAGCGACTATTATTGTAGTTAGTAAACTAACGACAAAAGATGCAAAAATTACAATGCTTGCGATGGAACGTGGCGCAGTGGATTTTGTGGCAAAGCCAGATAATGTGATTGAAGCAAAAGGCGCAGAATTTAAGAAACAGGTGCTGGAAGTATTGTCTGCAATCATCAAGCACGGAAATACAGATCGTTTTCTAAACCCAATCCCAAAAGGGAAGGCACGTACGATGGATACTTTAAAGGCAAAAGCCACACCTACAGGTAAAAAAGACCCCACAAGGAGAGGAGGCAAAAAGCTTGTCGCTTTAGCTTGTTCTACCGGTGGACCAAAATCGCTACAGAGTGTGATCCCATTTCTCCCTCAAAACATGGATGCACCTATGGTTTTAGTGCAGCATATGCCAAAAGGTTTTACAAAATCAATGGCAGACAGGTTGGATGAACTGAGCAAAGTGCATGTAAAGGAGGCAGAAGAAGGGGATATTTTGCAAAAAGGCTGGGTCTATGTAGCGCCCGGAGGCAAGCATATGCAAGTCGCTCGTACAGCAGACGGAGAACACTGCATCCGGCTAAATGATGAACCGCCGATTGGCGGATTAAGGCCTTGTGCCAATATTACCTATCAATCTTTAAAAACAAGTGGCTTTGATGAAATTACCTGTGTCGTGCTAACCGGCATGGGTGCAGATGGAACAGATGGCATTCAAGCATTAAAAAAGAGAAAGGCTCTTTATGTTATTTCCCAGGATGCCCAGACATGTGTAGTATATGGTATGCCAAAAGCCCTAGCAGAAGCAGGGCTTGTTGATGAAGTCGTCCCTTTAACAGAAGTTGCCCAATCAATCATAAAGAATGTGGGGGTTAGATGATATGGATGTAAGTCAATATCTTGAGATTTTTATCGATGAAACAAATGGCCATCTACAGGATTTAAGCGATTGTATCATGACTTTGGAAAGTGAACCGGAGAATATGGATACGATCAATGAAATCTTTAGAGCGGCACATTCCTTAAAAGGAATGGCAGGTACAATGGGCTTTAAAAGAATGCAGCATCTGACGCATGTAATGGAAAATATATTCCAAGAAGTGCGTGAAGACAATATGAAAGTAACCAGCGAACTGGTAGATGTCCTCTTTCAATGTTTAGATGCGCTGGATGGCTATTTAGAGAGCGTTAAGAGCAGTTCCGACGAGGGGACAGATGACAACGAACCGATTATTCAGAAACTAGATTCGATCCTAAAAGTAGGGACGGGAAAACAGGGGGATGCAAAAGAAGCAAAACCAGAGGCACAGGCGAATGTACCTGCCACTGCAGAAGAAGAGCAAGGTTTCGGCAACTATTTTGACATAGAACTTTCAGATAAAGAAAAAGAAGAACTAAAGGAAGCGGAAGAAAAAGGGCAAAATATTTATGCATTGACCGTTGTGGTAGAAGATGACTGCCTATTAAGGGCGGCAAGGTCTATACTTGTATTTAAGTCAATCGAAGAATTTGGTGATATTGTAGTTTATAGTCCAAGCATGCAGGATATAGAAGACGAAAACTTTGATTCAGAGTTTTACCTTTTTGTAGCGGCAGAAGAATCTCTGGAAAAAATAATAGAAGCCTCAAGCTCCGTTTCTGAAATTGCAGAAGTAAGAGGACAGCAGATAACGACTGCCGCCATTGCAGAAGCATACCAAAAGAAAGTAGACGAGCAAGTGGCGAAAGAGGAGGCGGAAGCGAAGGCGGCGGCACAGCAGCCGGCTTCCATCGTGAAGAAAGAAGTGCCAAAACAGCCCGTTGCTGTAAAGCAGGCAGCACCGGCAAAACCGACGGCGGCGAAACCGGTGGCAAATAGGACTGTCCGTGTTGATATTGAAAAGCTGGATGCATTGATGAACCAAGTAAGCGAGTTGATTATTGCAAAAAACTCCCTTGTATCGATTAGTGCGACAGGGGGCGGGAATTTCCAAAACCAGCTGTTCCACGAACAGATTGAATATTTGGAACGAATTACGACAAGCCTGCACGAATCTGTTATGAAGGTAAGGATGGTTCCGATTGAAAGTGTTGTCAACAAATTCCCACGTCTGATTCGCGATTTGGCGAAAAAACTAGACAAAAAGATGCAACTGATTATGAGTGGTGAAGATACAGAATTAGATCGGACGGTGGTTGACCAGATTGGTGATCCGCTACAGCATTTACTGCGTAATTCAGCAGACCATGGGCTGGAAAGCACAGAAGTGCGTGTGGAACGGGGCAAACCGGAAACAGGATCTATTTATTTAAATGCATTCCAAGAGGGCAATAATGTCGTTATTGAGGTTAGTGATGATGGAAATGGTATCAATACTGAAACGGTAAAGGCAAAAGCAATTGAACGTGGAATTGTTTCAGCGGAACAGGCAGAATTCCTAAGCCAGAAGGAAATCATAGATTTTCTCTTTATGCCAAGCTTTTCGATGGCAAAGGAAATAACAGACGTTTCCGGGCGTGGCGTTGGGCTTGACGTTGTAAAATCAAATATTGAGGCATTAGGTGGCGATGTAGAAGTAAATAGTGTACTTGGAGAGGGCTCTAAGTTTACTGTACGCCTACCATTGACCCTTGCAATTATCCAAGCGTTAATGGTTGAAATAAGAGAAGAAAAATATGCCATTGCTTTAGGTTCTATTCAGACGATAGAAGATATTTCCGTAGAGGAAATTAAATATGTACAGGCAAAAGAAGTAATAAATATAAGAGGGACCGTTATTCCGCTGATCCGGGTAGACGCGTTGCTTGATATTGAGCCAAAGGATGAGGAAGAGAAGAGCCTGACCGTTGTTATCGTTAGAAAAGGGGCGGAATCTGCCGGGCTAGTGGTAGACAACCTTATGGGACAGCAGGAAATTGTGATTAAATCACTTGGCAAGTATATTGAAAATAACAGAATTATAAGCGGTGCAACTATCTTAGGCGATGGTGAAGTTGCTTTGATTTTAGATGTCAATACTTTAATGTAAAAGGAGGGGGTTGTAAATGGAAAGCAATGTAGAACTTGCAGAAATAGAACTAAGGCAATATATTGTTGTAAAAATCGAAGATGAGCAATATGGAATTGATATTAAATATATTGACAATATCGTTCGGATGCAGAAAATTACAAGAGTACCAAAAGCACCATCCTATTTTAATGGAATTATTAACCTAAGGGGTGAGGTAGTCCCGGTTATGAGTATACGTACCAAGATGGGATTGCCGGCAGATGTCTTTACGGATGATTCGCGTATTATTGTACTGAAAGTGGAACAGCAGGGTGCATTAGGCATGATTATTGATGAAGTAAAAGAGGTTGTAACCCTTAGCACAGAAGAAATTGACAAGGTAGCTTCCAATGTAAAGGATGAAAAGAGCAATTATATTAATGGGATTGGCAAACATGGTGATGAATTAATTTCCTTATTTGATATTAATTGTATCATTGAAGAGAGAGAATACGTATAATGGTAAGAGGACAGATCATTATTTAGCATGTCGGTATGTAAAGTACAACAGGTAGTTACGAGGAATGTTTAAGTATGCTAAGGCACAAGGAGGGGCTGTTGCAAGATATAAGAAGTAGCCATTTTGCAACAGCCTTTTTACAAAAAGGATTCATGAAAAAGGCGGAGATGCAGTATGTCCAATTTTAGTTTTGAACAAGTAAATGAGATTTATTTTGATGTATTAAAAGAAATAGGGAATATAGGGGCAGGAAATGCGACCACGGCAATTTCACAGATGTTAAACATACGTTTGGATATGAAAGTTCCACAGGTAAAATTATTGACATTTCAGGAACTTGGTACGGCAATATCAGCAGAAGATGACACAATTGCAGGAATATATCTGGAAGTAGGAACGGATATTTCTGGGAGCATGATGTTCTTGCTAACAATGGAATCAGCGCATTTTCTTGTAAATTCGTTGATGGGCAGGGATGCCGGCTATGCCGGAGAATTCACGGAAATGGACTTATCAGCATTAATAGAGATTGGAAATATCATTTCCGGTGCCTACTTGTCAGCACTGTCGGCACTGACGCAATTGAAAATATCAAAATCCGTTCCCTTTCTTTCGATTGATATGGCAGCTGCAATTTTGAGTGTACCGGCGATACAATTTGGCCAATACGGCGACAATGCTCTTTTAATAGAAACAGAATTTGGAGATGATGTAAAAATTAACGGCTTTTTTATATTATTGCCGGAATTAGACTCCTATGATAAAATATTAACGTCACTGGGAATTTCACTATAAGGAGCTTTTAGCGATGGGTACAGTTAAAGTAGGAATGGCAGACTTAAATATTTGCAAGAACCCTGATATGATCACCACGCTGGGACTAGGCTCTTGTATTGGTATAGCACTATATGACCCCGTTACAAAAATTGGGGGATTAGCACATATTATGTTGCCAGATAGTACGCAGATGAAAAACAATTCCAATATTGCGAAATTTGCAGATACCGGGATTGTTGAATTAGTAAGAAGAATGGTGGCGGCAGGTGCTGTAAAAACAAGGCTGGTGTCTAAGATTGCGGGCGGTGCAAAAATGTTCGAGGTGGGTAATCAGACCACGATCGGAAATATTGGGTTTCGAAACGCGGAAGCCAGTAAGCAAAAACTAAAAGAGCTTGGCATAAGGCTTTTGGCACAGGAAACTGGATTAAATTATGGTAGGACAGTTGAATTATATACGGAAACTGGAGAATTTTTCATAAAATCAGTAGGGAAACCATTGAAAAAAATATAGTCTTGAGGGATGGGATATGAATACAAAACCAATACCTGCGGTAATCATGATGATTGCAGGAATTATTACTTGTCTGATGGCTGTTTTTAACCATATGGAACTGGCTGCGTTTTTAAAAACCCTGTTGATTGTTCTGGTTGGATTTTATATGCTAGGGTGTGTTATAAAATTAGTTCTAGATTTTAATTTTCCTAAAATTATGGAAGAACCGGAAACAGAGTCTGAAATAAAAACGGAACCTGAATTAGATGAGAATGGTGAACCGATTGAAATGCAAACTGCAGAAGCAGGTTCATTAGAAGCACAAGCAGAAGAATAGGGAATGAAGAAAAGGAAACACAGCAAAGGGACACCGCAACCAAGTAGTCAATGTATCCCCGGGTGTTTAATACATGGAGGCGCTTACCATGAATGCAGCAGAGAAAGAAAAACTGTGGGAGAGTTATATGAAAACTCGGGCTCCTGAACTTCGGGAACAGATCATAATAGAGTATGCACCTTTAGTCAAAATTGTAGCAGGAAGATTGAGCATGTATCTGGGCAATAACGTGGAATACGATGATTTGGCCGGCTATGGAGTGTTTGGACTCATAGATGCAATCGATAAATTTGATTTAAAAAAGGATGTTAAATTTGAAACATATGCCAGTTTGCGTATTAGAGGCGCTATTTTGGATCAGATCCGGAAAATGGATTGGATTCCAAGGACGGTGCGGCAAAAACAACGCAAAATAGATGAGGCAATCAGAAGTATTGAGGCAAGCACAGGCAGAGTAGCGCTTGATGAAGAAATTGCGGCAAAACTAGGCCTAACTGGGGAGGAATTAGTAAACTGGCAATCAAAACTTAAAATTACGAATATAATTTCTTTGAACGAATATGTGGAGCAGGGGAGCGAGCCTATGATGGACGCTACCGGCAATTCCCATTTTGTCCAACCGGAGCAGGCAATTGAAGAGGAAGAGCTAAAAAAAGTTTTGGGTGAAGCGCTACAGCTGCTAACTGAAAAAGAGCGTAAAGTAATTTTATTTTATTACTATGAAGACTTGACACTAAAGGAAATCAGCCATATTCTGGAAGTGTCAGAATCCAGAATATCACAGCTGCATACAAAAGCATTGCTGAAAATGAAACAAAGAATGGGAGAATACATGAATATACTCGTAGACTAGCGAAATCTGTAGGGGTATTTTTAAAAGAGGATAGATAGGAGTAAAACATGGAAGGTAAAAATGGATATTTTAAATTAGATATTCGGGACAATAGGGCATATTTACAAATTTTTCCACCGGAAAATGGGGGCATACCCCTAGATGTAAAAGAAGTCATAAGCTATTTAGATGATAGGAATTACAGTGCATATGATTTAAAAGAGTTGAACCGTGCTGTTACGAATACGCAAGATAGTTATGAAATCAATGTGGGGCAATGGACAGGCTACGATGAAAACGAGAGAATTGCCGTAACGATTTCACCGGATAAGATGCTTGTTTCTTGTCGCTTTTACCCGCCATCCAACAAAGGCAAATCCATTACGGAAAAAGAAGTTGTAGGGGAACTGAATTTTCATAAGATAACGACGGGAATCGACAAAGAAATAATACGAAATATATTAAAAGAGCGGGACTACTGTAAAGACTATGTGATTGCAAAGGGGATTGAACCGGTACAGGGAACAGATGCTTGGATTGAGTATTTTTTCAACACAGATTTGAATATAAAGCCGAAACACAATGAAGACGGAAGTGTAGACTATAAAGACTTAAATACGATCAGCCATGTGGAGGAAGACCAGCTCTTAGCGACCTTGCACAAGGAAGTTGCTGGAAAGCCGGGGAAAGATGTGCATGGACAGGAAAGTATACCAAGACAGGTAAAACCAGCGAAACTGGACTTTGGAAATAACTTTAAACTATCTGAGGATCGGACACAGCTATATTCTATGGTGAGTGGCCATGTAAGCCTAATCCAAGGGAAAATATTTGTTTCAAATGTATTTGAAGTGCCTGCCGATGTGGATAATACGATCGGGAATATCTGCTATGATGGGAGCGTTTCGGTGAAAGGAAATATTAAAGCCGGATTTATTGTGGAGGCAAAAGGCGACATTATTGTAAACGGTGTTGTGGAAGGCGCTATTTTAAGGGCAGGCGGACAGGTGATCGTAAAGCGTGGCATTAATGGAAGAACGAAAGGAAGTGTGACAGCTCAAAGCAACATTATTACGAAATTTGTTGAAAATGCAACACTCTATGCGGGAGGCTATATTGAAACCGGTGCGATTATGAACAGTAGCGTATCAGCGGGAACAGACATCCGGGTACGTGGGAAAAAAGGCTTTGTAAGCGGAGGGCTGGTGCGTGCAGGCAATAGCGTGGAAGCGCAGACCATTGGATCCGACATGGGGGGAGCCGGAACCAAGATTGAGGTTGGGGTAGATCCGGCAGTGAAAGAACGTTACGGATTCCTGCAAAAAGAGGTCGTAAAAATCAATAAGGAAATAGACCAAATCAAACCTATTTTAAAAAATTTCCAGGATAAGGCGAAACAAGATAAAACAAAACAAACAGCTTCAGGGGCTCAAAGAATGATACAGGTGCAATCGCTTGCAAAGACGTATAAGATTAGGCAAGCGGAGCTAGAGGACTATGCGAAAGAAATGGAGCAGCTACAGGAAAAACTTAAGTCTTCAAAAAGTGCAAAAATCAAAGTAAGGGGTACCGTGTATGCCGGAGTGGAACTAGCTATTTCCGATCAAACAATGGTCGTGAAGGACCAACGTTCTTTTTCTCAATTTTCAATTGAGAAGGGCGAAATTGCTATTCAGCCAGTATAGGGTTAAAAAGTACCACAGCCACTAAGGCTGTTCAAATGCGAAGGAGTTGATTACTATGTCCATCAGACCAGTAGTTTTAAACGGTATGATACAGACAACGCAAGAGGGAAGCATTCAAAAGCAGAATGAAAACAATCGGCCCGTTTTTCAGCAACAGGCAATGCAGGTGCAGTCAATGAAAGAAACAACGCATCATATGCAGAAAGTAAATAATCCGGATGATACAGAAAATCCGGAATACAAATACGATGCCAGAAAAGAAGGCAAGAATAAATATGAGGATGGACGCAAAAAAAAGAAGTCAAAAAAAGAAACTCTGCAAGGAGATGGCAAGGTAACGCCTAAAATGCCACATGGTGGATTTGATATATCTATATGAGAATAAATTATAGGTAGGTTTATTATGACAACAGTAGAAATTGTTTTAATTGTAATAGGTATTATTTTGATGATTGGAAGTTTTTTTTTAACAGAAAAACTGACACAAAAAGATTTAGAAGAAATATCTAAATTAAGTACTGTGGCAATGAAACGGATTTTAGAGAAAAATATGTCAGGTACAAAAGAAAAAATAGATGCCATGATAGAGGAGTCCATTGACCAATCTATCGATAAGGTAGATATTGCACTGGACAAGGAAACAAATGAAAAAATAAAGGCAATCAGTGAATTTTCGGATACGGTGTTGGAATCTATTCATAAAACACACAATGAAGTCATGTTTTTATATAGTATGTTAAACGATAAACATGCAGATTTGGTGCAATATGCCGGTAAACTGCAAAAACTAAAGTCAGATTTAGAACAGTTAGAAGAGGATGTCGTTCACACAATTACGGATACAAACAATATTGCGCTGAATGTACCGGAAAAAGAAAACGTAGGGAAGCCGGCTGCTTTAAGCAAAGGGCAAAAGACGGAAAAAGGAAAACAAAATAAAAACAGTCTGGAATCAAGTGAGGCAATAACTTCAGTGGCGGCAAAGCAAGATGAGGAAGAAATCGTAGATGAGTCTAACCACAACCGTTCTATTTTAAACTTGCATAAGCAGGGAATGAGTGTGATTGAAATTGCAAGGAAACTAAGCCTTGGTCTAGGTGAAGTAAAATTGGTAATAGACTTATATAATGAGGAAGAAGAATGAAACTAAAATATTATTTTAGAGGTCTGGCAGTAGGGATCATGGTGACTGTCGTTATTATGGCAATTTCTTTTTCGGGCAGAAAAGAGGACTTGACAAATCTTCAAATCATTGAGAGAGCCAAAGAACTTGGTATGGTAGTTCCGGAAGAAATCAATACGGATACAGACAATATAGAGAAAGCTGAAGATGAAGAGAATACCAAGGCAAAAGAAGCAGATGGAGAGGCAGATATTCCGGCTGATACAACAAACCAAGCGGATGGAGAGCCAGATGCCACAAGCCAGCAGCAAGAGGCGGATACGCAGGAAGCAGAGGATGCTCTACCGGAAGAAGGATTCGTTCCGATTGAGATACTGCCCGGAGAGTATTCCGATAAGGTAAGCCAGAAATTATTTGACGCTGGTTTAATTAAAAATGCAGAAACCTTTAACCGATATATGGTTGATACCGAGGCAGATAATGAACTGCATGTGGGCGCTTATAGTATACCAATAGGCTCTACGGAAGAGGAAATTATCGCTATTTTGACTGCAAAGCCAAGCACTCCTTGAGCAGTTAAAGTTTAAATCATAAAACCGGCAAAAATCAAATGGCAACATGTAGTAGAATTTTAAATAACAAGGAATTTTTAAAATAGTAAGAAAATTTCAAATAGTATTGTATTTATGTTGTATGTATGCTACAATTTTTGAGGTAAAAAAACAAATCACATATACGGACTGTAAGGTAGGTGCCTTTTAGGTAGCCTTAGATACGTTGCGCACTTGGCGTTGTAAAGCTTAGTGTGAAAGTATGCTCTGCCTGCTTAGTGGCAGGGTAGGAAGAAGTATATGGAAGAATTCAACCAACGGAGGTAATAAAATGGGCGTTATTTCAATGAAGCAACTATTAGAGGCGGGAGTCCACTTTGGACATCAGACAAGAAGATGGAATCCAAAAATGGCTCCATACATCTACACGGAAAGAAATGGGATCTATATCATTGATTTACAGAAATCAGTGGGTAAAGTAGACGATGCCTACAAGGCAATTTCTGATATTGCGGCAGAAGGTGGAATTATCCTGTTTGTCGGAACAAAGAAACAGGCACAAGATGCGATTAAAGCAGAAGCAGAACGTTGTGGCATGTATTATGTAAACGAAAGATGGCTTGGCGGCATGCTTACAAACTTTAAAACAATCCAAAGCCGTATCGTAAGGTTAAAAGCAATTGAAACGATGGAGGAAGATGGAACATTTGATGTCCTCCCGAAAAAAGAGGTCATTGCTTTAAGGAAAGAATGGGATAAGCTTGAGCGAAACCTTGGCGGAATCAAGAATATGAAACGTGTTCCGGATGCTATTTTTGTAGTTGATCCGAAAAAAGAACGGATTTGTATCCAAGAGGCCCATACATTAGGAATCCCATTAGTTGGAATAGCAGATACAAACTGTGATCCGGAAGAGTTGGATTACGTCATTCCAGGCAATGATGATGCAATAAGAGCTGTAAAATTAATTGTATCCAAAATGGCAGATGCTGTTGTGGAGGCAAATCAAGGGAATGTTGAAATAGATGCTGTAGCAGCAGTAGAATAGGGTGAGTGAAACGAAAATACGTTACCAAGCGTTCAATATAGGAGGAAATACAAAATGGCTATTACAGCAGCTATGGTAAAAGAACTAAGGGAAATGACTGGTGCAGGCATGATGGACTGCAAAAGGGCATTGAATGAAACCGATGGCGACATGGACAATGCAATTGAATATTTAAGGAAAAATGGACAGGCAAAAGCAGAGAAAAAGGCAGGGAGAATTGCAGCAGAAGGACTTTGCAAAGCCATTGTAAAAGAAGATAAAGTAGCGGCAATCGTAGAAGTAAATTCTGAGACAGATTTTGTTTCAAGAAATGAAGAATTTCAAAATTTTGTTGCGGCAGTAGCAGAACAGGCAATCAATACAATGACAGCAGATTTAGATACGTTTTTAGGCGAAAATTGGAACGTAGATACAAGTAAAACCGTGAAAGATGCATTGACGGATAAAATAGCCGTGATTGGTGAAAATCTATCAATCAGAAGATTTGAAAAAGTGACGGTGGACAATGGCTGTATCGTACCATATGTGCATGGCGGTGGTAGAATCAGCGTTTTAATAGAAGCACAGACGGCAGTTGTGAATGACACGGTGAAAGAAGCGTTGAAAAATTTAGCTATGCAGGTTGCAGCCCTTTCACCAAAATATGTTTCTCAAGATGAAGTAAGTGAAGAGTACAAAGAGCACGAAAAAGAAATCTTGCTTGCACAGGCTAAGAATGAAAATCCGGACAAACCGGACAATATTATTGAAAAAATGATTGTTGGCCGGTTAAGCAAGGAATTAAAGGAAGTATGTCTGCTAGAGCAGGTTTATGTGAAGGCAGAAGATGGAAAACAAACAGTTTCTCAATATTTAGCACAGATTTCCAAAGAAGTGGGGACTGATATAAAAGTGGTTAGATTTATTCGTTTTGAAACCGGAGAAGGTATCGCGAAGAAAGAAGAAGATTTTGCGGCTGAAGTAGCGGCTATCACTGCAGGCTAATAGATTTTTTTTGCTCCTTTCGTGCAAATGAGCAGTATGGCTTTGGATTGATATGGGACAAGAAGAGGCTGTTGCATCATCGTACGGTTCACAGCTAACTGTGGATCGTACTGTTATGTACACAAAGAACGTGCAGTTTGAAAAAGTGTAAAAAAAGAGTGTAAAAAAGAAAATGCAAAGAGTGGCAAAAAAGAGCTTGCAATTTTTTACTGGAAAATATATAATAAATATTGCCACATTTTTAAAAGGCTCGTTGGTCAAGAGGTTAAGACGCCGCCCTCTCACGGCGGAATCACGGGTTCGAGTCCCGTACGAGCTATTGACTGTTAGTTGTTATAGTGAACAGCCCAACCCGATGAAGTCATTTACAGATGATTTATAATCACTGTAGGTGACTTTTTTAATTCAAATATGGTGAAACGGATGGACAAACATATGTCACCCTATTCATATATGATAGACTACCAAATATATCTTGATAAAAAATGGGAAAAGATGTTATAATAAATCAAGCAATCGTAGCGTAGCTTGTAATAACCTTAGACAGCGAAAAAAGCAGGAGGATAAGTAAGATGAGTAAAGTAGTAGATTTTTTGAATGAAGCCAAGGTGTATTATCTAGCAACAGTGGAAGACAATCAGCCAAGAGTCAGACCCTTTGGAGCGACTGCAGAATTTAATGGGAAAGTATATTTCTGCACAAACAATGAGAAAAATGTATTCAAACAGTTATTGAATAATCCTAAAATAGAAATCAGTGGAATGGTACCGGATGGTAGATGGATACGCATTACCGCAGAAGCAGTGGTGGATGATAATGATGAGGCTAGAAAAGCGATGCTTGCAGCGAATCCAAATCTTGCTTCTATATATACCGTAAATGATGGTAAATTTGAAGTATTTTATATCGACGACGTGAAAGCGATAGAATATTCTTTTACAGGTGAACCGGTTGTTCTAGAAGGATAGCTAACAATGCAGCAAGAAGGATAGTCAACAATGTATCTAGAAGGATAGTCAACAATGTAGCAAGTGGGGAAGGTTCGTATAGGAAATACAATTATAGTTAGCGCAAGAGGCTGTCCAACCAGGTAGGGATGGTCTCTTACTCAATTTAAGACATATAAATTCAAATTACGAAATACCATTAATGAAAAGGATTGCAACAGATTATGCATTGGAGGACATTGATAGGCTATCTAATCACAAAGAAAAAGAGGAAAACAAAACGTGAATAAAAAAGAGGTACTTGAAATTAAAAAACAATATACACCAGACAACTGCACCATTACGCGTATTTGTGGCTGCTATGTAGACCATGAGAAACAGAAGAAATTTAGTTCTAAAAGTGCGTTTCATTCTTTGCCGGAAGAAGAGGCGTTTAAATATTTTGAGATTTTCAAACAGACATTAGCGGGGACATTGGGCAAGCATCTGTTGAATATGGATTTTCCATTGGAGCAGGAACAGGCTGGTGGAACGCAGGAATTTTTATTAAAGCTGCGGAATGATAAATTACAGAATGACGAATTGCTGGAAACCTTTTATGATAGAGTCATTGCATCCTATGATTATGCAGAAAATTATTATATCATCTTGATACATGTGGCATATGATATCCCGGGAAAAGCAACGGATGGGATGCAGATGTTTGACGCATCAGATTCCGTTTATGAATATCTTCAATGCAGTATCTGTCCGGTTGCACTATCGAAAGCCGGCTTAAGCTATAATTTTGAAAAAAATAATATAGAAGAGCGGATGCGGGATTGGATTGTAGGAGCACCCATAACGGGTTTTTTGTTCCCGGTCCTTCATGATCAGAATGCCGATTTACATAGCGTATTATATTATTCCAAAAAGCCGGAAGAGATACAGCCGGAATTCATAGAACAGGTATTAGGCAGTGAACTTCCGATGACTGCCGATACGCAAAAGGAATCGTTTCACACTATGATAGCAGATGCAATTGGGGAAGAATTTCATTATGAAGTAATGCGAAATATCCATGAAAACCTACAAGATATGATCGTAGAGCACAAAGAAGATCCAGAGCCGCTTACCCTATCAAAACCCGATGTAGCGCGATTGTTAGAGCATAGTGGGGTATCGCAGGGGAAATTAGAAGTTATCGATCAAGAGTATGAGAATAAAATAGGTGGACATAATTCGTTGCTTGCCGCGAACATTGCAAGCACAACGAAGTTTAATATAGAAACACCGGATATTATCATCAAAGTAAATCCGGATAGGGTAGATTTAATCGAAACAAGAATGATTGATGACAGAAAATGCCTTGTGATTGCGGTAGATGAATATATAGAGGTGAACGGCGTTACGGTGAAGACAATGATTGACAAGGCATAAGATAGGACGAAAAGCTTAGGGAATGGAAGGGTTTGGGTTGTTTTTGAGATTTGAATTAAATCTGGTATGCCTTTGCGGAATTTGATCTATAGTTCAAATTCCGCAAAGGCATATTTTTCTATTTTCGGAAAGCCAGCCTATTTTTCCCATAAATTTGCGACGACGCTTCCTTCTAAAATCCTATTCATGGGACATAATCTACATGTGAATCCTCACTAAAAGTGATATCTGTATAAGAGCCATCGGACAAGGACTCTTCGTCGTACGATGCTTCCTTTTCGAATTCAGCATTATAAGCTTCTCCTTGATAAGAATTAGATCCATGATTGTAAGATGCATCATGATAGGATTCTTGATGGGAAGTATTGTTGTGCGAGAAACTATTATGACTTCCTAAATTGTTGCTGTAATTTGTATTCACATTTTGGTTCTTGTACTTGTCATAATTATGTGGCATAGAAGACTGATTTGAATTTCTTATCTTACCGTTAAACGGAGAATTGTTGCCTCCTGAGGCACTATTTTCCGAGCTGTGTGCAGGAGGGCAAGGTGGCTTTAAAGGGCAAGGTGGCTTTGGAGGGCAAGGTGGCTTTGGAGGGCAAGGTGGCTTTGGAGGGCAAGGTGGCTTTGGAGGGCAAGGTGGCTTTGGAGGACAAGGTGGCTTTGGAGGACAAGGAGGAACGGGAGGAACAGGAGGAATCGGAGGAACAGGAGGAACGGGAGGAACCGGTGGTCTTGGTATAATAATATCGCGTATCCATTCAAACGCCTCATATAGCCCATTTGCATAGAGCGATTTTAAGAATAATTCATATAGCTCTGGCATGACAGTCTTGATATATTCCACCTTATCTAAGGTATCGCTATATTTTGCAGTACCTATTTCAAAGAGGTTGCAATTACTTCTATTTGTTTGCTGAACCACTGCTTCCTGTACCTTATTGCGAGCCAGCACCTGCTGTGTATGTGGTTTGGTATAATGAACCATGACAGTATTGCGTTTTGTTGAAAACTCTTTTTTTGTATAGCCGATTTCTTTTAGACCGCCTACAAAAGCATCGCACATGTCTTGATTTGGGAATACGAGCTTTGCATCCATACTTAAGGAATCAGGTGAAGAAAATTCGCCAAGCTTAAATCCTGTCAGCCACCAATGCA
The DNA here is from genome assembly GCA_046533095.1 of Lachnospiraceae bacterium ZAX-1. Taxonomy (GTDB): domain Bacteria; phylum Bacillota; class Clostridia; order Lachnospirales; family Lachnospiraceae; genus ZAX-1. Next base: position 20,193 of record JAJQRA010000019.1, on the reverse strand, counting down.
GAGCATTGCGGCGTAAAATTACTTTCCCTTTCTTTTTTAATTCAAAAGAAAGGGGGATTCGTTCATCGTCACTGATATTTTCGTAAAATGTGCCTTGAAACCGCGTATCGTCTATATCTTCTCTACTTGTATTGTAAATCCCAATTTCAGCTCCGGTGGTAATGCCATATTGTCCTTTCCATAATTCAATCAGCCATTTTTTCCCTGCATAGAAAAAAGTAATCGGTTCACAATCAATAATCATGTTAAATAAGGCACAGCCCTCATCATATAATTTGCAATACCCTACTTCCCTCTGCCAGCAATCCATCAAAGAATAGAAATAATCACCTTGTATTTCATAGGCAAATCCAACAGAATTTAAATCAGCATTTAATTGTTTTTGCTGCAATAATTTGTTTTCTGTAGGTTTAAAACTGTGGGATTTGATAAAACCAAACAATGGCAATCCCAAAATAGCAAATGAGATAATGGCTCCAATTATAATCGCAAATTGTGACATAATATCTATACACACCCTTTCTTGATAGTCTACAGTCCATAAGAAACATAAGTACCCATTCTCGTGAGGCATTTACTAATGATATATTTAGCGAATTGTTTCCACTGTATAATATATTCTGAAATTTACAATAGGTGAACGATAAGATAAAAAGGAATGCTCTATCAGTATAAAAAAATAGATGACTTATGATTAGTAGAAAGAATTAAGGGGATAATAATACAAATTCATTAAAACGAAAGGGACGAAAACCTTTGCTTTTAATACATTGGTATAAGCGAAATGGTAAAATTTGTGAAATAAGTCGCAATGCCAAGCTATGATATCGTCAATTTATGACAAGAAATATAGGTAAAAAATAGTAGATTCATTACATCAAAAGTGCTTGTCATATAAAATTACGAGGTGATTTATGAAAAGAAAATTAGTGGTTTTTACATTATGCTTATTTACGAATGCTATCGTTCTTCCCCGCATAGGGCAGGAAGGATATGATAATGTAGAAGCAAACTACCAAGAAATAGCGGTAAGTTTTAACGAAAATGATAAGGATATCTTTTCCGGAATAGACAGTGACCTTTACAAACTGCCGGCACTAGAGAGTGAAATTGAAAAAGAGAAGCAGGATGCAAAAAAGAAGAAGGAAAAGTCTGCACAAGAAAAAAAAGAAGGGCTAAAAAAAGAAGAAGCTACACCAATAACGAAATATACGACGACAAGAGTAAATTTTAGGTTGGATGGAAGCATGGAGGCAGAAATCATAGACGTTTTAAATCCGAATCAGAAAGTAGAAGTAACGGGAATAGAAGGGGACTGGTACAGTGTATCGCTTGATGGGCAAATAGGATACATCAACTCAACCTATTTAAGCGATGAACAGACCCCGATAGAGGAATGCAATAGATGGAAGATGGATTTAAGCAAGGAAGAAAGGGCGTTATTAGCGAATATCGTGTGGCTAGAGGCAAGAGGCGAAACCCTAGTAGGGCAAGAGGCAGTGGTAGAGGTAGTTCTTAACAGAATCAGTTCTATAGAATATCCAGATTCCCTATATGACGTTTTAAGCCAGAAAACTCAATTTACGTCATGGCTACAGCAAGAAAGTGCAGATCCTACCAAAAAAGAATACCTTGCAATATCAAATGTACTGGAGGGAAAGACGAACCATACAACAATGAATACGCTATACTTTTCTACGAAACCAAGAAATTCCAACATATCGGCTCATATAGGCAACCACTACTTTTGCGAAATTTAAAAACATCCCTTTTGGACTACGCTGGCGATTACTTTTATGATATGATAAGATAGGAACAAAATGCTGTTCCTATCATCAGATCCATGGCACGAAAAAATGTGCCTTTTTATCAGAATCTGCGTTGCAGCTTCTGATAAACGATAGGATAGGAACATCATATCAGAGCCGATTGCCAAATGCAATTGTGCGCATGGAAGCAATATATGGGGGATGGAACAGAATAAAATGCATGAAACAATCGTAAAAGGAATTCTATCATCCACACATGGGATGAATCTTTATAGAGGGTGTACACATGGATGCATTTACTGTGATGCTAGGAGCAGATGCTATCAGATGAATCATGACTTTGAGGATATCGAGGTAAAAAAGAACGCGATAGAGCTTCTTGAAAACACGCTGAGAAGGAAAAAACAAAGATTTATGATAGGCACAGGGGCAATGTGCGACCCATACATACCGATAGAAGAACAGCTGCAATATACCAAAAAGAGCTTAGAGCTGATCAAAGCCTATGGGTTCGGGGTATCCATATTGACAAAATCCAATCGGATCTTACGAGATTTGGACATTTTAAAGAAAATCAATGAAAAGACGAAATGCGTGGTGCAGATGACCCTCACGACCTATGACGAAAATTTATGCAAAATTCTTGAGCCAAATGTGAGCACCACAAAGGAACGGGTAGAGGTATTAAAGATAATGAGGGACGAGGGTATTAAAACCATTGTCTGGCTGTGCCCAATTTTACCGTTTATCAATGATACAGTAGAAAATATAGAGGGGATCCTTTCCTATTGCATCGAAGCGAATGTCCATGGTATTTTGGCCTTTTCGATAGGGATGACATTGCGGGAAGGCAATCGGGAATATTTTTATGAAAAGTTGGATCAGCATTTTCCGGGCATGAAAAAGCGCTATATCGAAACGTATGGGAATTCCTATGAACTTTTAAGCCCCAATCATAAAGAGCTGATGAAGATATTAAAAAAGGCATGTGATGCACATCAAATGCTGTTTGGTGCACAGGCATGTTTTTCCTATCTGCATGAATTTAAAGAGAAAGGCGGTTACGAGCAGATAGTACTAGACGTTTAGGCTGTAAATATATAATAATGCATTACCTTGGTATTCGAGTTGCTTGCAATATTTTGCATACATACCGGTAGGCAAGTGTTCTCTTTTGGCTCTTTTTGCTTTTTCTTGTTCAGGTTAAAAGTAAGATAAAAAAACATTTCATCGTGTGCTATAATGGTAATTCCGAATACAGCGAACATGAAAACTTGATGTGAAAAAACAACGGTCAAAAGCCGGATTGGGCGATAAAGATGAAGAAAATATTGATCAGGTACTTAGGGGTGGCAACCATGTGCGCAATGCTCATAATCGTCATGCTGAATTATAATTGTGAAGATATAAGTGATAAAGAAAAAAACACCTTGCATTATGAGCCAAGAAGTGCTATTATAAATAAGATAACAGCATAACAATTACAGCAAGAGTGGGCACGTGTCCACTCTTACTTCATGTTTAGGACTGGTGAAAAACAGAATGTGAAAGCACCGATTTGCTTTTTCCATCAGGTTCCTAGTGCATTTTTGGAAAAGAGGCGAAAAAGTGACAAGGAGAGAACAATACGAGCAGCAAACGCAGCAGCTTCTACAAAATATGATAGAAGAACATAACTTTGAACTAATAGATGTGGAATATGTAAAAGAAGGTGGAAACTGGTATCTGAGGGTGTACATCGACAAAGAAGGCGGGATTACGGTCGATGATTGTGAAATGGTTAGTAGATATATGAATACGGTGTTGGATGAAAAGGATTTTATAGAAGATTCTTATATTTTTGAGGTAAGCTCACCTGGATTAGGCAGGCCGTTAAAAAAGGAGAAGGATTATATCCGAAGTATCGGGAAAGAAGTTGAAATCAGAACATACCGTGCGATCCGTGTGGGCTCAGAATCGAAAGAAAAGGAATTTTATGGAATTTTAAAAGCCTACGATGCAGATACAGTAACAATAGAACGAAATACATCCATAGAAGCAGATGAGAAACAGGAAATTATCGTTGCAAAATCGGATATTGCACTGATACGATTGGCATTTGATTTTTAACGTAGAAGAACAAAAAGAACAAAGAGGAGGACAAGGGAAATGAGCAGTGAGCTATTAGAAGCGTTAACCATACTGGAAAAAGAAAAGAATATCAGCAAAGAAACTTTGCTTGAAGCCATTGAAAACTCATTAATAACAGCATGCAAGAACCATTTTGGAAAATCTGAAAATATTAAAGTGACGATAGACCCTACAACTTGTGAATTCCACGTTTATGCGGAAAAGACAGTTGTAGAAGAAGTAGAAGATATTGCTTTAGAGATTAGCCTCGCCAATGCACAAATGATAGATTCTAAATATGAGCTGGGCGATATCGTCAATATTGAAGTAAAATCAAAAGAATTTGGAAGGATTGCAACGCAGAATGCAAAGAATGTTATCTTGCAAAAGATTCGGGAAGAAGAAAGAAAGGTGCTGTTCAACCAATACTACGGAAAAGAAAAAGATGTAGTAACCGGGATTGTACAACGGGAGCTTGGGCGCAATATTAGTATTAATTTAGGAAAAGTAGATGCTATTTTAAGTGAGAATGAGCAAGTGCGTGGGGAGGTATTTAGACCTACGGAACGAATCAAACTATATATTTTAGAAGTAAAAGCCACCTCGAAAGGTCCAAAGATTCTTGTATCAAGGACGCACCCAGAATTGGTGAAACGGCTGTTTGAGTCAGAAGTAACCGAAGTGAAAGAAGGGATTGTTGAGATTAAAAGCATTTCAAGGGAAGCGGGGAGCAGAACGAAGATTGCTGTCTACTCCAACGATCCGGATGTTGATCCGGTAGGTGCATGTGTCGGATTAAACGGCGCGAGGGTAAATGCGATTGTAAATGAACTGCGTGGAGAGAAAATAGACATCATATGTTGGAATGACAATCCTGCCATGCTGATTGAAAATGCATTAAGCCCTGCAAAAGTCATTTCCGTTATCGCAGATGCAGAGGAGAAAAAAGCGAAAGTTGTCGTACCAGACTACCAACTTTCACTTGCGATTGGGAAGGAAGGGCAGAACGCAAGGCTTGCAGCGAGGCTGACCGGATTTAAGATTGACATTAAGAGCGAAACCCAGGCAAGGGAATCCGGCGATTTCATAGATTATGAAAATGAATATGAAGACTCGGACGAGGATTACGATGGCAATTACGACGAGGAGTATTACGAAGAAGAATTTCCAAAGGAGGTGGATGCTCCTTTTAAACGACCAAGCGAGGGGGATGAAAGTTTTGATGAATAAAAAAGTTCCTATGCGTCAATGTGTCGGTTGCGGCGAAATGAAGATAAAAAAAGAAATGTTTCGTGTGATTAAAACGGCGGAGAATGAAATCCTGCTAGATACAACCGGGAGAAAAAACGGTAGAGGTGCATACATTTGCCCGAATATGGAGTGCTTTTTAAAAGCGTTAAAACAAAAAGGCTTGGAACGGTCCTTAAAAATTAGTATACCAAAGGAAATCATAGACAGCTTGAAAAAGGAGATGGAGACAAAAGTTTGAAACAGGATAAAATATTATCAATGCTTGGTTTGGCGGCAAAGGCGGGAAAAGTAGCAAGTGGTGAATTTTCAACGGAAAAGGCGGTAAAAGGAAAGAAAGCGTTTCTTGTAATTCTGGCAAACGATGCATCGGATAATACAAAAAAAATGTTTCGGAATATGTGTATTTTTTACCAGGTACCAATGTATGAATATGCAGACAAAGAGAAATTAGGACATAGCATTGGAAAAGAGTCCCGTGCATCTGTTGCAGTAATTGAGGCAGGATTTTCAAAGTCCTTGGTGAATAAATTGAGTGAAAAGATGGAATAGAAAAACTGAATAGCGGAGGAGTAATAATGGCAAAGGTCAAAGTACACGAACTTGCAAAAGAATTGAATATACAGTCAAAAGATATTATAAATTTTTTGGCGGAAAAGAATATTGACGTGAAAGCACCAAGTAACTTGGATGACGAAAAAATTTCGATGGTAAAAGGACGTTTTCAAAGGGGAAATGCCAAAGAAATTTCAGATGCGGCGGTAACGGCACAGCTTGCTGTGAGTCAATCAGAAAGGGCAAAGGTGATTCATATAGAACACAGAGCGGCGAACACAGAGCAAAAGACAGATACAAAAGAAACAAAGGATTTAAAAACAGGCACGGAGACGAAAGCGACGACAGAAGCAAAGGCAGGAATGGAAAACAAAGTAGCTGCAGATGCAAAGGAAAGCACGCAGGATACAGTTGCGCAAGCAAAGGCAGGAATGGAAAACAAAGTAGCTGCAGATGCAAAGGAAGGCACGCAAGATAAAATAGCTATACCGCCAAAAGCAGAGGATAAGCCTAAGAAAAAATCCAGTATTACAGCAGTGTTTAATCCGCAGCATAGTAAGATGGGCGGGGCGCGTACCAATGGATCAAGGGACAAAAATGGGAGAGGGCAGAGAACAAATGTTCCAAGCAGACAAATAGGTTCAACTACGACTGGAAGACCGGCAAGAGAGCAGTCAATTGGAGGAGTTGCGCAATCAGCGGATCGGCAGGCAGAAAATAAACCAACAACGGTAAATGCCCAAACAGTGGATAGGCCAACAGGAGAACAGCCAACAGAGACCAATCATGTTGCTGCCAATGCAAATAGAACGAATGCAAGCGATACCAATGCAAATAGAACGAATGCAAGCGATACCAATGCAAATAGAGCCAATGCAAGCGATACCAATACAAGTGGCACGAGCAATGAAAATGCCACGAGCAATACCAATGTCGCCAATACTACCAACAATCATCCAAGTGAGGATCGACCGGCATATAACAGCAACCGACCAACGGGAGACCGACCGGCATATAACAGCAACCGACCGACGGGAGACCGACCGGCATATAACAGCAACCGACCAACGGGAGACCGCCCGGCATACAATAGCAACCGACCGACGGGAGACCGACCGGCATACAATAGCAACCGACCGGCAGGGGATCGCCCGACATATAGCAATAACCGACCGGCAGGGGATCGCCCGGCATATAGCAACAACCGACCGGCAGGGGATCGACCGGCGTATAACAACAACCGACCGACAGGGGATCGCCCGGCATATAGCAACAACCGCCCGGCAGGAGATCGCCCGGCGTATAACAGCAATCGACCGGCAGGGGATCGCCCGGCGTATAACAACAACCGGTCAACGTATAACAACAGCCGACCGACAGGAGACCGCCCGGCGTATAACAATAACCGGCCGGCAGGAGATCGCCCGGTCTATAACAACAATCGTCCAGCATATAACAGCAACCGACCGACAGGAGATCGCCCGACGTATAGCAACAATCGGCCGGCAGGGGACCGCCCGGCATACAATAACAACCGGCCGGCAGGAGATCGGCCATATGGAAATAGGCCATATAGCAGCTCAAGCGAAAGAGGCGCAAGACCAAGCTATGACAGAGGCAATAGTCAAAATTATCAGAGTGGCCGCCCGGCAGGCAATCGTCCGCCAGGTGATAAAAGTACACAAAGAGCCGGTGAAAGCCGTCCGAGCCAACAGACAGGCAGCCGATTTGAACAAGGAATAAACAAATCCAACCAAAGGCCGGCAGGAGCCACGTCAGGGGATACAAAGTCAAGGGATGGCCGTAAAGGCTTTAGCAATGGTCTAAAATCAGCACGTGGCGTTATACCGAAAAGACAGGAACGTTATGTAAACTTAGAGAAACATGGCGGACGTAGAAAGAAACCACAGACAGCGCCTGTCGTAGTGGAAAAAGAAGAAACAATTAAAACGATTGTATTGCCGGAATCCCTAACCATCAAAGAGCTGGCAGAAAAAATGAAACTACAGGCTTCTGCAATTGTTAAAAAATTATTTCTGCAGGGAAAAGTGGTCACAATAAACGAAGAAGTAGAATATAGTGATGCAGAAGAAATTGCTCTTGAATATAACTGCATCTGTGAGCCGGAAGTGAAAATTGACATCATTGAAGAATTGCTAAAAGAAGAAGCGGAAGACGAAAGCGCAATGGTGAAACGTCCTCCGGTCGTATGTGTTATGGGGCATGTTGACCATGGAAAAACATCGCTTTTAGATGCCATTCGCGATACCCATGTCATAGACAGGGAGGCAGGAGGCATCACACAGCATATTGGTGCATACATTGTAACTTGCAATGGAGAAAAGATTACGTTCCTTGATACGCCGGGGCATGAAGCTTTTACCGCAATGCGTATGCGTGGTGCAATCGCAACGGATTTTGCAATTTTGGTTGTTGCGGCGGATGATGGTGTAATGCCACAGACCATAGAGGCAATTAGCCATGCAAAAGCGGCGGGCGTTGAAATCATTGTCGCCATCAATAAAATAGATAAGCCAAGTGCAAATATTGAACGCGTAAAACAAGAATTGTCTGAATATGAATTGATCCCGGAAGACTGGGGTGGCAGTACGATATTTGTACCGGTTTCTGCACATACACACGAAGGGATTGAGCAATTGCTTGAAATGATTTTGCTAACCGCAGAGGTCAGCGAGCTAAAAGCAGACCCCAAACGTCAGGCAAGAGGACTTGTCATAGAAGCACAGCTTGACAAAGGCAGAGGCGCAGTTGCAACGATACTTGTGCAAAAAGGGACCTTAAGAGTAGGTCAGTCGGTTGCGGCAGGGAGCTGCTATGGTAAAGTGCGTGCCATGATTGACGACAAAGGGAGAAGGGTTTCGGAAGCCGGGCCATCAAAGCCGGTAGAAATCTTAGGCTTAAACAATGTACCAAATGCCGGAGATATCTTTGTGTGTACGGAATCAGAAAAAGAGGCAAAGAATTTTGCAGAGACTTTTATTTCACATGGAAGAGAAAAGCTGCTTGATGATACAAAGGCAAAAATGTCCCTTGACGACTTATTTACACAGATAAAATCAGGCAATTTAAAAGAACTGGGCATTGTTGTAAAAGCGGATGTTCAAGGATCCGTAGAAGCGGTAAAACAAAGCCTTGTTAAATTATCCAACGAAGAAGTAGTCGTTAAAATTGTTCATGGTGGAGTCGGTGCAATCAATGAATCTGATGTAAGCCTAGCCTCTACTTCCAATGCAATTATTATTGGATTTAACGTACGCCCCGATGCGACGGCAAAAGCAACAGCCGAGCGGGAGGGAGTGGATTTAAGGCTCTATAAGGTAATATACAATGCCATTGAAGATGTACAGGCAGCGATGAAAGGTATGCTTGATCCAATTTTTGAAGAAAAAATATTGGGCCACGCAGAAGTCCGTCAAATATTTAAAGCATCCGGTGTTGGCAATATAGCAGGATCCTATGTGCTTGACGGTGTATTCCAAAGAGGGTGTAAAGTCAGAATCAAACGGGAAGATAAGCAGATTTTTGAAGGCACACTAGGTTCTTTGAAACGATTTAAAGATGATGTAAAAGAAGTGAAAACCGGATATGAATGTGGATTGGTATTTGATGGATTTAGTGAAATCGAAGAACTAGATATTGTAGAAGCATACACGATGGTTGAAGTTCCAAGATAAGAGGTTGGGCAAAAAAAGCGTGTTCAACAAGAGGGGAAAGCTCCTCGCTAAGTGTTCAATGCGTGTCGCAACACGCCGGTGGAATCAATAAAAATGAGAAAAAACAGTATTAAAAATACAAGGATTAATGGTGAAGTGTTAAAGGAATTAAGTAATATTATCAGTCAAGAAATCAAAGACCCACGGATTGATCCCTTAACTTCTATCATAGCAGTAGAAGTAGCGCCGGATTTAAAAATCGCGAAAGCGTATGTAAGTGTCCTTGGTGATGAAAAGTCGCAGCAGGCTACGCTGGACGGATTAAAAAGTGCAGAGGGTTATATCCGGAGCAAACTTGCAAAAAATATCAATCTAAGGAATACCCCCGAAATACATTTCATATTGGATCAGTCGATTGCATATGGCGTAAACATGTCGAAACTAATTGATGATGTAAATAACGAGTCGAGGCAAAGGGAAACGAAAACAGAGCAAATAGTACCAGGTGAGGAATAAAGCGTGAAAGATTTTGTATCTTATCTAACAGAAAATATAAATACAGTCGCCATTGTAGGGCATATACGCCCCGATGGCGATTGTGTTGGCTCCTGCATGGCAACGTATAACTACATTTCAACATACTATCCAAAGATAGTGGTAGATGTCTATTTAGAGCCAATACCAACCATTTTTAATTTTTTAAAAAATACAGATAAAATCCAGCATACATGTGAAAATAATCAGATCTATGACATTTGCATTGTGCAAGATTGTGGTGATGTAGGCCGACTAGGAAACGCAGTAAAGTATTTTAAAACGGCAGGGAAGACGATCTGCATTGACCATCATATAAGCAATGAAAATTTTGCAGATGAAAACCATATTTTTCCTCTTGTAAGCTCCACGTCCGAACTCGTATTCGAGCTAATCGGAGAACAAAACCTTACAAAAGAAATAGCAGAATGCATTTATGTAGGTATCGTACATGATACGGGTGTCTTCCAATTTTCTTCGACAACTGCAAGGACAATGAATATTGCAGGCAAATTAATGGAAACCGGAATCGATTTTACAAAAATCGTAGACGATACCTTTTTTACAAAAACATTTGACCAGAATAAAATAATGGGGCGGGTACTTTTAGACAGCGAACTTTATTTGGATCATAAATGTATTATAGGGATAGCTACCTTAGCGCAAATGGCAGAATACAACGTCCTGCCGAAGCATTTAAACGGTATCGTGAATCAGCTTCGCGTGACAAAGGATGTGGAAGTTGCGGTTTTTTTATACGAAACAGAAAATGGCGACTATAAAGTCAGCATGCGTTCCAACGGAAAGGTAGATGTTGCGGCAATTTCCATGAAATTTAAAGGTGGTGGACACAAACGCGCATCGGGGTTTACCTTGCACGAGCCGAAGGAAGCTGTGATTGAACAAATTTGTCAAGAAATTGAAAAGCAGCTTTTTCATTGAATGAATGCGTGAAGCATAATTTCCAAAATTAAGTGTCCATGAAAATGGATAACCGGGGGAGCCTATGGTAAATGGCATTATCAATGTATATAAAGAAGCCGGATATACTTCCCATGATGTAGTTGCACGTATGAGGGGGATTGTAGGCCAGAAAAAAATAGGGCATACAGGAACCTTGGACCCGCAAGCAACCGGGGTTTTGCCAATATGCTTAGGCAAAGCAACGAAAGTCTGTGATTTGCTTACAGATAAAGACAAAGTATATGAATGCACACTGCTTTTGGGGCGTGAAACAGATACACAAGACACAACAGGGACTGTTCTAAAAGAGCAGAATGTATGGATAAAGGATACGAAGGATGTGGCATATGCTGATGCAAAAGAGCAGAATGTACAAAATGTACAGATAAGTGTTCAAGATATAAAAATGGCAATCAAAAGTTTTGTAGGTGAATACGAGCAACTTCCGCCAATGTATTCCGCCCTTAAAGTAAATGGGAAAAAACTTTACGAATTAGCAAGGAAAGGTATTATTGTAGAACGAGAGCCTCGTAAGGTAGTTATCTATGATATTAAAATCAAGGAAATCAGAACAAAAGAGGCGATAGAAAAAGACACTACAAAAGGAATGGTAGAAAAAGCCTCTGTAGGAAAAAGCATGCGAACAAAAGACGCTACAGGAAAAGACATTGTGGCAAAAGGTGCAATAGAAAAAGAAGCAACGCCAGAAGCGCCTCTCATAAGGGATATAGGGGTTCTTCGCATTATAATGCAGGTTCATTGCTCGAAAGGAACATATATTCGTACATTATGCCATGATATTGGGCAAAAGCTAGGATGTAGTGGTTGCATGGAACAGCTGACGCGGACAAAAGCAGCAGGATTTACAATCGAAGAAAGCAAAACTTTAGCAGAAATAGAATCACTTGCAAAGTCGGACAAACTTTCCCATATTCTAATACCGATTGATACTGTATTTAATAAAAATGTAAAAGCCTATGTAAAGCCGGAATTTCAAAAAGCTTTGCAAAACGGCAACCATTTACCCTATGATGCCTTTGCCCAAAGAGGCCCAATGAAGGAAGCAGGGGAGGCAGGTGACGCCTTTGCCCAAAGAGGGCCAATGGAGGAAGCAGATGACGCCTTTGCCCAATGTGTGCAGACGGCAGAAGTGTGGAAAACGGAGCAGATTTGTGTGTATGACCAGGAAGAAAATTTTGCAGGCCTTTATACTTGGCAAGAAGCAACCAATGACTTTAAAGTGGTAAAACTCTTTGTGGAGAAAGAGGAGCAGAAATAGGCAAAAGCCAGTTAATGATCTATGGTTCTAAAGCCGTAAAGCTTTTATAGAGAAGGATTGAAAAGGATAGACATAATATGGAGTACATAAAAAATACAACAAAATTTCAAATGAAAGAACCTACCGTATTATCATTAGGGAAATTTGATGGTCTTCATATGGGGCATAAATATTTAATTGACTATGTTTTAAAAAAGAAAAAAGAGGGTTTAAAAGCAGTAATTTTTACTTTTGACATGCCCCCTAAGTCTCTCGTAGGGCAAAGTAAGCAGCAAGTCATAACAACCAATGAAGAGAAAATCCATCTTTTCGATTCAATCGGAATTGACTGCGTCATTGAATGTCCATTTACAACTGAAATTATGCGAATGGAGCCGGAAAATTTTATCAAAATGTTGGTAGAGCAGCTGAATGTAGTGTATCTGGCAGCCGGAAAAGATTTCCATTTTGGGCACAAGCGCAGAGGCGACTACAACATGCTTTTAGAATATGGCAAACAACTTGGATTTGAAGTAGAGGTTGTAGAAAAGAAGCAATTTGAAAACAGGGATATTAGCAGTACATTTATCCGAGAAGAAATTGCAAAGGGGCACATGGAGCGTGCAAATATGCTTTTGGGCTATGAATTTTTTGTACAGGGAGTTGTGGAACATGGGCGAAAACTAGGCAGAAGACTAGGCATACCAACGCTAAATCTAGTGCCTTCTGCTGAAAAAGTCCTTCCTCCCTTTGGGGTCTATGTGACACAGACAATCATTGATAAACAGGTATATGACGGAATTACGAATGTAGGAAAAAAGCCGACGATAGAAATAGCGGGAGGCCATCCGGTAGGTGTGGAAACGCACGTATTTGATTATGATGCGGATGCATATGGAAAAGAAATCAAAGTAAACTTTTTGGCATATAGTAGAGAAGAAAAGAAATTTGATTCGATTGACGACTTGAAGAACCAAATGGAAAACGATATAAAGTGCGGAAAGAGTTATCTTAAAGCCTACAAAAGGAGATATGAATGAGTATAGTTTTAGCAATGTTAGGTGGACTGGGACTGTTTTTATTTGGTATGAAACTCATGAGCGAGGGGCTTGAAAAAGCGGCCGGGGCAAAATTGAGAAAAATATTGGAAGTCATGACAACAAGCCGGGTAATGGGCGTGCTTGTTGGTGCAGTGTTTACAGCTATTATACAATCCTCTAGTGCAACGACGGTTATGGTCGTAAGTTTTGTCAATGCAGGGTTGATAAATCTAGTGCAAGCGGCCGGGGTCATTATGGGGGCAAATATTGGGACAACCATTACGTCCCAACTTGTGGCGCTGGACCTTGCGGAAATCGCACCCTTGTTCTTATTTATCGGTGTTGTCATGGCGATGTTTATAAAAAAAGACATCATGAAAAAAGTCGGCGAGGTCATTTTGGGGTTTGGCATACTTTTTATGGGGCTTAGCATCATGTCAGGTTCAATGGAAACATTCAAAGATTCTCCACAAATCTTACATGTACTAGCAAGCCTTACAAACCCTTTGCTCGGCGTACTGGTAGGGTTTATTGTGACTGCAGTCATCCAAAGCTCTTCTGTGACGGTCAGTATCGTACTGCTTATGGCAGCCCAGGGCATGTTGCCGCTACAGATCTGCTTTTTTATTATTTTAGGCTGTAATATGGGTTCTTGCGTCACTGCATTGCTTGCTAGTTTAAGCGGGAAAAAAGACGCGAAACGTGCGGCGATGATTCATTTTCTATTTAATATTATCGGATCCATTGTAATTTTCCTTATTTTAATCGTTGCAGCTTCTGATGTTGAACAATTTATCCTATATCTTTCGGGTGGAAACATTGCAAAAAGCGTGGCAAATGCCCACACCATGTTTAAAATAGTGGAAGTGATTCTCCTGTTCCCATTGGTACCTCAAATTGTAAAACTTGCAACATTCCTTGTACCGGGAGATGACTACAAGGCAGGTGAATTTCAATTACAATATATTGGAAGGGACACTGTATTTTCGCCAACAACGGCAATTGTGCAAACGATACGCGAAATAGAGCATATGAGCGAACTGGCAATTTCCAATCTGCAAAATGCGATGGATGCGTTTTTTACGAATGATGAAACTAAATTGGAACGGGTATTTGAAGTAGAAAAACACGTAGATTTCCTGTGCAAAGAAATTACGGATTATCTGGTTAAAGTCAATCAAAAGGAACTGCCGTTTGCGGATAAAATGAGGATTGGCGGACTGTTCCATGTTGTCATGGATTTAGAACGAATCGGAGATCACGCGGAAAATATTGCTGAGTTTGCCGGAAAACGTTTTCATGAAAATTTGAATTTAACGAAAAAAGGGATGAAAGAACTTTTGGATATGCATGAAAAGGTGGAGGAAATTTTAAAAATATCGATGGAAATGTTTTTAACTACAAACGACGAACATTTACAGCAGATTCTGGATTTGGAAAATGAAATCGATGAAATGGAGAAGGTACTTCAAAAGAATCATATCCGCAGGCTTTCTAAAGGGAAATGCTCTCCGGAGATAGGGATCCTATATACGGATATTGTAAGCGGATTAGAGCGTGTAGCCGACCATGCGACGAATATTGCCTTTTCCATCTTAGATGAAGATCCGGAAGATGATTCTGATCTATAAATATTATGGCAACATTTATTAACATCCTCTTCATCTCGCCATTTCGTTATACCTCAAAACCCCGTTTCGTTCAAGTGCTTGAACGAAATGGGGTTTTTTAGTGGCTTCAATCACGGTAGGGTGTTTTTTCTGAAATAACTTGACAAGTAAACGATAGTTCACTATAATATAAAGTAAACTACCGTTTACTTGGAGGTTTTTAAATATGGATACAAAAGAAAAGATTTTACAAGCTTCATTAAAACTTTTCGCACGTGATGGATACGAGGGCGTATCGGTGAGAAATATTGCGGAAGAGCTTGGAATGACCAAAGGTGCATTATACAAGCATTATGAAAACAAACAAGACATCTTTGACAGCATCATTAAACGGATGGAAGAAATGGATACTCAAAAAGCAAAGGAATTTAACGTTCCAGTTGGTAGTTTTGAAAATGCAGAGGAAGAATATCGCAATGCAGCATTCGGTAATATCAAAGCATTTAGTGTAGAAATGTTCAAATATTGGACAGCGGATGAGTTTGCATCAAATTTCCGTAAGATGCTAACGCTGGAACAGTACCGAAACTCGAAAATGGCAAGTTTGCTGAACCAATACCTAACTGGTGGCGTTGTTGGATATGCTGAGGAATTAATGCGAGAATCTGTGCGGGATACGGTAAATAGCGGCAAAGATGCGAAAATACTGGCACTAGAATATTTTGCGCCAATTTATATGATGATGGGGATGTCGGACAATATGGATGACAAGGGTATTGCTTTGCAAATGGTAGAAAAGCATATTGATTATTTTATGGAAAGTATGATAGGGAGGGAGCCTAAGTGAAAGTGCTTGATAAAAAGATAGATTATTTAATTGTTGCAATTGCTTTATTGGCGGCGATAATTTCTGCTATCAGTCTGTTTTATAATCACCCGATAAATGTAGGTCAGCAGATTGAAACGGTTAGTGGTCAGATAGTGGAACTGTATGGGCGAGGCATTTATCACAATGATTCGCTATCTATGGCAGTGCAAGCGAAAGGACAAGATTTAGCTACGTTATTTCTCGGAGTGCCCTTTCTTATTTATTCTTTGTATTTAAACAGAAAGAGGCGCTTGTATGGCATCATTTGATATGCCAAACTTACGAGAGAATTTTAATGGAAATCTTCATTTGAAGTACTTAGGCATTTCAAATATCGTATTTGCGATGTTGATAGGCCTTAACTGGATTAGTCGCCTGAATCCCCAAGGGACATCAACCTACTTAGAGCACTACACAACATTGCCAGTTCAAGCAATGGATTTAGGTATCGTTTTGCCGGTAATTATATTCAGTGGTATCATGCTTATGAAAAAACAAGCTTGGGGCTATCTTCTTATGCCAATCATGATGATGAAGATTTTGACTTTGCTGATTGCACTTGATTCCATGATTCTATTTATGATTTTGTATGGAATAGAAGTCACTATGGTAGAAATGATTATTTTCCCACTGTACACAGTAGTGGTAGCGTTTAACTTTTATTTGATAGGGAGAAATTTTAAAAGAGTAGGTGATTAATAAAATGGAAAAACATCAGTTAATGATAGAAAGCATACCTGCTTTTTTATGGGGAGAGAAAACAGGTAAATTGTTTATAGCAGTTCATGGCGATCGTTCACATAAAAGAGATTCCGACATAACAATATTGGCGGACGAGGCGGTAAAAAAAGGATATCAAGTTCTTAGTTTTGATTTGCCTGAAAATGGAGAGCGTGAAAGGGAAACATATCCATGTAATCCTTGGAATGCTGTTAAGGATTTACACAAGATTTTAGATTATGCCCATAGAATAACCGATGATATTAGTTTGTATGGATGTAGTATTGGTGCGTATTTCAGTATGTTGGCCTATCAATGTGAAGATATTAAGCAGACGATATTTCTTTCGCCTGTAGTAGATATGGAACGTATTATCGAGAACATGATGAAGTGGTTTGATATTAGTGAAGAAAAGCTTAGACAAGAAAAAGAAATTGAAACTCCTATAAAGACTTTGTATTGGGACTATTATCAGTATGTTAGGGAACATTCTGTAAAATGGAACAAACCAATAGCAATTTTATATGGTTCTCAAGATAATTTATGTGAAATCGAATATGTGAAGCGTTTTGCAGAACAAGCACAAGCTAATTTGACAATACTAGAAGACGGTGAACATTACTTTCATACAGAGAAACAGTTAGATTATTTTCGATATTGGTTGGAGAGTAGTATTGTATGAGTAAAATTTCAATTACAGCGACAAGAGAGCAGATTTTAGATACTGCTCAATTTATCGATAGATGCTGAAAAGACAGTTATAACAGCATTATCGATGCAAAATTTTTAAATTCCATGTCAGCTTTGGATAGAACTGATGCATTACTCAAAAGATACGATAATAATGAATCGATATTTTATATAGTAACATCACATAAGGAAATTATTGGTGTAGCAATTTGTGCCTGCACTTAGTGTATGATTGTCAAAACATTTTTTATGGATGTCTTGACACAAGCATATACGCATGGACTTTGACATAGTGGATTTGAAAACAAAGGGGAAAAGACATAGATTTAAGGACGTATATAATAGATGATAAAGCACCGCTGAACTAATATGGCAACACGTTATGTAAAGATATTACAAAAATGTTACAAAATAGATTGACAATGTAATTTGTGATTGATATAATAACGAATAAGAAGAAAGTAACAGTAGGATAAATCATATGCTACTGTTTCTTTTATCTTATGGCATTTTCGGAATCGTTAGCACAAGCGTAGTTTTAAAAGGAGTTTAAATGAAAAAAAATATTGCAAAAGCAATTACAGTATGTATGGCAGGTGCGATACTAATATCGGTAAACGGCAATGTAAAGGCCGGAAGGCTTGAAGCAGGAGTAGCGGCGGCTTTTAACACAAGTATAGATCAACTGGATGCAGGCATTTCTGGCGGGGCGGCTCAGATAGGGAATATAAGGGCAGTAGCTTTTAGAGATGGTGTAGAGCCGGTAGTAGAAGAGCCAACGGTTATTTGCGGCTATACAAACCTTGGAATTGCAAATGTTGAAAATCACTTGAATATTCGGGAAGGCGCCGGAGAAGAATATGAACTGGTAGGGAAATTGCCGGTAGATGCCGGCTGTGAAATAATAGAGACTGATGGTGAATGGTGTCACATAAAATCAGGAAAAGTAGAAGGGTATGTAAAAGGTGAATTTCTGCTTACCGGGAAAGCGGCGGCCGCACGTGCAGAAGAAGTAAAATCAATTGTAGCAACGACAAATACACCAACTGTCTATTTAAGGACAGAACCGAATAAAGATTGCACCATATGGGCGGCTATGCCGGAGGGAGAAGATATCCAGGTCATTGAAGATCAGGGCGACTGGATCAAGGTAGACTTAGACGGCGATGAATGCTATGTGTTTTCAGAATATGTAGATTTAGAAGATCAGCTTGCAAAAGCCATGACCATGACTGAAATACGCTATGGCGAAGGTGTTTCAGATGTACGTATAGATATGGTATCATATGCAACTCAATTTGTAGGCAACCGCTATGTGTGGGGAGGGACAAGCCTTACAAATGGTGTTGACTGCTCTGGATTTACCATGAGGATTTATGAGAAGTATGGTATTTATCTGCCACATTCTTCTGCGGCACAAGCAAATTGCGGGACAAGGATCGATGCTTCGCAAGTAAGGCCGGGCGATTTGTTTTTTTATGGAAGTGGCGGAGTCAGCCATGTTGCCATGTATATAGGAAATGGACAGGTAGTCCATGCAAGCTCTGCAAAGACCGGAATCAAAATATCGAATGCATTTTATCGTGCGCCAATTTGTGTCGTGCGTCTTTTAGCAGATTAATTTTAAAGCAAGGCGGTAGCCATCTGTCCAACCGAGGATCGGCATAGAAAAATGAACAACATCAGAATTAAAAAACTTGAAATGCAGAAGCACCCTAAGCCCTACTGGCATGGTGAAAGCGACGGAGTCAATTTTTAGAATGCAGAACAAATGTTCTGCATTTTGAATTTTTCTGTTTTTCCTTTACTTTACTGTAATATCAAGATACAATAGCACCAGAAAGGCTGATTTGAACTACTGTTTACAGTCGGTATTCTTATTGCTATAGATATAGATGCCATAGAGCAATTTTGCTGACAATGTGCAGCATCATATTTTCAGTGGAATTGCCAGGGGTGTAAAAGCAGCTAATTTGACAGACAGAAGGTGTGGAATTGAGAAAAATAGCTAAAAAATGAATCGATGGCATGTAAAAAGTTCCAAAATTTATTTGATATTGGGGGCTGTGATTGATAGGCAAATGGGATAAGCGAGGACATTGCAGGTAGCATCCTGCTATGTCCTCGCTTTGATTGATCTGTTAGGGACAGTTCCTTAGCAGCAACCCGACGAACGAAATCATCAAACTTCAATACTTATTATATCCTTTATTATTCTGTGATATCATTGCTATATGTTTTTAAGCTGGAAAGCAAACCAACGAAATACGAAAACTTTGTGCTGTTTTTGGTCATAATTTTGCTTGAAATCTACACATTTTTAAAGTATCATGAAAGCATGAAAAGAAAGGGGATGGGGATTATGCCGATTATTTGTCCTATGTCTGATTTAAGAGATACCGGAAAGATTTCTAAATTATGCTATGAAAAAGAGGAACCTGTTTTTATTACCAAAAACGGAAGTGGGCATTTGGTAGTAATGAGTATGGACACGTATGAAAAACAGATGGGCCTGCTAGATGTCTATCGGAAACTTGGTGCTGCTGAAAAGCAGTTAGAAGATGAAATACCTCTTTTAGACGGTGCTGAAGTATTCGACCGACTGAGGAAGAAACATGGAAAATAAGGATTATCATATCCGATATACACCGTTAGCTTATGAGGATTTAGATGAAATAGATACCTACATTAGCGAAAAGCTATGCAATCCGATCGCAGCGCAACATCTAATGGAGGCAATGGAGACATCCATCCATCGTTTGCAAGGCCATCCATTGATTGGCGCAAAGGTGAATGGCCCTTATCTAGAATCCAAGGGATACCGCAAGTTGGCTGTAGAGCATTATTTGGTTTTTTATCTTGTCAATAGCCAACAGCATGAGGTGATTATCATGCGCGTTTTGTATGGGGGCAAGAGAATATTATAATCTCTTATAGTTATCGATTGGAGCCGTCATTGCGATGGCTCCAATCGATTTTGATTCGTGATAAACCGATGCATGGTACTTCATATACTACGAGCAGAATGAACTTATTTATAGAAAAATTGCAAAAAGATGACCAGCCATTTACAAAAGCATGCCAAGGAAAACTGCATGGAAAATGTACATATGATTTTTTTAAAATAAATATATATCTTCTAGTTTACAAATATT
>JAJQRA010000018.1:0-112814 GCA_046533095.1 Lachnospiraceae bacterium ZAX-1 | reverse complement strand
GAACTTGGCATTCTTTCGGCAGTCCCCTGCCGTTTTTTGGTGTTTCGTCCTACTGCTTTAAGGCTGCCCCTATTGGATAGGGGGCTTTTTTCTGGTGCCCATCGCTGGACACCCAAATCTATTTGGACGTTTTCCGTCCAGCCGGGCTGTCCGGCCCGGCCTTGTTTCCTATTAAATCTTTCAAGGCTATTTCACTGTTCAGTTGTCAAGGTCCTCTGCCGCCTATGCTTCTTTTATAGCGGCCTGCCGCGTCAAGCGACAACTTCCATATATTACCATGTCCATTTGCGTTTGTCAACAGCTTTTTTCAACTTTTTTGGAAATTTTTGTCGGTTGACTGTTATAAAAACCAAATTAGATATTTTGCATCTGTAATTTCATAATGCTGTCGTTCTTCATTACATCCCAGTCTGCTGACCCAAAATTTTGCGGTTTCAAAAATCATCTCATACCTGAAGGATTCTGCAAACTTCTGATTCCCCGTCACATCCAAATACTGTTTCAGATTATTTGGGGCATTTTCAAAAATGCTTGACACGAAAAATTCCAAAAATATGAAAATTTATTTCTTGACATTATGCAAATA
Organism: Lachnospiraceae bacterium ZAX-1; assembly: GCA_046533095.1. Lineage (GTDB taxonomy): Bacteria > Bacillota > Clostridia > Lachnospirales > Lachnospiraceae > ZAX-1. Next base: position 112,228 of record JAJQRA010000018.1, on the reverse strand, counting down.
GTATGATTTAATCTATATATGAACAATTATTCATGTATTCATGTGTTATTTCATCCTCGATCTGATTCGTGACAATTTTTTATACCGATATTGCACGAGCAACGATGCCAATATTGGCAAATTAATATTCGACTTAAAAGGAGGGCTATCCTTATGAAGCACTATGAAGAACTTCCAGTTTCCAATATCCAAAAGGAATTAGGGCAACCACAGAATTACGTTGAAGGCTATGGTTGTAACCATGATCCTAACTTCAATCATCATTTAGAGCATCACCACACGCACTCTGATGCTCACCAAGAAAATTATTCGGATTCCTGTGGCTGCCAAGAGCATCACCACACGGACTCTGATGTCCACCAAGAAAGCCATTTGGATTCCTGTGGCTGCCAAGAGCATCACCATACGGACTCTGATGTTCACCAAGAAAGCCATTCAGATTCCAAAGTGCCTGTTGCACCATTACACATAGACACTGTCGAACATACCAATGCGATTAAGAAAGTGTATATCCTTGAAAATCTTGACTGTGCCAATTGTGCCGCTAAAATGGAAGCTAAAATAAATGAACTGTCAGAGGTTGCAACGGCTACGATTACATTTGCCACAAAGCAGCTACGGCTTTCGCTAAACAAAGATGTCAATCTTATTCCACAGATTGAGGCAATTTGCACTTCCATTGAATCAGAAGTTGTGGTAACTGAAAGAGGAATTTCGGCAGGGCAAAGCAGGCTCGAGTCAAAGCAAGAATCATCTGATTTGCAAGAAACTACAGCGCACAGGACTGCAGACAGCAAACAGCAACTCAACGAACAGCAGCTTGATTTGATTTGTATTATAGCCGGAGCTTCTTTGTTTTTGCTTGGAGAGGTACTGGGAAAATTAAATGCAAGTCTTTACGTAGTCGATGCCATATTTATCCTTTCCTATTTAGTGCTTGGATGTGGCATTCTGCAGACTGCAGCAAAAAATCTAATAAAAGGCCAATTGTTTGATGAAAATTTTCTGATGAGCATTGCAACACTTGGGGCTTTTGCAATCCAAAACTTTGCAGAGGCAGTCGGCGTTATGCTCTTCTATCGTATTGGTGAATATTTTGAAGAAGTCGCTGTTTCTAAAAGTCGAAGCCAGATTATGGCGGCGGTCGATTTGCGCCCCGAAGTGGTAAATCTTGTACTTAATGGAATAATGAACGTAATCGATGCAAAAGACGCAAAAATCAATGATATCCTTTTGGTTCGTCCAGGCGACAGAATCCCACTTGATGGCATTTTAGTGTCAGGTGAGACTTGGCTTGACACTTCACCGATTACCGGCGAGCCAGTTCCTGTAAAGGCTACTGTCAATGATACTGTCATTTCCGGCTGTATCAACACTTCCGGCCAAATTACCATGCGTGTAGAAAAGTCATTGGAAGAATCCATGGTAAGCAGGATTTTAGATGCGGTTGAAAATGCGGCCGCCAATAAGCCTTCGATTGATCGCTTCATTACACGTTTTGCAAGAATTTATACGCCATTTGTAGTTGCTGTCGCACTTCTTACTGCTATTCTCCCTTCCTTGGTAACGGGCGACTGGAAGCATTGGATTTATACTGCACTTACATTTCTTGTTATTAGTTGTCCTTGTGCGCTTGTATTAAGCGTTCCACTCGCTTTCTTTAGCGGAATTGGAAAAGGTTCTAAACAGGGAATACTCTTTAAAGGCGGTGTTTCAATTGAGGCTTTGAAAAATGTTACGACAGTTGTCATGGATAAAACCGGAACGATTACGGAGGGAAACTTTGTTGTTCAAAAAGTTGTTTCACAGAACAATCTTTCAGAAAATGACGTTTTAATACTCAGTGCCTCCTGCGAGAGCAATTCTACACACCCGATCGGTACCAGTATTGTAAATGCTGCAAAAGAAAAACAGCTTTCCTTGGAAAAACCGAACGCAATGGTGGAAATTGCCGGACATGGCATTAAAGCTGAGTTGTCTTGTGGGACGGTTTTGGTTGGCAACCATAGATTAATGGAAAAATTTCATGTAGCTATCGATTTAGACGATAATCGAAAAAATGAATCTTTTGGAACAGAGGTACTGCTTGCTGTAAATGGCAAGTTTTCCGGCTCCCTGCTGATTTCCGATACGATAAAGGCCGATGCTGTTTCTTCTATACGAATACTCAAACGTTTCCATATCAAAACTGCTATGCTGACAGGAGATACTTACGAAAGCGCAAATGCCATTGCAAACGCTATCTCCAATGCAATGGCTCCCGAAGCGGGCATTGATGAAATTCATGCAAAATTGCTTCCAGAGGAAAAATTAATAGAACTTTCCAAGATAAGAAAAGAAAACGGTAATGTCATGTTCGTGGGCGATGGCATCAATGATGCTCCAGTACTTGCTGGCGCCGATGTAGGTGCGGCAATGGGGAGCGGTGCCGATGCTGCAATTGAAGCTGCCGATGTCGTGTTCATGACCTCTAGCATGGATGCGATCCCTGCCTCTATTCAAATTGCAAAATCTACCAACCGTATCGCATGGCAAAATGTCGTATTTGCACTCGCTATCAAAGCATTTGTAATGGTACTGGGGCTTGTTGGATATGCCTCCATGTGGATGGCTGTATTTGCCGACAGCGGTGTTGCAATGCTTTGTGTGCTCAATTCCATACGCATTCTTTATAAAAAGAACTAAGGGGCTTTCCCAAACCGGATGATTCAATGCACTTTCCAAATCGCTCAAAAGGCGGTTCAGAAACCCCTTGATATACCGGACGATTCAATGCACCTTCCAAATCGCTACTTTTAAAATTTACAAATAGTGCATTGCTTCTTTCACGTTGGAAACTCCAAGGATTTTAATTCCGTTTGTGTCTGTTAGGCCACTTACGCAGGCTTCTGGTATGATACAGGTAAAAAATCCTAATTTTCTAGCTTCAGATACACGTTGCTGTGCCATATTAACGGCTCTGACTTCACCACTAAGGCCTACTTCGCCAAAGCAGATTGTTTTTTCATCAATGGGGCGGTCTTTAAAACTTGATATGAGCGCAATTACAATGCCTAAATCAATTGCGGGTTCATTCATTTTGATACCTCCGGCAATATTGATATAGGCATCACAGGAAGACAAGGAAAGCCCAAGCCTCTTTTCCAAAACTGCAATCAAGAGATTGACACGGTTGTAGTCCGTGCCGGCGGCTGTTCTTCTAGGGATGCCAAAATTTGTATGGCAAACGAGTGCCTGGACTTCTAATAAGATCGGGCGGGTCCCCTCCATAGAACATGCCACTACCGAGCCGGATGCCCCCTTTGGCTTTCCACTTAGCATAAATTCAGATGGGTTTTGAACTTCTTTTAACCCTTCGTGGCACATTTTAAATACTCCGATTTCATTGGTAGAGCCAAAACGGTTTTTTACCCCCCGCAAAATCCGATAGGAAGCGTGGTTGTCGCCTTCAAAATAAAGTACCGTATCGACCATATGCTCTAATACTCTAGGGCCTGCTACAATGCCCTCTTTTGTTACGTGACCCACGATAAATATTGCGATCCCGATTCCTTTTGCAAGCTGCATAAGCGTTGCTGTGGATTCACGCACCTGTGAAACGCTTCCCGGGGCAGAAGATATGGTTTCATTGTACATCGTTTGAATCGAATCAATGACAACAATTTCCGGCTTTTCGCGATTTAGCACTCCGGAAATTAAATCTAGATTTGTTTCGCATAGGATAGATAGTTTTTCTGAAAATTCTCCAATCCTTTGTGCCCTCATTTTAATCTGTTGCAAGGATTCCTCTCCGGATATATAGAGCACTTCCATTTTCTTTGATAAATTTTTGCATACTTGGAGCAGTAGCGTGGATTTTCCAATGCCCGGATCTCCTCCAACTAATATAAGGGATCCTGGAACAATGCCCCCACCTAGCACACGGTCCAATTCAGCAAAATCTGTTGCGATACGCTCTTCAAGCCTCATTTCTATTTCTGAGAGACGCAAAGGCTTCACGGATTCTTTTGTACTGTTTATGCCTTTTCCAATCTGCCTTTTCTCAATTGTTTCTTCTACGAATGTATTCCATTCATGGCATCCGGTACATTGTCCCATCCACTTTGCAGATTCAAATCCGCAGGACTGGCAAAAATATACCGTTGTTGTTTTTCCTTTTGGCATTTATCGTTACCTTACTTTCTATTTCTCAACAACCTAGGGACTGTGACGAAATAAACTTGACAAGATGACACAGGGATTTTTTCGTCAGGCAAGGCGTCCAAATGAGGTGTAGCCTTAGCTACGCTGATTAAGGACAACGCAGTATGGCGAAAAAAGACCAAGTCAGATGTCAAGTTTATTAAGGAACAGTTCCTTATGAGCCATTTTGTGGCAAAGTAGATCGGTTCGCCTAACACACGCAAACCTATATCAATTTGGATGAGGCATTTTTGTCGCTTGTATCCGTTGCTACCAGACCAAATCTGGTGTCATACGGTTTTTTCTATTTTTACATATACCGGAGCAGTATCATTTAACTCTACGCTTAAACTTAGTTTGCCCCCAAGATTTGTCTTCATATGACCTGCATCGTTATGTCCTACCACTACATCATATTCTGTCCCCTCTTCCAATTCTAGCGTAATCTGCGCATCTCCTATCCCCTCTACCAAAAACACGGTTCCCTTGTCGCTTGCTTTAAATTCTGTAACTGCGGTTCCAGGCACTGATTCGTACACAAACATTCCATTCTTTTCCAGTTTTGTAATTTCTTTAAAAGTCTTTACCTTATACAGATCACCGTTATGCTCAAAATCCCCAAGCTTTGATTTCTTGGCTAGGGCATAATTGCCAAAACTGATTGTTCCATCTTCCTCTGTACGAATTAATTCTTCAATTACAGCCATTTTATTATCCTCCTGTGATAGACAAGAATTGATCTTGTCCTACGTTCTTAGGTATATCTTTATTATATAATATATTCCGACACATTTCCAGTAGTTTTTTCAGTTCCTTATTCCTCGCCACCATTTTCTTTGACTACAAAACAGATTTCATTTTTACGAAGAGTAACATCTACGGCATCTCCAGCTTTCACCTTGCCAGAAAGCACTTCTTCTGCCAGTCCGTCTTCGATTTTATTTTGAATCATCCTTCTAAGTGGGCGGGCTCCGTATTTGGGGTCATAGGCATTTTCAACAATATATGCTTTTACGCAATCCCTTATATTCAAGGTTATATTCATCTGCATCTGGCAACGGTTTATGAGGGTTTTCGCCATAAGCGTGACGATTTTTTTCATGTGCTCTTTATCCAGTGCATGAAATACAATTGTTTCATCAATACGATTTATAAATTCCGGTTTGAAGATACGGCGTACCTCTTCCATTACCCCGGACTTCATGCTTTCATAATTTTCTTTTTCATTTTCCGCAGAGGCAAATCCTAACTTTTTTGGAGAAATAATTGCTTTTGCACCGGCATTCGATGTCATGATGATAATCGTATTTTTAAAATCAACTTTTCTGCCTTGTGCATCGGTTATATGTCCATCGTCTAAAACCTGCAATAGGATATTAAATACATCAGGATGCGCTTTTTCAATTTCATCCAGCAAAATAACGGAATATGGGTTTCTTCGGACTTTTTCGCTTAATTGGCCACCCTCTTCATAGCCTACATAGCCGGGAGGGGAACCAATCATTTTAGAGACGCTGTGCTTCTCCATATATTCTGACATGTCAACGCGGATAATCGATTGTTCATTGCCAAACATAGCTTCTGCCAAAGCCTTGGAAATTTCTGTTTTGCCGACACCGGTAGGGCCTAAAAAGAGGAAGGAGCCTATGGGCCTTGTGGGGTCTTTTAGTCCAACTCGTCCTCTTCGCACCGCTTTTGATACTGCGACAACCGCTTCTTCCTGCCCTATCACACGCTTATGCAGAATTTTTTCCAATTTACGTAGACGCTCGGTCTCTTCTTCTGCAAGTTTTTTTACCGGAATCTTCGTCCATTGGGATACCACAGACGCAATTTCTTCTTCCCCTACATAAAGAACTGCTTTATCTGCATCTTTATGATATTTTTTTACTAGTTTTTCATATTTTTTTACGGTTTCTTCTTTTTCGGCTTTAATCTGAGATGCATCGTCAAAACGCTGCTGTAGGATTGCGTCTTCTAATTCTTTGTCGAGAGTTGCCATACTGTTTTCAATCCCTTGCACATTAGAGGGGAATTGAAACCCTCCTAATCGTACTTTTGATGAAGCCTCATCGATTAAATCGATCGCTTTGTCCGGCAAAAAGCGATCGTTTATATAGCGGTCCGACAGTTTGGCCGCAGCTTCGATCCCTTCATCTGTGATTGTAACATTATGATGTTCTTCATAGTGCACCCGCAGTCCTTTTAAGATTAAAATAGTCTGCTCTACAGACGGCGCCTCGATCATGACCGGCTGAAACCGCCGCTCCAATGCCGCATCTTTTTCAATATACTTTCGATATTCTGTAATGGTCGTTGCACCGATAAGCTGTAGTTCCCCTCGAGCCAATGCCGGTTTTAAGATATTGGCCGCATCGATGGAACCCTCCGCCCCTCCGGCACCAATCATCGTATGGAGTTCGTCCATAAACAGAAGTACATTTCCCGATTGAATCACTTCTTTTATGACCTTTTTAATCCGTTCTTCAAATTCACCCCTATATTTCGTTCCAGCTACAATACCAGATAAATCTAGTGTGACCACACGTTTACTTAAGACGCTGCTTGGCACTAGACCGGATACGATCTGCTGGGCAAGGCCTTCTGCAATTGCTGTCTTTCCTACGCCCGGCTCTCCAATAAGGCAGGGGTTATTTTTTCCTCTCCTGCTTAAAATCTGGATGACACGTCTGATTTCTTCCTCTCGCCCGATCACAGGATCGAGGCGTCCTTGTAAGGCAAGCTGTGTTAAATCCCTTGAAAACTGGTCAAGTGTTGGCGTTGCCTCTAATTTTTTCTTGCGCCCTTTTCCGGATTTTAACTCATCTTTTTGTACATTTGCATCTTCTCCTACTGCAACAAGCAGGTCAATGTATATTTTTTGTACATTCACATTCATTGTATTAAGGAGCCTTGATGCCGCACTTTCCGTTTCCTTTACCAATGCCATCAATAAATGTTCGGTTCCTACTTCCTTACATTGAAACCGTTCTGCCTCTTTATCGGCAACGTCCAAAACTTTTTGCGTTTTGGGGGAATAGCCATCTGCATCTTTTAAAAGAATATGGTCGCCCGGGGCAATTAGGTCTTCTATCAACTCCAACAACTTTGTTTCCCCTACGTTATTTTCCATCAGCACATTGGCCGCAACACCCGTTTTTTCCCGCAATAGCCCCGCTAGTATATGCTCTGTCCCAACGTAGTTGTGGCGCATCATTTTAGAAGTCTTGCCTGCTAATTCCAATGCCTTTTGTGCTTTCTGTGTATACTGCTTATGCATAAACTCAATGTCCTCCTAGTTATTGTTAAAAGATTAGAAAAAGAAAATACGTTAAAAAATCAACTCGTCAAAAATTTCATCTACCAGCTGATGTATCTCATTTCTGGAAATGCCTTTACAGATTGCTTTTGCAAATAACACCTGCAAATCCTGCCTTAATTCCTCTATGGCACGCAGTTTATCGATATCCAAAGCAATGATTGCTCCTTTTCTTCGATCCAGCTTGATAAAGCCTTCCTGTTTTAGTACACTATATGCCTTATTGACTGTATGCATGTTAATACCAATGGTGTCTGCTAACTGACGGACAGACGGAAGCATGTCTCCCTCTTGGTACTGGTTGGTTGCGATGCCAATAATAATTTGATTGCGGACTTGAATATAAAAAGCTTCCTCACTATTAAAATCAATTTCTATATACAAATTATCACCTACTCTTTGTTATAGATATCGTAGCACACATGATTTTTTATTGCAAGATTACTTGCATGATTTTTCATCTATCTTAAAATCTTCATTCAAAGATGCATCTGACTTAACATTTTTCTTAAAAGTATACATCTTTAAAATTCATTCATAGGTCTAAATCATTTAAATCCATTACTTCTAAATCAAAGTCCTCTTCTTTTGGTTTCGCGCTTTGCATTGGCGCTTCATCTGGCACCGTAGGCATGTCTTTCTTTTTTGGTTCTTTTGCTATTTCCTTTATCAACTCTTTTGAAGGCAGTTCTTTTGTCCCTTGTAGCGGAGTTTTTGGTTTCTGCTCTTGGGGCTTTTGCACGGAGGGTTTTATCTCTTCGTCATATACTTCTGCCACCTCTAAATCCTGATGCCCTACTTGCTTAAAGTCAACCTTTTTCTTTGGCTGCTCGTCATCGGAGAAAACATCTACAACACCACTATTTCGTATGCGGTAGACAATGAAATTAATGGTTACAATAATCAATAAAACAATTGCAAATATCGAAATAGCCAAACATTTGCGGGCAAATGCTTTTTCGTTTTTATATTTTTCATCCAGTTCCAATCGTGCTTTCTGTGCATTTAGCAACGCTTCACTATCGTCCTCCTCTTGTGGTATAAACGTTTCAGACACTGTCTCTACATAGCGTTGTACAGTTTGCTGTGTGCTGTCATATCGATACAAAGCCTCGGCTCCATCACTGTTCATGGCATACAATAAATAGAAATCCCTTACATCTGCTTGGGCAATATCCGATTGGATCGTATCCTCTAACGTATACTGATATCCGGCAACAAAGGCAATACTTGCCACAGAAGCATCTACAATCGTCAATTCCGTTTTTTCATACCCCTCTGGCACAGCGGTAGAAGGTGGGGGAGATAATACGATTATATAGCTTTCTCCGATTGCCAGCTTAAGGAACGGCTGAAACAAGTTTTCTTCTTCCTGGTATACATAAAATCCTTTTTTCGCATTTTCATCTTGGCTTGTTAAATATAAAAGTGTAAGGTTGCCGGCATCATATTTAGCGGCCTTTACTTCCTGCCCTTGATACACTATCGTTGCTGCACTAAAATCCTTTGGGATTTCTTCTTCGGAAAATTCACCTGTAACTTCATAGGCGACTCCTCCTATTTTAATTTGACCTTGTTCTGGTTGCTGTAATGGCACATCTGTGCCCGGCTCGTTTGGACTTGTTGTACCCTGTGCGTCTGGATCTTCTTGATTGTCCTGACTAGGCGTTGCTGCAGCCCCTTTTGTCACACGTACCGTGTAAGTCGCCACTACTCCATTTTCAGCCTTAACCTTTATATAGATGGTATTTTGCCCTGCTTTTAAATTTGTATTTCCGGTTATTGATTCCACGACAGCTTTCGAATGTGACGGCTTCGCCTCTATGGATATTTCTTCCACATCAGAGCCTACGCTTGCCGTATACTCTGTGGTAGAATATCGAAATGCCGGGGACAATGTCCCTGGCGATAGCTTTATGCTTGAAAGGCTGTTATCGGGCGATTTATTTGCTACATTGGAATCCGAGGCATTGCCTGTGCTATTTCCTTCATTTAAATTATCGGAGGAACTGCCGATCCTAATCGTTGTTCCTGCCGCTGTTACCGACGCTAAGGCTTCACTGGTATCTGTTACATACCCATTGCTGCCACTAACAGAAATAGCCCCATTCCCTTCTGCTTTTGCTTTTAATGTAACAGAAAACGTTTCCGCTGTTACACTAACCGATCCTCCCTCTCCACCAGAATAAGAGTCTTCCCCGCAGCTTACAAAAGAGAATACCTCCGTATTATAGCTCAACTTCATAGATGCCGTAACCTTTTCATCATTTTCACCTACTGCACTTACCGTCACAGCTACCGTCTTGCCAACGTCCAAACTAGAGGAGGAAACTGCAATATAAAGTTTCCCGCTTGCTGCCAGTACCTCCATGTTAACATAGGCCACCAAAACGACTGCTATAAATAATATGCTTAGACATAAGCTTGCTTTTCTTTTTTCCATATGTTCCTCTCTTTCTCTAATTCATCAGCATTTGTTACTACCCCAAGGCCACATCCAGAATCATCATAAGCAAAAATCCAAGCATTACCCCTATGGTTCCGGCATTGCTTTGCTCATCAGGCTGCGCTTGCGGGATTAATTCATCTGCTACAACGTAAATCATCGTCCCCGCTGCAAATGCAAGCAAGAGTGGCATCAATGGTCCAATCAATACTGCAAGGAGCGTTGTAAAAACCCCACAGATTGGTTCTACGATTCCTGTTATCGTACCGATCAAAAAGGCTTTTTTATTGCTATATCCCTCTTGCTTTAAAGGCAGTGAAATCGCTGCACCTTCCGGAAAGTTTTGAATTCCAATGCCAAGAGCAAGACCGAATGCCGCCACATAAAATTCCGGCTCTAGCGGATGCTGTGCTGCAAGGGCAAATGAAAGCCCTACTGCCATACCTTCCGGGATATTATGTGTCGTTACCGCAAGTACCAGCAATTTATTGCGATGTAACATCGTTGACTGAAACTTTACGAAGTTCCCTGCCGTTTCCTCATAAATGCCCCGAAAAGGAATATGGCGGTCAATGAAATATAAAAAAATTCCTCCCAATATAAAACCACCTGCCGGTATAAGCCAACTTGGAGAAATCCCTTTCTCTTCTGCCGCTGCAATTGCCGGCAACAATAATGACCAAACGGAAGCTGCAATCATTACGCCCGATGCAAAGCCCAAAAATGCCCTCTGAATGTTTTCATTTAACTTTCCTCGAAACAAAAAAACAACCGAAGAGCCTGCCATAGTCATGATAAATGTAAAGCCGGTTCCTAAAAATGCCCACCAGGCTGCATTTGACATACTGATACTCCTTTAAAGGTTACGTCTATATCAAGGTATGCCTGCTCTGTATTTTTGGTTACAATTTTCGTCGCTTTTTTGTATCTCAAAACACTTGCCTATCTTAGATCATCAAGTTGCGCATCGCCAATTTTTTTTCAAACACAAGTTTGTTATAAAGTATCCAGCACCTCAAAATACTTGCCTATCTCAGTCCATGCCTTTGTAGATTCCGGCATCATGCGCATCGCCATTTGGAAAATATGAAACATTCCTTCATAAATGCTTAAGCGGACTTTCACACCTGCCAGCTTAGCCTTGTGGGCGACTAAAACAGAGTCACTTAAAAGCATTTCAACAGAACCTACTTGAATGAGCATAGGAGGAAATCCTTTGAAATTTCCAAAAGCAGGCGAAATGTATGGATTGGCAGGGTTATGGCTTTGTACATAATCTTTGCTATAAAGCATGCTAACCTTTGTATTACCAAATAATGGGTCGCTTTCATAATTATCTTCATAAGAGGGTCCACTGCAGGTTACGTCTGCCCAAGGGGACATGATAATTAGGCCACCAGGTAGGCTATATTTTTTGTCTTTTAAGTACATACATAGTGCCAGAGCCAGTCCACCTCCAGCGGAATCGCCGACAACGATAATCTGTTCTTCTTTCCATTCCTCTTGCAGCAACCAGTCATACGCCACTTTCGCATCTTCTAACGCCGCCGGATAGGGATATTCCGGAGCCACCCTATAGTCTATGGTAAGCACACTCATTCCTTTGCTCACTTCATTGTACAGTCCTGCAAATGTACGGTATGCATTACGCATAGGTCCAATATAGCCACCACCATGAAGCTGCAAAATCACCTTGTCAAGTCTTGGATTTTCTTTCCGGCTTAAATATTCCATCGTAAATGCAGGCAGCTCAATGACTGTATTGTGAAAAAGTTCTGGGCATTTCCATTTTGGTTCCACCATTTTTTTTCGCAGTTCACCTGTTTGAATTTTCTGTCCAAGTAGATTATCAGCTGTAAAGCGGGCAATTAGCCGCCGAATAACCAATGCACGTATACTAATGTCGCACTCCGCTTGCCGCTTTGCCACTGCCTGTTGTCGTTTTGTTGCCTTATTTCTTGTCGATATGTTTTGGCGCACATTTTTGTTCCATTTTTTCATCATTTTTTCATTTTTCCTTGAACTTTCATTCCTCGTTGTATTGCACTCTCTCTTTCTACATAAAGCTTTCGTTCCCAGTTGTATTCTTCTCTCTTTCTACATAAAGCTTTCGTTCCCAGTTGTATTCTTCTCTCTTTCTGCATGAAGCTTTCGTTTCTAGTTGTATTCTTCTCTCTTTCTGCATGAAGCTTTCGTTTCTAGTTGTATTACGCTATCTCGCTACACATGAAACCTTCGTTTCAATTCATTTTTTGCACGTCTATCTCCAAAAATCAATGTTCCGATAAATAGCATGACAGATGCACCTACTGCAACAAATGTCAATATCGGAAAGGTGACAATTTTTACCATACACAGTATGATCATAAGTATACTGCACAGCACCATAAGCATCTGCAACAATATATAGCTCTGCCAATTTTCCATATTAATAAGCATCATGACGATAATTGCCAAATCCATCAAAAGGATTGCACATGGAATAGCAAAATCTATGGACCAACCCCGATATCCAATGATATAGTCAATGCAGATTGTAATGATAACTGCCCCGACTGTCTGCACAAAAAGTACCGTTTTAAGTCCGCTATTTTTCTGTATTGAATACCGTAAGGTCATATAAAAGTATAAAATTGCCACGCCACATATTGCCGACCAAGCCACTCCAGTATAGGTTTTATAGTTTATAATGATAAGCATTGCTTCCAATACAATCGCAACAAATGTATATAGTTTGACCACAAAATTCAGTCTACGCGTCACTAATTTTACATTTGGGTACATGCTGGTTATTTTCTTATCTGTGGCTTGTTCTAATACACTTTTGCATAGCGGGCACACTTGGGTATTATCTAAAATTGTAACTTTACATTGTCTGCATCTACTCATCGTATACGCTACCTTCCATAAATGTAATTCTAGTGGTGTGTTCTATTAAACCTAGTGGCTGTGGCGTGTTCTATTGAACTTAGTGACTGTGGTGTGTTCTATCGCTCTTAGTGGCTGTGGCGTGTTCTATTGAACTTAGTGGCTGTGGTGCATTCTATTGAACCTAGTGGCTGTGGTGTGTTCTATTGAACCTAGTGGCTGTGGCGTGTTCTATTGAACTTAGTGGCTGTGGTGCATTCTATTGAACCTAGTGGCTGTGGTGTGTTCTATCGCTCTTAGTGGCTGTGATTGAATTGCAGCGCCAAAATATGTCCTTATATCTTGTGTGCATAAAACACCCCTATTAATCGTACACACCATTGCTTTCTATTTCTATGTCAATTCCCTCTTCCGCCAGTTTTCGGAAAAAGGCTTTTTCTACCGATACATCTACCAGTGTAGAAGAAAATGTAAAAACAAGCGTATTTTGATAGGAGCAGATACAGCCCTTTATGTTCTGCCCCTTGGACATGGATAAAAAGGCATGGAATTTATCCACATATTGCTGATATTCCTCTCGAATGGGAATATTTCCTATGTTCGTCATCGTAGTCGTATTTGCAAGTGCGGTTGTGTGGTATACATGTCTAATTACAATGTTTTTAATGATTATTGGGACTGCACGCAAGATAAGGTTTTTTTCATTTGACACATTATAGGCAAATAAATTTTCCAAATGTTTCGGATTAATCTGCTTTCTTAAACTATCCATTGTAATGTTTACAATATCTTCAAACGTATAGTCTTCTTTTTCTACTTTAAAGATAGCCGATACTACTACAAAGAAGTTTTTTGTTGTAATGGAGTTATAATAGGGGCGCAAATTTACCGGAATTGCTATGCTAAGTGGACTTTTTGTTGGCTGTCGATGCAAATATTCTGTATAGATGCTCCAAAATAAAACGGCCGCCAAATATTCATTAATGGACGCGCCCCGTTTTTTAGAGGCGGCTTTTAGTTGTGTGATCGGCATATAGCCATGTAAAATACCAAGCTCTAACGGCTTTAATTTTTCTCCTTTGATCAAAATGGCACGTTCGGTCTTATAGCCCTTTGCATGGCTTTTTTTGTAGTTTTTTAGAAAACTGTCTTCTTTGTTTAGGGAGGTATCACTGCACAAGGCATCGGCAACAAGTTCTTTTAACTCCGGATGAACGATCCGCAAATATTGATAGGTCAGTTCACGCAAAAAATTGATTCCTCCCATGCCATCCGTAAGCACATGGAACACTTCTAGGTTAATTCTGCAATGATAATAGCTTATGCGAAACAGATAGCTGCGGTTTTTATTAGGTGCAATGTACTGGTTTGGATAGGCCATCTCCTCAAGCACCCTTGGCGCCGCATTTTTGTTTGTTTCAAAATAATACCAGAATATCCCTTTTCGTAGCCGTACATGGAACACATCAAAAAAAGGCAGTATGATATCTAGTGCTTCCTGTAGTGGCCCCGGTTGAATCTTTTCCTTTAATGTAACACTAATACGATAGACATTGCTCATACTTTCAGCTGCAATTACGGGAAATATGTGTGCTGTATTATCAAGCTTATGCCATTTGATTTCCGTATTATTTATTCTTTCTATATTTTTTTTATTATATATTTGCTTTATTTTCATCCTAATTTCCTTTAATTCTGAGCCGGTTGCTTATGCAAACTCTTCGTCGAAAGATTTCCTACATCCCTTTTGCCGTATATAGCCTTACTCGTTTGAATTTTTTTAAAAGCTCTCCTGCATTCTTTTTGTCCCTATCCACTCCGTATTGCTCTTGGTTTATATCATGAGCGGCCACTGTTATGCTACTTTATGCTACTATTTATTCTCTCGTAGTATGCGCCTACTGTCAATGACTTTATGCATTTTTAAGATTTCACAACACTTTTTTTGATTCTAATATAGTACAGCAACATGCCAATGCAAACCGCCCCGCCAACTACATTTCCTATGGTCACCGGAATCAGGTTTTTCATTGTACTTAAAAAGTTGATGGACGCGCACTGTTCCTTTGTAATATGATAGAGCGTTTCTGCTTTGTTTACATAATCCTGATTTGTTGCCGCCAACATCCCTGCCGGTATATAGTACATATTTGCCACGCAATGTTCAAAGCCCGAAATAACAAATACGCAGATGGGAAAAAATATGGATATGATTTTACCTGTCGCGCTTTTCGTACTCTGTGCCATCAAGATGGCAAGGCAGACCATAATATTGCATAATATGCCGGAAGTAAAGCATTGCATAGGTGTCAATGAGATTTTGGCATAGGCCGTTTTGATGACATAGGCACCCAACCCGCCAGACGAGTAGCCTAGCTGACCGGAACTATAGATAAGGATGGCGACCACGAAGGCGCCGACTGCATTTGCAAGATATACGATACACATACTTTTTCCAAATTTCCCCCATGTAATACGTTTGCTAAGTACAGACATAATCATGAGGCAGTTTCCGGTAAACAATTCCCCACCTATCATCGTAATCATAATGAGCCCAATGGGAAAAACAAGCCCCATCACGTAGCGGGCAATCCCTACATTGTCTATGCTATGGGCTGCCACACTAGACACTTGGGCGCCAAATGCAATAAATGCACCAGCCAAAATCCCAAGGGAAACCATTTTACCCATCGAAAGATTTACTTTGACAATACTGTTGTTCATATTATTTTCTAATACTTCTTGTGGCTGTAATAACATATGTATGCTCCTCATCCTAAATTATTTGGCAACGATTGCATCGTATCCCGCGTTGCCAAGTGTATTGAAACGTAGCAAGATAAAAAAAACAGTATCTTCATTGATACTGCCCAGACGGTCGACGTTCATTTTTCCCTGCTCCCCGATGGTTGTTCCATCTGTTCCGCCAGTTACAGGAATCTGTTCCTTTCAAGGATACTATAGATTTTTCTAAAATTCAAGTAGTTTCTATACAATTATTTACGAATGACAGCATCAGCGTTACGATTCACAGCCCATTACCGCGAAATCACTTTTGTGCGTTTTTTACATAAAAATGCAATGCATTAAACACTTAGCGAAGTATTTATGAGCTTCGTATGAAAGTATGCCCTTGTGGTTGGGTTTGATGTGCCAAACCGCACGTTCTTTATGCAGTTTGTGTACATAAACGTTACTTTCACAACCGGCTGTGAATCGTAACACATCAGCTTGCGCCTATTTTTATGATATGCACATGACAACTATTTTCGCATATGATATTGAAAACGGCAACACCATAGCCCTTAAGCTTAAGAGGAGGTGTGCTTTTGTCATCTTACACAATCACGATCGTAGGCGGTGATCTGCGCCAATGTTATCTGGCCGATTATTTGCATGATGCGGGACACACGGTTACCTGTTGTAATACCATGCCATTTCCTTATAAAGGTCAAATAAAAAATGCAGACTCTCTAGCGACGGCAATTTCTAACGCACAGCTGATTATTGGACCTGTACCATTCTCAAAGGACAGCATAAATGTAGCACTTTTAGCCAATGAAAAAGAAAGTGCCCTACACAATATAACGGCGGATCGTCTTCGCACGAACTTCTCTATTCCCTTAACTCAATTGACAGATTTATTAAGACCTGATCAACGATTGGCCGGAGGGATTGTTCCAAACACCGTAAGAGAAGCATGTGCCAACCGTGGCATTCGCGTCATCGATTTTATGGAGTCAGAATCTTTATCTATTTTTAATGCCGCGCTCACCGCAGAGGGCCTACTTGTCCCCCTCATAAAGCACACTCCCTTTTCCCTCTTTGGGCAACCTATACTACTGCTTGGATATGGAAGATGCGGAAACATGATTGGGGCAAAATTAAAGTCATTAGGTGGTATTGTATCTGCCTATGATACGGATGCTGATCGGCTTGCGCTTGCTAAAACTTTGGGGATTTCACCAATTTCCATAAAAGAACTTACGCATTCGCTGCCTGATTATGCTTTGATTGTCAATACCGTACCAAGCACTATTTTAACAGAAAAGCAGCTTGCCACCTTAAATAAAGCCTGCCTTATTTTTGATATTGCAAGTGCACCTGGAGGATTTGATAAACAGATGATGGATTCTATGCATCTGCAGTTCATTTGCTGTCCCGGTATTCCGGGTAAATTTATGCCAAAGACAGCCGGAGAACTTATTGGAAAAACAATTTTGCAGCTATTGTAGGATTGGTAGGACTGCCGTCTTTGAACTATCTATCGTATTATGAAAGGATGTAATCATATGGATTTTGATTTTCATGGAAAAAATATTGGTATTGCATTTACCGGTTCTTTTTGCACCTATGAAAAAATATTTGAGGCAGTTGCGGACTTATCGAACGCAGGTGCAAACCTATATACGATATTTTCAGACAATGCCGCAACAACAGATACGCGCTTTGGCAACAGCGAAGATTTTATCGCACGTGCCCGGACGATAAGCAACAAAGTGCCGATTACCAGCATTCCGGCAGCAGAACCAATTGGTCCAAATTCCTTGCTTGATATTTTAGTCATCGCCCCTTGTACCGGGAATACCCTGTCGAAACTGGCTAACGGGATTTCCGATACTCCTGTCCTTATGGCGGCAAAATCACATCTTCGCAACAATAAGCCACTTGTTATATCACTTTCTACAAACGACGCCCTTGGAATGAATTTAAAAAACATTGGTATTTTATTAAATACAAAAAATATTTATTTTGTTCCCTTTGGTCAAGACAACTATGTTACAAAGCCAAACTCTATGGTGGCCCATGTAAACCTTTTGCCGGATACGATTATCAAAGCACTTACGTATATGCAGCTTCAGCCTGTCATTAAAAGTCCGCACCCAGTGCCCTTGCAGACTTAGTTTACCTCGTTTTTGACTGAGGTTTTTATAGCTCTTTTTGCATACGCCATTGATGGGGCTGTTGTCATAAATGGATTTTTTCATCATATATTTTTCAATGGGAGGACGTTTATGTGCGGCATTGCAGGATTTTATCAAACGAAATTTAATTATACGGAAGACCCAAAGTGGCTACAGCGTCTATACGCTATGAAAGAAAGCCTGCTGCATAGGGGACCGGACGACAACCATATCTGGCTTTCCTCTCATGCCGGGCTAGCCCATACGAGACTGTCCATCATCGATGTCAGTGGTGGAAAGCAGCCTATGATAAAGCGTGGATTTGGAAAAGCTTGTACACTTGTATATAATGGGGAATTGTATAATACGAAAGAATTAAAGGTTCTTTTAAAGCCTTTTGACCTTGCATGGGAAACGACTAGCGACACAGAATATATTATAAATGGCTATCTTGCATTTGGTATTTCTTTTATTCAACAGCTAAATGGGATTTTTGCTTTCGCACTATATGATGGCTCTACAGATGAGTTGTTCCTAGGTAGAGATCAACTCGGTGTAAAGCCTTTATTTTATCAAATGACGCAGGAGTCCTTTGTCTTTGGCTCCGAACCAAAAGCATTGTTTTCCTACGGTATTGCCCCGAAGCTAAATCAGGAAAGTTGGGGGGAAATATTCGGGCTTGGTCCTGCTAGAACACCTGGGCATGGTGTTTTTAAAGACATGAAAGAGGTACTGCCCGGGC
The DNA here is from genome assembly GCA_046533095.1 of Lachnospiraceae bacterium ZAX-1. Classification (GTDB taxonomy): domain Bacteria; phylum Bacillota; class Clostridia; order Lachnospirales; family Lachnospiraceae; genus ZAX-1. The sequence continues at coordinate 93,767 of JAJQRA010000018.1, read as the reverse complement.
ATGTGCTTCGGATATCTGCACCAACAAGAAAACCGATGAGCCTAGATATGCCTTTCAATTCAATCGAAAATTCCCCCAATCATTTACAGATAGAGGATGCCACTTATTGGGAGCTTGTAGGAAGGGTGCACACGGACAGCTATGAGGCAACGGTGAAGAAGGTATCGCATCTTGTACAGGACAGCATCATACGCCAAATGATTTCCGATGTACCAATCTGCACGTTCCTATCCGGTGGGTTGGACAGCAGCCTTGTTTCTGCCATTTGCAGCAGGGAATTAAAAAAGCAGGGCAAACAGCTTGATACTTTTTCCTTTGACTTTGCCGGAAATAAAGAGAATTTTAAATCCAATTCTTTTCAGTCTTCCTTAGACCGGCCTTTTGTGGATATTATGGTCGAGCATATTGACAGCCATCATACATATCTTGAATGCACCAATCAAATACAGGCCGATTATTTATACGATGCGGTCGATGCACGGGATTTGCCTTGTATGTCCGATGTGGAGTCCTCTTTACTCTACTTTTGTTCTCAAGTTGCAACGAGCAATCGTGTGGCACTTACGGGAGAATCTGCAGACGAAATTTTTGGTGGTTATCCTTGGTTTCATCGGGAAGATTTGCTAAAGCAAGACCATTTTCCTTGGTCGTATGACATGAGGCCAAGAACTGCTTTGCTTCGTTCTGATTTCTTACGGGAAATTCATTTGGAGGAATATGCAAAAGCGGCTTATGACGCTTCTATTGCCCAAACTCCAATGCCAAGCGAAGAAAATGATAAGCAAACATTATCAAATAAACTAGAATTTGATTTTAAAAGGCGTCGCCGTGAAGTTTCATGGTTAAATGTCCGTTGGTTTATGGCTACCTTGCTAAACCGTATGGACCGCACTAGCATGTATTCCGGCTTGGAGGCCCGTGTTCCCTTTGCAGACTACCGTATTTTGGAATATGTATTTAATATTCCTTGGGAGATGAAATGCTATAACAATGTCACAAAGAGCCTTTTAATTGAAACCGGCAAGGACCTTCTCCCCCATACGATACTTTATCGTAAAAAAAGCCCTTATCCAAAAACGTATGACAAAGGCTATGAGCGCTTATTGGGCGATAGGCTAAAAGCAGAGATTTATAAAAGTTCTGCTCCTTTGCTTGAAATTGTAGATAAGAAAAAAGTGATGCAGTTTCTGGAAAGTCCGAAAGATTATGGAAAACCATGGTATGGGCAATTGATGGCAGGTCCCCAGATGATTGCCTATCTGCTTCAGATTTCATATTGGATTAAAAAATTTGATTTGGTGTAGGCTTTTAAAGGGCAATTGGAATTTATTTCATGAGGTTTCAATTGCCCTTATTGATTCTAAGTTTCCCCCCGAAGTGCTTTTTTAAGGATCATGGATTCATTTTGGTGGAAAACTTAGGCATTAACAGTAAAATACAGATGACAAGTGCCACAGTCGTTGCCACCGCATAGATTCCCCTGCCTGCATTCATCCAGTCAAACAGATTCGTTTCAGCGCGAAGTATCGATGTAAAATTGGCTCCCATATGTGCGAATATTGCTCCATATAGATGATGTGATTTTTCCAAACATGCGGTCATCAGCAGTCCTAAAATCCCTGCATAAATAAACTGTACCAGGTTAAAATGAAATGCTCCAAACAGCAGTGCAGACAAAATTGCCGCCACCTTTCTTTCGACAAGATCCTGCATTCTCGCATATACTACACCACGGTACAGCAATTCCTCCACGAGCGGAATGATAAGGCATGCACCCAATAGTTCAAATATCACCGCTCCTGCAAAAAATTGTGCTGTTACTTCTTGATAGCCTGCAGATTCTGCCGATAAGTTCGTCAAGGCTATGATATTATTTAATGCAATGCCTGCCACTGCTCCACATAGCAACGTTTCTAGCGCATTCACGATGTTTTGCTTCGTGTTTTTAAATTGGCTTGCCTGCCGGCTTGTCCGTTGATGGAATGAGGTGGCATATAATTTATCCCTGCGGTAAAAAGAATATACAAATGGTATGGAAACTACGCCTGCCACTGTTTGTAGCATCATATAATACTGTGCATATTTTTCATGGTTAAAATGAAAGAACAGTGCTTCCATATAAATTACAACATTCATAAGCACAAAATAAGCAAGTACCGGATAAAGTACATTCCAGAGTTTTACGAAAGCCCTCTGCTTTGTGCCCCTTTGTTCTTCTATGCTCGATCCAGCAAACCTTGGCTCTTTCCTTTTCTGCTCTGTTGCCTTCGGTTTTTTTTTATAATCCATCTATGTAAAGCTCCACTTCTTCCAATGAATCACAGATACAGGTAGCCCCAGCCGCCTGCAGTTCTTCCGGTGTTCCAAATCCATAGGCCACAGCAATACAATCGATGCCTGCCTCTTTTGCCCCCTCTACATCGTATTTTGTGTCACCAACCAGCACGAGTTCTTTTGGATCCTTCTGGTTTAAACGTCCCATTACGTCTTGCAATACCAGAATTTTGGTATTGATTTTCCGATCCTCCCTCCCGCCGCCTATGACATCAAAGTAATGGGCTATCTGAAAATGTTCGAGTAGCTGTATACATGCCGGTTCCGTCTTTGATGATGCCAAAGCGATTTTGTAGCCTTTTTCTTTTAAATTATGTAGGGTTTCTTCTACATGAGGGTATAGCTTACTTTCCTGTATTCCCCCTTTCTTATATCGTTCCCTATATTTTTCCACGGCAATTTCGGCCTGTTCTGGCGTAAGCCCATAGATCAGCTGGAATTGTGAAAAAAGAGGTGGTCCTATAAATATACGTAAATTTTCTAAGTTTGGCTCTTCAATTCCAACATGCCGCAGTGCATATTGCACACAGGTTGTTACTACAACTTCCGTGTCAATCATTGTCCCGTCTAAATCAAATAGTATTGTTTTTTTCATATCTTTTATCCATATTCCTTTCCTTTCATTTTGTGGATATTATATCATGATGATTACATCATCACAAGTTCCTCCGTTTGTTCCCATGGATGTATAGCCATGTCATAACGAATGATCTCTGACATCACTATTGCAATATATGACAAAAAGGGTAAAGGTGTGGCTTACGCCATCAATGACCGCTTCCCAGGTTTTTTGCTACATCTTCCTTGCCATGTTTTACTTCATTCTACCGCCAAACGGTAATTCTTGTTTTTCGAGTTGCTTTGTTCTCCCAATTTGAAGCCCTATTGACATATACATATCTCCTTGTGCATTTACAAATTCCAATCTGCTGCGGTTATATATAATATCATAACCACGACGCAGCATTTTCAGGATATCAATGATTGCCACCTTGAATGTTTGCCTCTTTACTCTGCAATCACTATATTACAACACCTATTGTCGGTTGTACACCACTTTCTCTCCGTATCTTTTTAATCCGAATCTACGTACCCCCATTTTTTTCGTCGGCGGTATAGACGAAGCCTGAAAAGCCGCCGGACAGTTCGTGCCTCCGAAAGAAAAACACATCCGCGCCACTCTCATTCGCATAGATCAGCACCGCGCCACCTTGTGACAGTTTCGCGTACTCCTTCGGTAGCACCACCAGTCCGGTCGTTACGCCCCGTGTGTCGATTCCGCCGAATTCAATCAACTCAATAACATTCTGATATTGGGCGATGTTTTCCCTGAACGCGCTATAATCGACCTGCTCATTCACAACAGTATGCCACATGACGGCGCTGACCCACGCGATTGCCGCCAGCGATTCCTTGATGATGAAACGCTGCGTTACCCGTGTGTCGCCGTCTATAAAAATTGGATCAGCCAGCTTGATCAGCACGATTGCTGCGACGTAGTAAAACAGCCGTCCGAAGAAGCTCTGACTTTGTCAATTTCGCTCACCTCCTTCCGACTATCAATAGAACAGCGACTTGCCTTTTTGCTAAACAGCTTATCAAATAAGCCCATTTTGCCCCTCGCCGTTCTTCAAAATCTAAGTCTACGGAGTTGTCAGTTAGCGTGACATTCAAGAATATTTTTCTCTAAATTTGACCGTTCATCAACATATTACAATACAGGGAAAACCACATAAATGCAGAAGTCTAATACTCTGAACTTTCTATTGCAAAATTGAAATGGATATCAACATTTCCTTTCTGCTGGTTATCAGTTTTTTTCAAAATAAATTCAAAAGTAGGTTCAAACGACAAAAACCGTTCAATTTTGTGAGTTTTAATATTCTTAATTTCTTCCTCCTGCAGAGTCTCTCCTCCAATAATCTCAACACTATACCATCCATTTTCAAGTTCAATTTGCGGAAAATCATGTTTACTATAAATATCCATCAGCGTATTAACATTGTCATCCGTAAATTGTTCTAATATTGACCATGTAAACAGCGTAAGTACATTATTCTCCACTTTAAGAGAATAGCCGCTTTGCCTTATTTGCAAACGGTTTTCTTTTTTTAGTAGCTCCGGTGTGTCACTCGAAAAACGAAAAATAACTGTGTACGGGTAATCATTTATGCCAACCATAGGAAGGATGATACCTTCCGATACAGCATTGTCGCCATCAACACTCGTTGTGAATACAGTCGCCAAATCATCAGGTAGATTATTTTTCTTTTGCCAACTGTTTAATAATTTAATATCTCCTAAAATGAAATAATTATATAGGTCGTTTAAGACATGAGAGAACTGATAATTCACGCTAAAGCCATCATTTTTAGACACAATGTCGTAGGCAGCGTCATACCCAGATGTTCCTTGGGGAAGTAAGCAACGGCTTTCCACACCAATCAGCGCCAGCCAAACCTTTGGCACCGTGGGGCCTGCGTCAGTATTAACCAATCTGACTTCGTTGATGTCCTCCCAACGTATTTCTTCCGTTTTTCGTTTCGGATGCTCAATGTGCACAAAATCATCTGTAACCGTAATCTTAAATTCATCTTCTGGATTTTTCACCCGTTTTGTAAAAAGTCCCATTTTCATGCCCCTGCCATTTATTACTGAATTATTTTCTGTAAGTAATTCTTAATCACCATGCAAATTCTTGTTTATCGAGCCATACAAACTGTAATAGGTACGAGTTCTAACTCTCCTGAGAAAATCCGATAATATTCATGCTCTCATCTACCTTTACGCACAATATTTCATCCGTATATTCGGCTGCTACCTTGTAATCCACCGATAAATTCAATTTACCGTCTTCAACGTCAAAAAGCAAATTGGGTAATGGCAGTTTTTCCGTTACATCGTTTATATCAATAGCCTCAAAATCAGATGTGCCAAATATTTCTTCAAGCACTTCTTTTTCCAAACAGTCGAAATGGCACTTGAAATAAAAGCATACCGTTTTATCAACGGGAAACGCGCCGATGATTGCTTTTTTGGCGAGCGCATTCCATTCGGGATATTGATTGATTATATCAATTGCCTTATATTGATTGATTATTTCAATAGCATTTGCCGTTTTCTTGCCGTCACTATCGCAACCTGCCAGCACAATATTTACGTCTTTTTCCTCGCCCGTTAGGTTTGTTTTTACATCTAAATATTCAAAATCGCTTTCTTCGTTGATTTCCAAATCACCGAAATATTTTGTTTTAACTATAATCATGAATATTACTCCTTTACAAATTCTTGTTGATCGCACCCTATGAACTGGAATTTGACAGCCTAACATGGAAACTAAGATTGGTTTTGCACTGCTATTTTTTACGAACTTTATATATGATCCAACCTACCAATACACCCAAAAACGCAGGAATTAACGAGAAGAACAGGGAAATTGCAGTCCATGCTTCAAACACAAAAACAGGGATGAAAAACCCGAGTATTCCAAACACGACAGGATAAAACCATTTCAAATAAATGCACTTAATTCCCATGACTAAACCAATAATCAAAGAAGTTAGCGGCATAATAATATAGAACCCCAAGAGACTATATCCAAGTTCATCGCCTGTGATAGAACCGAAACGCCCCCACAGGAAAATGGCCACGAAAATACATAATGTAATGCCATAGCAGATTATCGTCTGCTTTCTCGCTTTACTCATTACCTTATCGTTCCTCCTTCAAATTTCAATTCATTAGGTTATAGATATTTCTTCACAGTATCCCAATTTGGAGTCCATTCCTGCAATATAATACTTTTTGCGCCTAATTCCAAGTGGAGTTCATTATCGTCCCAACGGTCGCCTATTCCCGCGTGAAATTCATATTTCTTTTTCAGTTTTTTCACGATATTCATTCTTTCAGTTTGATTTTTACCGCAATATACCTCGCCGTCAGGAAAACCTTCTGTACTGTACCATTTAGTGGTTATTTCATCATATTCGGCAGGTCTTGCTCCGATATATATTAAATGATAATTTCGCGCCAATTCGACCATGCACTCAACACTTCCGACTGTTGGAATATCCTTCATCATATTTTCATCGGTGAAAAACTCTGCCGTTCCCTGCATCGGTATGCGATGTCTCATGTCGCAAGTTGTTCCATCGATAAAAACTAATATTGCTTTCATAATTTGCACCTCCATAAAATTCAATTTGTCGATTATGGTGAGCGAAGGTTGTTGACCATCAAATAGTCCGTTTCCTGCTCTTTGATAATCTTATAGCCTACTCGCTTATAAAGGCGTAGCGCGGGATTTGTTTTTTGCACAGACAGCGAGATTTTGGTATACCCGCGCTTTGAAAGTTCAATATTCAAAGCATCCAAAAGTTCTCTGCCGATCCCCTTGCCGCGACAGCCAGGAAGAACGGAGATCGCAAGTTCAGGTGTTTTGTCGTCAATATAACCAAAACCTTTTATGTCAGATTCCGAAAGGATACGAGAATACGCCGCACCAACAATCTGCCCGTCTGTTTCAGCTACAAAACAAATATCGTCCTTCTTTCCAAAGTCTTTGATATAAACATAAATTTCGGGTAGGTATATCGTATCCCAAGGAAACGGTTCATGTCCTGGCGGGATGTGCAAAGATTCATATAAAAGCCGTTCGAGTATGCCATACTCGGCTTCATTAATTGGTCTTATCCATATATTTGTCATGAGTGCTCCTTTTTATCGGGCTATTTTCAATTTGTTATTTTCTCCAACTGTTTCTCATGTGTTTTGTTCATGTGGCAAGCGAAGGCATGATCTCAAACGCCTTTTCGGAATACAGTCAACGGATAATCCTTCGCGCCCAGCATCACAAATCTTTTGTCCACATTGGTATATCCATGTTTTTCGTAGAACTTTACGGCACGGTTATTCTGCGACAAAACATCAAGCACGATATGTGTATATCCCGCCGAAAACAGTTCTTGCTCAATTTTGCTGAACAACGCATGAGCATAACGCTTGCCAATATAATCATGATGCAGATAAATCACCGAAATCTCACCATCATCCGGATAGCCCTCAGTAAATGATTCTCCGAAAACAGACGCGCAGCTATCCTCTTGCCTTCACGCAAAACCAAGAACCTTGATTATTCATAATTTCCCTTTATTTTCTTGATAAATTTTTATTTATCAAACCCGAAGAACAGGGAAATTATATCCCATGCCACGAACACAAAAGCAGGAATGAAACAGGATAGAACGATTTACTCAGTCACTTCCCAATACCCTGTCTTGTCCGAACCTACGCGCTTTATCCTGCCATCCTTTTTTAGGGTGGCAAAATCACGCTTAATGGTTTTACCTGTAACAGAAAATGTGCCAGCCAATTCTTCAGCAGTCAAATTCGGATTGACGGACAGCATTTTAACAATTTCATCCTTGCGTTTTATAAGGACATTTGCTGCTTTTACAGGGACATTTTCTACTTTTACAGGGACATTTTCTGTGACATCCATTCCATTGTCCGCAGACACGCGCAAATCACGATTTTTAAGCGGATTGTTTTCATCTAAAAGCAAGTTCCCGAAAAAGCGACCTAGGTATTCAAGCGTTGAATAGACATTGTTTTTATAATTGCTATAATTCGCCCGAACCAAGGCGTTGCGGAAATACCACGAATGATCGGAAAATAAGTCATTGGTAACAGTAAAGCCGAATGTCCGAAAATATTTCATCGTAAACACCGCCGTGGTGCGGGTATTGCCCTCGCCAAAGGCGTGAATCTGCCATATGCCGGACACAAATTTGGTGATATGCTCCACAATTTGCTCTTTGGTCAGACCCTTGTAGACAAAAGCTTTTTCCTGCTCAAAATCATAATCGAGCGTGGCGCGAATACTGTCGGCAGAAGCATAATACACCGTTTCGCCATTTAACACCCATTCGTCTTTTGAAATATTGTAGTCACGGATTTTCCCGGCGAATTTATATATGCCTACAAACAACCGCTTGTGGATGGTGATATATTCGGCGGGGCTAAAAGTAAATGTCTTTTCTGAAAGAATTTCGGCAATGCGGGCGGAAACCTTGTCGGCTTCTTCGGTGCGGTCATCGGCAACCCTTGCAGGCCTCACTTTGTAATAGCCATCAATCCGTTCCTGCACCTCATAGATGGTTATTTCCCCCTCGATGTTCTGCTTTGCTGCTTCAATGAGATATTCGGAGGGCGTTAATCCATCTACCTGCTGCAAACCGATAGCAGTCTGCCAAATCTTCGACTTCTCTGCTTTTTCCGGCTCGCCGAGACGTCTATATTCGTCAAAATCGTTTGCATGAGCCATGTTCAGCCCACCTCCGTTTCATCGGGTTTTATCACGAAACCACTTCCATGATGTCCGAAATATCGCATTTGAGAGCATCGCAGGAGCTTTCTGATACCTTAATATTATACCACTGACTGTTTCAAAACACAAATGCGAAAATAAGCGAACGCAAATATTGATATACCCTCAAAAACACCAAAAACCTGCTCCACTGATTTTTTTCGGGGCAGGCTATTTAGCACAGTCGTTTCGATACGCTGTCACTTGCTTTTAGTTTTGCTTTAGTAAACTTAAAACCTGTTTTTTATATTCCAAAAATTCACTGCTTACATTGTAGTCGTTTTGCCTCGGCCTAGGTTCTTCTACTGCAATCATGGCCGTTAATTTTCCGGGTTTTCCTGTCATGACGCAAATACGGTCTGACAGTAAGATTGCCTCATCTATATCATGGGTGATAAATATCGTAGACATTTTTATCTGTTCCATCACCTTTAGATACCATGCATGCATCTCTGCTTTTGTAATCGCATCCAAAGCACTAAACGGCTCGTCTAAAAGAGCCACTTTAGCAGAAAACAGATAGGTTCGCAACAACGCCGCACGTTGACGCATACCGCCGGATAGCTGTGAAGGATATTGTTTTTGTGTCCCCAAAAGTCCAAAACTTTCTAAACGCTTCCCCACGTCTTGTCGGGCCTGTTTTTTGCCTATCCCTTTCATACGTAAAGGCATAGCTATGTTATCTTCGATTGTAAAATAGGGGAACAGCATATCTTTTTGCAGCATATAGCTTATATGTCCGCTCTGTCCGGTTATGTTTTTCCCCTCTAAAAGGACAGTTCCCTCTACCGGAGAAATCAGTCCTGAAAGTGTATGAAATAAGGTTGTTTTGCCAACACCGCTCACCCCTACCAGACTTATGATTTCCCCTCTTTTTAAAAAAAGGCTGATGTCCTCGATAATATTTATTTGATCATAGCGATGGGTAATATGCCTTGCATCTAAAATTATATTTTCCGCCATATACCCCTCCTTGTATAAACGCCTCTGCCAAAAGAATCTGTTCCTTGCGACTATTTCCTACGCCTGTTCCTGCATCCGTTTAAAATAGCTGTTTACTGTACCAATTCAGTTAAACTATTTATTCACTCCGGGCAGATACCCCGCCGCTTGCGGTGAGGAGATTCATTCTAGATAGTCATTGGAAAATCCAAAACCATCGGGGATTTTTGTTGTAATGACACCTTGATCATAGAGCCAATTGTAAAACCGATCCCATCTTGCTGCATCAATCGTGCCCCAATTTTTAGCATCGTCCTGATACTGGTCTGCCAACCATTTCTGGCTTTCTAGTACGAGGTTTTCATCTAGCTCCGGTGCCGCATCGCAAAGAATTTTTGCCGCATCCTTTGGATTTTCTATGGCAAACTCATATCCTTTTTTCACTGCCGCTAAAAATGCCTTTGCCTGCTCGCTGTTGTTAGAAAGATAATCGTTGTTCGCAATAATAACCGGGCTATAAAAATCAAGGACTTCTTCCACATCTGCAAGATTTATATAATTTGTTTCTAATCCTGCCAATTTTGTAGCAATACCATCCCATGCATAATAAATCCAAACCAGATCCATGTCTGTCTGTAATGCAGTGACTACATCAGAAACCGTGCTTGGTACCATGTTAAGCGCACTATAATCTCCGCCATCTTTTTCCATGATATATTTCAATATTGCTTTTTCTACGTCCATATCCCACGTTGCATACGTATGTCCTGCCATATCTTTTGGACCGGCTATTCCTTTTTCCTTTAATGAAATAAAACCGGAGGTATTATGCTGGATAATTGCCGCTACCGCTGTAATCGGCATCGGTTCTTCGGTTGCAAATGCCGGTGCCATATATTCTTGAAAATCAATCCCAAATTGTGCATCCCCGGACGCTACTAATACGGTCGCACCATCTTGTGGCGGCTGTATAATTTTTACATCTAACCCTGCTTCTTCAAAATATCCATTTGCCAATGCCGCATAAAGCCCCGTATGGTTCGTATTCGGAGTCCAGTCTAGTACAATCGTAACAGTTTCTAGTTGTGCACTTTCTTTTGATCCTTGCTCTTTGCCTCCACATCCTATTAGCGTTCCAATAAGGCAAATGCCTAAAACAAACGCGATCCATTTTTTCATCTTCATTTTTTGCTCCTGTCTGCCTGTTGGGTTTCCTCTTGACTGCCGTGTCCCTTGTGGCTGTAGTATTTTTACTTTTTAATTGCATTTATAGTTGCATAATTGCGTGTATCTCCTGCGCCTGTGGCGTTTTCCACCTACCGTTTTATGTATCGGATATTCTTTATGTGTGCCCCCTGCATCTATGGCGTTTTCCACTTACCGTTTCATGTATCGGATATTCTTCATGTGTGTCCCCTGCATCTGTGGCGTTTTCATTTTGTTTTCTTCCTACATTTTCCCAAGGCATAAGAACCATCTGTAGTCGGCTTACCAGCCACATGAGCAGAAGGCTGATTGCTGAAATAAAGAAAATGACCGCAAACATTTTATCAAACGAATATGATTTTTTCACCCTTACCATATAAACGCCAAGGCCATAGTAGCCTCCAAGCCACTCCGCTATGACCGCTCCCACGACTGAATATGCCGCAGATATACGCAGTCCTGCGAAAAAATAGTGCAAAGAACCGGGCAGTTTCATATAGCGGAAAATCTGCATCCGTGAGGCTCCCATTGCTTTCAATAAATCAATTTCATCTTGATCTGCAGAACGAAATCCATCCAATAGGCCCACCGTAATGGGAAAAAAGGTCGTAATTACAATCAGCATGATCTTAGGCGCCATGTCATAGCCCATCCACAAGACCAAAAGTGGGGCGATTGCAATGGTTGGGATCGTCTGTGTCAGAACCACAATTGGGTACAGTCCTTTATAGACCAGAGGGTAGCGATCCATGCATACTGCGGCAATAAATCCTAAAAATATCCCAATGGACAGTCCCAAAAAAGCTTCTATCATCGTTGCCTTTGTATGCTGCATCAGCAGTGGGAAATCGCCCACAAACGCCTGTACTACTTCTAGTGGTGCGGGTAACATGAATTTTGGCACTAGGCCAATCATAGAAACTATTTGCCAAATGACCAGCAATGCTGTAATCGCTGCTACGGGTATTAATTTATTGGTGGTGTTTTGTAACTTTTTTTTCAATGGTCAATACGTCTCCTTTTGGTCTGTAAACGACTTTGACATAGGATGCAACATAAGGTGCGCCCGCTTTTACTGCAATATGCTGGCACTCCTTTACGATATCCATCAACCGGTCGTACTCCCCCTCAATTGTTGTCTCAAAAGGCCCTACGTAATAGTTTAAACCTGTTCCCTTTATGTAGTCGATGACGGCATCTACAATACGGATTACTTCTGTTTCGCTTGTTGCATCCGGCAAAACTTGAATTGCTACACTTGCATTCATACTTCTTCTCCCCTCTTTATTTTACGAGATGATTCCTCTTGTGGAAAACGCGGCTAAGCTTAAAAATATCACACCCATTAGACCATACAAAAACTCGCGTGCCCTATTTCAATGGATAATACAAAAAAATCTGCGTGATTTATTCCAATGGACAATACAAAAAAACCGCGTACCCTATTCCAAATGGACAATACAAAAAACCCTGCGTTCTATGCAGGGTTACGATTATGTTTCACAAATGCATCCTTATGGAACGATCGAAATATGAATGCTTCATAAGGTATGTTGATTGGCATGTCTGCCTTTTGTCTTTGTTTACACAATCTCCCTACGCCAGTATTATCTGGATCAGGTAATGAGGGACTAAACTTTAGGTTTATCTCAGCCATATAGGCGCCCCTGATTTCTTTCATAATTCTAAAACAAAATATTCTATTTGTCAACCCTTTTGTTCGTTAAATCTTTTCAAACAAAATATTCTATTTGCCAGCCCTTCCGTTCGTTAAATCTCTAGCAGATTCGAAATACGTTCCCCTTTGGCACAAATGGCAAGTTTGCACCTTGTGGAATTAAAAAGGCATGTTCGCGTCCATATAAAATGAGCCTGTCGCAATATCCATCCGTGATAATGAGTATTGGCGCGTCTTTTGAAAAATCTTGTGCATTTAGAAGCAGTTCAATCCCCGGCTACAAAACCGTGCTACCACGACCTTTGACTTTTACCGTGCCGGCAATGTCTTCTGTGCGTATGTAACCCGCGTCATAGGCATCTGCATCGCAAAAAGCCACTCTTACGGCAGGGTACGTCGCGGGCGACACTAAAAGAGGCGATTGCACCTAGCGCCGTGGAAAGCAGTTTGCGATCCATAGAGCCGGATGTATCAAGCAGTGCGCCAAACGTGCGGCCATCAAGCGATTCTTGCAAGACAACCCAGTTTGGACGGGGAATGTCCGGCGTTGCAGATTGCCTACGACTAATCCGCGCATAGGAACGTTTTTTTTCAATAATATATGGGTAAATTCCGTTTTGCCCTGCCCAAACAAGCCAATCGTGATGCGATTAATGCAACGTGAAACATGCGGTTAATGAGGGCAGAGGGCATTGGCTTTACAATCGCATTGTCTTGTGCGCGGTTTCCTGCGCCAATAATGATTGAGCCTTTGGGAAGATGGTATTCCCCTATACGCTGGTCGAGAATCAAACTGTAAAATGCCTTTTCTAAAAACAGGCAATAGGATTTTTCCCGCGCAATTTGCCTAGGTGGGCAAAATACGCTTTTTCCATCAACAACCTGTGGTACGCCAATGGATATCTTCCGGAGCAAGCTGGCTGTCTAGTATTAATGATTAAGTATTAAATATTAAGTATTAAGTTTCATTTTTCGCTACTGCTTTAATTTCGTATAGAGTTCCAACACCGTCTTGTTTAGAACTGGATGGTGTTTTAATGGGCACAATTCGCTCATCGGCTGTAGCACAAATTCACGATTATGCATATCGATGTGGGGAATGGTCAAGTTAAATTCTTCCGTAACGATATCATCATAAAAGATAATATCCAAATCAAGTGTTCTTGGTCCCCAATGTACCGTTTGTTCCCTCCCTGCCTCTTTCTCAATTTTTTGAAGTTCTCTCAACAGTTCCATTGGCATCAATATGGTTTTAAGTTCCAAACAGCCATTTATGAAATTGTCCTGCTCCGTCATTCCATAGGGTGCCGTTTCAAAGAAAGAGGAAATTTTTTTCACCTGACAGCCTTTTCGCTTGGACAATCGTTCAATTCCCTGTTCTATGTATAATTTTTTATCCCCTATATTGGAACCAAATGCAATATATGCTTGATGCCAGCCTCTTTCTATCTGCACCGATACGGATTCTATGGGCAACCCGATAGGCGCCCACGGCTTTAGAATCTCCAAGCGTATTTTTTCCAGCCTTGGCGTATCCAAAAGCAGGGCGCGCGCTAGATTCTCCGCCGCCGATTCGATTAATTTAAATGTATGCCCTATCATATATTTTGTTATATAATGGCAAATGTCGCCATAATGTATCGACTTTGTTAAATCGTCATTTAATCCTGCCTCGTGTGTACTTGTATACAACGTAGCATTGATTAAAAATTTCTGCCCAAGCTTATTTTCTTCCGGAAATACGCCATGATTTCCATATACCTCTAAATTTTTAATACGTATTTGATCCACGATGCTTCTCCTTTCTATCCTCCTCTATTCTTTGTGTCATGCATTTGTTCTTTGTGTCATGTATTTGTTCTTTGTGTCATTCATTTGTTCTTTCTGTCATTCATTTGTTCTTTCTGTCATTTATCTGTTCTTTGTTGCCTGTTTCCATCCTTCTTCTTTTGCGCATGTCCATTACTTTTTCCAATCGTCCCGAATTGCTTCCGCCATGCGAATTGCCCTTGCATTTTCCTTTATATCATGTACTCTTACAAAGGCGCAGCGCTTCATGACCGCGATTACCGTTGTAACAAGGGTGCCTTCTAGCCGCTCTTTAACCGGAAGGTCTAACGCCAATCCTATGACCGATTTTCTGGAAGTCCCAAGTAGAAGTGGATATCTCCACGTATGCAGCTGTTCACAGCAGGATATGGCTTCTAAATTTTGTTCATAGGTCTTACCAAATCCTACCCCGGGATCTAGTATTATGTTATCTTCCCTAATTCCGGCATCTACAGCAATGTCTATCGAATTTTGTAAATCTGATTTCATACCCTCTAAAAAATTCGTATCATCTAAATGATTGCGATTATGCATAAGACAGCATGCACAGCCGGTTTTTGCAATGAGATTCGCCATGTTGGCATCATAGGCAAGCGCCCATATGTCATTTACTAGATCAGCGCCAGCCCTTAGCGCTTGACTTGCAACATTTGCCTTATACGTATCAATCGAGATTGGTATATCAAATCTTGATTTGACAAGTGAAATAATGGGGGCAGTACGCTCTATTTCTTCCTGTTCTGTTATTTGCTCATGTCCCGGTCTTGTAGATTCTCCGCCTATGTCAATGATATGGGCACCCTCTTTTATCATGTCCTGTACGCGATAAAGTGCCACATCGGCATTGAAAAATTCCCCTCCATCTGAAAAAGAATCCGGCGTCCTATTTAAAATACCCATGATATAGGTATGTGATTTGACATCAAAAATCTGATTTCCTATCTGCATTTTTTCCTACCTCTCCCATCTACTTTTCCCCCTACCTCTCCCATCTGCTTTTATTTCACCTTATAATTTCCCAATTTTTCTCTTCAAAAGGCCATTTGCATTCTACGCTTGCTTTACAGTTGAAACAATTTCTAGACATTTTATCTGCCTTTTTTATTAGTCGCCCCAGTGTCATTCCCTCATGAGCTTCCACATTTTGCGCCATATCACCACGGTGGGAAATGATTGCTTCTCCTATTTCACGCATTTTATCTTGTGGATAGCCTAACTGGGTTAGCATCCGCTCGGAAATGACAGCACTACTTTGTTCGTGGCGAATTCCACTTTTGTCTTCCTCTAGCCTTCCGATATCGTGAAGAAAAGCCGCTAAATAGATCATTTCTTTTTCCATGTTAAAATTCTGTTCTAGATTTTCAATCCAAGCGATTCTTGCTACCGACAGCAAATGAGACAGTCCGTGTTTGCAAAAACGGCGCCCTGCCTCTACTTGTTCTAGCTCATTTAATATGGCTATATAGTCCGTAGTTTTTAATAAATTGTCTAAATATTTCATTCTATCCCTATCGCTTTCCCTTACACAGTATCTCTATCGCTTTCCCTTGCGCAATTCAACAGAACGTTTTTATTCGTAGGACTCACTTTCCGATTAATCGGAAAAAGGTTGCCTGCAATGACTGATCCGTTTCAAAGGTTCCCCTCGTGACATAGGTAACTGTCTTGCTCCCCGGTTTTTTTACGCCTCTCATGGTCATACACATATGTTCCGCTTCCAGACACACCATGACTCCTTTGGCTCTAAGGTGCTGCATAAGGGCATCCCCTATCTGCGCGGTAAGCTGTTCTTGTAATTGCGGTCTTTTTGCAAATACTTCTACTGTCCTTGCTAGTTTGCTTAAGCCCACTACCCGTCCATCTGGTATGTATGCAATATGGGCCTTTCCAAAAAATGGAAGTAGATGGTGCTCACAAATAGAATAGAATGTGATGTCTTTTTCCACTACCATGCTGTTGTTTTCAACACGAAAACTTTTCATAAGATGTTCCTTTGGATTCTGATCCATACCGCTAAACAATTCTTCGTACATCTTTGCAATCCGTTTTGGCGTTTCGATAAGCCCTTCTCTTTTGGTATCTTCTCCAATTCCTTCCAACAATAGGTGTACTGCTTTTTCTACTTTTTTTTTGTCAACCATCCTTTGTCTTCTTTCTGCACTGCTATTTTTACGTCCGCTAAATAGGATAAGGAACCAAATGCCAGAATCAGCGTTCCGCTACTGGATGGTTCCACATCCACACAAGCCGTTTCTATCGCCCCATGGACTGCTTCTTCCACACTTTTACTAAATGTAACATCTTCATGGAATTTTCCGGCAATTTCACATAGGGTATTTCCGTCTAAAGCCCTCTCGTGGCTAGGTGTAACCGTATAGGCCTTTTGTGCAAGCGGAAGCATACATTTTAATATTTTTTCATACTCTTTATCCCTTAGTACCCCTATTATATAAATTATGTTCCAATTTGTAAAACCCATTTCTAAAGTTTCTCGTAATTTCTCTACTGCACTTTCATTATGTGCCCCATCTATGATAATGAGAGGCTGTTGGCAGATGCATTCAAATCTGCCTGACCATTTGGCCTTTGCCAAGCCAGCTTTTATTGCTTTCGGTGTGATTTTACGTTTTATTCCGATGTTCCTCATTCCAAGCTTCTCATTTTTCGTATGTCTTACTCCAATCTTCTCATTTCCTATATCTTCCATCTTCACTCGTTCAATTAAATACTGATTTAATATTTGTATTGTTGTTATCGCACAAATGCTATTTTCAACCTGATATGCCCCGATTAGGGACAGGCATACATTTTCAAATTCTTCCCAGTCAAAAAAAAGGCTATGTTCCTCCATTCGGATATTTGTGGCCCTTTCGCAGTCCGCTATCGTAAGGGTAGCATGTTTTTCTTCACAGGCCTGTTTTAGCACCTCCATGACCGCAGGCTTTTGTAAAACAGTCACAACTGGGCAGCCCTCCTTAATAATTCCTGCCTTTGCCTGCGCGATATTCGATAGGGTATCGCCCAAAAAGCCCATATGATCCATACTGACTGATGTAATCACACTACAAATAGGATTCCGAATGATATTAGTTGCATCTAATGCTCCTCCTAATCCGGTTTCTAAGAGGACAAAATCACATTGTTCTTCATAAAACCATAGGATTGCGGCCGCTGTTTCGATTTCAAATAAGGTGGGGTGTTGAAATCCCTTTTCTACAATCCGGACACATGCATTTTTTATCTCCCACGTTATCTGCGCAAACCGCTCTTTCGTGATTGGTTCTTCATTTATTTCATATTGTTCTTCTTCCGTGAAAACTTTGGGCGAGGTGTACTTCCCAATTTTATATTGTTCCTGCTGTAAAATGGAAGCTATCATTGCGCAAACCGAACCTTTTCCATTGGTCCCTGCCACGTGGATTACGTTAAGCTCTTCTAAAACCTGCCCTAATTCTTCCATAAGATGCTGCATATTGTCAAGTCCAAGCACACTCCCATATTGTGCTGTTTCCTTTCGATAACGTTCTGCCTCTTCTACTGTAAACATCATTTGTCCCTTTTCCCTTGCCTTATTCCGCTGCTTACACGATTTGAAAAATATATTTACTCTTAAAAATTACCAATTTTTTTATATTTTCTTAATTTTTCTTATCTAAAACATAAATTTTTCATACAGCTAGTTGACTTTTCAACAATGATAGATTAATCTTGCTACTATATCAAGTTATTCATACTTTATTCATAAATCATTCATAAATGCGTAAAATTTCATTTCTTTACCATGTGAACCGGATGATTGCTCTACGCACGTTCTGATGAAAGGGCACATTCTTTCGTACCGTGAACCGAATGATTGCGCTACACACGTTCCATCATGCAGCTTATACACATAACAATATTAATCATAAAGGAAGATGGTCATATGTACAATAGTAAAAAATATAATTTAAAAAAATTAAATCCGAAGAATTCTAAATTAGAAACCTTCTTTTCCAATCAAGAAGAAAGCAATCCACATAACATAAAGCGCAGCCAACTGCTTGCCTTCCTAAACCGCTATTCCATTTTTTTACATATATTGCTTTCCTGTGCAATTTGTTTTATCATTGAATGGATATCAAGGCATTCTTTTGTTGATGCATTTCGCTTTGTGTTTGACCGTAGCCTTGTCTTTTTATACAATTCATCCATTGTATATGCATCGCTTCTGCTAACCTACTTTTTTAAAAGGCGTTTCTGCGTCCGTACCTTCATCAGCTTCCTGTGGCTGTTCCTTGGCACGATCAATGGCTGTATCCTATTAAAGAGGGTTACACCTTTTAGCTATACCGATTTAAAGCTGATCAATGATTTATTCACGATGCAGAGCAATTATTTTACACGAGCAGAAACCATTCTTGTCGTTTTATGTATCGTACTTGTCCTTTCTCTCATTGCCGTATTATGGAAAAAAGGACCAAAATTTGTGGGCAAGCCTCATCGGATTGTGTGTATGCTGTCCATCAGCGCTTTTGCCATGTTGATTCCTATGGTTACAAATGCAGCGGTAAGCAGCAATATCCTTGCCGGATACTTTGAAAATATCGCACAGGGCTATGAGGACTATGGTTTTATTTACAGTTTTTCCGCCAGTATCCTAGACCGAGGCATGACAGCCCCAAAAGGCTATTCTGCGGAAACGGTGAATCAGGTATTACAAACACAAGCAACCGGCAACACACTGTCAGCGAGTGACATCTCCTCCACCGGCAGCTCGCTGCCAACGAGCGACATCTCCTCCACCGGCGATACCATCCCTACAAGCGAAACTTTTGCCACAGGTAAGGATATGCCCAATATTATCTGTGTATTGCTGGAATCTTTCGTTGACCCGGCAGAAATCAATTTTTTAGAGACTTCCATCGATCCAGTCCCAAATTTCCGGAAACTAAAGGAAAATTTTTCTTCCGGCTATCTATCTGTACCTGTTGTAGGCGCCGGAACAGCGAATTCTGAATTTGAAATATTAACCGGTATGGGTATGCAGTTTTTTGGTCTTGGCGAATATCCATATAAAACAATTTTAAAAACGAATTCCAGCGAAAGTATTGCAGGAAATCTTTCTAAATTAGGATATGGTACACATGTCGTACATAATAATGGCGGTAATTTCTATAGCCGTGCCAACGCTTTTTCGCAAATGGGATTTGATACATTTACAAGCAAAGAAATGATAAATATTCAAGAATATACCCCTTTAGGAACTTGGCCTACCGATAACGTCCTCCTAGATGAAGTGAAAAAATCAATGGATTTTACGCCTGATCAGCCTGATTTTGTCTATACGATCACGGTGCAAGGACACGGCAGCTATCCCACGGAACCTGTGATTGAGCACCCAGAAGTCATTGTATCCAGTGCGGACAGTCCAGAGTCAAACTATGCATGGGAATATTATGTAAACGAACTTCACGAAGTGGATAAATTTATTGCAAATTTAACTGACATGCTCTCAAAGCGAGATGAAAAAACGATTGTTGTGTTTTTCGGCGACCATCTTCCTACGATGGGCTTAACCGAGGAAAATATGGCAAGTGGCAGTTTATTCAAAACTCAATACGTGACTTGGAATAATTTTAATATGGAAAAAAAGGATATAGACCTTTGTTCCTATCAATTGCTAGCGGCAATTACGAATGAAGTAGGAATACATATGGGTACGATGTTTCAATTGCATCAAAAATATCGTTTTTCATCATCTGCTTCCAGCGAAGATAGCGCCTATTATGAGGCTATGAACCTTCTGCAATATGATATTTTATATGGGAAGCGGTATGCTTACAAACAGCAGGACATCTATCCTGCCTCTAATCTCGTCATGGGAGTAGCGGATATAACCATCACGAGCTCCGTTCCAAGTGGCAAAATGCTAAGCGTTACCGGTACCAATTTCACCCCTTGGAGCAGTATATTCCTTAATGGGGAAAAAGTCCACACCACGTTTATAAGCGATACGCAATTGCAATGTTCCATGTCCAATTTACAGGAAGCGGACAACCGTATCATCGTAAACCAAATGGGCTCTTCCAATACTATTTTTCGAAGCTCAAATGAAGCATTTTATACACCTGTTGTAAGTCAAAGCTTATCTGAATGAATCTCTTCGCTGCAAGCGGCGGGGTATCTGCAGGGTTACAGTTGAACGGCGGCGACGCAAGCAGCGGTTACGGTTGAACGGCAACACCACAAGCGGCGGGGTATTTACCCGACATGAATAAATAGCAGCTGTTTTATTTTAAAGCTCTCTTTCGCTTAAGGTACGAAATCGTTTTATAAAATTTAATCTATATTTATCTTTTAACTTTTTTTCACGCCTTTTGTATCGCGGGCGGCAATCCTTAAGCGATGAAGTGCGATTTCTTTTTCATGTAAGATAATGGTCTTCTCTTCTGCCTGATCTAACAGATAATATTCTTCCACTTCATCGTCTTTGCCTAATTTGATGCCACGTACGCCAATCGCGCTCTTTTTCTTTTCCGGTATATCCGCTATCAGAAATCGTAAAAACACGCTTTTCTTTGTCTGTATGATGATGCTATGCGCCTCCTCTGTGATTTGTACGGCATGCAACGTGTCGTCAATGCCTAGTTTTGTTGCAGCGGTAGTACGTTTTGAAACATCAAATTCAGCGCCACTCACTTGCTTTAAAATTCCTTTTTTGGTGGCAAACAGTAATTGTTTCTTCCTTATTTTAGAAAGGCTTGTAATATAGATTAGCTCTTCCTTGCTGCTGTCATAGTTGCTTAGATTGTCAAGGGGGGTACCTTTCTCACGAAATTTTCCATAGGGCAAATCCAATGCTTTTACAAGGTGCAATTGTCCGGTATCGGTAAAAATACATATTTTATCCGTATTCATGCAGTTGATGATATATTTATTTTCTCCATCGGCGGCCTCCTTGTTTCGTTCATAGGTATTGGTATCAATTGTTTTTGCATAGCCAAAGCGATCCATCAAAAAAACGACTTCCATCTCTTCGATTTTCTTTTCTTCATACACAGCTTCGGGTGCATTTTCAATTACCGTTCGCCGGACCCTGCTATAAATTTTTTTAAACATATCTAATTCTTTGATGATCACCTTTGCCATAGCCCCACGGTTACTTAGGATTTCTTCATAATTGGCAATGTTTTTTAGGGTGCTGCCATGTTCTTTTATCAAAGCTTCTATTTCAAGGCCAATCAGCCGATATAATCGCATTTCTAAAATGGCAGTTGCTTGACGCTCTGTAAAGCGAAGCTGTGATGCCTGTTTTTTAGAAGCCACAGATTTAAATTTAATATTTTGCGTTTCCCCATTTATGAGACATGTTTTTGCCTCTTTTATATTTCTAGCCCCTCTTAATATCTCTATAATCAAATCAATCACATCATAGGCTTTTATTAAGCCCTCTTGTATTTCCTTTTTCTCTCGTTCTTTTGCAAGAAGCGTTTTATATTTTCTGGTTGCAAGTAGGTACTGAAAATTGACATGATGTTTCATAATGTCAAGAATCCCCATTGTTTCAGGCTTTCCCTCTACAACTGCAAGCATATTAACACCAAAGGTATCTTCTAGACGGGTTTTTTTATAGAGCATATTTAGCAGGTTGTCCGCATCAGCACCTTTGCGAAGTTCGATTACGATACGGATGCCGTCTTTTGACGACTGGTTGGAAATATCTACAATGTCATTGGTCTTTTTCGTTTCGACTAAATTATAAACATCATTTAAAAATTTTCCGATATTGGCGCCAATCATCGTATAGGGGATTTCTGTTATGACAATCCGCTCTTTCCCACCTTTTCCTTGTTCTATTTGTGCGCTGCCCCGTAATTTGATTTTTCCCATCCCACTTTCATAGATAGGCAAAAGCTCGTCTTGATTTACGACAATCCCTCCTGTGGGGAAATCAGGTCCTTTTATAAAGTCCATCAGCTTTTCTGTTGTAATCGCAGGATTTTGCATATACGCTTTTACGCCGTCAATCACTTCTGCTAGATTATGGGGTGGGATGCTGGTCGCCATACCAACTGCAATTCCCTCCGCCCCATTGATTAATAGGTTCGGCACTTTTACCGGAAGCACGGATGGCTCTTTCTCCGTTTCATCAAAATTTGGTACAAAATCTACAACATCTTTATCTAGATCTGCTAAATAGGCTTCCTGTGTTATTTTTTGCAGGCGAGCCTCTGTATAGCGCATCGCCGCTGCGCCATCGCCCTCTATCGAGCCAAAATTGCCATGCCCATCCACAAGCGGGAGTCCCTTTTTAAATTCCTGTGCCATAACGACTAGTGCGTCATAAATAGAGCTATCGCCATGTGGATGATATTTCCCCATCGTATCGCCTACGATACGGGCACATTTTCGGTATGGCCTGTCATAACGTATCCCAAGTTCATGCATATCGTAGAGGGTCCGCCGCTGTACCGGCTTTAATCCATCCCTTACATCCGGGAGTGCCCTTGCAATAATAACACTCATTGCATAGTCAATATATGATTTTTCCATCACATCGGAATAATCCGTGCGTATGATATTTTCTTTTACATCCACATTCATCATTCACCACATTTCTGCACATCCCTTTGTGCATATTAAATTTCTGCACATTCTTTTATGCACATTAAATTTCTGCATATCCCTTTATATATATTAAATTTCTGTACGTTCTTTTATGCATATTAAATTTCTGCATATCTCTTTGTGCATATTAAATTTCTGCACATTCTTTTATGCATATCCCTTTGTTCATATTAAATTTTTGCACGTTCTTTTATGCACATTAAATTTCTGCCCATCCTTTTGTGCAGAATCAAGTTATACAAATTAGCTATATATCCAATTCCGCATCATGTGCATGACTATAAATAAACGCTCTTCTTGGAGGCACTTCTGTTCCCATCAGTTTTTCCGTCACATCAGATGCCATTCTGGCATCTTCAATTTCAACGAGCTTTAGCACCCTTGTCTTTGGATCCAGTGTAGTTTCCCATAACTGCTGTGCGTCCATTTCACCCAAGCCTTTGTACCGCTGCAGTGTAAAATTTCCTTTTTTTCTTTTCCGATATTTTAAAAGGGCGACATCGTCATACAAATATTCTTCTTCGCCTTTCGTTGGAATCACTTTATAAAGTGGGGGCATCGCGATATAGATATGCCCCTCATAGATTAACTCCGGCATAAAACGATAAAACAAGGTCAAAAGCAAGGTAGAAATATGTGCGCCATCCACATCTGCATCTGCCATAATGACAATCTTATCATAGCGAAGCTTTTCAATCGCAAAGTCATTCCCAAACCCTTCTGAAAATCCGCAGCCAAATGCATTAATCATTGTTTTAATTTCTGCATTTGCCAAAACCTTATCAATACTCGCTTTTTCTACATTTAAAATCTTGCCTCGTATGGGCAAGATGGCTTGAAAATTTCGATCTCTGGCTGTTTTTGCAGAACCTCCGGCAGAATCCCCCTCCACGATAAATAGTTCACAGATGGATGCATCCCTGCTCTCGCAGTTGGCCAGCTTCCCATTCGAATCAAAAGAAAATTTCTGTTTTGACAGCAAATTTGTCTTTGCCTTTTCTTCTGTTTTTCGAATCTTTGCCGCTTTTTCCGCACAGGAAATTATTTTCTTTAAGGTATCTAGGTTTTTATCAAAGTATAACTGAATTTCTTCGCTTGTTACCTTGTTTGTCGCCTTCGCCGCATCTTGATTGTCCAGTTTTGTTTTTGTTTGTCCCTCAAATCGAGGAGAGGGGTGCTTGACGGAAATAACAGCGGTCATGCCATTTCTAACGTCTGTCCCTGTAAAATTCAAGTCTTTTTCCTTTAAGATGCCCAGTTCTTTGGCATAGCTATTGATAATCGATGTCATAGCCGTCTTAAATCCAGTCAGATGAGCCCCGCCCTCTGCATTGTATATGTTATTGCAGAACCCTAAAACGTTTTCATGAAATTCATTGGCATACTGAAATGCCAGTTCCACCGCAATGCCTTCGTTTTCGCCTTGAAAATAGAGCACGTCATGTATGATCTCTTTCTTTTTATTTAAATCTTTTACATAGCCTATAATCCCCTCTTCTTCATGGTAGGTGATATGTTCCGACGGTATATTGCGCTTATCTTCATAGTATATTGTTAAATTTGGATTTAAGTATGCCGTTTCATGCAGACGGCTTTTTACATCTTCTTCTTTAAATTGAGTCTTCTCAAAGATTTCGGGATCGGGGAGAAAATTGATTTTGGAGCCGGTTTTCTTGGTTTTTCCTATCGTTGGCAATAGGCCATTTAAAAGTTCCAACACGGGGATGCCACGTTCATAGCGGTCATGATAGATATTCCCATCTCTGCTTACCTGCAGATCCAAATAGGTGGAAAGGGCATTTACAACGGAGGACCCAACGCCATGAAGCCCACCGCTTGTCTTATAGGCAGAATCATCAAATTTCCCTCCTGCATGAAGTGTGGTAAACACCAGCCTTGCAGCCGAAACCCCCTTTTCATGCATTCCGACCGGAATCCCCCGTCCATTGTCTTCTACCGTACAAGAACCGTTGGTCTCTAAGGTAACCCAAATCGTATCACATTCCCCCGCTAAATGCTCATCTACAGAGTTGTCTACAATTTCATAGATTAAATGGTTTAGGCCTTTTCTGGAAACACTTCCAATATACATGCCCGGCCTTTTCCGTACCGCCTCTAGCCCCTCTAAAACAGATATACTGCTGGCATCATAAATTGTATTTTTTGACATTTCTATCCCTTCCTCTTGTTACTGTTCACAGCTAGCTGCAAAAATAACATTTATCTACACAAACTGCACAAAAAACGTGTAGTTTGGCACATCAAACCCTTGCATTTTTATGCAAAAAACGCATTCGGCCTCTCCTCCTATTTCATCCATTAAATCAATCCATAGTGCCTTAAGCCATTAAAAATACCGTCATGTTCCAGCCCATCCGTCACGTATTCCGCCGCTTCCTTTGCCATTTCCATTCCATTTCCCATGGCAATTCCATGCCCGACATATTTTAGCATTTCGATATCATTGGCACTATCGCCAAATGCATAGGTATCTTTTGTAGAAATGTTTAATGCTTCACAGATTGCCGCAATGCCGGAGGCTTTCGAATACCCTTTTGGTACGACTTCCATTACTTTTTCATTATGAATGATGAAATCATACCATATTCCCAATTCCTTAAACACTGGTTCCATCGAAACATCTTTCGTAATTGTGCTGAATTTGTTTATTTTACAATCATGTTCATGCTCTGTAATCGACAACAGGTCATCCCCTAAGCCCTGCTTTAATATCTTTAGGAATTTCTTATCGCTAAAATTTTCTTCATCAACATAAATATAGCTTGTTCCCTCCCAAACAGACACTAATTTATATTTTTTTAAAATCTGGAAGGTATTTTGTAGGGTTTTATGCTCTATGATTGTATGTACCAGAACCTTGCCTGCCAGTTCCACATGCGTTCCGCATCCTGCTATGATGCCGTCAAACCCCAATGCAAGCAATTCCTCATTTTTTATAAAGGCTTTTGTCCGCCCGCTACAAATAAAGGTGTAGTGCCCCTTTTCTTTTAATAACCGGATTGCCTCTTTCGTACTGTCTGAAATTTCCATTGTTGCTGGATTCCATAGGGTTCCGTCAATGTCAAAAAATACTGCTTTTCTCACGTTTGTTCACCTTTCTATTGTATACAATTTTAACCTCAAGTTTTTCGGCAATGGTTCTTGCCACAATTGCGTTAGAATTTATTCTATCACAAAATCTATCATTTATCCATTAAAATATCCATACAAAAAGGAAAACAACGTTAACCCCTTGGTTTTACTGGAGTTGACGCTGTTTTCCCAGGTAGGCTTTTCATCCTCGTTTCATTTTGCTGCCTCCCGATATCGTACGCGGAAACTAGGCCTTTGTCATCTACAAGCTCTTCACTGCCTCCCGATATCATACACGGAAACCAGTTTTAGTGTTTTTGGTGCACCGGCCTTTATTTTTACTTTATATTCTCCATCGCTCATATCAAAGTAGTTGTCGCTTAAAATTAAATCCGGTTCCTCCAAAGATGAGATTTCCACGCTTTTTGCAAAAGAAGCCGCTTTTATTGTAACCGTATCCCCCTCTATGTGATAGGACAGGTTTGGATTAAGCCAATGAAAATGCTTTGGTGCAGTAAACAGTACTGTCCCATAAGAAACAACCTGCCCCTTTACTTCAAAAGAATAGCTTAGATAGGTTGACAAGGGGTCTGTGCCGGTAAAATTCAGTTTTTCGATCCATATGCTTGTCAGTGCCGGTACTTTTAAATCTTCTTTTCCTTGGCGCAGTATCTTAGCTTCATTTCCACGTAGCTGCCAATAAAGCGTACCAAAAACCTCCGCCCTTGTTTCATTTGCCACGCTTATTCGCCCACTGCACTCCAATGGGGCAATCCACTCTTCGTTTATAGATGGCCTGCCCTCAGATTCTCCGATTTCCTCGCAACTTACCATCACTGGTGCAAAAAACCGTTTTGCATAATAGTGCAAAGCTTTCCACCGTCCAAAATAATCGATCGATGCCCAAGATGCCACCGGCCAGCAATCGTTTAGCTGCCAATACACGGCTCCCATGCACCGCCCCCTGTTTCGGCGCCAGTGTTCTACCCCATAACGTATCGCCTCCGCCTGTAACAGCTGTGATGCATAAATTACAGTATCAAATGTGGTTGGATACAAATAGGTCTGCGATAGGTAGTGCATGATGCGCCCATTTGCAGATCCATTCCGCTGATGGCGTTCCATCACGCGACTGAAAATATTACGATCCTCCGGCAAGGTAAATGTCTCAATGGTTGGCCGTGATGGGAACGACTGAAAGCCAAATTCAGATGCATAACGAAAAAAATAATTACGATAATCGGTAAATGGCTTCATTGCATGCCAAACATCCCAATAGTGCACATCGCCCCGGTTTGGATCGTTCGGTTCGAAAAATCCGCCACCCGAAGATGGCGAGGCAGGCCAATAGAAACTGTCTGGATCCTCTACCTGTACAATCTTTGGGATAATATGCTCAAACATACGTATGTAGTCGCTACGCGTCTTTGCCGTACCAAAATATGCCTCCTGCTCTTGAAACATCTCCATCTCATTGTTTCCGCACCACAAGCCTATGCAAGGGTGGCTACGCAGGCGGCGCACGGTCTGTATCACTTCTTCTTGTATATTTTCCTCAAATTCATTGGTCAGGCGATAATTTGCACAGGCAAACATAAAATCCTGCCATACCACAAGGCCAAGCTCATCGCAAATATCATAAAACCAGTCATTGGGATAATATCCGCCGCCCCATACGCGCACCGAATTAAAGTTCGCATCCACACACTGCTGCAGCAATACCCTCGTACGCTCTTTCGTTACCCTTGCTAAAATATTGTCCTCCGGGATATAGTCGCCGCCCATGGCAAAAAAACGCACACCATTGCAGCATTGGTCAAAGCTTTCACCCCATTCGTCCTTTTCACGCACCACTGTCATCGTACGCAGCCCGATCCGTTTCGTGGTGGTATCAACGACCGTTCCCTCTTCGATTAGCTGCACCAAAACCGTATACAATGGCTGCTCGCCATACCCGTTTGGCCACCACAGCTTTGGTTCTTCTATCTCTATCCACTGCCCATTTTTTGCCTCTATCGTATCGCCTGACGGCATGGTAATCTTTAGGGCAACCTGTGCCAAAACATCGCTCCCACTTTGCGTAACACAAGTTTTAACGCTTACGGCTCCATTTTCATGCTTTTGACGAATATGGACATCTTCTATTCTGGCAGAATCCACATACACAAGGCTGATATCACGCCAAATGCCCGCATCCGGCAGACGTGGCCCCCAATCCCATCCGTACATGCAATGCGCCTTTCGAATCAATGGAAAACCCTGCATCGCATCTGTCATACCACCTATAAATTCTTTTTCAAGTTTTTCTTTTATATACTGTACCGGAGAAGCGAATCGAAGTTCAACTTCATTCTCGCCATCCTTTACAACGTCTGTTAGATCAAATTCCCACAAACGGTGCATATTATTGGCATAGCCGACCGCCTTGCCATTTACGTTAACCTCACATATCGTATCAAGCCCTTGGCAGCTTAAGAGGATTCTATCCCCGGCTTTCCACCCTTTGATTGGTGAAAAATTACGGTGAAATACAAACTTATGATCCATAAGTGCAAGGGCATCTAGCTCATTTTCACGGTAAAACGGATCTTCCATTTTCCCCGCATCCAGCAAAAAGGAATATACCGATCCCGGCACTTCCCCCTTGCATGTTACGTCATCATACGAAAGTTCCCATTGCCCATTCAATGTCTGCTTTTTCATGTACCTATCCTCTGCTTTCCTTGTTTTGTGCTATCTTGCGCTCGTCCTATTTCTTGCGCTATTCCTATTTCTTGTTCTACTCCTATTTTTTGTTCTACCCCTATTTCTTGTTCTATTTCTTGTTCTACTCCTATTTCTTGCTCTGTTCCTATTTCTTGTTTTCGTCCTATTTTTTGTTCTATTCTTATTTCTTGTTCTATTCCTATTTTTTGTTCTATTCCTATTTCTTGTTCTATTTCTATTGAAGGTTTTGACGCAACAGTTCCCGTAGTACCATTCGCAGCTCGCGGTGCGCACCTTCTCTGGCTTTTTGTGCAATTTCAACTGCATCCACGCTGCCACTTTTTAAAAAATCTGCCACAAGCCTATCTAGATCTTCACGGTTTAAATCCTGTGCCTGCCCATTCGGCAAGGCAGCCATGCAGCTTTTTGCGGCATACATAAGCCGCCCTATATGTGCCGCAGTTTCCCCTACATGGTGAAAGGGCAACAGCTCTCCATGCCCCGGCCAAATTTGCTCTTGTTGTCCACTTTTTGCAAATGTTTCTAAATTGACCGCCCAACGTTCGGCGTTTCCGCTATGAAAATGCAGCCATTGCAAATCTACCACGGCGTCTCCTGTGCAAAGTAGTTTTTCTCCTGGAATACGCACGAACAAATCCTCTGGAGAGTGGGCTATATCTTCAAAGGTAAAGAGTTCTATTTCCATGCCGCATATATGCAGTCGCGCCTGGCCTTTGATCCCACATACCTGTGCCTGTTCCCCAAGCATTCCACATAGTTTGGCCGTCAGTTTATGTGAACAAAAAACCTGTATTGCCGTGCCTGCAAAACCAACAATGCCATCCACATGATCGCCATGTCCATGTGTGGCAATTACCGCCCGGATCGGTTTTTTAAAAAGCCCTAAAACCTCACTCTGCATTTCTACAAGCGCCTCCATTGTAGGTATATCCACCACAACTACGCCGCTTTCCCCAACTAAATATGCACTATTGCACTGCCCCCTTTGCATCAAATCTCCTTGCCGTAAATATACTTGATCTGAAAAGCGGAATATCTTTAATAGATCTCCTTCATAAACCTGCTTCATTTTTTACCCTCTACAATTGTTCTCTAGAATTATCCTCTATAATTACCCTCTACAATTATCCTCTATAATTACCCTCTACAATTATCCTCTATAATTACCCTCTATACTTATTCTCTATAATTGTTCTTTGCGATTACATTTCCCATTACCATACTCTATCCTTTGTTCCTGCTATCTACCTCGTTCTTTGCGCTTCGATTCTATTTTCCGCTATTACATTCTTCGCCATTAATTAGCGTTTTCTGTGTTCCGCCCTTTGTTGCTATGCTTAGCTGCTGTACCACCCGTGCCACTGTGATATCATCTTTCGTACGCAAATAGGCAAGCCCGCATTCGGCGCCATAGAGCAACTGTACCCTGTCATTTATATTTCGTATCGCCAAACCTCGGTTATCTTGTTTTGGCTCCGGCTCACGCATCAGCCTTTTCATTTCTTCAATATCAAGGCCTTGCCCATCATCGCTTACTTCTATCACCAAACTACAATCCTCGCGATGAATATCAATGTCTATCTGCCCTACCCCGCCGCTTTGCTCTATCCCATGGTAAATAGCGTTTTCCACTAATGGCTGCAGCACAAAGTGGATTGTTTGGGCATCCATAAGCGCCTCGTCTATCTTAAAGCCAAACTCGATGCGGCCCTCATACCTTAATTTTTGTATATTTACATAGTAATATAGGTGTTCAAGTTCGGCACGCACACTATGAAGCGTATTGATGTCCGTAATGCTTTTTCGCAAATATGACGATAAATCACGCACGATACCCGCCGTCTCCATCGCTTTTTCAGAGCGGCTTTTCCAATAGATAATATCCATTACATTATATAAAAAATGAGGATTTATCTGGCTTCGCAACAAGGTAATCTGTGCATCCCTCTGTTTTATTTCAAAATTGTACACCTGCGCTACAAGCTCATCTAATCGCTGAGCCATATGATCGAAACTTTTTGCCAACATGCCAATCTCATCATTCGTTTCAAGCCCTATTCTTATGGCATAGTTTTCTTTTTCTATTTCTTTCATAAGACGTGATACTTCTGAAAGCGGCGCCAAGGTACGTTTTAAATATTTCATAACAATCAGCAGGCTAATCACCGCACATAGCAATGTATTGATGAGAATTACCGCACCAAGCCCATTGTTGCCCTGCAAATCCGCCACAGGCACTTCGCTTAGGATATACCAATTTGCCATGTCAAGTTTTTGGTAAAACAAATAGCTTCTGCGTTTGTCCGCCTGTAGCGCAAAATAATTCCCATTGTTTTTTTTTGCTATACGCTCCATGGTGGCCCCGTTGTACCTATCTCCTATACTCTCTGCGTTATTGGAAGAAATGATATTTCCACCGGCATCTACAATATAAGTCTGTGTATTTTCACTGAAAACGCGATCTTCATAAATGCGGCTGATTGTATAGGCCCTAATATGCACTGCGGCTACACCAATCTCCCTCGTAAAATTATTTATATCACGCATACTGCGCACAAAGGTTATTTGGTCATTATCACCTACATAATAGCCTAACTGCCCATCTTTGATCCAGATTTCCTCATTTTGCAAATTACGGATATTCGGCTGATCTACATTAACATGAAAACTCTCGTTTGCGTAGTAGCTGCTTACGGTCAGTATTTCGCCAAACGGGGTAATCACCTCTACCGCATCCACATTCTTGTCGTGGGCAGCCAAGTTGATCAGCCCTTCTTTTGCGCGCGCAAAAGCCGCGGCACGGTCAGTGCCGTCATCGCTTTTATTTTGTGCAATCGTTCGTATATCCGGGTTTGTCAGCATTCCAATCGTAATGCTATGTACATCATCTAATAGATAGTCTACATTACTGCTTATGTGGGAAAGCATATTCGCATTCACATCAATCGCATCGTTCTTTGTCGCATTGGTGTTGATGACATAGGCAATCACAGTAATTAGGGTAAGTGGAACTAAAAAGCAACCAAAAAACAGCACTGTCAACTTATAGCGCACACTCGAAAATAGCATTTCCTTTTTTTCACTCAAATAGTTTCGTGTTGCCGATGTTGCTTTCATATTTGCCCTTTTTTGTAGTCCCTTGGCGTAACTCCTGTGTGTTTTTTAAACACATTGCTAAAGTATTTGTAGTCGTTGTAGCCTACAAGGCTTGCTACGTCTGTAATACGTGCATCTTTCGTGGATAAAATGTCCTTTGCCTTTTCGATGCGATACGCATTCAGCCACTCTACAAATGACGCTCCTTTTTCCATATGAAACACACGGCAAAGATACTGGGGACTAATAAAAACCCTTGCGGAAACATCTTTTAAGCTCACATCACGCGCATAATTCTCCGCTACATAATCTTCCACTTCTTGAACAAGCATCTTATATTTGCTGCCGGAATCAATGCGCGCCATATTGATAAATTCCTGCGCCATTTTCGTTTGCCATGTACAAATACTCTTGCCATCCGTAAAGCGATCTAATTCATTTTCCACAAGGGCATCTATATTGGCACATTCTTTGCCAAGTCCCCATTCCTCCATAATATCCCGAAATGCAACTAGTTGGCGAATGCATACAGCCTTATAATACTTGTAGTCTTTTTTGTTGGCAAACAGATCGAAAATTGCCAACAGCTGTTTGGCAACCTCTTTTGACTGCATGTGCTTAAAAAAAACCACCAATTCTTTTTCAAGCCTCTGGCATTCGCGGGCAAATTGCGCATTGCCGCTTAAAAGCAGATAATCCAAATTTTTAGCAAGTTCTTTTTTATGGGCAAGGGCAAGCTCTTGTCCTACCTGCAAAATACGCTGCACCAATTCCGCTTCATCAAGCGGCTTCACCAAATAATCCCGTACGCCAAACGCCATCGCTCTTTTTGCATATTCAAACTCCTGATACCCACTAATAATAATCACTTTTATAGAAGGCATCTCCGTCTGTAGCCGTTCTGTCATTTCAAGCCCATCCATGACAGGCATCCGAACATCGCTTATAATCAGATCCGGGCTTTGTTCCTGTGCCATCAGCAGAGCTTCCATTCCGTTTTCAGCACTTCCCACAACCTCTATGCCGTAGGAGTCCCAACCGATACCGTTCACCACACCATCGCGCGTAATGGGCTCATCGTCCACCACCATAATGCGTATGTTTCGCATAATGGATCACCTCCTTGGTTCATCCTTCCCAAAAAACCCTTGCATGATGCATTCTCATTGCCCACATTCATCTATCTGCATGAAATCTTCCCTGTTTTAATACGAGCCCTTTTGACCCGCACTTCGCTATCTATCCTTTCACAGAACCTTCCGTCATGCCTTTTATGATCTGCCTGTTAAAGATGATATACAGCAAAGTTACTGGTATAAGCCCCACCACACAGGCGGCAAGCCGATAGGTAAAATTCGCGTCATAGCCACTGGCAAAATTCATAAGGCCCACTGCCATGTTGCGGATTTTCTCATTCGGCGTCAACACAAGGGCAAATGGCATTTCGTTCCACACAAAGTTAAACGTAAGGATCGCTACCGTAATCAGGATCGGCTTTGACATTGGAATGATTACTTGCGTAATCGTTTGAAACAGGTTCGCCCCCTCTAGCTGTGCCGCCTGTTCCATTTCATAGGGGATATTTTTTATATATGCCTCGATCAAGAAAACGCCCAATGGCAAATTTACCGCCAAATAGGGAAACATCAAAACACCACGCGTATTTACAATCCCAAGGATATTATACTGCATATACATTGGAACAAGCAAGGCATATGCAGGTACTACCATGCCAAGTGTAAGCAGTCCTGTAACCAAAGCTTTGCCGCGGAATCGATAGCGCGACATGCAGTACCCGATGCAAAAGGCAAAGAATAAAACCAACAGCACCGCGCCCACAGCGTAAATCAATGTATTAAAAAAATAATTTGCAATTTTGCTACGTACCAAAGCATGGTAAAAATTTTCCCATTGCAATGGAATCGTGGGCAAATCAAATGGACGCCCTAAAAACGCATCTTCGGTTTTAAGGGAGGAGTACAGCAGCCATACCAGAGGGAAAACACACGTAAACGCGATACATACAACAACGACATTTAAGATTACGCTACTCGGCTTTATTTTTTTAGTCATATTGCTTTCCTCCTCTATTTAGTAGACCTCGCGCTGTAAAAGAGATTAGAAGGCTAAAAAACGTAATTCCTACAGAAATAGCATTCCCATAGCCTACCTTCATACCGGAAAACGTTGTTTTGTACGCATAGAGTGCAAGTACCATACTGCTTGTACCGGGTCCACCCGCCGTCATAACCAATACATGGTCAAAGGTTTTCATGATTCCGGCAAGGCACAGCAAAATGCACACTACAATTGTATCATAGGTCATCGGTACTGATATATGCACCATCCGCTGCCAGCTAGAGCAGCCGTCTATTTCAGCGCTTTCCATTATTTCTGCAGGTATCGTTGCAATAGCCCCCATAAAAATAACCATATAAAAGCCAAACCACTGCCAAATAAGGGGAACCGCCAACACCTCGATAATACCATGCGGATTTGAAAGCCATGCGGTGGCCAGATTGCCAAGGCCCACAGCTTTAAGCAGCGAATTTAAAATGCCATAATTATTATTATATATCAACATCCATAAAAATCCTAGCACAACCGTGGAAATCATTGCCGGAAAAAACATAACCGTACGATGGAAATTGGACCATTTGATCAGCTTAGACGAAAGGACAAACGCCAACACGTAGCCGATCCCTAGCTGCCCCACCAATGTATACAGTGCCAACTTTAGGTTATTTCCAAGTGCCTGCCAAAACAACGCATCTTTTGCGAGTTTAACAAAATTTTGCACCCCCAGCCACTTTGGATTTGTAAGGTTGCTCCAATCAAACAAACTGTATCCAATTGCTAAAATAGCCGGAACCACGATGGCAAACAGGAATAATGCTATCCCTGGAATAATAAAAATTGCAAGTATCCCAATACCCGCCTTTTTTTGTGAACCCATGACATTACACGCACCTCTCCTAAGGAGGGATCGTTGCAAAGTACCATACACTTTTTCACCATACTGGTGTACTGTATCCATGATACAATACACGTAACGATTTTGTACCTCCGCAACACAAGGTGTTTTTTACAGCTTGCGTGCATAAATTGCAGCTGCAAAGGAGGTACTGCTAATCGTTATCAATATACTAGCTATAAGAATGCTATTCCTGCGCTTCTCATAGCTAGTATAGAGCAATGGGGATAAAATGCAACAATCCCGAATTATTATTTACACATATGACACCTAAACTATATTATTGAACATTAGTAGTTCAATAATCAGATCCACGGCACGAAAAAATGTGCCTTTTTATCAGAATTTGCGCTGCAATTTCTGATAAACTATATTATTGATCATTAGTAGTTCAATAATCAGATCCATGGCACGAAAAAATGTGCCTTTTTATCAGAATTTGCGCTGCAATTTCTGATAAACTACTATAATTATAGAAACAAATACATTCCTATCATCAGATCCACGGCGCAAAAGATGCGCCTTTTTACGACTGGCTCTCTTCCCATGCAGCCTGCATACGCTCTGCGGCTTGCTCAGGAGTTGCTACACCAAGCATCATGTCCTGTAACGCGGCGGAAACTGCATCTAGCACGGAGCCTGGCATACGGCTGTCTATATGACCACCTGTAACCATATTTGGTGCGATATCGTTATTATAACGTTGTACCGCTTCTGGAATGTCTGAAAGTTCCCCTTCTACCGGACGTACTGCTATTCCGGCATGTTCTGCTAAAATGCGGTTGTAGTCATCGCCCATTACCTCTGTAGCAAACAGACGTGCGGCATCTAGTTTTGCACCGGTAAGGTTCGAGTTAAAAGCGATACCCCAGTCAGCTGCGATTGGCATATTCACTGGCTTTGATGTATCTTCGCCCTCTAGTGTTGGGAAGAATCCCATGACAACCGTTTCCGGATTACGCATTGCTTCTGGCCATGCTTCATTTTCCGATTGTGCAAATGCAGCCATTTCAGCATACATAGCCGTTGTACCATCATAGAACAGCTGACGGCCTTGTAAAAAGTCTATGCTTGTAAAATCTGCATTAAACCCACCGGATGTGCCAACCTCTCCTATAATGCCAATCGCTTTCACCATTTCTGGATCCGTAAATTTCATTTGGCCACTTTGCAATTTATCCATCCAATCAGCTCCAGCAGTACGAATGCTAATGCCGGAAAGCCACATGCGGCTCTGCCACTTGCCTAAATCCCCAAGAGAAATCGGAGCAATGTTTGCCGCTTTACAAGCTTCGATTGCCGCCAGCAAATCTTCATACGTTTCTGGAACTTTTGTAACGCCGGCTTCGGCTAATTTTTCGGTATTGTAATACATAATAAACATGCTCATGGAACGCCAAGGAATACCATAAATGTTACCTTCATAGGTAAAGTCGCCTAGCATACCAGGTATAAATCCGTCGATAAAAGCCGTGTCGCCTGCAAACAGATCTTTAAGAGGCATAACTTGCCCTGATTGTACAAAATTAGGTACCCAAGCAGAACGGCAGGCGAATAAATCGGGCAGCTCATTTGCTGCGGCAAGTGTTGGTACTTTTGTGTCGATGACATCCGCAGAAGATTGATCGCGGATTAATTTAATCTCTGGATGCGCCGTCTCAAAATTTTCAATTGCAATATTAAGTGCAATAACGTCCGGCTCTGTTAGGTCTTCTAAAAAAGAGTCTACAATATTTAGTTCTACCACATCCCCGGATGCGCCACTATCCGATGGTGCCGCTTCATCCGTATTGCTATCGCCAGCAGCTTCTCCCGGTGATGATGGCTCGTCTGTTGTTTTGCCACAGGCAGTTAGCGTTCCAAGCACCAGCAGCATGGTCAATAATACGGATACAAAACGAATTCCTTTTTTCATTATAAAATCCCTCCTTGTGATTGTTTGAGAATTGTTTGGCACTTTCGTGCCTTTCCTTCTCTTGTTGATGGGGCAATCGTCCTCGCGTTGTTACGGATACCAGACCACTGCCTCAAATGTTGCTTCAGCCACCATGCGCAAGGTTCAAGTTGTAGAATACTCTATCAAAACACAAATTGATTCTATGCCCACAGCGGATTGTATGATCATTTTACTCCCAACTGAAAAGTAATAATACCCAAAATATTAAACCAGATGTCTTATTTTTTAGCCGTTTTATCCTTTCTATTCCTTATCTGCAGATACATAAAATGATATAATATCCAAAATTTTAAACCCAATATCTTGTTTTTTAGCCACTTTACCTTTTGACGCAGTTTCGGTATTGACTTGCTTGGCGAAGTCATTATAATAATAGCATATAAGGCGAAAAATAGTAGATGGAATTTTCTTTTCCCGATCATATTTTGCCCATAAAAAGGATAGTCTAACTTAAATTCAACCTATTTTAACAATGGAGGTTAAAAATGAAAAAAATTATCAATCAGCCGGAGCATTTTGTAGACGAGGTGCTTGAAGGCATCACCCTTGCGCATCCAAACCAAGTAAAGCTTGCAAAAAACAATCGCCGTGTTCTGCTAAGCAGCTATCCTGTAGTAGACGGAAAGGTTGGTATCGTTACCGGCGGAGGCAGTGGACATCTACCAGTGTTTTTAGGCTATGTTGGAAAGGGCATGTTAGATGGCTGCGCTGTTGGCAATGTGTTTGCCTCGCCCTCTGCGAATACAATGGCAGAAATGATACGCGAATGCGACCGGGGCAACGGCGTACTTTGCCTTTACGGCAACTATGGCGGCGATATATTAAATTTTGAAATGGCCTGCGAAGAGTTGGATTTTGACGATATAAAGACCAAAACCGTCCTTGTGTGCGATGATGTTGCCTCCGCCCTACCCGAAAAAGCAAATAAGCGCCGTGGCGTGGCAGGTATGGTATTTGCATTTAAAATTGCCGGTGCGGCCGCAGATGCCGGCAAAGATCTAGATGGTGTGGCTGCCGCCACTCAAAAAGCACTCGACAACACGCGTACCATGGGTGTTGCACTCACTCCTTGTATTGTACCGGAGGTCGGTAAACCCACATTTCTCATAGCAGACGATGAAATCGAAGTAGGAATGGGCATTCATGGTGAACAGGGTATTGAGGTGCGCAAAATGATGAGCGCGGACGAAATAGCTACCCTGCTTTTGGAAAAAATATTGGCAGATATGCCACTTTTAGAAGGCAGCGAAGTGGCCGTATTAGTAAACGGCCTTGGTGGTACGCCACTTGAAGAACAATATGTCGTATACCGCAAATTGCATGCGATCCTAGAAGAAAAAGGCATCGCTGTGTACAAGCCACACATCGGTGAATATGCCACATCCATGGAAATGGCCGGCCTTTCGGTAAGTATCATGAAACTGGACGCAGAGCTAAAAGCCCTGTTTGACGCTCCTGCGAGTACGCCATTTTATACAAATGCCAATAAATAAGCCGACAACGAAACGGTAGCCAAACCGTAATCAAACTGTAACTAATTTGCAACTAATCTATGACTAAACTAGGAGGTTTTACCATGTCAGAATACATGATTACCACCGCCACGCTGCAAAAAGGATTCCGTGCAATCAGCACGGCAATGTCTAAAAACCGCGACTATCTTGTGGAATTGGACGCCCAAAACGGCGATGGCGATTTAGGCGTTTCCATGGATACCGGCTACAAAGCAGTGGTAGCGTCTTTTCACGACGACAAGGAACTTGACCTTGGCCGTTTTATGTTAAAAACCAGCAAAGTCTTTAATGAAGCATCGCCCTCTTCCCTTGGCACCATAACCTCTTTTGGATTCATGGGCATGGCAAAGGCACTAAAAGGCAAAGAGAGCGCCACCCTTTCTGCCTTGGCTTCATCCATGCAGGCAGGCCTTTCGCTCATCATGGAAAAAGCCGGGGCAAAACCCGGCGAAAAAACAATCTTAGACGCACTTTGTCCTGGCGTAGCCACACTGCTAGAAGCCGCCGACGCAGGCGATGATATCAAAACTGCACTGCAAAAAGCCGCCAATGCTGCCACATTCGGTAGTGAAAGCACAAAGCAGATGCGATCGGTTCATGGACGTGCCGCCTATTACGGCGACAAGAGTATCGGCATTTTAGACGGTGGCTCTGTGGTCGGCCGATTGATTTTTGAAAGCCTCGCACAGTCTGCCTGCGATGCTTCATCCAACTGAAATTTAAAACACGATTGGCGTTTTTCCTCGTTTGCATAAAGCAAAAAACAACGATTTGTAGCTAAATACAACTGACGGTTGTCATATCTATCATGCTATCGCTCCCTTTGCCAGTTAAATATTCTTTCCAAGTTCCCGTGCTTTGGCAAGTTCATCGCGTCCTTCAATTTCATCAGGTTCATGTAGCCGAGGAGCAACGATAACGCCGGCTTCCTCCCATTTTTGCAGAGTTAAAATCTGCCGAAACATTGAAACAGATGAATTTGCCGCTTCTTCTGTACCTGCACCGCAAGTCATGAGCAAGGCGGCACGTTTTACAGGCATACTTTCTTTTAACAGGGCATAGGTGCGGTCAATCGCAAGCTTAAGCTGTGCTGTCACTCCGAAGTAATAGACTGGCGATGCAAGCACAAGAGCATCGGCTTTACGGAGCGCATCAAGGATAGGGAGCATATCATCTTTCTGTACGCAGAAACCCTGCTCCTCAAAACAATGATTACAGCCAAGGCAGCCACCGATTTTAAGGTCGGCTACCCGAAAAAGTGAAACGCTTTTGCCCACTTCCTTTGCGCCGTTTATGAACGCGTCAACCAAGCGGTCGGTCGTACCGCTTTTGCGCGGCGATCCGGACAGGATTACAATGTTCTTACTCATGAATTTTCCTCCTACTGTTTATAAGACAACGAATCAATTTAAAAGATGTATTTCCCTAAATCAGTATGATTTAGAAAAAAGGTTTATAATCACGATGCCAATTATTATGAAAACAAGTCCCAGTATGGCAGGAAAATCGGGAATCTGTTTCGTCCAGATTGCTTCCACGATAACCGTAAGGACAATGCCTCCCGCACACCAATAGGCATATAAAGCACCAACGGCAAACGTTTTCGTTGCCATACTGGCAATATAAAAGCTTATGGCATATGCAACGATTGTAATCATACTGGGAACTAACGCCGTGAATTGCCTGCACTTTTGAAGGCCAAATGCACCAATAACCTCAAATACTATGGCACCGGCAAGGTATAACCAACCCTTCATATTATTGACACCTCTTATCATTATTTTAT
Source organism: Lachnospiraceae bacterium ZAX-1 (assembly GCA_046533095.1). Lineage (GTDB taxonomy): Bacteria > Bacillota > Clostridia > Lachnospirales > Lachnospiraceae > ZAX-1. Next base: position 53,656 of record JAJQRA010000018.1, on the reverse strand, counting down.
TATAGCACGTTACTCGAACCACGACCGTCACGCTTGGTTTTACAGCCAGTCTTTGAATTAGGCTTTTAATTAGGCATCCTTGTACCTTAGGAACAGTTCCTTAGTTGAATGTTGCTTCGTAAAGCCACTCGCCGGAATTGAGGTGCTTTATCTCATAAAACCCTGTGTCCAATAAAAATCTTTTACCGCAATCAGAAACAGCAGTTGCTAACGCAGACACAATATGTATATCGTCTTTTTTCTTTTTATCAATAAACTCATAAAACCCGTTTCGCAACAACTTTGACAAGCCGCGATTCTGGTATTCCGGTGAAATTACGATTGAAATAACAAAAAGTTTATATTCACTGCCTCGTTCCCATTTTTCAAGCGAGTTCCCTTCTATGTCGGTGTCAAACATTCTTGTGCCTTTTTTTATTTCTTCGTAAAGGGTATCTTTGATAGGAAAGAAACTCATGTATCCAACTAAATTTGTTTCATCGACAAGGAACAGATAGCTGTCTATATTCGCAATGTATTTATTGTACTCTTCGTCAAATGTACCCTGATAGCGTTTTGGATAAACCTTTGCGTCAAGTTCCAAAACCTTATTCAGGATCACTTTATTTAAATCGTACATACTTACTAAGTTAACCATAATGTGGCTCCCTGAAACTAAAGTTTCGCCGATCTTAAATTAGTTCATTTTTCCGAATCCGACTGGGGTTTTTGTGTTCGAGTATTATAAATAATAAGGGCCTCCCGTTTTTGAAAACCACCCATCCTATAAAAACTATCCTCAGAGTTAATGGCATCAAGCGTAACGCTTCGATTCGGTCCCTTTCCTGAATCATCAAACATCTCTACACCTTCACTCTCAATTTTTTGCGTCCTGTAATATGGGTCAAATAGTTCAAGTTTATCCCCGGAAACTCCGGTCAGCAGAACATAATGCCCTCCCTCGCATAGAACGCGCAGCACTACCACGCCCCCTTTTATAACCGCGTCAATAATCCGGCTGTCGGGGGAAATAACGACTTCTTCGTCTCCAAGGAATTCGCTTACAAGCGGAAATGCCTTCATCTGCGCAAATAGGTTTAGCCAGCTTGAGAGGAACACCAGTGCCTCTTTGGATGTACCCCTCTTCCCGCATTCCCCTTTCTCATTATAAGTATCCAGACAGTATAGCATAATATATTTTAGCGTCTCTGGCAGCATTTCTTCACATTCAAACAAAAACCGCAGCGCATTAAGCACAGTGGTTGGTCCGCAGTCAAACTCACTCATCTGATATTGCATTGGTGTTTTCATTTTACATCTCCTCGTATCCTATTGTCTATAGAGTATTTGAGCACTCTATATTTTTCAAGTAACAGAACATGGAACCCTCATTGCTATTTTACCATTCAATTTGTATGGTTTTTTTCTATTTGTCATAAAGGTGGCAGTAAACATACTGCTCATCCGATACAACTGTTTTTTTTGGTTCCTCAATCTTGCAGCGTTCCATGCAATGCCGGCAACGCGTATGGAATTTGCATCCAGGCGGTGGCGACGTTGCCGATGGAATATCTCCCTCCAAAAGGGATTTCTTTTTTTTCGCATCCGGACCCCATGTGGGGATGGACTCAAGCAATGCCTGTGAATAGGGGTGCAGCGGGTTTCTATATAAAGTCTCCTTGCTTGCCACTTCTACCAGATTGCCCAGATACATCACCCCAATCCGATCACTGAAGAATTCCACCACGCTAAGGTCATGTGCAATAAAAATAAACGCAATCCCATATTGTTTTTTGATTCCATTCAGCAGATTTAACACCTGGCTTTGAATGGACACATCCAAGGCAGAAACTGGCTCGTCCGCAACAATCAGTTGCGGATGCACTGCCAAAGCACGTGCAATCCCAATACGTTGGCGCTGCCCACCGCTAAATTCGTGAGGGTAGCGGTTTGCGTAGTAAGCGGCGAGTCCAACGTTTTCCAACAATTCCCGCACGATGCGTTCACGCTCTGAAGCATTTTTTGCCAGTTTATGGACAATCAGCGGCTCGCTGATAATATCATTCACGGACATGCGCGGATTCAGCGAAGCGTATGGCTCCTGAAAAATCATCTGCACTTTTTTGCAGACATCACGGCTTTCGCTCTTTTTAAGCGCGATAATACTCCTGCCTTCAAATTCGATATCACCAAAACTCATCGTTTCCAAACGGCATATCAGCCTTCCAAGCGTTGATTTTCCACAACCGGATTCGCCCACAATGCCAAAAGCCTCCCCACGCCGTACATCAAAGGATACATTTTCTACCGCTCGCACATATTCCCGTTTTCCGAGCATGCCCTTGCGTATGGGATAATGCTTTTTCGCTTCCTTTACTCGAAGCAGTATATCATCCATGAGGTACTCCCTCCCTATTCCTTTATGCGTTGTAACTATTTAGAAGGTATATTTGAATTGGTACGATACTTTGCCCTTTTATTGCCAATCTTTTTCATGCCGAAAGCATTTGCTGTAATGCCCTGGGCTTATTTCATAAAAGCTCGGCTCTTCTTTCCTGCAGATGTCTTTGGCGTATTTGCAGCGAGGTTCAAATTTACAGCCTTTTGGCATGTGGCGTGGGTTTGGCACACCCCCTGGTATGGTCTCTAGTTCATCCACAGGCATCCCCAACCGAGGCCTTGAATTAAGCAGTCCCAATGTGTAGGGATTCGAGGGGTCTGCAAACAAATCCCCGATGCTGCCCTGCTCTACAATGCGCCCGCAATACATCACCGCGACCCGATCGCAAAGCGAAGCCACCACGCCCAAGTCATGCGTGATAAAGAGAATGGACATGCCAAATTCCGTTTTCAGCTGGTTCATAAGCTCCAATATCTGGGCTTGAATGCTCACGTCTAGTGCCGTGGTCGGCTCATCCGCAATTAAAATCCGTGGATTGCAGACCAGTCCCATCGCTATCATCACGCGCTGCTGCTGCCCACCCGAGAGCTGAAATGGATATTCATCCATCATACGCGCTGCCCGTGGCATACGGACTTTTTCCAACATCAAAAGGGCAAGCTTTCGCGCCTCCCTTTTGCTTACTTTCTGGTGCAGGCGAATACTTTCTATGATTTGCTCGCCTATTTTCATCACAGGGTTTAGGCATGTCATCGGGTCTTGAAAAATCATCGCTATGTCGTTGCCGCGTATGTGATGCATCTTCTCATTGTCAAGGCTTGCAAGGTCAGTGCCGTTAAAGAGGATTCTGCCCTCATCTATTTTTGCCGAGGTTCCACCTAGCAGACGCATAATAGAAAGCGACATGACACTCTTCCCACTGCCGGACTCTCCAACAATTCCCAATATTTCATCCCGCTGCAGGGAAAGGTCCACGCCATCCACCGCACGCACCACGCCACGTTTGGAATGGAAATTAGTATGGAGATTTTGTATCTGCAAAATCGGTTGTATGTCAGCCATACTTTATCCCTCCGTCTGTGAGAATTTAGGATCTAGGGCATCCCTAAGACCATCCCCTAGCAGGTTAAAGCTAAGAACCGTAAGGAAAATTACCAAGCCTGGAAAGAAGGTGATATGCCAGCTTGTGGCCATATAATTGCGGCCTCCGCTAAGCATCAGCCCCCATTCCGGTGTCGGAGGCATCGCCCCCATACCAAGGAAACTAAGACCGGCTGCCGCCAAAATAGAACTGCCGATAGACATCGAATATTGAATCACAATATTTGGCAAGGCACTAGGCAGGATGTGCTTGAATAGGATACGCATGGGATTACAGCCCACATTTCGCGCCGCCTGTACATACAGATTGTTTTTGGCAATCAGCGTGGAGCTGCGCACAAGGCGTGCAAAGCCCGGTATTCCAAATACTGCCACTGCAATGACTACATTTGCCATACCTGCCCCTAAAATAGCAACGATCGCAATTGCCAAAACCATACCGGGGAATGCAAACAGCGCATCGCAAATGCGCATAATCACAGAATCCAGCAAGCCACCATAATATCCAGCGAGCAACCCAAGTACCGTACCGCACAATGCCCCCACAGTAACAGAAGTCAAGCCCACGGAAAGCGAAATATAAGTCCCGCATAGGATACGGGAGAAAAGATCCCGCCCGAACTCGTCCGTTCCAAATATGTGGCTGCTCGATGGCGGCTGCAGAACGGCAGAATAATTATATTCATTGATTCCATATGGAGCAATCGGGTAGGCAATCACCGCAATTACGCATAGGAACAAAATAAACCCCAACGCTACCATTGCGGATTTGTTTTGTTTAAACCGGTGCATGCATTCCCGGAAAGGTGTAGAAATCTTTTCATTGGTTGCATCAATCGTGGGGGTATCACCCCTTTTGACGGCTACATCAGCCGTAAAGGTAGGAATCTTTTTGTCGGTTGCATCAACCGTAAAAGTATGACCGTTCTCCATATAAGCCTCCATCATAACATATATTTATCGTAAACTCTGATTCACTCGACTTTCACTCAAGGCGGATAGACGGATTTAAAATCGAATACAGCACATCTATAAGCAGGTTTACAAGCATAAAGACAAGCGAAAAGATCAACACAAGGGACTGTACCATCGGATAATCCCTATCCGTGACAGCTTGTACCATCAAAGCGCCAATGCCAGGGTATGCAAACACGGTTTCCGTTATAACTGCCCCGCCCATCATAGAGCCGAACTCCATGCCGATAATCGTAATCACGGAAATCATTGAATTTCGCAAGGCATGCCGAAAAAGCACACGCCCTTCCGTCGAACCCTTTGCGCGAGCGGTACGGATATAGTCTTCCTGTAAAGTCTCTAAAAGGGAAGACCTCGTGAAACGCCCTACAACAGCCGCTATGCCGAGCCCCATTGTAAAAGAGGGCAGGACGAGGCTTTTTAGCGAGCCGGCACCTGTTGACGGGAGAATTCTAAGTTTGACGGCAAAAATCGAGATTAGAATAAAACCCACCCAAAAAGTAGGCAAGGAAATGCCGGAAACGCTGACCGTCATACCCACATAGTCCTGCCACTTGTTTTGATGGCGGGCAGACCAGATACCAATCAAAATACCTACGATAGTGCTCCAGACAAGACTTGTAACCGCAAGGATCAAGGTATTGCCATAGCGTAGGCTGATCTCATAAGAAACTGGCCTCTTCGTACGAAGCGACATGCCCAAATCCCCATGCAATATTTGAAGGATATATTCCCTAAACTGGACAGGCACCGATTTATCAAGGCCGAGCGTCGCCCGCATATTATTCACATCTTCTAAAGTGGCCTGTTTTCCAGCCAACATGCGTGCCGGATCCCCTGGGATGAGCCGCATAAAAAAGAATACTAACACAACAACAATGATAAGGGTCGGAACCATACCCAATATCCGCTTCCCAATATAAAAAACCATGTTACACCTCACATATCCGCTTCCGTAAATAGAGCCCATAGGTTAAAGGCACCCAGTGCAGCAGACCGCACCAGGATGCCTTCAAAACCAATCCTACGAAAACAGATGTATGCAACCAATCGCCGCAAACGCAGGAACCTAACTCTATTTGCTCATTCGTGCCGCCCGGAAATTAATAGCATCATCCGGGTAAAGCAGTACATTGATGATTTTGCCGGAAGTCGCCCATGTTGAGTTGCCAAGGGAAGTCACGACAACGGGAGAATCTTCCCATAATATATCCTGTGCCTTTGCATAGATTTCCCTACGCGTATCCGGATCCGCCGTATCAAGTGCATCTTGCAGCAGCTGGTCAAATTCAGGGTTATTGTAGAATGAGAGGTTAAACCCTTCCGGCGGTGCTAGTTCAGATGCAAATACCGGGCGCAGAGCCCAATCTGCATCAGCAGTCGAAGCGGACCAACTAGAAGAAACAGATTCAAGCAAGTTCTGTCCATCTCCGCCCCAAATAATATCATCAATAGCCCCTCCATCTTGAATATCCAGTTCAAGGTCAATTCCTACCACTTCCAACTGCTGTTTAAAAAATTCAGCAATTTTTAAATCTGACGTGCTTGTTAGTATCGAGAAGGAGAAACCATCCGCCAAACCTGCTTCGGCAAGCAACGCTTTTGATTTTTCCGGATCATATTGATAAATTGGCTCTGTCTTTGCAAACTGTACCGGCCCCACAACAGAGGTAGGAAGTTCCCCAATGCCATTTCCAACCACTTGCTTGTATGCATCCTTATCTATGGCATAATTGATGGCCTGACGGACACGTTTATCATCAAGGGGAGCCTTGGTATTATTCAAAAACCAATAATATGCTTCCAGACTTTTTCGAATACCTACGGATATCGTAGGATCTTCTTGCAATGCCACCACGTTTGCACCGGGTACATTCCATATAATCTGTGCTTCCCCAGACTGAATCATTGCTGTACGGGTCGTACTTTCACTAACTGGTTTAAAGGTGATACTCTTAAATCCAGCATCCGCTTCCACAAATGGTTTGCCGTCTTCAAAAAATTCCGGCTTATAGCCCCACCAATCTTTGTTCAGTGCAATGGTAAGATGATCCCCTGGAATCCATTCCACAAATGTATACTGCCCGGTTCCAACCGGGTTTGATCCAGCCACTTCTACACCCGCTTCTATCTGCTTGGGGCTCATAATAATGGTAGCGGGATGTGCCAAAGAACTCGCAAATGCCCCGAATGGTTTTTTAAGGGTTATTTTTACCGTATATTCATCAAGTGCTTCCCATGAGCCAAGAACATCGCTAAGGAAAGACGTACGCCGCAATTGCAGTGATTCATCTGCCCATTTTGCAATGTTTGCAATCGCTGCGTCTGCATTCCAAGGCGTTCCATCTGTAAAGGAAATGCCCTGACGCAACGTGAGTACATACTCGGTAGCACTATCATTTACTTCATAGCCTGTAGCCAGCATCGGGACAAGGTTCATGTCGTCATCAAACCCATAAAGCCCATCCAGAATCAGGCGTTGGATGCCTCCGGAAAGCGTATCCGGCGTATCCATCGGATCCAATGTGGATAAATCAGAATGCATAGCGGCAACAATATCCTGCTCCTGTGAGATGGATTCGCCTGCTGGGATTTCCGTCGTAGCCTGGTTTACGACTACTTCGCCATATTCCGCATCTGCACTATCAGCCGACTCTTCCTCGGGTTTTGCGTCTTTGACTGCTTCTGGTACCGTCGCATTCGTGGTAGTGGGCGGTGTGGACCCGCAAGCCGCAAAAAGCAACATCGTTGCCACGAGTGATAAAGAAAATAAACGTTTTAAATACTTCATAACCAATCCTCCTTGCTTTCATCTGACTTACCGGAAGCGCAAATCAATTCCGGTAAAAGTATCTTTGCTACATATCATCTATATTTTCAGTGTTCTGGCGTTTCCTGCAGACACATTAAATGCCTAGACGCTATGTACAGCCACCCTCACATGCATGCTGTACCAAGGCGGCAAACAATGGGCGCATGGTCTCATTTTTTGCAAACATCAATTCCGGATGCCATTGGATACCCAGTCCGAAAGGATATCCAAGAAGCTCCACTGCCTCTATGATTCCGTCTGCGGCTTTCGCCGTAACCCGCAGTCCTTCACCTACGTCTTTTACACTTTGGTGGTGGTAGCTGTTTGTGTAAATTTCCGCATCAAACAAGCCACGCAAGATAGAGTTTTCTTCTATCAATACCTTGTGGCTCACATCCCCAGACGCCGTTTCCTGCCTATGCTTGTAGGTATCGCCCTTTGCATACGAGGTATCCTGATACAGCGTGCCACCACGAATTACATTCAACAGTTGAATCCCACGGCATATAGCCAAAAAAGGTTTCCGGGTGTCTACCACTTTGTGTAAAAGGAGTCGCTGGAATTCATCCAGCTCCAAATTCGTACCTCCAAGAAGCGGTGCCGGCTCCGCATCATAGCACAGCGGGGATACATCTTGCCCACCTGTAAGCAAAAAGCCATCGCACAAATCAATATAATCCTGCAACAATTCTTTATTTGCAACCAAAGGCAACAAAAGTGGAATTCCACCCACTCGCTCCACTGAGCTTACATATTCACGCCCCGCATATATAAAATTAAAATCGCGCCCCTGTTTATATTCATGCCGAAAATCTGTAACAACTCCAATTTTAGGTTTCATACCGAAAGACCTCTGAACGAATCGTATGTTAACTAAATTTTTTTAGCATACTATTATTCTATTCTTATTATATTTTTTATATCATATAATACATATATTTTTAATATGTTATATGTGTATTATATATCTTATATATCTTATATGTCAAGCTTTTTATTAAATGCAAAAAAGAAAGCTACCAAAAGCCAAAAAACAACAGTTTGTATGGAAATACAACTTTCAGTTGCTAAATCTATATTGAACATTGCCTAGAAAATGAGTACAATAGCACTATCAAATTTGAAAGGCGAGGTGGCAATTATGATTACAACAGACGAAATCGGCAAAAAAATCACCGTAGCAAGAAAACTTAAAAATCTCTCGCAGGCACAGCTTGCTGAGCAACTATCCGTAAGTGCACAGGCAGTGGGCAAATGGGAGCGCGGTGAATCCATGCCGGATATCATTACATTTTACCATGTTGCAAAAATCCTTGGTACTGACCTAAACTACTTCATCGAAGAAAACACCGATATTTCTAAAACAGAGTGGCCATTGCCTCCTGCAACGTTTGATGAAGCGTTTGATGAACCGCTCGATGATAAGAAACAAAATTCAAAAAAAAGTGGCTGGGACATGTCTGGTGGAAATTGGATGGATGCAGACTTTTCCGGACTTCATGGACTGGCGGAGCGGTTTAACGGCTCAAATATTTTAAAATGCCAGTTCATCGAATCCGAAATGTCCCAACTGGTTTTAAAAGGCAACAACATAAGCGGAAGTGATTTTTCACGCTCTGACCTTAGCCACTGTCAATTTATTGGTTCTAATTTGATCCACAACACCTTCATAGGCTGTAATCTTAGTGGAAGCAAATTTTCAAGAAGCAATGTCAACGACTGCAATTTTTCTGGAGCAGACCTTACAGACATACATTCTAAATGGGGTACGTTAAAGAACGCCGATCTAACCGGTGCAATTCTTAATCGAGCAAACTTTGAACTTGGATCGCTTTCTAACATTACGTTTCATGGAGAGCTAACAGAATGCTCTTTTGTAAACTGCGATTTTACAAAGGTCATATTTGACGGCACCACTTTTCACAACTGCTTTTTTAAAAATGCAAAGCTAAAGCGCGTTACATTTGTTAATTGCCTGGCGGACCGATTGACTTACAGCTTTATGAAAGCCTGCAAGGCTGATTTGGCAGGTGTCGCCATCCTAGCGGATGAAAAGTAAGTAGCTACAGATGTGTAGCCACCCTAGCGGATGATGGCAAGTAGCGCAGATATGTAGGGATGAAACATTGTTTCCTGCAAGTTTGCCATTTAAAAAAGAGCTTCCAACTGCGGAAGCTCTTTTCTTATCTTTCTTTTCACAAAAGGAAGTGGACTATGCCCATTCGTTCCTATTTGATGTAAACGATCCTATCCGGTTCTAGCGGATGTGCCTCTTTTGTGGTCGTTGGAATACCAACTGCAATCGCCACAGCAAAACTGTGCCCTTGTGGAAATTTAAGCAGATTATTTAAATATTCTTCTCGTGGTCCACTAAAGGCATGATCCGGAAGGCCAAGGATAACGCTTCCTAGTCCAAGCGAATGGGCTGCAAGTGCGATTGTTTGAACTGCAATCCCAGAATCTAGCCTTGCCCAACGCTCGCTTGCAACACTGCTGATAAAAATAGCGGTTGGTGCACCATAAAAAATGTCATCGATATCAAGCGGAAGGATCCCTTTCACCTCATCATTTATTTCTTTCAGGATGGAGCTATTTTGCACTACCGAGAAATGCCAAGGCTGCAAATTGCTTGCACTTGGCGATTCCACCGCCGCTTTTAGCAAAGCGTCCAATTGCTCTTTGGTAATTTGCTCTGGTTTGTATCCACGGATACTACGGCGCTCAGAAATTGTTTCTAAAACTTGATTACTCATAATTTACCTCTTTTCCTGCAATTACAATCAGTGCCCTTGTTTTCTGTTAAGGAACAGCGAATGTTCCATAACTGCATATAGTGGAACATTCATTCTACAACTATACTATATTTTAGCACCTTATTCATACTAAGTCAATATGCAAACTATGTTTTCTTGCGATATCTTTAGATGTTCAGCAACGCTTGTCCCAAGCGAACGATTCGGTCTCTCAAACGTAACAAGTTCATAGCCAAATACGATAGCCGTAGCAACAAGCCACCCATCTGCTCGATTACCGTCGGCCCATTCAGCGAAAGCCTTGTCATTGTAAATGGTTGTACTTGTTTGAATGTGGGCAAGTACATCTTGATACTTGCTGATAATCGCAGGGCTTCTATAATCAATGATGGTTAGCCCTAACCCAACTATCCATTTTGCAAGTTCATCTGTGCCTTTAGATACCTCGCCGTAAACTTTGCTCAATACCGCTATATTGCCGCTAAGAATATTTTCGCCGAGAAACGTCCAGAAGCTTTCTTTTTCTTTCTTAAAAAAATTTTTGAACCATCGCCTTTTATTTTCTACTGTGCCTTCTGTATCCTCAATCAAATAACAAGAAAAGGAACCATGTCAACGCCAGCATATCCGCCGCGCCTCCCGGGCTGATTCCTTGCAACGTAAATCGTTGATCAAGTTCTTGTGCAAAATGTAAAAGGGAGTCCATGGAATCATGCCCTATCCTATCTTTTATTTCGCATTGAATCTCTCGCAATGCCTGATAGCCTCCACGATGAACGATATTTGTATCTTCAACATTTGCAATCAAATGAAGCAATGTGATTACACCTGCATCGCTCTTATTGACGCCTTGCTTAAGCAACTGACAAAGGATTGGATATCCATGGAGGATAACATTCGGGAATCCTTTTGCCGCTTCCCCCCGTACACCCTGTATCTGATGATTCCTATATGCTTTAAGGCCATGGGAACATGCGGTAGTTTTCGTATGTTTGACAGCTTTGGCATATTCGGTCTGCTTGACAGCTTTGGCATATTCGGTCTGCTTAGTAGCTTTTGCATGTTCGACAACTTCAGTAGCTTCAGGGTCATAGGCATGTATAGCATTGTCAGCTGCATCTAGTTCATCCATCGTATCAGCACATATTTCTTTGCAGAAGAGCAGCAACGACTCGGGGGAAATTTCAAGCTTGTTTGCGAACATATATCCTGCCGCCACACATACACTCCCCATTGTAAAAATCAGTCCTTTGTGCGTATTTACACCATTTGTATAGGAATACATCGTATCTTCGGCTTGCTTGCCCCTAAATCTAATCTGTTTTCGTATATTTGCCGGCTCACCTTGATAACACATGGCAAACTTTGCTATTTCTTTAAAATAAGACGAAAGTGCACATGTGCTATCTATAAAAGTGAATAGATCCATGTCTTTATGGGCACCACTGTTATTTTGATCAACCAATCCGGGCTTTGGTGTGGTACATACCTCATAGAGCATGGCTCTGGCTGCACAAACAGAGAGTTTTTCGGCATACAACTCAAAAAAGTATTGGGTCAACATTAAGATCACAGCATCTTTAAGCTCCTTGGCTAAATGACGGCGGCTTCTTGCACAGGTCCATACCGGCTCCCCACAAATCAAGCAAGTACGCTCTTTTCGACCATACACAATGCCATTTAAAGGCAATAGGCGCTTTTCTATTTTATGAAAAAATAGCACATCAAAATCAAACAGCCGCCCTAATGCATGTCCATCTTCAATTTCCATTGCTATCTGCTTTATAGCATTGGCATCCGCATCAAAAATGTAATAGCATTCATCGCCTGTAATTTTATTGTCTATTTCTTTATACGCAGTACGAATATTGGATTTTTCTATCTGCTTTTCTAAGCAGACGCATCCTTCTTCAAACGCTCTATTGAGCAAAGGAAACGACTTTATCTCACCGGGCATATTCATCGTAAAGCATACAAGTGTACCCGCATATTGCTTTAGCAGATCAGCTTGGTGTTTCGCCCGATCCTCACGTGATGTTGCCATCTGTTCCACGGTTACAGCATGATGGAAGGAATTTTGCCCTTGCTTATCCATTCTCTCCTCCGCTTCGGGGTATCTGCTTTTTCTGTGCCCGATTCTTTAGATATTCAAAGGTTGTATCCGGGACCAATTCTTTTGCATCCTCCAATTTTCCTTGCTTTAATAGATCGCGAACCCTGCCTGCACTTACGGGAATCTTATTGATTGTACTACGCTCCAACTCCACCACTTCCACGCCACAAGCCGGGAGCAGTTTTTTCATGCCACTATTATATCTTTTCGTCAAATCAGAATATGGCTCTGTTCCAACAAATCTCGTTGAAATTTCCAAAATTGGTGCAAAATACCTACAAAATATTTCCAAATCAAGATCGTAATACACATCCTCCGCCTTGATCGAATCTTTGAGAAAATAAGCGGGAAATGTTGCAGCGGAAATCAAGTAATCTCCGGTCACATTTACGTCTACATTTTCAAGATGTGCGACACCTTTTTTCACAAGCTGAATACGTTCATCCACAGGGAGGAAGCCTCTATCCTCCGATAACACAAAAAAATAGACATACGCACATTGTTGTGATGCATATTCCGCAAGAAAAAGGTGCCCTAAAGTGAACGGATCACAGTTGGCAACAATGCAGCCGATACGACCACGGTTGTCATTACTGCTACAGCCATTCTGGTCATTCCCAGTACGGCCTTTCCTAACATTATTGCCTTGACCGCTACTGTTTTTTATGCGCTCCACGAAATTCTTTATCCCATATCTTTGATTTTCCAGTAAGACAGCCACACTTGTGCCGGCTATTTCAAAAAAGCCAAGTTCCTTAAATAGCCGAACATTGTCAGGCTTTGTAAATAGAAACAAATGAACAAAGCCTGCCTGAACAGCATCTTTTATCAATTCCGAAACCAAAATCGAAGCTAGCCCTTCGCCTTTTCGCTCTTTTAAAACGCCAATGCACTTTAAAATATTTCTATCACGTGAGCCTGTCGCTACCATATGCCCCTCTTTACGAATGTACACCGTATGTTCGATTGCGTCATCCCATGATAGGTCAATTGTGTGAAGAAATTCTTTCATATCCCTTAAGTCTTTGCCCGCTAATGAGTTTGCATGGATCACTTCCAATTTTAGCTTACCTCACTTTACTTGGCGCACCACATCAATAACCGAATTGTCTCGATAGGCCACTACCCCGACAATTTTTGATGTGTATTCGATTGCAAGCGGCTTGCCGACAATGCTCTGCGCTTTTTGCTGCAATGCCTCAATTGTCGTAAGTGGAATCCCCTTTTTCGATATCCTTTCCGCCAGTTCCGGCCTACTTGGATTTACTGCAACACCTTGGTCGGTCACGATGATATCGACCGTTTTCCCGGGCGTAACTACGGTGTTTACTTTATTGACTACACAAGGAATTCTGCCACGCGTAAGCGGCAATACGACAATCGCCACGGCCGCGCCCGCCGCCGTATCCGGATGCCCACCAATTGCCCCTCGGATAACGCCGTCATTTCCGGTCAAGACATTGACGTTAAAATCGGTATCAACCTCTAGTGCGCTTAACACAACAAAATCTAATTGGTTTACCGCAGCGCTTAAATTACCGGGGCTTGCATAGTAGGACGCAGATATTTGTATATGGAAACGATTATCCCGCAAGGAAGTGGCGGCCGCAATGTCAAAACTTTGTACATCCAGTATACGCTGTATTAATCCTTCTTCGTACATTTCAACAATTTGCCCGGTTATCCCACCTAGTGCAAAGCGTGCAATAATCTTTTTTTCAATCATCTTTTCTCGAATAAAACGAGCAACGGCAAGGCTCGCTCCGCCAGAGCCCATCTGCATCGAAAAATTATCTTTCAAAAGGCCCATGCTTTCGATTACATTGGCGCAAGTTTCAGCAATCAGCAGCTCTTTTGGATCCTTTGTAAACCGTGTTGCACCTTTCATAATCCCTTTTGGATCGCCAATTTCATCTACGAGTACAATATAGTCAACACCTAATTCTGAAATTCCAAGCGGTGTATTCGGATAGTGTGTGATGTTATTTGTGATGACGACCGTATGTTTGGCATACATAGAATCACTTTTTGCATAGCCCATAGCACCACACATAATATCATGCTCGCCCTCTCTTGAGTATCCATTTGCATTTCCAAAATAATCGCTGCTGGGAGCGCCTAAAAATGCAACGTCAATCGGCAGCTGTCTGGTTTCAATGGCATAGGCCCTGCCACCATGGCTTCTAAAAACCACAGGCAAGTCCATAAGCCCATTCGAAACGGCATCTGCCAAATCTCCACGAAGCCCACTTGTTTCAATACGGGCAACCACACCATTTTTAATATGCTCCACTAGAGGTGCATGACATGCACTAAGAGAGCTTGCCGCTATGATAAGGCCTTTAAATCCCATCTTCGCTAACGTATCCATTACCATATTTACAATATAGTCGCCGTCCCTAAAATGATGATGAAACGAAATCGTCATTCCGTCCGAAAGACCTGACAATTCAACCGCCTTTTCAATGCTCTCTACAATCTTGCTGTTTTTGTTCTCCTTCTCCATCAGCAATAGATCATCTTTCTCCACGTTTGCATCATTATATAAACCATGAAGTGCATGCAGTGTATCAATTCCGGGGATTGACTCATAGTTAAAATTACGCATTGCTTTCCCTCCCTATTTATTTTTATTTCACAAATAATGTGCGGGCTTTTGCTGCTCATTCCCAGATTTTACCGAGGATACGAAATAATTGCCTAAAATTACGCATTGCTTTCCCTTATTTCCAACAGTCTAATTTCACCTGCTAAATCTAAAATACGTTGGGCACGGGCAACAACAGGGCGATCAATCATCTTGCCGTTTAGCGCAATCACACCACTTCCTTTTCTCCTTGCTTCTTCAAACGCCTCCATAATCTGCAGCGCTTTTTCGATTTCTTTGTCGGTTGGGGAATAGATTTCATGTATCGGGCGTATTTGGCGTGGATTTACAATACTTTTACCGTCAAATCCCAGTTGCTTGATGAGGCGAACCTCCTCTTTAAACCCCTCTTCATCATTGATATCGGAAAAAACGGTGTCAATTGCATCAATTCCGGCACTTCTGGCCGCAAGCAATATCATACTTCTGGCAAAAAATAACTCTGTCCCTTCGCGCGATCGGTTCGTTTTTATATCTGCGGTATAATCTTCTGCGCCAATCGCAATCGCTACCAGCCTAGGATCAGCAGCTGCAATTTCCTTCGCATTTAATACACCTTTTGCACTTTCAATCGATGCCATCATTTTTATGGAGCCCGGCGCAATGGCATTGTCTTTTTCTAGTTTGGCAATTAAGTTGGAACAATTCGTAATATCCTTTGCAGTTTCAGCTTTCGGAAGACGAATACCGGCCTTTTTTAGCGGTACGATTGCTTCTAGGTCTTTCTTGCCTAAATCAGTCGATAAATCGTTGATACGCACCATGATTTGCGAGTTGGCATATTCAATCGCACGCAAAGCTTCGTAAACAAGCAATCTTGCGGCATCTTTTTCCGAAATTGCAACCGAATCTTCTAGATCAAACATAACGCAGTCAGCGCCATATATTCCGGCATCCTTTACCATTCCCGGATTATTGCCTGGTACATATAGCATACTTCTCCTAAGATGCTTCATTTTACGATTCCCCCTTAAATACATAATCCGACTCTGTTGCACGGCAAATGACCGTCTTTACCCTCGCTTTAATCGTACAGTCAAGCGCCCCCTTATCTACGGCAACAATCCTTGCATTTTCAATGTCCATTTCTTTTAGGGTTTCCATAATCACATCTTTAATCAACGCACCAAATTGCTTTTCTACAGTACTCGTCAATTCAATGGCGATACCGGAAGTATTCGGCTCCAATGTTACCATGATATCACTTGATTCTAAGGTACCTGCCACAGCAGTTTTTATGATTTCCACAATCCACCTCTTTCTGCATATATTCAAAAATAAAGTGCCTTTAACACTTTATTTTTGAACCATGTATTTTTCGTTCAATCTCTTTCTTAAACTACGATATTCCCATCATGCCTTCCTGCCTTTTACACATACAAATTATAGCATGGAAAATCCTTTGTTACAAGAAATTTATCGACGAAGAAACAGCGAAAGAGGAACCGGCTGATCCTTCTTTCGCTGTTTTTTGTATGATAGGAGAGTGCTCCTATCATACAAAAAACTTCCGGGCGGATCGCACTGCGGCGTATAAGGAAATTGTTGCTGACGCAACCGCCACAGGCAAAGAATCCTGTGAGCAGGATTCTTTATTCTCCTATTTGTTTAATACGCCCGTAAATTCGTATACCCCATCAATTTTTCATCTACTTCCCTTGCGGCTTCACGGCCTTCCTTTATTGCCCATACGACAAGGGACTGTCCACGGTGCATATCTCCTGCGGTAAATACATTTTTTACGCTTGTCTGATATTCGCCGGCTTTTGTTGCCGCATTTGTCCGTTCATTTAAGGAAACGCCAAAGGCATCCGTGACATATTTTTCACAACCTGTAAACCCTGCCGCAATCAAGACCAGATCCGTGTGCACGACAGATTCGCTCCCCTCAACTTCTTTCATTTCCATACGTCCGGTTTTTGCATTTTTTTCAAATGCAAGCTTTACAATTTTTGCCCCATTTACATTGCCGCTTTTGTCTTTTAAAAATTCTTTTACCGTCGTTTGATAAGCCCTTGGATCTTTTCCAAAAAGGGCAATCGCTTCCTCTTGCCCATAATCGGTCTTAAGGACTTTTGGCCACTCCGGCCATGGGTTTTCTTCTGCGCGTGTATTGGGCGGTTTTGGCATCATTTCAAGCTGTAGGATACCACTTGCCCCATGCCTGATGCAAGTGCCTACACAATCATTTCCGGTATCCCCTCCGCCGATAATCAACACTTTTTTATCTTTTGCCGAGATAAATGCATTGTCTTTTAAATTCGAATCCAGCAAACTTTTTGTCGTTGCCTTTAAAAAATCGACTGCAAAATAGATATTTTTGGCATCTCTTCCGCCTGCATTAATATCGCGTGGCTTTGAAGCTCCACAGGCTAAAATGATACTGTCATATTCCTTTAATAGTTTCGCCGCCTTACCATCTTTTCCAACATTTACACCCGTGCTGATTTCTACTCCTTCTTCTTGCATAATTTTGATTTTCCGCTCTATAATCTGTTTTTCCAGTTTCATGTTTGGAATCCCATACATCAACAGGCCACCGGGGCGATCCTCGCGCTCAAATATGGTTACGCTATGCCCCCGCTTATTTAATTGGTCGGCCGCCGCAAGGCCACAAGGCCCTGATCCTACTACGGCAATCTTCTTTCCGGTCCGCACTTTTGGCGGTGCAGCTTTTGCATAGCCCTGTTCATAGGCATATTCGATAATGCCATATTCATTTTCCTTCACGCAAACCGGATCATTATGCAGCCCACAAGTACATGCCGCCTCACAGACAGCAGGGCAAACACGCCCGGTAAATTCTGGAAAGTTGTTTGTTTTTTTCAGCCTGCTATAGGCTTGTTCCCAGTTCCCCGTATATACAAGGTCGTTCCACTCCGGTATTAGATTGTGCAAGGGGCACCCTGTCGTCATGCCCATCAGCTCCACACCCGACTGGCAAAATGGTACGCCACATGCCATACAGCGAGCACCCTGCAACTGCTGTTTTTCCTTTGAAAGCGGAATATGGAATTCATTATAATTTTGTATCCGTTCCTTTGGCTCGATTGCCTTGCTGGTTTGTCTATCATAGTCCATAAATCCGGTTGGTTTTCCCATACTTACCTCATTTCCTCATATTTGCGTAAAATGCTTCAATCTGTGCCTGTTTTGAGCTCAGTCCCCTGCCTTCCATCTGTACAATGGTCATCAGCATACGATTGTAGTCAAATGGTACGATTTTCTTGAATTTCGGCAAATAGATTTCAAAATCGTCCAGCACTGCTTTTCCTTTATCTGAATTGGTCAACGCTACATGTTCCTGTATCATTTCTTTTAGTTCCAGTACATCGTACTTTGAGTTGATTTCTTCCGAAAATACCATCTCTTTGTTTACTCGTGTATACAAGTCGCTTTCCTCGTCTAACACATAGACAATGCCTCCACTCATCCCTGCCGCAAAGTTTTTGCCGGTTTTGCCTAGGATGACGACACGCCCTCCGGTCATGTATTCACAGCCGTGGTCGCCAACACCCTCTACCACTGCTCTTGCACCTGAATTACGGACGCAGAACCGTTCGCCTGCAACGCCGTTTATAAAGGCCTTGCCACTTGTTGCACCATAGAGTGCCACGTTTCCGATGATAATATTTTCCTCTTTTTTAAATGAAACACCGGCTGGGGGATATACGATTAATTTCCCACCGGAAAGCCCCTTGCCGAAATAGTCGTTGCTGTCGCCGACCAGTTCAAGGGTAAGCCCTTTTGGAATAAATGCCCCGAAACTCTGTCCGCCGGCTCCCTTGCATTTTACAAGAAACGTGTCTTCTTCTAACGTATCATGATACTTTTTCGTTATTTCCGAACCAAAAATCGTCCCAAACGAACGGTTGATATTGCTCACTTCGACATCGATGCTTCTCTTTTGCCTGTTATCCAACGCATTTTTTAACTGTTTCATCAGGATACGAATATCTGCAGATTTCTCCAGTTCAAAATCGTACACTTGTTTCGGGTCAAAGATTACTTTTTGTCCCGGCATTGCATAGGGGTTATTTAAAATACGGTCTAAATCAATTTTGCTTGTCCGCTCTGTCCGCTCAGCGCTCACTTTGATTAAATCGCTTCTGCCAACCAGCTCATCAATGGTGCGGATGCCTAATTTTGCCATATATTCCCGTAATTCTTCTGCCACAAAATTCATGAAATTCATAACATACTCCGGTTTTCCTGCAAATCGGCTACGTAACTGTGGATTCTGGGTTGCAATGCCTACCGGGCAAGTGTCTAAATTGCAGACGCGCATCATGACGCACCCCATTGTTACAAGTGGCGCCGTTGCAAATCCAAATTCCTCCGCGCCTAACAATGCCGCAATCACAACATCTCGTCCCGTCATTAGTTTTCCATCTGTTTCTATACGCACTTTACTGCGCAGCCCATTCATAATTAAAGTCTGATGGGTTTCAGCCAAACCAAGTTCCCACGGAAGCCCTGCATTATGAATCGAACTTCTTGGCGCGGCCCCCGTGCCCCCGTCGTAGCCTGAAATGAGGACGACCTGTGCGCCGGCCTTTGCCACACCGGCCGCGACAGTGCCTACACCCGCCTCTGAAACAAGCTTTACGGAAATCCTTGCATCCCGATTTGAATTTTTTAAATCATAGATTAATTGTTCCAAATCTTCGATCGAATAAATATCGTGGTGGGGCGGCGGTGAAATCAAGCTTACACCCGGTGTGGAATGCCTTGTCGTGGCAATCCACGGATAGACCTTTCCACCCGGCAGATGTCCGCCCTCGCCCGGTTTTGCCCCTTGCGCCATCTTGATCTGGATTTCTTTTGCACTGACCAAATAGTGGCTTGTTACGCCAAAACGTCCCGATGCTACCTGTTTAATTGCCGAACAGCGGTTTTTCCCACCACTGTTCTCATTGTTATCGCTTAGGCGTTCTAAGCTTTCACCACCCTCGCCGGAATTTGACTTTCCATGCAGCCTGTTCATCGCGATCGCTAATGTTTCATGCGCCTCCTCAGAAATGGATCCGTAGGACATAGCGCCGGTTTTAAATCTGGTCACAATAGACGCTACACTTTCCACTTCGTCTATGGAAACCCCATTTTTCGGGTAGTTAAAATCCATCAGCCCACGCAGGTTCATGATATTTCCCTCTGTATTTATGAGGGCAGAATATTCTTTAAACAGTTTATAGTCGCCACGTTTGGTGGCCTGCTGCAATAGGTGGATTGTCTTTGGATTATAAAGGTGCACTTCCCCTCCACTACGCATTTTATGCCGTCCCTTGCTGTCTAGCGTCAAATCCGTTTCAAGGCCTAAGGGGTCATAGGCAGTGGAATGGAGTTCATCCACATCTTTTTGTATATCCACTAAGGTAATGCCACCGATACGGCTGACCGTATCTGTGAAATATTTATCAATCACCTGTGCATCAATGCCAATCGCCTCGAAAATTTTCGATCCTTGATAGGACTGAATGGTAGAAATCCCCATCTTGGAGGCTATTTTTACAATTCCATGAAGCACTGCATTATTGTAGTCCGTTACCGCAGCATAATAGTCTTTAAACAGCATCCGCTCTTCGATCAATTGCTTGATAGAATCCTGCACAAGGTATGGGTTGATGGCGCATGCCCCATAGCCTAGCAAGGTTGCAAAATGATGTACTTCCCTTGGCTCTCCGCTCTCTAGTATCATCGCAACGCTAGTTCGCTTCTTTGTCTTGATTAAATGCTGCTGCAACGCAGACACCGCAAGCAAGGATGGAATGCATACATGGTTTTCATCAATCCCGCGGTCTGATAAAACCAAAATATTTGCACCATAGCGAAACGCACGGTCCGCTTCCACAAATAAACGGTCAATTGCTTTTTCCAAACTCGTATTTTTATAGTAGGTGATATGCAATACTTGTACGTTTAAGCCATCTACCTTCATTGCTTTTATTTTCTGCATATCGGTATTTGTAAGGATGGGGTTGTTCACCTTTAATACATGGCAATTTTTTGCCGTTTCCTCAAGCAGATTCCCATCTGTTCCAATATAGACGGCCGTAGAGGTTATGACTTCCTCCCGGATGGAATCAATCGGCGGGTTGGTTACTTGGGCAAAGAGCTGTTTAAAATAAGTAAACAATGGCTGGTGATCGCGGCTTAGCACCGGCAAAGGCGTATCAATCCCCATTGCCGCCGTAGATTCCGCACCATCCCTTGCCATCGGCAAAATTGCCGATTTTAGCGTTTCATATGTGTAGCCAAATGCTTTTTGCCGTCTGGCACGCTCTTTGCTGGAATATTCAACCACGCTTTCATTTGGAATCGGTAAATTTTTCAATTCTACAAGATAGCGATCCAGCCATTCCCCATAAGGCTTCTTTTTGGAATAATATTCTTTTAATTCATCATCGTCTACCACTTCGCCTCTTACCGTATCGACAAGTAGCATTTTCCCCGGACGCAGCCGTTCTTTTAGCACGATTTTGGTCGGGTCGATTGGAAGCACGCCAACCTCAGAAGATAAAATGAGCTGATCATCGTCGGTAATATAATAGCGGGAAGGGCGAAGGCCATTGCGGTCAAGCACTGCTCCGATCATATCGCCATCGCAAAACAGGATCGAAGCAGGTCCATCCCAAGGCTCCATCATGGTAGCATAATATTGGTAGAAATCCTTCTTGTTCTGGTTCATATAACGATTGTTTGCCCACGGTTCCGGTATTGTTATCATGACGGCAAGCGGCAAATCCATACCGCTCATCACGAGGAATTCAAGCGTATTGTCAAGCATTGCCGAATCCGATCCAGCCGCATTGACGACCGGGAGGACTTTATGCTGCTCCCCCTTTAAATAGTCCGATTCCATTGATTCTTCCCTGGCAAGCATTTTATCTGCATTTCCCCGAATGGTATTAATTTCTCCATTATGGACGATAAACCTGTTTGGGTGGGCACGCTCCCAACTTGGATTTGTATTCGTGCTAAACCTAGAATGCACCACGGCAATCGCTGATTCATAGTTGCTGTTCTGCAAATCCGTAAAAAACAGCCGCAGCTGGTTTACGAGAAACATGCCTTTATAGACAATGGTTCGACTAGACAAGGATACGACATAGGTATCATCATTGCTTTGTTCAAATACGCGCCGTACAACATAAAGGCGGCGGTCAAAATCCAACCCTTTTTCTACTTCAGGCGGACGTCTTACAAACCCCTGCATGATGAATGGCATACAGTCTATCGCTTTATGTCCTAGCGATGTGGAGTCTGTCGGAACGGTACGCCAACCAAGCAACTCCATGCCTTCTTTTTTTACGATGATTTCAAACATCTTCTTGGCCTGGTTTCGCTTTAACTCGTCTTGCGGGAAGAAAAACATGCCAATCCCATAGTCACGCTCCCCAAAAAGGTCTATCCCCTGCTTTCGCATTGCTTTTGAAAAAAAATTATGTGAAATTTGCAGCAGGATTCCAACACCGTCACCAGTCTTTCCCTCTGCATCTTTTCCTGCCCGATGCTTTAAATTTTCAACAATTTTTAAGGCGTTTTCTACCGTTTGATGATTTTTCACACCTTTGATATTGACAATTGCACCAATCCCGCAGTTGTCATGTTCAAAACGTTCCTCATATAATCCTTTTGCCGTCGTGATTCTTGGTGGCCGCATTCATTAATCCTCCTAATATCTGTGGTGTTGCTACGATTCACAGCCAACTGTAAACGCAGCAATTATGTGCACAAATCGCATGAAGAACGTGGCGTTTGGCACATGTTGCCCTCTTGATCGCTTGTAAATAGCAACGAGGTGTTCCTATGGCTATGAGCACCTTCTAAAATAAGTTATAGCACTAAAAATAAATATACCTCTTTTTTATGGATTTGTAAATATGTTTTTTTGGCTTTATTAACAGATAATTAGATTATTTATTTATATTTTATTTATTATCTTTTTATTACTTGTTAAATTTGAAATTTTTCTCTGTTTCAATGCAATTAAAGCTTGTTTCAAATGAATTTTGATAGATTTTTTTTATTAGATTTGAGAGGATAATTGATTTTTTAAGAATTGTGTTTCAATTTCATCTTATGCGTGAAAATTTACTTCATTTCATTTTATGTACGAAAATTTATTCATTCGCTTTTCTAAAATTGATCTTTATATAAAATGAGGCTGTTGCATTTTGCAACAGCCTCATTTTATATAAATCTGTGTAGCGATTCCATCCTAATTTTTGTGTTTCTTATAGTGTGTTTGCTTCGTCTACCACTTTCTTAATTGCTGCACCTGCATCTTGTGGCAGCTTATTGTATCCGCCTTCTACGCTTTCTAGATTGGTTACATAGCTTAATCTATCCTGCATACGTGCTTTTAATTGTGCAACATAGTCTTTGTCTTTTAGCTCCGGTACAAAGCCGTCCCATTCAAAAATTTCAATGTCAGAGAATGGTCCCCAAGGTTTAAAGTCTGCTTTGCTTTCTACAATGGATTCTAAAATGCCAAGGGTATCTTTCGGCTGTACTTTTTTACCCATGAAATCTCCTGTATTAATGATATAGCAGTCAACATTCTTAGATTCTACTAAGGCTTTGAATTTCTCATAGTCATTTACAAGCGGATATGTCCGAAATGGGTTTGCATATGGCTCTACGACTAGCGCATTTGGATCTACGCCTGCCGCTAAGCGCTCTGCCGTGGAACGTTTTGTCGCAAGCGTTGCCCCCATAACAGATGCTAAGGATGCGCCTTTTAATTTTACAACCGGTGGAATGGTCGGGTCTTTCATAATCCAGAAGATTGCATTTACCGGTGCCGCCACCTTATCTACACGGTTTGGCGACCATAGTTTGGATTTGATGGCACGTCCGTTTCCATTACGTACATCTTCTGTTACCAGCACGATTTTGCCCTCATCGTCTAAGGTCGCTGAGCAGTTCTGTGCTGTCAATAGATATTTATTATCTTCAATCGCGGTCGGATAATCGGCGGTCTTGTCAAAGTAAGTAGGTTCTAACGCTACCGACGCACAAGTATCTGCATTGATTACAAATGCGTCATCATGAAGCACCTGAATTGCTTTGTATTTATTATTATGTTTTGCATGTGTAATCGTGGATTTTCCGGAGCCGGATAAGCCAAATACAGCTGCAACATATTTCGAGCCATCGTCTAGCGTGTACTCTTTTTGTCCACCATGACATGACGCATAGCCATTTCTGTTTGCAATTGCCCATGCCAAAGTCAGTGTCCCCTTTTTATGTTCGCCAAAATAGCGCATACCTAAAATCCCGGCACAGTTTGTTTCTGTATTAAAATAGCATAAACATTTTGGATCTGAAATATCCGTCCTATCTGTTCCTGCCCATTGGGGATCGGAGAAAAGATAAATATCTGCTTCATTTTCATAAAGCTTTGATTCTTTGTACATTTTTACATACTGGTCAGCTTTGTATTGGAAATTCAACATCCATGAATATAGGATATTCTCTTCCCCTTCCGGAATAAGAAGATGTGCTTTTACCATAAATTCTGGATCTAATCCAATATATACTTCTGCATGATACATCGTTTTCCATCTGGTATCATATATCGCTTCCATTAAAAGCTTATCTAATTCTGTAGTATTAACGCCTGGTTTGCCCGTGATTCTTCTTGCCGGAGCATAACGGCCCGTGATTGCCCCATCGTTAAATAAAAGCACCTTTGCATCAGATTCTAATCCAAATTCTTCCCCTCTGTATACAGGCATGTCTGTAACAACGGTTCCCGGAGATACTTTTGCCAATTCATAAGCTTCTCTTAACGTGTTCACCTTAATTACATTGTTTCCATAAAATGCGGCTTCAACGATAGATCGGGTTTTTGAAAAACCAACTTTACCCGGCCCGATTTCAGTTCTGGGATAATATGCTTTTGTTGCCATACTCTTAGTTCCTCCTTGTATGTTTTAAATTTGCTATAAATGTTTTAAATCCATCCTGAATGCGCGCTCTTGTTGATTGCAAATATGCCACATCCATTCTGAATATTAGTACTCAACTTAAACGAACATCTATCTTTTCTACTGCAAATACGCTACCTTCCTGATGTATCGATTGATACAGCTTAACATACCATCATCCCTTTAAGAATAGCGTTCTGTTATTTTTTTGTCAATGTTTTTTTTGATTTTCTAATTTTTTTCTTTTTCGGGCTACGATTACAGTGGGGTTAAATTTATTGCTATTTCCCATCGGTATTCCCGTAAAATCAGATTCGAGCAACGCCACTTTCTTTTGCCGCTTTCGCAACTGCCCTTGCAACTGCCTGTGAAACGCCCTTGTCTAAAGCATTTGGAATGATGTAGTCAGGCGAAAGCTGCTCCTTGGAAACAAAATCCGCAATCGCGTACGCGGCCGCAATCTTCATATGGTCATTAATATCAGATGCCCTAACATCTAAGGCGCCTCTAAATATCCCCGGAAACGCAAGCACGTTGTTTATCTGGTTTGCAAAATCGCTACGGCCAGTCCCGACAATCGCTGCACCTGCCGCTTTTGCAAGATCCGGCATGATTTCCGGCGTAGGGTTTGCCATCGGAAACAGGATTGGATCTTTTGCCATGCTCGCTACCATCTCCTGTGTCACACAGTTTGGAGCCGAAACGCCAATAAAAATATCCGCCCCCACCAAGACTTGTGCAAGCGTCCCAGCCTTCTTTTCACAATTTGATATTTGCGCCATTTTAGCTTTTTCCGCATTCAGCCCATCACGGCCTTCATAGATTGCACCTTGCCGATCGCAAAGGACGACGTTTTTAAGCCCTAGCGATAGCAAAAGCTTAATAATCGCAATCCCTGCAGCACCTGCGCCACTCGTGACAATAGACACCTCTTCAAGCTTACGGCCCGTGAGCTTGAGTGCATTGCATATGGCGGCTAGCGTTACAACTGCTGTTCCATGCTGATCGTCATGAAAGATTGGAATGTCGCAGCACTCTTTTAGTCTGCGTTCAATCTCAAAACAACGTGGCGCAGAGATATCTTCAAGGTTGATGCCCCCAAAGCTGCCTGCGATCAAACGCACGGTGTCTACAATGTCGTCTACGCTCTTAGAGCGGACGCAAAGCGGAAATGCATCCACATCGCCAAACGACTTAAACAGCACGCACTTGCCTTCCATTACCGGCATCCCGGCTTCCGGGCCGATGTCTCCAAGTCCGAGCACCGCTGTCCCATCTGTGATAACGGCGACGAGGTTTGCCCGGCGCGTCAATTCATAGCTTTTGTCAATGTCCTTTTGTATCTCAAGGCATGGCTGTGCAACGCCCGGCGTATACGCAAGCGACAAATCCTCTCTGTTCTTTAGTGGTGAACGAGAGGTGACCTCTATTTTCCCTTTCCACTCATAATGTCTCTTTAACGATTCCGTTGCGTAATCCATACATCGCCTCTTTCTTGCACCGTTTTTTTGTGCATCGCCAATCGCCTGTAGCTTCTACCAAATGATAGTGCTCCTTGATAAAAAACGATTCCGTTTATAATAACCTATTCTATCTAATGTGTTACCTAGAATACGAAATAACTACCATTATTTTACTACAAATACCGATAAAACAAAACAACAATTTTATCATTTTACGTAATTTCATATAAAAGCAAAAATATTTTCGCTACGATTCACAACCGATATTCCACAAAAATGCATTTGCAAATATTTAATTTTTATTAAATTTTACGGTTTTATCTTGTATTGGTTTAATTAAATGTGGTATTATTACTTAGTATTGTTATTTTTTAACTTTATTTGGGAAGCTTTATGCCTATGAAATTCAAAAAAACGACCCAATATCGTGGAAGCGATCGGAAATTATACGAAATGGAGGTAGTATTTTATGAATACAAATAACTTTTGTGAAATTACACCCGAGCTTATGGAATTGGCAAAAATATGTGAAGATGCTGCTACCATAGACCCTGATTTATTCACCAAATATGATGTAAAAAGAGGCCTTCGTGATCTAAATGGCAAGGGTGTCTTGGTCGGACTTACGGAAATATCGGATGTCTGCTCTACTAAAATGGTAGACAAAAAGCTGGTACCTGCCAATGGATCTTTATATTATCGTGGATACAATGTCAAAGATTTAATCCGAGGGACGGACGACAATAGCCACTGTGGCTTTGAAGAATGTACGTACCTTCTGCTTTGCGGAAAACTTCCTACCCCAACACAACTTACCACCTTTTCTAAGCATTTAGCAGGCTATCGAACACTGCCCACCAGCTTTGTGCGGGATATTATTATGAAGGCACCTAGTTCTGACATGATGAACACACTTGCTAGAAGTGTTCTAACCCTATACTCTTATGACGACCGTGCCGATGATATTTCCATACCAAATGTGCTGCGTCAGTGCTTAGAACTGATCAGCCTGTTCCCTCTCCTGTCCGTTTATGGGTATCAGGCATTTAAACATTATCATGATGGCGCAAGTTTATTTATCCATGCTCCACAGCCTGAAATGTCTACGGCTGAAACGATTTTGCATATTTTACGTCCAGATAGCAAGTTCACCTCATTAGAAGCAAAATTGCTTGATATTGCACTAATCCTACATATGGAGCATGGTGGCGGTAATAATTCAACTTTTACAACCCATCTTGTTTCTTCTTCCGGCACCGATACCTATTCTGCTATTGCCGCTTCTTTAGGCTCTTTAAAAGGACCCAAACACGGTGGCGCGAACATTAAAGTGGTACAGATGTTTGACGATATGAAGAAACATTTAAGCGACTGGACAAACAAAGACGAGGTCTCCACCTATTTGACTGCACTCTTAAACAAGAAAGTATTTGACCATGCCGGCCTTATCTACGGGATGGGTCATGCTGTCTATTCTTTATCCGATCCTAGAGCCGAAGTATTCCGCTCCTTTGTGGAACGCCTTTCAAAAGAAAAAGGCCGGGAGGACGAATTCGCACTCTATTCTTTAGTAGAGCAATTGGCTCCTAAAATTATTGCAGAGGAACGCCATATCTACAAAGGAGTAAACGCAAACGTAGATTTCTTCTCTGGATTTGCATATAGTATGCTAAATCTTCCTTTGGAATTATATACGCCAATCTTTGCGATTGCAAGAATTGCCGGTTGGAGTGCACATCGCTTAGAAGAATTAGCCTATAATGGCAAAATCATGCGTCCGGCATATATGAATGTGCAGGAGCATCGGGACTATCTTCCCATGAATGAACGCTAGCAGCTGCGAATATACCGGAGTACCGGGATTGTTTTCCCATGAATGAACCTGGCAACTGCGAATGAAAAAGATTCTTTCCAAACTCAGGAAGAATCTTTTTTGCATGATTTTAAATTACATTCTTTCCTATCGCTTATGGAAACTATTCTTTGTTCCTAATAAGATAAAAGCCTTCCGAGCCTGCACTGTGGCATGTACAGATTATAGAAACATCTTTTTGCCTTTATTGAGCGATACCGTAATCCAGACACAGCTTAAAAGGAACAGGATCAGGCATGCAATATACAAATATTTTAAATCATACACAAAATTATTGATCCCGCCAAGAATCCCATAGGCAATTGCCAGCACGCCAAACAGGAACGTTTTCTTGTACATGTAGTTCGTAAAGCCCTTAAGGTCTTTGCAATTCGTGATATCCGTATTGCCCATCAACCAGTTTCCGGGAATCCCTGTCTTTTTCATTTTTATAGATTCATAGATCATATAGATTCCATATCCTGCTATGATAACATCAAAAATCCCTAACATATTTAAATTATTCATTCTACTACCCCCATTCGCTATCATATTCTCTTAATTATAATAGTTGTATCATTGTAATGCAAATATTATTTCGATGAAATAATATTTGTTTTATAAGATTTTGCCAAATAGCATCATTCCTTGAATTACTCATTGAATTTTTTTGTCAAGTAGTGTAGAATTGTTACAGGTAATACTAAAATAGCTATTCAGAAACCCCATGTTTGGCGATTGAATAGTTATACTAAAAGTAAAGGTAGGGGTGTTTTGATGAACAATGAAACGATCAGCATATTAATAACCGATGATTCTATTTTACTCAGGAAGCAATTGAAGGATATCTTGCAATACAATGGTTGCCGTAATTTTATCGAGGCATCAAATGGTCAAGAAGCCATTGATAAATTCAAAGCATCCAGACCGAACCTTATTTTTTTAGATATTGTAATGCCCGTGAAGGACGGCATTACGGCAACGAAAGAGATACGAGAGATAGACCCTGATGCATATATTGTCGTCATATCCTCTTTGGGTACGCAGACCCAATTACAAGAAGCACTTGCAGCAGGGGTTAAGGCATTTATTCAAAAGCCGTTACGGCCTGAACAAATTGTCGATGTTTTAGCCAGATCGCTTGAAGGGAGATAAATTCTATGTATACACAATTTTTTGGTAATTATTTAGTCAGCAGGGGGGTTATTCCGCCAAATCGTTTAGCAGAACTGCTTAAAATACAGGCTGAGTCCCATATAAAGATCGGTGTTCTAGCTGTTCATGCCGGTTATATGACCGGTGGCGAAGTAGAACATGTTTTCATTATGCAAACCCACAAAAACCTTCGATTTGGAGAACTTGCAATTAAGGAAGGCTATTTGACGCCAGAACAAGTTAAGGCTTTATTAGCTTCCCAGACTCCTGATTTTCTGTTGCTTGGCCAGATTTTAGTAGAACAGCACATTGTTTCTTCTACGGAATTGCAAAACCTTATGACTGATTACCAGTCCGACTATGAACTTTGTGACTTGGACGAACTAGATGAGCAAAAAGAAATGGTAAAACGTCTGATACAAAATTTTTACCATTTTGAAAATATAGTACATGCAGACAAAGTTGCAAATTACCTGAACTTATTTTTTAATACGCTCGTACGTTTTATCGGTGCTGAATTTACGCCGCTTAATATCATATCCTTACAGGAAATTCCAACTAATTACTGCGTTTTGCAAATGATCAATGGTCCCCTACATATGCTGACAGCTTTAGATATGGAACCGCAGACTGCGATTGGATTTGCCTCCCTCTATGTAAGTGAAGAGTTTGACCAATTTGACGAATATGTCAAAGCCTCCTTAGAAGATTTTTTAAATTTGCTGAATGGCCTTTTCAGTGTGAGTATGTCGAACGAGTACTCTACGGAACTTGGTCTAGAGCCACTTATAGTTTATGAGAATACCATTTTATCAGCTGAAAAATTAGCCTACATGATCCCAATTGTTTTTTCATTTGGTACAATCTACTTTATCTTATCAAATTTAACGGATTAAAGTACTGTCCATTCATAATTTGTGTTCCATCAGATAGATTACCAGCTATACAGCCAACTATCTAATCATATATCTAATGCCATTCATAGCTTGTGTTCCATCAGATAGATTACCTATCCATAAAGTCCGATGAAACTTCGTTCCCTGACTTCGTGGATAGGTGTTCTTTCGGCAATAGATTTGTCTTTAAATATTTAAAAACGTTTTTATGGTCTGTTTCATTTCATCCGTTTGGCAGATTGTATGGTGCAATACGAAAGCCGTGCGAATTTCTTCAATCGCCTTTGGTACTGCTACCCCGGATAATGTTTCCAATTCATCTACCAAATCAAAATCTGACAACGTTTCATATTTGTCATCAATAGACAGCAGGACACTCCGCGTAAATTTGTACGGACTTGCCGTAGAAACAAGAAGAGCCGGTGTCCGGTCTTTCGTATCTGATTTATATTTAGCGTATACGGCGGTGGCCACTGCAGTATGGGTATCCATAATGTATCCGGCTTCCTTATAGGTATCCTTTATCGCCTTCGCTGTTTCACCCTCATCCGCAAAATTCCCATAAAAATCTTTTAATTGCCCTTTCATCAATGTTGTTATCTCATATGATCCATTTTTATTCAGGCTATCCATCAATTCTGAATTCTTTGCCGCATCATCACCTGCAATATGATAGATAAGCCGTTCTAAATTACTGGAAATCAATATATCCATGGAAGGGGAAGAAGTCAATACGAATTCTCTATTTTTATCATACTTTCCTGTCAAAAAGAAATCATACAATACCTTATTGTCATTGGACGCACAGATTAGCTTTCCAATGGGCAACCCCATCTTTTTTGCATAAAAAGCAGCAAGGATATTGCCAAAGTTACCAGTTGGCACTACGATGTTAAGCAGTTCCCCTTCTTTTATCTGACCCTTAGAAACCATTTTGGCATACGCATATACATAATAAACTACTTGTGGTATCAGACGGCCGATATTGATAGAATTGGCAGAAGAAAACTGATAGCCTGCCTTGTCCATCTCTTCTGCAAGCACTTTGTCGGAAAAAATCCCTTTCACGCCAGTTTGTGCCTGATCAAAATTTCCTTCAATTCCAACGACAAATGTATTATCGCCTTTTTGCGTCACCATTTGCTTTTTCTGAATAGGGCTGACCCCATCTTTTGGATAAAATACAATGATTTTTGTACCTGCTACATCTGCAAACCCCGCCAAAGCAGCCTTTCCGGTATCACCCGACGTCGCCGTCAAAATAACAATGTCATTCTTTACGTGATTTTTCTTTGCCGCGGTCGTAAGCAGATGCGGCAAAATAGAAAGTGCCATATCTTTAAAGGCAATGGTTGCCCCATGAAATAATTCAAGGTAGTTGATGTCGGCATAGGTAACAATTGGCGCGATTTCACCCGTATCAAATTTACTGTCGTATGCACGATGAATACAGGTCTTTAATTCTTCCTCTGAAAAGTCTGTAAAAAATAACTTCATGACTTCATATGCCGTTTCCTGATACGTAAGATCCGTAAACTCTTTGATTGATCTGTCCAGTGTGGGGATATCGGTTGGAACAAACAGGCCCCCATCCTCTGCCAGACCTTTTAAAATTGCCTGCGATGCCGTCACTTTTCCGGTATCGGAATCTAGCCCTTTCGCTTTTCTTGTACTTGTGTATAGCAAATTCATCTTAAACTCCCTTCTATCTGCTTTATACTGCTTTTTTATTATAAAAGTTTTAGGATCCCCTGTCAATTGATACCATTTTAATTTGTACTTCCCTAATTGATGACGAGAGATGTACGACTAGATGCACAAACCTTTTTATCATTTTCCAAAAAGCCTTCCATAATTTTGCGCTTTTATGTTTTTATATGGTATAATGTGAACATCGTGAACTTTATACCTGCGCCGCACGAAGGGCGTGTGCCTCCCCCGGAGGGTTACGACGATTACGTAGAAATCATCGTATAATGTGAACATCGTGAACTTTATACCTGCGCCGCACGAAGGGCGTGTGCCTCCCCCGGAGGGTTACGACGATTACGGAGAAATCATCGTATAATGTGAACATCGTGAACTTTATACCTGCGCCGCACGAAGGGCGTGTGCCTCCCCCGGAGGGTTACGACGATTACGTAGGAATCATCGTATAATGTGAACATCGTGAACTTTATACCTGCGCCGCACGAAGGGCATGTGCCTCCCCCGGAGGGTTACGACGATTACGGAGAAATCATCGTATAATGTGAACATCGTGAACTTTATACCTGCGCCGCACGAAGGGCATGTGCCTCCCCCGGAGGGTTACGATTAAAGTTATTAGGAGGAACTTATCTAATGCTACCTGGTGTTTACCTTGCAACGAAAAAAGACGGTACAGCCTATTATCGTTCCAGTATCCATTACCAAGGCAGACATATCAGCCTTGGCAGTTTTGATAAGGAGCAACGAGCAAATCAGGCTTATTTAGAGGCCCATCATGTATTATATAACCTAAAGATTACGATTGCAGACATTTTCCAAATGACCACTATTTTAACATTTGAAAAAATGGTCAGCCTCGTGAATTTTCGCGATCATCATATTTATTTTAAAAATCCAATTTATTTAAAGAATAGATTTTTTATATACTATATATCCAAACAAGATGAACTTAAGTTTGATGTCGATGATTTGTTTTACTATTCCAGCCATAAAATTATGCGGCGAAATGGTCATCTGTTTGTGAACGACTATGGTATGCAGGTGAATATCCTGTCCCGCTACGGAATTAAAAATTATGCAGTGGCCAAGAAGGACTATTTGTTCGCCAATGGCGATAATACCGATTTTCGCTACTCCAACATTATAATTATCAATCGATACTATGGTGTTACAAAATTTTTTAAAAAAAGCATTCCTTATTATAAAGCAAAAATCCATATCCATGGTACTGTTGTCATCGGAGTCTACACAACAGAAGAAAAGGCTGCCATTGCCTACAATAAAGCCGTTGACACCGCAAAATGCTATGGCATCAAAAAAGATTTTCAAACCAACTATATCATCCATTATTCCCCGAAAGAATATGAAGACGCTTATGCAAACACAAGCATTCCTTCCACTTATATTTCATACCTTAAAAAGTGGGCAAATACAACTAATAGTTGAATGGGATGTGCAATACAGCTTAAGCTTTTATGTGAAGCCGGCATATCATCTTTGTCAACCATGTATCGCTAGATGCAAGGAAGATCCTTACTAGTTTTATTGTGTAAATTTTGTGCAATACATGTATCGCTAGATGCAAGGAAGATCCTCTTTCTGTTCATATCTCCTGTAGGCTGATATCGCGATTGCCACAAGGGCCACCGCACTGGCAGCAACGAGCAGTTCAACCCAAAGAACATTGGTTAGCACACCCGCCTGCATGAGTGCCGCCGGCATATCTACGATAGCATGAAGTACGATGGCTACCAGATATAGCCACTTTTTGCCTGCACTGTTCACAGCAAGCCACACAAGTATGGAAAGTGAAATATGAATGGCAACTACAAAAACACGTTCTAATCCGCTTACTAAAAAAAGAAACGAATTCGTATCTTTCAACGTTTCTAAAGCTGCCAATATCTGCGGGGAATCACCAAGAACCGCCACTGTTTTGGTATTTATTATAAGGCTCAGCACAAGATTTCCGGCCATCGAAAGACCACACAGAAGGATGGCCTCAATGCCACCATGTCCAATTCCATAGGAAAGTCCTGTTCCAATGCCGCTATATTTCTTTTTTAGGAGCAAAAAAGAAAGGAAACGTCCAGTTTCTTCAAAAATTCCTGCTGCAAAAGAAGCATACAGCATAAAAAGCAATGGGTTATTTGTAAGCCCAATCGTCCCATCTGCTGCAGGGCGCAGAACTATTTGATGCACCAAGCTTTCCAGAATCAACGCAAAAACAATAAAGGAGCCCATTCCCACAAGCATAGGTACCACCTTAAGCCCAAAACGCTTTTTAAAGAACAAAAACAACCCAAGCGGAAGTCCGATAGATACCAGTACCGATATTGCCATAAAGATGATTGAACGTGTTGAAACCATTTTGTTTTCCCCCTTCGCTTATCTATTCTATCTCAATGATTTGATTACGATTACGTACATTTTATTGTGTCAGATCCATTATTTATTATTTATTTTTTATCTATTTAACTGCATAGTCTTTCATAGAGTGTCTCATATGTAGATACATAGCCTGTTTTGCCCCTTCTCCATCTCGCAAACGAAGAAATTCCATGATGAGTTGATGGTCTATCATCGTATCTTCATACATAATTTGCTTTAATTGGTTGACTTTAAAGGCTTTAATCAACGCTTCGTTGATAATCTCCATCAGCTTGATTCCAAATTCATTATGTGTAGCTTTTGCAATTGCATTATGAAAATGCATATTTCCTAAGGCATCTTCTTCTTTTTCTGACCTTTCATCTTCCAAGTTTTTTCCAATGGTAAGGATTTCCTCTATTTCCTCGTTTGTGGCACGCATAGCCGCATAATATGATATCTGTGGTTCTAACATCATCCGAAGTTCATAAAGGTCACGCATTTTTAAATGCATGAATTTTAAGTGGTCAAATCCAAAGTCCTCTTCCACTCCAGACGCCTCTAATACGTAAGTGCCCTTCCCTCTGCGGATTTCAAGTACATTCTGCGTGACCAGATATAAAATTGCCTCCCTTACTGTCGTTCTACTAACCCCAAACATAACCGCCAGTTCATTCTCATTTGGAAGCTTATCCCCCAACCGATATACTTTTTGTACAGTAATCATATCCAATAATTTGGCGACCACCTTACTCGATAATTTCATTATATTTCCCCCATTATATTTTTTAACAGCTGAACATACGTAACCTAGTGTTTATGTAAAACGACATCTTAACTCCATGTTCTGACATCATACTTCATGAACGGAACAAAAAGACAGTACACTGTCATCTAAAGAACTAAGACTGTTGCCTACATGTAGCACAAACCTTCCTATGATACCGGCAACAAATAAGAAAGGGGGAAAGGCAACCTATGCTGTTGCCTCATGTAGCACAAACCTCCCTATGATACTAGATATGAAGATTATATTCTTATCGCTCTTATAGTTCTTATTATCTAGTATCTTCATAAAAGATAAATGGCATGATGCAACAGCCTCAATCCCTAAATACCTTGTCTTCTTTTGTAAACCAGAAAATATCCTCACCCTATGATGCAAGCTATTTTATCGCTATTGCTATTTTAAAGATGTGCCTTTACATCTTGTGTGCATAAATCGTGGCTATTTCGCTACACTTCCTAAATAGTTTCCAAGGCTCACTTCATGTTATACATTTCCTATAGTTTAAATTTTTTTCTAGCAATCTGTGCCAGCATCTCTGCCGTATCGTTTACACCTAACAGAGAACTATCAATCATAATCTGGTTCGATTCTATGTCTTTTTGGGTAAATCTGGTATAGCGCTTGTGATAGGCATAACGTGCCTTATCTATTTGGTTCATCATTTTAAGCGCTTCTGTTTCTTTCATGCCTAATTCTTCTACGCAGTTTCTTAGACGTGCTTCAATTGGTGCATAAATGAAAATGCTAAACTGATTGGCTTTGTTTCTTAGTAAGTAATCGGCACAGCGGCCAACAACGACGCAGGAATTCTCTTCCGCCCATTTCATGATAATCTTATTTTGCATTGCATAGAGTTTCTCTTTGATTTCTTTGGAATTTCCGTCCCCTAGCGGATATTTCATAAAAGTAAATACGCCTTGCTCCCGCTCGTCTAAGGCACTTGCCACAGAAAGGGGAATCTGCAGCTCTTTTGCCGCCTCTTCCACAATATCCCTATCATAAAATTCAATGCCCAAAAGCTGCGCAAGTTTCATGCCAATTGGCCTTCCGAGGCTTCCAAATTGCCTGTTTATCGTAATGTGAAATTTACTCATAGACGTTCCTCCTTCATTTTATACTCGTTCTAGCATCATGTCAATCCCTTGTTATACTCGTTCCAGCATCATATCAACTATTTGCTGTGCCTTGCCTGTACATATGATTCCCAATTCTTTTAGCTTGTCCGTTACATCAATGGGAAGGCTCCCGCTATCTAAGTTTTCATTTAGTACGCCACCCATAAATATGGATACATTTAACTTATATTTTTCCAATTCTTCCAACGTGCTCTTTGCAAAGGTCAGTGCAATTCCATTATAGGTACTGATTGCTACAAATTTACTATCTGTTTCTATCACCGTTTCTGCAATTTCTGCAGGACTTGCATCCGTACCGATATCATAAATTACTGCACCTGCTTTTTGCAGGATTTCTCCTACAACCTCTTTTCCAAATTCATGCACATCCGTAGAACATAAGACAACCTTAATCCCCGTCAGGCAATTTTCATCTGTATGTAGGTTGCTTAGGCACTCCGCTTTTATATGGTTGATTGTCTTTATCATATCGGTCGGCCACACCGGCACGCGTCCACCTTTACGCTTAAATTTCTCTCCGGCTCCATACTGGGATTCTAGGTATGCAGGACCTAATTTCTTGAGTGCTATCATAAGTTCTGCCGGATTTTCAACATCAATTCCCATCGTATCGAGTCCTTCTAATGTGCGCTCGTAGAATACTTGCGCTCCGATCACTAGTTTATTCTTATCTGCCGCTACCTTATCCCAGTTGATATATGGTTCCATCATTCGTGCATAATGTTCTATTTCATTGGACATGATTTGTGCCTCTACAATTTCTTCCGGCGATGGGATTCTTACCGCCTCTGACACTGGTACTGCATTCAATCCATGCCCTGTTGGGGTATGGATCTGGGAAATCATATCCCCTAGCAAATAGCTGTTGATAACCGAATAGTTCTTTGTGAAATTTATATCAAAGTCTGTTGTATTTCCGTATACCATACTTCCACAGGAATCTCCTTCGTTGATATCTGAAAGTGCCTGTGCAAATGTAATGCGAAGCATGGGATCGCTAAATAGATTTCCAAAGCAATGCCCTAGTTTTGCGCCAATCAGTTCCTGTATGATATGCCGTTCTAGTTTTGCCCATCCAAGTACCACTGACAAATCATGAAACATTGCGGAAAAGCCATCATCTAGATTAGAGTGCACCAGCATCCCTTTTTCTTTAAAATCTGCCATAATCGCAAATCCGGCTACCGTATTGACCGTTCTTTCATTTAAATCATAGGCAAACGGGTATTCATAGGTATAGTAGTGGGAGGCGTTCCCGATTGTCGTCCCTCCTGCTGCAAATGCACACTTTAGATTCTCTATGGTATTTAAAGTGCCAATCATGTTGTCGCCAAAATGTACCATCACCGGAGCGGCCGATGCAACATCGATCCATTCCTGCGGATCATGGAATACCTGTCCCGCCCCTCTTGGTATCTTATCACGCAAATCCCCTTCTGGCACTCCCATCTGGCAATCCAGGCAGATGCCAAAACGGTCTAGGCGATAGCCTTTCTTTTCTAATTCCGAATAGATGAATGACATTGCCGAAATCGTTTCCTTTGCAGAATTATAGCCAATATGGGCATGGCGCATAATCCTTCCCTCCCGTTTGCACCGTTCCTTATATTCCCGTTCGGAATTTACGCCCATCTTATCCATAAATGGGCTTCTTCCAATGACCCAGTCCGCTGTCATACGCTTCGCTGTGGATTGAATTTCCTGTAGTTTTGGTAATTCCTCCGTAATTAATTGTTGCCTTGTTATCTCTTTCACCCAAATCCCTCCCTTGCACTTTTGCTTATTTCTTCTGTTAGAATCTACATAGGCATAGCCGGCTTATGACATCACCTTTATGGTTGACGACTTTGCTTATTTCTTCTGTTAGAATCTATATAGGCATAGCCACTGTTACGTATTGTCGCGTATGATGCACGTACGATGTCAAAAAGTATTTTTTAACCTATTTCTTCTATATTTTCTTTTGCAATATAAAGTGCTCCACTCGGATTTAACGGAGCCGCTAAACCGATTGC
Organism: Lachnospiraceae bacterium ZAX-1; assembly: GCA_046533095.1. Lineage (GTDB taxonomy): Bacteria > Bacillota > Clostridia > Lachnospirales > Lachnospiraceae > ZAX-1. The sequence goes on along the minus strand of JAJQRA010000018.1, from coordinate 15,553 downwards.
GTATAGTAGGTAGGAACTGTCCAGATAGAATCTAGCATCGGTAGGGAGCAGCATCTCTTTTTCTCGCTCTGTGCGCAGAGCCTGTAATAAGATGCTACAGGGATTTTCATTGTAGATGATAGGGCCGCCTGTTCCGATAATTGAACGGATACCATTTAGATTTTTCCCTTCTTGAATTTCTCCGGCACCTTTTGTATATGCATTTAGGATACGGCCACCATGTCGTCTTGCGCTGATTTTAACTGCATACTGCGCTAAAATGTCATCCAGCTTCCGTTCTATTTCATTTTCTGCAATATAATCTTCATGCGATTTCCGGTAGCCGCATCGGTTTAAAATCCATGTTTCTTCGATTGGCCGGGAAGAATTTTCCGATAAAGAAAGCGCGAATTGCCTGACATTAACCGCATCAAGCAAGGAGCAGGCAGATGAGCGCAACCCTAGATCCCCTTCTACCGTCCGTTTATGATCCGGCTCCGGCGCACCTGTCATTTTCAAATTTCCCGCTTGATTTTTAATAAACGAATATACATCTGTGGTAGCGCCTCCCACATCGAAAACCATGCATTCTCCAAATCCCGGTTCCGTTAAATTGCCTTCGGCAAGCAGACATCCGCCCTCTAGTACGGCTGCTGGCGTCGGCATCAGAACATCGCCTACCATATCTTTTACGTTAGAGAGGCCTTTCATTCCAACAATTCGCTTCATAAATAAATTGCGGATTACTGCCCCTGCCGGAGCTGCATTGAATTCTTTTAAAGAGGGAAATACGTTTTCCACTACATAGCATTCTTTTTGGCTACGCAAAAGTATGGCGCGTACCTCTTTTGCTATTTTTTGATTGCCGGCATATACAATTGGGTTTAAAAGGGTATTGCTCTTCGCCAGCTTTACAGCGTTTTCAAAGACCCAATCTCCATTTCCGCCTTCTATACCACCACAGAGCAACAGGATTTCTGGATTAATTTTCTCAATTTGGCATATATCATCATCGCTTAGCAAATAAGAATATGTTTTGATTACGCGTGCTCCAGCTCCTAATGCTACGTTCTTTCCTGCCGTCAAACTGTAGTGTGGCGTTAACCCGGATACGATCATGCGCAGTCCGCCGGCCGCTGAACTGCTCGCTCGTATCTGTGCCTGCGCTACGCCCTTTTCACCAATGTACTTTTTGACCTCTAAAAGATTTGCATTCAATGCGATGCTTGCATCTGTATTGACGGTAGATGGATAGTGGCTTGTCATTACTTTTTCCCCATTTTCCAAATCCAGAACTACGGTCTTTGTAAATGTACTTCCAAAATCCACTAATATCGTATAGGGCATTGGCTCTCCTCCCACCAAATGTTTCTTTTATCCGTTCATAAGAAGTCCTCCGCTTAGATTTAGGATTTCTCCATTGATATAGTCTGCTCTCTCTTCACAGAGAAACGTGACGATTTCTCCAATTTCACAAGGCTCTGCCATACGTCTTTTTAAGACATCTTGTATCTGGCTTTTAAAGCGCCCTGCCTTTAATACCGCTTCTGTTGCTACCCAGCCGGGCGCCACCCCGTTTGACGTAATCCCATATTCAGCCAATTCAAGTGCAAACGATTTCACCAGACTGTTAACGGCCGCTTTCGATGCCGCATAGGCTGTGATTCCTTTTGTCGGTTTCCAACTGTCCACCGAACTGATGGAAATCACCTTTCCCGCCCTTTGTGCTTTCATGGATTGATTTACCACTTCTTTCGTCATATGAAATATACCTTTTACATTTATGTCAAAGATTTTACAAAACAGTTCACTGTCCATTTCTAAAAATGGTACCGCCGGATAAATACCTGCATTGTTAATTAGAAAATCAATTTTCCCAAATTCTTCTACGATTTGTGCAACCGTATTTCTCACTTCTTCTTCCTTTGCTACATTGCATCGGTAGTCCACTGCCTTTACCTGATATTGCTCTATCACCTGTTTGGTGGCATGCATTCCTTTTTCGACGCTCATTCCTATCATGGCTATATCCGCACCCATAAAAGCAAATTTTTTTGCAATCGCTTCCCCAATTCCTGAATGGCCTCCTGTGATGAGCGCTACTTTTCCCATGAATGCTTTTTCCGGCATTTTTTGTTACCTCCCTATAACAAGCTGCGGCAAAGCTTCTATTTTTAAATTTCGCTTTGCCGCACAAATAGGCTATCTGCCAAAAGCCACCCGTTCGTCGCTGTGGCTATTTCGCCGCACCTTCTAAATCGTTTCCGGTAATCATATCACTTCACACAGCTGTTTAATCTAGGGCAACTTCTTTGTATTTCTCGATGATATCTTCACCCCATAGTGCTGCTGTCATTTCACCTAATGTACCATCGGCTTTTAGTGTTGCAATCGCACCGTTTACTGCCTCTGCTAATGCTGTCTTTTCTTTATTGATGATGAAATGTGCACCTACTACCGTGAAGGGATCTTCGGTAACTGTGATTTTACCCGCTAGGTCTGCATCTGCATCTAAGGTATCTTTAAACATTCCGGGGTCATTAATCATTGCATCATAACGTCCATTTGCTACATATTGTAGGCCATCTGCTATGGAAATCAACGATGAACCTGTTTCTTGTGTGATATCTGCATCTGGATTTGCCGCCATATAGTCTACATACACTTGCCTTAATCCATCTGCCTGCGGTACTGGAACAAGTGCTTTGCCTTTCATATCTTCAATAGAAGCAATGCCACTGTCTGCTTTTACTGCCATAACGATTGCCGTATAGAAATAAGAATCCGTAATCAGAAATTTCTCTGCCCTTGCAGAAGTCTTATATTTATCACCTGCCTCTAAATCATATTGTCCGGCTTCTAGCCCGATTGCCGCCGCATCGTAGTCTACCATTTCGTATTCAAATTCAAATTCCGGCAAAAGTTCATCTATTTTTTGCAATACTTCGTAGTCAAATCCTGCAAGATTTCCATCTTCGTCATAATTTGTAAAAGGTGCCACATTAGCATCTAATGCAATGGATACTTTTTCTACATCTCCTGTTGCCTCATCACTGGGCGTATCTGATGATGCATCTTCTAACGTGTCGTTTTCAGCTGCTTTTGTGTTATCTGCCTTGCTTCCACAACCAGCCATGGTTGCCATAATCATTCCTGTTGCCATTAATAATGCTACGATCCTCTTACGTTCTTTCATAATAGCTCCTCATTTCTGCAATGAATTTTCATTCATCGGCTTTTTTGTCGTGTAAAAATGATTTTCTTGTAACCATTCGGTCGTACGAAACCATTATACTTCTTTTACACGTTCCTCCTCGTTTCAATTGCTTTTATCTAAATACCCTCTTGGGTAATTAAATCCACTTTGGCAGCTTGCCTTATCGTTTCATTTGCAATTATTTTAAATGATGATAACATTAACTGCGAATACTACTTAAAAACTGGCGGGTACGTTCCTGTTTTGGATTATCTATGACTTCCTGTGGACTGCCCTGTTCAACGATCCTACCGCCATCCATAAATATAACTTTGGTAGCCACATCATGTGCAAATTTGATTTCATGAGTCACTACAATCATCGTAATTCCACTCTTTGCCACAATTTTCATAAGGTTTAATACTTCTCCAATCAGCTCAGGATCTAAGGCAGAAGTTGGCTCGTCAAACAATATTACATCTGGATTTAATACCATTGCCCTCGTAATGCCTGCCCTTTGCTGCTGACCTCCTGACATCTGTGATGGATAATAGTTGATACGTTCTCCTAGCCCGACCTTTTCTAATGCCTCTATTGCAATCTTCCTTGCTTCCTCTTTCTCCCTTTTCTGGACTAGAACCATCCCTTCCATCACATTTTCAAGTGCCGTCATATTCTTAAACAAGTTGTAGTTTTGAAAAACCATCGTTGTTTTCTTCCTCATTATGGCGATATCCTTTTTATGTGCCTTGGTACAATCAATGCGTAACCCATCAATTTCAATCGTGCCCTCATTGGCCGGATCCAGAAAATTAATGGTTCGTAGAAACGTGGTCTTTCCAGAACCGCTTGGCCCTAGAATTACGATTACCTCCCCCTTTTCTATAGATAAATCAACACCTTTTAATACATTTAAATCTCCGAACGACTTCTTGATTCCTTTTAGCTCTATCATCTTCTTTCCCATGTTTTTTCCTCCACCTTTAGAATAGAATCCTGCTCGCAGGATTCTCCCTCTGCGGCGGTTGCGTCAGCAACAACTTTCTTATACGCCACAGTGCGATCCTCCCGGAGGGTTTTTATATGATAGAAGCACTTTCCTATCATATTAAAATAAAAAAGAACAGCAAGGACTCGCTAAGCGTCTTTGCTGTTCTGCGTTATATTATTATGTATGTGTTGTATGACCTCTTTAGATTTATTAGTATGATATACCAATCATAATTCTATGTCAAGCATTTTTTGATTTTATTTTTCTAATCACTTTTCGCAAATATATAGACATATTTTTATTCATATTCACTATTTTTTCAATAAATTTATGCACATTTTCAATTTCGTGTATAGATACTTCTAATCGAAATCCTAGTCAATCTAAAAACCGCAAAATTTCCATTAACAATGGCACCCTTAAATTGTTTAATATTTTCTGGCCACTAATTTAGCCCATTAGCAACCAGCCAACAATATAAAATTGACGAAGTCCATCATCATTCGCTGAATGCGGTATTTCATCCATTGTAAGAAGAATCTTCGGATCATGATCTTGGTTTATTCTTTTCACTTTTTATTTCATCTGGAATTTCTTTGCCTTGTAAAAAACAGACACAGTTATGCAGTGCATGCTCTACCATATCGCGAACAGCATGGTCTGTAAAAAAAGCTGTATGGGGTGTAATGATGACATTTGGATAACTTTCAAGAACAGCCACATCATGGTCTATATATAGGCTGTCTTTATGGTCAACATTGTAAATTACAGGCTCATGATCAATCACATCGATCCCTACTGCACTGATAATCTCCTTTTCAATTCCGTAAATCAATGCTTTATTGTCAATATTAGAGCCTCTGGAGGTATTTATAACGATTACACCTTTTTTTAATTTTTTAACATTTTCCATATTTAGCATATGGTGGGTACCATCTGTTCCCGGTGCATGAACGGTAAGTATATCTGCACGTCCTAGCAATTCGTCATACCCTACATAGGTTGCATATTCCTTTACTTCTTCTAAGTGGTAATTGTCATATACCAAAAGTTCGCATCCAAATCCTGTTAGTTCTTTCATGACTGTACGGCCGATTCTACCTCCTCCTACGACCCCTACCGTCATATCCCGAAGCTCACGCCCCCGATTCCTTGCAAGTGCATAATCATTCACCTTATAATGCTCCAAAATATATTTTGCCTTGCGCAGGCACATCAGCATTAGCATAATCGCAAAGTCCGCTACTGCATTTGGAGAATAGGATAAATTGGAAAAACGAATTCCAAGTTCTGCCGCCAATTTTAAATTTATGTGGTCTACACCAATACTTCTTGTTGCGATCATGCGGACGCCCAACTCATAAAAGCGATATAGCAGTTCATCTGAAATCACTGTCCCTACAATGGTGATGCAAGTATATCCCTTTGCTAAGTCTGCATTTCCCAGTGTCGGCTGGCTTTTGCAGTATGAAAGCTCTAAATTCCATTTTTCTCGGTATTCTTCAAAAAGAATATACTCATCATCTCTGCAACTGTATACAAATATTTTCAATTTCCCCATCCTATTTCCACCTTTCCTTCTTTATTTTCAACTTTTTTTCTTGCCCTGTAGACCGGTCATCGATAATGCTTCTAATTTTTATTCGCCCATGATTTCTGCATGAATGTGAAACTCTTTAAATATATGCTGTATATGGTGCAAGGTATGGTCTGTCGGGGTTTCAAATTTGGGCTGATCCTGCCCTTGCTGCCTTGCTTTGCTGATTCCCATACTGTGGTATGGGATCAGCTGGATCTTTTTTAGGTTTAAGCCATTCATATATTCTGCCGTTTTCTGCATGTTATCATCCTCTGTATTGATATTTTTTATGCAAGGAACCCTGATCGTTATTTTGGGGCGTATGGAAGGAACACAGCTAAGCATCCTTATATTCTTAAGTATTGCCTGATTGTCGATCCCTGTGTATATGCGATGTTTTTCAGCATCCATATGTTTGATATCATACAAAATATCCGTACTTGCTTTCGCAAGCTCCATTAGATCTTGCGGTTTTCCAAAACCACTGGTTTCTATTGCCGTTGCAATCCCATACTTTTGCGCTTCGTTTATTAAATCCAATGCAAATGCCACCCTTGTAAGCACTTCTCCACCGCTTAATGTCATACCTCCGCCAGAATGTTCGTAATAGCTTTGATCTTTCCGAACTGTTTCTAAGACTTCATCTACAGACATTAGGGTAGAATCCACTTTAAGGGCTTCGCTGTAGCATGCCTTAGTGCATGCAAGGCATGCTGTACAAGCCCTGCGCTCTATTTTAATTATATTTTGAGGCTCTCGCCCTTGCAGTTTTATATCTTGCGGCGAAAATTCTGCGCCTTTCGAAATAGCATTTACAGGGCATATGTCCCTACATTTCATGCAACCGATACATCTTTGCTCCCGATAGGATATTTCCCCTGCCATTTTAATCAGCTCGGGGTTATGGCACCACAGGCAATGCAGTGGGCAGCCCTTTATAAATACAGTGGTTCTTATGCCCGGTCCATCTTGCGTAGAGAATCTTTGAATCCCTCCTATTAGCGTACGTTGCCCGCCATTTGTAAACGTATATTGCCTTTTAGACTTCATGGGTTGTTCTTGCAATAACATTATCCTGCACCTCTTTGTCTAATTCTGTAAAATATGCCAGATAACCGGCTACCCGAACCAAAAGATTGCGATATTTTTCCGGTTCCCTTTGCGCCGCACGCAACGTCTTATCATCTACAACATTAATCTGTATGTGCTCTCCAAGATGATTAAAATATGTCCTAATAATGCTTTCCAAAACCACTTTCCCTTTTATACCACCTACACTTCTAGGATCGAACCGAATGTTATACAGGCAACCGTCCTTCGCATTCCTTTGATCTAGTTTGGCAACCGAATTGATGGCGGCGGTAGGGCCATTCATGTCACGCCCCATGGCGGGGGAACAATTGTCATTTAGCGGTTGATATGCAAAGCGCCCATCCGCTGATGCCTGCACACATTTTCCCTGTGATACATTAAGCGACTGGGATTCTACGATTGCGCTAAAATTTGCACCTCTAGAGTCTTTGTATTGATCTAAAATACTTTGGTACTGTTTTAATATATCTGCCGCCATTTGATCCACACTAGACTCATCATTGCCATATTTTGGCGCTTTGTTTAGAAGCATCTGCCGAATTTCCTCTTTCCCTTTAAAATTTAACAGCAATGCTTCCTGTAAATCCGTGGCAGTCAAAAGTTTTTTCTGATAAAGCAATGTCTCTATCGCAGACAATGCATCTGCGGTATTGGCAATTCCACAAATAAAAGCACCTGATTCACTATACCTAGCTCCCCCACATTGGATAGATTTTCCTTTTTTTATGCAGTCATTGATCAGTGCCGATGCAAAAGGCATCTGGTGCCGTACCGCATGGATACTCCCTACGATATTAAATCCACAAACCATCAATTCTACGAAATATTCTAACTGTCTATAGAATGCCTGCTGCACTTGCACAATATGATTAAAATCCTTAAATTCTCCAGTTTTTACTCCAAGGCGTTTTCCATTGACCGGATTTATCCCATTGTGAATCACAAGTTCTAAGCATTTTAACAAATTTACATAGCCTACGGTTGGCCTCCCGTCCGTATAGCCGGGGATACCTGTTTCTACACACCCAAGAATCGCCCAATTCCTTGCTTCTTCTAAGCTTGCCCCAAATTTTTCCATAATCAGCGGCACGACCAGTTTATCATTAAAAAATGCCGGGGTGGACATTCCTTGTTGAATCATGTCCAGTCCTTGTTCCATCAAATCCGGTGAAACTCCGTCAAAATAGCGCAAAGATACAGTAGGCTGCGAGGTTTGTACATCCGCATTGGCTTCTAAAACCAGATGGGACATCGCATTTGTTGCATCTGTTCCATCAGCCGCCTGTCCTGCTATCACTAAATTTTGCCAAATGGGGTAGCCTGCAAAAGACTCGCTGTAGAACTTGTCGCGCAGTTTCAATATATCAGTGGTTTTAATAAAAAAGCATTCCAAAAGTTCTACCGCCTCTTCTTTTGTAATGATAGAACGTGCACTGTCTTTTTCATAAAACCCGTTGATATACTGGTCAAACCGCGCAAACGAATTGCCATGCCCATTTGACTCTATGGAAACAATCAAATGCAGAAACCAAATACACTGAATCGCTTCCCGAAAAGTTTCCGGCGCTTGATATGGAACTTTATTGCATATGTTGGATATCAAGTAAAGCTCCGACTTTCTTTTTGCATCCGTTTCTTTTTGCGCCAATTCATTTGCAAGACGACTGTATCTTTCTGCAAATGCTTTTGCCGCATCAATCGTAATGACAACTGCATTCCAAAAATCCATCTGCTCTTGCTTTTCTTTGGAATCTACCACCGTCGCTTCCATTTTCGCTAGACACTCTTCTTTATAGGCATGCAGGCCTTTTTGTAAAATAGCCGGATAGTCCGCAATGATATGCCCGGTTGCACAGTCTTGATTTCCTACGGTAATAACACCGCTTTCCTGTGCGTATGAAACGGACTTTGGAATTTCCTGTTCTATCACCTTATCAAGACTCTTCCCTTTCCACTTTTCTAGTATAACGAGAAGCTCTTGCCGGTCTTCTGCCGTTAATTTTAGAGGGTCACTCTTTCTGGTCGGAAACTCGTCTATTTGTTCTATCACCCACTCTGAATTAAATTCCGGATAGACAGGAGCGCACCTTGGTTTATCGGTATGATTGCCAACGATCAATTCCCCCTCCTGTATGTATAGGCTCATATGTGTTAATACGTAGTTTAGCGTATGTGCGGTTAATCGTATCGGCGGTTCTCCTGCATATAGGCTATACGCTTCTGTCACCAGCCTTGCCCGTTCTGCTGAAATACTTGGAATTGCATCATTTTGCAGTTTCTTAAGAAATGCTACGCGATTTGTCATATGTATCCACCCTTTCTTATTTGCTCATGCCGGCATATTAAAATGGTTTGCTTTTCGTTCAAATACGGCAAAGGCTCGTTCTAGCATAATATTAAGCCCCCAGTAAATCAGTGCCGCTACTGCATATGCTTCTAAATAATTTAGTCCGCTGCCTGCTACGGTTTTAGCCGCCCCCATGATGTCCATTACCATAACCATATAGGCAAGGGACGTATCCTTTACCATACCGATAAAGGTATTTCCAAGGTTTGGGATCGCCGCTACGATTGCCTGTGGTATGATCACACGGCGCATCGCTTGACCCCAGCTCATTCCAAATGCATAGCAAGCCTCCATTTGCTCATAATCGACGGATGCTAATGCCGAACGGATTACCTCGGACATGTATGCCGTATAATTGCACACGAGTGCAACTGCCGCCACTACTATGGGCGTTGGATCTACGAACCCCTCGATTCCCCATGCATCCATAATCGCCTGTAGCCCAAGTGGGAGTGCGACAAATACAAAATAGAGCTGTACCATAAGTGGAATCCCTCGGATAAAATGCAGATAGGCACTGCAGATAGGTCCAAGTATCGGCACTTTATACATGCGACAGATACATACGGCCATCCCCAAAATTGTACTGCATACCATACCAATCAGGGTGAGCAGCAACGTAACCGGCAACGCTTTTATGATTTGCGGAATACATGCGATTGCAAAATTAAAATCAAACATCTTAAGCCCCTCCTTTCCCTGCCACACGTTGCACTGTTCCAAGAACGCGTATATCTTTGTTCAAATAATTTTCTATCCCCCGCAACAGTTTATCAAGTAAGAAGCAGAGTACCCAATAGGTAATCGCCACACCAAGATAAATGCCTATCGCACCAATTCCATGTCTAGCGTTTGACAATGCCTGCCCTTTTCCCATCATTTCTACAAATCCAATCGAAAAGGCAAGCGAAATCGCTTTTAAGTCGTCCAACAGGAGATTACTCATGTTTGGCAGTGCAATTCTGGCCCCTTGTGGGAGTATCACACGGCGAAATACTTGCGACTTGTTCATGCTGATACTAATGGCCGCTTCAATCTGCCCTTTATCTATCGCCAGATAAGCGCCCCGAAATGTTTCACACAAAAAGCAGGCAAGATTTAACGCATATGCTACATAAACGAAAACTCCCGTATTTAAGTGGCTAGCATCCTTGATGCCTAACCCATCGACTAGGATTGCCTTTAGCCCAAAGTATACAATCATAATTTGAATCAAAAGCGGCGTCCCTCTGATGAAAGAAATATAGATGGAAACCACTGCATTCCCTATCTTGCTCTTTTTAAGCCTGACCATTGTTAATAGCATTCCGAGTATAGTACCGGTAATAATCACGCAGAAAAAAAGCAGCATCGTCGATGGTATCACCGATAAAATTTTAGGAAATGTCCCGATAAATGATGTGACTGATTTCATAAAAACTGCCTCCTTTCCTAATTTCCTATTCTTATCCTATGCACTTTCGCCCACTACGAGGCTGTCCGAAAACCAAGTTTTCTCCAAACGAATACATTTTATATCGTGTTTTATTCTTTATTTTATACAATATATTGTATTTTAAAATTTAATTTCGGAAGCTTTCGGACAGCCTCCCACTTCGCAGCTCATTGCAGAATCATTTTGGGCTTGCTTCATTTGGATCTCTAAATTGATTATCTTCCATAAACCGGCGGATTCTCCTTAAACCTTCTATGGTATCGTTTTTATCCGATACATAAGAAATTCGGATATAGCCCTCTCCTGCTTCCCCAAACGCAGTGCCGGGCACTACTACTACTTTTCCTTTTTTCAAGAGTTGAATTGCAAATTTTTCTGAAGTTAATCCTGTTTCCTTTATCTTGATAAAAGCATAGAATGCTCCTTGCGGATTTATCATACTTAATCCAGGAATGCTTTCCATTTCTGTCTGCACCAGTTTGCGGTTTTCATCATATTGGCTAATCATGGCTTCTAATGTGTCCTGCTTGCCATTTAGCGCCGCAATGGCCGCATACTGGGTAGGCGTATTGACGCATGAAACTATATTTTCCTGAATTTTTACCATTTCACTGATAATATGCTGTGGCCCTAGTGCAAAGCCGCACCGCCATCCGGTCATGGCGTAGGTCTTAGAAAAGCTATCTACGACAATCGTCCTCTCTTTCATTTTTGGACAAGATGCAATGGAAAAGTATTTTGTATCTGCGTAGATGAATTCTTGATAAACTTCATCTGTAATTAAATATAAATCTTTTTCTACACAAAGTTCTGCAATTTCGCGAAGAACTTTTTCCCCCGTGACACTTCCGGTGGGATTAGATGGTGAATTGATTATTATCATTTTTGTCTTATCGGTAATGGCCGCACGCAGATGCTTCGTATTATAGCAAAAGCCATCTTCTTCTAGTAGGGGTACAATCTTTGGCACCGCACCACACATCATAATCTGCCCTAGATGATTTGGAAAATAAGGTGCGCCCATGACAACTTCATCTTCCGGCTCTAAAATTACCTTCATTGCAAGGTACAAGGCCTCTACACCGCCCGATGCTACCATTATTTGCGTGTCCGCCTGATAGCATACTCCTTTTTTCTCTTCCATCTTTACAGACAATGCTTCCCTTAAAGGCAGCAGGCCCGCATTGACTGTATACTGTGTTTTCCCTTTGTCTATGGCAAGTTTCGCGGCATCTGTAATATGTTGCGCCGCCGTATACCCCGGTTCTCCCAGCGAAAAATTAATTAAATCATCCATCCCCTGTGCCATATTAAACATTTTACGAATACCGGATCCCGGCAGTTTCGTTATACTCCTACAAAGTTTTTTCATAATCGTTCCTCCTCGCATAAAACGCTTCGTGCTATATGGAACACTTCGCTTTGTATGTTCGCTCCTCGTGCCCTGCTGTTTCCTTGTGGCTGTTGTGTCGTCTTATGAATCTTAATCGACATCCCCCTCTGTCGCATAGCGACGTTTTACGTCCTCCACGCCTGAAATCCCTCTCTCTACAAAAATGTTATTTGGTGGACAGCCCATAACATGGGTTGCCTGGTCTTTTAAATTGATGGTACATTTTCCAATTAATACCACATTTTTCGGATCTACGCCATCCGGAAGCTTGTCAATTGGTCCGGCAATGATGGTTTTGCCCGCTAATGTATGCTCGATTCCATCATTTTTCATATCAATGATTGCACTGATGACCGTATTGCGGCACCCAGTACAGGCTCCTTTTGTAAGAATCAGATCAAATTCCGGAAGCCCTTTAATTTCCACTTCAAAGGCACGTTTAAATACGCGCGCCGTTTCTTCTATTGTGTTGCCGACGATTTCAATATCATCTAAGGACATCGAACCTATTCCGGCAAGTTTTGATCCAATTCGGATAATTCCTACTTCTTTCGGTTCATATCCCATCAGCATAGCTGCCACTGCATCCCCCGATACGATATTTTTCGAAGCCACGATTACCCCCATTTCAACCGGATCCCCAAACAAAGGCCCATATCCCTCCTGTGCTATCGTACCATCTACGACTACCATCACAGGCTTTAATGTTCGGTTGATATCTACCACACCTTCCTGCACCCCGGCAGTGTGAAACCATTTTTTCTGCCCATCTGCAATTAATCCTTTTAAATTCTTCATGCCAAGTGTAACTTCTGTCTGGTCATGCGTTTTCATAATCGGTACAGAAATAATCGCATCGGCATCCCTCACCAGTTCCCACGTATTTAGTTCTTTTAAAAGCAAGCCGGATTCTACCGATATTTTACAGGTCGGCTCCTTCTTAAGATCTACGACACGATAGCCTTGTTCCCTTAATTTATCATATTCTGTAAATTCAATGACTTTTTCCGTATCGACACCGGCCGCACTAGATTCGGCGATAATCGGTGTTCCTCCTGCCTCTTTCACCAGATCGCATACCGCTTTCGTCACTTCCCATCTCGTAATGGCTCCTGAGAGCCTCTCGCGTGGAATTGCTGCAAAATTAGGTTTTACAATGACCTGATAGCCCGGCTTTACCACCTGCCCCATGCCCCCAATAAGCTCCACCGCTTTTCTAACATCTGCGACAATCTTTCTTTCCTCATAACACGCTGTCTTTACAATAGATACCTTTGTTTTTTCTATCATAGCCTCCTCCTTCTTCGCCTTTCCCATGAAATAGAATAGCAAAAAGGCAGAATCGACCTATCGGCGACTCTGCCCTCGTTGTATAATTTCTAATACGTTGTATTATCTTTATGTTGCTATCATAAAGGAAAGTTTGGAATTTGTAAAGTGTTTTTTTTATTTTATTTTATTTTCCCATAAAATATAGCTTGTCCACATCTATGGTACATTTTCGTTTTGCGCTTCCGTCATAGGGGTAGCTTGTAGGGGAAAGCGTCATGGTGCATGTGGTAATGCCTACTCTTCATCTTACAATTGTATGATACACGTTTTTTACTACTGGACAAACGAGGGAACAGCAAAGCTTGATTTTGTTCTGCAAAAGGGCGACGGCATTATCGCGGTTGAGGTCAAAACCGGCACACGCACAAAATCGAAAAGCCTGAATCTATTTGTGGCGAAATACAAGCCGGCCTATTCCATTCGGATTTCCTCTAAGAACTTTGGGTTTGAAAATAATATCAAATCCATTCCGCTGTATACCGTGTTCTGTATCTGAAAAATACCCGCTGAAAAAGAGAAGCAGATTTTCTTTTTTTGGCGGGTTTTCTTTTCATCCTGCAAAAGCTTTCCCTAGAGCAAAAGAAATGGAAAATGCCACCCCCTCAAAAGTTAAAAGCTATCTAAAGGGCTGGGAGTGCTTTGGTTAGAGGCGTTGCAGCCTTCCCTCTTTACCATACACATCTTTTTATAAAAGCAAATCCCGTGGCATACAAACTGATTGTACTCCCTTTTGCCAAACCCTTCCTTGTACCTTTTCTCCTTAATCTGCTGCAGGGCTTTATTGCACATACCCTCCATTTCATCTTCCTCCCTTGTAAATTTTAATTCCATAATCACAACAGGCTTATCCGCAGAAAACGGAACCATCATAATATCCGGCCTTCCAAGCCCCTTCTCATCATTCGATAAAATCCTATACCCTTTAAACGTCTTAAGCAGTCCAAGGACAAGCCCATGGTAATAGTCCTCTTTGTAGTCATTATAGCTGATAGACTCCATCATAGCCTCAGACAATTCCTCCTCTAAAACCCCTGCATCCCCTTCTACAATTGCTTGATATAATCGCCTTAAATCCTTTGCTTTCATTTGCCCCCTAAACCAATCTAGAATCTTATCTTCATAAATATACTTCACTTCTTCATTTGGTATCTTCATAGCCAGATACTGCTGCCTGCCATCTTGCCTAGCAGACACCGGTGTCAGATACCCGGTAAAGAGTAGAAAACTCCAGATATGATCCTGCGCTTTATCCAAATCAGCAGACGTGATGCCCTTACGCACCTGCTTTTCAATCGTTCCGTCATTCATTAACTTCTCAATATCATCACGTACGGCAGTATCCGACTTCTCGATTAAAGTATACACGATATCGTTCGAGCTGGTATTGGACCAGAACGACTCGAAATAGGCTTCTTCATTCACTGTGAGCTTATCCACAATGCTAAGCACAGACCATGGGTTGTATACTAGCTGGTTTCCAAAGAGGTACCCGTCGTACCACTGCCTGACCTCCTCCCTCCTTGACCCCCTGCCGTAGTAGTCTAATGCAGCGTCTACCTCGCCCTGCGTAAAGCCAAGGTACTCCCATACGCCTCATCCAAAATAGAGCGGACCCTTAAGTTGTTTAGCCCGGTGAATACGCTTTCCTTACTGATTTGCAGACACCCTGTCACGACTGCAAATTCCAGGAAGGGGTTTGTCTTTAATGCAGATTCGAACAGAGAGCGTATAAACCCAACCATTTCATCATAAAAGCCATTAAAGTATGCATTCTCCAGTGGCACGTCGTACTCGTCAATCAAAATAATAGCCTTCTGATCAAGCACCTGATGTAGACATTCACTTAGGAAGAGCAAGGACTCGTCATAATCATCCGCTCCCCCCTCTCTACTGGCAATCCTCATAAACTTTTCTCGATCTGCTTTAAGGGGGAGCTTATCCGCAATTGACAGGTGCCTTTTAAATTCAAGTGCGACTGCACTCCTCAAGGCCCCATAAGCCCTAATAAAATTTGGCTTCTTTCCTCCTTTTAATGTCAGCGAGATAACAGGATATTTACCCAAATGCTTCTGCATACACTCGGTATCCTCCACGATTTTTAACCCCTGAAACAGTTCAGCACTCTTTTTCGCATCGCCTGTGTCCTCAAAGAAATACTTTAGCATACTCAAATTTAGCGTCTTGCCAAACCTCCTAGGCCTGGTAAACA
>JAJQRA010000017.1:0-255946 GCA_046533095.1 Lachnospiraceae bacterium ZAX-1 | reverse complement strand
AAAATGAATTGACGCAGAAAAATAAAAAAGGTTCCATTTCGGGATCAAACCAGCTAAGCTTTAAGTGAAGAGCAAAAAGCGGCTGGAGGAAGCGAAATGGAACAAGGAAATCATAGCACAAAAGAAGCAAAAAAGAAACAGATAACTGAAAAAGGAATCAGTCAAGTAAAAGTTGGCACTACTTTCAATTTTTCTTTATTTAGTGTTTTTCTCTATTTTTTGCTTACAACTATCGGTATATCAACTGACTAAAATCTTTATTTTTGAAAATTCCTAAAAATGCCTTTCTACTTAAAACTCATTTTTGCATCCTTGTAGCACACATGTCCTGTTTGTATCTTTCCTGTTTTATTCCCTTTCCCATCTAGTTTTGGGCTTTTCGCTGCACTTAATACTGTCCATATGGCTTCGGATTTATCACTTTCTATTATTGCATCCTTGTAATGTCGTATATCGCTTCCTATTGTCTTATTAGCTATTCTTACCAAAGTTTTTGCCATGCTGTTCGCCCCGGCAATGCTCCAGCTGAACTTGCGGTGTTTCATTCTTAAAGTTATGCTGCTGCAGTTTTGGCTCTCTTGAGTCCCTAGATTTTTATAGGCTATGCCCTCTGGCACTTTTGGAACATTCAAATCTTTTCTGTCCTTATATGACAGCAGTGCATTTTTCTGATAGATGCTGATAGATTGATAAAATAACCTTATTCTACGCATTGTTTCTTCATTTTCTTTGAAGAAACTGGTCTTTCGTCAATATGGAATCGCTCTCCATCAACCTATGCAACGAATACAATAATGATAAAACTTAAAAATCTTTCAAAAAAGACTCTTATTGTCTTATTTGAAAAGATTACTTATTTTGTTAAGTCAAGATTTTATATTAATTAGAATGGTTTTTCTCACTTCATACTATTTTCGCCTTTGAATAAATGCTTTTACTTCATCTAATTCTGGCATAGCACACAATGCACCTTTCCTAGTTGTGACTATGGATGCGGCTGCATTGGCAAAGTTAAGCATCTCTTCTAATTTCTCTTCATCCAGGTTGTCCAGACCATATTCCAATACATAGTTTCACAACTTCTTCCAAAGATATCTCCTGCACCAATTGTTTCAATGGTGTTCTCCCGCAGAAAAGGAGGTATCTCTACGCACATATCTTTATTATAAGCTCGGCTGCCATCCCATGGACAGTAAGATAAGAGTATATATTGTAATGAACTCTAATCACCGTAATACCTGCATCATAATCTTTTTCACCTGTGGCCACAACAGCTCATTGTCGGATATTAAAGCCAAAACTATTACTGTTCCCAAAATAAATGAACCAGGATACACAATATCAATTTTAAGTATCCCAGTTCATTTATTTGTATATTAAAATTTAATTCTGTCCATATCTGATATTTTTCTTACACACTACCATACGCTCTTAATTGAGCTGACTGTCACTTTCTCTAGAAATCCATTTTTATATGGAGTACGAATATAACTCTCTGTCTGATCTTTTTCAGGATAAACATTTGCGGTCAGGTAATATTTACCTCTATACATACAAACTTCCACACTACTATGATCCACTAAAATCTTCAAATCAAATTTTCCGTCTTGAAAGTCAATTAAACAGTTAACTTTTCCCGTACTATATAAATCGGAATTACTTCGATCAAGTGTCATGATACCTGCAATAAAATCGATTGAAACCTTAGTTTCTTTATATTTTCCGACGAACAAACCAATTTCCAAATATCGGGACTCAATATCCCTAACATTACCTGAAATTTCAATTTCATAGCTGAATTTATCTTTTGGATGCAATTCATATTTTGAAGAAGTAATTATAACCTCCTCTTCCTCCATATCCGTAGCTTTTAAAGTATCAAGGTTACTTATAGGTTCAAGGCATACACAATTTTCATCATTCAAAACTGCCTTTCTTGGAATGCTTAAAACTCCTCGCCAGCCTTCCGTTTCGGTTGGCCCCCAGTTTTCACACCATGGCATCCATAACCACCCGTTCTGCCATCCCATTAATATACGATTTCCTTTTTCATCTAAAAAAGATTGCGCTGCATAATAATCAAAGCCTACATCCAAGGTTCCCATTTTTTCTATTTTAAATTTATAATTATTAAAATCCATAATTCCTACACAGTATAAAATTTTATTTTGCTTAGGATGATACATCGGAGAACAGGTGAGTACCCATTTTCCGTTTATTTCAAACAGGTCCGGGCATTCAAACATGGTACCCAGCTTTCCATCAGATTCTAAAATATTTCCGCAATGCTTCCACTCATACAAATCATCGGAAGCATATAAATATACCCTTCCGTCACCACCTGTATCCGCCCCGCCGACGGAACCGCCAATTACCATGTACCACTTATCTCCTACGGCAAATACCTTGGGATCCCTGAAATCATCCGATGCATCTTTCGGCGGTTTTGCAATGATAGGATTACCTTCAAACTTTTCAAAATGAACCCCATCCTCCGAATACGCCATACATTGGGTCTGATATGTTTTTGTTCCGTCTTTTACCGTTGCACTGTAAAACAAATATAAAATCCCGTCTTTTTCTATGGCGCACCCGGAAAAGCAGCCACCCTCCGGATGATTATCATATGGCTGGTCAGGATAAAGTGCAATGGGCAGATCCTGCCAGCTTAGCATGTCTTTACTGACTGCATGACCCCAATGCATGGAATCCCAATTGCAATGTTTTGGGTTATATTGATAAAAAAGATGATAATACCCTTTGTAATATATTAAACCATTCGGATCGTTTAACCACCCCTTTGGTGCCGTAAAGTGAAAAGCCGGTCTCCACAATCCGTCCTTAGAAACCTGCTTTCTTATATTCTCAACTATGTATTTCTCCATCAACAGACTCCTTTATCTATTTTATAATTAAATCAACCTGCTACATTTGTCCAACAAAAAATCCTCTACTTCTTTAACCTTTAACAGCACCTTCCGTCATACCGCTGATAATATATTTCTGAAAAATTGCATAAAAAATAAGTTCTGGAATGATAATCATAATACTTGCGGCAATAATGCCGCTGTAGTCCATGGAATACTGCCCCTTAAACATATTTGCCATCAGGGAAATTGTATTCATGTCCGTATTAGTAATGAAGGTAGATGCAAATGGATATTCATTAAAAATATAAATTGCGTTAAAAATTACTACCGTAATAAATGTAGGTTTAACAACCGGCATAACAACTCTTATGCATAGTTCAAATATATTACAGCCATCTATTATGGCTGCCTCTTCCAATTCAGTGGGGAATCCCCTTAAAAATCCGACAAACAGCAAAGTATTAAAGGAAATATTTACTGCAATATAAGGTAATATCAATCCTAAATAGGTTCCCATAATTCCAATCTTAGAATCAATTCTATAAATGGGAAATAATAAAATATAAATTGGAACAGCCAATCCAAGTAATAAAAACAGGTATAAAAGGTCTGGTAATTTTTCATTTTTAAAATTCATTCTTGCAATGGAAAATGAACTCATAAACGTTAATATTACACTGAAGAAAGTAGATATAGTTACAAGTAATAGAGTATTTCCATACATTTTTGGCAAATTAAGTGTTTGCAGTGCCCGCCGGTAGTTTTCGAAGGAGAAAATACCCGGCAGAGAGAAAGGGTTGTTTACAATTTCACTGTTTGATTTAAATGACAGCAAAATTGACCATAAAAAGGGTATCATTGCTATTACGGCTATGACTGTAACAATCAAATAGAATATTATTTTTTTCTCTTTTCTTTTTGCTCTGTTATTCATACTATGCTTTCTCCTTCCGGTTTTTTCTGGATGAGATACGAATATATGAGAAAGACGCAGTAACGGAAATAATTAAAATAATTACCGCAATCGCCATACCATATCCGTAACGTCTGGATGTAAATACCGTGAAATACATATAGGACACTAATACTTCTGATAAGTGGCTGGGACCGCCTCCAGTCAACTGATATACCAATTCATATATTTTAAAGACACCTGTAATAATCAACACAATATTTATAATAATTGTTTCTTTTAACATGGGAATTGTAATCAATAATATCTTTTGAAGCCCATTGACGCCGTCAATAGCGGATGCTTCATAAATATCCGTCGGAATCGTTTTCATACCGGCCAAAAAAATAGTTGCATGAAAGCCAAGTACCTGCCAGCCAAATACAATTGCGATTGAAACTGGTGACCACCTCCTGCCGCCAATCCATTCTATAGCTAGTCCATCTAATCCGACAGATCTTAAAAATGAATTTAATAATCCAAAATTTGGGTTAAGAATATATCCCCAGATGACACCTATAATAATTGGTGCTATGACATAGGGAGAAAAAATTACGGATTTTACAAAGGCATTTCCTTTAAAATTTATATCAAGTAATAAAGCAATTAAAAAGGATCCCGCTAAAAGTATTAAAAAACTGCAGATTAAAACAATCATCGTATCTTTCATGGCAATTATAAAAAGCCTGTCATGAAACATTGAAATATAATTATCCAACCCAGTGAAGGCTGCATTACCCAGTCCGGTATATTCCGTAAAACTGTAATAGACTGCAATAAAAATAGGTACTATCATAAAAATGATGTATATTACTAGTGTCGGTACTAGAAATATGAATTTTGCTTTCTTAGTACTTAACCATTTCATAAGTTGCCTCCCTTGATAAAATGGCGCCAACCATTTTTAGATAAATAGAAATCGGCGCCATTTATTATAAACTATCTTTCTGCTGCCTGCAGGTCTTCTACATATTGTGCGGCTTCTTCCGGTGTAGAAACTCCGCATATAACACCAAAGGTTGCATCAAAGAAACCATACGCTACATTGGTTGACAAAGAATTAAAGGGTTCTCTACAAGCTTTCCAATCATCATTTAATGCTTTTATCATAACAGATAACACCGGATGTTCCTTGGCATCAATCTCACCGTTGTAATTAGCGCATGGTAATCCTGCTGTCTGTTCCGCAATAATTGCTGTACCCTCTTTACCATAATAAAACTGCCAGAATTTCATGACGGCATCTAATACTTGCGGATCCTCTGCTGCTTGGCCACTAACACAGTAAACACCTCCTGCTGCTTTTATAGCAACTTTCTGTTCATAGCTGCTGTCGGAGAAGGTTGGCCCCCAGAAAAATCCGATGTCATCTGTAATGTCGCTCGCTTCAAAATCAGCGATGTCCCAAGCACCCGTATTAAACATTGCTGCTTTTCCAGCTAAGAATACTTCCTTTGCCTGGAAATAATCCAGAGTTGAAACATCGGATGAAAATGTACCAGCTTTCCTCATTTCCTCAACCTTTTTAAAGTAGTTTAGAAAGTCATCATTTACCCAAGATTCTTCTCCTGATTTAAGACCCTCTAATTTCTCAAAAAATCCATAACGGGCAAGCATTGATTCAAAAGCCCATACACTAAAGTTAGACTTTGAACCGATTGCAAGTGGTGTTACACCGTTATCTGTTAAAGTTTTTACTACTTTCATAAATTCTTCATAAGTAGCAGGAACTTCTAAACCATATTGTTTAAAAATTGATTTATTATAAAAAAAGCCAACCATCATAACTTCACTTGGCAGTCCATAGTCTGCACCATCAACGGTACAGCTGTTAACCAGACCGGGAAGCAGGCTGTCATTGATACCGTAATTATTTAATTCGTCCGTCATATTATAAAGATAACCATTCTCAGCAAATTCAGTGGCAGTTGCCTGTTCCAGCCAGAAGATATCCGGCAATTTGTTTTGACCAGCCAACAATGTCATCTGCGTGTTATGCTCCGATACCTCACGGCCGGTAATATCAACTTTAATATTAGGATACTTTTCTTCAAATGCTTTCATAATCAAAGATAAAAATGGTTCCTGTTTTTCAATGTCAGCTACGTGTTCTGCAAAAGTAATTGTTATCTGCTTATCACCGGTTTCTTCCGTGGTGGATTCGCTTTCTGCAGAACTCTTCTCTGCACCCGCATCTGTTGCATTGTCTGACTGTTTCGATCCGCATCCACTAAGTAAGGATGCAATTAAAGCAACACTAAGTAATAAACTAAAAATTTTCTTTTTCATTTTAATCCTCCCTTTAAATTTATAATATTATTGTTCCGCTTTGACCGTAATCCCATCCAGCGAACCATATAACACTTCCGTTTCAAATTCAATCTCATTATTACTGTTTATTTTCTGCCTGTAAATTCCCCATGCTTTTCCGCAAATAAAGAAACTGGAGAAATCCTTCTGATTTATTTTTGGCTTAAATGTCAAGGTATTGTGATACATATCACTGTCTATACCCGTTAAGGCATTCAGAATAGCCCAGCTTGCCATGGCTCTTGTATAATGATGCCCGGACTCAACTTCACTGAACGGATTTCTTTTATATCCGTCATATCTGCCACGGATGGATTTCACCATTGTTAATCCTTCCTCCAGGAACCCTTCATAAATTAAGGTTGCAGCAACCTGATATTCTACGCCTGTCCAAACTTCACCTGCATAGGAAAGGGGGAACTTAGGTCTGCCTCCTTTCGGCCAGGTAGCAACTACCAAACCGCTTTCATCATTTAAGGCATATGCCCTATGCACACTGCTTGTATGATAAAAATCCGTCAGATAGTTATAATCAAAGACTGCCTTGATCGCTGATTTTACATGTTCCTTAGGAAGTATATAGGATAATCCTGAAACATGTGCTAAAAACTGTCCGAGCAATTGGTCTGACAAACATCCTTTGCCATATTGATAACGATACTTATCAATATCTTTATCAGCCTGTGCATAATATTCTCCGTCAAACAGCAATTCATCCGCTCTCTTACTACCTTCTTCATAAGCTTTTGCATATAGTTTCTGATGCTCTGTATCTCCAACAACTTCAGCCAATCCCAAACAGGCCTTTAATGCAGCCAGGAATATAAAATCCGTCATAGCATTGGGTCCATAAAATTCAATATCATACGTGGTATTCTGCTGCCCATCCAGAACATAATCCCCATCTTTATCCCATTCACGGAACGCATAATCCATTGCACGGACAACATCCGGCCATAATTCTTTCACAAATTCTACATCACCGGTATTTCTGAATTCCCTGTAAAGACGGACCACACTTCCTAACTGACCATCACAGGCCGGCACCATTGCATACCGCTCCTGTCCGAATACATAAAACATTCTGGTGGACATACAGCCATTTTCATCTGTTTCTTTACCAAATTCCACACGGCGCATGGATTGCTCCAGGTCAGGAAATAAAAATGCAACTGTCTGTGCATAATTCCATACATGAGGTACACTGCCGTAGCCACAGCCTATATAATCACGAATGCCTTCAAATCCGCAGAAAGTACCGTCTTCCAGCCTGAAACATGTATGACTTCGGATTGTTGTTATATTAGAAGTGGCGGCATCAATAACATAACCTGGAAATTTTGTTTCTTTAAACATTGCTCTTTGGAATTTACGGCTGTCACCTTCTAAACGTTCCAGATTGGAAATTAAGTATGTACCGGCATTCCAGGCATCCGTAAATTTCATTGCATAATAATTGCGTATGGTTCCATATTTCCCTTTTTTAAAATTTTCTAAGTCTTCATCAAACTCAATCCATGCCCGTGCCCGGTTGGGAAAATACCATGAAATGATAAATTCAAAGACCTTTTCCTCCCCGGGCTCTAATGATTCATATATTCCTAAAGATCCGATTTTTTCCTTACGGATTAAGAAGCTAAAATTATGGAATTGTGCAAATTCACATCCTATCGTATCAGAATATGACTCCGGCTCTAACTTCCCGTCTTCGGTAAAATCATCCCAAAAATCCTGTATTCCGTCTACCCATTCACCATCAAACCATTGTGTTTTATATGTTACATTCTCTGCGGTAGTCATAAGGGCCATATTGCCATAACGGATATGTTCTTTTGATAAAGATTCAGGCTGGTAGTAAAGTCCCTTTATTTTACCCTGATCCCTGTATTCATTTTTAACCTTATCAGCCAGAATAAGATTCTCAATAACATCATATCCTTCAAATCCGGATGCATTTGGCATTGTGCCTACGATAGATACCTGTGTTTTTACTCTTGCATTATTTTTTACTTTATAACGGATAATTGCAGATGGAATACCCGAATCATCACTGTTAAGGGGAATAAATGGAGTAAATGCTTCCATGGATACCTGTAGGGGGAGCTCTCGATCTATAAATTCAACCTTTGCAAAAGGAAATTCGCAGGTCATGGTTGAATCTTCCAGCCTTGGAAGATTAACAAGTTCATGCTGTAGGTATCCATGCGAACTGGTATATGGGGGATGTAGCCGCGACTCTAAAATTTTAGCAATCGGTGTTTTCATATCTTCATTCTCTACACGAATTGCAAAAAATGAAAATGGAAATTTTGTCTTTTTACCTGGCCAGTTAAATATCTCCCAGTCTTTTAATTCTCCTCTAGGTCCTACAGAAATATTACCAGTTCCAATACCACCTAACAAAAATGATAATTCTTTTGCATCAGATGGGTATTTTCTTGAACTATAATCCAGTAATTCTTCTTTCGAATAGTTTTTGCTCATCATAATACCTCTCTTCAAGTTATATTTCGTACTTGTTCGGTTGTTCGAATAACTTGCTTTAATAATATATTCCTATTTAAAAGCAAATAGGAATATGTATAGATTATTCATAATTTTATTCAAGATATGCTTACTTGATTATTCGAACAACCTATGGTATAATTATAATAACACCTGTTTATAAACTTGTCAATATTTCTTTTCATATTCTTTTATTAAATTTAACTTTATAATCAGCCAGCAAGACAATAATTTTATTGAAACCAATTATCGTATTATATAGGAGTATAAACATATGTATACAAACTTACCAAAATATTTGAAAGTCAAGAATATTATTCTTTCTGATATTCAAAATGGAGTTTATCAGCCCGGGGATATGATTCCCTCTGATAATGATCTCATGAAAACTTTTTCGATCAGTAAAAGCACCATAACCCAAGCACTAAAAATGCTTTCTCAGGAAGGTTATATTGTACGAGAACAGGGAAAAGGTAGTTTTGTCACCGGTCAAAGTTCAAAAACTGTTATACCCTTTTTTGTTTGTTCAACGGAACATAAAGAGGAAAATTTCTGGAATTCCATTGTTGAATCCTTTAACCAAAGAAATCCTGCCTATCAGATTAAACATTCATTCATCCATAATAATGTTGTTCCTCTTCGTGATACGCTTTTTAAAGCATTTGCTGGGGGAAATGCTCCGGACATTTTCTCTTTAGATGGACCGGACGTTCCTTATTGGGCATATATGAATTCCTTACAACCTTTAGATGACTTTGTAACCGATGAATTTAAAGACCGCTTTATTCCGCAAATCATTCATCAGGGTACTTATAAAGGTAAACTATACCATTTAGGCTATAATGAATCCACTTTATGCATTTTATATAGCAAAAAGCTTTTTAAAGAACTGAATATTGTCCCCCCTTCAGATGTACACAACTCCTGGAGTTGGCTGGAATTCTTAGATGTATGTAAAATAATTAAAGAAAATACTGACATCCAGTATCCATTATTGATGGATTCCGGTAGAGGCCTGTCCCATACACAGGGTGAATGGATTACCTACTCTTCCCTTCCATTTATCATGCAGAATAATGGTAAGATTTTTAACGAAAATTGCACAAAGACATCCGGTTATTTAAACAGTCCGGCCTCTGTTGCTGCCATGGACTGGCTGGGAAAGTTATATCACACTTATGGTTATACGCATATGGAGGATATTCATGAGCAGTTTCCAAATAACTTTGCCATGAGCCTTTCTCTACCTAATGCATTTTACGAAGTAATAAACGATGAGGAACAAAATGATATCGGTATCCTACCTCTTCCAAGAGAATACAGGGCGGCAACTCCGCACGGAGGCTGGGGCCTTTGTATGTCAAAACAAACACAGAGTCCCGCTGCTTGCTGGGAATTCATACAATATGTTTTTTCTATAGAAAACCAGCTAAAATTAAATAAATATACCGGTATGCCGGTTATAAAAGATATCTATGAGGTTTTTAAAAATTTTAACGCATTATCCAATAATACTAACATTCTTTTCTCACAACTGCATGATACGTCATTTACAAGACCTATTACACCTGCTTATCCATTTTTCAGCAAAACGTTTACCGCCGCCTATGTCAACATAGCAAAAGGCGGTGATGCACAACAAATTCTTGACGAAGCCGCATACCAAATTGACGATCATCTGATAAGACATAATTATTTTCGGGACTAGAATGACTTAAAAGCCAAGGAAGTATTTAATTATCAAACAGTAGCTACCCTTGCTTTTACAAGAACAGATGCATCAATTTTTAAATGCTGTCTTATGCCCCCATTTATTTAACATAGCCAATACATTGCAGGGAGCCCCACCCGGATTTGCTTCAAATAATGAATTGCCCTGGGCGCTTTTCCATTATTTGCAAAACGATCAGCAATTCGCCGAGTGTTACTACATCGAATTTTTTCATGTTATGTATCTCCTTTCCCAGTAAATATTGATAGCTTCCTTCAACTTTTTTTGTTCATTACTAGCTATCATTATTGCAACCTTTCTTTGCTCTATCGTTATACTTAATAATAAAATCTGACAGAATAAGTTCAATCCATCAGATTTCATCACTACCTATAAAATATTTATACTTGTGGTGTCGGAGTTGCTCTGAATGCATTGACAATCTTATCCATAACAACCTGAGCATCACTTCCTGAATCAAGAACCGTATTTTGAAACGACTCTCTTTCTACACGTACTGTTGTCACAGTCAGTGAAGCTTTTGCTTCTGTGGTCAACAAAGCACCTACTTGAGCAGAGAAACAGGCATCACTTATTTTTGCATGAGCCTCTGTTGCAACCACATGATTATTAGAGATGTAATTTTCATTTCCCAAGACAACATGAACGATTACAGGTATTGCACCAAGTGGTTTGATATACTGGGCATCAATGATTTCCGAAAAATGGTTGCCAATTATAGAGTTGCTGTTACCACTGACATGTACATTGCCATACAAATCATCTAAACTATTATCATGTTCCTGCATAGGTGTCCAAGGTTCGTGGTCACGTAAAAAGTGATTTGAAGCAATCAAATTTTCCGAGCAATTTTCTTGGAATACCAACATTCCCGGATAAAATGAATGAAATCTATTACTTGTAATAGTGGAACGTACTACACCTATAAAATAGACACTACTTGCACCTCGTGGAAAAACATTGTTTGCCGTAATCAGAAGACCGCCAAAATTTTGAGCATAGATTGAATAGCCTTTATAACCCGCTCCAATCAAGTTATCTGTGATTTTTGAAGCCTGTCCCGAACCTCGTAGTTCGATACAGTTGCCACATTCAGCTATGAAATTATCATGTATATCTAATGCATCTGCATCATAAATAGTAGCACCATGCTCTAAATACACCATTCCCATACCTGTGATACGAAACGAGTCTTGAGCACTTCCGATATAAATACCTGTTTTACCGTTAATATAGGTATTCTCTGGATTTGGTTCTTTGGAGCCATCAGCCACAAAATGTAAACCATCAATACAAAAATCAGCAAATTCTACGGAACTTATTCGTGGCTCACCACTTCGATTGACATAGAATGCTGCTCCTACTTTCTCGTCTTCATCCTTCGAGAAAATATCTACAAGAATGCGACTTCCGCCAGGCCATAGTTCGTGCCAATTTGGCCATCCACTCTCTGGCTCATTGAAACGGATACTTGAAGATGTAAAACCATGCCCAGAACCCACAATTTTCAAGTAGCTGATATCAATCACGGCTTGAGTAGCAAGATGATAATCACCAGGAGGCAGATAGATAACTGCACCATGCTTCCCACCCTCATTCACATCCGTGTTTGTCTGTCTACTTTTAATATCCGCGATAATGCTATTGATGACCTCTCCAATATCAGTATATGGATTACCAACTTGCCACTCTGTTACATCGTAATAATTTTTACTAGCCATCTATTCACACCTCTTAACTTTTTAGTTCCTCATACAAGGATGTAGCCACTATATTGTATAACCTTATAACTTCAACCTTTAACTGCCCCGGCAGTGATCCCTTTTACAATGAATTTTTGCGCTACAATTGAAAGTGCCATAACTGGAAGGCTAAAGATTAGCGCACCCGCACACATTGGACCTAAGTCCATACTGTATGCCGACAGAAATTCGGATAGGCCCACGGTAAATGTCTTTGCACTTGTACTGGTCAATAGCAATGATAATAAAAATTCATTCCAAGATAGGAACAGCGTAAAGACAAATGCTGTTGCAAGACCTGGCGTAGAAATCGGCAAAATGATATAGATAAAGGTTTTTATACTAGAAGCGCCATCCATAAAAGCCGCCTCGTCTAATGTCATTGGAATGCCCTCATAAAATCCAAGCATTACCCACATGACGAAAGGCATATTGATTGCTGCATATACAATAACAAGCGCCAATTTTGTATCATATAATCCTAGATTTGTAATAAGCTCGTAAATCGGAACCGCAATACTTGATGTAGGTATCATTTTAAGGCATAATACAATGATGATTAGAAGAGTCGCTATTTTAGCACCCGAACGTTGGATTGCATAAGCAGACAAAGCACCTAAAATAATTGCGATAAGTGTGCTACATATTGCCACTAAAAAACTATTGGAAATATAGTGCAATACCGGCATACGTTCAAACAAACTCATGAAGTTTTCTACCGAGAGTACCTTAGGTAAAAACTTGGCTGGTATTGAGACAACTTCTGCACCAGGCTTGAATGACGAGCTGATTAGATAAAGGTAGGGGAATAGCCAGAAAACTGCACAGACTAACGATAGCACTACCATGATTTTAACATGAAAATTATTTTTTCTCTCCATCACTTAGTCCTTTCTAGACTGACTGTTTCTTTTTAGGATTCCATAAACCTTGCATCGCTACAAGTGTAAATGTGACAAGTGCCACTATGAGTATGAGCGCCATTGCACTAGCATATCCCACTTTATTGTACCTAGTCAAAGTCTTATAAATGACGACACTGATAAGCTCTGAAGATTTGTTTGGACCACCTTGTGTCATCGCCCAAACAATATCGAAAGTTCTTGCCGCATCAATGATTCTGATAGACAAAGCTGTTAGTAAAACTGGTTTGATATTTGGCAGCTTTATGCTAAATATCTTTTGCCACCAGTTTACACCATCAACAGTTGCTGCTTCAAGAATACCTCCATCAACTCCTTGTAATCCTGCTAGGATCATCAGCATCATAAATGGTGTCGTCAACCAAATGTCTGCTAGCGTACAGGAGATCAATGCCCATTTTTCATCGGCAAGCCAAAGTATTTGACTGGTATTTTTCAAAATACCGACATTCACCAACAATTGGTTAATTATTCCAAAATTAGAACTAAGCATCAGTTTCCAAATGAGACCAGCCACGAGCGGAGCAATCATCAATGGCGTTAATATAAGCGAACGAATTGTTTTGTTTCCTTTAAAATTAGACTCGAAGACAAGGGCAAGGATTGTCCCTAGAATCAGCTCTACTACCACTGCTATAAAGATATAAATCAATGTGTTTTTTAGCGGTTGCAGAAAACTTTCATTAGTAAACGCTTTGACATAATTATCAAATCCGACAAAGTCCCTAATGCCATTTGCATCAAAGTTATATAAGCTGTCTAGTCCCATTTTGAAAATCGGATAAATCATAAACACGCCCATAAATAATGCGCCTGGCAAAAAGAATACAATGACTGTTTTTTTAGATATTAGCTGCATGATGCTTCCTCCTGATCAAAGCTATTCTCTAGCCATTTGTTAAATGGCTAGAGCGGTTAGTTATCCACAAAAAATGAAACTCAATTTAACAATTGCCTAAAAGCTATTCTACAATTGCCTCAATCTCAGCTTTCGCATCTTTGAGGGCATCTTCAGGAGTAGATTTTCCTGATAAAGCAGCCTGAACAGCACCAGCAAGTACTTCTTCAATCTCAGTCCAATGAGGCGTAGCAGGTCTATTTTGTGAGTACTTATTGTCAAGCGTTTCTAATACAGCAGTTAAATGTTCATTACCTGCTTCAGCTCCATACTTTTCATATACAGAAGTTCGTCCTGCAATTTTAAGTGATCCCTCGGTCATATATTTTTCGTTATTGTCATACATAAATTTAATGTATTCTACTGCAACATCTTGATTTGCTGAGTTTTTCATGACACTTTGATACCATGGACCTGTTGTCGCAGCAACACCAGAAGGTCCTGCAATCATAGGTGCAACGCCAACATTCTCGTTATCTAGCGCATAAGCGGCAGGATATTGATGACTCCAGTTAAGTTGCATGGCCAGTTTTTTGTTGTTAAACAGCTCTTGCGCTTCTGTAGCTGCAACTGATAATGTTTCCTCTGGCACATTTCCAGATTTGTATAGGTCAACAAGATATTGTAAAGCTTCAACATATGGATCTTCATCAACTAATACTTCATTATCATCGCCAAGTACCAGAGGCATTGCGCCTGCTTGTGAAGCATGATCAAGGAAACTACACACCGTATCGCCAGAAGCCATGCCAAATACTGCTGTCCCATACATGTCATCTTTAGTAAAGAATTCTGCACTTTCTCTATATTCCTCCCATGTTGTAGGAACTTTCAAATCATGACCATATTTTTTCTTGAATTCCTCTTTGTTGGTTTCATCTGCAAAAAGGTCTTTTCTGTAAATAAGCACCTTGCTATTAATCCACATTGGCAGTCCTAGCAAATTATTATTTAACGTACCACCAGCTTCGAGAGTAGGCAGGAAGTCTGATGTAATGCTATCGTCAACTGTATCGTTAAGTGGTAATAATGCGTTTTCAAAGGCAGACAACCACAGAACATCTAAGCTGACCACATCATGAGTTGCTGCTTTTGCCTTAACTTCAGTTGATACCTTATCATACAGACCTGTATATGGCACAGCATCGACAATCACTTCATAGCCTGTTTTTTCTTTAAATTCAGCAGCTGTGCTGTTGGCGACAGTTTCGGCAGGACTACCACTCTCAACAAGAATAGTGATTTTTTTATCTTTATCAGATTTTTCACCGTCTGAATTTTTTCCACACCCTACAAGGGCCAACGCACTTACAAGTGTTATCGCTACCATAGCAACGACACCTATTTTTTTTAGATTCATTTTTTTCATTCCTTTTACTCCATTTCTTTTTGTATTTTTGTTTAGATAATTGCTAA
The DNA here is from genome assembly GCA_046533095.1 of Lachnospiraceae bacterium ZAX-1. Lineage (GTDB taxonomy): Bacteria > Bacillota > Clostridia > Lachnospirales > Lachnospiraceae > ZAX-1. The sequence continues at coordinate 240,598 of JAJQRA010000017.1, read as the reverse complement.
AGGCTAGTTATTCTCGCCCTTTAGCATTTAACTTGTTACAGTCATGAATTGTCATCATTTACATTTTCGAATTCCTACACGCTAAATATTTTCTCCTTTCTGATTGCTATTTTTAGTACAACGACCTCCTCCCCCCCCTTTCATCAATTTTTGTAAACGTTATCAGTAATACAACATATTTTACCTTGTGAAATAAATAATATCAAGCGTTTTCATTATTTATTTTCAACATTTTTCAAAAAAATAGCTTAAATACTTAGTAAATATTTATAAAATACTGTCAATAATTTTTATGAATTGACATTTTTCAATAAAAAAAATACAATTTTTAACAAAACAAATCAATTATTTTTGCAGCTATTAATCGCTTATTGAAAATGCAACAGCATTAATTATGAAAACATTTTCATTTCGTCTTGAAAAACGCCTCATTATGTTGTATGATATAGGACAAGCATTATAATATACTGTTCCTGAAGTCACACATCGCAATTTCAGAAAGGTTCAGATAATAGCTCATACCCCATTGAAACGCTTATATTTAATAGGGTTTGAAATCAAATACAGAGAGGTTACAAATATGGATAAGGATAAAACAGGCATAAAAGATATTGCTGAAAAAAGTGGCGTTTCATTGACCACAGTTTCTAGGTATTTTAACAAACCACAACTCTTATCGCCAAAAACTAAAGATAAAATCCTGGCTGCAATTCAAGAACTCAATTACAGTCAGGATAATGTTGCTCGAACACTTGCAACTGGCAAGTCAAATCTTGTAGGGATTATTTTCCCATCGCTACACCTTGGCTTTTACACAGAATTATTGAATCAGCTCATCCAACAAGGTAAAGAGAAAAATTATAGCTTTATTGTCTATACTTCACAAGATACAAAAGAAGAAGAATTAAGTCTGATTGATACATTGAAATCTTATCGAGTTAAAGGTATCATTTTGCTCAGCCACATTTTAAGTCCTGAGGATATCGAACAACTTGATGTGCCGATTATTTCTGTCGAACGTGCTGGCGGCAACTACTGTCAGATAAATAATGACAACTATACTGGTGGCAAACTTGCTGGCGAAAAATTAATAAAAGATGGTTGCAAAGTATTCATACACATAAACAATGGCTATTATGAAGATTGGCCCTCATTTAAGCGGATTGTAGGATTTGAGTTCTCCGTCAAAAATATGCCTCACGAAACAGTTATCAATAAAGGTTTAAGTGATCCCTATTCCGAAATTGCTTCAACTGCCATGTCATCTATCACCAATAGGATACTTGAAAAATATGCAGATAAGAAACTAGGCATTTTCTGCTCCAATGACGATATTGCCAATATGCTGCAAAGAGAGTGTATTCGCAGAGGCCTTAAAATGCCTGCCGATGTTGAAATCATCGGATACGATAACTCTCCAGTATCCAACTATGCCATTTACCCCATCACGTCTATTGACCAAAATATTCCACTAATGGCAAAAATAGCTATCAATTCGCTTGATTCATACATTCCTCATGAGAATGTGGTGCCTGCGATGTTAACAAACAAAAATACGACAATGTAGTTCGTTTTCAAAGTATCAATCAAAAACTTAATTCGTTAGAAACAAACTATATGGATATTCTTATTTTGATTGCTGTTCTGTCAACAGCTTTTGAAAACAATCCTAGAAAGTCCACTTGCTAATTTCACAGTTTAACATCTTATATTTATTGTATGATAGGTCTGAGAAACGATAATATATACAACAAATGCAAAACCAATGTACAGTATATAAACAGAGAGAAAACCTCCGAAAAAATCAGCCATGATACCCGGTAATAATGAGAATATCAAACCTCCCATTGCGAAGAAAACCTGAAATCGTTTTGTCTCCAAATCATATTTTTCTGCCGGTACAAAGTCGTCCACCCAAATCGACATTCCAACCGAGGTTGTAGAAACACCTGCACCAGTCAGCGCTGCGGAGCAAAATAGCAGTTGTTTTGAATATGAAGCAAAGCATCCCACTACCAATCCAGCTATAAGAAGCAGCAAAAATAAACAGCTGGTTTTCCCATGACCTAAATAATTAGCAGCAAACCCATAAGCTGCCTTACCTATAAGCAAGGTCAAACCATTGATAGAAATAGCAAGGGCAACTATGATATTACTATACCCTTTTTCTGTGAAATACAGCATATACAGCGACTGACAATTTAGTGCAATTGCCCCAAGCAACAGGGGAGCGGCATATAATAATATTAGCCTGCGAGAGCTAATAGAATGCACAATAGGTATGTTAGGCAAATTCCCACTCAAGGAATCCGACTTCATCGTCTCAGCGTATTTTGAGCCAAAAGGTTCCAATGCCTTATCAGCAGGATAATTTCTAATCAATAAAAAAGCAATGATACCGCCAAAAAAGCAAAAAAATGCAATCCCATAAAAAGCGGTTGGCAAATCATAATTTAAAATCAAAAAAGTAATGAATGCAGGACAGATTAAGGCAGCAACTCCGGCACCGGTAGCACAGATACTAAGTGCGATATCTAGTTTCTTTTTAAACCACCTGTGCAGGACGATGGAGGTGGGAGTGATAGAACCAAATCCGTAACTCATACCTGCAAAAGCACTTGCGATGCAAAAGCCTGTAAGGGTTGATGAGTTAGCATAAAGTAAATATGCTATCCCAGCCATCATACAGGCCATAGTCATCGTATAACGAATCTCAATTTTTTGAATTAACCAGAGAACAACTAACTTTGAAACCAAGCCGAGAAAGGAACGAACAGTAATTATCACGGAAACCTGTGTATTAGAAAAATCATTGGCATCCTTCACATTGGGCAAATATATAGAAAACCCTCCTATTGCAAGTCCACTACTGACAAAAAGCAAGATGCAGCATGCCAAGGATATAACCCATGCATAATGTACTTTTGGTTTCTTCATCCTACATCCCCCTTCGCTTTAACATAAATCTTTCAGATTTTTCAATAAAAAGCAGCAAGTAAAATAATATCTTCGTCCCGCTCCCTAAGTGGTGGTATATCCAAGATCATTGTACTCAAACGATAATATAGATCCGAGCGAAACCGCTTTTGTTCAATTACCTTCATCATATCCGCGTTGGTCGCCGATATGACTCTCACATCCACATTTATCAGTTTGTTGCCGCCAATTCTCATTAACTGTTTCTGTTCCACTACACGCAAAAGGGTGGCTTGCAAATCTAATGGCATCTCACCAATTTCATCAAGAAAAATAGTACCTCCATTTGCAAGTTCAAACTTACCAATATTACCCTCTCGCTTTGCCCCGGTAAATGCTCCGCCTTCATATCCAAAAAGCTCACTGGCGATAATATCGCGGGGTAAAGCTCCGCAGTTAACCGCAACAAATGGTTTGTTTCTACGAGGGCCGGCGTTGTGTATAGCCTGTGCTAAAACATCTTTTCCTACACCACTTTCCCCCAGCAGCATAACATTACTATGGGTTTGAGCCATTATCTTTCCATTTTGTATTGTTGACTTAACCTTGTTCGACTGTCCAATGAAATCGCTGAAAGTACGAACAGCACTGTTACTTATTTTTTCCGATACATTTGCACTAATCTGCTTCTGTGTAGTGATAAAAAATTGAACCCCTTTGACATTCAGTGTACGTTGATTATAAATCTTTGACGTAATAATGCAATCCACTTTTTTTCCTGATAAACACAATGTCATATTTTTGTTTGTAATACTGCGATGTTCCTTAATGACAGACCAGAATTCGACATTATGGGGATGAGCGTCAATCAACCGATCTAGCGGTTTGAAGTATAAATCAATCGGCGTGACGTCAAGTAGCCTAAACAGAAATTCGTTACAGTAAGTGGTTGTAACTTGACCAGTACGCATGGCAGTATCCACCGTTAAGATTTCAAACACGTGCAAACACATGAATAATTATCGCAATTAGCGGGAAACTGTGATATAATATTTTTATTCGCAAAATGGTGAAAAGAACAGGAGAAATGTGATTATGTCAATTGGAACACTCACACTATATCATGGGAGCAATCTGGAGATAAGAGAGCCGCGATTGATAAAGCAGACGCGCGGACTTGACTTTGGTACAGGTTTTTACCTCACAACAAGCGAAGATCAGGCGAAAAAGTTCTCCGAAATTATCGTGAACCGCCGAAAAGGCGGTTTTGCTACGGTCAATGTTTACGAGTTTGATATGGCACAGGCTGAGCAGACACTGAATATCTGCCATTTCACAGAAACTAGCAGTAAATGGCTCGAATTCGTAAAGGATAATCGCTTAAAACAGTATACAGGAGAAAAATACGACATTGTTATCGGTGCAGTAGCAAACGATGATGTTTTACCTACTATCATATTATATATTAACGGTGGTCTTAGTACAGAATTAACGATCGGTGCACTAAAAACGAGAAAACTCGTTGATCAAATATGTTTAAAATCTGAGCGGGCTATAACGCTCTTGAAATTTCTCAGAATGGAGGTAGTTTTATGACAAACCAAAAAAACGTTCACGCAGTTATTGCACTTATCACACCGGGTATTTTAACTCTGCTGATGGAAAAGCATGGATTTAGTGTGGCAGAAGCCTCCAAAGTGCTGTATAACTCTCAGTTATATAAAGTCTTGGAGGACGAAAAGACAAAAATGTGGCACTTGGGATATCCCCTCCTCTTTGATTTGTTGGAAGAAGAAATAACCACTGGTAAAATTACTTTCCCGGAGGAGCAGATATGACAAAGCCAAAAGGGGAAGTATGGTTTCTCGCATCATGCGTAGAATTTTACAAGAACGAAAAACAATTAAGCGGACAGGAAGCCTATAACTACCTCCGTAAGACAGGCGCAGTCGATTTTATCACAGGTTGTTGGGAAGGTCTGCATATGACAAGCCCACTGTATATCATTGACAGCATCGACGAATATATTAAAACACACAACGAAGGAATAATTGATCGATAATCATTCCTCAGAATAGCCAAAATCGGTCATGGGCAACCATTGATATTTCTTCTTATATACTTACCTTTGGTTCCCCAGACCAATTTTCTCTACCTGATCGCCTATTTTTTGAAAATGATTTTAAAAAATCGGGAAAAATACCCAGAATGAAATCGCACAGTTAATAACCATCGTCAATGCATCTGCCAGTGTTTCCCCGGCTCTGCCCATACTCATCGTGTTCATAAACAAATTATAGATTGGTGCCTTGTAAAATCCCTGGAGTGCAGCTGCACCTATGGATATTATGATGTGAGCAATCACATACCACACAGCAGCCTTGACGATATTACTTTTTGAATTAAACGTCACGTTCCGCTGAACAAAGAAGTTGAAGATCTGAGCCAGTGCCATCATCAACTGAACTGCCAGAAAATAAGCAAAACCACCCCAAATTTGTTTACATTTTTCCACTTTAATTCTCTCCTCTATAACCTTTTCTTTGTTTGGGCAGAAAGATTCTGCTTGTATTCTTTATTTGCCTTCCGATTTTTGAAGAAACCACCAATGATCTTTCCCATACCTTTCATAACATAACCAGTTCCTTCCAAAGTTAATTGATTCCATTAGTACACATAATTGGAAACACTGAAAATTAAGGGATTCATCAACGGAAAAACAACGAGTTTCAACTAAAGTTGGAAAGAACCAAATATGGCTTGACATAGAAAATACCTCCTTAATGATTCGCTATTTGTGATTAAAACTCATTACACCTACCAGTTTGTGTGGAATATATGGTTCTTCAAGGTATTCCATATCTTCTGGAGAGAGCGTTATCCCCACTGCCGCAACAGCTTCCTCTATATGTTGAAGTTTTGTTGCACCGAGCACAGGAGTGGTAGTTTTTGACAGCAACCATCCTAATGCAACCTGGGTTCTGCTGAGTCCTCTCTTTTCTGCAATCTCCGCCACACGTTCAACAATAATGCTGTCTTGCTCACTGGTCGCATTATATTTACTCATAGCTATCTTGTCTAATTCCAATCGAGCAGTCGATTCTGTCTGGGGCTTTACCAATCGCCCGGAAGCCAGTGGACTATACGGCGTGAGTGCAATGCCTTCCTCTTCGCAGTACGGAACCATCTCCCGTTCCTCTTCGCGGACCAACAAATTGTAATGACCTTGTATTGATACAAATTTGTTCCAATCGTTTTTCTCTGCGATATAGTTGGCTTTCGACAGTTGCCATGCGAAACAGTTTGAGATACCAATAGTTCGGGTTTTTCCGGAATTGACGGCTGAATTCAATCCCTCCATCAATTCTTCAATTGGTGTGTGATAATCCCACATATGGCAAATATATAAATCTATGTAGTCCATACCTAAGCGAGATAAGCTATTGTCCAGACAATCTGCTATATGACGTTGGCCACTGATACCAGATGTAATTTCTTCTTCCGTACGTGGTAAAAACTTTGTGGCAATCACCACCTTTTCACGAGCCGTTAAAGCATTGATAGAACGACCCAGAAACTGCTCACTCGCACCACCCGAATATCCCATTGCGGTATCAAAGAAATTAATGTCAAATTCCAACGCACATTTAATAATATCCTGTGAAGAAGCACACAAATTGCATAGCCAAGCCTACGTTCAACCAAAAGTGAAGCATTTGTCAAAAGATTGTGCGATGCATAGATATGTAGTTCGTCTGGTTTAACGCCAAACCAATTAGCAATTTCGTTTTTAACAATCACACGTCGGGGTATAATGAGCGGCAAAGGGAGAATGTCATTCACACTAATTGAGTCTTTTTGTGCAAGAGGATCATCCCTCCGCATAAGAACACCCCATATTTCCTGAAATGGCAGGCGAATGTAATCATACTTCGCAACTTCGATCGGCTCAAGTAAAATTCCGATGTCGATGTTTCCCCTGTCAATCTTTTCCCGAATGTCATCACCATCGGCACTATGCAGTTCGTACTGAACCATCGGATAGGTTGTGGAAAAGTTCTCCATCATCTCCGGCAGTATCGTTGATGCGATTGATCCCACACAGCCAATGGTAACTACACCGCTAATCATTTCTTTTTGTTCAGCTAAATCTCGTTCGGTTTTATCAAGCAGGGCAATAATTTCTTTTATTCGCTGTTGAAAAAGTAACCCACTATCCGCTAAAGTAATTTGCCTTTTCCCACGAATGAACAAACTTGTTCCCATTTCTTCTTCAAGCTTCATCAATTGTCGGCTAAGTGTTGGTTGAGTCACATGGATCATTTCTGCCGCTTTTGTAATGCTACCTTCTTTCGCAACCATCGGATTGGCTATCTTTGAGTAGAATGGTAATGCTTACCCGATATATCCAACGAATTTGTAATGGATACGGATTTCCCGCTGCTTCTGTCCGTCAACGATTTGACGTTCCCCAACCTCAATTTTGCTTATCAGCTTTGTCAATATGTCGCGGTCAATGGTTGCAATACTCTTGTACTCCCGGATCGCCGACCGTTCATACAATATCCTCCATTCAGATTGATTTTAACTACGGATTGATGGCACAGAACAGGTCGGCTCACGCAAAAGGGCATAAGCCGGCCTGTGGTTTCTGTCATCAATGTATCCATCCTATTTGCCACGCCCCCGGACGGTCGGGAATTGTTCAGGCTACCGTTGGCGCGGTATCATAGCCCCCCCATTGCCGCCGCTTTCCAAAGCTTGCGAACACCGCAGGAACTCCCCCTAAAGTCTGTGGGAGGTCGTGAAAAAGTATCATTGTTTCCCGTGCGAGTTATCGCGCCCTGCCTGCCACGGCAGGGTCAAAACAAGCCTTTATCGTCAAGTGCGGCTATTTTTTCACTCGGCGCACGGGGAATGTACCTGAACATTGTATATTCTGTTTTCAAAGAGCATGGCTATTGTCAGCCTGTAAAGCCACACTGAATCCAATGCGGTTTTACAGAATGGCAAATTGCCCGTTACGGGGGCAATCTCTGCGTAAGGAGTGGAAAGGGACACTCCCCACCGCGCGGATTGCTCCCGCACAGGCTTTGTGTTAGGCTACCTTAAATCGGTGGATTCCTTGTACCAACTTGCTGTTCAGTTCAGCGCGGAGGCTCTCGTCAACGCACATATATGAATTTCCATACTCGTCATACAACCGTTTGGTTGACAGTGCCGCAATGTAGCCATCAAAATGTTCTAAAACCGTTGCAATAGCATCTGTGTCACCATCGGCAGTGGCCTTTATAACGTAAAATGGCAGTAACGGCTTGTTACCATTACGTTTGCTCATCGCTCATCCCTCCATATACTTTTTTAGTTTCGCCAGTGAGCTTGTCCGCTGATACTGGACGGTACTGCGTATCATATTCAGCATTTCCGCGATTTCCACATCGCTCATGCCCAAACAATGCGCCAACAGTACGATGTCACGCTTTTGCGGCGGCAACTTCGATAGTGCGTTCGCCAGCGATTCGCTTTTGATCGGCACATCAATGCCGCTTGCATCGAAGTGAAAGTAATCTGCTGCATAATCATCTCTCACGCTCAGACTATCCATTTCATTCTGCGAAAGCTCTGAAAACGATATTTCGTGTTCCGAGAGCCGTTGGGCTGACCGCACACAATCACGGTATCTCTCGCGGATTATCTTTTTGCAGTAGCTTTCAAACTGATGCTTGATTGTTTCTTGGAAAGAAAGTTCCAAATCCTCACCTCCTTCCATAACCACGAAAGGCGGCTTATTTTCCCTTTCACTCCCTATCCCGTTTGAAAATTGCGTTTTGCCAAAGTTTTTGAAAAAAAGTTGAGAATATTTTTTCAGGCGGTATGTTTCATTGATTTTCACGGCAAAAACCTCCATTCTGTTTTGAAAAATCAAAAACAAAATAGAGGTATTGTGGAGAACGACAGCCGACACTAAGCTGAAATTGAAGCCTCCCTTCGTACAGTCATAGCCATTGAAAATGGAAAGCGTAATCCAACATTTGAAACAGTATATAGAATAATAAATACACTCAACATTCCTGCGGACTTAATTTTTCGTCCTGATACTATAACAAATACTCCAGAGCAAGAACAGTTTATCTATGAATTTTTGAACGCTACAGAGCAGGAGCAACGCATTATAGTGGCAGCGGCGCGGGGCATTTTAAGAGAATTTGACGCCATTATTGATAGTGAAGAATGATTTAAGAATCGAGCATCCAATCTTTTGTATCAACCGAAGCAGACAGGCCAGAGTGTTCTCACTTTATATCCTGCTTCTTAAACAAGACACTCCCCAATACAGTTCCGCCTATCAAGTAGCACAGACCAACTATTAAGCCTTGCATTACAGCGCCGTTTTCCGGCGCGATTGTAGCGAGAGCAGACACATTGCCGGAAATCCAGTAATTTGCGAGCGTAATGCTATCTCCGGTGATAAAAGTTGTTAACATTAGGATAGTCGAAAATAAGGAAACCACGCAAATATTAACCGCTATGGACACGCCATTACTGCGAAGCCACATTGACAGTAGGACAAACAGCGATGTGTACGCCAGCAGCAACAATGCTTCACCAAGTACCATTGTTGCGATGTTTCCGGCTGTCGCAAGACCTGTTGGATCAAATCCCCAAATAGCTGAACCTATGGCGCAGGCAAGTACGATATTTACAAGGTACATCGCCATAACCGCCACACCGCAAACCATGAATTTTGAAAGATAAATCGCAACTCGGCTATATCCCTTTGAAACATAGTTTTTCATCGATCCATTGGTAAATTCTCCCGCTACGAATATTGACACAAATACGGCGAAAATAGTCGGGAGGAAATCTAACCCCAATGCCTGTTCAAGCAAGGATACACCGGTGAGAACCTCCGTTGTTTCCTCAGCCGCTTCAACGCCTCTTGTAAGGACACCCGCCTGTATTGAACCCGCTAAAACCACCGAGAACACTGCCAGCACGACACAGGCAAGCAAACAAAAATAAAATACTTTCGATTTTTTGAGTTTGTAAAACTCTGATTTGATGATATTCATTATCTTTTACCTCCCATTAAATCCATAAAATAGCCTTCAAGGTTTTGCTCTCCGGGGGAAAGCACAGACACGGCAATGCCGTTTGAAACCAGCATATGATTGATATTGGCGGCTTCGTCAAGGCGGTCATACAAAACAATCGCGCCATCGGGCATAGTTTCAAAGTTTGCGCTTATAGCAGTTCTCAGCATTTGTTCCGTTTTGCCCGTATTGTCCGTAACAATTTTTATATTGTGGCGGCATCTGCGTTCAAGTTCCTGCGCTGAAAATTCATCAACAAGTTCACCTTTGTGGATAACGCCATAGCATGTCGCCATTCTGGAAAGCTCATCGAGAATATGACTGGATATTACGATTGTCAGTTGCTTCTCTTTGTTCAGCTTCAGAAGCAAATCGCGAATTTCTTTGATACCCATCGGATCAAGGCCGTTCATCGGTTCGTCTAAAATGAGGAACTCCGGGTCACCAATCATCGCAATAGCTATCATCAGCCGTTGTTTCATTCCGAGGGAAAAATCCTTTGCTTTCTTTTTCCCCAACCCGCCGAGTCCGACAAAATTGAGCAGTTCAGGCACAATGTTCTTGTTTGGGATACCAATCAAGACGCGGTACACCTCTAAATTTTCATCTGCGGTCATCGCCGGATACAGCGCGGGGTTTTCAATCGCGCATCCAATTCGGTGGCGCTGCTTCTCAAGGTCGCCGCTCTCGAAAAGTCGCATTGAACCGCCGGTTGGTTCGGCAAGTCCACAGAGCATACGCATAAAAGTTGTTTTTCCCGCTCCATTTTCACCGATAAATCCGTAAATGTCCCCTCGACGGATAGTTACACTCACACTGTTCACTGCGGCTTTGCCTGCGAATGTTTTACTCAGGTCTTTTGTTTGTACTATATATTCCATTTTGTTTGCCCCCTGTCTTTCTCTGTTATGAACCAATTTTAAGCGGTATGCCTAAACAACCACGGTAAAAGATATAAACAATTCCTAAACAATAAAATAGACCAATCCCGTTGTGGTGCGTTCGTTCATTCATTATGTCGGTTCTATCGCCGTTATAATCAATTCATCATGCTTGCAAAACTGTAAGGAGCAATAAACAAAATATATCATAATTTCGGTGCTTATCATTCTAACTACCATTGATATTACTTGGGTTGCTGTGTGCTTGCCTTTTTCATATTGCAATCTCCCTTTCTTTTTGAGCTTCAGCTTTCCGCATTAACACAGGACATATAATCGCTACTAATAGTGTTGACGTAAACCAACATAGCGGACTCACAAATGACATTCCTACAAATCCAAAATACTTTATCAGTAAAAATGCCGATACTGAACGAACAACTATCTCCATGATTCCTACGATTAGCGGCACCATTGTTTCGCCAATTCCCGCCAATACAAAACGCACAACAAAATTAACGCCAAGAATGATGTAAAAAACAGATGTGATTTTCATATACATAGTTCCTGCGCTTATAATTTCTTTCTCCGCTCCACCGACAAACATCAGCATAAAGTATTTCCCAAAGCAGAATACAAATACTGCAAGTATCAGGCTTATACAGACTGTAATCTGCATACATTTACGGATACCTTCGTGGATACGCTTAAATTCCAATTTGCCAAAGTTCTGTGCAGCAAATGTGGATATAGCCGTACCAAAAGCTCCCATGATTTGATATATCAGCGAATCCATTTTGCTTGCTGCTGTATATGCGGCTACATCTGCGCTACCCAAAGAATTGAGCGTGGATTGTAACAGCAAGAAGCTGACAGCTAACAGCGATGCAAAAAAGGCCATAGGTATGCTAACTTTTAGATGCTTGAGAATTAACCCCGTATCTACTTTCCATTCGCCCGGCTGAAAATGCAATACCGTTATATGTTTTCGTATGTATAGGAAACATAATATGCCGGAAATAATCTGTGATATTATAGTAGCTATCGCAACACCCGCGACGCCAAGCGGTATGACAAATACCAGAAACAAATCGAGGACAATATTAATCAGTGAAGCAATCACTAAAAAGAAAAAAGGCATTTTGCTATCTCCAAGAGCGCGCATGATGCCCGCCTGAAAATTGTAACTTATGGTAGCGACTGCCCCTGCAAAACTGATCATGGTATATAGCACCGCTTCATCAATAATATCAATGGGCGTATTTGTTATAATGAACAGATAGCGGCATAAAATAATACCTGTTGCCGTGACTATAACAGCAAGTACGGCGCAGATATAGATGCCATTGATTACTGCTTTGCGTGTCATTTCCATGTTTCCGGAGCCGAAATACTGTGCTATCACCACAGATAATCCGCCTGTCAGCCCTATGGCAAGTCCTAAAATCAGTTGCACTACCGGAGCGGTTGCGCCTACCGCCGCCAACGCGCGATAACCGATACCTTGCCCGACTACCATAGTATCAACCATGCTATAAAATTGCTGAAACAGATTTCCGAGCATCAATGGAATTGCAAAAGACACAAGAATAGTACGCACATTCCCCTGTGTCATATCTTGAACATTGTTTTTTATACTATATTCTTGTTGTCGAACTGTCTTTTTCATTTTGCAATCCCTCCATTTTTTTCGCCACCAATTTCATAACATAATATCCTATGCAGACAAACAAGCCTATGATTGCAAGATAGTCGATAAAAAAATTAACCGCCGATTCCGCAAAATCAAAGAATGCAAAGTCGATGCGCAGGAACATTTTTAATCCTATCTGCCTGATAACAAACGCATAAGCGCCATATATCGCAATGGCTACGGCGATGAGTGGTGTCAAAAATGCCGGAGCCTTTATCTTCACAACCTTTTTCCACATACCAACGAACATTCCCCAATGCAATCCGAGATGTGCCGACATCAGCGTAAGCCCCCAAGACGCAGACAGCATATGCAGTCTGCGTCCGAACAGACCTGAACGGACATTGAAAAAATCGGAGAGTGGAGAAAGCAGAAAACCGCTGACCATCAAGCAAATCGCCACCTGTTTGCTGGCCGATAAAGTTTGCAATTTTTGCGGTGTTCCCAGAATGGGAGTAGTATGCAATTAAAATATTGCTTGACATAGAAAATAGCCTCCTTATATAATTTTTACTTATGGTTAAAACTCATTACGCCTACCAGTTTGTGTGGAATATACGGTTCTTCAAGATATGCCGTATCTTCATCAGAGAGTGTTATCCCTACTGCGGTGGCAGCTTCCTCTATATGTTGAAGTTTGGTTGCCCCAATCACAGGAGCTGTAACTTTAGACAGCAGCCATCCCAAAGCGACCTGTGTTCTGCTGAGTCCGTTCTTATCAGCAATCTCCGCTACCCGGTCAACAATAATGCCGTCATGCTCGCTTGTCGCGTTGTATTTGCTCATAGCCATCTTGTCTAATTCTAATCGGGCTGTTGATTCTGTCCGGAGTTTCACCAATCGCCCGGAAGCGAGTGGGCTATACGGGGTGAGCGCAATGCCTTCCTCCTCACAGTAAGGAATCATCTCCCGTTCTTCCTCGCGAGCCAACAGATTGTAATGACCTTGTATTGATACGAATTTGCTCCAACCATTTTTCTCAGCGATATAATTTGCTTTCGCAAGTTGCCAAGTGAAACAATTTGAGATGCCAATAGTCCGAACCTTACCGGACTTGACGGCTGTGTTCAGCCCCTCCATCAATTCTTCAATAGGGGTATGGTAGTCCCACATATGACAGATATATAAATCCACATAATCCGTGCCTAAACGGGATAGGCTTTTGTCCAGACAATCAGCAACATGATGTTGGCCGCTGATGCCGGATGCAATTTCTTCTTCGGTACGCGGTAAAAACTTAGTCGCTATTATTACCTTGTCGCGAGGTGTTAAGGCTTTGATAGCGCGTCCAAGGAACTGTTCGCTTGCTCCGCCCGAATATCCCATCGCGGTGTCAAAGAAATTGACGCCCAATTCCAACGAGTGTTTGATAATATCTCGCGAGAAAATTTCGTCTAATTGCCATCCCTGCTGAGAATCTGATGTCTTGCCAAAGCCCATGCATCCCAAGCAAATTCGCGATACTTCTATTCCGGAAACCGACAATTTTATATATTCCATTTGCTCATCCCCCCTCTATATTATTATGAAATACAAAACCGGCTGCCGGGACTTCATTCCCGACAACCGGTAACTGAAATTCCATGCTCATATTGTAAATGGGAGTATGGAAAATGTAAAATGCTTATATTGAATATTGTACTATGCCTAAAACGTATCTTTAATGAATTGAATAAACAGTGCGGTTACTGATGTGAAAATTCGATTTTTCTTCCATGCAAGCACATGGCCTGTACTGCGTTCAGGAGCAAATGGTACGAAGCGTGTTTTGTCATTTTCCCGAATGGTATAAGCACCGCGAACACAAATCGCATAGGCAAGTCCGCGCTCCACCAAAAGCGAGGCATTAGTCAATAGATTGTGTGACGCATAGATACGGAGGTCGTCCGGTTCAACGCCAAACCAGTTAGCAATTTCGTTTTTAACAATCACGCGCCGGGGCGTGATGAGCGGCAAGGGAAGAATGTCCTTCACACTAATTGCGTCTTTCTGCGCGAGAGGGTCGTCCCGCCGCATAAGAACACCCCATATTTCCTGAAAGGGCAGACGAATATAGTCATACTTAGCGGCTTCGATAGGCTCAAGCAAAATGCCGATGTCTATGTTCCCCCTGTCAATCTTTTCACGAATGTCATCACCGTCCGCGCTGTACAATTCGTACTGCACCAACGGATAGAGTGTTGAAAAGTTCTCCATCACCTCCGGCAGCATTGTAGACGCAATGGATTCTACGCAACCAATAGCAACTATGCCGCTAATAAAATCTTTTTGCGATGCCAAGTCGCGCTCGGTTTTGTCAAGCAAGGCAACAATCTCTTTGATTCTTTGCTGAAATAGAAGCCCGCTGTCCGTCAGCGTAATTTGCCGTTTCCCGCGAATGAACAAGCCGGTTCCCATTTCTTCTTCAAGTTCCATAAGTTGTCTGCTGAGTGTCGGTTGTGTAACGTGTAGAACCTCAGCCGCTTTTGTTATATTACCTTCTTTTGCAACCGTCAGAAAGTATTTAAGAACACGAATATCCACTTATATAGCTCCTCCATTTTTAACTCTCGCATTAAATGAGTTTTTAACTCATTTGTTAAATCTGTATCCCGCGCCCCAGACCGTATCAATATACTGCGGGTTACTGCTATCTTCCTCGATTTTTTCACGTATGCGGTTGATATGCACAGTGACAGTTGCGCTGTCGCCGACATAATCATATCCCCAAATTCGCTCAAAGAGCGTTTCTTTGGAAAATACGATATTCGGGTTTGTGGCAAGGAATAGCAAAAGTTCAAATTCCCTGTTCGGAAGCTTTATTTCTTTCCCTTTAACGCAGACCTTGTACGCTTGCGTCAAAATACGCAAATCGCCCACAGTAATGGAAGGTTCAACGCTCTTATCCTGAACCTCCTCGCTCTTACTCCCGGCAGTTAGCCGCTCATAGCGTGCAAGGTGCGACTTTACACGCGCTACAAGCTCGGCAGGGTCAAAGGGTTTTGTTATGTAATCGTCCGCCCCGAAGCCAAGCCCTCGGATTTTGTCAACGGATTCCGTTTTCGCCGTGACCATCAAAATAGGCGTGTCGAAAGAATCCCTGATTTCTTTGCACAGCTCAAACCCATTCTTTCCCGGAAGCATAATATCAAGCAAAAGCAAGTCATAATGTTTTGTTTTTATCATATCAAGAGCCGCGTTGCCGTCTGTGGCAATATCAGAGCCAATGTCGTTAATTTCCAAATAGTCTTTTTCGATTGCCGCTATTTCGGCATCGTCCTCAGCGATTAAAACGATTTTCATTCTGCATCCTCCGTTTCTATCGGTAATTCGATGATGATTGCCAGACCGCCATAACTCTCCGCCGATATGCTTCCTCCATGCGCAGTCACGATATTTTTCGCAATCGCAAGCCCAAGTCCACTACCGTCAGATGAGTTGTTCCGTGACTCATCTCCGCGGTAGAAACTGTCAAACAGCCGTGAGAGTTGCTTATCCGACACGCCTATCCCATCATCTTGCAAACGTAGAATTATCTTGCCGTCATGCTCTTGCAATGTAACCGTAATATTGATGTGCCTTCCGGGATTATATTTCACGCTGTTATAAAGGATATTTGTAATCGCCCTTGTCATCTGTTCGGAGTCAAGGCGCGTTTTAAGATCGGGGCAATTTCCGGTGAAAGTAAGTGCGGAATTGCTTTTCTCCAAGTCGCTAATTTGTGAGTCGAGCAGCGTGACGATATATTTTTGAATGAAAACCGGACGAAAATTGAAGGGCATATTTCCGGTTTCGAGCTTTGAAAACAGAAATAGCTCGTTCAGCAGATTCTCCATTTCGGAAGATTTACGATAGACAACATCCAAATAATCCCGTTGCTTTTCAGGGGTTTGGGCGACGCCGTCTTGCAAGCCTTTTACATAACTCTTTATAGACGTGAGTGGGGTTCGCAGATCGTGAGATATGCCGGCGAGCATTTCGTTTCTATCCTGTTCATATTTTTCGTTCTTCATTATATTTGCCTTGAGCTGTCGCTGCATTTCATTGAAAGAATTGCAGACTTTTGTAAGTTCTGCTGTACCATCGCCATAAACAGCTTCATCAAAATTGCCGTTTTGAACACGTTCCGCTCCAGCGCAAAGGTTGTCCATCGGGATCATGATTTTTTTGACCATTTTACTCGCAAGAAATAAACTGATGGCGAGTACAATAAAAACAGCGGCTGCAAAAATCACGATAAAAGCAGTAATGACGGTTGCGCCGGTGCTTGTTCCCATTGCTCCGAGCGCGGTCTTTTCACTTGAACTGACACTAATGAATACAATCGGCGATGTTCTGGTTTCTACACTATGCCATAAAAGATTAACACCGCTTGCAGTTCTCCGCAATGTCTGATTGGAGGGTTGCATGTGATCCGTAGCAGTATTGCCTAAAATATAAGCTTGTTCTGTGCTGTCCATATTGGAAAACAGGACATTGCCATTCTGTTTCGCCAATATGTGAAACCCGGCGTCAGCTATTTTGTGCATTAGATTATTTTGATCTTCCGCGCTGTTTATAATTGAATCTGCGCTGTAATCATTAATAATATCCCCAATTTCAAGCAGTGATTTATCCGCGGCAGTAATTTCACTGATATCAATACCCGAAAAAAAAGCAGACCTTAATATTCCGCCGAAAACAATACTTGCTACTATAAGCGCAATTAACGGAGTAACAACCATTAATAAATTCGATTGAACCAATCTCTTTTTTAGAGTCATAAGCTCGCCACCTTATACCGTCCGTCTCTTGGTTTTGCCGCATTTTTGGGAATCGCCCAAACTTTACTGAATCGTACCACACCATCTATTTTTCCCTTTGCACAAAGTGCCTGAACTCGCCGCTCAGTGATTCCCCATTTTTCAGCAGCTTCCTTTGGTGTGATATATTCCATATTGGCTCTCCCTATTCAAAAGATTTGATGTAGAGATTATACAACGTCATAACGAATAATGCAACTCGCTTTTCCACAAAAGAAAAGCGAGCTACACTATTGTGGCGTGCTGATATTACACTACGGTATACCGTTATCGAATGTGGTTTCGTTTTAGGATGCCAACATTTCACCACGATGCCACACAGAAACGATGTTTAGTGTATCTTCAATGTTGGTGAGTGGATCACCATCAATCAACAACAGATCGGCGCATAATCCGGGAGCAATCCGTCCACGGTCATCCAACCCGAAACGGTTCGCGGGAATAGATGTGGCAGCCCGAAGCGCTTCAATAGGTGTGAATCCCGCTTCGACCAACAGCCTGAGTTCGTGATGCATACTGGCGCCGTGGGCAAGTCCGCCATAGCCTTCACCTGCCTCCGATACGTCAGTACCCGCCAGAATGTCCACACCGGCATCGTGGAGGGCTTTTACATTGGCAAGAACAACATTGAGGTCTCCTTCCGGATAGATATTCATTGTGTTGGAAAGCGAATCGAGCCATTCTTCACTCAGTTTGGAGCTTACTCGCTCATCAGAAGCTATCGCCGCTCCGCTGTTGCCATATATGCTGTTCGCTGCCGTCAATGTGGGAATAACGAACATGCCTGAAGATGCAATGTCATCAATCACTTCCAGTGTCTGTGGGTCATCAAAAAACATATGTGCAAGCCCGTCAACCCCGGCCGCCGCTGCCCTCTGGGCGTTCTCGGCTGTTGTTATATGAGCAATGGCTAATTTGTCGTTCGCATGGGTTGCCTCAACAGCCACAGCGAGGCCCTCATCATTTAATACCGGAAGGTCGGGATAGCCGACAAACGCGCCGTCCTCAATAATGATTTTAATGTAGTCAGCCCCAGCAGCAACTTACTTGTTGACAAACTTGGTTTCTGCATCTTTAGTTTCATTGGGAGGATAAGAAGTAATCCACCGCAACGCCTTGATGAGGATACTGTTCTGGTATTCAGTTGGGTGACCTCCCGGAGCGGTAACGGCCATTTCCGGAGATAGCATATCTGCGATATCATTTCGCTCGGCTACTTCTTTTCTTTCGCTTCCTGTCGTCCGTCCATTCATTGAAAGTTCCGTGGTGACGCCAAACTTTATCGCATCACTCAATTTATCAACGTCGGTGTGCGTATGGGAGTCAATGAGTCCCGGCATCAGCGTTGCGCCGCCCCCGTCAATGACGGTTGCCCCCGCCGGTATCTCACCGCCCACAGATTGAATGATTCCTCCCTCAATTACTACTGTGCTTTCATCAAGTACATTCTCGCCATCGAAAATTCGTACATTTGTAATGGCTGTAAGTTCGGTGACTTTGGGGGCGGTAGTGTCACTGGTTGCTGTGCATCCGCTAAAAACCCCGACGCTCAAAGCAAGTGCGGCACTCAAAGCCACAACTTTGAGAACCTCTTTCTTGCAGAAAAGCTTGCAAATACTGTCCATGCTAACTCTCATTGCTATCATCCTTTCGTTGATTGGCTTGCGTTTTATTTCGCTTCCATGATGTAAGTATACTGGGGAAGCCTAAACAACCAAGGTAAAAGATATAAACAAATCCTAAACGATAAAAAAGCCAGTGCAATTTCCACTGCACTGGCTTTATGGTATAGCTGTTTTTCTACATATTTATCTCTACGCTGCATTTCCCGCAAACTGGCTGTTATAAATATCCGCATAAACGCCATTCAAGGTAAGCAACTCTTTGTGATTGCCTGTTTCCACCACGTCGCCACGATCCATGACAATAATGCGGTCTGCATCATAAATCGTAGACAGTCTATGCGCCACAACAAAACTGGTGCGGCCTTTGAGTAGCCGTTTCATCGCGCTTTGAATAACAAGCTCGGTGCAGCTGTCCACATTGGATGTTGCCTCATCAAGGATTAAGATTTCGGGGTTTGATACAAAAGCTCTCGCAATGGTAATTAACTGCCGCTGTCCCTGTGAAATATTCCCTGCATCCTCGCTCAAAACGGTATTGTATCCATCGGGGAGCTTTTGTACAAATTCATCGACAAACGCGGCTTTCGCGGCGGCGTAAATTTGCTCGTCCGTGGCGGTTTCGTTACCGTACTTGATGTTGTCGTAAATCGTGCCGGAAAACAGCCAAGTATCCTGTAACACCATACCTATCCGTTTACGCAAATTTTCGCGCGAGGTATTGCGAATGTCTTTACCATCAATGCGGATACTACCGCCACTAATATCATAAAAACGCTCTAAAAGATTGATGAGTGTGGTTTTCCCAGCTCCCGTATGTCCGACAATCGCAATCATTTGACCGGAGGTGACTTCCATATTGAAGTCTGTCATAAGAAGTTCATTGGTATATCCAAACTGAACATGATCGAAGGTGACCTTTGTGGTTTCTTTTTTATCGACAAAGGCTTTCTCGTATTCAGGCATTTCCTCGGCATCAAGCATATCAAACACTCTTTCCGCCGAAGCAATCATGGAAATAATATTACTCCATGCCTGACCGATTTGCGAGAGCGGGGTTGAGAACTGGTTGGAATACTGCAAAAATGCTTGCATATTGCCGATTAAAATTTTACCACCTACCACGTTGACTGCGCCGACAACGGCAATAAAAATGTAAACCACATTGCGTAAAAGGTTCATAGTCGGCATCGTAAGTCCGCCAAAAAATCGCGCGCGCCAGCCTGTGCCAATCATGCTGTCATTGATTTTCTCAAAATCCTCGACTGCCTGCTTTTTGCCATTAAAATTTTTCAATACCTCAAACCCTTGATAACTTTCCTCAATCTGTGTATTCAGAAGTCCAAGGGATTTGAAATAAGCCATGTTATTCTTTTTTGTAAGCGGCGTATAGAGTTTCATAATAAAGATACTGCCGGGGATGGACACGCAGGCAATGAGGGTCAGCAAAGGACTGATGCTAAGCATCATAATCGGAAATCCCACAATGAGTATCACGTTCGCAATGAGCGCGGTAAGGCTCTGCTGCAAATTGGTGATGATGTTGTCAATATCGTTTGCAGCCACCGACATCAACTCTCCGCTTGGGTGCTTGTCGAAGTAAGAAACAGGCACTTTTGCCATTTTAGCTTTCAAGTCATTTCGCATTGCGTAGGTGGTTTTTTGCGCGGTAAGTACCATGAACCGTTGACCGAGAAAGTCTGTCAGGCAATAGCCGATATACAGACAAGCCACCCAAAGCAGTATCGTACCGAGCTGTGCAAAATCAATTCCGGCGCTGTTTTGTATTCCCTCAAAAATAACAGTGGTTGCAGAGCCGAGCATTTTGGGACTCCACACCTGCATAACTGTACCTATAATCGCTGTAATCACAGTTAAAACAATGAGGTATGTGCTTTTTTTCATATATTTCATGAAGCGTAGCATTGTGGCTTTCATATTCTTTGGTTTTTTGGCCACGCCCATGTTGCCGCCCATGATGGGTTTTTGATTACTCATGACGCTTTCCCCTCCTTATAAAGCTGCGAAGTTATGATTTCCTGATACACAGCGCAAGTTTCCCCAAGTTCCTCATGTGTGCCAAGCCCTGCGAGTTTACCGTTATCTAAAACCGCAATCATGTCCGCATCCATGACCGTGCTGATACGCTGTGAAACGATAACCGTAATCACGTTTTTTAAGTTCGCCTTGATTGCTGTTCTTACTGCACTGTCAGTCTTGAAGTCGAGTGCTGAGAACGAATCGTCAAACACATAAATGTCCGCTTGCTTTAACAAAGTCCTCGCAATACAAAGCCGTTGTTTTTGTCCGCCGGAGAAGTTCCCACCGCCCTTTTCCACTGCGCTGTCAAGACCTTTAGGAAGCATTTTAACAAATTCGGAAGCCTGTGCCATATCAAGCGCTTGCCAGATTTCATCATCAGTTGCGCCAGATTTTGCAACAAGCATATTGGAGCGTATCGTTCCGAAGAACAGAGTTGACTTTTGTGTTGCGACGCTTACGAGGTTGTGTAGCGTTACCTCACTTATCCCCCGAACATCAGTGCCACCGATTGAAACGGCACCGTTTTCTACATCGTACAGCCGGGAAATTAGGTTTACAAGCGAAGTTTTTCCATCGCCGGTGCTGCCGATAATGGCAAGCGTTTGGCCGCCATTTACCGTAAAGCTGATGTCATGCAGTGTTTCTTTATTTGCGCCTTGATATCTAAAATCAACATGTTCAAATACAAGGCTTGTTTCTTTTGCATCGGATGCCAATGCCGCAACCGGGTCTTTAATGCTAAGTGGCATATCCAAAATCTCATGAATGCGTTTTGCTGAAGCCTGACCGCGCGGAACAGCGCTAATAATCATCGTCACCATTGCAACAGCCATTAAGATTTGTGCGGCATAACCCACACAAGCCATAATGTCGCCAATTTGCATTGTGCCATTTGCAACGCCTTTTCCGGCAAACCAAGTTATCGCTACCGTTGCGAGGTTTATCAGGAGTGTGATAAGTGGCACGAAAAAGCTCATGATTGTTCCCGCAGTTACCGCCGTTTTGGTATATTCACGGCTTTCTGCCTTGTACTTATCATATTCCGCATCGTCTTTACCGAACGCCCGAATAACACGAGCGCCAGTAAGCCCGTCACGAAAATATAGGTTTAATTTATCCAGCGACTTCTGCATTTTTGTGTAAAGCGGATTTGCGAAGCGGTAAATAATGAAATACGAGAGTAGCAACACCGGAGCAGTCGCAATGAATACAAGTGCCAATGTAGGGTTCACCAACCATGTCATCACAATGCCACCGATTAACATAAATGGTGACATGAGCAAAAATTTCAGTGACATCTCTACAAGCGTTTGCACCTGAGTCACATCGTTGGTGTTACGTGTGATAAGCGAGGACGGCCCGATTTTATCAAATTCATATTTACTGAAGCTCATAGCCTTGCCAAATATTTCCGAGCGCAATTCTCCACCCAGTTTGTAGGATAGTTTTGAAAAAAGCAGTGTATTGAATACCGACCCAAGCAATCCACATGCCGCTATAAGTAGCATGAACAAACCTTTTGCCCATACATAGGACACATCCCCTTGCACAATCCCATAGCTTACAATATCTTTCGTAATATAAGGCAAGTATAGAGTCGCGGCTATTTGCACAAGCAGAAACAAAATGGCAGCGGCGGTTTGTAGCAACGGCAGCCGTTTGAAAATTTTAAACATAAGCATAACCCCCTTTATTTTGGTCCCGGAATAACCATTCAATGGCGTAAATAATCAATGCAATAATTGAAAACATTTCAATTCCTCCCTCAAAATTGGCGTAAAAAAATAGAGGGTACTGCCTTACGGCTTTTGTAAAACAATACCCAATCTACTTTATTTATGACGATAGAAAAATTATTGCTTATTCATCATCAGGTTCGTGCGACCTTTTGGGCGGATTGCCCCTATGCCCTCCGTGCAGGAAATCACCGAATCCACCAAACTGGCGAGGGTCGAATCCTCCGCGCCGCATGGAAGCAAGGCGCTCAAACATTTCATCACCCATGCGCTCACGTCCGGCGCGCATCCACCAATCTCGCTCATCGTCATCGACTTCCACGCCCATCTTGGTTTCTATCGCAGCGATGATGCGGTCGATATAATCTGCAAAAGTCTTTTTTTCCTCATTGGACAGACACGCGAAAATATCGCCGGGATTCCAATCTTGCTGTTGATCTTCGCTTTTACCTTTTTCAGTCAGTTTCACGAGCATCACGCGCTTGTCGGCCTCGGACGGCTCACGGGTGATATAACCGCTCTTTTCCATCTTCGCCAGAAGTTCGTTGAGCGAGGAAACGCGGATGCCAAGCAGATAGGATAAGTCTTTTGTAGATATGCCATCCTGCATTTTGAGAATAGCAAGGATTCGCCCTTGCCCACGCGTCGGGTCGGCCATCGGGCCACCTTCGGCGTGATTGTGCATAGTTTGTTTGTGCCGTAGCCACTGGAGATGCGACAGCTTTTCATAGAGTTCATTATTCATCTCATTCATATTGGATGCCCCCTTGATTATATACAGGCACCAGTTATACAGGTACCATCTGAAATTATTATAACGGTACCGTTTGAATTTGTCAATACTTTTTTTGCAGGTACCGTAAAATATTTTTATCAGTGGAGCTTTCTCAAAATCCGCACATCGTATAAAGGGCTAATTCAAGTGTGAATTAAGTCTGGCAAGCTGGGTATAAGGCAATCCTTATACTATTTTCGCTAATTTTCCCTGTCGGTAAAATTGCAGAAATCGCTTGTTGGGAGCTTCTCCCAATCCCTCAAATCGGCCGCCAGTGGGCGGCCGATTTTTTAAGCCGCGTTGCGTCTGCTGTGCGTTCCTGCGGAACACTGAAACCGTAAAAACACAAAACCTGTTACCGTTCGTTCCTCGCGGTTTTCTTTTCAGGGGCAACGTCCTTGTAGTTCAAAAGCTGTTCGGCGTTCTGCTTCGCCGTCAAAATATCCTGCATGAGTTTCCGTGCCGGGTGGTAAGCGGAATACAGCTTTTTCTTTTCGGCGGCAAGGGTCGCATACTCGGTTTGTAAGGTCTTTATAGTAGGTAGTTTCGTGAGTTTCAATTCGTCAAACGCTTTCTTCGCCGCCTTATGCGCGGTGATTTCAGTTTCATGCTCGGCAAGGTATTTTTTAGAATATCCCGACTTGCGGTAGACGGCATAAACCTCTCTGGTCTTGCTATAAGAGCCAATATGTTTTTGCAGAGAGCCGATTTCTTTCATACGAGCATCAGTGGCATTGATACGGACGTTGATACCGTTAAAATCGTCTTTCGCCTGTTGCGCCTTTGCCTGTAATTTTTCAATTTCCATGATGTCGTTTTCCTGTAAAAAGATAAGCGTCTGCGCCGCTTGCTTGAGATTAAATATCTTCGCCCATCGAGCATAGCCGGGGCTGTTTTATGCCTTAATGCTGTTCTGCAAATCAATAAGAAGATTGACTTTGACCGCCTGTGGCGATTGACGATTTTGAAGTGCTTCGCGCTTTGGCGTGATCGTCCGTTTGCCCGAAATTCGCTCCTTGATAGCGTCCTCGGAATAGTCCTCCGGCAATGATCGTAGCCGAATAAAATTATTCTGACCGTTCATGCGGAGCGATACATACTTTTCTCGCTTGACCTCACAGCCTGTCGCTTCCATCAACTTGATGAAATTTTCAAAATCAGTGGGCTTTTGGGTGAGTGCGGTATCTATAAGCTGTACCAATTTTTCACGCCATGACGGTGGCTTATTATCACCAAGCCATGTACCGTAATGACCTCTTGACGGCTTCGGATTTTCGATAATCGACAATCCGTTTTCAAGACAAATCTGGTCGAAAAACCTACGCACGACACGCCCTGAACGGAAACAATCTACGAATTTTCTATTGCAATCAAGCGTGGTAGAATTGAGTAGGCTAAGCACCCAGCGCCTTGCCTTATTACTAAGGTAGGTTTCCGAGCACTCGCCCCCGAACCGCACTTACATCTCTCAATGTATACGGCTCTCCATTTATTCACAGTCTGCGCTGTGTATTGCATTATGACAGCCCTCACAGACTATCAAAGTTTTTCGATTGATTTTCTTCATAAATCTTGCCCATTCAGTTGCATCTGATAATTCTTTCAGATTTCTCACTTGATGAACCATAAGATTTTTAGTCTCCATTCCACACCATTCACATTTATTGCTTTTCAGCCTTATTGCCAATTTGCTCCACCACCTCTTTTGCCAAGAGATTCAGTTTCTTCATGTACGCCAAGAGCAGCTCCCGATCAGATTCCCGGTACAGCTTTGAATTATAGTTTCTGGTAATCTGGTTGATATTATTTCCAACGGCATTTGCTTCATTCACAAGGTCTTTTAATAGCTGCCGTATTTGTGGATAGTCATTCGGCTTTTGTGTAATTAATAGCCTTAAATAATCCGCCTCACATAGTCTGCCCCCGTTTGCCTTTCCAGCTAGTTCCTCGGCTTCCTTTGGCATAAGCCGCAATGTTTTTCTGATGCAATGGATACGATCTGCCACGTTTCCCGCACCCCCTCTTATCTGTGTTTTTGCGCATGCTTCTTGATTGCTTGTTACGAATCAAATCCCCATGGGAATTTGCCAGATACGCATGAGCGACGTCTCATGCCGCTGGTTAGGGGAACATCCCCTAAAACCCCTCTTATCATATTGGGTGCATTGAACTTTTCAATTGACTTTTCCAAAATGCATTGGCATTTCCAATGCACGTCTCCTTTTTCAATTGAAGTTTTCAATATACTTTCCCAACGTACATATACTATAGTTTGTAGCTGCCAAGCCGGTGCATTAAACTTTTCAATTGGCTTTTTCCCTTTGCATTGAAGTTTTCAATTGATTTTGGCTTTTTCAATTGATTTTTTCAATTGACCCTACTTTTCCCCAATTTGTTTTTCAACGTACCCTCTTTGGCTCTTGTATAGGTTCCAGCAGAATTTCTGCTGCACATTGTCTGGATTCTATCAGAGTTCCAGTTTGCTCTTGTTGAGCTTCTATATGGAATGCCCTTTCCCGCTACGGTCCATTCGTTGTAATCCTTATAGGGCTTTGGCGGTGGATCGTCTTTCACCTCATAGAAAAGTTTTTCATACTTCTGTATTAATTCCTTTGCCGCCTTTCTGCCCGGCACATCATTGTCAAGGTAGAGCCTGATTCTTTTCACCTGTGGGTATTCCTTTAAAAACATGGCAAGCGGTGCATCAAAAAGCATTCCAAGTGCCGGTTTGTCTCAAAGTCATTGTAAATGTCCGTATAGCTCATCAGGTCGATGGCGGCTTCAAAGACAATAAGTTCGTCGCTCCCACTTTTCGGCACATTGAATCCATAGTGTTTATCGCTGCCTGCCACATCGCATTTAAAGCTTTTGCCGTCACGCTCAAATATGCCCCTCATGCCTGCAAACTTTATATTTCTATCCTTGTCGTTCCCCTTGAATACAATGTTGTGGCAGTCGTTTGCTTCGTAAATCAATCCCATGGCTACGCCTGCCGTAAATACGCTGCTCGCCGTCTTCATATTTGACCAGCCGTAGTCTATGCCGATTACCTCCATTCTACTATCCATTTTGTTTCTCTCCATTTTCCTCATTACTCCGCAGTGCGATCCTCCCGAAGTGTTTTTTATCTTATAGGAGCACTTTCCTATAAGGATTAGGGTGTCAAAACTACTATTTTATAATAAACTTTATAAAATCCACAAATGGCCAATGCAAATGCCTAGTATTTGTTCCTATATGTAAGCAATAACGCCTTTATTTCTGATTTTTCAGTATAAAATCATATTTATTTTTGTACACTTTTTCAGAGTTCTTAAAAATTTGTCCTTTTGACACCCTGATCCTATAAGATAAAAAAACAGGACTAAATCAGCATTAGCGGAACTTGTCCGCCTAATAAGCAGCTAATTTAGTCCTACCTAAATCAAATATTAACTTATCACTTCCTTCCCGGCAGCAAGTACGAGGCTGTCATACGCACCTGATGTTAATTTAATGCTAAGCTGCCTTTCATTCTTCTTTTTTGATGTAAAACGGGCCCATTTTCATCAAATTTGCTGATTTTTCAGCATTTTTATAGCAGGACTAAATCAGTGGAAACCCTTGTATTTACTGGCTTCTTACTAACCTAGCACTATATTAACACAATCCCCAAGTATTGGATTCGGATACTCTTTTATAATCGGCAGGGGCTTCGCCCCTTTGATCAAATATGCTTTGATTTTCTCCCCATACAAAAATGGATCGTGCCCATTTGTGATACCCCATTCCATCAAAAGTGCACAGCTCCCCGTTACATAGGGGGTTGCCATTGATGTTCCACTTCTCGTGTTGTAGCCACCGCCGGGGGCTGCAGATACGATATCCACACCGGGGGCTGCCAGATCCGGTTTTATCTGCATGGTTTGCCTCGTATACCCTCTGCCGGAAAATTCTGCTAATCTGCCATAATGGCTATCGTATGCCGCAACTGTAATTACTTTGCCGGCTGTGGAGGGAATTGTCAGCGTCGTCTCTTCTTTTGGATACAAAAAACCTGTCCCCGGATTTAAGGTTGCTTGACTGGGCATCCACATGTCGTAGTTTCCCATCACAATATTTCTAGGCTGTAGGACAATGACCCAATTTCCGCTATCGATGTACTCTTTTACTGGAATGAAGTCCATATATATCTCTTGGTAGGTGCTATAAGGGCTTGGCTCTCCGTAATAGACAAGCAATTCTGTCGATTCCATTACAAAGCGCTGTGGCCCAAGTATCTTCTGCAAAGGCCCTACCCGTCTTCCTGATGGGTGCACGATTGAAATTTCATAATCATCTATATATGATTTCCATATTTGTACATTTAAAGAAGATTCATAGGTACTGATGGCCAAATTTACTTCCATTTCCACATCCTGCTGCAAGATGCCTGAGGTATGGCCTCTAGACGCCCCTTCATTTCCACTTCCAATGGCAATTGCTGTTTTCCAGTAATTTGATATATCATTTATAAATGTTTCTAGGAGCGATGTGCCGCTATGGGAGCCATAGGTATTTCCAAAGCTAATATTAATCGCTGCCGGCATCTGGTATTCTAAGGATTTTCGCACGACATAATCAAGCCCCATCATCAGTTGCGTTGTCCTTGGAAAAGAATCAACTTTTGGCATACCAAGTTTTACGACAAGGAGGGGACTCTCAAAAGCCACGCCCCGATATCTCCCGTCGGAGGCCCTTCCATTGCCTGCCGCAATGCCGCAAACATGTGTTCCAAGTTCGTAGCACCACTTTATAGATTCCAATGTATCATGATTTCTTGTTGCTTTCTTTCTTTGTTTCGTTCCCCTATTTCAATATAGTCAATAAAATCGGCTACCATTTCATTTGTCAATTTAGAATAGTCACAATTGCTGCTTACGAAATCTTCTACATTATTATGTTTAAACTGCTGCTCCTGATCAAGCTGCTTTTCAAGCTGTTTTATTTCATCGCTTACCTTTTTTTCTCTTTCCTCGTATTTTTTGCCTTCATCCTCAAATTCCACGTTCAGCCGGCAAAACATCTCTTCCTTGATCCTTCCCTTGACCCTATCCAAATAAAGTAGTTTTATGGATTTGGCTGTGTCTTCCATTGACGTTTGCAAGTCCTTTAATTTTTTCGTTTTTTCTTGAATTGCCTTTTCCGTATTGGCCATTCGGCTAATATAATGTGATATATCATCTTTTTCGTCCTTCAAGATAGGGTTGACAAGATTTTGGATACTTGTTAGAACCGTATTTTCTACCGTAGAATATAAAATACTATGTGATGTGCATTCTTTTCGTCTGGACTTGTTCGCTAATTGACACCTTAAATACCAATCTTTCGGATTTCCCTTTACCCCTCCGGATTTAATGATAGTAGAGCCACATGTTTGGCACCTCAATTTCCCGGCTAGGACATGAACCTTTTTGCCACCTGTCTGGTTCGCTGCGATGATCCGCCGCTTTGCCCTTAATGCTTCTACTTTAGAAAATAGCTCATCATCTATAATCGCTTCATGGCTGTTGTCTACGATAATCCATTTGTCCCTTTTGGTTTCCACGACTTTCTTGTCTTTGTAGCTTACCTTTTCATATCTGCCTTGAATTAACTTGCCGGTATATGTTTCATTGGATAAAATCCTTTTCAACGTAGATGTGCTCCAATAGTTGTATTTCCCGCTAAATTCATTTGCATTTGGGATTTCAAAATTTAGCCCCTGCTGTTTTTTATAGACGGTAGGAGTTGGGATTTCGTCATCTTCCAATCTATGGCAAATATGCTTTAAGGAATAGCCTTGTAGATATAACTGGAAAATTCTCATTACAACCTTTGCAGCCGTTTCGTC
The DNA here is from genome assembly GCA_046533095.1 of Lachnospiraceae bacterium ZAX-1. Taxonomy (GTDB): domain Bacteria; phylum Bacillota; class Clostridia; order Lachnospirales; family Lachnospiraceae; genus ZAX-1. The sequence goes on along the minus strand of JAJQRA010000017.1, from coordinate 211,206 downwards.
AATGATTAGTTTATGGTTGTCCGCAGGATCTTTCCGATATCCATAAGGGGCAAAAGAGCCAAGGAACTGTCCCGCTTTCATTTTCTGTTTAAATACAGAACGGATGCTGTCCGACAAATCCTCGCAGTACCATTCATTTGTAAGCCCATAAATCTGCCTTGCTTTCTTGTTTCCCTTTACGTTGGTATCAGCCCCATCCACAATACCGATAAAACGTATCCCAAGCAACGGAAAGTCGTGGTGGAGGTACTTTTCCATATGCTCCATATTCCTTGTAAACCTTGACTGTGATTTTGCTATGATAATATTAAATTCCCCTGATTTTGCGTCCTGAATCAATTGTTCAAATGCCGGCCTATCATCGTACATTCCTGAATAGTCATCATCCACATAGACTTGAACAACTTGAAAATCATGCTCGATTGCATAGTCCGTCAATAATAAACGCTGGTTTAAAATACTTTCACTATCATCCCCTTTATCTGCTTTATCTAGATCCTCTTTGCTTAACCTTAAATATAATGCCGCCTTATCCATTCTAACAGCCTCTCTTTACCGCATCTCGTACTGTTTTCTTTTTATTGATTCCATAATAATTTTTTTCACCTTTTGTTTCTGATCCATGTCATTTTTTGTTTTGTACACATGCTTTGTAATAATCGTTGCATCCAAAAGAGTGCCCCCTATCAGTTCCCATCTACCCCATTATATAATGTACTCTTTGTACAATATTCACTTGACATAAAAAAATTTTATTGTACCACAAAAAACCATTTACTATAATTGGTGAAGCAAGAAGCAATATGCTATTGGGGGCAATCCTGGGAAGGCATTTTTTTGATTCACGCTATGAATGAAGAAATCAAAAAAACGCTCGGCGCTTCCTATTGGGCTTTATGCCGCATTAAGGGCATATTCCGAGTTTTTAGGAAACTGGAAACAAGTCGCTTGAACGTAGAGCGTTTTTCCATCTTGACAAACTAATATGTTTAGTTTATAATGATATTGCGTAGTTAAAGGAGGTGCAATTATGCCGAAGCAACGAAACCTTACAGGCGAAGCGGTAATGTCAGCCGCCGCCGATTTAGTTGAGGAACAAGGATATTACAGCCTAAGCCTCAGCAATCTCGCAAACGCGCTCGGCGTGAAGCCACCATCGCTCTATAACCACGTCAGCGGGATTGAGGATGTTTGGAAGCAGCTTGCGCGTGTACTGCTGTCGCGTATGGAGGCCGCCGTGCAAAATGCAGCGGTCGGACAGTCAAAAGAAGCCGCCGTACGCGAAATTGCGCACACTTACAGGCGTTTCGCAGCCGAACACGGCGAGCTGTACCGCACTTTCACAAACGCCGCATCCATTGACGGCGGGGCGGCCCTTAACTCTCTTGCGAATACGCTTCGGCAGGTTTTAAAGCCCTACGGTTTGCCGCCCACGCGCGAAACGGACTTCATACGAATCTTTCACGCCGGACTGCACGGCTTTGTCGCGCTTGAAAGCGCGGGATTTTTCAAAAACGCCGATTGTACAGTGGACGCAAGTTTTGACGCACTTGTCGATAGTCAAATTTTGATTTTACACAATTACAGGAGGAAACCGCAATGAATGCACTACAAATTTTCACGCACGGCTTGAAAGCAAGCCTGCATAAGCCAAGCAGTATTTTCGCGACCATACTAATACTTATTGTGCCGATCATGTATCCGTTATTTTGGTTGCAGGCGTTTTGGAATCCGTATGCAAACGTCGAAAACTTGCCGGTTGCGTTCGTCAATGAGGACAGCGGAGTATATGGCACGGGCCTTTTAAAGCAGCTTCACGCTTCCACTGATGTCAAATGGTCGTTCCCCGACAGAAAAACCGCTGATAATGGACTAAAAGAAAAGACGTATTATGCCGTGTTTGTTATCCCTGAAAACTTCTCGGAGAGCATATTAAAAGCGCAGACAGCGAAGATCGAAACCTACGTTGACAGCAAGAATAATTTTATGGCAACGCTTCTTGCCGCGCAAATTGAAAAACGTCTCGAAGAGCAGCTCTCGTTTCAAATAGCGCAAGGCGTAGCAGAAAAATTGCCCGGCGGAGAAGCGGTTGCGGCATTTGTGGCGAATCCCGTTGACGGCGTGACGACCGACATTAACCCCGTGGCAAATACAGGCACAGGCTTCGCCCCGTATTTTTCATCGCTCGCGCTGTGGATAGGTGCGCTACTCATTTCGCTTGTACTTAGTCGGCGCGTTGATAAAAAGCAATTTCCGAATAGGAATGGGATAAGCTTGACTGTCGGACGCTATCTTTTCTATGCCCTTTTTGGCATCGTACAGGCAGCACTGCTAACGGCAGTAATTTACATGCTCGGAATAGATGTACAAAATGGATTGCTGACCTTCGCCGCGTTTGCCGTGTCGGCATTAACCTCAATCGCGCTTGTATCGACACTTATCAGCGTTTTCGGGATGTTCGGGCAAATGCTGTCTATGTTCCTACTGATTTTTCAACTTACGGCAAGCGGCGGAACTTTCCCGACTGAACTCACACAGGGCGGGCTATTTATGGCTTTGCATCCGATTGTGCCATTCACCTATTCGTTGAACGCGCTCCGCGAAACGATTTCCGGCATCCCTGTTAATGACGCAGTACTCTCACAGTCGCTCGCCGTACAGCTTGCAGTCGCAGTCGGCGCGTTGGCTATTTGCGCTATAGTTGAAACATTACGAGACAGGAAGCAACCGAAATTAGCGGCGGCAAACGCATAAAGGAGATTTTTCAATGGCTAAGTTATACGATCAAGGGAGAATTTTATTATGACTGAATATGACGCAAAACACGAAATGATGACTACCACGCCCGTTGGACGCTTGGTTTGCAAACTCGCTGTGCCGACAGTCATCATCATGTTGGTATCGGCAATGTATAATATGGCGGATACCTATTTCGTCAGTTCACTTGGAACGAGCGCGACCGCCGCTGTCGGCATATCGTTTTCGTTCATGAATATCATTCAAGCGGTCGGATTCTTTTTCGGCCATGGCACGGGGAACTTCATATCCCGCGCCTTGGGCGCAAAGGATACCGATGAAGCAGAAAAAATGGCGGCGACTGGTTGTGTCTCGGCATTCTTGCTCGGGCTTGTTATTACGGTGTTAGGATCTATATTCCTCACTCCGCTTGCAAAGTTATTAGGCTCAACCGAAACAATACTACCCTACGCGAAGGATTATCTGCGGTATATTGTTATCGCGGCACCGTTTATGGTCACGTCCTTTATGTTGAATAATTTGCTGCGCTACCAGGGCAGTGCGATGTTTAGTATGATCGGAATGGTTGCGGGAGCAGTATTAAATGTCGCACTCGACCCGCTTTTCATCTTCGTGCTTCATCTGGGCGTTGCTGGAGCGGCGGTCGCCACCGCCATCAGTCAGACAGTAAGCTTCATGCTGCTGTTTTTTGTCAGTTGCCGAAGTCAGGGCAATCTGCGGATCCACCTCACGAAATTCTCACCATCCGTCAGCGCGTATAAAGAAATCCTGCGTGGAGGCAGCCCCTCCTTACTCCGCCAGGTGGTTATGAGCGTATCCACAGTTGTTTTAAATCAGACGGCTGGCGCTTACAGCGATGCAGCTATCGCCGCAATCACGATTGTGAACCGGGTTTTCCTGCTTGCGGGTTCGGCTGTTATCGGCTTCGGGCAAAGCTTTCAGCCGATTTGTGGGTTCAACTACGGTGCAAAACGTTATGACCGCGTGAAAAAGGCGTTTTTCTTCTGCTTGGAGCTTTCTACAGCAATACTACTTATCGCTTCCGTAGTTTGCTTTATTTTCGCGCCGAATATCATAGCCATATTTCGTGCTGACGACCCGGAAGTCCTCCGCGTCGGCTCGTTTGCACTCCGGGCACAATGTTTTAGCTTTCCGCTTTTAGGGTGGATTCTGCTCGTCAGTTTTTTGCTCCAAACCATCGGCAAGGCGATTCCGGCAAGTATACTCGCGTTTGCCCGGCAAGGGCTGTTTTTAATCCCGCTCTTGCTGATTACCGTTCCGATGCTTGGTATATTGGGGATTCAGCTTTCTACTCCGATTGCAGACCTTCTCACGTTTGTGCTGTCGCTGCCTCTTGGGATAAGGGCTTTGAAAAAAGATTTGGCATAAGGGCTTAGACGCAAATTTCAACGCGTCAAGAATGCGCCGACAGATAGAATTTTCGTCATAGCCAAATAGCATAGACTTCAAATGAATAAAAAGAATGAAAAGAACGAAAAAATAAAATGAATGAAAAAAATAAAAAGAACGAAAATTTTCCGTTCAGAATTTTCAATAGCCGAGCGTCCGTTTTCAAGGCAGAAAATACTTATGGTGCTACCATCCTGCAACATGTGTTCCGTGTCCGGATGGGTCACGGCTAGGCACTAGGCGATAGCCTTCCTCCTCGCTACCTTGCGCTAATGCCTCGTTTATTTGTTCCATATCAAATTCCCGGTCTAAAGCCTGATCCCATAAATTCAAAATGCGGGTTGTTCCATTTGGATTGCGAAAATCTGGATGCCAGTAATCGATTCCGGAATCAATCATCGCCACAATGACCTGTTTCCCCGTCAAGTCATATTCAGCCGTTTGCAGGGAGTTGATACAGGATGCCTGTATCCCTTGCCACACGGAAAAGATAAGACGCTTTGGCTTTTCTACATATTCCACTTCTATGGCATCTGCCAGGATATCGATTAAGTTTTCCGGCACTGTCACAATTGCATATTCGTTCATCAACTCTACTATTTTAATATTTTCATTCATCTCTGCTAGGCGTTTTATGTTGCCGGAATATTTTACAATCAATTCCCATGTCTTCTCTTCTGCAGAATAGCCTACCTTGAGCTGGTTGGATTTTTCCCGCTCCTGCTCTGTCGCCTCCAGTGCCAGATTTAATAGATTTTCAAATTTAGGATTATTCATTTTAGCCCCAGCCTTTTTATTATTTCAAAAACATTCTTTCCATAATATATGGCTGATACCTTGGCCTTTATCTGTCTTTTATCATAAAAAACAGCGACACACTTTGAACATAAGCTCCAAATTACCCCAAATAGCCTTTTTAATTGCTTCACAGGCATTCATTCCTTGTATTCGCTTAGGCGTTCCGCTCATGCAAGCACTTTCCTGATAACGATTTCATTTCACGCATCAAACGCAACGATCAACTGTTGCGTCAACATCATGCAAATACTTTCCTGATAGCTATTTCATTTCACACGCAAAACATGCCAAGCCCCTCCAGGGATCATTGTGCGGGCAATTCCCTTTTCTAATTGAGCCGTAGTTACGTTATGCGGAACGATATTACTACTTTCATCCGAACCATTTACCGCTTTCAAGTCGGGATGCCAATATAAGATTTCCTCTATCACCGTGCTTGCTTTAAAACTTCTAAAGTCAAATTCCACTTGAATATTAGCGCCTATTTGACGATTTACACTAAATATGGTAAGTTCGCCATTTTCATTTTGCACAACGGCACAGTCTATTGCATTAACATCGCAAAAGCTTTCAGAAGAATATTTTGGCGATTGGATCTCTGTGCGCAATGCCTTTCCGTGTCCAAATTTAGCCGCATGTGCAAATGGATAATAAATCGTCTGCCGCCATACGCCTGCGTTATCTACTGTCATAATCGGTGCCAGTACATTGACAAGCTGCGCCAGGCATGCCATCTTAACCCTGTTAGAATTATTGATTAACGTAATCAGCATGGAGCCAATAAGCACTGCATCTTCAAAATTATAAATGTCTTCTAGCCGGTGTGGGCTTTGTGTCCACTTTGAAAGCATTTTATCAGCTTCTTCCGAATGATACCATACATTCCATTCATCAAACGAAAGATTGATTTTCTTCTTCTTTTTTAATTTTGCCTGCACACTATCGCAAATGGAAACGACTTCTTTGATAAACGCATCCATCTCTACGCCTTTGCTCAAAAAGTCTTGACTGTTATTCGCCTTATTGTCATAGTATTGGTGCAAGGACAGATAATCAACGGTATCATAAGATTCCCGCAAAACGGTTTCTTCCCAATCGCCATAGGTATCCATATGCTTACTAGAACTGCCACAAGCAACTAGTTCAATGTCGCTATCCAATAATTTCATTGCCTTCCCAGTTTCATTCGCCAACCGCCCATACTCATAGGCGGTTTTATGTCCTATCTGCCAATCGCCATCCATTTCATTGCCCAGACACCATGTCTTGATATTATGTGGTTTTTCATATCCATGCGCATTACGCAAATCACTCCAGTAGCTGCCCTTAGCACGATTGCAATATTCTAAAATATCAACTGCCTCGCTTATTCCACGCGTCCCTAGGTTGACTGCCATCATCACTTTTGTATTTGCTTTCCTTGCCCAATCGCAAAATTCATTTAGTCCAACCTGATTGGTTTCCAAAGTTTGCCATGCCAAATCTAAGCGCCGTGGCCGCAAAGCCGGTTCTCCAATTCCATCTTCCCACCGATATCCAGACACAAAGTTGCCTCCTGGATATCTTACGATAGGAACATTTAACTCTGACACCATTTTTAAAACATCTTTACGAAATCCTTGTTCGTCAGCCAATTTATGGGCAGGTTCATAAATTCCATGATAGACTGCCCTGCCTAAATGCTCTATAAAAGAGCCATACAGTCGTTTATCAATCTGTGAAATAATGGCACCTTCTTCTACCGTAACTTTTGCCTTTTCCAAATTATCACCTATCCTATCTTTTTCTATCCTATCCTTTTCTATCCTATCCTTTTCTATCCTATCTTTTTCTATCCTATCTTTTTCTATCCTATCCTTTTCTATCCTATCTTTTCACTTCTCCCACTTTCTATCCTATCATTTCTTCCTTTTCCGATGAGCGCCGCCACCACTTTCTTGCGATAAGTCTTACACGTTTCAACTTATCGCCTTTACCCTTAATGGCTCCTGCTGCTCAGCTTGTCGCCTTTACGCCCTCTTGCGGGGTTCCCACAGCCTGTAGGCACAGCTTAATGGCTCCTGCCGCTCAACTTATCGCCTTTACCCTTTAATGGCTCCTACCGCTCAACTTATCGCCTTTACTGATTGCCTTTTGACGGGCTGCGCTTAAGATTTGTCTTTAATTCTCTTGCCGCTCAGCTTATCGCCTTTACCCTTTAATGGCTCCTGCCGCAATACTTTCTTGCACTTGTTTGCTTAGTAGGACGTAAATTATAATGGTAGGTAGTGTTGCAATCATAAGCCCGGCTCCGATTGGACCCCATTCCGTAACATAGCTTCCAACCATTCCCATAATGCCAACGGTCAATGTCTTAAATTCTTTTTTATTAATAAATGTAATGGCAAACATCAATTCGTTCCATGAAGAGATGAAGGTAAGAATCGAAACAGTTGCGATAACAGGGCGTAGAAGTGGCAAAATCATGTTAAAATATATCTTATAGATCCCACAGCCATCAATAGTCGCCGCCTCTTCAAGCTCTCTTGGTATTCCACTGATAAATCCATTGAAAATGACGACTGCCAGCGGTATTCCAAATGCGACATAGGGGATTACAAGCGCCCAATAGGTATTGAGCAATTTCAAGTTTTTTAATACCGTAAACAAGGGCAGCAGTGCTGCATGGATTGGCACCATCATGCCTAACAAAATGATTGTCATGGCCAATCCACTTAATTTCCACTGCATTCTGCTTATTGCATACGATGTCATTGAGGAGAGCAGTACAACCAGCAAAATCGTTACTGCGGTTACAAATACGCTATTCAAAAAATATTTCATTACATTTCCCTGCGAAAATGCATTGGCATAATTAGACCACAGATATTTTTGCGGCAATCCGGCTATATTTCCTCCAAATATTTCTCCATTATCTTTTAGGGAAAACAACCCCAGCCATACCAATGGATAAATCTGTATGATTGCATAAAATATAAGAAAAATCTGCAAAACCAGTCTACCTAGTTTGAATTGACGTTTGGGTACATTCATGTCATTTTCCCCTTTCCTATTCTGTTTTAAATAATTTATTAAACAACAGTGTGACTACCAGACATTCAATGATAATAAAAACGGACATTGCACTTCCATAACCATATTTATAGGAATCAAATATGCTCGTATACATGTAAGTACTCGGTACTTCGGTTGAAAAAAATGGACCTCCATTTGTCAATACATAGACCAGATCGAATACCTTTAATGCACCGATTAAGGAAAATGTGATACATACTTTTAGCACTGGCTTAATCAAAGGAACCGTGATGAGTCCTGCCACTTGCATCTTAGATGCACCATCTATCTCTGCCGCCTCAAAAATCTCTTTCGATATGGATTTTGCACCAGCATACATCAACAGCATATGATATCCTACATATTGCCACAAAATAGGGATAAACGCACTTACAAGCGCCGTCTTTTTTTGCCCCAACCAGTCTTGTGCTAAATTTTCAAGTCCTACTGCATTTAAAAATGTATTTAGAAGCCCATAGTCCGCATTATAAATTTTTGTCCAAAGCTGTCCGATTACAACCGTTGAAATAACAACTGGAATAAAGTAGACGGTACGGTAAAATTTTTCCCCTTTTATGGATGCGGACAATACCAACGCTAAGAACAACGAAATCGGCAATTGTATAAAAATGGATACAAACGCAAACAGCGTCGAGTTCTTGACTGAATTTAAAAACCTCGTATCAGCAAATAATTCTATATAATTTTTAAGTCCAACAAAGATTCCATCTCCAATCCCATCCCAATCAAGTAAACTGTAGTAGGAAGAAATAAAAACGGGAACGATTACAATTGTGATGTAAATGAGCATTGTTGGTATAACAAACACTGCAATTGCCTTTTTATTCGAAAAAACCGACTTCATATTATCATAACCTCCTATCTGGTAGCCTTTTTTGCTTTATTCTATTTCAGATGGAGCTATTTTTGACATTTCTAAACAAAATTCTTCCGGTGTGATATTTTTTGCGAATAGATCCGCAATTAGGTTTTTATGTGTTTCTGAAGAATCAGCAGGAAGGATATTATCCCACCATGTAACAAATGATGTAGCTTCGCTCATGATAGATGCAACTTCTTGATCTAAATCGGTTAGTACAGATGTATCTAAATCGTCTGTGTTCCAGCATGGCAGTCCTGCCCCTGCTAAGTATCCTTGTCTTCCAAGATTTTCACTAAAGAATGATAAGAATTCTACTGCTTCTTGTGGATGCTGTGTCGCACTGTTAACATAATAGCTGTCAATACCGCCGCCAAATATTTCGGATTTCGTGCCTTTTGCACCTTCAAATACCGGGAATGTCACGGGCGTTATTTTTCCTTTTACTGCAGATGAATCAGCTTCAATCCCTGCATGAATCCAGTTTGCCTGATACATCATCGCTGCCGCACCTTGGTTGAATGCACCGAGCATTTCATCATAGCTCATGCTGAACATACTCTCGTTAAACAATCCGGCATCTACTAATTCCTGTGCTTTTCTTGCTGCCTCGATAAATTCCGGCGTATTGAATTTAGATGGGTCTTTCATTGCTGCAACTGCCGCCTCATTTCCCACTTCACGCATTGCAATAATATCAAACCAATACATACCTGGCCAACGGTCTTTTTCACCAAGGACTGCCGGCGTAATCCCTGCAGCTTTTAAAGCTTTTGCAGCATCTAGCAGTTCAGCATATGTTGTTGGAATCGCTACGCCTGCCTGCTCAAATAATTCTGTGTTGCAATACAAGCTTGCAATATGGGTATAGCATGGCAAACTATAGATCTTGCCGTCTACTGTAACCGCATCTACGGTTCCCGGCAACATTGCCGAAACAACTTCATCGCTTATGTAGTCGTCAATCGCTAAAATATTGTCTGCTTTTATATATGGCTGAACGAAACTTCCGCCCCACATATAGAACAAATCCGGTGCCTCTCCACCTGCAAGTGCTGTCTTAATCTTCGTTTTGTATTGCTCGCCTGTTACGCCATCTTCTTCAATTTGAACATTTGGATGCTCTTCGTTCCATTGTGTAATTAATTCTGATAAAATTTTTGCCGATGGGTCTGTTTCCCCAACGGATTGATGCCAAAGCGTCAATGTAATTTTCTCATCTGATGATGTGTCTGCTGCCGCATCATCGTCTGCCGCACCCTCGTCTGCTGCCGCATCGTTTGTTTTTGCCTCGTCTGTTGCTTCCGGTGTTTCCTCATTCGTTGTGCTGCCACAAGCTGTCAAAAACATTGATAACGACAATAATAGGGCTGCTGCTTTTAGTGATTTTTTCATTTCAAATTTCCTCCTTTTTCGAATAGACCATACAATGTGTACAAATTTTAAATCCATATTCATTATATGGTGTACGATTGTATTAATCCATTCAAAATCAAAACATGGAAATTCAAAATTCGGACATTTCACCCAAAAATAGTTTCATTTTTGTTCATTTTCTGCACATTTTTCTTGAATTTCTAATTCCAAAGCTCATTCACCAAGATTTTTATCGTCTTTTTCAACAATTTTTCGAATTATTCGTTGAAATTCTAGAGGTATTGCTTCTAAAGCTCATTCATCAAAATTCCTATCGTCTTTTTCAACAATTTTTCGAATTATTAGTTGAGGTTCTAGAGATATTGCTTCCGGAACTCATTAATTGAGATTCCTGTCGTTTTTTTAAACAAAATGCTAAAATAATGTGGGTCTTTTATGCCCACTTTTTCACCAATTTGATAGCCTTTTAAATCGCTGTATTTTAATAGTTCCTGCGCCTGTTTGATTCGTATATTGGTTAAATAATTAACAAATGTTTCCCCGGTTTCTTGTTTCATAATCCGTCCTAAATGCCCGGTGCTGATAAAAAAAATATCAGCAACTTCCCCCATGGAAAGATCTGGATTGTGCATATTGTCCTCCATGTATGCTCGAATTTTTTGAATCAAATTTGTTGTTTTATTTCCCATTACAATACTATTTGATGTGCACAGCAACTCCTTGTCCTTTGGAATATGTGCCTTTTCCTGTTCTATTTTTATTTTAATTTTTTCAACAGCCTCCAATAATTCTTGTGCGCGGATTGGCTTTAAAATAAAATCATTGACACCAAGCTTAATACTCTTTTGGGCATACTCAAACTCGTCATACCCTGTGATAATGACAATTTTAATATTTGGATGTTTTTCCAAAGCGATCCTGCTTAATTCAATTCCATCTGTATGTGGCATACAGACATCTGTAAACAAAATATCTGGTTTATGCTGTTCAATCAACGCAAGCGCTTCTTTTGCATTTTGTGCCTCGCCCACGATTACAAGGCCATTCGCCTCCCAATCAATCCTCATTCGTATGAGATTGCGAATGAGGTATTCATCGTCTACAAGTAATACTTTTAGCATTTCTTTCATAATGCCACCTCCACAGTCAATGTATTTTAAATCGCAATTTTTGTCTAATTCCTTTTCATCACTACGTATTATTCCGTTAGAGCATAATCGTAATTTTCGTCCCATTCACCTCGTCGCTTTCTACCTTGACGCAGTCATTTTTGTTACAGTATATGCGCACGCGCTCCAACGTCCCCCAAAGTCCAAAGCTCCTGTTTTCATCAGCCTTCCTATTGAAAATCTTCTGGATTGTATCGTCGTCCATACCAACTCCATCATCTGCAACAGAAAGCAGAACTATTTCTCCTCTTTGCTTTGCACTTATGGTAATCGTTCCTTTCGTTCCTTTTTCTCGTATTCCGTGGTAAAGTGCATTTTCAACAAGTGGCTGCAAAACCAATTTTAGCATTGGTACGGCAAAACAATTTTCTTCAATCTCATAAATCACGTCAAACATCTTTGGATAGCGTATTTTTTGAATGATAAGATAATTTTTTACAAGCTCCACTTCTGCTGCAATGGTCACGATTTCTTGTCCTTTGCTTACGCTCAACCTATAATAGCTTTCAAGCGCTTCTATCAATTCACATGCTTTCTTATTTTCACCGGAATAGGAAAGGGACAGTACCGAGTCTAACGTGTTATAAAGAAAATGCGGTTTGATTTGCGCCTGCAATACATTTAGCTCTGTTTTGCGGATGATATTCTGCTCCTCCACTACACGGGCAATCAGCTGTTCTATCTCTCCAATCATCAGATTATAGCCTATAAACAGTTTTTTAAATTCATATCCGCCTGTTTCTTCTGCTATCGTCTGAAACGAACCAGTTTCCACTTTTCGCATAGCGCCTAATAATTTATTGATGGGTATCGTGAGCGTCTTAGATATTGCCACTGAACTTATAAACATAATCACGCCATTAATTCCCAAAATAGCAAGGGCAATCAGCATGAGCCATGTATTCTCATAGCCGACATTGCCAAACGGCATAATACTTATATAAGTCCATCCATATTTTGTCTGCGAAATATAAGACATCAGATACTGTGTTCCACTGATTTTATAAGTCATAAATCCAGATTTGTTTTCTAGCATATGCTCTAAAAGCACAGCTTTGACATTCGAAACAAATGCTTCATCATCACTTTGTATGAGGCTATTGCCATTTTTATCCAACACCACAATCCGATAGGCCGTATCTTTTACAAAGCTATCGTAGGATTGGCGAATGGAATCTTCTGAAATGTCGATCGCTAAAATACCTAACGGTATACTCGTGTCTATATCTCTAATTTGTCGAATAAGGGATATAAAATTCCCCTCTTTTTGTATTAAAAATGCGCCGTCAGCATTGAGCGAAAGTAGATATGCTCCCTTATTTCCCACCACTTCATCATACCAAGCCGCATCCTGCACGTTTTCTATTAAAATAGTAGGTGGCATCTTTTTCCCTACCGAATATGTATTGTCGCCATTGTCAAAAATACTGATAGAGTCGATAAGCGGTGTGGTTTGCAGCATATTATATAAATACTTGTCTACCTGTGCCTGATTTTGCAAATTGGAATACATGCCCCCGCCCCGCAAAAGATTTTGCAAGTTGTCATCCGAAAAAATCATTTTTGAATAATTGTTTACATCTTCAAACATTAAATTGATACCGGACTCGACCGAAGAAAGCGTTTGCACCGAAACTTCACTGACTCTTTGCCGTGCACTATAAAGGGAGGCTTGCTGAAAAATCACACTGCTACAAACGACCGTCAACAATATGATAATAAAATATGCAAACGTAATCTTAAACCCTATCCGAAGTGAACCAATTCGATTTTTTAATTTATTCCAATCATAGGTTATTTTTGCGACGTATTTTCTCACGCGTTCCTCCCCTACCCCTTTATTTTTTCTATCTTTCATTGTAGCATTGATTTTTCCAGCAATCAATGCTACAATACATCATTATAGGCTCTGCCTGTAATCCATAACATATTTAGATTTGGAAAAAGGAGGTTCACAACGTGTCGCCATTTGTAATTGTTTTAATTGTTATTACTGCAGTTTTACTGATAGCCGTTATTGTGTTATACCTATTAGGTAAAAAATCGCAGAAAAAGAAAGACGAACAGGATGCACAAATTGCCGCCAATGCGCAGACAATGTCAATGCTGATTATCGATAAAAAACGGATGCGTCTTTCAGATGCCGGGCTTCCAGCCACTGTTGTAGCGCAGACACCGAAAATATTTCGTCGTTCAAAAGTACCGATTGTAAAAGCAAAAGTTGGACCAAAGGTCGTAACCATGATTTGTGATGCTGCCGTTTTTGATATTATTCCAGTAAAGAAAGAAGTGAAAGCAGTCGTTAGTGGTCTCTATATTACCGGTGTAAAAGGTCTACGGGGTGGAATTGCACCTGCGCCAAAGAAGAAGCGCCTGCTCGACAGGCTTCGTGCAAAGGCAAAAAATTTAGCGCAAGATCAAGGGAAAAAACAGGGAAAAGAAGAAAAGGGCAAGGATAAAAAAGGAAAATAGGTAGAAAGATATTGCTATTCACAGTCCATTACCGCGAAGTCACTTTTGTGCGTTTTTTGCATAAAAGGGCAAGGGTTTGATGTACCAAACCGCACGTTCTTCGTGCAGTTTGTGTACATAAACGTCACTTTCACACGTTCTAGTTATGATTTGTCTTCGTTATCATTGACTATTTCATCTTTTCGCTATTCGTATTCCAACATTTCTTCCATATTATTATGAAGTCGATCCAAATATTCTTTCATTTCCTGTTTGATTTCATCGTTTCGCAATGCGAATTCTATGTTTGCTTGGATGAATCCGGTTTTCGTCCCTACGTCATAGCGGTGCCCTTTAAAATTATAGGCATACATTGCCTGTTCTGCGGAAAGGCGTTTTAGCGCATCTGTCAATTGGATTTCTCCACCGCTTCCTATGTCCTGTGTTTCCAAAAAGCGGAATATCTCGGGTGTAATAATGTAGCGTCCCAGCACTGCAATATTTGATGGCGCCTCGTCTATTGGCGGTTTTTCTACCATATCCCTTACCTTATAGACACGGTCGTCTACATGTTTCCCATTCACAATGCCATATTTATTAGCTACTTCATGTGGTACTGTCTGTACGCCTAGTATCGAAGTCTGGTACTCATGAAACACTTCCATCAGCTGTTGCAAACACGGTTTTTTCGACACCACTACATCGTCGCCAAGCAGTACCGCAAATGGTTCTGCTCCTATAAAATGTCTAGCCGCTAAAATAGCATGTCCTAGCCCCCTTGGCTCTTTTTGCCGAATATAATGTATATTCGCCATTTCAGAGATATCCCTTACCATTTTTAATGTTTCTTTTTTCTCTGTCTTTTCCAATTCGAGTTCTAACTCGATAGAACGGTCAAAATGATCTTCAATGGAACGTTTGTTACGTCCTGTTACTACAATAATATCTTGAATACCCGATGCTACCGCTTCCTCTATAATATATTGAATCGTTGGTTTATCCACAATAGCAAGCATCTCTTTTGGCTGTGCTTTGGTTGCAGGTAAAAATCTGGTACCCAACCCTGCTGCAGGAATAATTGCTTTTTTTACTTTCACATCTGCCTCCTATCAGTCATAATTACTTGTAACTATTTCGTTGTACCTCCTTAAGAAAGGCACATTATTTTTTCACATCTATATTTATGTGCACAAGAAATAGCAAACGTATATTCGTTGCTCAAATATGCCACGATTGTCTGGGATCTTAAGCCGTTTCCCGCATATCACGACAGCCTAAAATCTTTCGCCTCTTTTGATTTTATATTCATCGTAATGGAACAATTTGCCAGATGCTCATAATTTACTTCTAAATTATAATTCACCTTAATATCTATATTCTCGTCTGTTTCGTTAACCACAACGCTTTTGGCATCTATGCCAATTAAAAGGCTACCAAATGGCGTATAATAATAGGTGACATTCTTTTTGTTTTTTTCAAAAATCATGTGGACGTTTGATACCCCTCTTTTGGTGATATCTAAACAGTCGTCCTCCACTTTTATTATATTTTTTGTTGTCCCCTCAAATCCTTCGATTACTTCATCATACATCACATAGTGTTTCCCATTTTTTTTATAATAGTCTCCTGCGGAAATAACCTCTACCGCATCTCCACTTGTATCAGGCTCCGGCGAAAACTGCAACCCACTAATTGTCACTAATATATTCTTTGTCATATACCATCTACTCCTCTATTTGTATCAACTGCGCCTCTTCTATTTCACAGGGTAAAATGGAATTGGCAAATTTCTTGAATTTTTCTTCGGCATCACTCACATAAAACTGATACATAGGGTTTTCTGTATGTTCAGCGCCTTCACTTAAAATTTTATGCTCCTGAAGCATTTTTTTTAATCCAAGTGCCGCCTCGTAGGCAGGATTTACCAACGAAACCTGTTCCCCCATGATCGTTTGCAGGCAAGAACGCAGGAGGGGATAATGGGTACAGCCTAGAATTAGCGTGTCAATACCCGATTCATGAAATGAGGCAAGATATCGTCTGGCTATCTCCTGCGTGATCGGATCGTTAAGCCACCCCTCTTCCACTAAAGGAACAAACAACGGACACGCCTTTCCAATTACGACTGCATGCTCATTGATTTTCTGAATCATTTTTGTATAAATACGGCTCCCAATTGTTCCTTCCGTTCCAATCACACCAATGATTCCATTTTTCGTGATACGTGCCGCAACCTTTGCGCCCGGCTTTACAACGCCGATAATCGGAATGTCAAACTCCGGCCTAAGCTGTTCTAGCGCAAAAGCACTGGCTGTATTACAGGCTACCACAATCGCCTTTACTTCTTTTGTCTGTAAAAAATGAATAATCTGCCTTGCATACCTTGTAACCGTTTCTTTCGATTTATTTCCATAGGGCACACGTGCCGTATCACCAAAATATACCATTCGCTCCTCTGGAAGTTGACGCATAATTTCCCTTGCCACTGTAAGGCCCCCGACACCAGAATCAAATACGCCGATCGGCGACTGACTTTTATGTGAACTTTCTAATGACAAATCCATACTTCACCACATTTCTGCACGGTTTTTTTTGTGTATGCTGATAAGCTGTAAAAACATTACTATTTACATGGGTTTATTCTACCCTTTTTAATCGTATTATGCAAGTGTTAGTACCATGTTTCCTATAATACTTTCGACAAAAAATCTTGTAGGCGCGGATGTTTCGGATTGTCAAAGAACGCACCCGGCGTATTGCTTTCTAGTATGTTCCCCTCGTCCATAAACAGCACCCGTGTAGCGACTTCACGCGCAAAACCCATCTCATGCGTAACTACAAGCATCGTCATACCTTGTGTGGCAAGCTCTTTCATAACATCAAGTACCTCGCCAACCATTTCGGGGTCAAGTGCGGATGTTGGTTCGTCAAACAACATGACTTTCGGGTTCATTGCAAGGGCACGCACGATAGCGATACGCTGTTTTTGACCACCTGAGAGCATGTTTGGATATTCGTCCTTTTTATCGGATAAGCCTACGCGATTTAACAGTTCTTCTCCTGCTTTTAGAGCCTCCTCTTTCGATGCAAGCTTAAGTGTCACCGGGGACAATGTGATGTTTTCCATAACGGTCAAGTGTGGAAACAGGTTGAAATGCTGAAACACCATTCCCATGCTTTGACGCAGCTTGTCAATGTTGCATTTTGGAGATGTAATTTCGATATCCTCAAAATAAATTTTGCCACTCGTTGGCTTTTCAAGCAGGTTAAGGCAACGCAAAAATGTACTTTTCCCAGAACCGGATGGTCCGATTACGACAACTTTTTCACCCTGCCCGATATGCTCGTTTATCGTATTTAAAACCAATTTATCTCCAAATGATTTGTTTAAACCCTTAACGTCTATCACTCTTCCTCAACCTCTTTTCAATTCGTTTTTGGACATTGGTTAGTCCTATGACAATCACAAGATACACGAGCGCTACGGATATAAGCGGAAAAAATGCGTCCATCGTACGGCTTTTAACAATATCCCCCGCTTTCGTAAGGTCTATCACTGCTATGTAGCCAACCACCGATGTTTCCTTTAATAATGCGATAAATTCATTAAAAAGTGCCGGGAGTATGTTTTTAAACGCCTGTGGCAAAACGATGAGCCGCATTGTCTTCATTTCCGAAAGCCCAAGCGAACGCCCTGCTTCCGACTGCCCTTGATCCACCGCCAAAATACCCGCACGCACAACCTCTGCTAAATACGCGCCTGAGTTGATGCCAAAACTAATAATCGCAACTAGAACACCGCTGTTTACATTTACAAACACGATGTAGTATAAAATCATCAGCTGCACAACAATAGGCGTGCCACGAAACACCGTCAAATACAAATCCATCAACGAATTTAACAGTTTCCATTTTCCCGTATGGTAATTATAAACCTTGATGATTGCCACAACGATGCCAATTATGATACCAATCACTGTTGCAAATGCCGCTATATTAATTGTTGTGAAAAATCCTCCTAAAAAAGTTTTATACCGCGCACTATCGATAAATGTCCTTGTAAACGCGGCACTCATATTAAGCCAAAATTCATTCATACTAAAAATCACCATCCCCTGTCTGAAAAGAGGCTGTTGTATGATGCAACTGCCCCTTTCCACGATTACTGTATTTGTATGGCTATCCAGCCATATCTCCATTGCATCATCAATTTATGCAAGCACAAATTGGTTATCTGTCAAAGTTTGAATTGGCTATCTATCCTCATAGCCAAAGGTGTCACTGTTCACCTCTTTTCAGAGTTTTTGAAGATTCGTATACATCCTCATCGCTACAGGTGTCACTATTTACCTCTTTTCAGAGTTTGCGAAGATTCGTATGCATCCTCATCGTCACAGGTGTCTCACCAGATATGTACCATACTATTCCTGTGCAATTGCCGAATATTCATCTAAATATTTTTCAACGGAACCATCACTCAGCATTGAACTAATGGCTTCATCTATAATTTTAAGTAGATCTTCATTTTCTTTTTTTATCGCCACGCCAAACTGTTCCGTCACTGGTGAACCAGATTTATAGATAAGCGGAATTGCTTTGTATCCCTCGTTTGCATCGGCAATTGAAATAGCGACAAGCTCATCGATAACGACGCCGGCAATCCTTCCTGTAATCAAATCCTGCATAGCGGTCGGCGCACTTTTATAAGACTTAAACTCTGCCTTCGTTCCCGCAAGAACCCCGTCTGCTATTTCATCTTCAATCAGCATAGATCCTGTTGTGCCCGTCTGTCCACCAAGTGCAAGTTCGGCAAAATCCTCCACGACCTTTAGTTCACTATCCTCCGGCAAGATGACATACTGCACGGAATCCACATAAGGCACAGAAAAATCCACCTGTCCCTTCCTCTCTTCGTTAATGGTAATGCCGGAAATGCCCACATCACCCTTGCCCGTTGCAATAGATGCGACAATACCATCAAAATCCGCATTCATAATCTCTAACTCTACACCAATCTTTTCCGCTATGGCCTTGCCTATTTCAATATCTACACCCACAATCTCATCGTCCTGCACAAACTCATACGGTGGGAATTCTGCATTTGTATACATTACAATCTTACCCGCTTTTTTAATCTCGTCAAGCTTAGAAACTTTTGAGTTCCCACAACCTGAAATCAACATAATACCTACGAATATAACTGCCAATAATTTTTTCATTAAAATAGCCTCCTCTGATTTTATCAGTGTATTTTAACATATCGTGCATAAATATTCAATGGTTTTATTAAGATGAACACGTTCGTTTGAAGATTTCAAGAATTTCAAATGAATTTTTTGAATCGGAGAAGCACAGCACCAAAAAACGGTGTGCCTAAAAAAGAAAAAGCACTGATTTTGTACGTTACTACAAAATCAGTGGCTTTCCCTAAAATACATAACAAAGTAGTTAAAATTCTTGCTCCCGCTGCTCCAATAGGATGTCTTAGCACAATCGCTCCCCCATTTACATTGGTAATCTCCGCTGGAAATTTTGACTCTCTTGTAGCTACCACTGCTGTTCTTGCTACACTTACTATGACTACTTCTCTCGCCCTAAATTCCCCTTGTACTGTTCTTGACTTATCCTATGCTTTTCCTATTTTACGAAATCTATACTAAGCCCAAAATCTGGCGAGCTTCAGCCGGGGTAGCAACTTCACAAGTATACTCTTCGATAATCCGCTTTGCTCTCGCTACAAACTGCATATTACTATCAGCAATCTGACCTTTTCGGTAAAGGACATTGTCCTCCATCCCGACACGAATATGTCCACCCATCGCAATGGCAGCGTACATCGTTTCCATCGCTCCTGCACCAACACCAAACGCACTCCACGTGGCATCGGGTACAACCTCATCCAAGGTATCTTTCATAATTACCAGATTTTTAGTGCTGGCTTTGATTCCGCCTGCAACGCCCATGCAGAACTGGAAATGCGGAGGTGCTTTAAGAATCTCTTTTTTTAAATAATATCCAGCATTGTAAATCATTCCAGTGTCGAAAACTTCAATCTCCGGTTTCACATTCACTTCCTGCATCAAAGTTCCAAGCTTCTCTAAAAACTTCGGATTGTTTTCAAATATCGTCGTATGCTGCCAGTTGATCGTTCCACAGTCAAACGATGCCATCTCCGGTTTTAATTCATAAAAGGGACGAATCCGGTCCTCTTCTTTTAGGTTAACACCACCGGAAGTTGTGAGATTGATGATAATGTCACAGTCTTTATGGGCTCGAAGCAAACGGACCGTTTCTTCGAATTTCTCGAATACCATGGCAGCTTTTCCCTCATGATCACGGCAGTGAATGTGGGCAATGGCCGCACCTTCTTTCCAACAATTATAGATTTCCTCTGCGATTTCTGCCGGTTCAATGGGCACATTTGGAGTGTTCTCCTTGGTAGGCCATGCCCCGGTTGTTGCCACGGTGATAATGCGCTTATTTTTTAAATCGCTCATGACAGATTCTTCTCCTTTTCATCTTTCCATTTTCATCGTTCCCTCTTAGATAGACCCATAACTATAAGTCCGATCTGGTACATCATTCACATCATCTTCGTCAATTTCTGCGACGCAACGAACCATTGCCCCATCTCCCATGTACCAACGAATCGGGAAACAGAAGAAGCGGAATCTCTTTCCTGAAACTTTATCCAAATCCCCACCTAGATTTTCGACTCCAACAATGCCGTGACCCAATAATTCTTTGTGGCAGGGTTCCCATGTCCCCCAACAGCCAATCGCTTCTAAATCACCGAATTTTGCATCATATTCTTCTTTTCCATGAATGCTGATATAGGCTTCTTTATCGAATTCTGCATATGCTTCCAGTCCAAACTGATCTGTATATTCTTCCGTGATTGGTCTGCCGGAAGCACCTAATAAATTCATCTTTGTTGCACCATTGTTGCCCATGGCGGTGTGAAGCGGATGATCCAGTGCCTGTAAATCAAGTGCAACACATTTTACTTTATGCTCTACAAACCATTTTCCGGCATCAATTCCTGTGCCACAAGAATAATGATAATAATCCTTTGAATCGTCAAATTGACGGTGCATTCCGGTATTTAAACAAACGACCATTCCTTCTAATTCTTCTGGTTTAATATTTGCCCGTTTGCAGGCATCTTCCAAATGCTCCGGCAAAATGAGTCCCCATTTTTCTATATTGATTTCCAGACAAACGGCATCTCCTGTGTATGCGTCAACCGGCATTTCATGCGTGTAACGTGCCCTTTTTCCATTAAATTCTTTTTCCATAACGTGGCGTGGTGCATCACAATGAGTTCCTGTGTGCTGAACACAATCAATTCTCTGTGTTAAAACGCCACCCTTTGCCATGGTGTGCATCGAATCAATCACCGGTTTTGCAAAATAAGGCCAACGTGGAATCTCTGCGCTAAATGGATGTGTCAAATCTACAAATACTTTCTTTCCCATGATAATTACCCCTCTTTTTCCATCTCATATTTTTATTTGTTATTTACGCTTATTATTTACTCTTGCTATTCTTTTGCTGCATTTGCCATGTGGTCAATCAAATATTCCCTCAGCCCCGCAGTTGAGGCATCTGCTTGTTCCTTTGTCCACTCCTGCCATCCTTTGCCGGATTTGAATCCCTGATCACCTCGATCTAACATTTCTTTTAGTAACGGTGACGGTCGATGGTTATCAGCCAGATGCTCTAAAATATAATCGTGAATGTTATATGTAAGTTGAATACCAACCATATCTGAATTTTCCATCGGTCCTAACACCGGCCAACGAAGTCCCGGTCCATATTTACAGGCATCATCCACAGTCTTTGGATCAGCAATTCCTTCCTGTACCATGTAAAATGCTTCTCTCCACAATGCGTGCTGTAATCGGTTTGCCACAAATCCGGGTACATCTTTTTTGCAATAGATCGGTTTCTTACCGCACTCTGTGAGTAATTGTATGGTCGCTTCCACCACTTTCACATCGGTATAATCAGATTTTACAACTTCCACCAATGGAATCAAATAAGCAGGATTCCAAAAATGTGTGCCTACCAACCGCTCCTTATATTTTATCTTTGCAGAAATTTCTGTAGGACTCATTACCGAAGTATTAGTTGCAAAAATCGTATCACGTCTGCACTTGCCTTCCAGCTGGGCAAACAGATTTTGTTTGATTTCCATATCTTCAAAGACACATTCGACTACAAAATCTGCACTTGCAAAACAATCATCATCAAAGTTTGTCGTAAATGAAATCCGCTCCAACCGTCCTGCCACTTCCTCTGATGTAAGAATACCTCTTTCCTGTAATTGTGTGAAAAGCTCTTTGATTCCCTCTAAGACACCACCATTGTTGAAATCATATAAGGTAATCTGCAAATCTTTGCAGGAAGAAAGCACCTGTGCAATCCCCCTGCCCATCATTCCTGCACCTATAATCACAACGTTCTCTATTTTCATCGATACCTCCTAATTCCCCCAGTATCCACCGTCAACCGGAATGTTGGAAGCCGTCATAAAGTTAGACGCATCGGAAGCCAAAAAGATGGCTGGCCCTATAAAGTCATCTGGCTCGCCCAAACGGCCAATGGGTAATCTCTTCAGGAAATTTTGATATACATTGTCATCATGGAACATCCACTCAGTCAAATCAGAGCGGAAAACAGTCGGGTTAAATGTGTTGACCTGAATGTTGTATGAACCAAGGTCACAGGCAAGGGATTGCGCCATTAAATCCACGCCACCTTTGGAAGTACAGTAGCCTGTATATCCTTTCATACCGAACTTGCTTCTGGCAGATGAAGTGATAACCAACTTGCCACCTTTCCCTTGATTCACCATCTGTGTCGCAACATATTTCGCCAACAGGTAGACGCTTTTCGTATTGGCATCCATAATTGATTCCCACTCTTCTGTGGTCTGTTCTAAAATGGATTTTGCCTTGTTAAAGCCATGACACGCACAGAGAATGTTCAATTCCCCATAAGTTTCCACTGCGAATTTTACAATTTTCTGCACATCATCTTCTCTGGAAGGATCCCCGACAACGTAGGTACCTTCTACTCCATTTGCCTTTAATTCCTCTGTAATCTCTTTCAATTTCGTCTCATTGCGAGCAGTCAGAACCACTTTGGCCCCTGCATATCCATATCCGGCAGCAATGGCACTTCCGAGTGCTCCGGTTGCTCCGGTCACCAATGCAACTTTCCCTTCAATACTGAACAATTTCTCTACCTGGGTTTTTTCTACTTGAATCACCATATTCACTCTCTCTTTCACTATCATTATTTGTTTTCCGGATAATTGATGATTACCAGCATACGTGCTGGGAAATTACTTTCATTAATCAGATGCCGTCCTTCGTTTGGCAGGAAAGAGATGCTCTCGTCTTTGGCAATCACATACTTATTTCCGTCCTTGTCTGTCACTGTCATCTCCCCCTCCAGAACATAGTAAACCTTCTCAAGCGGGTTGTCCTCATAAGCGTATTCCGCACCGCCACCCGGGAGAAATGTGGATACCCCAATCCAAAATTTCTTCGCTCCGGTTTCTTCCTTTCCATGTACCCGCATTGCTGTCATACCAAAATGACCGGGAGCATTATAAACTTTCAAATCTTCATAGCTTCGCTTTACCATAATTTCTTCATCCTTTCTTGTTAAGTGACAAATCTTTTGTTTTATTGTATAATCATCGTATCACATAAAAAAAGCAAAGTGAAATTCACGTTTTTTATTACAGTTATAACAAAATGACAGATTTAAAAAGAATAATGGGGTTAATTTGAATCTGGTTTTGACCTCAGCATCATATTTATCAGATGGCACAGAAGGGGGAAGCAAAATGATAATTTATCATATTGAGGCATTCGTTGCCTTGGCATCAATGCTGAATTTTACAAAGACATCTAATAAACTCCATACCTCCCAACCGAATTTGAGCAAAATTATCGTGAATCTAGAACAGGAAATTGGTGTTCAGCTATTCACCCGGAACAGACAAGCTGTAAAACTAACTCCCGCTGGAGAAGCGTTTTATTGCGAAGCCGAGAAACTGCTGGCACAATATCATCATGCTATCAATGTGGCTCAAGAATCTAAAGCAGGAATTTGCGGTACTATCAAGTTGGGGTTTTTAGGAACAGCTCTGATTGACCTGCTACCTAAGATCGTCAACCGCTTCCAGAAACAATATCCGGCTATCAAATTAGATCTAAAAGATTATACTTATTCCCTACTGACGGAAGCTTTGATCCATGAGAATGTGGATATTGCATTAATCCCGGATCGGGAGTTGGATAAAGTACCTCAATTTGCACGGAAGCATCTTTTTTCAGACAGTATGTGTGCTGTGGCACATAAAAACCATCCGCTAATGAAACGGACCAGTATCTCTATTACCGAGTTGTCCCAAGAGCCATTTATTATTATGGATCCGAAAGTATCAATCCGTGACTACGAATTGGTTACCAATATCTGCCTTAAACAGAATTTTTTCCCTAATGTGATCTATGAAGCAAATACATTGAATAATCTAATACTCATGGCGAAAAGATTCCAATCCATGTATCCCGCAGTTAATAGAAGTTATTGATGAATGTACCTCACTTATATGACATAAATGCCGGTTTTTATTTACATTTTTTCTCCCGGTGCAAACCTCTCCAATTCTCATACCGTTTCCCGAAAATCGCAAGCGGAACCGCAACTGCAAACATGAAACAGAATGCATAATATCCCACACTAAAACTGTAGTGCTCTGCGATTACACCCAACACGACAGGTGCCAGTGTATGTGCAGTGTCCATGCCGATAAAGGAGGTAGCGATAGCTACGCCATGGCGCTCCACCTCAACACGACGTACCATCGCTGCCTGAATGGTCGGTTGGGCAAAACCATATCCAATACCTAGGCATACTGCTGCAACAGCAAAAAAGGCGAATGAAGTAGCTGCTCCAATCATAATCAGACTTACGACGCAAAAAGGTGCACAAAAGCAGGTAATAAATGCATACGATTTCCTGTCGGCCAGATTGCCAAATAGCATACGCACCAAAATCATTATACCTGCAAAGATTGTATAGAAAAACCCCATATTGCCGATACCAAGACTATTTCCATACAGTACAAGAAAGTTGATGACAATACTCATGGAAGCTGTAAAGAACATCGCCAGAAACATCAAGTCAATCGCTTCCACTGCAAAAACATCTTTCAATACTATCTTTTTCCGTACTTTTTCTTCTGTATTCATCGATAAGTGTGGCTGTATGTTTTTCAAATTCAGGGAAATAATAGCCGACGAAAGCGAACATATTGCTACGACCATGAAAAACAGGAAATATCCTCCCCTCTCTACAATCAGAATGCCTAATGCCGGAGCAAATGCCTGCCCTGCTATGTTTGTAATGCTCATAATCCCAATACCATAACCCAACCGCGAGGGTGGCAGGTTGGATGTACCTGCCGTGATTATCGTCGTTGAAACAAACGAAAACATAATCCCATGTAAAAAACGCATTAGAATCAACAACTGGATATTTGGAACTTTGTACATCAGCAAATACACAACTGAAATTACAAGTTGACCGATAAAAATAATTTTTTTTCTATCTGCACGATCCGCTATCAGTGCTGATAGCGGACGGAATGCTAATGCCGCACATGCATGGGTTCCTGCCAAGACACCAATAAGAATTTTCGACTCAGTAAAACGCAAAGCGTACACTGGCAAATTCGGACCAAGAACTTGAAAGCCAACAGCTTGAACTATGTTCACTACCAACAGTAAAATAAAGTCTCTCGACCAGATACTTTCTTTTCTTTCCAATAATCAGCATCTCCTTGTATAATAAAATATTGTTCGTACACTACCCTCTTTAAAACAATCCTGTTTGATTTTCAGTCTGCTTTGATTGTTTCCAAAGATTTTCCCGTTATTAAACTGTAAGGCGGGCTATATAGAACCCATCATTGTCAGTTGTAATATAGATATTTCCCCGGTCATCCACTAAATTATCCTCTGTGACAGCCATAATAGGACCCTTGCCCGGAAACAGTGGGTCAACGGCAGGATTGGGTGGAATGAAATATGCAATTTCTTTGATATAGTAGGGATCCGAAACATCATATGCCCGAAATCCTGCCGCAAAATAGCTGCAATATACGCGATCACCGCGTTGCTCAAGCCATGGTTTCCCCGCCATCGGTTCGTGTACATTGTGGGGACCAAATGGACCTGCTACACCCAACCACGCTTCATTAAAATTTTTGTATGGAAAACCTTCCGGAACTTCCGGATAGGGAAATTCTGCAATTAAAGTCGGCCGGGCAGGATCACGCACGTCTACCATATGCAGATTATTCATCGCTTGTGCCATGTTTCCAATCTGTTCCGCAGTGAACCAAAAATAGCGCTCACCTTCGTTTGTAACCACGACCAGATCTCTTCCCGGCAAAGGAAGTGCTGTGTGCGTTCTTGCACCGGCAAAATGGCTCCCGAATGGTGGGCAGAGCGGCAGATGACCTAAGCATTTCGGTCGTGTTACATCCGCAACATCAAGCACTATCAAACCGGCACCCGCATAGCCCAGATATGCCTTATCACCTACTATAAATGGCGGTCCATGCAACCATCCCTTGTCCATAAAGTCAGGAACATGGAGTGCATCATGATCGACCGAACGCCCCGGAACCCCATCAGCATATTGCTCCGGTAGCCACCAGCGTCCGGCTTCCACCGGATTTTCCGGATCATTGATATCAACAATACGATAGATCAGACCTTCAAACGGTGCACATTCACATGATAAATGCACATAGCGTCCGCCATCATACATAAATCGATGAACGCCCATTGAAAATGGCACACCGCAATCCCAATAGGAGAGAAAACGTGGATTGACAGGATCTTCAAGGCTGAAGATTTGAATGCCACTCATGAATTTTGTTGTCTTTTTATCAATTTGGGGGCGATGCAGAAAATTTGGTCCGCTTCCACTGGTCATTGCGATAATCAGTAAACCGTCTGCAATTTGGATTTTGGGAGAATCCGTTGTTGGATATTCCTTTACATCGACATGATGGAAGCTGTTTAAAACTTTCGGATTGGCAGGATCTGTCACATCGATAATCACAACTTTGGTTCCGTGTGCAGCCAGATGGTAAAGCAAATACGTACCGTCAACTGTGCGATAAAGTTGTTGCTGCCCGCCACTATTATCTTCTTTCAAATCACAAACAGCCAATATCTCCATGTTTTTTATGTAACCTTCATTCTCAGAGCCTTTCGCATAAAACTTTTTTTCCATTTTCTCACCTTTCTTTCTAAAAAATCAAATCAGTACCATTAAGGAACTTTTTTTTGTATAATCCAAACAAAACCACCTGCTGCAAGAATACCCATAGCAACAAAAATTGTATGTTCATATCCCGCATTTTGGATCAGAAAACCTATAATGATATTACCAATAATGTTGGTAATCTGGCTCATCATTTGCAGAATCGAATTTGCAACAGGAATATCAATTGGATAGTCCGTGATATTCGCGATTGAAGAAAAGCTCAAAACGCTAAGTGTTCTTGGAATCAGACCAAATAAGATCATAAACAGCACAATCATACTGAGTGGCATTTTCAAAAGCAGAAAATACACACCAATCGTCAGGAAGAAGGACATAATAGCAATTTTTCGTTTCGTTCCCAGTTTATCTGACAGGAAGCCCGTCAGAAACATGGACAATGCTCCACATGCAACAGCTATGTTAAATAGTGAATTCGCCTTAACCTGCTCCATCCCGCGCATTACTAAGTAGGTTGGAATATAATTACTAAATGATACGATGCAGGGACCGTACAAGCTCATAGAAATTGCAAGCGTCCACAATGATTTGTTTTTAAGAATGCGCTTCAGACTCCCAGCACGGCCAGTCACAGGCAGCTTTTCCGTCTCTCCAGATATATTTTCAGATATATCTTTAGATACAATATCCCCAGAAAACGCTACATTCGGATCGTGCAGACCCGAAATCTCCACGGAGCGATTCGCAAAAATGACCCAAACAACAGTCATCACCAGCTCAAAAACAAACATATAGCCATATACGACGCGCCATCCGAATTGAGAAACCAGCACATTTGCCATTACAATATTAATCGCCTGCCCTACGTATTGCCCGGTATTCAGTATGCCGATACCTGTGGTCCGGCGCTTTCCGAATGAGTTAAGAATAAGGTTCTGGGTCAGTGTATTAATCGTGATTGCACCCAATCCCTCCAAAATACGTGCTACAATAAGAACATAAAAATTTCCAGCCAAAAGCCCAATTGCATTACCAATAACCATAAGAGCAAGGGCAAGAAATCCACTGATTTTTGGTGCCACCCGTTGCTGGAAGATTCCAATCGGGAGTAGGAACACGATAACCATCCACGAACTTGCAGACTGCAGAATACCGATCATCCCTTCCTTTACATCCCAGTAATTCATCAAATCAATAATGATTGGAACAAATTTATAAGCCATAAATCCATTACACACTGTGCAGAGAAATCCAATTATCAACAAATGACCCGGGGTTCTTACCGGGATTCTTTTCCCAAAAGTGTCTTCTGCCATACTATCTTCTTACCTCCTCCGATAACGAATTGATATACAAGAGCTGTGCCTTACCACTACGCCAAATTCTAACGTCCGGGGGGAACTCCTTTCCAGAAGGTTGTGACGTGCCTCCCCCATGCAGAATAGTCTCACATCCCATTATAAATGCCGGCAAATCTTGTATTGGCAGTATCGCTTTTCCATGACAACAGTAGATTGACTCAGCCAAATCCGAAAGGTATTCTATCCGCTTCAGACTCAAAAGCATCGCTTCAAGACTTCGTTCCGGTCCAAACATATACACCGGGTCCGAGCAAATGGTATCTCCGACAAATATCCTTCGGTTTCGCCTATCCCAATAAACAGTACTTCCTGGAGTATGTCCAGGAACATGTATCACTTCCAGTGTGAATTGTCCATTGTCTATTTGTTCTCCATCCCATATGGCACCCGGATGCACAAGCTGTGTGCATCCGCTATGATACCGATAGAATTCAAAGTCGCTTGGGTGCATGCGAACATCTTCAAACAAAAAATTGTTACCACAATGATCCCCATCTGCATGTGTATTAAGCACAACGATTTTTTGATTTCCCGTCAATTCGCAACAACAGTCTAATAGCCCGGCATCCGGTGTCAAACCTGTGTCAAGCAAGATAGCAAAAGTCTGACCCCCCAGCAGGAAAAACCGCACATGCTCATCTTGAAATAACCAGACATTCTTCTCAATCGATTCAATTGTTATTGTAGAAGTTAATCCCACCATAGCCTATATCTCTTTTGCACTGGCACTGTCTGCTTTTACGATTAACGCATCTGCAATACTCACGCCAAGGCCATCATCATACACAAATACAGGGTTTAAATCCATTTCCACGAGACTGTCTTTGTTTGCCACAGCATATTCGGAAAGTCTCGCCATCAACATTACCAATGCGTGAACATCTCGCGATGCTGTGCCACGATACCCACTAAGCAACCGATAGGATTTCAAGGATTTGAGTATCCGTTCTGCTTCCACTTCGGATATTGGACAGGGGTATAGCACCATATCCTGGAACAGTTCCGTGAACACACCACCAAGCCCAACGAGCATAACAGGACCAAATTGTTTGTCGTTCTTGATGCCAATAATGACTTCCGTTCCCTTTTTAGCCATCTCGAAAAGTGCTATTCCTTCAATGTGGGCATCTGCATGATAGGCTTTCACATTGTTTAAAATTGTACGAAATGCAACGATTGCTTCTTCATAAGAGTTGATACCAAGCACAACAGCTCCGGCATCCGTCTTGTGTGGAATATCGGCAGACACGATCTTCATGACGATCGGAAAAGAAATATTTGCAAGGCAATCCGGTAAATCTGTTTCCGACTGTGCCAATGCATATCGGGGAGCAGGAATCCCATAAGGCGAAAGTTCTGCATAGGATTCTATTTCCGAGAAGGTACGGGGCTGGTTTATATGTTGTGATTCCGGTAACGCAAGTGAGAGACTGGACGCCCCTGCGTCAAATGCACTGAAATCAAGTAGGTGTCTGATCGAGCGATACCCCATCTCACCGACTGAAAGTACAGGCACACCTGCATTTTCGAATCCCTTGAACACTTCAGGATTACGAAGCCGTTCAAATGACGGAATGATGACTGACGGAAGCAGGCGGCCCTCTGCCTTCAATTTGCTCATCACCTTCAGGCAGGTGATATCTTTCACTTCGGAAACGAGCTGCACGTCGTCACCAACCGTAATCAGACCGATGCCTTCATCATCGCAAACTGCTTCAAAAAGGCGATGTACCTTTTCATCCTCTGCAAACATCGTTGTTGTCGCATCAAGTGGGTTCGATGCTGTCGAATAGGAAGGCACGAGTCCCTGAATGATTTTTGTCGTCTCCGAATTGAAATCCGGTAAATCAATACCCAACCGTGTGCTGATATCTGCGCACATGGTATTTTCGCCTCCTGAAAAACAAATGGCACCAACTCCTTGTGATTTTGGAAACTGTCCGTCCAACAGTGCAAACATACGGGCAGTTCCGGAAAAATCCTGTAAACTATTTGTCATCACTGCCCCATACTTCTTAAACACGCTCTCGACAATCTTGTAATCTCCAGCCATACTTCCTGTATGGCTGGCTGCTGCATACTGTCCCTTTTCGGTAGCACCCGCTTTCAAAACAACAAAAGGCTTATGCTTTAATGCAGCCGTTTTTAATGCTTTTTCCAGAAGCTCCGGATTTTTGATTCCTTCAATATATGCCGCAATACAATTTATGTCGTCATTTTCAGCAAAATAAAGCAGATAGTCTTCAATGCTGCATACTGCACAATTCCCGGCACTAACCGCATATGCAAGAGTGCTGCAATCAGGAACCGTGAACCCGCTTGTAATATACCCACTTTGCGCAACTAATCCAATCCCTCTTCTTTTACCGGATTCCAGCATAGGAAGGAGCAGCTCATTTCCCGGGGAAACATGGACTTTGTCTACGCCATTCACAATACCTACGCAATTCGGTCCACAAAGTAATATCTTGCGGCGGGTACAAATTTCTCTGACTTCACGTGCAAGGTTTTGCCCTTCTTCCGTGCGTTCTTCTTCAAAACCACTGGCAAATACAACCGCCGCACCAATCCCAAGTGCGCCACCCTCATCCAGATAACCGGGCACGTATTTTGCCGGTGTTCCAATTACCATGCAATCCACGATTTCAGGTAACTCAGATAGGGAGTGGTAGCACTTCCTTCCGTAAAGTTCGTCACGGTTCGGATTTAGATAGTATACACGGTCTTTAATACGGCTCTCTATAATACTGGCCGTTGCACCCCCAGGCATTCCCGGTTTATCCGTTGCACCAACAACGACAACGCTTTCCGGTGCCATCAATTTCTTCATATCATTCATCAATTTTTCCTCCATGCTCATTCATACTCATATCCCAAACCAAATGCAACACGGTTAGTTCGATTGAACACACCCTTGCCTTTTTCCTCGAAAAACAG
This sequence comes from Lachnospiraceae bacterium ZAX-1, assembly GCA_046533095.1. Taxonomy (GTDB): domain Bacteria; phylum Bacillota; class Clostridia; order Lachnospirales; family Lachnospiraceae; genus ZAX-1. The sequence goes on along the minus strand of JAJQRA010000017.1, from coordinate 179,692 downwards.
GCACATAATTTCTTCAGCTTTCTCACGATCGAAGATTCCCATAGATCGGATGAGCGCTCCGACCGAAACAATATTGACTGTTTTACCGCTTCCGGCTTGTTGCGCCAAGCGGTTGATCGGAATACGGATTGTGCGAAATGCATACGAATCAAGAACTTCATCTGAAATCGTATCGCTATTTACGATTAACAATCCATTCGGTTTGAGATTTTCACAGAATTCTAATGAGGGACGATTCATGGCGACTAATGCATCCAACTCCGTGATATTTGGTTCCGCGATTTCTGTGTGGTCAAATTTTACCATGCTGTAAGCCTTTCCACCCCGCATTTCACCTCCATAGGCCGGACTCCAAAGCACCTCATAATCATTCTTCATGGCAATATAGGCAACGATCAGACCTGAAGTCAAAACACCCTGCCCACCAAATCCAGCAAATACGATTTCCATACTTAACTCCTTCCTATTTTTTGAACTCACCAAGCGGGAAGACTTTCGTGACCTCATTAAGTATCCAGTCGCATGCCTCCAGCGGGGGTTTTTTCCAATTTGTCGGGCACGGACTTAAGATTTCCACAAACGCATATTTATTCTGTTCCATTTGCAAATCCACAGCCTTCCGCAGATAACCTTTCAATTTTCGAATCTCCGCCGCACTTGCAGTCGTTCCACGTGCGACATAGGAAACACTATCCATAGCGCAAAGCAACGGTACAACGTTGAATGTGCTACCGGCATAACCCGCTTGCGCAGTCGTAGTGACCTGCCCTTGCATCGTGGTCGGAGCAGTCTGTCCGCCTGTCATACCATAATTATTATTATTAATGACAAACACAGTTACCGGATAATTATTGGCTGCTGCCAAAATTGTCTCGCCCATTCCGATCGCATAGGCATCTCCGTCACCTTGGTATGTCCAGACAAATACATCCGGTAAGATTGACTTAACCCCACGGGCTGTATTTGGCACTCGTCCGTGATGTCCTTCAATCATATTGCCACCTTTCATCATTGCATTATAATTTGCGGAGCATCCAACTCCTATGGCACAGACATTTCTTTCCGTCAATCCTTTTTCTTCAAAAATCTCATGGATCAAACGTACAAAGACACCATGTCCACAACCTGGACAAAACTTGCCCGGAAACAAAACTTTTGGTGCCGAAACCGCTTTTGCCATCTCAATACACCTCCTTGATTGATCCGTCTTCCACTCCAGCGAGAAACATACGCAATTCATAGCTTGAAATCAAACCCATTTGCGCATTACTATAGACTGGAATTTGCTGCAGATCCGGCAATTTCTTAGTAGCGACCAACACATCTTCCAGCATTTGCTGACCATCGGAGTTTTCAACACAAATTAACTTTTTCACAGTGCCCGGCAACGCAGCGAAACCTTTTAATGGAAATGGCCATACCGCCTTTGGACGCAACATTCCGATTTTCTTCCCTTCCGCACGTAACCGTGCGATAACACCTCTACACACACGGGAACATAATCCAACCGCTATGATTACGGTCTCAGCATCTTCGGTCAGCCAACTTTCCCACGACTGCTCATTTTCTTCCATTCGGCGGATACGTTCTGCAAAAAGTCCATACTCAGAAGGAGCCATCATAGTATGATATTCAGGCATAGGCTTTGTTGTGCCATCTATACCCCATGCCTGAATATCAGGAGTCTTAAAGTCCGGAAATTCAACCGCTTCCATCATCTGGCCAAGGCGGCCCTCCGTATAAATTTCCACAGGATTTCTGTATTTTTCTGCAATATCCCATGCTACATAAGTCATATCAACCGCTTCTTGAATGCTACTTGGGATATATACCAAGTAACGATAATAACCATTTCCGCCACCATGCGTCTCTCTCGTGTAGTCATCCTGGCATCCCGCAAAACCGGTACCACCACCCATGCCGTTACCGGAACGGTTTACATTGATAATCAATGGACATAACCCTTTTGCAAAACAAGCAGTCAATCCCTCCTGCATCAATGAAATTCCCACACCGGAAGAGCTCGTCATACAGCGTGCACCAGTCAAACTTGCACCAAACACCGTGTTAATGCTAATCAGTTCGCTTTCAGACTGGATGAAAACACGACCAAGCTCCGGCATACGTGTGGACATATACTCCACAATCTCAGACTGCGGCGTAATCGGGTAACCGATATAGAGTCTGCACCCTGCACGCACGGCAGCTTCTGCAATTGCCTCATTGCCTTTCCATAGTTCTTTCATGAAAACCTCTTTTCCTTTGCTTCTTAATTTTCAACGATTTCAAATACCTGATCCGGACAAACGACGTAGCACGTGCCACATTTGATACACAGATCATCATCTACTTGCGTGTATTCATAACCCTCACTATTCATTTTTCCAGATGAAATAATAGCCTTCACCGGGCAGTCTCTGATGCAATATCCACATGCTTTGCAGTATTCTTTGTGTACAATTACATATGCCATCTTTCCTTCTCCTGTTCATTTCCCATTTACTCTATTAGTTTCTATTACAATGTGAAAGCTATCATAATCACATTAATCACTGTCATGATTCCCGTTGCTATACAAGAAACCGCAAACACCGGATAATATCCGTCTTTCAGTTTCACATTGCTGATTTTGTGTGCCATGATTACGCCAACACATGTCGGTAAGGTATCAAAAACAGTGGATGCCGTAACCGAAATCCTCATAATCGCAGCAGGTGGCACGCCAAGTTTCAAGAAAATCGGTGAGATAATATTGAGATTTGCCATCATACCGGCCATCGGGTTTGCTGTAATACCAATCATGACAATCATTGCAATTGTGCACATAATGAGTGCTTTCACTGGGCTGGAAGCTGCACCTGTCAAGGCATCAATAATGGCTTGAAAACCAGAGGTCTGTTGAATGACATTTGAGAAACCAATTAGCATTACAACCATGACTGTGATGTAAGTAGCCATACGCATTTGATCGTTCCAATTTTCTCGAATGATCCCCGGCACACTACTCTTGCGCTCTTTAGCAAGTGCCCGCAATTGCGGAAAAAATATGATAATCTCAACACCTGAAGCAATCACCAGGGCAAACGCTAATTGGATTCCTGTAGTGTAGACAAGTACAAAAGCCAAAACCAATGCGAATGCAGAAAGAATGAAATGTGGCAGTTTTATTTCGTCAGATGTTTCAACATTGATATCTGTCGGTGCAGTGATAAATTCACTGGACAAATTCTGTTTCCGCATATATCTGATCAGGAAAATAAAAGTCCAAGCAATGCCAGCGATGCTGCCGACAAATCCTGCAACTGCATATCCCCCAGTATTCGGCAAGCCAAGAAACATGGCATGTGTTATCATCGGCGAGTTGGTGGCAAAAGGCATGGGCGTAAAACAAGCATTTGCATAAATAAGAGCTGGGAGAATATTCCTGGACAGATTATAATGCCGCAGCATTGACAAGAGAATCGGTAATACAACAACTTGTATCGCCATACCATCCAATCCGAAAAAGTTGGTTACTCCGCCAATTATGATTGCGCATAATACTGTTATGACGATGCCATTCTTTTTCTCATCTCCCGGTTTCGATTTCACAATCCGTTCAATAAAATTCATTATTCCATAGGCAAAACTTTTTGCAGCACCGCTGATGCCAAATATCCCGGCAAACATAAGCGCAGAAATCAAGATGGGTCCGAGCATTTTGAAAAAGTCTACTGTACCGTCCATCAAGACAGTCAGCCACTGCTCCTGAAAATTCAAAGCACTAAACAAACATAGTATTGCTACTGCAGGTATAAGAAGATAAATCGCATCAAAACCTTTCAAAACCATAAAAATCATAAAAACAAACGCAATACATAACCCCATAATACTTAAAGCTACCATAAGTCTATTCCTTTCTTATACTCATTACTGTTCTTCTCCTTAAACAGCATGTGCTGAACATGAAATGCGAGTACCACTCAGTTGATAGTCACCAGCTGGTGTCGACATTGACCCGGTGACCCGATTTTCTTTAACACAACCTTTCACGTCCGAAACCCATTGTTGACATGGTGTCGCAAAAAATACTGTGAATTCAAAGTTTCCGTTATCATCAGCCTTTCCACCGCGGAAGAAACTCTCCAGCCAAAAAAAGGTAGGGAACATGACTCCTTTTAGCTGCTCACCATCCAGATACAGTTCCATCTTGCCATAGGCGTTTAAATCCTCACCATCGTCTTTTCGTTGCAATCGAACCCAATAGTTTCCTTCAATATTTGCATTTGCCATCGTAATCCACCCCCCTGTTCTATCCTCGTGATTTGACCTGCGAAAATTCCACCAGCATATCATTGCAATCCAAAACCCAAACTGCCCGATCACCACCGGGAACCTCGCACCGCTCCTCCGTATATCGGTTATCCACCACGACAGTGATATCCCCGCGCTCATAAATCCATTCCATGAGACCATCGAGATCTTCGATCCAGAAATCCAAATGCTTAACACCTATTTCATACTCATAGGTCTCATAGCTGAAAGGTCTGGCACTGGGCGTTTCGAAAAGCTCCAGATAAAAGTCTCCAAGTTTCATGAGCCAACACTTTGGAAATACACCGGGCATCATCGTGTCATCGCGAGAGCTGATAAGTTCAAATCCCAAGACCTCTTGATACCAAGCTACTGTTTTCTCCAGACTGCTAACATGTAATCCTGCATGTTGCATGATAACTGTTCCAAATCTACTACTCATAATTTTCACACCTCCTTATTGATATTTTCATCATATCATACAAATTGCACGGGGTGAAATAGCTATTTTTCATCATGATTATAACAAATCGATATATAGATTCGGGAATTTGACACCTTCTTTACTAAATTATATCCTACAAATCCGGTAATGGCTTTATTTTTTTGTCAATTTTTTATTTCACTATTACACATTCCACTATAATACGTTATAATAGTAGTGAGGTGATTATTATGAGATTGGGATGGACTACAGGAAAATATTCAACTACTTATCGGGCAGTAAAGACCTGATATGCTCCCTACATAGTAGACAGATAAAATATTAAAAATCTACTATATGGGAGTATTATTATGTCTAGAAAAAAATATGATGTTCAAAGGGAGGTGAAAGACCAGCAGGATTTCTTATCGATAGTTGAAGCTTATCGGCACAGTGGATATGGCAAAGGGGCCCGCAGCATTTATATGAGGCTACTTCATATGAATCCACCTGTGGCCTTGAACATTAAGAAAATAAGGAGGCTGATGAAGAAATATGGACTCTTCTGCCCCATACGCAAGGCGAATCCATATAGTCGTATGGCTAAAACCATGGCAACGGCAGATGCTACACCAAACTTATTAAACCGAGAGTGCGAGACACATGTCCCCCGCAAAGTCCTGTTGACAGATATAACCTGCATTATCAACAGAAAGGCTCCACGCTGCTACCTGTCAACCATTATAGGTGCCTGTACGAAAAAACTGCTTTCATGGGTGCTCAGCGTATCGTTAAAAATAGATTTCGTGATGGAAACGGTAAATCAATTGAATAGGTTTGTGGCTCCATTACTTTTAGATTATTAAAAACAATTATTGTCAAGATTCAAGTTTCGCTGACGAATTGAAGCGGCATTTTAAAATTAGGTGTCAGTGATGCTTTCAGAAAACAATCAGCGACTGTATTTAATCCTCCAGCCAATCATTCAAAAAAGAAAGCCATTTAAACCTTACCTCATACTCTTTGTTTTCCATTATGGATGCATATTCTTCTGCCGTTAAAAGCTGTTCGAGGTTTTTTTTGGCTTCCTCCTCCACTACTTCGTATGTACTATTAAAAAAGCAAAGGTTCGGATACATAACACACCACCAATTCTGTCCCTTTCCGTCCCCGATCACCACTTGCAACGCCTCGTACTCTCCGGCTTTAAATGTATAATTTCCATATGTTTTATCCGGAAAATCTACTTCTGCAAAAGATGCCGATACCGGATATGCATAGCCTTGCGTTTTGATGGTTTCTTGCGCTTTTACAACAATATCGCCTATGTTTTTTTCCACAATCCTGCGACATTCCTCCGGATCTTTTGTGCCTGCCAACTCCGTTTGCATGTATGTACCTATCGCATCTCGCACCTTTAGCTTCAATTGCTGATCCTCTTTGCTGTCACTGTTTGCAAGCACATGAAACCTCATAATTTTTGATGCTATGGAGGTTGTAATCAATTCTTCTTTTATATGGCAATAAGATCGGGTCGCCACCATTGCTATGAGCATTGCCAGCAGGACTTTTTTCATCCTATGGATGTTTTGGGTTCTACGAATATTTTTTACCCCATACATTTCTTTTGTTTCATGAATCTCTTTTGTTTTATCAATCTCTTTTGTTTCACCAACTTCTTTTGTTTCATCAATATTTTTTATTTTATAAATGTCGTTTATTCTATGTAGTTGTTTCACTTTCCTAATCTCCTATTTTCTGAAATTTAAATGTTATAGGGTGTTTTTGCTTGAGAAAACAACTAACACGCCTAGCCACTCTGTACAGAAGCCGCTTCTTAAACACATTCTTTCCAGAAAAAGGAAATTTATTCATGTTGATGTACGTTTTTCGTAACGATTCAGTTGTGTCTCCTGGATAGTTACTGCTTTTATTTACCTAATTAGATCTTGCAAGTACTGAAACACTATGATAGCACCAAGTGAAACACAAGAAGTACCAGAACCTCGCTCTTTAAGAAATATAGCCTATTTCTCTGATAAAGCAAAGACGCAATTGCTTATGGTAAAGAGAGTATTTCAACCGTTTGTTACGGTTTACCTTATCGGTTAGTGTGTAAATGGCAACCAGATTTACAAAGTATTTCTATTTTTTTGTTTTTGCTATTTGACTATGCGCCTATGTGCTGATACAATGGAGTAAAACCAGTATGATGGAGGCACGCGCGAATGTTAAAACACATAATTTATGACAAGATGGGACGCAGTCAACACGGATGGCTGAACAGCCATTTTCACTTTTCCTTTGATGAATATTACAATCCCGATCATATTCAGTTTGGTGTTTTACGGGTTCTCAATGACGACTACGTTGCGCCCGATTCCGGCTTTGACACCCATCATCATAAGGATATGGAAATCATCTCCTATGTGGTAGATGGAGAGCTAACCCATGTGGACAGCATGAAGAATAAACGCACCCTAACCCGTGGACAAGTACAATACATGAGCGCGGGGACAGGCATTTTTCACAGCGAGCATAATTTGAGCGAAGAACCAGCACGCTTTCTGCAAATATGGTTTTTTCCAAACAGGACGGGGTATAGGCCAAACTATGGAGAGCATCGCTTTGCATGGGAAGAGCGTGTGAACAGATGGCTACCGATTGCTACCGGTGATGCATCCTCTCCTGCTCCTATTCATATCCATGCTGATGTGAATATTTTCGTAACTGAGATTACAAAAGGCGGTGAGCTTTTATTTTCGACAGGCAAAGGCCGACAAACCTATTTGGTACTGATTGAAGGCGAGGTACAAATTGCTGAATATACATTATCTGCCGGTGATGCTATGGAAATCGTTGAAGAAGATATTTTAGTGACTACTAGGGACACTGCACATGTCCTAGTTTTAGAAATGAAGAAGGCATGAAAAGCCGTTTCGATAGATGAATCTGACCTATCGCCAATAATGTGTTCTATTGTTTCCTTGGAAAATATAAATGGCCAAACATTCAGTGTAGAGACAATCGTGTGTTTTTCAAGTTTTTTTGGATAGACTAGATATGGCAATATAATTTCCATATCTAGTCTCAAATAAAAGCAAGCCCAACATAACGAGATTTTAAACCATACTCTTTAAAGTCCATGCAACGTTTGAAACTTCCCTACCTAATCTAACGAAATTTTAATCCCACAGAAAATGCTTGTGCAATTACGCCACCTGGAGCAACGTACGCATGGTTTGGTGCATCAAACAACAATAGTCCTGCTGCACGAATATCCAATACACCCTTATCGCTTAAGAATCTTTCCTCCGCTTTGATATCTTTTATTGCACCGATAAAGAGCACGTGTACGCCAAGGTCTAGTGTATGTGTCACCTCACATTCTATACTTACTGGAAATTCATTAATCACCGGTGCATCTACGTAATCTGCTTTTGAGGAAGTGAGTCCGACCCTTTTAAGCTTATCTACGTTTCTCCCAGAATCAATGCCTAAATAATCTGTCTCTACCGCATATTCAGCGGACGGAATGTTGACGGTAAATGCTTTTTTTAATAACAAATTCTCATATGTATAGCGTGATGGCCTTACTGCAATCGCTACAGACTCAGGTCCTGAACTAGCAACCCCTGCCCAAGCAATGGTTGCGGCATTTGCCTTGCCTGCCTCGTCATACGTGCCTACAACAAATACTGGGGTGGGGAATGCTGTCTGACTTTTTCCGATACTCTTTTTCATATTATTTCCTTTCTTATGCCCTATAGTGCGAAACTTCCTTTCAATTGAACTAAATTGTGCTTTGTATATGAAATAGTTAGCTTCCTGGATGATTACCATAACCGGATCTTGTTTGCACCAGCCTTTAATGTTGCAACAGGACCAATCACCGTTCCCACTTTGCGTTTATTTCCAAGGATATCGGTATCGATAATGAGTTCGCTTCCATCTGGATTTTCATAATTTGCATCTACAATCCTTACCCTATCAAGGAGATTTGTATCAACCACGTCCGCTTTCAGGCTATTGATTGTTTCCGGCAGTTCAATGGTCAAATATACGTTGTCGCCCTCTTGCGTGACGCTTGCCTTTGGATCATACTTTTCATCTACAACATTGCTTTCTTCTCTCGCAAACGGCTTTGCTCCAGCAAAGTATGCATTGTTCTTTACGACTGCCTGCTGCTTGCCTACATTGATAAATGCTTCAAAGTCACATGCTCCATCCTCTTGTACCCTTTGTAGGAATTCATCGTATGATGCCGGCTGTCCATCATATTGTGCAGTACCAACGCCGCCAAGCTCGCCTGTCGCCTTTGCTCCGGTAAAGATATTGTTAAACCATCTGTCATCGCCACTAAATACAACCGTGTATCCCTTAACTTGCGTGCTGTGTGGCTGATGATATGGCGTTGATCGGTCAAGTACATCGTAGTACTGCATATCTCCACTGATTAGGTTGTTTACAAATGCACTACCCTGTGCCGCATTTGTGAAGAAGTCTTTCGATGCAAATACATTATTATCTGCAAGGAATGGTCCGTGCGTTACCTCTACAAAGATATCCCGATTGTTGTTGTAATAAATATTCTTACTTACACGAGCTCCCTGTGCCTGCCAGTCAAGCCATGTACCAAGCGAGCAGTTATGGATTCTGTTGTGCCGAATCTGTACATCGATGGCGGCATGAAGTTTGATGCCGGCAATCTCATGGCCATAGTACTCTCTCTTAATTCCTATATTGTAGATATGATTGTCATATATCTGGCTGAATACACAGCCAAGATGACCAACAACCGCGTTCTGACCACAATCATATATTGTGTTGTTCCTTATAATGTGAGATCCGATGTGTTCCTTGCTCCAGCCTTTGCCAAGTGCGCTAAATACTGCTTCCAGCTGATAATTGTATCCGGCCTTATCGCCTCTTCGCGTGTACTGGTTATGCCCGGTTGTAATTTCTTTGCCAATACTGATTGCACTGGATTTCGCATCATGGATGATGTTGTTTTCGATAATCCATCCCTTTGCCCAATTTGGGCCAATAAGTCCTGGCTGGTCTGCAGTTGGCGGAGCCCAAGGAGTAGCGGCTTGTGCAAGCTCAAATCCACTTACCGTCACATAATCGATACCTGTAATTTCAGGGTAGAATACCGATTTTCGAACACTGATTTCAACCAATTCAGCATTTGGATCGTAATCTTGGAAATTGGCATAGATTGTCGTATTGCCATTGTCCACTTTGGCATACCATACATACTTTGTCTGCTCAGGGTTTAAGATCGGCGTAATCTTTTCTGTCCAGTCATCTTTCACTTCTGTACGAACTTTCGGATCTTTAAGATCATCATATGTAATCACTTCATATAATGACTGACCGTTCATATACACATCGCCTAAATGTTTGTCGAGACCATACACAACCCATTCACCTACAATATTTGTTGCAAATGGATTAAATTCACCAAAATAGGAATTAGGCAGTACCTTCTTCCAGATTTTACCTTCGCCTTTCTCCCAGCCTGCAGCTTCTTCCGAGCCTTTGATTACAACTTTTTCACCATCAGCAGCTTTAAAGGTAACCCTTCTCGTGTTGCTCAGTCCAGTATTTTGAGGACGAACCCATTCTCTGTATACCCCTGCATGTACGATAACCGTATCGCCTGCAGCTGCAATATGTGCAGCCTTATCGATCGTTAAAAATGGTGCATCTTTTGTTCCCGCCGCATGATTGCAACCAGTTTTTGCTACATGGAATTCCTTTGCCATTTTGCCTCCTTATTCTTTCTCACACACTATATTTTTCGCATGCTATTATTTTTATCGAACCACTCCTAAACGAAAATTCAAGTAAATTATGTTCTGTTTATTAGTTTAATGGATAAACTAATTATGGATTTATAATAGCACAAGAAGTCCATTCTGTCAATGAGCTATTCTTATTTTTATTTCGCTTCCCTACGTTTTTTTGTTTTTAAATAACTATTTTGCACTGTTTTTTGTATATGCTACATGCTATTACCATCTATTTTTCCTTTCAAAACCACTTTATTTTCAAAAGCTTTCGTCAAAATATGCAAATGGGGCCATCTTAGACGATGATGGGGGAGCCATAGAAAAAGGACAGCAGAAAATGGGAACCTGTAAAGAAGAACACCGGCTTTCCATCGTTTAAATGGGGCTTTTCATGGGTGTGGATGATCCTGATTTGAAACTGATACTGGATGCATTCCGGCTCCGTTTCTCTATTTCAAGTGGCCAACTCGGGTCATAACATACTTTCGTTTTATGGTGCTGCAAATTGTGCATGTAAAGATGTTAAACTCTGCCAATCGCAGAATCACAGTCTTTGTTAGGGGTATTGCTGCTTTCCTTCTTTACCATGCAGCTCTTCTTATAAAAGCAAATCCCATAGCATATAAACTTACTGTATTCCTCCTGCCAAAAACCTTCTTTGTACCTCTGCTCTTTTATCTGCTGCAGGGCTTTATCACACATACCTTCGATACCCTGCGCACTGCTTGCTACCTTTAATTCCATAATAATAACAGGTCTATCATCAGAAAATGGGACCATAACAATATCCGGCCTCCCCAAACCCTTCTCATCGTTTGATAAAACTTCATAGCCATGGAAGGTTTGAAGTATCCCTAGTAAAAAGCCGTGGTAGTAGCTTTCTTTATAATCATAAAAGCTGATTGCCTGCCACATATTGCTTGACAGCTCTTTTCCCACAGCCTCGACCTCCCCTTCTACAATCGCCTGGTACAGCCTCCTTAAATCCTTCTTCTTAAACTGCTTCTTAAACCAGTCCAGAATCTTATCTTCATAAATATACTGAACCTCCTCGTTTGGGATAGCCATGGTCCAATACTGATGCCTACCATCCTGTCTAGCAGACACCTGGGTCAGATACCCGGTAAAGAGGAGGAAGCTCCAAATATTATCCTGCGCTTTATCTAAATCAGCATACGTAATGCCCTTACGTACCTGCTTTTCAATCATACCGCCGTCCATCAACTTTTTTATATCTCTTATTACCGTTGGATTTGCTTGCTCAATCAAAGTATGCACAATATCATTCGAACTGGTATTTGCCCAAAACGACTCGAAATAGGCTTTCTCATTCACTGTGAGTTTATCCACAACACTAAACACAGACCAGGGGTTATAAACTAGCTGGTTCCCAAAAAGATACCCGTCATACCACTGCTTGACATCATCCCTCCTTGATTCCATGCCGTAATAGCGCAGCACAGCGTCTACCTCCCCTTGTGTAAAGCCAAAGTACTCCCCATACTCCTCATCCAAAATAGATCTAGCCCTTAGGTTATTTAACCCGGTAAATATACTTTCCTTACTGATTTGCAAGCACCCCGTAATAACTGCGAACTCTAAAAAGGGGTTCGTCTTTAAAGCAGATTCAAACAGAGAACGTATAAACCCAATCATCTCATCGTAAAAGCCATTAAAGTAGGCATTCTCCAGTGGCACGTCGTACTCGTCAATCAAAATAACAACCTTCTTACCGAGCACCTGACACAGGCATTCGCTTAGGAATTTGATCGCCGTGTAGTATTCTTTCTCTTCACCTTCTCTACTGGCAATTCTTATAAACTGCTCTTGATCTGCTTTAAGGGGAAGTTTATCCGCAATTGATAGGTGCCTTTTAAATTCAAGCGCAATGCTTTCTTTGAGCGTATAGAATGACTTTTCAAAATCATTCTGCTTCCCAGACTTTAACGTCAGCGAGATAACAGGATACTTGCCTAAATGCTTTTGCATACACTCCTCGTCATCCGCGATTTTTAACCCCTGAAACAACGCTGCATTCTTTTTAGCATCCCCTGTGTCCTCAAAGAAATACTTTAGCATACTCAAATTTAGTGTCTTCCCAAACCTCCTAGGCCTAGTAAACAAATTTACTTCATCGCCTTTCTCAATTAGCTCCTTAATCAGCAGCGTCTTGTCTACATAGTAGCCTTGTTTATCAATCACCTTTTTAAAATCCTCTATCCCTACGAATAACTTTTTAAGCGGCATTGGCTTCCCTCCTTTGCTTTACTGCATCATAACATACTTTCCCTCATTTTCCAACGTTTTATGTTGCTGTTGTAATGAAGCAGGCTGCGTGCTTGCACCGTCGATTTTACGGAAACCACATGTGGTAAAGTGGATTGCTGCCTGTTTGAAAAAGACCCGCCTTTTGCGTGGCTGAACCCCTGGTCATCTCACACTCTGCCCCGCACTCGTAAAAAGCATCGTTGTGCTCTACTGGTGCAAAAAATTCCAGGCGAGAAGCGAACGCGAAAGATGGATTCTTTGGAAGTCATTGACAAATACCAAAGGTTGACACAGATCGAAGATCAGTTCCGCTTTATGAAAATCGATTTAACTACTTTTCTTTAAAAGCTTTCGTCAAAATACACAAAAGAGACCATCTTGTTTTTTGGCGACCCACTTCCTTTCCATATGCTTGACATTGCAACATTTTTGGTATACTATTTACTCATCTTATGCAGGTATACAATATAAAAAGAAAGGAATAAATCAAATGATAAAATATTCAGGATCTGACGCAAATTTTTCATTAGAAGGCAAATCAGCCATTATCACCGGCGGAGCTGCCGGAATCGGATATGCAACCGCTGAATTCTTCGCAAAAAAAGGGGTTCATCTCGTTTTGGCCGACTTAAACCCTGCTGTGGATCAAATTGCCAAAGCATTATCCGATAAAGCGATCGGCGTACCAAGCAATGTTACCATAGCTAAGGATAGGCAGCAAGTGCTTGATGCGGCCATAAGAGCATTCGGCAAAGTAGATATCCTTGTTAATTCAGCGGGCATTGTGGCTCTTGAAAAAGCCGAACTTATTAGCGAGGCTGACTGGGACAGAACCATCGACATCAATCTAAAGTCAACATTTATGATGGCCCAGCTGCTTGGCAAATACTTTATCGATGAAAAAATTGATGGCAGCATCGTCAATATGGCATCGCAAGCCGGTGTAATCGCGCTTGATAAACACGTAGCATATTGCGCTTCGAAAGGTGCGATCATTGCCGCTACGAAAGTCATGGCACTTGAATGGGGCAAATACGGAATCAGGGTCAATGCCGTATCTCCGACTGTCGTACTGACTGAGCTTGGCCACAAAGCATGGGACGGACCTGTGGGCGATGCATTCAAACTTGAGATGCCTTCGGAGCGTTTTGCCGAGCCGGACGAAATTGCCGGAGCAATTGCATTCCTATGCAGTGGTGCCGCCGCAATGATTACAGGCCACAATCTTTTGATTGACGGCGGATATACCATAAAGTAATACAACGATGTTGATTGGATAAGGACAGTTTTCGGAGGATAGATATCATGGGCATAACTTTTAAAAACAACGCCGGCACACCGGTACTACTTGCTATCATAAAAGCCGTACAAAGCAACAAGGACTTCTTATCAAAAGTGGATGGATTGATTGGCGATGGCGACCACGGCATGAATATGAACAAAGGCTTCACCCTATTTGGCAACAGAATCGCCGATAAAGATGTATCATTTACAGCGGGGCTTGCTGAGCTTGGCAATATATTGTTCACTGAAATAGGTGGGTCAATGGGTCCCATTTACGGAACAATTTTTATGGATGCAGCTGAGGCAGGTGAGGATTTAGAAGATATATCCCTCGATGATTTCGCGGCTATGCTTGAAGCGGGCCTTCATGGACTACAAGAAATCGTTGAAGCAAAAGTTGGAGATAAAACGCTGGTCGATACGCTAAGCCCTGCTATCGACAGTTTAAAGGCCGGTAGTGAAAATGGCAAAGATTTTGCCACCGTACTATTGGACATGAAAGCCGCAGCCGAAAACGGCAAGGATTCTACCAAGGATCTGGTGGCAAAATATGGTCGCTCCAGTCGCCTTGGCGAGCGTTCCAGGGGCGTGTTGGATGCCGGTGCAGTATCATGCTATATTATACTCGCCTCCATGGCGGATGCAATTCGTGATCTTCTATAAATAAGTAAACAGGTATAAAAAGATACAGAGCTATTTTATGCAAAAATTGGTTTTACGCAGATTGATTTCACGCAGGCTGATTTCATGCAGGTTGATTTCACACAGGCTGATTTCATGCAAGTTGATTTCACACAAGTTGATTTCACACAGGCTGATTTCATGCAAGTTGATTTCACACAAGTTGATGATGCACAAAAAACAGTACGGTTGGAGGTAATATCTATGAAATTAATAATAGGTTGTGATGAAGCTGCTTATAATTTAAAAATATTGATTATTGAACATTTAAAGTCGCAAGGACATGAAGTTGATGATTTTGGCGCTACAGCAGGTGAGACGATACTATATCCGGATGTGGCATATAAAGTTGCGGACGAGATTGCCTCTGGTCACTATGAGCGAGGAATATTGCTTTGTGGTACAGGTATTGGAATGAGCATTTGTGCCAATAAAGTTCCCGGAGTCAGAGCTGCCGTATGCCACGATCCGTTTTCAGCACAGCGTGCCAGAAAAAGCAATGATGCACAAATTATGTGCCTAGGGGAGCGGATAATCGGCGTAGAGCTTGCAAAGAACCTTGTGGACATCTGGATGGAAAGCGAATTTCAAGGAGGCGGATCTGCACCAAAAGTAGATCGCATCAGCGAACTTGAGCAAGCACATCTTAAAGCTTCATCGGCTACTCACCCTGAATAACCCGTGTGCAAATGACAACAAAGGAACCGCTTCTATCAGTTCTTCCATATGAAAATCCATAAAAAGCTATCGTTTTTCCGTCATTGACATTTTGAAAAACGATAGCTGCACTTTTTCATTCTATAATTCTTTCAGACATCGCCATGGGCGTAAAGCTGCATTCTCGCTTCGCTTATGGCCTAATTTAACATTGTCCTTCTTGTATTCTTTTTTAATCCTCTTAATATCCAATTAACTTACAAACAATGTTTTTCAAATATTTTTCGATTTTATAATGGAATCAGTCCCTTCATAAAAAAATAAAAATTATGTAATTTTTTTACAAAAAAAATATTGACAAATGTAAATAAATTACATATAATAAATTTAGAATCAAATAAAACAAAAAAACATAGATTTATAATAGGAGGAATAAGACAAACATGGAAATTGGAATGGTCGGACTTGGAAAAATGGGATTAAATCTTGTTACAAATTTATTTCGCAATAATGTAAATGTAGTTGCATTTGATATTTCCCCTGCATTAGTCAAAGAAGCCGAATCAGCAGGGGCGAGCGGGGTGGCTAGTCTAGAGGAGCTTGTGGCCAAATTGCCATCGCCTAGAATTGTTTGGATTATGGTTCCTGCGGGAAATCCAACAAAAGCCGTTGTAAATGAGTTGACGAATCTGCTTGAAAAAGGGGACATCATCATTGACGGCGGGAATTCTTTCTATGAGGATTCCATACAGCATTACAACAAGGTGCTTAAAAAGGGAATTCATTTCTTTGATTCCGGAAGCTCCGGCGGACAAGAAGGAGCAAGGAATGGCGGCAACTTTATGATAGGTGGCAATGCAGAAATTTTTCCTATCATCGAACCAATTTTTAAAGCAATCGCTCAACCAAACGGCTACCTCTATACTGGAGAAACTGGCAGTGGACATTATCTAAAGATGGTTCATAATGGGATTGAATATGGGATGATGGGGGCAATTGCAGAAGGTTTTGAACTCCTAGAACGTAGTCCCTATAACTATAACGGGGAAAATGTCGCTGATTTATGGGCACACGGCTCTGTCATTCGAGGTTGGTTAATGGAATTGATGCGAGATGCTTTTACAAAAGATCCAAAGTTAGAACAAATTTCCGGTGTGATGTATAGCTCCGGAGAAGGGAGGTGGACCGTCGAAGAGGCATTAAAACGCGAAGTACCATTACCGGTTATTACAGCTTCCTTAATGATGCGTTATCGTTCTTTAGAAGAAGATACGTTTACAGGCAAGGTCGTTGCCGCATTACGCCAGGAATTCGGTGGGCACGCAGTAAAGTCAAAAGCATGACCAAACAAGTACATAAGAATTTACAAAAACCACAGGGATTTACAAAACCGCCATATGCGTTTACAAAAACGAAAGATTTATTTCACCTAATTCGGGAAGGAGAATCATTATGCATGTTACTATTTTTCAAGCACTCGTTATAGCTATTTGGATTGCATTAATTATGTCGCGTTCGTTTTTCGGGGGGGCAACAACTACGCTTCGATTCACTCCAATGATGACAGGGTTAGTGGTCGGCATTGTATTTGGCCAAGTTGCGGAAGCATTGATTGTCGTTTCTGCTATCCAGTTGATTTACATGGGAGTTTTTTCACCAGGGGGGCAAATGCCCAGTGAGCCGGCCATTGCCGCAGCCATTGCTGTACCGGTAGCATTGCTTGGAGGGCTAAAACCTGAAGCGGCGATTGCAATCGCTGTTCCGGTTGGATTACTTGGCTCTTATCTATACCAGTTTCGATTTTTTGTCAATACATTTATTCAGCAGAAATTTACAGAGAAATATGCGGCCGAGGGCAATGATAAAAAATTAACGCAATCCATCATCTTGATGCCCATTGCCATCTCATTCCTTATCTACATTCCATTTATGTTTATCGCCTTATATTTTGGAACACCGGTCATTGCCGATATTGTAAAGTCAAATTCCGGAAGTATCCTCTTCCATGTGCTAGAAGTGATTGGTGGTGGCCTTGCGGCAATTGGAATTGCAGTTACCGTCTATGTTATTGGAAAGAAAAGCTACATCGCCTTTTTCCTGCTTGCATACTTCATGGCAACGATTTTAAAGAGCTTGGGCGTAACAATGGTTATCTACGCCATTGTCGGGGCAATCATTGCCTTTATCTTCATTCTTTTAAAGACCGAAGCTGCCAAAGTTATTGTTGAACATGGTGTACCCAGCGATGCCGGAACCGGCGGACTTGCCGATGACGATGATTATTAAGGAGGAAAAAACAATGGGAGAACTCGTACAAAAAGATCCATCATTAGCACCTGAAAAATTAACAAAATCCGATGTAAGAAAGACCTGGTTTCGCTTCTATTTTGCACAAGAAATTCCGCATTCTTTTGATAAATATTTAGGTCCCGCTTTGACTTGGGCATTGATTCCCATTTTAAAGAAATTGTATAAGGATAAAAATGATTTGGCAGAGTCCTATCAACGTCATCTATTGTTCTACAATACGCAGCTTTCCTGGGGTGGCGGAACAATCGCAGGTATCATGAGTTCCCTTGAAGAGGCTCGTGCGCAAGAAATTTATGAGAATAAGCCAATTACGATCGACGATGATTTAATCTACAATACGAAATCAGGATTAATGGGTGCTTTAGCAGGAATCGGCGATGCCATTGACTCGGGAACGATTCAATACATATTGATTGCCATTGCACTCCCTTGGGCGCAAGCCGGAAATCCAGTTGGCGCATTATTCCCATTCCTCGCCTTCTCACTTTATCAGCTTGGGCTTGGCAACTATTTTGCACAACTCGGATTCAGGCTTGGCCGAACGGCAGCCTCTGAAATCGTTGGAGAAAAAATGAAGGGTATCATCGATGGCTTGTCTATTATGGGACTGTTCATGATGGGAATTCTAGCCTCAAGCTATGTAAAAGTAACTTCCAGCCTACAATTTACGCTATCCGGGAAAGAATTTATTATTCAAGAGATATTAGACAAAATCATGCCCGGAATTTTACCTCTTACTGTTGTAGCCGGCGTTTACCTCTTCTTCACACGCAAAGGCATGAATGTAACAAAAGCTTTGATTGGATTGACCTTGATTTTAGGCGTCTTGGGTGCCATTGGTATTCTGTAAGTTGTATTTTGCAAGGAACTGTCCTGCCAAGTAAAGAGTTTTTAAGAGACAGTTCCCGCAAATTGATTATTCGCAAATGTAATATGCGCAAAGAATGTGTGAGAAAGAGGTAAATTATGGGGAAAGTAGTAATCGCAAGAGTAGATGCTCGTTTAATTCATGGCCAAGTCATGACAAATCTTTCAAAATCGGCAGGGGCAAATGCCATATTTGTAGCAGATGATGTAGCGGCACATGACGAGTTTACCAAAAATATTATCTTAGGAGCCGGATCGAGAACCGGATTAAAGGTTCGTGTATTAAAGGAAGAGGGGGCTGTACGTTACTGGAAAGACCGCCAATATGACGACTACAGCGTGATTATGCTGACAAAAACCATTGATGCAATGGCAGAGCTCATTGAACAAGGTGTACCAATTGCAGATCTAAATCTCGGTGGAATTCCACAGCGTCCAGGCCTAACGCCAATCATCAAAGAAGTATCCATCAACAAGGCACAGCTTGATCGTTTACTCGAAGTTGAATCAAAATTTCATACAAATATTTATTTTCAAGCAATTCCTTCTTCGAAAAAAGTCAGCCTAAAAGATGCCGCTAAAATATTTGATTCTGCAAATTGACGAAGAAAGAGGTGGATTATGATTGGAGTAGTTTTAGTTAGTCATGGAAAAATGGCTGAAGGTGTAAAAGATAGCGTGGAACTTATCATGGGATCATTTGAGCAGTTTGTGACAAGTTCCTTGGTTGCCGGGCAGGATTTTGAAGAGTTCAAGCTTGATGTCCAAGAAAAAATTAAATCCGTCCATACAGGCGATGGTGTGATTGTATTCGTTGATTTGTTTGGTGCTTCCCCATACAACGCATTTATGCAATCCTATCAAACATTGCTGCAAGCAAATGTCAATGCCAGAGTTGTTACCGGTTTTAATTTGCCGATGGTTCTTGAAGTTCTGGGGACAAGGGAATTTGATTTAAGCGTAGAAGAGGCCGCTTCCCAAGCTGTTAGTGGTAGCCAAGATGCGATCCAAGAGCCTGTTTCAGAACTGTTAGCCAAAGTAAATGAGAAGGAAGAAGATGACGGATATTGAATACGCACAATAGAAAAGAAAAATATTCTACCGGGCAACTGCAAAACCAAGAGATTAAAGCACATTTTAAAGCCTACCCGGTAGAATTAAAAGCAATATTTTTTGATATGGACGGCCTACTGCTTGATACGGAACGAACCTATAAAGATGGGTGGCTACATGCTTTCGCATCCGTTGGTATAGATATCGCAGAGAACGTTATAAGCAGCTGGTCCGGCCTTAGCTGGACCTGGATAAAACAGGCTTTAGAAAAAGAGTTTGGCAAAGAAAAAGTACAGCGGGCACGCAATTGTAGAGAAGTTTATATACAAGAACAGATGGATAAGGGATGCATTCCCGCAAAGCCCTATGCGAAAGAAATCCTCAACCTGGCGCGAGAAAAAGGCTATCAAGTGGGCGTAGTTAGTTCTACCGTTTCGGCACGTGCAATCCCTTTGCTTTTAACCAGCGAATTGCTCCCTTTTCTAAATGTCATGGTTTTTGGAGATGAAATCACAGCTCACAAACCGCTGCCGGATCCCTATCTGGCAGCACTTAAAAAGGCAAACGTAAATCCTTCTCAAGCAATCGCAGCCGAAGACTCCTTAGCGGGGGCACAAGCGGCAACAAAAGCCGGTATAAAAGTATTTCTGGTACCTGATACAAGCTTTGGAAAGGTGTATCTGCCAGAAGAAAAGAGAAACTTGAATCTGATCGGCGAAGCTACAAGTTTAGACGCGTTAAGGGAATATTTATGACATTGCAAGACTACAGTTCGGTTTCTTTTTTTCTCTTTTCTTTTTTCTCTTGATTATTTTTGCCGTTAGGCATATACTATTTGTAATTGTAAAGGAGTACTTCCTTGCATAATCAATTTATCAAAACATAAATTGACTTTATTCCTTACAGCTACATTTATGCGCATAAGACGTGCAAAAGCACATCATTAAACCGGAGGTTTAGATGAATCATTCAAGCGGAAAACTTCACAACTTCAGAAAAATCGCAACCATTCTATCGCTATTGCTATTTGTCATCGCTGTGATGGCTTTCATGGTCTATTTCGATAAGAATGATATGGCACAAAACGATCCATTGTATGTCGATATCATGGATCATTCCGCTTATGTGAAGGTGGGGTTTGCTCTTGCGGATGCTAAAATTGCCGAGCCTAGCAGCCTGCCTTGGGATGCCATATTGCCGATTGGGCACGGACCGATTCTCCCTCCTGATTTGATCTTAGACGACATCAACATACATCGTCCGTTTTTGTCGCCACACAATCAGGATGCCAGAGAATACACCATTCTCGTTCCGTTCGAAATGCGTTATGAAATAATTGAAAAAATGTTTCATCATCCGCTAGCCGTGCCTGGCATATTTCTCGCGGGCATCGGAGATAATTGGGAAGTATTCCTAAATGGCGAGATCATTTTGTCGAATGTGCATCTTGATGATGACGGACAGATGGCATCTCGCCACAGTCAGCGAAATGTAATTGCCCCTTTAGACCGGGATCTTCTCAAGCAGGGTACCAACATACTTGTCTTTCGGATTATAGGTGCTCCAGACAGCGACACGATAGGTCTTTATTATTCCTCCCCTTATTATATTGGGACATATTCGTCAATCCTAACCCAGCGCACAAATATCAGCAATATCATATTTTGCACGATTTATATTTTTGTGGCTTTGTATCACTTTCTGATCTTTTTTATGCGTCGAAGCGACCAATACAATCTGGCCTATGGCATGTTCTCTATCGTTACATCCATCTATTTTTTTTCAAGAAGCGCAACGATATATGCCCTTTCCGATAACACTGCCATAACGCAAAGAATCGAATTCGCGGCACTCTATCTGCTCCTTTTCCTGCTTGCGGCATTTGTCGAACTGCTCACTTTTGGCAAACTGCTCCGCGTCACAAAAGCATATGGCACATTTTGCGTTGTACTGGTTATCCTACAGTCTGTCTTTCCCATTCAATTTGCCAACGATCTTTTAAAGGTATGGCAAATAATTGGCCTCTTAATGCTACTATATATCTTGCTTTTTGATGTAATTTCCACCTTTTTTTCACGAATCCGCACACAGTGGCAAGATGAAAATGCTGTTGCTAACAAAGAAACACAATTTCCAAGCGAAAACAGCAAGAGCCTGCTAAGCCTAATCAGCAAGCATTTAACGGGTACGGCACTCGGAAATATCTTCATCGCAATTATATTTTTATGCGCCACCACAGCGTTCGACCTTTTCGACGCAAAAATTTTTCATACCGGCATCATACTTACTCGCTATAGCTTCTTTATCTTTACAGTCAGTGCCACTTTTATTCTCGCGCGGGAAAACGCAAACACGTTCAATCTTGCCAATCAGATAAATGCGGTACTTGAATCGACCGTGCAAGAACGAACGAAAGCGCTTGTAGAGCAGGTGCGGATTGCAGAAAATGCTTCAAGGGCAAAAGGGGATTTTCTTGCAAATATGAGCCATGAAATACGAACGCCAATAAATGCCGTCGTAGGCATGTCTGTAATTGGCAAAACTTCTCCCTCCATTTCCAAAAAGGATTATTGTTTTACAAAGATTGACGAGGCCTCCATACATTTGCTAGGCATCATCAACGACATACTTGATATGTCAAAAATTGAGGCGGACAAGCTTGAACTTTCAGAGGTGGCATATGATTTTAGGGCGACTATCAAACGAGTTGTTCATGTTATCGCATTTAAAACGGAAGAAAAAAAGCAGAAGCTTACTGTGGACATCGATGATAAAATCCCATTTTCCCTCATTGGTGATGATCAGCGAATCGCTCAGGTCCTTACCAATATTTTGGGGAACGCGAGCAAATTTACCCCTGAATATGGGTTTATCGAATTGACTGCATTGCTTTTAGATGAAACAGATACAGACTGTGTTGTGTGCATAAAGGTCAAAGACAGCGGCATCGGTATCAGCGAAGAACAGCAGTCAAAATTATTTGTTTCATTCCAGCAGGCAGATAGCAGCACTTCAAGGAACTATGGAGGCACAGGACTTGGGCTCGCCATTTCAAAAAGAATTGTCGAACTTATGGGTGGCAAGATGTGGATCCAATCACAACTGGGTCAAGGCTCTACTTTTGGATTTACCATCCGTGAAAAGCGTGCATTATATGATGGCACAGTAAACGAAAAGGATGCAGATGTCGGCGAAATCGTATCCGGCGAATTAAAAGGATACACTGCTTTGCTTGCAGAAGATGTCGATATCAACCGTGAAATTGTCATTTCACTTCTAGAAAACACCGAACTTTCCATAGAAATCGCGAAAAATGGGGCTGAGGCACTCGCTAAGTTTCGCGATAATCCGAGCCACTTTGATATTATTCTTATGGATGTTCAGATGCCAATCATGGACGGCTATACCGCAGCAACACATATTCGCGCACTCGATGCTGTAAATGCAAAGACGATTCCCATTATCGCAATGACGGCAAATGTCTTTAAAGAAGATGTGGAAAAAAGCAAACAATCCGGCATGGATGGGCATATCGGCAAACCGATTGATATACTTAATTTGCTTCGCATACTCCGTAAATATCTTCATCAAACATGATGTTACCGTTACGATTTCCCTGCCGGTTACCACGAAGTTATATTAAAGAAGCTATCTTCATGCCATTCTTTTCTTCGTAATGTTTGAAGGCACTATCTTCATCCCATTCTTTTCTTCGTAATGTTTGAAGAAGCTATTTTCATGCCATTTTTTCCTTCATAAGCTTCGCATACACATCCCCGGTCACATACGCTTTGACCGAAATCCCCTCAGGTAAATATTCTTCCTCCAGCAGTTCCCCATTTTTACGGATCATCTGAATTTGTCCTGCATCCTCGTAGGAAAATATTTTTTCTATATAGGTGCGGTTCTTCCTTAGCGTTTCTAGCAATACTTCTTTTAGCTCTTCTAACCCTTCTTTGGTCTTTGCAGAAGTTAAGATGGAGGCATCCGCTTTAAAGTCTTTACACCTGCCGGGTGCTTCTCGTTTATCCTGTTTATTAAATAAGGTAATGATTGGCTTGTTTTCCACTTTTAATTGTCGCAACGTTTCATACACAACATGCATTTGCAGTTCCATTTGCGGATTTGCCACATCTACCACATGAATGATGATATCTGCATAGCAGGCTTCCTCAAGCGTACTTTTAAATGCCTCAATTAAATGATGGGGCAGCTTACGGATAAACCCTACGGTATCCGACAGCAGAATCTCCTTTTTATCCGGAAGCACCAATGCTCTCGTTGTTGTATCAAGGGTAGAAAACAGCATATCGTCTTCTAGTATCTTAGCATCTGTCAAGGCATTTAAAATACTGCTTTTCCCGGCACAGGTGTATCCAACCAGAGCCGCCACTTTTGCATTGCTGCGCTTTCTTTGTGTACGGATTAATTCGCGATGCTGTTTTACTTCTTCTAGCTCCTGCTTTAGTTGGCTGATTCGCTCCCGAATCAAACGCCTGTCCATTTCCAGTTTTTTCTCTCCGGGACCACGCGTTCCAATGCCACCACCTAAACGTGAAAGGGAATTGCGGATTCCGATTAGTCTAGAAGAACGATATCTTAACTGTGCCAGTTCTACTTGAATTTTCCCTTCGCTGCTGATAGCACGCCCTGCAAATATATCTAAAATGAGCATTGTTCGATCAATCACTTTACAGCCTAGTTCTTGTTCTAAATGATTAAGTTGTGCTGGGGTCAGTTCATCGTCAGTGACGATTCCAGTGGCTTCATTTGTTTGAATCAACTCTATTAATTCTTCTATCTTGCCCTTTCCAATATAGGTACGGGCATGTATTGTTTCCCGATTTTGAATCAATGTCCCAACCACTTTGCCCTTAGCTGTCCTTACCAACTCCGCCAATTCTATAAAGGAGCCTTCAACATCGTCAACATGTGTTGTCTTTACCCCTACCAAAATCACTTGTTCCACTATCTGTGTCGTATCATATAGCTGCATGTTTTCCCTCGTTTCTTACTCCTAAACTTCCGGTATGTTCTACCACTGTAGATATTACCTACAATAGCACAAACATGCAGAAATGTAAACTGAGCCACTTCATTACATTGGTTGTCTATCAAAGCACAAATTGGTGGGATGAGTGCATTTTGCTTACATCCCACCAATTTGCAAATTTGCCTTTCTTAACAGTGATCCTCGCTGGTTTGGTTTCTTTTCGATCGGTACGTTTATATTATTGATTCTGCACGCATCCGTGTTGTTTTGAAAGGTAACATTTATTACAGGAAATGCAATGTGGGTTTTCCAGATCCCCATTTCTCCATCGTTTTAACAGCCCCGGCTCACAGATGAAAGGCCTGCAAAGAGCAATAGCCGTGATGTTTCCTTGGTTAAGATAGTTCTCTATTATTGCCGGCGTTCGAAACCCTCCGGTGCTGATTACGGGTATTTCAAGCTTGGCGGATAGCCGCAAGGCTCCTTCAACGTAAGAACCCTCATCTTCCTGCGTCTTTAGAAACTTTGATGGACGAGAGTGTTTGTCTATTGCTATGCCCGAGCTAAGTTCAATAACGTCTAATCCTCTTTTTTCCAGTTCTTTGCATACCCAAATACTATCATCAGCACTCAAACCATTTTCTACCATATCCGTGTAGTTAATCTTGACCCAAACGGGATATTTGTCCCCCACGTTTACACGTATTTCATTGTATGCCTCAAATAGTAGCCGTGCGCGGTTTTCTATTTCGTCACCATATTCATCTTCTCTTTTGTTAAAATAAGGGCTTAAAAACTGGCTGATTAGGTAGCCATGCGCACTATGCAACTGTACACCGTCAGCACCCGCTTCTTTGCATTTTAATGCCGCAATTCCGTATTCGAGCACTAGATTTTTAATCTCGTCCTTTGTCATTGCCTTTGCGGGCAACCCCGGAACAGCTTCTATATCTGATGGACCATATGGGTGTTTCCCTTTATCTATAAACGTAGATTTTATCCCACAATGCCCCAGCTGCACAATCAGCTTGCCATCAAGAGAATGAACGGTATCCGCCACTTCCCTAAAGTTTGCTACAAACGTATCATCATTAATTCTAATCATGTTTTTTTCCATGCGGGAATTATTGCCTACCCCCATCATGCCTGTTATAATTACTTCAACTCCGCCCTGTGTCAATTCAAAATAGATTTTTTTAAGCAGTGGCGTAATGACTCCATCCTTGCCACCCCCCATTTCGTATGTCGCACTCCTAACGATGCGGCT
Source organism: Lachnospiraceae bacterium ZAX-1 (assembly GCA_046533095.1). Classification (GTDB taxonomy): domain Bacteria; phylum Bacillota; class Clostridia; order Lachnospirales; family Lachnospiraceae; genus ZAX-1. The sequence goes on along the minus strand of JAJQRA010000017.1, from coordinate 153,797 downwards.
ATTCGTTTTTATTTGTCCTAATTCCACAGAATCAAACATCGTTTTCATCAATATTCCTCCAAATATAGCCTATATTTCTTAGGCTTTTGCTACGCGAAGCACCTCGCGTTATTGCCTGTACGAAATAGTTACATAAAAATTTAAAATTCATAGGTAAAGAGCTACACGCTATTTATGTGTAGCCCTTCGTTTTCTATATTTCCTCAGCTAGTGCAGCTGCTTCTCGCACTGCATCAATTACTTTTCCTACGGTATGTGCATCTCCAAGGAGATGTACGTTTTTTACTTTATCCTTTATTTTTTCGTAAAGTGCATGGTTTGGTTTTGACCCTACAGCCATAATGAGCGTGTCGCAGGAAACCGTGATATTTTTCTTGTTGCCTTCCTTGTCGACCTGTTCAAATGTTACGCTGTCCTTGCCAATATCCGTGATTTTAGATCTACCATATGTCCCCACGCCCATTCGTTTTAAATCATCTAAAACCGGCCAGCCGGTGCCAGGATCAAAACTCGCACCCACCTTTGCCATTTCCACAATATTGACGTTTCTGGCACTATGGTAAATCATCGTTGTAAGCACATCCGTAGTTTCCGCTGTAAAAGACATGAGAAAATGGAGCAGTTCCCCATCTATGGATGCATCGTGGACCAACCATTGAGCCGTTTCACAGCCTACTGATCCGCCGCCTACAATGACCACATTTTTGCCTGCTACAGCCTTGCCGCTTAATACATCTGCCGCATAATACACCGGAATGGAATTTTTAAAATCACCGGGCAAAGGAACGCTGTGAGATTCCACGCCGGTAGCCAAAACTACTGCGTCATATCCGCTGATATTATCTTCTGTCGCTTCTTTATTAAGCTCCACCTTAACGCCCCGCCTTTTTAGCATGGTTTCATAATATTTAACCAGTGACCTAAACTCATGTTTTCCCGGCGGAACCGCTACGAGCAAAATCTGTCCGCCCACTGCATTCTCTTTTTCCCACAGTGTGACGCAATGTCCATATTCGCTGGCTTTAATCGCAAATTCACAACCAGCCGGACCAGATCCAACGACCAGAATATTTTTTGGAAGGCTAGGCTTTACATCTTTTAACAAGTATTCTCGTCCGGCATCGCCATTTACCAGACATTCTACCGGTTTTGAGAAAAAGGTTTTTGCCAAGCAACCTTGATTACAGGCTACGCAGCCTCGAATTTCATCTGCCCGATCCTCCTGAGCTTTTTTTGGCCATGAGGGATCCGCAAGGAGAGGCCTTGATAATCCAATGAAGTCGCAACAGCCGATTGCTAACAATTTTTCCGCTAAGTCAGGCGAGGTAATCCGGTTACTGACCACAACCGGTACTTTGACTGCATCCTTTATATTTGCCGCAAGGTAAGAAAAACCTCCTCTGGGTACATCGCCCGGAAGCTGCGGTACTTTGGTCTCATGCCAGCCACCAGTTACATTTAACACGTCAATCCCTGCTTTTTCCATGCATTTTGCAAACTCTATGGCCTCTTTATTCGTGTTGCTGCCAGGCACAAAATCATTGCCGGCAATTCGCATACCAATCGGATAGGAAGGCCCTACCGTTTCCCTTATCGCCACCACTACTTCCACGGCAAAACGAGTCCGGTTTTCCCAGCTTCCGCCATATTCATCGGTACGCAGATTGGTAATTGGGGATAAGAACTGACAAATTAAATATCCTGCCGACCCTACGATTTCGACCAAATCAAAACCGGCTTTTTTTGCCCGGCCCGCACCTTCTGCCCATTTTTTGATGATTCCTTTTAGTTCATCTTTCGTCATTTCTTTGGGTGTCTCGCGCGTAAAGGAAGTATACACTGCAGAGGGTGCCATCGCTTGTAAGCCTGGCTTTAAACCTCTTTGATAGCTGTAGCGGCCTGCGTGGTACAATTGCACGCCGACTTTTACACCGCGCTCATGCATACCATCTGTAAATGTTTTATAGCCGCTAATAAAATCGTCCGATTCCAAACTCATCATAGAAAATGCACCGCCGTAATCGTCAAATTTGCAGCCGCCGGTAATAATTAGGCCGGCACCACCCTCTGCCCGTTTAAAATAATATTCGCTGAACCTCTCGTTGCAATGGCCATCAGGTGTGAATACAAGATGCATCGGCTGCATCACAATCCGATTTTTTATCTCTAAGCTGTTAATTTTATATGGTAAAAACAAACGTTGATAGCTCATATTTTTCCCCTCTTCCTATTCTCTATAAAGGTTTCAACCGCATCCTTTGGCTCTTTGATTCCACAGCAATGTCAACAGGTTAAGCCTATCACCAGCAAAAGAGTAACCAAACAATACGCAGTGCGATATAGATAAGAACCGCACTGCGTATTATTCTGCCAATTATCTGAATTGTCCTATGTCTGCTATTTGAGTATTCCAGCCTTTTTCGCTTCTTCTGTCAGTTGCTCACGAAAATCCGGATGGGCAATGGTGATAATCTTTTTGGCTCTCTCTGCAGGAGGCAGACCAAATACGTTCACGCAGCCCCACTCCGTTCCGATGTATTGCACATCGCTTCTCGGTGTGCTGACAATTGTGCCCGGTGCCAGGTTCAAGGATATCCGAGATAACAGGTTGCCATCTTTGTCTTTCGCGGTTGAAGCCAACAAAATAAATGATTTTCCTCCGGTTGATCGGATTGCGCCACGTACAAAGCCTTGCTGTCCGCCGGTAGTGCTTACCCGTTTATGCCCAATTGTTTCAGAGCAAATCTGCCCTGTCAGATCCGTAGAAAGGCAATTGTTGATTGAAACAAAGTTGTCATTCTGTGCAATATACTGTTCGCCTGTGATTTTGTACAGTGGAAGCGCATATATGAACGGATTGTGGTTCATAAAATCGTACATTTCCTGACTGCCCAATCCCATAGCTGCAACGAACTTGCCCGGATAAGTGGTCATCTTGCTGCCATTGATCACACCTTTCTTAGCCAGATGTATCATGGAGTCTGTTGCCATTTCAGTCCACACGCCTAAATCTTTTTTGTGTTCCAGACTATACCCTACTGCGTTTCCAATACCGCCAAGACCAATTTGCAGGCAAGCTCCATCCGGAATTAAATCTACGATATGGCTGGCAATTTTATTTTCGAGATCCGTAGCCGGAGCAAACGGCAACTGTGGCATTGGCTCATCAAACTCAACAATTGCCTCAACTTCGCTTACATGTATAAATACATTCTCTCCATATTGAAATGGAACATTCTTATTTACCTGAACTACGATGACGGGGTTGTACTCTCTATATTGAGTAAGCATACAAGCGTTTACGTTCCCAACGTTAAAGTAGCCATGAGCATCCGGTGGTGTTACTTCAAGAAGCAAAACGTTTGGCTTTGCAATCTCAGGAACCCATTTGTCAAGCAGATTAAAGTTCACGGAGCTGACACCGCCGTGAGCCGCATCATAAGCATTGTCTTGCGGACCCATAAAATAGCCAAGCGTATCAATATGCCCAACGTATTCATCGGTCTTTGGCGACATGAATGGGATAGGCCGTAATGCAAGTGCTGTAATAGCTGTAACACCTTTTAGTTCTTTACGTTTCGCAAAAGCGTTGTCGAGTGCACCAGGCATCGCCGCCGCCTGTCCGATTACAACGCGGTCTCCGTCTTTGATGATTTTTACCGCCTCGTCCGGTGTGGTTAATTTTTTCTTGTACTCTTCCTGCCAATTCCAATTTATAAACATTTGAATGTATTCCTCCTTTTTAATTAATAGCTAAATAAATGATCCGGTGCTTATTCAAATATTTTTTCATCTGCTGCTTCGGATTCAGGTGCGTCAAGCTCATAATTGCGGACTTGCCGATCTTTTTGCTCTGCCCTATACTCTGCATACCAGTCGCTGCTGACAATTAGGTTCATGACCTCGCTTGTTCCAGTCCAAATAGATGCCAATGACAAGTCACGCACATAACGCTCTACCGGGTAGACATTGGTGTATCCGATTCCGCCCATAACTTGCATGGACAGCCTTGCCGCCTGTTGGCAGGATTCTGTCGTATGCTTTTTGGCTTCACTAACCTGACGCCGGATTTGATCAAGTGTCACGTTAGCTACCGGATCTTTCTTATCCCACTTATCCACCATCACGCAAGTTGTATAACAGATTGCGCGTGAAGTATCCAGTAGTCTTATCGCATCTGCTACTTGGAATGAAACACCTTGAAATTTTCTGATAACTTTGCCGAATTGTTTGCGCTGCATGGTATATTTCGTTGCCACATCAAGTGCAGCACGGCCGGTACCAATTGTCATGCATGCCGTACCAAGTCTCTCAGGAATCATCATCGTGTTGAATACTGCTTCTCCACCATTGAGCTTACCCACAATGTTCTCCTTTGGAACCTTTGCATTCTTAAATACAATACGTGCCGCACCGCCGCCTTTGCAGCCCATGAGCCCATATAGATATGAAACTTCGACCTGATCCGTCTTGTCTACCAGCAGAGCAGAAATTGCCTCATGTGGGTCTGCCGCAGGATCAAGATTTGTGCGTGCATAAACAAGAAAATAATCTGCACCTTCGCCACCAACAATAAAACGCTTCTGCCCATTCAATAAAAAGTACTCGCCCTTGTCTTCCGCAATTGTTGTTGCGCCGAAGAAATCAGATCCGCCACGAGGTTCCGTTAGGCATTCTGCCGCAAAAAGATCTCCACGCAATAACGGCTTAACATATTTCTCTTTCTGTGCATCGGTGCCATGCCTTATAATCGCATCGCAAACCAATTCTGCCCCTACGCCAAACGTGCAGGCAAAAATATAGCCAAGTACGCCAATTTCTTCCAATACAGCCTGTGAAGCCACCCAGTCAAGGTCTCTGCCACCCCATTCTTTCGGATAGCGACAGCCTAAAAGGCCACGATGCGCTGCTTCTTTTAGGAATTCTTTCGGAAACTTAATCTTGTCAGCATCCATGTCTAAAACATATTGTTTCGGAATGCTCTTTACGAAATCCCGTGCTTCTTCTTGAATCTTTTTCTGTTCTTCGTTTAATAAAAAGTCTAACATAATCATTTTCTCCTTCAGATTTTAGATTTTTTCGTATTCTTAACATTGGAAACTTAGCGTTTTTGCCTGCTTTCAGGATTCTATCCTATCTTTATTTTTCACCTCCACACTCTATTGTACCTAATAGCAATATTTGAAAGAGCAAAAACTTAAGCCGTGTTTGGCAGTACTTACAGTTGCGTTTACTCGTTGCCCTGTTACTTATTATAATGAGCATTAATCATGCCAATTTAGTGCTATTCAGGACAAATATTCCAGCATTTTCGTTGTAATGGTGCGCAAAAGCAGCATAATAGCCTATTTTTAACAAGTTTAAGAATTTTATAAAATAGGCTTCCGTACTCAATATTATGATATTTTTAACAAAATACAGTAAAATTATGCACTAAATTACGTGATTGTGCCAGTTTTGTGCCTGTCCTCAGCGTGGATACCCCTGTAAAACAACGAAATCCTCTAAAAGTGATACGCAACAATCGCACTGTGTGCCAACACCATGCCATATATGCGCCAATGCTGCGCCACATATGTGCCACTTGAGGACTATCTACGTTTGATGCGTCAGAATTCAAAGTGTTCTGATGATGTTGTATGTGGACCATTCACCACAGGTATCAGATGTAAATCGGAAACCGCCCTTATTTATTTCGGCATCGATTTCCTTATCCGTCTTTCCGACCTCTCTCATCTTAATTACCCTCTCCTGTAGCTTTTTAAGATAATTGTACTTTTTTTCAAGCATAGCCTTGCCGTTTTCGACAACGCCTGCATGGGCGCAAAAAACGGTATCAAAATCAAGTTTTAAAAGCCTTTCTATCGTGTCAATCAACTGTCTGCAATTCTCCTCATAGAAGCAGATGAATGGCCTTGCGGAAATAAACAGATCCCCCGTAAACAGCCATCCTTGGCTTTTCTCATAAAAACAGTTGTGATAAATTGTATGCCCCGGCGTATCAAGCACTTCAAATATATAATTGTCGGTTTTTATTATTTCCGGCAAAGGCTTCGGATGAAAACTTTTGCGTCCTCCAAATGTCTCTTTGCGATAGTTCGGATAAACTCCTTCTTCATGGCAAGATGGAATGGCTCCGGATTGCAGATAGATGGGTATCTTTAATTGTTGTTGAATCCAAGGTGCATTTCCCGTATGATCCTCATGGCTGTGCGTCAAAGCGACCTGTGTGATGTGTTGAGCGGTAAACCATTTTTCAAGTTCTTCCTCTTTGCATGCCGGCCCTGTGTCAATCAATAATCCGTCAACATTGTACAAAAACACGATTATTTTAGTACCGATAGACGGACAAATCACCTTCGCAATCGAAATATCATTGTATATGCTTGTTTCCATACTTCTCCTTCCTTGAATCGTTACACTCATTTTATGTGAAAATCCCCTCTTTGAAATCCATAATCAAAGAGGGGGCTCTTCATTATATTAGCAAAACCAATGATTCACGTCAACTCTGTCTAAGATCAGCCTAATCTCATCAGCAGAGTTCGAATACTCCTGCGGCACCTTGCCCTCCACCGATACACATACTGACCATGCCATAGCGCACATCTCTCCTTCTCATCTCATTTAGCAATGTCGCCGTCAACTTAGAACCTGTTGAACCCATCGGATGTCCAATCGCAATGGCACCGCCATTTACGTTAACGATATCCTGATTAATCTCCAATTTACGCATACAATAAAGTGCTTGTGAAGCAAAAGCTTCATTTAGCTCAATCAGTCCAATATCTTTTAAAGAAAGTCCCAGACGTTTTAATACCTTAGGAATCGCAATCACCGGTCCAACCCCCATTTCATCCGGTCTGCATCCTGCAACGGAAAACCCTAAAAATTTCCCCAAGGGCTTTAATCCTGCAGATAATGCTCTTTCTTTTTCCATCAATAGTACCGCCGATGCCCCATCCGTTGTCTGGGAGGAATTGCCTGCGGTAACCGTTCCGCCTACCGTGAATGCAGGACGCAGCTTCGCTAATTTTTCTACCGTTGTATCCGTACGGAAACCCTCGTCCACATTGACAACTTTCTCTTTCGTCACCGGTTTGCCATCTTGATCTAAGCTGACCGTTTTTACCGGCACAGGAACAATCTCGTCTTTAAATCTCCCCTCTGCCGTAGCTGCCGCCGCTTTTTGATGGCTACGAGCGGCAAACGCATCCTGTTCTTCTCTCGTTACATGATACCGCATAGCCACATTATCTGCAGTGTACCCCATTCCGATATAGATGTCCTCCAGAGCCGGATTTTGTATGATATCAGGATTTACCCGCGTAACACCGCCCATATTAATCATACTCATGTGCTCAACACCACCAGCTAGCACTACATCGCAACGGCCACTAAGTATTCCTTCCGCACCAAAGGCAATTGCCTGCAGGCCGGAAGAACAAAACCGATTGACCGTTACCGCCGGCACCGAATCCGGGATTCCTGCATACAGTGCAGTAATTCGAGCAGTATTCATTCCCGTACATTGTTCCGGTGTTGCACATCCCCAAATGACATCGTCAATTTCCGCAGGGTCTATTTTCGCTCTTTTAACGGCTTCTTCTATGCATAGCTTACCTAGGTATTCTGGACGAGTATCATAAAAAGAACCCTTGCCAGCTTTTCCCCCTGGGGTACGCACAGCCGCAACAACAACAACTTCACGCATAATTTTTCTCCTACCTTTAATTCCGCAATGGCTTACCAGTCGTAAGCATATGTGAAACCCTTTCCTTGGTTTTCGTTTCCTTACACAGCTCAACAAAGATTTCGCGTTCCAAACTCAGCAAATATTCTTCCGTGATTAGCTGATTTTTACTAACGTCGCCACCAGTCATGATAAAGGCGATTCTCTGTGCAATATAATAATCATATTCGCTAACGTAGTGGCCATCTTTCATCATCTTTGCACTTTGTATCAACAAGGCATTATCATTCTTCCCCGGGCACGGAAAGGCTTTTTTCACAGGTGGCTTATAACCTGTGGAAATTAACGCTTGTATCTGTGTTTTTGCATCGTTAATCAGCCACTCGGCTCCTAGGGTTATCTTGTCCGTCTTACGCAGATAGCCTAGTTCCTTGGCATTCGGTCCACTAGAAGACACCTTGCCACTAGCGATTGAATCAAAGGCGGCCAACAAAAATTCTGTTTTAAGGGCCATCGTTCCTTCCGTACGCTCTAGCGCACGTAAGGTCATTTCTTTTACTCCACCACCGGACGGTACTAGTCCCACGCCGACCTCTACCAATCCCATATAGGTTTCGCCTTCCGACTGTACACCGCCACATTGAATAGCCAGTTCACAACCGCCACCTAATACTTGTCCATAAGTTGCGGCAACAACGGGTTTCGGGGAATACTTAAGGCCCATCGTCATGTTTTGGATATTTGCAGCTCTTTTGCTTATCTCTGTAAAGTTGCCGGCTTTGATATATTCCGCTACCTCTCTTAAGTCAGCACCCACGCAGAAATTTTTGCCACCGCTTGCAATCACCATTCCGGCCCAGTTCTTGTTTAGTTCTTCTTGCGCCACTAGTATGGACTCTACTAATCCAACAGAAAGAGCAGCATTTTTCGAAGTAATTTCCAAGCATAAGATGTCATCTCCAATGTCATATACATCTGCATCCTTTAATTCTAGCACTCGCTTGTTTTTTGCTTTTTCCTCTTTTAAAATAATCATCCCAAAAGGCGTCTCAATCGGTACATACTTTTTGTCCAAAATACTATAATAATAATTCTTTCCTTCTTTTTCCATATAGAAAGAAGTAATGCCGCTTGCCAACATTTCTTTTACCCATGCCGGAACGGTTTCCCCTTCTTTTTCCATACGATCCACGTATTTTCCAATATCTATTCCATTCCAAGTTTCAAAAGGACCTACGAGATGATTGTATCCTAACACCATGGCTCGATCCATATTGAGGATATTATCGGAAATCTCCGGAATCAAAGATGCCGCATGAAGGAAATAGCATTTTATATGCTTCCATGCAATTTCTGAGGCAACATCGCTCCCATTAAGCATAATTTCCAATTTATCCGGAATGCTCTTTTTCTTTAGTGCCTCTAAAACACTTTGGTACACCACTGGTTTAGCAGGAACATATTCTTTGGTTTTGTAATCATAGACCAAAGACCCTTTTCCTCTTCCTTGTCTTTTATAAAATCCACCGCCTGTCTTGTGGCCCAAACGATTGTCTTTCATCATCTCGTCAATAAAAGGAGGAAACGCAAAGAGTTCTTTTTCTTTCGGATCGTCTATGTTATTTTGAACTGTTTTCGCAGTAATCGTTCCAATATCCAGACCTACCATATCATACAGTTTAAAAGCCGCTGTTTTCGGGCGGCCAATCGCCGGACCTGCGATGGAATCCGCTTCGTCAAAGGTAAGGTCATATTCCTCTGTAAGCCTGGTCATATCAGCACCAAGGGCTACCCCTAGGCGATTAGCGATAAAGTTAGGCGTGTCCTTGCAGACAACCGGGGTTTTCCCCAGTGTTTTTTCACAAAATTCTGTAAGTGCCAAAAAGGCTTCCGGCAATATATCCTTAGAAGGTATCATTTCCACTAGTTTCATATACCGTATCGGATTAAAGAAGTGGGTTCCACACCAATGCTGCCTAAACTCTAAAGGCATATCCTCCGATATCCGGTTGATGGATATTCCAGATGTGTTAGAGGATACTAACGTACCAGGTTGTACAAATGGCTGGATTTTTGCCAGTACCGATTTCTTAATCTCAAGATTTTCTGCAACGATCTCAACGATCCAATCACATTCAGACAGAAGTGCTAAATCGTCTTCTAGATTTGCGATGCGGATCAGTTCCGCATAAGTGCCGGACATCAGTCCTGACGGTTTCATTTTGATCACAAAATTCTGCTTGTTGCTCTCTACAATACGATATCGCACCTTTGGGCTAGCCAGGGATAACCCCGCCGCCACCTCACTATCCGTTAGCGTAGTGGGCACAATATCGAACAAATAACTGGGAATGCCAGCGTTAGCAAGGTGGCTTGCTAACCCACTTCCCATTGTTCCTGAACCAATAATTCCAACTTTTCTAATTTTCACTTAAACAACGCCCTCCATTTTCATTTCTCATTCAGCAACATTCAGCCATTTCTCCTTATTCGTCGCATTTTTAAACATCTCGCATTACTGAATATGCTAAATCGTTACTATTTCCCGACAAAATTTGGCTTCCGCTTTTCCAAAAAGGCTGAAATCGCTTCCGCAAAGTCCTGCTTTTGGGTAGATAATCCCATGTATTTTGCTTCAATTTTTGAATAGGCATCATAATCTTTAAAGAAATATTCCCAAATGAGTGCCTTTTGTAGCCCATAGGTTGCCGTTGGCCCCTTTGCTAACTTAAGAGCCATTCCCCTAGCGGTTTCATAAGACTTTCCTTCCTCGGACATCTTACTTGCCAGGCCAAGCCCCATGATTTGTTCTGCATCTAGAACACTTCCAAGCATCATCAGTTCTGTCATCTTGGCAATGCCTAACATCTTTTCCAACGCAAAAATACAGCCCGTATCGCCAGAAAATCCTATATTGACGAATGCCGTGCTCATTTTGACATTAGGGTCAATCACCCTAAAATCACAAGCGAGTGCAAGGGAGAGCCCGGCTCCAAAACATGCGCCACTGATAGCCGCCACGATTGGCTTTTTACATTGCCGCATCGCTATCGCCATCCTGCTCGCTTCTATCACGTCACTGTTCGCCTGCTCAAAGGTATAGCCGTTGTCCAGGAAATCCTGAAACATGTCAAGATCACCGCCAGAGGAAAAGTTCTTTCCAGCACCAGTCACCACGATTGCACGCACGGCCTCATTTTTGTCGCAAGCATCAAAGGCATCTGCCAGTTCAGAAAAACATTCCAATATCAAGGAATTGAGTGATTTTGGCCGATTCACCGTCACCACCGCAATCTGCCCTTCAATATTTGTTAAAATATTCGCTCCCATTTCGTTTCCTCCTTGTGAGTCTCTTTTTCTAATTTGACGATTTTACGCCATATTGTGCGTAAATTTGCTTGAAGTCTAACTTTCCAATGCTGTTTTTTGGAATATTATCTACAAATTGTATACATTTTGGCCGCTTTACCTTGCTCAATTGCTTTGATAATGCCTGCATCAAGCTATCTTCATCTATATCTACATCAGGTCGTTTTACCACGAGGGCTTTTCCGACCTCGCCCCACCTAGTGTCGGGAATGCCGATAACACAAGCATCCAACACCGAATCTAAGTTTATTAGTACTTGTTCAATTTCAATTGGGTAAATGTTTTCGCCACCGGAAATGAACATGTTCTTTTTCCGCCCACGAATATAATAAAAGCCTTCCGAATCCCGGCAACCAATATCGCCACTATAAATCCAACCATCCTTGCTGATCTCATCGGCACTCTTTTGATCCATCCAATAGCCGGAGAAGCTAAGCTCTCCCTGAAAAATCAACTCCCCATCCTCTCCGTCAGGCACATCCTGCCCATCCTCGTCCACAATGCGCACATTGTTAAAAAACAGGGGCTTCCCGGCAGTAGCTCCTTTGGCTTTGATTTCTTCAATGCTCATAGAATTGACAGGTGTCGCTATATTCGTTGGACCGATTTCAGTCATGCCATAACCGTTCACCAGCTTGATCCCACGCTTCCAGTAAATATTCATCAGTTTTTGTGAGATTGGTGCCGCACCCGAAATTAGAAAACGCAGGGAACTAAAATCAGTGCCGGCAAAATTTGGGTGCTCCGCTATATTTAAGTAAAGTGTCTCTACGCTCATCAAGACAGTTGGCTTTTCTTCGGCGATGATTTTAAGGGACGTTTCAGCGTAACAGCCAGAGGTGATGATCAACCTGCCACCGATATGTAGTACCGGCAAGGTCAACACATTCCATGCTGCCGTGTGAAATAGTGGGAGCATTACATGGGTACTATCTAGCATACTTAGTCCAAAAGAGAAAACCGCTCCCACTGTGTTGAAGAACAGGGAACGGTAGCTGATGACCGCCGCTTTGGGCAAGCCGGTTGTGCCGCCTGTATGAATCAGCATTTGTGTGTCTTCAAAATCTGGAGTCATTTCTTCTGGAATGGGTTTTGCCTCAAACGCCATAATGTCGTTGTAGCAATACTCCTCTCCATCCATAGGTGTACTATCTAATGAGATGTATTGTATGGCCAAGTCATGCTTTACCTTTATCTTTGCCATCAGCTTGGAAACGCCACTCGTATAGAATAAAACCTTGGGAGTCTCTTTCATTAAAAATTGGCTAAGTTCGTTCACACTGAGCATATGGTTATAAGTCGTGATGATGTAGCCGGTTTTAAGACTAGCATAGAATGCATCGATATGCGCCACTGAATTGGTAGCACAAAAGGCGATACGATCGCCCTTTTTCATATCCAATTGATGTAGTAAAAATGAAGCAAGCCGATCTGAACGCGCATACAGTTCGTTGTAGGTGTAGTGGCGTTGATTGTCATAGTCAAAGATTGCTTCTCGTTTTCCATCGATACGCATCCGATCCCGAGCTAGATTAGGCGCAGTAGTATAGTGTAGCAAATTCTCACCTCCTAAATATTCGATATTCCCGGACATTTGGAATCCGCAGACCCATCAATGTCCAGGAATATCCTTGGTTTAAAAACTGTTTTCGCAATAAATCCTAACTCGATTATACGCCGATTTCTGAACCATTCATAACATAAGCTCCGTCTAATACCTGAACATATTCTTTCCAGAACTTAAAGTCTTTTTCTTTGTCAATGATCGGAGAAATCAGGGTCAACTCTTTTAGGTAGGCAATTTGAATTTCGGTGTTGTTTTGCGTGTTAAGCTGTGTCAGGGCATACTTATTGATATCCTTGACAAACAGTGCGAAGATCTGGTCAATCAGATCATCCTCAACATCATTTAGCTTTGCACCTTCTAAAACGAGCTGCGCATACACGATCATAGTAAATATTTCGCCGAAATTAAGCATGTAGTCCATGTTCTTGATAAGCTTTACATCGGGAGCGCCCTTTATGAGCAGCTCGCGGAATTTCTCGATTTGCTGTGCGAAAATCTTTACATTCGGCAGGTCAATACCCTCATAGGCTTTTTTGTAGTCAGGGAATTTGACTTTGCCAAGGCCACCCATCGTCTGTGCGAATATGTTTGCGTCATCCTTTTCTTCGCTTACAATTCCAATTTCAGGGTAGTCTACATTGTTGAAGAAATAGTTCTGCATAAACTTGATAACCAATGCCATATTCACATGAGCAGTGCCTTCTAGCCTAAACAGATAATCCAACGTCGTTCTAGCCTCGGAAATATAGTTTTCGGTTTCGTAGCCTTTCGCACATACAACGTCCATGATAAGCCGCATTACATCGCCACCCTGTGTGGTTACTTTCATCTTCTGGATTGGATTGAAAATAAGGTAACGGCGGTCTTCTGCTGACATTACGCGGAAATAGTCTCTACTACGTAAAGCATAAAGTTTCATTGCATTGATACGGCAAAAAGCTTCTGAAAGGAATGCACGGATATGTGGAAATTCGGTTACTTGTTTCTCGTAAATTACGCGGCGGTTGGAATGGGTAATGGCCTCATAAAGTGCATGCGCTGCGATGCCGGCAGCAGAGAAACCTAATTGGAATTTACCAATATTAACACTGGAAAGACCGTCCGCAAATGCACCATCGCCTTGTTTTAGGATATCATAGTCGGTAATCGGGTATTCGATCATTTCATATTCGCCCAAGCGGCACTGACCTACATCTTCACAGATGATGTCTTTCACATATTTGTAGTTGCGATGGTTACAATCTACTACCCAGAATGCCCATTCTCCGGTTTCGCTATTCTTGCCCATTGTTGAGATCTTTGGAGAAATGTGCGAATTACCGATGTAATATTTGTTGCCGTTTGCGACATATTTGCCATCGCCCACCGGAGTGATCGTGCATTCATTAGAATAAAGATCTGCTCCATGCTCTTTTTCGGACATGCCGAATGCGAACAGGTGACCTTCCTTAAGCAATTTTGCCAGATCATGCTTCTGCTCTTCGTTGTCGCCCATCCAAATCGGGCTAACGCCAAGCACGGAAACTTGCAGTGTGTACTGGTACGCCTCGCCGTAAAAGCCGAGAATTTCACTAAGCGGACAAAGACGGTAGAGATCAAAACGAGAATCTTCATCTCCATATCCCTTTGCTGTCAGCATTGTAGCCAGAATGCCATGATCGCGCTGATATCGCATCCAGTCTGCCTGCCAGATGAGAGCCTTATTGTCCTCACGGATTTCTTTCAACCCTTTTTTCTCGAAAAAGTCGATGGTGTCCAACATTGCCTGACGGCTCTTTGGGTCGTATTCTTTCCCCTCAAAAGTATTTGGATTAAATAAAACTGATTTTTTCTTTGCCATGATTAACAATTCCTCCATTCATGTGTTTATTTATTATGGTGCAACCTAACATCTGACCAGTTTCTACTGTTTAACGGTCATGCAGGTCTTACGATTATGACGTTTACGTTAAAATCTGACCAGCTTCCACTGTTTAACGGTCATGCAGGTCTTACGATTATGACGTTTACGTTAAAATCAGGCCAGCTTCAATTGCCTCTTTGCGCAACGACTCACGGAAACTTGGATGTGCAATCTCAATCATTGCATTCACACGCTGGCGGATGCTTCTGTTTCTTATATTAGCTATACCATATTCTGTAACGACATACGCAACATCCGAACGGGCAACACTTACTGCTGCTCCTGGTGGCAAGTTGAGCGTAATTGTGGATCTTAAGGTTCCGTCCTTTGCTGTGTTGGTAGAAGCCATGCAAAGGAATGCTTTTGCTTCATCGACCAAACTGGTACCTTTCGCATAATCGTTTTGTCCACCGGTAGATGAATACTGCAAGTGCCCGAGCGATTCAGAGCAAACCTGTCCGGTAAGATCCGCCATCAAACAGCTGTTGATGCCAACAAACTTCTCACACTTCATGATTTCCAATGGGCTGTTTACGAAGCTGGCCGGAGCCATCTGCACGGGTCCATTGTGTAAAAATTCATAGAGTTCCTTATTTCCCATACTAAAGGCAACTAAAATCGTCCCACTAATAACACCTTTTTTGTACAAATACATCAAAGCGTCCGTAAACATTTCGGAATGAACCGACAAGTTCTTTCTAGAATCCAATCCGTAGGCAACTGCGTTTGCCAATCCACCGATACCCACTTGAATGGTTGCACCATCCGGTATTTGTTCCACAATATAATTGGCGATTTTTTGCTCAACCTCGCTCACTTCAGGATTGGGGAACAGTGGCATTGCATGCTCTTCCACCTCACAAATCCATGTCACATCGTTCACGTGAATCCTCGTTTTATTATTAGGGCCATGAATGTGAGGCTGAAGCCTGTTTACCTGAACAATAATTTTTTCAGCATACTCAGCGACATCGCCGTTGACGAAAGAACCCACCGGACCATAATACATATAGCCCTCTTCATCCGGTTCAGAAACTTCGCTTATCAATGTCTTTACATGATGAACATTGATCAAAGCACGGTTAAGCTGGGACAGATTACAGGAATTTACGTTGATATTGCCATTTTTAAACAAGGCTCTCTCATATCCACCATAAAAATAGGTATAATAGTCAATCTTCCCAATATACTTTGGAGACTGGAAAAGCTTGTACGGATATAGCGCAAGACCGCTCACAATTTCTACATCCGTAAGTTCATCGACACGGTCGGCTATTGCATCCATCAGTTGTAGAGGACCGGCGGTACAAGGCCCACACCAAATTTTATCCCCCGATTCAATCTTCTTTGCCGCTTCTTCAACAGAAACCAGTTTGCTTTTGTACGTTTCTTGTAAATTCATATTTATCCTCCAATCATTTTTAATCATGATACTGGCAATATTGCCTGCTAGTATTATTTAAAGCAAGAATCGTGCCAATAAATATTCTTCGTCATACTTTCCATTATTATTCAAAAAAATAGCCTATTTTCGGTCAAATTGTTTGTTTTTGATTAGAACAGTTTATTAAATCAGTACATTTTGTTTTCTTTTTCATAAACAACGTTCAGTCGGCACAGCATTTGTGCCAATTTGCGCCAACCATTCTGTGCCAATACACAAAAATTCAGTATCTCAAAGGAAATCCCGCCATAAAGCACGGAAAGATTTGTGCCAAAATGTGCCATTTGTGCCACAGCAGTCACTGATAAAGCAGTATCTTTCTTATGCGTCACAGTAAAAATACCACCTTACACGAGGTGGTATTCTTTCAAACGCCGGTATAGTGTTCTTCTGGAAATCCCTAGCAGATTTGCCGCTTCGCTCCGATTATTGCGGCACTGGCGCAGTGCATCAATGATTTTATCCCGTTCTCCATTTTCTTTTTCCGGCAAAAGCAAGGTTGCCTGCATGGCATTGTTGCGTGGCGGTTCATAGGCATCCCCTAAATATTGACGAACCATCGCCTTGCAGATCACCAGCTCATCAGTTGTGCTGATAAGCCCTTCCAAAAGGTTTTGAAGCTCTCGCACATTTCCCGGCCAATGATACAGATGGAAAAAGGAGGCCGTATCTCGGGCCAGCGTCACTGGCTCTTTCCCAAGGCGAGCACATATTTCGCTGACAAAATGTCTTGCCAGCAACATAATATCCCCGCCACGTTCCCGCAGGGGTGGGATTTGAATACGCACAATCCCAAGCCGATAAAACAGATCCTCTCGAAACAAGCCTTTTTCAATTTTCTCGGTCAAATTTTGATTGGTGGCCGCCACAATTCGAACATTTGTTTGTATCAGCATATTGCCACCCACTTTCATAAAACTTTTATTTTCAAGGACGCGCAATAAAACAGCTTGAAGGTCCAGGGGCATATCTCCGATTTCATCCAAAAAGAGAGTCCCTTGATTTGCCAACTCAAATTTCCCAATGCTGCCACCTTTTTTTGCACCGGTGTATGCACCGCTTTCATAACCAAAGAGCTCGCTTACGATCAGTTCCTTAGAGAAGGCTGCGCAGTTTACTGCAACAAATGGGCCCTGCTCACGCTTGCTTACATTATGTACTGCCTGTGCAAACAGTTCCTTGCCAACACCGCTTTCCCCCATCAGCAATATATTGCTACCTGTCCGTGCAGCAGTTTTGCAACGGTTGATTGTCTGCATGAAAATGGTGCTTTCCCCCACAATGTCTTCAAATTGGTAATGGGCAGTCATACCCGCATATTTAGACACCATCCGATGGATGTGCTTAAACGACTTCATCGCAATGATTAGCCCTTTCATGTGGAATTTTTTTTCATGGTAGCCGGAGGTACTGATGTTAACAGCTACCAATTTCCCCTTTACTTCTATCTCTATATTTTTGTCATCTACCTCCTTTTTCTGATTGATGATATTCCAAAACTCCTTGTTGTGGGGTAATGGATCGATTACATCTTCTAAGAGGTTAAAATAAAGATCTATTCGCGGAATGTGCAGCATTTGATAGATTCCACGACTCATGATTAGAATATGATTGATCCCATTGGACTGGTCTAGCGTCAGCAATCCGTGCCCCTCGGTGATTTCACCATACATTTCCATTGTATTAAACCAGAACAGCTGAAGCTCAATTGCCCGCGCGATTGACACGGCCGTATAGATAAAAGAATCCCTTTGCTCGTTCAGTGGCATAGCCAGTGCAACACCGCCATACAGGTCGCCATTTTCGAGCTTAATCGGTGCAAAATAATAAGCTCCCTGAATCAAAAAAGAGGCGTAGTTTTCCGCACCGATCAAGTATGTCCCTCCATCGCGAAAGATACCCACCGAAAAAATATTTGTCCCAATCATGGATTCCGACCATTGGGTGGCCGTCTGAATTTGCATCTCATCCGACCATTGCTGAAAAGAATCTGTTCCATACAAATGTAGCAGATAGCCCTCTTTGCTGAAAAGCATGATGCCAAAATCATCATTGCGATTTTTCTGCACCATTGGGTCAATGATGCTATTCGCATACACATACAGCCGCTTTGTTTGACGCTTCACTTTGTCCCACACCTTTGCGTCAACCGGCTCTAAACGGACCGATTCATAGTCAATTTTATACCCTAGGCTACGCCCCCACCCTTCCTGCGCTACACTACTCATATCATGTTTTCGTGTACATTCATCCTTATGGAATTTTCTCCATAGCTCATTTTGATCCATAGCATACTACTCCTTACATCATAATAGATGATCAATCCCACTTGTCGCGTCATCCATTTCAAAAATAAGCACATCATCCTCAATCTTGTCTAATGCCTGCTTATCCTCCGCACTTAGCTTCATTTTCTTAAGTCTTACCAATAAATCGTTGATCGCCGTAGAGTCGTCTGTTTGTATCGCTTGTTTTAGCATACGCAAATCTTTTGGATCGATTTTTTCAAACACGCCCTCCGATTCCATGCCGGAAACTGGCTTTATCGCTTTTTCAATGCCAGTGGCGACTTTTTCTAGTTCTGCTAAAAATTTGCCGATCGTGTTTTGTATCGTTTCCGTGTCATTGTTTTTCCCGGCAAATTCAAGTGACTTTGCCATTTCTGACACGTCTGCAGCACCGATACTTGCCGCCGCACTTTTCAGTGCATGGGCGTTGTTTGTAAAGATTGTCAAGTCCGCACTTTCGTCAAGCGATGCCCTTTGCATCGATGTGATACGCAAACACGCATCGTTGGCAAACAGCCTCAGCACGTCTATATAGTTTTCTTCATTTCCACCTATCATTTCGATACCGTGTTCAATGTTTACGCCGTAAATATCAGGTAGTGTCCGCTCCGCAGTGGATATTGCGTCAGCTTCAACTTTAACGCACTTTTCTTTCGGAATCCAACATTCTAAAATCTTGTTCAACTTGTGGATTTCTATCGGTTTTGCCAGATAATCGGTAAACCCGTTTTCTAAAAACATTTCGCGCATACCAACCACAGCGTTTGCTGTAAGAGCGATAATGGTTAATTCTTTGAAATAATCAAGCTCTTTTGATGGTGGTGCGCTATCTAGCTTTCGTATCGCCGCCGTCGTTTCAACACCGTCCATTTCCGGCATCATGTGATCCATAAATACGATATCGTATTTATTTTCGCTCACTTGTTTTAGTGCTTCTTCCCCACTCGTACATGTACTTACCTGCATCTGATACAAAGACATAAGCCCTTCGGCAACTTTAAGATTTGCCACCATATCGTCTACAACAAGCACATGCGCCGACGGCGCAATAAAACGAATTTTTGTGTCGCTGTGACAATTATCGACAATCACATTGTTTAGCACATTGGCAACCTGAATGGAAAAAATGGGCTTTACGATGTGGTCGCCACCCCAGTCAACCATTTCCCCGACCTCAAGCAAGGCGATAGGCACCGTTTTTAACGGCGTCGCCTTGACTAGCTCTATCACAGGCGCCACTGCATCGCCCGAGAAAAAGGCATAGTCATATTCCCCACCCGCTATCCGTTCCACAAACTCTGCCACAGTCTGCGCACGCGTCGATTTAACGTCAAGGCTATTTAGCGCATATAAAAGCGAGTCTGCGTGCAATTTGACTTTTTCATAAAACAAAACCCATTTGCTCTCCACATTTTCTACTGTGGCGAGTTTTTCTTTGTCCTCATACGTTTGCTGTAAAGTCGCAGTAAAAACCGTTCCTTTTTCGTAGACACTTGAAACCGTGATATCTCCACCCATCATTTGGCAAAGGCTTTGCGTTATGGCAAGCCCCAATCCTGTGCCAACAACATTCTGATTTTTCCCCATATCCAAACGGGTAAATTTATCGAACAGCTTCTCCATATCCTCTTCTTTAATGCCTTTCCCACTGTCCTCTATCATAAACTTAAAAATTGCCTTGTCGTCTGCCATCAAATTTGCCGTAATCGTCATTTTGATAAATCCCTCGTCGGTATACTTACAGGCATTGCTTAGCATATTCGTCAATATCTGCCGCACCCGAACTTCATCGCCGATGATGCAGTTTGGTATAGTGGGATCAACATTTACGATGAAAAGTATGGGTTTTTCAGCGATACGCACATTGATCAGATTCACAACGTCATTTACTAAAGATGCAAATAAATAGGGGGTGTGCGCTATCTCTATCTTATCCGATTCTATTTTCGAAAAATCTAAAATATCGTTTATAATTGATAGTAGATTTGTCCCTGCAGTCCTTATTTCGGCTAAATATTCTCCAACATCGGGGGAGGTATTTTTACGTAGCGCAAGCTCGCTCATTCCTATGATCGAGTTCATCGGCGTACGTATCTCGTGGCTCATATTAGAAAGGAAATCGCTCTTTGCCCGGTTTGAATCTTCTGCTTTCCTTTGAGCCTCCAAAGACTTTAGCCCTTGCTTACGCAATTTTTCGTTCCGCATGACGATAAACATTGCCACTGCCCCAAATATCAGGATACAAGAGGCAATAATAATCATGATACGTAAAATATTGTTCGTTTCCGTGTAGATATCCGCTACGGGAACAATGGAAACAAGAGCCCACTTGGTATTCGGAATAAGTGCCGACACGATGTAAAGGTTTTTGTCAACATTACTCCATCGTTGGTTAGACAAGATTTGTTCTTGATATTGCCCTACGTCATTGTTTTCAAAAATACTTTCTGTCAGTATCATGTTAGTATTTTCATGGGTAATATAACGTCCATCTTGATCCACTATGAACGTCTTTACATCATTGGAATTGACGATTTCCCCTAATGAGTCGATTGTGATTTCTTCGCTTATAACACCAATATCATTGCCCAAAGAATCATATACAATCATCGATATTGCAATCGTTAGCTTTCCATAAGCTTCTTCCACAAAAGGATCGGCATAAGCAATTTTGCCATCAGCCTTTTTGGCGGCGACAAACCACGGTCGCTTCGTGTTGTCCCACCTAGGTTCGGGTATCCATCCATCATTATATACAAGGTAGCCACCCGGCTCGTCCCAGCGGGCGTTGCTTGAAAAATACAAGTAAGAGACACTTGGTATGGTATCTTTCATCGTCTGGAGATACTGCTGCATCTCATCTTTTGGGACGTCTTTTTGTGCCTTCATGGCCGCAACGCTGACCGCTGTATGCTTCAATAGCGACTCATACGCCCCTAGCTCTCCGGTAATAGCCCCTTTAACCCGCTCCATTCTTTCGCGAGTATAGTCTTCGATGTTATGATAGGACACCCCACGCATATTGAGGGTGAAAACGACAGAAATGACTACGGTAACAATTGTGACGACACCAATGAAGATAAGCATGAATAGAAGTGTAAATGACGGTCTCCTTTTTCTTGTAGCACGCATTTGAAATCCTCCACGTATATTATTATCCCACTGTTTTCCCCGATCCACATATTTATTTCCTTGTCTGCAAGAAAACAGATTCTCGTTGTGCTTCTTCATCTTCTGGATAATCCTTGACATAGGATTCTATTTTCTGTTTTGCCGTGGCAAAATCCAAAAGGTATTCATATGCTGCAATTTCATTTCTGCGCAGTTCCTGTTCATTTTTTGCGTTTTCTACTGCTAATGCCGTCTGAAAAAGCTCCAGTGCCTGCGTATAATTTTCTGCTCCCATTTGCAGGCATCCTAAGCTGTTAAGGGTTTCTGTATCATCTGCATGTTGTTTTATATAAGTTTCATACAAGCTTTTGGCCTGTTCTGCATTTCCCTCGGCATCGTATACCTGTGCTAAGTATAGGATTGCTTCGCTATCTTTTTTATTGATTGCCCGATCAAACTGCTTGCGGGCATTTTCATAATCCCCCAATTCAAGATAAATTTTCCCTTTGTTGCGCGCGTCCTCTGCCGTATCCTTTAAAATCCCTAATGCATCGTTTAAAATCTCATCGCATTCCTCTATCCGTCCAACTGATTTTAACTTTGTGGCAATGTTTAGATACAACTCACAATTTCCATCATCTATCTTTAATGCACATTTAAAATCTTCTTGTGCTTTATCTATGCTGCTTTTTTCAACTGCAGTATTTTCTGCACCTGTTTTCCCCTCTGTCAAGTACATGCAGCCTCGTAGGTACAATGCATCTGCATTATTCTTGTCATAGTCAACAAGCGCCGTATAGGTGTCTATTGCCCCTTTCACATCTCCGCTTTTGTATTGGGCCAATGCCTTATAATAGCAGATATCAAGTTCAAGTTCTCGAATCGTTGCAAACGATTCGTCTAATCCCCTTTGGAATGCATCTACTGCCCCTTTATAATCGCCCTCTTCCATACGGTTAATTCCTAATTGCCGATATGCCTGTTCATTTTTTAAAGATTCTTCACTTTGCCCAGCACAGCCTGTTGCGACTGTTATTGCTATAGCCACAGCTATGATTGTTCTATATTTTATAGCTTTTTTGTTCAACATGATCCCTCCAACTTCTGATACGCTATATTTATTGAACATTCGTAGTTCAATAATCAGGAAAAACCGTTCCTAATTCAGTCCCACAACACGCTACTCTATAAATTATAACAGGCTTTTGATGACAGGGCAACTGTTTTCACACTTGTTTGGGAGCAAAACGCAATTGCTTTTTTTCTTTCAAAATGATATAATGTGAGCAAAGCAAACTTAAAGACATCTCGCTGTAGAGAAGGAACAGAATGTCATGAAAAATTTTTTACGCAACAACCTCACCGTATTTCTTTTTTTTATCTCTTCATTAACGGTACTTCTCATTGCCATTTATACGAGCATTATGATTAGTACTATTTCCGTTTTTTTAAAAGAGAATATCGAAGAACACCTGCTCGCTGAAAGCCGTGCAGCGGCACATGTGGCTACAGTAGATGAGTTAGCCGCTCTTGTTTCACCGGCAGACATAGATACGCCACTATTTTCTGACCTTAGAAACCGCATGATTGACTTTGCGGATGAATCTCATATTTTGTTCGTTTATTATATGAGAAAAGTGACTGACGATGAAGTACAATTCATTATAGACAACGACACTACTGAGGATTCCGTGAATCTTGCCACACCCACCCTACCGATAGAAGACAGCCCTAGACGAGCGTTTGAAGGTACAGCCACTACGTCCGGACTTGAAAATTATTCTGTCGGCTACGCTGGCCTTCTTTCTTCTTTTGCACCTGTGTTCGATTCCTCCGGTCAGGTAGTAGCCGTTGTCGGCGTAGATGTCAGCGATGAACAGGTACTCTCAGCACGCAATCAAATACGCCTCTATATTATACTATTGATTTTAAGCACCACCCTCTTAATTGGTACCGGCTTCTTCAGCCTTTTCCTCTATCGGAAAAAGGAGTCCGCGCTTACAAAACAGCTTGAGCAACAAGAAATTATGGCAAATATATCGCAAAGCTTCATTTCCGAAGAAAGCATGTCTACGCTTATCGAAGATTCTTTGCGTCAAATGGGGAAAGCTCTCGAGGCAACGCGGATCTTAATTGCTGTTGCTGAAAAGGACAGCAATAACAGCCGTCCTCTCTATTTTTGGTTTTCTTCAAATGAATTTCGACCAACTCCCACGAAAACCGGATTTAACGAGCTCATCACCAGCACCTTCCCAAAAACCCTATCTGCGCAAAAGAACGTGCCCACCATTTATTGCAACAACATTCAAGTCGATAACGATAAAAAATATAAGATCCTTGAAATCACAGGCCTTAAATCTTTCATTTGGGCACCTTTGTATATACATGGTGAGTTTTGGGGGCTGCTTAGCATAGAAGAATGCGTCAGTGAACGTGTTTGGAGCGAAAGCGACAAGCGACTTGTCAGTATGGTAAGCAGCACGATCGCAGGTGCAGTAGCACGCGACCTAATGGAACAAGAGCGCACTGCGGCACTAAATCAGGCCAAAAACGCGAGTCAGGCGAAGAGTGATTTTCTGGCAAACATGAGTCATGAGATGCGCACACCGATGAATGCGATTATTGGTATGACAATGATTGCAAAAACAGCAGATATCGAACGAAAAGACTACTGCCTAAGCAAAATAGACGATGCGTCCACACATCTTTTAGGGGTCATCAACGATATACTGGACATGTCAAAAATTGAGGCAAACAAGCTGGAACTGTCATTTGAAAGCTTCAGTTTTGAGAAGATGCTGCAAAAGGTTGTAAACGTCATCAATTTTCGTGTAGAAGAACGCCAGCAAAACCTTATCGTCTACATCGACAAGGAGATCCCGCCGTTTTTAATCGGCGATGATCAACGGTTGGCACAGGTGATAACGAACCTGCTTTCGAATGCGGTAAAGTTTACGCCGGAGCAGGGCAATATACGGCTTAACACCCATCTGCTACATCATGGAGAAGATGGATTGTGCACGGTGCAGATAGAAGTATGCGATACGGGTATTGGGCTTTCTAAGGAACAGCAGTCACGACTGTTTTCCTCCTTTGAGCAGGCAGACAGCAGTACTTCTCGAAAATTTGGAGGGACGGGTCTTGGACTTGCAATCTCTAAGCGAATCGTGGAAATGATGAACGGGCAGATCTGGGTAGAATCCGAACTTGACAAAGGATCAACATTTGCATTCACCATACAAGCGAAAAGAGACCCAAAGGAAGAAAAACATGACGACTCACTTTTACTGGGGATAAACTGGAACAATGTACGTGTACTGATGGTAGACGATGAACGCGAGGTACGAGAATATTTTAAGGAGATCGCGCAACAATTTGGCATAGCCTGCGATACTGCCAGCGGAGGAGCCGAGGCATGCACCTTGATTAAACAAAACGGTTCCTATGACATCTACTTTTTAGATTGGAAAATGCCGGGGATGGACGGCATTGAACTTTCACGCCAGATAAAGGGGCACGGAACAGACAAATCGGTGGTTATTATGATTTCGGCCACAGAGTGGAGCGTAATAGCAGAAAATGCGAAAGAAGCCGGTGTAGACAAATTTTTGCCGAAGCCACTGTTTCCCTCTGCGATAACCGACTGCATCAACGAATGCCTAGGGACCAGTTCTGTGCTTGCGCTGGAGCCACAGCCAGGCGAAGTAGATTGTTTTTCTGAATATAGAGTCCTATTAGCAGAGGATGTGGAAATAAACCAAGAGATCGTGTTGGCACTATTAGAGCCGACTCAACTTACGATAGACTGTGTGGACAATGGAGCGGAGGCATTGGAACGGTTTCACCTAGAACCCGAAAAGTATGATGCCATTTTAATGGATGTGCAGATGCCAGAGATGGATGGATACGAAGCCACACGGCAGATCCGCAAGTTGGATATTCCCCGCGCAACAACAATTCCGATCATTGCCATGACGGCCAACGTATTTAGAGAGGACATTGAGCGATGCCGTGCCTCTGGAATGGACGACCATCTCGGCAAACCTCTAGATATTGAAGATGTGCTCGCTAAGCTCCGGAAATACCTGTTAAAAGAAATAAGATAAAGAAAGATCATACGCTGTTTGATAATATTTATAAAATCCTTGAAAACAATCGGCAACTCTATGATTTCCTATACCGCATTATGTCAAGAACGAAGCTTCACCTCTACTAAATTTGTATGCTGGGGATTTCCTTTCGCTAAAGGGGTTGGCCTTTGTGTCGTCAATACATTGATGCTGCCCCGTATATCTACGCCGTCTGCGTCCGGCGTGTACCAGCCTCCTTGGGTTATGGCAACCACACCCTTTATGATATTTTCTGTAAGAAAGGCACAAATAGCAATCCGCCCCCGGTCATTGTATACTTCTATTAGCGTCCCCGTTTCGATTCCTCTTGCCTTAGCATCAGCAATATTCATATAAAGCATCGGTTTTTCAAAACGATCCATCCACGGGTTGTTATCGTGGATCGAATGGCAGATTCGTTTGCTGTGCCATGCAATAAGCTGTAGCGGATACTCTTTTATCTTGGGATCCTGTGGTCCTTCAAACCCCGGCGTGTACTTCGGAATCCCCGGAATATCCGCTTGTTGTAAATCATATAGGCGTTTCGAAAATATTTCTATCTTGCCGCTAGGTGTCAAAAATGGATAGTTTTTCGGATCTTTAATCTCTTTTTCAAAAGCCACTACCCTTAGCTTGTCCTTATAAAAATAACCTCCTCCTGCTTTAAATGTATCAAAATCCGGCAGTTCTGTTTCCATCTTCCTGCACTTTTCATATTCATATTTAAGCCACGCTTCCACCGTTTCATTCCCTTGCGCAAATTCCTCGTATAGGCCTAAGTTTTTCGCTATTTGCGAAATCCAGTCATATTCAAAGCGGCTTTCAAAAAGCGGTTTTGTCAAAACATTGCTATAGAGCAAATAGTCGCCCTCATCCCAAGGTTCTGTAATATTTTCACTCTCTAAAAAAGAAGGCGCAGGTAGCAAAATATCTGCATACCTTGCACTTGGCGTCAAAAACACATCAGATACTACAATGAATTCGCAAAGGCTTGTATCCCTTAAAATCGCATCGGTACGATTTATGTCTGAATGCTGGTTAATTAGCGTATTTCCTGCTAAGTTTAAAATCATTTTGATCGATGATTTTAGTTTTTCTACGCCTCTTACACCATCTAGGCGAGCTGTCATTTCACTGCCACGCACCAGCGCATCTGTCCATAAAAAAGAGGGGATTACTGCCGGATAAGGATTTACCGGCATAGACAGGATCGGCTTTTTGTGCCCTGCAACCATCGTACCGCCTGCACCGCCACCCGCAATCCCTACATTTCCTGTCAAGCAACACAGCATAGCAATCCCGCGTACCCATTGCTCTCCATTGCTTTGCCTTTGTGCTCCCAGCCCAGGCAAAATGGCCGTTGGCTTTTTCGTAGCGATTTGTCTTGCCAGGTTAAGAATCGTGCTTTCAGGAACCCCTGTGATATGTTCCGCCCACGAAGGGGTCTTGTGTATTCCATCCGCCATGCCAAACAAATATGCTTCATAGCTTTCGTTCGCTTTCACTCCCACAGGCATATGCACTTCATCAAAGCCAATGCAATACGTATTGATAAAGTTCCGAGCCTCCAAGCCCTCCGACAAAACCACATAGGCGATCGCATCTATGAGCGCCCCATCCGTCGATGGTTTAATTGGTATCCATTGTGCGTCCAGTTGAAAAACCGTTGCACTTTTTCTGGAATCTATCACGATGATTTGTGCGCCTCTTTTTTGTGCCTTTATCAATTCTTCCATAAGATATGCACCAAAAATTGTCTCCTTTGGATTATGTCCCCATAGGAGAATCAATTCGGATTTTTCCAAAAGGCAACTGCTGCTGCCAGAAAACCCCTGACCATAGCTATAAGGGGTTGCCACCTCTGCACAGGCACTGCTATAGCTATTATAAAATGCTAAATAGCCACCATCGAATGACAGCAGCCTTTTTGCAAAACCATCCGGTCTTGCCAATCCGCTCACTCCGCTTGAATAGTTCACATAGCGAGATTCCGGTCCATATGTTTTGCTAATCCGCTTCCATTCATCGGTTATTGTCAAAATGGCCTCGTCCCATGATATCCTTTTAAAATGTCCCGCCCCTCTTTCTCCTATGCGCTTCATGGGGTAACGCAGACGGCGAGGGGAAAGATAGGTGCTTAAATATCCATGTCCACGAACACAATGCTTGACGCTCGGCGTTTTTTTTGGATCAAAATGAAGAGCTAACACCATGCCATCTTCTACTTCTGCCCTAAAAGCACAACGTCCTCCGCAGTTGTGCCGCCCTCCGGTATAAATAATTTGTTTTCCGCGCGACTGCAAGGTATCGCCCTTTGCATCTGTTTCAAAGAAATACGAAAGTATCTTTTTGGCTTCTTCTTCATTTTTATCTTGCATTGACTTTAAACGCGCTTGTTTTGATGGTTCTTCCCTATTTTGATTATGTTCTGGCTCTGCTTTTAAAGCTTCGTCCTTTTGATCACACCCTGCCATACTTAAATAACAAAGCAGATGTTTTAGCATGGTTGCATATACATAGGTTGTGCCCTGTTCCATTTCTAATTGCGATAAGCTCTGACTCACCTGCTTGGTCAAAAAGAAAAGATGCCGTCGCAAAAAATCTTTACATTCCTCTATACTTTCTTTTGTCCCCACACATAACAGGAATGACACAAATGCAAATTCAAACCCTATATGGTCACAAATCTCATGACGTGCAGGGGATACAACAAGATTCCATTTCCCATATAATTTTTGTACGTTCAGCGTATGCTGATCTAGC
Organism: Lachnospiraceae bacterium ZAX-1; assembly: GCA_046533095.1. GTDB lineage: Bacteria > Bacillota > Clostridia > Lachnospirales > Lachnospiraceae > ZAX-1. The sequence continues at coordinate 125,550 of JAJQRA010000017.1, read as the reverse complement.
AACAGCTTTTTTTCTGAATAATAAGTAGATTCCCAAAAGGAAAGATGGAAACCGCCAATATCCTGTATAACCTGCTCCTGCTCCATTACAAAGCTCGCCCAGCCTGTATCTGATAACACTGTTTGCAAAAGGAAAATCAGCAATTCTTCGATTGTTTTATGCAACGGTTCCTGCTGTTTTTTAGGCTGCACTTTCCCATTAAATAGGGGCTCGGACTTATGCTTTAGCAGCCACTTGATTTTTCCTTTATATACCTGCCTATCAGGCTCTTTCAGAAAAAATTCTCCTATTAATTGAAATAATTCGCTTTGAAAATTTTTCATATTGCACTATCTACCCTTATGCTTCCTCTATTTTTTGCTTGCCTTTCCCATTTTGGTTCAATGGCTTTAAAAATTTACGCACTTGCACAAGGTTGGTGTGTTGAGGGTTCCCATACGCTAGCGGCGTTGGTCGCTGGGTCGTAAGGACGTTGATACTGCCACGCGTGTCAATACCATCTGCACCAGGCGTATACCATGCCCCTTGTGCGATTGCCACAACTCCACTCATAATCCGCTCTGTGACAAGAATGGGGATCCGCAAACGGCCACGTGCGTTAAACACCTCGGCTGTATCTCCATCTGACAATCCGCGTGCCCTTGCGTCTTTTGGATTCATCCACATACGTTGGGGATCCAGTTTTTCAAGTTTCATATTATGATCGTGGACAGAGTGGGCACGCCGCTTTGTATGCCAGCCTATGAGCTGCAACGGAAACGTTTTTATCCGTTCATCGCATGGTCCTTCAAAACTCGGCACATATTTTGGAATCGCCGGAATAAGCTTTGGTTTGTCCATTCCATACAGCCGCTTTGAAAACAATTCGATTTTTCCGGACGGCGTTTGAAATGGGTTGTTTTCGATATCTGCTATCTGCTTTTCAAATGCCACAAAAGTCGTCCTGTTTGCATATTTATGCCCTCCGCACTTCGCAAAATCTTCAAAATCGGGAAGTTCCGGCTCTTTTTCCCGTGTTAGATTATACACTGATTTTAGCCACTCCCGCAACGTTTTATGACCATCTGTCAAAGCGCTCCCAATCCCCATCTTCTCTCCAACTTCAACAAGCCAGTCGAATTCAAACCTTGACTCAAACATCGGCTCTATCACTTTGTTGCCGTAAAGCAGATAATCGCCTTGCCGCCATGGAAAACCGATGTTTTCCGTTTCAAACATCGATGCACCAGGAAGTAGTATGTCCGCAAATTTTGCACTCGCATTCATGAAGACGTCTGAGCAGACAATGAACTCGCACAGGCTCTCGTCTTGTAAGATTGAAATAGTTTTATTGATATCGCTGTGCTGATTTACAAGTGTGTTGCCCGCAAGGTTTAAAATCAATTTAATTGGCGCTGTCAACTTCTCACACCCGGCAACACCATCTTTACTTGCTGTCATCCGAGTTCCATGCGTAATGGCTTTTGTCCAAAGAAAGGATGGTATCGAAACACCTGCCGGATTTTTAAGTGGAGGCAGCATTGGCATTGCATGCTGATAGACAAAACCACACCCGGCGGCTCCTCCGCCCCGAATGCCTACGTTCCCTGTCATAGATGCTAGCATGGTAAGGCTTCTTACGGTCTGTTCCCCGTTTCCGTGCCGTTGCGGTCCAAGGCCCGGTATGAGCGCCGCAGGTTTGCCCGTTGCATACAGTCTGGCAAGATACTTAATTTTATCCGCCGAAATCCCCGTGATCTCTTCTGCCCACTCCGGTGTTTTCGGCGCATGGTCGCGCATGCCCAAGATGTACTCCATGACGCTCTCGACCTCTTGACTGCCCTCCGGCATATGCTCCTTGTCAAAACCGATGCAATATTTATCAAGAAATGCTTTGTCATGCAAATTTTCCGTAATCATCACATATGCCATTGCATCTGCTAGTGCACTATCAGTCGTTGGACGAATTGCGATCCACTCAGCAGAAAGCGCCCGTGCCGTATCGCCTTGACGCGGGTCTATCACGATAATCTTTATGCCTTTTTCTTTCGCCTTTTTTAGATCTGCAAAAACAGCATTTCCAAACCCGCTCTCCATTGGGTTGTGCCCCCACAATATGATAAGTTTAGAATCTGTAAGCGTATCGCTTGTGCTGCCCGATACCGACGTCCCATAGCTATACGGTGTTGCAATCCCTGCACAGGCAGAACTGTAGCTGTTATAAAGGTCAAGATATCCCCCGTCAAGCGACAAAAGCCGCTGCGCGATTGCACTACCGCTTATCGATGCCGCAACACCGGATGCATAATTTACATATCTGGATGTAGGACCATATTTTTCTTTCACCACTTTTAACTGCTCGGCTATAATATCGGTCGCCTCGTCCCAGGATATACGCTCAAACAGTCCCTCACCGCGTTTTCCCACGCGACGCATCGGATACATCAGCCGTTCCGGATTTAGAAACGAATCCCTGTAATGTGCCCCGCGCACGCACTGTATCAACGGTTCATCGCTATTTCCACCAAGCATATCGCGGGAATATGTTTTAAGCACACAGCCTTCGGCGACATCTGCCAAAATGATACAGCGCCTTCCACAATTGTTGCGCCCTGTTGTAGGAATTGTCACTATCCCCCCATCTAAATTTAAGGCTTCTACTTCTGATTCCATTTCTATTTCCGCTTCTACTTCTGACTCCACTGCCACTTCTGATTCCGCTTCTACTTCTTTTCCTGCCGCTGCTTTTATCGCATGAAAAAACTGCGGTATTGAGGAATTTTTATAAAAATCATCAACACCGCCATATATGTTGCCAGAATCTACATTTTTATAAAGTGTAGCATACTCAGACTCTGCAAATTCTCGCAGAAATCGGGCAAGGCTCTGAAAATAAGGTTCTGCACTAGCCTGTAAAAGTCGCTGTGCGAATTGCATCGCAAACATAAGGAAGTGCTCTTCCAAAAATTTCTTACGCTCCAGCCATTTCTTCGTAAACGCACTTTCAGTTTTCGCATAAAATGCATCAAGCAAATCCTGCGTCAGGATCTTCAAAAAATCACACTCTATCCAGATGTGGTCAACAGGGCCATACGATGGATTCCACACATTAAGCCCCCGTCGCCTGTATGATCGTTTCACGCTAAGTGTTGTTTCATCTAACAGGATTCCGCTTACAAAAGCCGACTCCCACAGTGGGATTGTACGTAAGGAGCATCGCTCAAATACGTACGAATACTCCCGTGAAAGTTCCTTCCATTCTTCGTCTGAAAATTCAACCGCCGTCGCCACATCTGCACTGTGTGATGCAAATTCGACTGCTGCCACGTCTGCGCTGTGTGGTGCAAATTCGACTGCTGCCACGTCTGCGCTGTGTGGTGCAAATTCTGCCCGACCGCCATCATACTCTATGGACAAGAATTCGTCTAGCGTGTGCCTGTTTGGAGGCTGCGAAAATGCTGCTGAAAAATATCCGTAAATCTTAGCTCGCGCCACAATATCTTTTGCGTTTTGCTCGTCCATTATAAACTATGCCTCCATTTGTATCTGCACAGCACCAGCTTTTTCGCGCTTCTTTCCTGGTATTTTTTCAAGAAACAGCATGATCTGCTCAATGATAATTGCTATGATCCAATATAGGATCCCTGCGGCCACATACGCTTCAAAGAATTTCCAATTATCACCCGCCAGCACATTTGCCATACAGGTAACCTCTGCCACACCGACAAAGGAGGCAAGTGCCGAACCATGTAGCATAGCTATCATGGAGTTGCACAAATTTGGCAAACTCACCTCTAAAGCCTGTGGGAGTATGATTCTCTTAAAAACCAGAGGGGTTGTCATGCCGATGGAATATCCCGCCTCGATTTCGCCCGCACCCACAGCAATGATTCCGGAGCGGACTACTTCCGACATATATGCACCAGAATTTATCGTAAGTGCCACAATCAAAAAGACAACAGATGGGATACCGCTAACATCAACAGACCACCCCGTGGTGTCCGCCAAAAATCCGAAGAATTTTGGCGTCCCATAATATACAATATACACATGCAGCAACATAGGCGTTCCGCGAATCACCGCCACGTAGGCATCCGCAATTATGTGTAGAACTTTCACGCGGTACAGCCGCACAAGCGCCACAAAAATTCCCACCACAAATCCAAGCACAAATGACAGTGCCGTTATTTCAAGTGTCAGCGGAACCAACTTTACAAGTTTCCCTAAAGCATCAATCATAAACGGAACATCAAATATCATGCCGCCACCTCCTCTTGTCCACTTCCTGCCACATTGCCTTCCTGCCTATGCCGTGAAAGGCGCTTTTCAACGATTCCAAACAGCTTTGACATGATAACATACATTGCGTAATAGATAATTCCCAGTGCGATATAAGCTTCAAATTGATGGTTTACATTTGCACCAAGAATTTTACCCCTTGACATGAGTTCTACTACACCTACAGAGAAAGCCAATGTCGTATTTTTTAAGGCTGCGTACACGAGATTAAAAAAATTCGGCACTGCAACTTCAAGTGCTTGTGGAAATAAGACACGGCGAAACATTGTCGCAGAACTCATTCCGATGGAATATGCAGCTTCTATCTGGTTATAGCTAACGGCATTCACTGCACCTCTTATGATTTCCGATATTGTCGCGCTCCAGTTTAGGCCAAACGCGATTACAACGAATAAAAGGGGATTTGCCCGCCGCAAATCAATCCCAAAAAGGTAAAGTATCTGTGGCAGGCCAAAATAAATGATAAATAGTTGCACAAGTGCCGGGGTTCCTCTCATAAAGGATAGGTACACATAGGATAGCTGCTTTAGTACCGCTATATTGTATATCCTCGTCAATGCCACAAGAAATCCGATTACGATCCCTAGCGCTAGAGCGGAACACAGTATTCCAAAAAAGCTAATCGGAATAAATGGCACAAGCTTAACAATAAATTCAAAAACCAGTTGAAATGAAAAACTTTTCCCCATAATGTCGTACCGCTATTTGAGGCGGTTGGCTTCGATTTCAACCGTATTATCTTTGCCAAACCATTCAATTGACAATTTAGCTAATGTTCCATCCGCATGTATTTCCTTGATTTGCTCACTTACAAGATCTCTAAATTCCACCTCGTCTTGTCTTAGGATATAGTAAGCGTCTGAATCGGAGGCAACACCGTCCGGCATCTTTACAACATCACCAACCGCTTTTATTTGTGCATCACTTGTTTCGTTGTACAAGTCGACCAAAAAATCTCCAAATACAGTAGCGTCAACCCTGCCCGCCTTAAGATCTGCAATCGCATCTGCGCTGTTGTATACAATCTCAATCTCGTTGCCGTTTGCCTCATTCCACGTTTCTATGATTGTTGTCTGTAATGCTCCGGGGCCAAGTGCTATTTTTTTACCTTTTAAATCCTCAAGCGAATTTATTGAATCGTTGCTTTGACTTATAATAATGCGGTACGGATAATAGTTGTGTGGTTCCGTAGTATAAAGATACTTCTCCTCGCGCGCCTCGCTACGTCTCATGCACCCCATAATAATGTCAATTTTGTTCGCTTCAAGAGCGGAGAACAGGCTAGCAAAATCCATTACTTGATATTCAAATGTATATCCATCAAGGCGTTTGTCCACTTCTTTTAAAACCTCAATCTCATAACCTGTCGGATTATTATCATCGTCAAAATAGGATACCTTTACTCCATTTGAAAATCCCACATAGATTACCTGATCATCTTTTTGCGCTTCCGGTTCTTCTGTTGCTTCCGGCTCTTTTGCTTGTTCTGTATCTTCTGTTGTTTTCGCTTCTTTCGTCGCTTCTGTAGCCGCTGCTTTGTCATTGCTTTCGTCCGCTGTCTTTTGACCACAGCCAACTAATAAAAGCACCAGTAACACCCCTAATCGTATTCCTAGAAATCGTCTATTCTTTATCAACATATTGTCCTCTTTTCTTTGTGGGCTCTTCATATTTTCAAGCATACTTCATTAGTAGTTTCTTTGTAGCCACCTAATAGACCTTATAGAAATAGTTTCTTTCGCTGCTACGTTTGCATCGTATCATTTGGTTTTTTCATCAACACAAATAACTCCTCTGGCCCCTGCTTCGGACTAGTGCTTTCTTTTCCATGGTTCCAAATACCTCCACATCCCTATTCTTTATTTATATTCTTATTTATATTTCATAAGTATAGGCTGGTATAATACGTTGTAAAAATTGTTTTGTACGCGCTTCCTTTGCATGATAAAAAACTTCTTTTGGCGTTCCCTGTTCCACAATCACACCATTTTCCATAAAAATTACTTTTGTTGCTACGTCCATTGCGAATTGTATTTCATGGGTCGCCACAATCATCGAAATCCCTGTTTTGGCTATTTTCTTCATTACAGCTAAGACTTCGCCTACTAGCTCCGGATCTAACGCAGAGGTTGGCTCATCAAAGAGGATTACTTCTGGATCTAGTGCTAATGCCCTAGCAATTCCGACTCTTTGCTGTTGGCCTCCTGACAGCTGTGACGGATAACTGTCAAATTTTTCTGAAAGCCCGACTAGGTTTAGCAAGTCCTCCGCTTTCTTCTTCGCCTGCTCAAATGGAATTTTTTGTACATAAATCAAGCCCTCTGCCACATTTTCCAAAGCTGTTTTATTTTTAAATAAATTATATTGTTGGAAAACCATAGCCGTTTTTCGTCTCAATTGGATAATCTCCGGTTTCTTTACATGTTTTACGTCTACCTTCAAATCTCCGATTTCTATACTGCCCTGATTTGCCCTTACCAAAAAATTAATGCACTTTAGCAATGTGGTTTTCCCTGAACCGCTTGGCCCTAACAGTACCGTCACATCATGGTCTGCAATCTCTAGGCTAATCCCTTTGAGCACTTGAAGGCTCCCAAAGCTTTTATGGATATTTGTAATTTTTGCCATTGTCCCTTTCCTCTCCGCTACGTTTAATTTCCGGGGTTTTGCTACAAAAAACGCCTCATGTTGCAAGGATGCTGCATCGTTTCCCACAATGTTGCTAGATACCTCCTGCACGTTGACTATTTCTTTAGGAATTCCCTGAGCACTTCCAACGCCTCTTTATTTTCTTCATAGGTTCCAATCGAAATACGTAACCAAGTTGGAAATCCAAATTCATATCCGCCACGAATAATAACTCCTTTTTTTATAAAATATTCTTCTACAACTACGCTGTCTTTTCCTGTATCAAGAAAAATGAAATTGCCGTTTGAACGGATATAAGAAAGATTCCACTTGTCTAGCGTTTCATAGTAAAGTGCAAGCCCTTTTTTGTTATTGTCCAAAACTTTTTGGGGGAAATCCTCATCCTGCAAACTTGCTAAGGCCGCTATTTGTGCAATTGCATTTACATTTGGCGGAATTTTTACTTTCTGCAGCTGCAAAAGCAAATTTTTATTCGCAATCCCATAGCCAATCCGTAAACCTGCCAAACCATATAGTTTTGAAAAGGTTCGTAAGGAAATAATATTTTCATAGGCATCAATCAATTCCAATGTATTAAAGTACGGGTTTTCCGTAAATTCAATATAGGCTTCATCTAATACAATCAGAATGTCGTTTCTTACCTGCTTTATAAAAGACAGCAGCTTTTCTTTTTCCAACAAACTTCCGATTGGATTAAGGGGATTGCAAATCCAAATAATTTTTGTTTTTTCTGTAATTGCTTTTAACGTCCCCTCTAAGTCTATTTTAAAATCCCGAAGCGGTACTTCTATGATTTCTGCGCCCATTTGAAGCGTCACATTTTTATACCACCCAAAAGATGGCTGTGCAATAATGGATTCTTCCCCTTCTTCCAAAAACGTCTGTGTCAACAAGGATAAAAGTTCAAAGGAACCATTGCCGAAAATCAATTGATCTGGATCAACCGATAGCTTTTTCGCTAACGTTGGCCTAAGTTTGATACAGTTCATATCCGGATAGTAGAAAAAAGAATCCTTATAGTCTGTAATTGCTTCAAATACTTTTGGAGAACACCCTAGACGGTTTTCATTTCCCGCCAATTTTACGATGTCCTTTGCTTGCCCACTGAGTTCTTCTGCTTCTAGCGACTTTGCCATTATATAATTTGGCATTTTATCCAGTGCTTTTCTTGTTTTTACGCCCATATTCTTCCCCTCTTCTTTCCTTTTTTCAAACTGTTCCCTGTATTCGAATCCATTTTCCCTTTTTTTAACTGTCCCTTGTTTCGAATCCATTTTCCCTTTTCTACGTTTTGTGCATATCTGTGTACCACTCTTATTTACCGTTCAAAGCATATATAACATATATGTTTTATCGATTTTTATATTGTATTCATAATATATTGATATTTCTTTCTTGTCAAGCTTTTTTTGTTTTTATTAATTTTTACAAATTGCATTCTACTTTTCGAATTCACGATGATATAATTCAAAAAATTCATAGTACACACGTACATTCTCCAATTCTGTCCATCGTTTTACGTCAACAGGATCGTCATCAAGATCATATATTTTTGCTCCTCGCATGGCAAGCAGAAATGGTGAATGGGTTGATATAATAAACTGGCATTCGAAAAAACGAACTGCGTCCTCAATAAAACTCGTTAATTCCATTTGGCGTTTTGGAGAAAGGCTGTTTTCAGGTTCATCCAGTATATATAGTCCATTTTCATCAATTTTTTCGGTAAAATAGCGGTATGCACTTTCTCCATTTGAATATTCCCTCGCATTATCCGTCAATTCGCTTCTTACAAACTTTGACTGTGTTTTACTTTTGGCTTTGTTTACTTTTTTTAGCTGCTCGTAATCCGCGATTGACTGCATTTTAAAGCTGGAATATTTAACATCCAAATATTCTTTGAAAATCTCTTCCCTTTTTTGATCGATTCCCTCGTTTAAAGTACGTATATTCAGCATATAGTCAAATACATCATCACTGGTAATAATTCTACTTTTTCTAGGAATGTCGGTTTTAAGATATGTTTTGCACATATTTACATAGTCCAGATAGAAATTTGATTTATTATAGATGCAATCACGCTGAATTTTTGTTTTTTCTGCTATAACATTTAATGCCGTTGATTTTCCCGAACCATTTCCACCATATAAAATAGTAATCGGCTCAAAATCAATTCTTTTAAAATTATGTGCTGATAAGATCCGAAATGGATAAAACGAATCATAGCATGTCCTTTTTATCCCCATGAAAAAGTCAAATTCCTTATCTGCATCGGGGAATGTAAAATAATCCAAATAAATCATTGTTCCTCCCTCTATAAATAACCTTTAGGCGATTGCGAAACTCGCAAATCCTCATAAAGCCTATGTAGAATCTATCTTCTTTGACATCATTCGCCAAAGGGCGTACACACCCAAGAGAAAGATCCCTGCTCCGCGTAAAAATGCACTGATGCTAATTGCCCACCAGATACCGTCTTGGCGTAGCGCTCCACGAGAGAGCACCCATGCTAAATAAATGCGAAAGACATTGGTTAGGACACTATAAAGAGAGGTGAAAAAAGTTTTCCCCATTCCCCTTGAAACGCTTCGTCCCACCCCCTCTAGGCAAGCCACAATTTGGCATCGTGCGATAATGAGCAGATAGGTCGCACCCATAGCGACTACTTGTGGCTCATTTGGTAAAAATGCGTTGAAGATGAAGCGATTTCCAAATACCATCAACAGCGTAGCAAAGGTTCCCCACGTCACCATAATGGCAGTAGCAACCCAAAAGCCCTTGCGGATCCGATCGAAATGCCCTGCCCCATAATTTTGCCCTATAAAAGCCGTCAATGCAATTGCAAAACCATCTCCTACCATATAGGACATGCTATCCACTTGGCTACCGATGCGTTGCACTGCCAATGCGCCAGAGCCGAACGCACTCACAAATCTAGAAATAATCAATATAAAAAACGTAAAGAAAAAGGTTTCAAAGGCAACCGGCGTCGCCCAACGAAAAATAGATTTCACGTATACAAGCTGTGGCCAAACCATTAATTTCATTCCGCTAAAAGTTTCATGTTTATAACGGCGCAGAGCCAATACCATCAGCACGCAAGAAAGAACCTGGCACAATATCGTGGCGATTGCGGCACCAATTACGCCTAGTCCCATCACAAAAATAAAAATGGGATCTAAAACGATGTTTGCCACCAAACCAATGCAATTAACCAAAAAGGGCTTGGCAGAATTTCCACTGCTGTTAAAGGCCGCAGAAATCGTGGCATTTATATAAGTAAAAGGGATGCCAACGGCAATAATTGCCAAATAATTCACTGCTGCCTGAACCACTTCCGGCTCTTGTATATGAAAAAAAGCAATAAGGGGATGCCGTAGCAGAATGAGAAACAATCCACAGCCAATTCCTAAAACAACCGAAATAAAGAAAGCATTTTGCAGATATCCTTGTGTCGCACGATTGTCCTTGCGCCCCAGATTTTGAGCAACACCGATTTCCGTACCTTTAGCGCCATAGGATTGCAGGCACATAGCCAACCACATGAAAATACCTACACTGCCGCTAGCGGCAACAGCTCCGCTATTTAGATGTCCCAGCCAAAAGCTATCCGCCAGATTGTAGGCCATCTGTACGATTTGCGTTCCCGTAGTAGGCAAGGACAAAAGCAAAAGTTTTGTAAGAATGCTACCGGTAGTTAGGTCATACCGGTCTTGTTTTGCAGAAGCATTTTCCTCGCTTAAATTTTGCTCTTCCATGAAATTGCCCCCTCTACCCCATAGGTGTCATAATCTGTCAAGTTTAATCAATGTGAATTTTACTTATCATACGACTCTTGATGCCAAATGTCAATAACACATATATATCTTATATGCATTATATGTTTTTGCATTTTATTAAAAATCCATTGACATTCTAAAAGAACTATGCTAAAACTATGTATAGCATTTATATATAACATATGGGACTAGTATGCGTTTTAGGATCTTAATATAGAAAGAGGAGAATATCGATTTATGGGAAAAACATTACGCCAAGTGGCAATTTATGGGAAAGGTGGCATTGGAAAATCCACCACTACGCAAAATCTAACAGCAGGGCTAACCGAGCTAGGCAAACACGTTCTAGTTGTAGGCTGTGACCCTAAAGCTGATTCTACACGGCTGCTTTTGGGTGGTATGCATCAAAAGACCGTTTTAGACACCATACGTGACAACAAACAGGGGGTAACGCTCGACAATCTGGTTCGAACCGGTTTCGGTGGAACCCGCTGTGTAGAATCCGGAGGCCCAGAACCCGGCGTTGGCTGCGCCGGACGTGGGATCATTACAAGCATCAACATGCTTGAAAATTTAGGCGCCTACACAGAGGATTTAGACTATGTATTCTATGATGTATTGGGGGATGTTGTGTGCGGTGGCTTTGCCATGCCAATCCGTGAGGGCAAAGCAAAAGAAATCTACATCGTTGCCAGTGGGGAAATGATGGCATTGTATGCCGCCAACAATATCTCCAAAGGTATCGCAAAATACGCCAACAAGGGAGTGGTACGTCTAGGTGGCATTATCTGCAACAGCAGAAACGTAGATCACGAAATGGATTTGCTACGCGCCTTTAGCAAAGAACTTGGGACACAGCTCCTTTATTTTGTTCCAAGAAATAATCTTGTTCAGCGCGCCGAAATCAACAAGAAAACGGTCATTGAATACAAACCGGATTCCCAGCAGGCAAATGAATACCGCTCCTTGGCATTGTCCATTGAGGAAAATCAGAATTTTGTCATTCCGACACCGCTTACACAGGATCGGTTGGAAGAACTTCTACTAGAATATGGCATGATGGAATTAGAAGATGAATACAAAATATAAAGATGCCGGGTAACAATTATAACCGAAAGTCATTCCTATTCGCAACTAGCGCTAAAAGTAGCCTACGGTGGATAACATCCTAAAACCCCAATGTTACAAGCATATTTTATCATAGCTTGCCACGTTGGGGTTTGCAAATATTTCAGATATTTTTATACGGAACATCTATTATTTTCATGCGAAACGACTGTTTCACTTGACAAATTTCTAGAACAGCTGTATACTTTAGGACAGCGCAAAACATATAATACATATGTGTCTAGTATGTTTTATTTGTCTATGTTTTGCATGGATGGTACATAGGTATTTGTTTTCGTTTTGATATTTAGTTTCAAAGAAAGGGTGAAGAAGATGGCAATTAATTTGGATCTAAAAGACGCAATTACTAGGGAAGAACGATTAGGTTCCACGGTCTGCTGGGATGGCGATTTAAGTGAAATTTCTGCACATGGGCCTTGTGGCAAGTCGCAAGGAAAAGAAAGGCGATTCTCTCAATCCGGTATTTGTCCGAATGGATGTGCCGCAGGCAATCTCATTAATATTCGTGACGCGGCAGTAATTATGCATGGTCCGTCCGGCTGCTCACATGTAGGCAGCGCCACGATTGGCCATCAGGCAGCGGCGCGGATCAGCAAAAGCTACGAAGCGATTGCCTATGGCGATGATATGAATGAAGATGATACAATCTTTGGTGCCATCGACAGTTTAAGGGAATTGGCTGAAAACGTGATCGCCACCCGTAAACCAAAAGCATTGTTTATTGTAAACTCCTGCGCTAGTGCCGTGATAGGCGAAGACATAGACAGCCTAGTGTCGGAACTGCAAGAAAAATATGACATCCCCATCGACAATATTAATTGCGAAGGCTTTAAGTCGCAAGTGTGGTTTTCCGGCGTAGACGCAGTGTTTCATTCTCTGGTAAAAACTTTGGTAAAAGAGCCAAAAGAAAAGAGGGATGTCGTCAACTTCATCAACTTTTTTGAGAGTGAACGGCCGTATCTTACCGAGATTTTTGCAAAATTGGGTGTTAAAATTCAATTTTTAATGACAAACATTAACGTTGAGGAAATCGCCCACATTTCCGAATCCCGCGCAACTGTTACGGTATGCAATACATTAGGCACTTATTTAGGCAATGCCTTGGAGCAAAAATACGGTGTACCATTTTTACAGACCATTAACCCAATGGGTATGAAGGGCTTTGACACTTGGCTTAGCAGCATTGCCAAAGTGCTGGGCAAAGAAGTGCAGGCCAAAGAAATAATTGATCAGGAGAAAGAAAAATACCTCCCGCAGATTGAAGAAATCAAGAAAAAGACAACAGGGCTAAAGGCAGTGCTCGCTATGGGGGCGGGATATTCTTGGGAGATGGCCAGGGTTTTACAGGAATTGGGTATTGAAATCCTCTCCTTGTCGTCCGGGCATATGGACCCTAAGCAGGATGGGAACAAAATCCCTCCGGCAATTGAATTTATATGCAATCATTCGCCGAACAATTTTGCTACAAATGTAAGTGATAATCAAAATTTTGAGATATTTAATATTATCAATAGGCTCAAACCGGACATCTTCTTTTCACGGCATCCGGGATTTACTGTGTGGGCAACAAAACAAAATATTCCGGCAGTTTACGTAGGCGATGAATATTTAGCAATGGGATACAAGGGGATTTTGACTTTAGCAAATATGATTGTTGATTCTATCACAAACCGAAGCTTTGAGGCTAATCTTGCAGCACATGCAAAATTACCATATACTTCATGGTGGCTCAAGCAAGAGCATACAGCAATGTATAAGGAGGCGTAGGAATGGCACAGGCTTTAGGGCAGCAGCGCTATAAATGTGCGTTAGCTGCAATTCAAACGATACATGCAATTGAACGGGCAATACCGATTATGCATTCCGGAATTGGTTGTGCCGGCAAACTAGATGACAGTTTTGGAAACTCGGGCTACATTTCTCCGCAATTATATCCTTGCACCAACGTGGGGGAAAAGGAAATTGTATTCGGTGGAAATGATAAGTTAGAGGACTTGATTGACAATACGCTAAAAATCATGGATGCCGATCTTTATGTTGTATTAAGCGGATGCGCATCCGAAATCATAGGCGATGACATTGATGATGTTGTTTTAAAGTATGAAAACGAGGAAAAACCTGTCCTTTCTGTTAAAACCCCCGGCTTTAAAGGCAATAACTATGTGAGCCATGATTGGGTGCTGAAAGAGATTTTTAAAAAGCTTGTTAAAAAAAGCGGCAAAAAGCAAAAGGGTCTGGTAAATATCCTATCCGGACCACCCTATCAAGATCCATTCTGGGAAGGCAACCTGCGCGCCTTAGAAAAGCTTGTATCACTGTTGGGCTTGACGCCAAACACAATCTTTGGGCACGCAAGGGGCGTTAATAACATAAAACGTATGGGTGATGCAGAATTTAGCATTTTAGCTTCTCCTTGGGTGGGATATGAAAGCGCAAAATATTTGGAGGATACGTTTGACGTTCCGCTTTTGCACTACAAAAATCTGCCGATGGGTGCATACGAAACTTCAAAATTTCTAAAAACAGTGGGCGAATTTGCAAAATTGGATTCTGCCTTGGTAGAAAAAATTACAAAGGAACGAGAAGATGAGTACTACTATTTCATTGACCGTTTTGCCCCCGTATTCCTTGAATTGCGCATTATGTCCAAACGCTTTGCCATCGTTTCGGATGCTCAATATTCGGTCTCAATTACCCGCTTTTTAGTAAACGACATGGGCATGTTCCCTACGAAAGTCTACATCAGCGACGATACGCCACAACAGTATCGAGCGGAAGTCGTAAAATCCGCAAATGAACTAAATTATGGTGTTGCTGCCGATGTGAAGTTTTCCACGGACGGCTATGCAATTCATGACGACATTGAAAGCCAGCAATTTGGCGGCTCCCCCTTGATTTTTGGCAGCAGCTGGGAAAACGTTTTGGCGAAAAAGGTGGATGGGCATTTTTTACCTGTATCCTATCCGATTGAGGATAAATTGATTATCAACGACACCTATGTAGGCTATGATGGCGGACTAAATTTTATCGGTGATTTTTACAGCGTGGGCCTACAGAAAAATGCTGTACAATAATCGGCTTCTTCTATCATTGCGTATGCCCGTTCTTTGCCCACCATATAACGATTCATTTTTTTAAGCAAACTACTTGCCCGGCAGTGGAAAAGAGGTGAGCGAACATCGGTGAAAAAACAAAGCTGCTACGCAGGTTGACGTTGTTGACCATACCCGCTAGCATAGAATATGTACTGCAGGCCGCTCTTTCCTATGCGGACTTCATCATGGTTGGTCGGATCGGAAAAAATGCCACTGCTGCGATCGGCCTCACCCAAGAGGTCACTTTTTTGCTGAAAGGCGTCTTAATGGCGGCAGGAATTGGAATTGTTTCCTGTATTTCGGTTGCAGTTGGCAGACAAGACGATAAAAAAGTGAAACGAACTTCTATCCAAGCATTTTTTCTTTCCATCGCTATTGGAATTTTTTTGCTTGTCGTTGCCTTGCTCATAAGTTCACGGCTGCCTCTATGGCTTGGTGCCGATAAAAGTATTCTAGCGGATGCTTCCATGTACTTTCGGATTATTTTTATACCAGCTATCTTTACCTCGTTTAACATGCTTTTAGCTTCTGTGCTAAGAGGTGTCGGCGATATGAAAACACCAATGTTTGTAAATGTTGTAATTACCATCTGTAATATCGTATTTAATTTTCTGTTCATTTACGAAAGCAGGGTTATCACAATTTTGGGTTTCAAACTGCATGTGTGGGGTGCCGGGCTTTTCGTTGCCGGATCGGCAATTGGAACTGCCATCGCTTCGGTGATAGGTGGATTGCTCATGATTGCCGGCGTATTAAAAAACCCCTTGGTCTCTCCCTTACAAGAACCATTTAAGCTTGATATAAAAATTCTAAAAGAATTTGTCGTGATAGCAGTTCCGGTATTTTTTTTGAGGATAACAACAAGCTTTGGTAGAGTCGTTTTTACCTCTTTCGTTGCAAGACTTGGCACTGTCATCTTTGCCGCACACACAATCGCCTTTACGGCAGAGTCTGTCTTTTATATGGCGGTCGTCGGGATGCAGGCATCCGTTACCACGTTAGCAGGCAATTATAAAGGCGAAGGCAGTAAACGCAAGCTAGATCAGCTAACGAAAACTTCTACTTGGCTGATTGCTATTGTGATGTTTGTAGTTGGCGTTGTGATGTTCGTATCTACAAGGCTTGTCATTTCCCTATTCACTTCTGACACGGAAGTTATCAAAATAGCCGCCACGTTGTTTGCTATCGTTGCAATTAATGAGCCGATTTTTGGCATTTCAATGGTCATGGAAGGGATATTTAATGGCACGGGAAATACAAAGTCCCCCTTTATCGTGCAAACAGCCACCTTGTGGTTTGTGCGCGTTTTCGGGACCTGGCTGACCATTTATGTTTTTGGCTTGGGGATATATGGCGCTTGGATTTGCATGGTTGCCGAAAATGCCGCACGCGGTATTGCCCTTAGCATACGCTATCATTTTGTAAAAAGCAGGCTAGTTGCGAAAGAAGATATCTCCGGCAATTAAATTTCCTAATTCCCAAAAAACTATTGACATTCTCTGAAAACTATGGTAAAAATATTTAATAGCTATTTCATATAAAACATATATTATTGATATGTTTTTAGCGAGATATGCTTTGTGGATACACCACATAGAAGGGAGAAATTTATGAAGCAGATTAGAGTAGAGGAACGATGTTGTTGGAAAAACTATGATGGAGTTTCTAGTTGAGAATCTAACACACAAACGAGAGGAGATTTATGATGAAACATAATTTAATCAAAATATTTGCTGTTATATCAGCATTGACTTTATCTTTGGGTCTGTTAAGCGGTTGCGGACAAACTGCAAGTACGAACAGTGATGCCACAACTTCCGACAGTGCAGACGCAGATGATAGCGCAAGTACGAAAGCAAATGATAGTGCTGAGGTATCAGATGCAGGTTCCGATGTCACCACCATTCGTATTGGTACCGGAAATGCATATAAGCCTTATTGCTATTTAGATGATGACGGCAATCTTGCCGGCTATGAATATGAAGTATTAAAAGCAATTGACGAACTGCTTCCAGAGTACGAATTTACATTTGAGCAATTTGATTTTAAGAATATCCTACTTTCTCTTGATGCTGACAAAATTGACATTGGTGCACATCAGTTTGAGATAAACGAAGACCGTATCGCCAATTATCTTTTCGGCGAAGAAGCCTATACCACTTTTATCCGCTATATCGTTGTAAAAGCAGGGCGTACTGATATTCAGACCTTAGATGATTTAGCAGGAAAGAACGTATACGCAAGCCCTGGCGACAATGCCACATGGCTATTTGAACAATACAACGAGGAACATCCGGATAATCCTATTATTCTTGATGTCGTAGAAGGCCTTTCTTCCGACGAAACAATCGCGGGGATCACGGCTGGAAAATGGGATGCCTACTCTGCAACCAAACGCGATATAGAAGACAGAAATAGAGATTATGGCGATGTACTAGACATTGTTGGAGAACCTATTTTATCTTCTTATACTTACTTTGTATTTAAGAAAGGCAATACCGAACTACAGGGAAAAATCGACGGTGCGTTAAGGACGTTAAAGGAAAGTGGTGCTCTAGCACAGATTTCCATCGATGTCATTGGTGGCGATTACACCGAAAGCGAATAAAACTAAAAAAAGGTTGACTGTGGCAAAATACTCCCCTTCCTTACTTAATTTATATTTATAGGGGACTATTTTGCCACCATCCCATAGGAGTTATCATATGGACTTATTTTCATGGCAACGATTTTTTAAAAATATTCCACAGCTTTTGAAATATTTTCCCATTACATTTGAAATTGTTGTCATTGCAACGATTTTTGGAATTACACTTGGCGTTTTGATTGCATTGACTCGTATCCATAAGATACCGGTCTTAGACCAGATCTTTGCAGTGTATATTTCTTTTATGCGGGGAACGCCTATGCTCGTGCAGATGCTACTTGTTTACTATGGACTTCCAATGCTTTTAAATCTGCTGTTCCATCTAGATGTAAATGGCTGGTCTAAGATTACATTTGTCTGTGTTACCTTTTCACTAAATCAAGGAGCCTTTTTGTCCGAAATTTTTAGAAGTTCCATTTTAGCTATCTCTGTCGGGCAGACGGAAGCCGGATATTCAGTTGGGCTAACCGGGTGGCAGACTTTTTACCGGATCGTGCTTCCACAAGCAGCCCGAATCGCAATTCCTAGTTTTGGTGTGGATTTGGTCGGCGTGTTCCAAAACACATCACTGGCTTTTTTAATTGGAGCTATGGATATCATGGGCAGAGCCAAAACCATCGGCGGTTCCTCTGGGCATTATATAGAAAGCTATGTCTTTGTGGCTATCGTGTTTGTAACCGTCAGCCTGTTGATTAAATTGTTTTTTACAATTTTAGATCATAAAATTTTAAGAAGTTAAAAAGCACCCGGAAAATACCAAGTCATTCATCTTTATAAAGAAGACACCACAAACACATTAGGTTTTAAAAGACCACACGAAGTGTTCAATGGAAAGGGGGCAGATGTATGTCATTTCAGCTTGAAGGCTTTATCGCCTGTCTGCAATCAGGATTACATTATTTGCCCAATACCTTATTACTCACGATAATTCCGGTTATCGTGAGTTTGGTTTTGGGAACATTGATTGCGCTCGCACGAATTTTTAAAGTGCCGGTGCTGTCACAATTTTTTGCCATATTTGTTACGATATATAATGGAATACCTTATGTTGTAGCATTATTGATCTACAATTTGCTCTTTATGCTCAAGTTTAATGACGTTGCGGCAGCATTAGGATTAAAGGTAACCATCGCCACAGTCCCTACGATCTACATCGGTTATTTTGCCCTCTCTCTTGCTTGTACGTGCAGTATAACAGAAAGCATCCGTGGTGCGTTTTTGTCCATTGACAAGGGACAGTATGAAGCCGGCTATTCTGTTGGACTAAAAACGAGGCAAATCGTAGTCAGGATTATTATTCCGCAGGTGGTACCGGTGGCAATTCCTGTGCTGTTAAACAACATTATAGGGACTCTAAAAGGTACGTCTGTCGTTATGACTGTTGGTATTATGGATCTACTAAATGGAGCCCTCCTGCCTTGCCAGACGACCTATAGTTTTCTGGTTGGCTATGTAGCTGCGGCTATCCTTTATTGGATATTGACGATTATCATTCAAACGCTTGCCAAACTGTTGCATACGCGGTTAAACCGCCATGCAAGCGTATTGGCCACTTAAAGGAAACATGGAAACGCCATAATTGCTGTGTTTAAAGCGGCTTACCCAAGTCGTTTCATTATGCTTTCACACTAGGCTTGAGGATATCTCGCCAATTGTTCCATACAAGGAGGATTTTTTATGCTTGAAGTAAAAGATGTGCATAAGGCATTTGGAAAAAATAAAGTATTAAAAGGCGTGGATCTTCTGATAAATCCGGGAGATGTCGTCGTTATCATAGGCGCAAGCGGATCTGGGAAAACAACACTGCTACGATGCCTGAATTTTCTGGAGCGTGCCGATTCCGGGCATCTGACTATCGGAGATTTCGAAACGGATTTACGTTCCGCCAGCCGTAAAGCCGTGCATAAGGTACGCCAAAGAACGGCGATGGTATTCCAAAACTATTGCCTATTCAATAACAAAACCGTACTCCAAAACGTGACGGAAGGTTTAATTGTCAGCAGAAAGGTCCCAAAGGCAGAAGCAAACGAACGAGCCACTACCCTGTTGACAAAAGTAGGCCTTGAAAAAAAACTGCATGAATATCCTAGCCGACTATCCGGTGGGCAAGCGCAACGTGTTGGCATTGCCCGCGCGATGGCGCTAAACCCCTATGTTATTTTATTTGACGAACCCACCAGTGCACTAGACCCCGAGCTGGTAGGGGAAACACTCTCCGTCATCAGAACCCTCGCAAAAGAAGGGGTTACGATGGTAATTGTCACCCATGAAATGCAGTTTGCCTATGAAATTGCTAATAAGGTCATCTTTATTGATAAGGGCGTTATCGTAGAAGAGGGCAACCCCCATGACATATTCCTTACACCAAAGGACGAACGCACCCGACAGTTTTTGGCACGTTTTAATCTGAGCGATCAGTATGAAATTTAAAATACGAACGAGTACTCATAAATTTTTTTATTAATAGCAATAATGGGCACTAATGAATTTTTTTCATCATAGCAATCATGGTCATTCATAAATTTTTTCATCATAGCAATTACGAGCACTAATGAATTTTTTTTATCATAGAAATGAGGTAAATCATATGTCAGTTAATTTAAGAAATTCTGCTGTACCAACAAGGGAAGAACGTCTAGGTTCCATCACCGGATACACCGGTGACCTAGACAATTTAGTCGGGGAGTCTAGGTGTGGCTCCCTGCAAAACAAGGAACGATGTTTCAGCCAGTCTAGTTCCTGCCTCTCAGGCTGTGCCCTAAGCCAGATTGGTGCAATCCGGGATGTTGCGGTTATCTATCATGCCCCTGCAGGCTGCTGTGCCGGTGCTGCCGGAGAAACCGTACTGTACCGCCAATTGGCGTCCCGCATTCAAGTTGAATATAATTCCGTCATGATTGGCAGCGACCTTGATGAATCGGATACCGTATTTGGCGCATTAGACAGCGTTCGGGATATTATATTCAAGACAAAAGAACGCTATCACCCGAAAGCAATCTTCATTTCAAGTTCCTGCGTTACCGGTGTCATTGGTGAAGATGTAGACAGCCTTGCCGACGAGCTTGACAAGGAATTTGACATTCCCGTGATTGCCGTTCACTGTGAGGGCTTTAAATCCCGCATCTGGGCTACCGGCTTTGATATTTCGGATCATGCAGTTTTGCAGGGCCTTGTAAAGCCTCCAAAGGAAAAACGTCAAGTACTTAATTTTAAAAATTTCTTCGAAAGCGAACGCGGCCAGATTTCTGAAATTTTTGAACGGTTCGGTGTAAAGACACAGTTCCTCTATTCAAATTCAACCGTAGAAGAATTAGAGCACATTTCGGAATCCTTAGCCACCGTCTGCATTTGCGGTACGCTTGGCACCTATCTAGGCAATGGCCTTGAAGAGCTTTACGGCGTTCCTTATGTCCGCACCATCAATCCGATGGGAATGGTTGGTTTTGAAACTTGGATGCGTAAAATTGGAAATGTAATTGGCAAAGACGCAGAAGTCGATGCCTATTTACAAGAAGAGCGAGAGAAATACCTACCCGCAATCGAAGAAGCAAAGAAAAGCCTGGAAGGACTAACGGCCGTTATCGGCATGGGTCCCGGCTATACTTATGAAGTCGCACGGGTATTGCAGGAACTCGGCATTAAAGTCGTATGGGCTGCCGCATGGCACTATGACTATAAGTATGACAATGGCGATGTGCCCCCTGCGATGGAATATCTAAAAGAAAATTCACCAAACAACATCAAATTCAGCGTTGCTGATCAGCAAAATTTTGAGATATTGAATATCCTGCACGAGTATCAGCCGGATTTGTATTTTAGTAGACACCCAGGCTCCACGGTTTGGGCAGTAAAGCAAGGCGTTACGGCCGTATATGTAGCGGATGAATACTTGATTTTCGGCTACAAAGGCACCTTAGCGTTTGCTAAAATGGTCGCTGATGCCGTACGCAACCGCAGTTTTGAAAAAAATCTGGCGGCTAGGGTCAAACTGCCCTATACCGACTGGTGGTATCAACAGCAAAACCATATTATGCAAAGGTAGCTCCCTATGAGTGCCTGCTCATCCAGATAGAATGGGCTGAATCTTACAGCTTATTTTGTTTCCTATCCATGTACTTAATATAGGAGTAGATGAATCCTTCATAGAATGGGCTGAATCTTACAGCTTATTTTGCTTCCTATCCATGTATCCAATATAGAAATAGATGAAATCTTAAAGGAGTTAATATAAAAAAATGGCTAAAATATTAGATCAACCAAGATATAAATGTGCATTGGCCGCCATGCAGACCGTACATGCAATACCGGGAGCAATTCCGGTACTGCATTCCGGCCCCGGGTGTGCCTCCAAATTAAATGACAATGCCGGAACATCCGGTACTTTTTCTCCCAATATTTTTCCCTGTACCAGTGTCAGCGAAAAAGAAATTGTATTCGGTGGCGACAACAAGCTGCGGGACACCCTAACAAATGCCCTAAAGGTAATTGATGCCGAACTGTTTGTGGCACTGTCCGGCTGTACCGCTGAAATTATAGGCGACGACATTGAAGAGGTCGTGAAAGAATTTTCTGAGCAGGAAAAGGCCGTTGTTTTTGCAAAAACCCCTGGATTTAAAGGCAATAACTATGAGGGGCATGACTGGATTTTAACCGCCATTTTCGATCAATACCTGCCAGACATCACGCCCGATGTGGAAAAAGGGCTTGTAAACCTGTTCGCCGGCCCACCTATACAAGATCCGTTCTGGCTGGGAAATCTGCGGGAACTGGAAAAGTTGGTGAATGCTTTGGGGTTAAAGGCTAATACTATTTTCGGTCATGGTCGCGGAATTCCCAAGCTTGATAAAATTCCAAATGCAGAATTTAATATTTTAGTTTCTCCTTGGGTAGGCCTTGAAAGTGTAAAATTCCTTAAGGAAAAGTATGGCACACCTTATCTGCACTATCCGGTTCTGCCAATCGGAGCCTTTGAAAGCACCAAATTTCTACGGGCTGTCCAAGAATTTACCAAATCAGACCCTGTTCTTTTCGAAGACTTCATACAGGCACAGGAGTCAGAATACTACTACTATATTGAACGCTATGCGGATATCTTTTTGGAAATGCGTATTATGTCCAAGCGGTTTGTAGTGGTATCCGATGCACAATACAGCATTGGCGTAACCAAGTTTCTGGTAAATGATTTGGGCATGTTCCCTCCCACCCAGTTTATAACAGACGACACACCGGAAGAATATCGCCCACTAATTGAAGCAGAATTTCACAAGCTAAATTATGACATCAAGGCAGATGTAGAATTTTCAACAGATGGCCATGCAATCCATGAGGCAATCCGCAAGACTGATTTTGGTGGCACCCCCTTAATACTCGGTAGCTGTTGGGAAAGTTACCTTGCCCAAGACTTAAAAGCCAATTACGTGAACATTTCCTATCCGGTCATGGAACGGCTCATTATGAATAGCACAATTGCAGGCTATGCGGGTGGACTAAAACTTTTAGAGGATATCTATACCGCAGGGCTGACTAAATTAATTCTGTAAGATTTTCTGGCTTCTTCTATACAAAACACCTCACGTTATCGGAAGCCCGAAATCGTTGTGAAGCATTTTACATAAAAGAGGAGAACATTGCTTTATGGGAAAAATATTACGCCAAGTGGCAATTTATGGAAAAGGTGGCATCGGGAAATCCACCACTACGCAAAATCTAACGGCAGGATTGACCGAGCTTGGAAAGCAGGTCTTGGTAGTAGGCTGTGATCCAAAAGCCGATTCTACACGGCTACTTTTGGGCGGTATGCACCAAAAAACCGTTTTAGATACAATACGCGACAACAAACAGGGCGTCACGCTCGACAATCTGGTACGCACCGGCTTTGGTGGAACCCGCTGTGTAGAATCCGGTGGCCCCGAACCCGGCGTTGGCTGTGCCGGACGTGGGATCATTACAAGCATCAACATGCTTGAAAATCTGGGCGCATATACAGACGATCTGGACTATGTGTTCTATGATGTACTAGGCGACGTCGTATGCGGCGGTTTTGCCATGCCAATCCGAGAAGGCAAGGCAAAGGAAATCTACATCGTTGCCAGCGGAGAAATGATGGCATTATATGCAGCCAACAACATTTCCAAAGGTATCGCAAAATACGCCAGCAAAGGGGAAGTGCGCCTAGGTGGCATTATCTGCAACAGCCGTAATGTGGACCACGAAATGGATTTACTACGTGCCTTTACCAAAGAACTTGGAACACAGCTGCTTTACTTCGTCCCAAGGAACAATCTCGTTCAGCGGGCGGAAATCAACAAAAAAACAGTCATTGACTACAAACCAGATTCCAATCAAGCTGATGAATACCGTGCTTTGGCAAAATCCATTGAGGAAAATCAGGAATTTGTCATTCCAACACCGATCACACAAGATCGGTTGGAGTCGCTCCTACTAGACTATGGCATGATGGAATTAGAGAATGAATATAAGATATAGGTCATCTGTTTTAAATTTCTACAGGTTCTGGAATTTGATCGCACAAAAGGCAAGGGTTGTAACTAGCGAAACCTTTGCCTTTATTTTTTCTTACTTAAGTGGCGTATTAAAAAAATGACGATCAAAATCAAAAACTATTTATTAAATTACGTATCCTGTATTTCATTTATTTAAATTTAATGTCAAAATCTTTATCGTTTCTCTAGAAACTGTCTAAAAGTACCTAAAGGTTAGAATAAAAAAAGCTAGCGGAAACTTTATAAAACAAAGGCTTCCACTAAACTACAAACAAGCGCGAGACGGGACTCGAACCCGCGGCCCCGACCTTGGCAAGGTCGTGCTCCACCACTGAGCCACTCGCGCAGAGATAGGACAACTTGTTATCTTGTCATTCCTATTTTTATTATTTATTACCAGAACATTAATCATTTTATCACAATGGATATGGTCTGTCAACGTCTTTTTTAAATTTCTTTTTTTGCTTTATGCCAAATCGCTACGACCATAATTTTACGCCCTTTGGAAAGACTTGTCAATCAACTTTTGTCCTTCTACGTCTACTATTTCTGCTTCATTTATACGCTTAAATTCATCGGCAACCTCCAAAAAAACGTCCACAAGCAATGGATCAAAGTGCGTGCCCTTGCCATCGGCTATAATGTCAACCGCTTGTTCGTGGCTATATGGCCTTTTGTATGGACGTTCAGAAACCAACGCATCATATACGTCAGCGATTGCCATTAGTCGCCCAGGAAAAGGAATCTCTTTCCCTTTAAGCCCATGTGGATAGCCAGAGCCGTCCCATTTTTCTTGGTGTGTTTCGGCAAACACCCTTGCATAACGCAAAAATTTATTTTCCACTGAAATCGCAATCATGCGGTCGATAATCTCTACACCATAGATGGTGTGCTTTTTCATTTCGTCAAATTCTTCCGGCGTCAATTTCCCCGGTTTTTGCAAAATGCTATCTTTTATCGAAATTTTACCCACATCG
This sequence comes from Lachnospiraceae bacterium ZAX-1, assembly GCA_046533095.1. GTDB lineage: Bacteria > Bacillota > Clostridia > Lachnospirales > Lachnospiraceae > ZAX-1. The sequence continues at coordinate 100,497 of JAJQRA010000017.1, read as the reverse complement.
TGCAACTGTGAAGAAAGCATCATCAAATCAGTATCCCAATTTTCTTCTATCTGTTCGTGATACCCTTCCATGTCCATAAACGCATCTAACATCAGCTTTAGATAAAACTGTGTCCGCACCACATGATCTCCCGTTTCGCCATCTCGCCGCTCGATAAGGTCTGCCACGGTCTGCAATATCGCTGTTTGAAGATTTATGACGCTTTGTGTTTTTTGTTCCACCATTTCCTGTAAACTTTCATTAAAATTGCGTAACTCCTCGCCCTGCTTTTCAAGCAGGCGACGCTGCCGCTCAATGGTCAAATGCAGTTCAACATGCTTATTTAGCAATTCCGGCAAAAATGGTTTGGTAATGTAGCCTACCGCGCCACACCTAAGTCCCTCAAGTTCACTCTTAGAGTCGCTTTTCCCTGTCAGAAAAATCACCGGAATATCCATTGTCTGCGGAATTTCCTTCAAGATTTTGAGTGCCTCATAGCCGTCCATAATCGGCATGTCAATATCAAGTAGTATAAGCTGTGGCATATAATGTTTCAGCAACTCAAACATTTTTTCGGCAGATGGCACTGTAAATACGTCATAGTTTTGAGCCAATGCATTTTTCCCTGCACGCAGATTAGCAATATTATCATCTACAAGTACGATCATTTCACGTTTCATATACATCACCCCTTAGCGTTCTTAAAGCGCGGACTGCGCTTTCAAATTCAAACATAAGTACGCCATTTGATATCTCTGACAACGCTTTTGTTGTCTTCTCATCATACTGATTTTGACTCAACGCATCAAGAAGATGATCTACGCCCATAACGTTTTTCTCTTCTAGTGCTACTTTCAACTTCAAAAATGTCTGATCGTCAATCGTCCCCTCGCCAAAATTTCGCGGAATCTCATTCTCAATATCTACAAGCAGTTTTTGTAGCTGCTCATAGAATAGGTAAAGTTTTTCATGTATCATGTCAAAGCTTTCCTCTAGCGCTGCCTGCTCTAACTCTCCCGCCATTTGTGACATTGCAGTTGCGCCGATTGTGGCTGACGCACTTTTTAAGGCGTGAACCTGCGTTGTAAATAGTTTTAAATCATCGCCCTCTTTTGGCACTTGTTCCAATATTTCCAGCCGCTCACGGGCATCCTCACAATATAACGCGAGAACCTCCATGTAATCATCAAAGGAGCCACCGGATAGCCTCATACCATGATTGGTATCAAGCCCTTCTATCAAAAAGTTGCAAGGAGGGTTGCCTTCTATCTTTTCCTCCACTGTTTCCACCTGCTCTGCCACCGGGACATGTTTTTCTTTCGGAATCCATTTATTTATAATTTCATAAAGCTTTGTCGTTTCTATCGGTTTTGCAAGGTAATCCTGAAAACCACTTGATAGGAAAATTTCCCTCATACCACTGATTGCGTTTGCGGTAAGCGCGATAATTACCATATCTTTGAACTTAGAGCCATCAAGTGCACGAATCGCTGCGGTTGTTTCAATACCATCCATTTCAGGCATCATATGATCCATGAATACCATATCGTAGTCATATTCCTGTACAAGTTTGATTGCCTCGCTCCCGCTTAAACAGGTATCAATCGTTGCATGAAACGGCGACATCAACCCTTTTGCAACACGCAGATTCGTCCGAACATCATCCACAATAAGTAAACGGGCAGATGGGATGATGTCATGTATCCCGATATCCTCCTCCTTATAATAGCCTGCATTTCGCTTACCATTTAGTATATTTGCAACGGAAACCGAATAGATTGGCATCGCTATCACATGCAAATTAGGCGCAACGACTGTTTCGCCATATTCTGCAAGCAATACAATCGTTGCAGAAGCAGTGCAACGTTTCATTATTTTCCTTGCCTTATCAAATAGCAGTGTGGATACAAATACAAACGGATACTGCTCATGGTAGATCGTTTCCTCAAATTGCTCGACATCGACCACCAGGTTACAAGGAACGCCTAAATTATCCAATGTGCAGATGATAGCATTTGAATAAAGTTCCCGGCTTTCATAGACAAGCGCATGTTTTTCCTTTGGATTATCCACCGATGCTAACATCGCACCCTGCACTGTTTTTTGAACAATCTTTGCCGTAAAAGTGCTGCCTTTCCCATAAACGCTCTCTACCGTCACATCGCCACCCATCGAACGTGCAAGGTTTCTAGCGATTGCAAGCCCTAGCCCCGTCCCCTCAACTTTGTGGTTCGCATGTACATCAAACTGCGCAAAACTTTCAAACAGCTTCTCCATATCTTCTTTCCGTAGTCCTATCCCTGTATCTAAAACAGCAAACAGCAACGTAATTTTGCCTTCTGCATTCACATGGCCATTTGCAGTAAGTATGATATGGCCCTCGTTCGTATATTTTACTGCATTGCTCAGCAAATTCAGCAAAATCTGCCGTATGCGGACCTCATCCCCGATGAGCCTTGCCGGCAAATGTGAATCAATATCCGTAACAAACAGAATTGTTTTTTCCATCACTTTCATTCGCACAATGCTTATCACATCATTTAGCATAGATGCAAGCTCATATTCCGCCTCAATGACCTCCAACTTACCACTTTCGATTTTAGACAGATCCAGTATATCGTTAATAATCGCAAGAAGGTTTGTACCCGCCTGTTTCACTCCTATCGCATATTCGCGTACCGTAGCGTTTGCATCTTCACGCAATATAAGCTCCGTCATGCCAAGTATAGCATTCATCGGCGTCCGTATCTCGTGCGACATTTTGGCAAGAAAATTGCTTTTCGCTTCATTCGCATATTGTGCTTCCTGTTGCCCTAATTCTGCTATTTCCTTTTGCTCTTCAAGCTCCCTTGTACGCTTTTGCATGGCAGTATCAAGCATTTTCATCTGAAACTCCAGTTCCCTTTCAATGACATTGTAATGCCTAAAAAACAGCTGCATCTGTATTGCCAAATGCAATATAACGAAAACAATGAACATATCTATGCTTTCCAAAGGATAAAATTCGCCCAAACGAACGGCCGCCGCTATGAAAATTACAATGACATTTGCCCATGATAAAGCATTATGCCATTTTTCCTTATCCCATACCAATTCCAAGGTGTTTGGAATCAAAAACAAGGCAAGGATAGGGATTGTTAAAATGGTACGCATCCTTGTCAATTCATAAACCGGCATGAAGAAGTAAAAAGCGCTTATCAACCCAAAGATAACGTAAACGTACGTCATCCCATGCTTCTTTCTAAATCTGTACATTGCTTTCGTTATAATTTGACGCCCCATCATAAACGAAGCAAAAAACATCGCAACATATTCCATCTTCAGCAGGAAAGCCCCACTTAAAAATGGGATTTGGTTGCTCAGTTGATACAATAGCCCACCTCCGGAAGACGAAAGCGATACAAATAGCATCATGATTGCACAGAAAGCATAATCAATATATTCCGCTCTTGTGGGATTATTGAAAAAAACCATTATGAAGTATACGCACAAAAACAGCAAAATACCTGCGCACAGTCCATTTATCAGAATAACCACCACATACACATAAAAAATCGTTCTTCCATCCGAAAAGAATATGGAATGGTCTAATCCTGAATAATAATGATCCTTATTCTGTACTTGAAATATGATAGAAATCATCGAATTTTGATCGTCTGAAAGAACCAAAAAACCGCATGTAGGATACTGGCTTGTTCTATGTTCACTAACGTCCACATTCACTTTCCCCACTTCGGCCACTGTATGTCCATTCAGATATATTTTATATGCACTATATTGAGGACGCGAATAAGTACCAAAATATGTAACATATTTTGGTACTCTTATTGTCACGTGGTAGGTCGCATAACCAATGGTATCCATGTTTTTATCATCTTTCCATAAATGCGGAACATCAACCATCTCCCCACCATCCGGCATCCCATTTTTAAAATCTTCTTCCGTGTATAACTTGTTTGGATAGAACTCCCAGACGCCCTCTAACTTATACAAGTTATTATGTATCCCACTGAATGCTCCGCTCAAATCAATCATTGCATTTTCAGAACCCACAGAAATACTGGTTGGCATTGAACGGAAAATTCCAAAAATGAATCCACCAATCGCAATCAATGCCATAAATAGCATACACAATATGATACCGACTGTTGTCATTCTAGTCTGCCTGCCCTTTAAAATCATAGAGCTGTCTAGTTTAGATACGCTACTGATTAAGGTTGTAATTTTAGTCCGCTTGCCCACACAATAGCTCCTTTCTCCTCTTCTCCCGTGCAAGGATCTGTGTATTGCGCCTACAGTCTCTTGCAGAGTGGCAATGATCCTCCTGTTCACTTTCCATATTAAGGCAAAAGGTTTTTTTAATCAAGTTTTTTTCATCTTATTCACCCTGTTATTTTTATTTTAAAATGTTTTCATTTCGAATTAATATTTAAAAGAGTAACCCCGGATCCTTGCACGTTCTCCCAATCAGCCTTAAAGTCAGCAACCGCTTTTGTTACAGCCGCCATTGAAAAGCTATCATGTAAAAGTTCCGGCTGAACGGTTGCTGTATGGGCACCGGCTAAAAATGCATTTGTAACTTGTTTTATATTTTTAAAACTTGCCGCCAAGATTTTACAATTAGCGTTGTTTCCATCAATCATCTGACGAAATGCAGCAATCGCGTCTTCATAGTCTACCTCTAAATTTGACATTCGATTGCAGTAGGGGGCGATGAAATCTGCATCTGCCATAATCGCTGCAAATCCTTGGATTTTTGTATAAATGGCCGTTGCCGTAACGCCAATGCCTTTCGATTTTAATACCATCATTGCTTTTAGCCCTTCTTCTGTCGTTGGTATTTTAATAAATACCCGCGTATCCACATTTTTTAGGATCATGGCGGCTTCCTCAATCATATCCTCTGCCCTTTGCGCAATGACTTGAATATGCAACGATTTGTCCATGCCGATGATCTGTCTGATTTCTCTAAAATGAGGGAAAAAATCTATCTTCCCTTCCGATTTTAAAATACTTGGATTGCTTGTGACTCCTGTAATTGGATAACATTGGCTGTATTTTTTAATTTCTTCAATATTAGCTGTGTCAAATAGCAGTTCCATGTGCTTGCCTCCTTGCATTGCATACGTTGTCTTCTCGCGTTTTCGGGTAGGGGGGATTGAATCGTTACTTATTTTGTACTTAGCCTTACAAGCCGTAGAAGGTTAAGGGATAAAGGGAGCCATGCGCAGGCGGATCCGAAGGGAAACCGAGCCTTAAAAGGGTGGGTGGAAGGTTAAGGGATAAAGGGAGCCATGCGCAGGACGTATTTTCTCCTATAAGATAAAATATACTCCATCTACAGGAGTCCAGCCCTATAAATGAAACCGTCTTCCACAAATGAAGCATATCTCATAAATTTTAAGTTTCAATGCAAATTCTGATTAAAGGCTCTCTCTTTGCACTGTAAATTTAACGACTGAACTGCTCATGTTCAATCATATTTCCTATTTGCACGAATTGTAAATTGCAAGCACATCTGGAGTGTCGAGTTTTCGAAAGAAACCGATTAGGTTACGTTGATTGTATTCTTCACCAGTTGCCCTACGTGCCATCAACTCGATATTTTCTTCATCGATGCCCAATTCATGAAGCGTTTGCGGAAGCCCCATCTTCACAAAAAAGTCGCTAAGCCTATTGATTCCTTCGTTTATAATATATTCATGGTCACGGCCACCCGATGTCACGCCCATTACATTTTGTGCGAACTGGAGAAAGATACCCATTTTTTCTTTGTATATATATCTCATCCAAGCAGGCGTAAGTACGGCAAGCCCTGCACCATGAGCCACATCGTAAATTGCACTAAGTTCATGTTCCATCCCATGGCAAGCCCAATCCTGTTCACGGCCAACACCGAGTACATTGTTGTGTGCGAAACTACCGGAAAATCCAATTTCAAACCATGCATCGTAGTTGGTTGGATCATTTATAACAATAAGTGCGTTTTTCATAATCACCTTTAAGGCAGCCTCACAAAACCCATCGGTCAGATCCGTGTTTTTTGTGTTTGTGAAGTATCTTTCAAATATATGGCTCATCATATCTGCAACGCCATTTGCAATCTGGTTTTTCGGCACGGTAAAGAACAGCTCCGGATTCACAATGCTAAGGAGAGGCCTTAGAACCTCAAAATTATAGCCGAGCTTCCTTTGTGTCTCTTCATTCGTAAGTACGGTGCTAATAGAAGACTCGCTTCCGGCGGCAGGTATCGTCAGTATCGTTGCAACCGGCAACACTTTTTTTGGTGGGATGGAATCCTGATAAAGATCCCAAATATCTCCATCATAGTAATACCCTACCGCAATCGCCTTCGCTGAATCTATCGCACTGCCACCACCAACTGCCAAGACAAGATCGATCTTCTCTTTTTTCGCAAGTTTTATCCCTTCACGGGCAAGCTCTACTCTAGGATTCGGCAAAACGCCTCCCAATTCTACATATTCGATGCCGGCAGCTTTTAACGAATCAAATACTTGATCAAGCAGTCCACTCTTCTTTGCGCTAGCACCTCCGTAATGCACGAGAACTTTCTTTGCATAGGGCGCAAGAAGCTTTCCAATCCTTTTATGTTCATCTTTTCCATAGATCATACGTGTGGGTGTGTGTAAGTCAAAATTTAGCACTTTGTACTCCTTTCAAATCGGTAAATTCATTTTGTTGTAAGATTTTTAATACTCTATATATCATCCAGCGGCGCGTGCTCGCGAACACTTTTCCTATTAAATTATTACACTCCATGACCGGATTTGTCAAGTAGAAAGATCGCGTTATCGTACGATATCAGGCAATCATCTACAGCTCGCTTTTTAGGTAGCAATTTGCTTTACTTTTTCAAAACAGCATGTTAAACTTAAGGAGGTGCAGCCGAACCGTTGTACAAACTAAAATTTAGGGAGATCTCTATGCGTAAAGTACAATTTAGAAATTCACTGCTATTACTGCTTACTGCCCTCATTTGGGGTGTTGCCTTTGTAGCACAGAGCGTTGGCGGATCATGTGGTGCATTTACATTTAACTGTATCCGCTCTCTTGTTGGCGGATTTTTTCTTATTCCTTGTATTGCTGTATTAAACAAATTTTCCCCTTCAAAAAGTGAAAAAGCAAGTCCCACGGCAGAAGAAAAAAAGAAGCGAAGCAAAACATTACTAGCCGGTGGCGTATGTTGTGGCCTTGTAATCTGTTTTGCCAGCAGCTTCCAACAATTTGGTATCAAGTATACCTCTGTAGGAAAAGCAGGATTTATAACCGCATTTTATATCATTATCGTACCCCTGCTTGGCTTGTTTTTCAAGAAAAAATGTGGACCTCTGATCTGGATTGGCGTACTATTGGCATTGGTCGGCCTATATTTCCTTTGCATCACAGAGGATTTTTCCATACAGTTTGGCGACATATTGATGTTTATTTGCGCAATCGCATTTTCCGTACACATCTTAGTAATTGACCATTTTACCCAACTGGTAGACGGGGTAAAAATGTCTTGTATCCAATTTATTGTATGCGGAGTGGTAAGCGGGATTCTTATGCTGCTATTTGAGCAGCCCAGCCTCACTCAAATTTTATCTCTTTGGCAGCCGATTTTATATGCGGGTATTTTATCTTGTGGGGTAGCATATACCTTACAGATTGTTGCGCAAAAAGGCATGAACCCCACGGTTGCTTCTTTGATATTGAGCCTTGAATCGGTTGTTTCCGTATTTGCAGGGTTTTTAATATTAGGCCAAAAGCTTCATAATAGGGAGATTTTAGGCTGTATACTTATGTTTTGTGCAATTGTTTTCGCACAAATTCCGCAAAAATCGAAGGAAGAAATAGGAGGATGAATCAATGAGATATCAAATTTTAGGCGACACAATGCCTGCAGTAGAAGTGGTTTTTGATACCAAGGGTGAAACGATGTATACCCAGTCAGGTGGCATGGCATGGATGAGTGAAGGGGTTTCCATGGCCTCTAACATGAAAGGCGGCCTAGGCAAAAGCATCGGTAGAATGTTTGCCGGCGAATCTCTATTTATGGCTACTTACAAAGCAGAACAGGCTGGAGCAGTCATTGCATTTGCATCAACTGTGGCTGGCGAAATCGTAGCTTTAGACATAAAACCGGGCGGAGGTATGATTTGCCAAAAAGGTGCCTTTTTATGTGCAGAAGAAACCATTAAACTAGATATTGCTTTCACGAAAAAACTATCTGCCGGATTCTTTGGTGGAGAAGGTTTTATCTTGCAGGATATTAACGGAAGTGGCATGGTATTTTTAGAAGTAGATGGAAACAAGGTAATTAAAACACTTGCGCCAGGCGAAGTAATTAAGGTCGATACCGGCAATATTGTTGCTTTTGAAAAAACAGTTAAATATGAAATTGAAACCGTAAAAGGGCTTAAAAATATATTCTTTGGTGGGGAAGGCCTTTTCTTAACAAAGCTTACCGGTCCTGGTCAAATTATATTACAGACACAAAACTTTGGTGAATTTGCCGGAAGAATCGCTAAATTTATACCTTCGAAATAAGATTGCATTTCATTCTTTTGTTGAAACAGGGCGCAGCCATTTTTTCGGAGGGCATATGAATATTTTATATTATACGTGGTTTGAAAACTCTGCAGACGATCTCTATGAGGGCTTGCTCCTGTTTGGATATACCGTCTGCAAAATGGCTATCCCCTTAAAGGATTATTCCAAAGATGATGATTTTGCACATACGCTGCAGCACGAATTGTTATTGCACTCCTATGATGCCATCATCACCTTTGATTTTTTCCCCATTATTTCAGATATTGCTGAAAAATTAAACCTTCCCTATATTAGTTGGATTTATGATAGCCCTCACTATACCTTGTTTTCTCCGGCTATAAGAAATAAATGCAACTATATTTTTATCTTTGACCGCCTACAATATCAAGAGCTCAAGGATATGGACCTATTACATGTGTTCCATCTGCCCCTTGCAGTAAATACTGCCCGCTTGAAACGTCAATTTGACCAATCAAAAAATCCTGCTGCCGAGCACCGATTTTCGCTCAGTTTTGTAGGTAGCCTATATGAAAATAACCTCTACAGGCAGATTTGCTATCTGCCGGATTACCTAAAAGGCTATATCGATGGATTAATCAATGCACAGAAAGTTATTTATGGGAGCAATTTCATATACGAGCTCATAACCGATGATATTACGAAGCAATTAGGCGATTACATCTCTTTCAATCTTGATCCTGGCTATCATTTTAAGAAAAGTACGATTTTTGCAAATATCATCAATACAGAGTTGACACACCGGGAACGTATCCATTTATTGTCAGAGCTTGGAAGGCATTATCCGCTCACGCTTTTTACAGCCTCCGATAAACGGTTGATTTCGACTGCCACCTTTGGCGGAACGGTCGGCTATCTGCAGGAAATGCCCAATATTTTCTACTCCTCCGACATCAATATAAATCTCACCCTGCGCTCTATCGTATCCGGTATTCCCTTGCGGGCACTCGATATTATGGGGGCAGGTGGATTTTTGCTTTCTAATTACCAGCCCGAACTGGCCTCGTATTTTGTCGACGGCAGTGAACTGGTTTTGTTTGACAGCGAAGAGGACTTGCTTTTAAAGACCTCCTATTACTTGACCCATGAAAACGAACGCAAAGAAATTGCACAAAATGGACTTCATAAAATACAGCAAGAATTCACCTACCAAGTGCAGCTTGAAAAAATATTTCGTTCTGTTTTTAAAACGGCATTCTATGATAGGTAGCTATGTAGGTATTTGCATGTTAAGTATTCTCTATAGGTGTATGTTCAAATGCAGAAAAATGAATTAAAATGATCTATAAGTGCGATCGGCCCAGAGGCTATATCAAATCCCATTTAACAATTGGTCCTTTCGAATTCTGCGTACCATATGTTTATCTATGAAAATACCAAGCGAAGAAGCCACCTATATTTGCAAAATCTATCAGGAGTGTACAAAAAAATGAAAAAAATTAATTTCACAGAACAAGAGCTAAAAGAATTAGTCTTTGAAGCAAAGAATAATGACAATCCCAAAATACGGCAATCTGCATTTATTCTACTTCTAAAATCCAAAAAACTTAAGCACAAAGCCATCATGCATGTTTTAGGTATCTCAAAACCAACAATAGCCGCATTTTTAAAAGCCTATCAAACGAGTGGGATAGACGGCTTGAAGCAATTAGACGATATGGATATCAAAAAAGGTAGGCTAGAAAGATAGAAAGAAATCCTACTACCTAAAATTTGAAAGGAAAACTACAAAAACGCTTAAAACCACAAAGCACCCTTCCAGTCGCCATGTGAAATGGAAGGGTGCTTATGTTTCAAAAATTCACTGGCTGACTTTTCTGCTGCTATAGGGTTTAAGATCCTATGGATTATATTCTTTACTATGTCTGCCATGCCCGACTTAACTGTAGTCTTATAGCGAATCACATTGATAGTACTAAACAACTTTGATAATACATCCGATATATAAATATGGCATATAGTGAGGGCTTTAGGAAAAAGGCATTAGATTTTATGGGCGAAGGACATATGTATGCAGAATTATATGAATCCTTCAAAATAGATCCGTCCGCCTTAGAAGATTGGCAAAAATTGCTCGAAGAAACAGGTTCGTTGAAACCGGATTACAGGAAAACCCGTTCAAGAAAGATAGATAGGGAAAAATTAAAACAATCCGTTAAGAAAACTGGCACATATCTTTCTGAACTTGCCGAACCTTTCGGTTACACCGGACAGGCCGTTTTTTACGCCTTTGAAAAAATGAATCTGGCGTATAAAAAATCCTTCTTGTACTAGAAAAAATCAGAAGGAAAGAGAGCGGAATATTTAGAAACGGTATCGGGGAGCATGCCGGAGAAGCATGTTTTTATTAATGAAAGCAGGATTTGGAAAGATTTGGTACGTGAGTATGACAGGGCAAAAGCCGGTGTCCATGTCAAAGATGTAAAACACGACAGGAAATTCCACAGGACAAACGTAGTCGCAACGCTATGCAACCAACAAGTGTTGCCCCCGAAATGCTACGAGTGCTCCATGACGGGCGATTTTTTTGAAGGATGGGCGTTTCAACACAGGCAATCCAGGCAATATGCGAGTATACTGTAGCAAAGGAATAGGAAGTTTATAGGATCCGATTTGGCGTAAAAATAATAAAATTAATGTATCATGGGTTATTGGGAAAGACTTAGAAAGATAGTAAAAAAATGCATATTAAACTAGATTGCATCTGTACACATTACAACACGCAGAGGATTATAAATAAATGAAAACAGGAAAACACAGCAGTTTTTATATAAAACTTGGGCAGAAATATGAAAAAAAGAATCCAAATCAGGCATATCTATGCTATGAAAATGCACTGCATTATTCTAGAGATCGTGAGGAGACAGCCGATGCAGTCCATGTGATAGATAGGCTGAAAGCAAAATATACGGTCAATGTTTCTAAAACTGCAATTATTTTATTATCCTATAATTATCAGCAGATTACGAAAGACTGTATCCAGAGCATTCGTCAAAATAACCATCCAAGCACCTATGAATTGATTGTGGTGGACAATGCTTCTTCTGACGGGATTCAAGAATGGCTGATACAGCAAGAGAATATCAAGCTGATTTTAAATGATGACAACAGGGGATTTCCCATTGGCTGCAATCAAGGGATTGAACTTGCGGATCAGACCTTTGATATATTCTTGCTGAACAATGATACCGTTGTTCCATGCGATGCGCTATTTTGGCTACGTATGGGATTATATGAACGTGATAATATTGGAGCCACCGGAAGTGTTTCCAATGCAGTGGCAAATGATCAGCAGGTAGCAGAAAACTTTGATACGCTTTCACAGTGGATTGACTATGCCGATAAGAATAATGTGCCGATGCAATATCCATATGAAAAAAAAGCATGGCTTATTGGATTTGCAATGTTAATAAAACGTGCCGCATTAGATAAAGTAGGCATATTGGATGCCCGATTTAGTCCAGGGCATTATGAAGACAATGATCTATGCATCCGGATTTTGCAACAGGGCTATCAGCTGCTTTTGTGTAAAAACAGCTTTATCTACCATTACGGAAGCAAGTCCTTTGGTGAAAATGAAAAGGAACAATTAAAGCTCGTGTCAAAAAACGAGAAAAAGCTAAGCGAAAAGTATGGATTTAATTATGCGCACTATAACTTTGTAGATCCTGCGATAGTTGATATGATACAGCCGCATGAGCCGGTATGCAATGTTTTAGAAATTGGAGCTAAATTGGGATGTACCTTGGCAAGACTTGAAAGCAAGTATCAAGGAATACAGGTCGTTGGGATTGAAAACAATGAAAAACTTCGTATAATTGCAAAACAAGTTACAAACCTAAAAGAAGGCAATTGCTTAGAAGGTAGGGCTACGTTTTGGGAAAGGGCATTTGACTATATTATTCTGGATGGGACAATTGCGGTAGAAAATGACCCGGTTTTGCTTTTGCAGAAAGCAAAACGCTTATTAAAAAGAACCGGCAAAATGATTGTTTCCGTTAAAAATGCCGATTGTATCAAAAAGTTTTCGAATGACAGAGAAGGGGTTTACCTTCGCTTAGAGGAGATTCTGGCTATATTTGCACGAGCAAGGCTCGTGATCACACAATCCGATTACAGCACATTAGTTCTAACAGAGCAGGAAAAACAAAAATTAATGAAACAAGCGCAGGGCAATGCGGATGAAATCCTGCTACACGAGGCGTATACCTTTATTTTTGAAGTGAAAGCGCAACATCACGATAACGAAAGCGCAAGTGAATCGCACGGAAGATGAGCCGTATCTAGTGTACCGGCTGGGGAAAGGTACTTTTATGGACAAGCTCTTGAAACAATTAAAAATAGATGGAATTGAGTATGAAATTCAAGAAATGCAGGTCTGGAACCGTACGTATGGTGTTCATTTAAAGGACTATTATCATAAAATAAATAATTTGCTGGAGCAACATTTAGAACAGGCAAACATGGAATTAATCAGCCTTTTTGCAGATCAAGCATTTGCAAAAGCATATTTTCGAGATGATACAATCACACAATTAAAGGTTATTGTAGAGATATATCGAATAGAAAAAGAAAATAATGTAAAAGAAAATACGATTTTGGATCACGGTTTTAATATTTCGGATCTCATTTCATATTTTCTGAAACTTAAATTTGTGATTTGGAGAATAGAGTTTGATAGCGATTCGGATGCGATTAAGTGTTTGCTAAATTTCAGAAATCAATACAGGACGTCTGTTTATTCGATGATTGGCGTTCTGGCAACTGCTTCTTGTGACAAGGTGAATGCAGCTTATAGCATTGCTTTTATTTTGAGGTGGGAGGGTAGACATGAAGAGGCGTTTCACATTTTGAACTATGCGCTTGAAATAGAGCCACAAGAGGAGCGCCTATTATGTGAAATGGCAGATATATGCTTTGTAAGTGGTTTGCCGGATCAAATGGAACAGTATACCTTACGTATAGCGAACCCAACCGATGTGTATGAGGGCTATAAAAAAAGATGGGGAAGATAGCGGGAAAGATGTCTTTTAACAGGATGATTTATGAAATGGTTGGTTCATGGGAGCGAATATGAATGAGAAAAAATTTTGTTTTATTATGTGTATAAATGATAGCTTGTATGAAGATGAATGTGTGCATTATATTTATAAATTAAATATTCCGAGCGGATATGAGATGGAAGTGATTGCGATAAAAGATGCACATTCCATGACTTTAGGCTATAATGAAGGGATGAATAAAACCGATGCCAAATATAAAATATACTTACATCAGGATGTGTTTATCGTAAATAAAAATATACTCTATGATTTGCTGGCATTATTTGAAAATAAATCGATTGGTATGGTTGGAGTAGTTGGCTGTCTGAATTTAATGTCCACAGCAATAATGTGGAAAGAAAAAGCGGTCGGCAAATTATATTCCAGCAATGTATATACCACTAGTTCTTTGTATGGTGAAATTGAGGCAGAATTCCAGGAAGTAGAGGCTATTGATGGCTTGATTATGATGACCCAGTATGATATAGTATGGCGGGACGACATATTTTTACACTGGCATTTCTATGACATTTCCCAGAGCAAGGAGTTCCAAAAAAAGGGGTATAAAGTAGTCGTTCCAAGTACAGACATACCATGGTGCCTCCATAACAATGGCTCTTCAAATATGGAACCTTATTTTGAAGAACGTATAAAATACTTAAAAGAATACGGAGGCAATCAATAAATGGATGAAAGGCTGAACAAAGATAGGGTGGGTAAAATAATTAGTATTATAATTCCTTGTTATAATTCAGAGGAGTTTCTGGATGATTGCTTTATATCTATACAAAAACAGACCCTTGGAATGGATAAATTAGAAGTGATTTTTATTAATGATGCTTCAACGGATGATACTTTAAATAAGCTGCTAGGTTATGAAACAAATTTCCCCGAATCAATTATCATAATAGACTCGGCAGTCAATACACAACAGGGGGGAGCAAGAAACTTAGGGCTTCATTATGCAACCGGAACCTATATCATGTTTGTTGATTCGGATGACTGGATAAAACCAGAAATGTGTGAAGCACTATATCAGATCGCACAGGAGTATGATGCGGATATCATTGCCTATCCTTTTGTGCACTATTATAGTGAAACCGAACAGGAAACGGAAAAAAGTTTGCGGTATGGCTTCTTAGCTGTAGAAAATGTTCAAACCAAGCGACAATTATTAATACTTGGTGATTATATGGATTTTGGCAGCCAAAATAAATTTTATAAGCATTCCCTTATAAAGGAAGTTGAGGCAAAGTTTGTGGAGCATGCTGCCTATGAAGAGGCATCCTTTGCCTATCCTTTGATCGTAGCTGCAAGGAAAGTATATTGGATGGAAGAGGGCATGTATTATTATCGCCGCACAAGGGCAAGCGTAACAAGCAGTTACGTGAGCCAGCCGGGTAAACTGTATGACCATCCAAAGGTTCAACTTGTGCTATTGGATAAATTATTAAAAGATAAAAAAGCAGTCAATGCGTTTTATAATGAGATCGAATATCATTTTTTACATAGCTATTATATGGAAACACTATATTTTGCCGGATTACATTCTTGGTATTTTGGAATAGACTATTTTGAAGAAATGCAAAAAACGGTTCTGGAACGATGCCCAAACTGGGAGCAGAACCCCTATTTAAAACAGAAGGAATTTTGTAATGTTGCGGAGGTTTTAAAATCCGTGCGCAAGAAATTTAATCAGCAAGAATTAGCGGATTATTGCAAAAGGGTGGTAGAGATATTAAGTAACTAAATAAAAGTCAAACAAATAAGAAGGGAACTAAAGTGCCGAGAAAGAAACCGAATGCTTTGATCATTTTACTATGTTATAATGATGCAGATATTTCGGAGAACCAGATAAAGTATTTATTGTCTGAAGATCATGGGCTTTGGGTGTGTAACCATGGGTAATGTGCCGTATTTTTATTTTACAGTTTTTCGAATTTTATAAATCCTAGAAGTTCAGTAATTTACAAGGGATTTAGCCATTTTCTAGATTGTATAAGCAATCCATTTTGGGGCGATATTCTCATTTTATTTGTTAGATTTCTGTTAGGTTTGAAGCAAACTGTTAGATTTCCGTTAGAAATTAAATGCTTTTTCAATCGCTTTTTCTACGTCCTCCTTGTTTAAAATAATGTAGTCGTAAGTATCCCAATACAATCTTTTTGGTATCGCCCATCAGCGTGGCAATCCGCTTTACGGATACGCTCGGGATCTGGTAGCAGAGCATGGAGCAGTTGTCGTGCCGGGCAGTGCTTGGCGATATGATTTCAATGATCCAGTCTGGCGCACCGTTGCACCCTCTTTTGTCAAGTTTCTTTTTATCGCATATCACGCTTATATCTGGTTCAGCAGAAATTTATTCATCTTGATTTAATTTGACGGCAAATGGGGTAGGGTAGGCTTCACATGCGCCGTTGTGTGAATCAATATAATTCGCTTTAACTTTTGATAGATGCATTAATATTTTTTGATGTGTCCTGTTCGATGCGACTTGGTAGTAGATTTGACCGTCAATCAGTTCTATCCTTTCATCTTCGGAGAATGAATCGTAGTCTTCGTTGGTGTATGTCTTTTTTCCCTGTGCGAATGGCATGTTGGCACTTCCTTTCAATTTTGGGACATGTTCTATTTATCAGGCGACTTTATTATAATCAATATTGTTATAGTCAATAATAGAAATTTCATTCAAAGCTTGTTTTGATGCAGCTATAATTTTCTCTAATTACTTTACCGCATCGGCAATATAAATTACCTCATTAGATTGTGCAGAAAATCTCCATAGGCAAAACGAATACCTTCTTTTAATTCTACTTGATAATTCCACCCTAAATTTATTAGCTTTGATACATCTAAAAGTTTTCTGGGTGTTCCATCCGGCTTACTTGTATCCCATGCGATTTCTCCGTCATAACCTATTATTTCTGCTACCAGCCCTGCAAGTTCCTTAATCGTAATTTCCTGTCCTGTTCCCACATTAACTGTTTCATTTCCAGAGTAGTTATTCATTAAGAAAAGACATGCATCTGCCAAATCATCTACATACAGAAATTCCCTATAAGGTGCACCACTGCCCCAACAGACTACTTCCCGTTTCCCTTTTGCTTTTGCCTCATGCAATCGAAGGATCAATGCCGGCAGGACATGGCTATGCATAGGATGATAGTTGTCGTTTGGACCGTATAGATTTGTCGGCATTACAGAGATGTAGTCTGTCCCATACTGTCTATTGAGATATTCGCAGTATTTCAAACCAGAGATCTTTGCAAGGGCATAGGCTTCATTTGTTTCCTCCAATTTAGAAGTTAACAGGCAACTTTCCGGCATAGGCTGTGGTGCCATCCTAGGATAGATGCAGGAAGAGCCCAAAAACAATAGTTTTTTACAGCCATTCTGCCATGCAGCATGCATCGTATGCATCTCTATTGCCATATTAGTATACAAAAAATCAGCCGGTGATTCTGCATTTGCAATGATTCCACCTACTTTTGCCGCTGCCAGAAATACATAATCCGGCTTTTCTTTTGCGAAAAATACTTCTACCGCCGCCTGTCTTCCTAAGTCCAATTCATCATGCGTTCTTGTTATAACATGATTGTACCCTTCTCTTGCTAATTTTCGCACAATTGCAGAACCTACCATGCCTTGATGACCTGCTACATATATTTTTTCATTGTTATGCATAATTTCCCTCTTTTTGTGCTGGTTTTAAATCACTTATATTTCTTCTTCCTGCGCCGGTTTTAAATCATTTATATTTTTTTCTTCCTGTGCCAGTTTTAAATCATATTTCGCCATAATGCTCACTAGCTCATCATAACTTGTCTTTTGCGGATTCCAACCCAGTATGGTTCTTGCCCTTGTTGGGTCTCCTAAAAGGTTATCCACATCAGTAGGACGAAACCAGTCCCTATTTACTTCAACCACTGTCTTACCTGTTTTCCTATCAACTGCTTTTTCTAAAAGTCCCATACCCTCAAAGCACAGATGTATCCCAACTGCTGTAAACGCTTTCTGTGCAAAATCCCGAACAGTATGTTGCTCGCCCGTAGCGATTACAAAATCCTCTGGTCTTGCCTGCTGCAACATCAGCCACATGCATTCCACATAATCTTTTGCATATCCCCAGTCTCTTTTTGAATCCATATTTCCTAAATATAATTTTTCCTGCAGTCCACAGGCAATACGTCCAGCCGCCCTTGTAATTTTTCTGGTTACAAAATTTTCTCCCCGGCGTTCAGATTCATGATTGAATAGTATTCCATTTACTGCAAACATGCCATACGCTTCCCTATATTCTTTTGTCATCCAGAAACCATATTGTTTTGCGACCGCATAGGGGCTGTAGGGATGAAAGAGGGTTGTTTCTTTTTGAGGGACTTCCTCGACTTTTCCATAAAGCTCAGATGTAGAAGCCTGATATATTTTCGTTTTTTTCGTTAAATTCAGGATACGAACTGCTTCTAAAATCCGCAACACTCCAATCGCATCTATATCACTGGAATATTCCGGTACATCAAATGACACCTGCACATGAGATTGAGCTGCAAGATTATAGATTTCGTCCGGTTCTACAAGCTTTATAATGCGAATGAGTGAAGAGGAATCCAAGAGATCGCCATCATGAAGTACAATCGCATTTTTAGTGATTAGATGGTCAATTCTTGCCGTATTAGGCACGGAAGACCGCCTTACAATTCCATGAACCTCATATTTTTTTTCTAATAGGAATTCAGCAAGATAAGAGCCATCCTGCCCCGTAATCCCTGTTATCAATGCAACTTTCTTCATCTGCTTTTCTCCTGTTTAAGATCGCTTTTCCTCTATTTTTAGAAACCGGCAAATGCGTAGTTTCTAAGATCTGTTGCATCTTCATCCCTAGCCTTAATAAATTTTTAGCTATTCCTAGTTTTGATTCTGAAATTTCATTTTAAGTCTTTCGTGCGCTTTCTTTACAGTTTTTGTCTTTTTATCCAAATAGAATACGAATGACTTTGTCCTGTCTACATACAGAGCAGGAAATGATCATTACAATTGCCGGTTTCGATATACCCATCCTCAAGATTATTTGTATCGCTTCCTCCCTAGTCCCTTCTGCTACATCGTATTCAATTCTGCGAAGGAGAAATTTCAAACGATCATAAGTTTCTAGCAGTCTCTCCCATGAGGTATGCTGGTTTACAAATTTTTGTTCTACTGGTATTCCATACTTATCTTCCATAGCATCAATTTCCAAAATGTTACACAAAACCATAAATTCTGTATCCATATACATTACATCATAGTAGTTAGGCAGTGTTTCCCTTATGGATGCAATCTGATTTGACATTAATAATGCTTTCATATGTTCCTTTAGTTTTACCATCAGCCGACATATTTCCTTATCGCCACCAGGTATTGGCTTTTTTAGATCCGGACGGTTGAATTCATCTGTATAATGATTCAAAAAGTTCTCAAACGTCTCCTCATAGTCCCGGAAATCCAAAGACCCTGCATCGTGCAAACACCATTCCTGTTCTTGTGGCGGAACCAGTATTGTATATCCCTTTTTGCGAAATTCGAATGACTGACTGAAATCGTAAAGAATCCAATGATGTATAATATCTTCTCTCCAAGGCAAATCATATTGTGTCGCAATGAACATCCCATCAACAGCCAACACCTCATGTTCCTTCATATCCAACCTATATACGACTATTTCTTTGCCCCCTGCTGCCACTACATGTCCAACATTCCATGCTTCATACATACTACTACAATCGTTCGGAATGTCTGTACAGCCTAACGTTCCAATCATCCCTACATTAGGACGCGCTTTAAAAATCTGTACGATCTTTACGATGGCAAAGGGATCTACAATAAAAACATCCTGATGCAAATATATTTTATACTTTGCATCGCTGCTTTCCATCGCCGCATTATATGCTTTTGCTATATTCTCCGCTTCTCGTATTGAAATAATATCTATATGATACCCCTTTGGTATCTGTAAGCAGTTAATATAATGTTGGCACTCTTTAAAATAACGCTCATTGTTCACACAAATAATAAAGGCAATTTCTGTTTCCTTGCAGTTCATACGTATTTCTCCCATCATCAGTATCAATCTACCAAGGCTACTGTTAAAAAACATAAGACAATCTTTTTGTTTTTGCTACACTACTGCAAACAGCACCAAATCATTATATAAACTGTCATAGCCACAGCGCAGATAAAAGCGGTACTTTGGCACGAGTTCCCTTATGTATGTAGAAAGCGTCAACATATCCTCCGGGTTATGGTATACCGAAATTGCAAGCTTTGGCTTGTGCGTCCGAATATGTTTCGCCGCACCTGCCAGTGCAGCCAATTCTACACCTTCTACGTCAAGTTTCATAAAACTCACGTTAGAATCCACCAAATCATCCAATTTTGCTGTTTGGATACATAGGTCGCCACTTGCCGCAATACGCCCCATGCCTTGTCCGTTACTTAAAAACGAAAGTGTTGTTGCCTTGTCATAAAGTCCAAGGTTTGAAAAATGAATGTTTTTCGCTGTGAAACGCGCTTTCGCCTTTTCCAAAAGTGCCGCTTCCGGTTCAAATAGCCAATATTCATCAAAATTTTTATAATGTTTTAGATATGCTTCCAACGTATCTGCGTCAAAGCCACCGCCATCAATGACGACTTCATGGTCTGATACAGACAGAAATTCGTGCCCAAAATAGACATCTTTATGTGCAGGCACACAAGCGTAATGATAATCGGCAGTCAAACGATAGCAAATAAACTTTGCCATGATTTCAACAGATTCGCTGTCCGACATGGACAGAAGCAGATTTTTATATACGATGCTATTTTTGACAATAGATTCCATGCCGGTGCGAAAAAATACTGCTGAGTATGCTTTCCTGGAAAAATCAAAATCCACATCTAACAATGGTAGCGCATGATACGGGATCATGCGTTTAATCCCCCTGTCAAGGAGCAAACGGCTGTAATATCCAAGATATACGGTCGATGCGAGAATATATGTCGCATCTTTTGGTGCGGTTTGCAGGAATGAAACAGGTTTTATTGTATGATCCGGTTCTATATCAACAATACTTATCTTGCAGTTGTATTTTTCATGCAATACAGTTGCGAGATGTTTTGTATAGGGCGAATTCCCACATATGATACATTCAAAAAGCGTTGCAAGCTTTAAGGCATAGCGCTCTTTTATGTTCTCCAAATAGGTATTGGCTGATGCTATGTTATCCAATAACGAGAGCGCAGTTTCAAAAACATTCACGTTCGTTCCTCCTTCAATTTTCTAAAATGAAATAGCCCAAATGCATAATCGCCTTTATAGTCTATGGGAGCATTTTTAACCAATCCTTGTAAGGAGGTGTGTGAAAACTCAATCAGTTCCATATCAGAAAACTGCTCCACAACAAATGATGGCTTATATATTCTGTGCGCATTAAATTGTAGCGAATTAACTTCTGCTATTGGTAGCGAAATATAGGCATTCCCCCCTTCGCACAAGACTCGTTGCACGCTTTTAAAAGCTTTTAGGTCAGCTTGCGGGTCTACCGGGTCGCCATATCTTCCAAGCCCAAAATGCTCAAGGGAGCAAAGTGCCGACAACGATTCAATCGATCTGTCTACAATGCCAAGGAGTAATGTTGCATCCTCTTGCATAAAGGTTATATTTTCTGTTCCATACGTTTCCAATGGGCGGACATCAATTAGGGTTGTTTTCATATTAAAGCTTAGTATATGTGCAATAAAGCCATCTACTCTAGATCCAATATCATAATGCTCTTTTGGGTTCGCCTTAAATACTTTGCGCGCTCCCCATAAGTCTTGAACAAAATATGTATCATTCATGTGTGTGCCGGCAAAAGAGCACCAGTCATCAACGATACAGAACATGTTATCTTCTAGTGGGGCAAAATCCGTTCTTGTGTTTCGTTTATTATAAATTTCGTAGTCTGAAAAAACTTTTTGTGCTAAATAATCCAAAAGGAACTGATTGGCTAAGCAAATATGGGTGAATCCCATATTTGCCAATAAACCATGTACGCCCTTGGCTATTTCCGGAGAAGAAGTGGCATTGATGATAAAGGAATTGTTCCTGTCTATCGCATCCAATGCTTCTGCCGAAAGATTTTTAATAAACACATCCCTTGAAGCATCCAAAAGTTTCTCCTTTTGACCCATTTGTATGCTGGCATCCCATAGTGTTACATCCTTAAAATCAGCGGATAATATACGTGCTAAAGTCTGACCTTCCTTAGACGCTTCCCATATATAAATAGGGGTATCCGGTTGAAGTATTTCTAAAAATGCTTCAAATTGCCTCGCGTTTGTTTTTAACTCTTTAAAAGTTTGTACCATCATAGGGTTATTTTTTCCTTTCATAATGCAATAGCGAAAGAGTATCTTTGCTTGTATCGGCTTCTATTCTTATCATGCTTATACAAGTCGCCAAATTTTAAGATATCCCATTGCATCATGGTGATTACGTCAACAAGCATATAATGCTAGCCAAAATATCAGTCTCTCCAAAACTATGAATAAGCTCGTCCAAATTCCTGTCATAGCCACTGATGCCCCTCGTTTTTAGTGAAAAGTAATATACCCCATTGAGAACATCGCTATCTTCTAGTTTATCTTTATCATAATTAAGTGCAATGATAAAGACTTGCAGTATGGCATAATCTAACAGCGTATGCAGGTATGCTGTTTCCAGTCCTTTTTCATGCATCGGGAAGCGATCGCAAAAGATACTGTTGATGAGATAATTTTCAAATACATATTCATGCTTGTCATAGTATTGGTCAAATAGTTTTTCTTTTAATCGTTCAATATCGCTGTATTTTATATGGTCCTTGTGCTCATAAAACCGATTGATTTGATTATAAAATTCCACATTTGCATCTAAAACTGCTTCTTTTTGGATAAACCACTTAACGACTTCATATAGTTGCTTATAAAAGCTTGTTCTTGTCGTTAACAATGTGTTTCTTAAGCTTAGAAGGTCATTGTATGACTCTAGCGTCAGTGCCCGTTTTGTATACAAAGATATCACATCGTTGAATTTCTGACTGTTTTCTTCCACAAGCGAAATCTGCAATAGGCTTTTAAACACCAAGGTAAGAAATACAAGTCTTGAAGCTAAAGGAACTGTACGATTCTGTATAATTTTTGCGCAAAAGCCTCTTATGCTGTAACCAATTTTTTCAATAGACCGATTTGAATCTGTTTCGCGGCCTAAGTCTTTTCGTTCTTCATTTCCAACTACAAAAGACAACCCCACTTCATTGAATAAAAGAAGCCTTGTAGCTTCCGGGCACGAAAGCGATAAAATAAGGTGTAATATACCATTATAAGTATAACCGCCTCGTGGATATATTTGGCAGGTTTTGCACAGTTTATCATGCCCCATATTTTTCTGGATCCTACATAACCCATCTTCCCCATACATGGCGCAGTATCCATTTTCTTTTGCCCTAAATGACACGATTCCATTTGAAGAATTTATAGCCTCACACAATTCATTCCCAAAGTCTCCCGCAATTTCAGAATAAATTTTCAATGTATCTGCATCTATCGGAATCGTCCATCGAGTTGCCTTGCAACATTTATCGATGCAGTCTGTTTTACAGCTAAATTGGCTATAAAGCTCATATGTCATAATCAATTTGCGCTCTCCTTGTTATCTGTGACAAGTTTCTTTTATAGGCCATCCGAAATCTCCTGTATATCATTTCGGCCTAAAAAGCAATCAGAAGTTATACCACAACGCTTTTTGTTTCATCGTACAAAGCCTATCAGAATTAATTAACATTTTTCTTATGTTTTCACTTTATCTGCCGTCATTATCTCACAAAATTACAGACTTGACAAGCATTAACTGCATGCAGGGTGTTTACGATTAACTACATGTGGCATATTTACGATTAGCTACATGTATCATCTTTACGATTTTTTAGTACCTTCTAAATCCATACTTGCTATTTTTTTATTTATGCTATAAAATAATATAAAAATAAAGGGAAAATGCCAGAAACATCAACTATTAACTAGACACTAAAGAAATCCAACTAAACTTGTGACCCATAGGAGGAGGATGCTATGCTATACAGTGAATTTTTAAAAAAGGACAAACTACCAATAGATAAATGGGAACATTACTTTCCAATATATGAAAAGCATTTTGGCAGGTTTGTAAACCAGCCAATTGTATTTTGGGAAATAGGTGTCCAATATGGTGGTTCTATTCAAATGTGGAAAAAATATTTTGGTCCGCTTGCAACCGTTGTAGGAATTGACATCGATCCAAACTGTAAATGTGTCGAAAATCAATTTGTAAATATCCGCATAGGCGATCAGTCGGATCTTCATTTTTTGCAGGATATCATTAATGAATTTGGAGCACCGGATATTGTACTTGATGATGGTAGCCATATGATGAATGATATTAATACCACCTTTCATTTTCTATATCCTAGAATAAGCAAGAATGGCATCTATTTGGTAGAAGATCTCCACACGGCATACTGGTCAGAGTTCGATGGTGGACTAAAGAAAGAAGGGACTTTTATAGAAATTTGCAAAGGCCTCATTGATTCTTTAAATATTAGACATGCTCGGATACCGCAAGACGGTAATGAGAAAGATTTCACATTTGCCAACTCTACTTATGGTATATCTTTTTATGATTCCATTGTAGTGTTTGAAAAAATGCAATGGAAACCTCATATGCTAAGCTCAGTACAAATACTGACATACCTCCCAACAGCTAAATAAGAACCTGTTAAGAGTTCCTATTGTGACGCAGCGTCCACTAGCTTTGCTATTGCTTCACAATAATCCATTAATCCTTGCTGATCAAATTTTTTATGCACAGATTTTAAAATTTCCTTTGCTTTGCCGGATTTATTTAGGTTTAAATAAACATTTTCCTCATATTCGGGAAATAATTCCAATACCCTCTTTTGCATTTCTTCAAAATAGTCTATTCCAAGATATAAATGATAAGATCCAGAAAAATATAATGTTTCTACATAATAGCTAGTCAAAAAATAGTATTCAATCTCATTGTAAAACAGATTGATTGTTTTTTTGTCTTTTACCAATTTTTTCAGCAGCTCCAGCTGAACCTTTGGACGATCGTATAGTTTACCCGGCTCGCTCACATACCTAGCTGATACGCTTTGTGTGGTCTGACGGTAGTAATACATCCCTTGCGACGTACAATATAATTTCTTTGCGGCAATAAACAATGGATAAAGAAAAAACGGTTCCTCGTAAACAACATTTTCTGGAAATTTTGCTCCACATTCTTTTACAAAAGAATGTTTATAAAATTTATTTTGAGTACAAAATTCCATATAGATACCCACAAGCAAACCACGTTTTACATTGACATCTTCTGTATCCAAAAAGCCATACTGAACACTTTCTGTCATATTTTGCTGTGTTTCGCTTACATACTGTATAAAAGGGTATTGAATGATATCCGTATCATATTCTTGCGCAATCCGATACAAGGTTTCACACAGCTGCGGTTTAATCCAATCATCTGAATCGACAAACATAATGTATGGTCCGGTTGCATATTCTAACCCAAGGTTTCTTGCACCCCCCTGTTTTATGTTGCGCATTGAATTGATGACAATGAGCGATTGGGGAAATTTTTTTTCATATGCAAGCAACTTATCTAAAGTCCCATCCGTTGAAGCATCATTGATAAAAATCAGTTCTATTTGATCAAATCCAATGGTCTGTCGCTGTATAGATGTAAAACAATCATCCAAGAACTTTTCTGAGTTATAGCAGGGAACGATAATACTAACTTTTTTTTCCATCTTTTTGCTCCTATCCGATTAAGATGCGATTAATAAAATCAATTAAATCTTTACACACATAATCAGGCTTTACTGCCTTTTCAAGTCTCTTGATCCCATATCCTGATTCTAGCAACACCGTCTGCAATTTTGAACGTAATCCCGTTTCAATGTCAGATGCACGATCACCCACAAAATAAGAACCCCTTTTTTCAATATCATGCTCTTGTATCGCTTTTTCCACCATTGCAGTACCGGGTTTCCTACAGGTACATGGTATGTCTTCCTTGCCTGAATGAGGACAAGCGTATATGGCGTCTACCTTTATTTCTTCCATTAAAAAATAGTTCATCCGATACAGTTCTTCTACGGTTAATATGCCACGTGCAATAGCTGACTGATTTGTAACGACAATCGCCAAATATCCAAGCTCATGCATGCGGCTTATACCATCTTTTGCATATGGAAATAGTTCTAGATCCGACAGTTTTGTTACATACCCTTTTTCTACTGCCAAGACACCGTCCCTATCCAAAAAAACAGCTGGCTTTTTCATAGTCCAACACCGTCTTTCGCTAAAATAGTATCTACAATCTGCTGTAAGATCAGATTATGGATAGATTCTACAATCCCGTATTCCCCTAATGGGATATATACATTGTAATCACCCATACTCTTTATTTTATTATCACTTCCAAAGCCGGAAAATGTAATAATGACAGCCCCTTTTTCTTTGGCCGTATGAATTGCTTTTACAATATTTTCCGAATTGCCGGAACTGCTGATAGCCACTAATAGGTCATGCTTCTTTAATAAAAATCCTAAAGGTTTTGAAAATATATAGTCATAGCTATAGTCATTCCCCATGCATGTTGTTAATGAGGCATCATAAAGGCTGTATGTATTCATTCCTCCATTTTTCATAAAATCCGATGTCATGTGGCTCGCTATTGCCGCACTTCCTCCATTCCCTATAAAAAACAGATTTTTCCCTTCCCTTTTAATCTGGAAGAAAACATCTACAATCTCCCGCATCGCATCTTCATAGATATTTAGAACACTTGTTTCCCTGTAATACTGGGTTTTATCCAAGGTATCCTTTAATCGCTCTATATAATCTTTGAACATGCCAAGTCTTCCTTTCCAAGATATTTAAACCAGTCCTCTGTGGCTATCCCAATGGTATCCGGAGTCCAAACCGGCGCTTCCCTCCAGTAGTCTATATTGGCAAGAACATTCCTTACGCCCTCTTCAAATGATACACCGGCTTTCCAGTCCAGCCGTTCCTCAATTTTAGATGTGTCAGCAAAGGTACAATCCGGTTCGCCCGGGCGTTTTGGTATATGGACAATCTCCCCTCCTAATAGATTGCATAAATGATTTACAGAATAAGTCCCCCCACTGCCTACATTGAATGTTTCATTTACAACAGAAGATACTGCCGCTGTGTAAAATGCATCTGCAACGTCCGTAACATAAGTAAAATCCCTTGTCTGCTCTCCGTTGCCCACAACTGTAAATGGTTTGCTTGCTAACTTTTGAGCAAGGAATACACCAAATACTGCTCCATACGTGCCTGATGTCCTAGAGCGCGTTCCATACACATTAAATAGCCGTAATGTGATAACCGGTAAATGATACACCTGTCCCCAATGTAATGCAGTTTCTTCTCCAAGCCGCTTTGTCAAGGCATATGGATACTGTGGCCTAATTTTGGCCTGCTCATTGGTTGGATAGGCATCTGGAATTCCATAGCAAGAGGAGGAAGCAGCATATACAAGTTTTTTGATATTGGCATCTTTTGCACATTCTACCACATTATAAGTACCAAGGACATTCGAGGAATAATATGCCCAAGGTTTTTGAATGGAAGGAACAATATCAGCCAGTGCCGCCATATGAAATACATAGTCTACCTTTTCAAAAATTGGCTCAATGCTTTCTTTATTACGTATATCCAATCGATAGATTGTTAAATGGTCGTTATCCTTTTGGTGTGATAAATTCAACTCACGTCCGGTCGAAAAATTATCTATGACCCGAACTGTATGCCCCTCGTTTAGTAGCCTGTCTACCATATGCGAGCCGATAAAACCGCAACCGCCTGTCACTAATGAAATCATATTCTTCCCTCATCTCTACGCGAAAATAAAGTTCATGCATTTTCGTTTCATGTCTTTCTATCCTATGTTTAGACTATTTTGATTCAATGCTTCAAACATTTATTTCCCATCTTTAAATATTTAATACTGTTGATGCATATTTTAATACATTCACTTTATCGATTGATTCCTTATTCCCTATGATATTAGCAGCCAGTGCTCCGGCGATATTTCCCATAAATGTTCCGATTTCCACAGGGGCATCTACTGTTGCACAAAGGCTTGCCACCGAGAAAAACGCATCTCCTGCACCAATCGTATCTTTAACCTGTAGTGTCATCGCCGGACACTCATGTACCTCTTTATCGGAAACGCCAACCGCACCTTTGGCACCTCTTGTAAGCCAACCTTTCGCATGGAGGTGCTCTGCTAATTGCTGTAGTAAGATCTTTTCATCAAGGCTCTCGCTCTTCATTGCCAGTTTCAGCTCTTGTTGATCTAGGGTAAATGCATCCGCCCTATGATATTTCGTAATTAAGTTTAATCCATGGTTGGATGAATTTGTCTGGCAGTTTATTGCTAGAAATTTTGCTTTCTCCTGTATGATTTCCATGGTTTGCGCATCTATTAGCCCATGCCCAAAATCACACAATAGCACAAGATCATAAGGTTCTATCTTTTCTTTTATGGCACAACGGAATCGGACCATTGTATCTTCATCAATCACAACAGGCATTGGCAGATTATTGATTGCAAAAATCTTATGCAGCTCTTCCCGTTTTTCATTTTCCGTTACAAATCTCTGCTTGATGATGGTTTCAAATTTATCGCTATATTCCAGTGCCAACCGCATATTACTGCTTAATTCATTTAATAGTCTACTGTGAATTGCCTCTTCGTGCCCAACCACAGACATCAGCGATACATTATCATTAAAAGATGCAACATGCTTTGCAATCGCTACCGAACCGCCTAAATACTGTTCTGACCTTTTATACCTTGTAGAATATCCCATGTCTTTGGACATTAATCCTTGCACATGGCAATAGACATATTCATCAAGTATGACATCGCCTATTACCAGTATTTTTAAATGTTCTATTTTTTCCATATAATATTTGATATCGTCAAATGAATAGTTCCTTTTAAATGCACCAACAAATGCTTTTACTTCATCCGGCAGGCTAGGCAATGCACGATTAATCAGTTTTGTAGAGCTGAATACCTCCCCAGAAGTATAATAGACATCTCCACCATGGCTTCTGACTAGTTCCACCTCATCCTTTATTTTCCCAGTAATATCGTCTTCTGCTTTCGCATATTCCTGCCCTTTCACATAAAAATCAGGCTCTACAATTTCTATGATATCATCTACTGTATAATTTTCAGAAAGCATGACATAATCTACAGGCTCTAACGCTGATAGGAACTTAAGCCTTAAATCATCTTTAAAATAAGGCCTGCCCGGTCCCTTTCTCACATATTTTTCTGCTGTGACAGACACTACTAGAATGTCGCCTAATGCTTTTGCCTCTTCAAAATGAATCACATGACCCGGGTGCACTAGGTCAAAAACGCCATGGCAAAGAATTACGCTCTTTCCCTCTAGTTCCAGCTTTAAATCAATATATTCTTTTTTCGTTACTATTTTACCCATCAAAATACGCTCCTAGGCCTTTTTTTGTCCTTTTTAAAAAATATGCACTTGCCCCATAAGGTACTTTTCCATCACATCATTCATGCTCCGGAACATGTACCCTGTTTCTCTTACAAATTTATCATTGCAAAGATACGTTTTTAAAGAATGTTTATCCTTAAATGAAAAATAATCAAGTGGTTTTTCCATAATGTCTATCTTTGCATCCATCCTTCTAAAAAACTGGCGTGCAAGTTCTGCTCGATCAAAATGTTCTTGGTTACAAACATTGTATAATCCTACCATTTTCTTTTTCAGTAGTGTGAAGCAGCAATTGACAATATCGTTAAGATCGGTTGGAGAAAAAATATTGTTTTGTATACAATATACACTTTCACCATTTTGCGCTTTCTTTTGCCATTCTGTAAACATATTGCGGGCATGAGGTATATCACCTACAATTTTGCTAATGCGCATGATTACAGTTTTCTCACAATGAGAAAGGATATAGTCCTCCACTTCCGCTTTCATTTTTCCATAGGCATTGATCGCATCTTTGGGATCAGATTCTTTGTAATAGCCAGCACGTCCGCTAAAAACATTATCTGTGGATAAAAAAACTGTATGAAATCCTGCTTGGCCAAGACCATCTAATAGCCGTTTCGTTGCCGTAACGTTGATGTTTTTCGCCTCATCATAGCAGGTAAAGCAACGATCGATATTAGCCTGTGCAGAGCAGACAACGGCCCATTTCTCACCTTTGGGAAAATTGCCTGTAATTGTTTTAAGATCATCTTTTGTCATATCAAACGAAACAAATTCATTGGAAGCGGTATGATTTCTGGTTCCAATGACAAGCATTTTTGTTTTTGCTTCGCAATAAATTGCGTTTCCAATATAGGATGTTGCTCCAATGATCAGTAGTTTCAAACACGTTCCTCCTTTGATGATAGGAGCAAAATACTGTTCCTATCATCAGATTCACGGCGCAAAAGATGCACCTTTTTATCAGCATCTGCCTTGCAGTTTCTGATAAACGATAATACTATCGTGGTCCAACAGCCATTATAATAAGATGATGTGCCATTGGATAAAAGCCTGTATGTACCATTTCATCGTTTTTAGAAAACAAAAACGTATTATGGAAATACGAATCAAATAGTTTCTTCAGTCTCTCATGCGCGTAATTATTGATATGGCCTTCCCTAGATGGAGCCGAAGCATATTCAAATGCAGTAATATTGGGCGTTGATACAATTGCAACACCATGCTCCGTTAAATTTTTGCAAATTTGTTTTAGAAAGTCATCTTCTTTTGCCTGCTCAATATGTTCAATCACATCTGTGGATACAATAAAATCAAATTTTTCTCCCTTAAAATCATGCTCAAGAAAATCATCGCAAATAAAGTCTATTGTATCCGCGCCAAACGCTTTTTGGGCATATTCAATTGCATCCTTGTCAAAATCGATTCCCACAACATGCGTGGCATTTTTAGAAAGCATGAAACATCCATACCCTTCATTGCACCCAACTTCCAACACATTTTTAGATGCACCAACCATCTGAAAAATAAACTTATATTTACTAAAAAAAGAAGCCATTGCTTTGGGATCACGTTGTAGCAAGGCACTCAAATGTTTGCCCAAAACAAAGTTCTCCTGTCCTTTAATGTACTTTTCGAACACATTCATCCATGCATTTTCCATACACACCGTACCTCCAAATTTTTATTATCGTCAACAAGCAGCTATCCTGTTTACCAAGCTCTGCGCATCTAGCCTATTCACTTTTTTTAGATGCTCATAAGACCCATACCCTTTCGCAAAGGTATCTATAAGTCCAATTTTTTCAAAATGCTTCATTGTACAGCCATGGCGAAGCAGGACATCACCTACCGCATCTCCTAGCCCACCAATCGTGCTATGCTCTTCCAACGTAAATATCTTCTTCGTTTCCTGTGCAGCTTTTATGATAATTTGCTCATCGATCGGTTTAATCGTGTGGATATTGATAATTCTTGCCACAATTCCAATTTCCTCTAATATTGCATGTGCTTTTATTGCCTCGCTTAGAATTCCGCCCGTTCCAATTATAGCTACATCTTTGCCATTTTTAAGTGTAATGCCTTTTCCAGCTAAAAACTTATATGACTCTTCATATATTTCCGGCGTATTTCCAGTCCCAATCCTTAGATATACAGGACCTTCTATCTGGCTTGCCTGTGCGGTCATAGCCGCCGTTTCCAATGGGCTTGCCGGTGAAAAAATCGTTAGGTTTGGCAACACGCGCATAACTGCAATATCTTCTGTCGCATGGTGTGTTGCCCCTAATACACTATAGGCAAACCCTGCTCCTGTGCCAACAATTTTCACATTTGCGTTATTTAGGCAAACATCATTTCGGATAAATTCAAATCCCCGCATTGTTAAAAAATTTGAAATGGTGTAGATAAAGGGAATCAGGCCAAGTGTTGACATGCCTGCAGCAGCCGCTATCATATTTGCTTCTGAAATACCTAAATTCAAATATTGTTCTGGCAATTCTTTTCTGTATTTGTCATAGACAATTGCACCGTTATCTGAAATAAGAGCCATGATATCTTTATTTTCGAAAGCAATGTCATTTAATGCGTTAATAAATGCCTTTCTCATCCCAATGTCAGCTCCTCGTCTGTAATATTTAATTCCTTTTTTACAATTTCAAGTTCCTGCAGATTCGGTGCTCTAAAATGCCAGAGAGGCTCACCCTCCATAAATGATATGCCTTTCCCCTTGACTGTATTTGCAATAATCATTTTCGGACGCGTGCTTGTCGGCATGCAAAGAGCCTCCATAAGTTCGCCTATATTGTGGCCATCAACCTCATAAGTATCCCAGTTAAATGCCCTGCATTTCTCTTTTAAAGGCGTAAGGGCTATAATATTGTCCAAATAATCCATCGCCTGCATTTTGTTGTAGTCAATGATAACGGTCAGATTATTCAGTTTTAGCTGCGGGGCTGATAACATGCCCTCCCAGATAGAGCCTTCTTGGCATTCGCCATCTCCCAGCAAACAATAGACGTTGAAATCCTTCTTTTTATATTTCGCACCGAGCGCTAGACCTATGGAATAGGAAAGCCCATGCCCTAAGGAGCCTGTAGATGCCTCTATGCCCGGTATTTCGTTCTTTTTTGGATGCGTCCCCAGATTTCCACCATCCATACAATAGCAATATAGCTTTTCTTTTGATAGAAAACCCATTTTGTACAAGACGGCATAAAGGGCTAATCCCGCATGTCCTTTGCTTAAAACAAAGCGATCCCGATTTTCATCATAAGGGTTTTTGGCATCAATCTTTAGATGCCCCTGTAAGTACAATGCATTTAAGATCTCTACACAGGAAAAACATCCACCTAAATGAGCCCCTTTCGCTTTATGGGATACGAGGAAAATTTCTTTTCTTATCTCTTTGCTTGACTGATACGCTTTCTTATCGTCAACCATATCGTTCTTTCGATTCATAGGGTTCCTTTCCTAATATTCATCTGTCATAAATCTATCTGCTTTATCTTGTAGTCTTTCACCATGCTAAGATATTGCAGACCACGTCCTGTTACTTTGCCAAACATGGTATATTTTTCACCCACAAGAGCTATATTATGGAGCACATCATCTAAGATCCCGATACATTCTGCAAGGAACAGATTAATTTTGCCATCTATTCGAAAGTCGGATGCAATTATTTCTTCCAAAAGCTTTTGTATATTTATGAGATGCGTTTCGTTAAAATCTATTTCATAAGTAATCGCATTTCTCCGAATCTTTAAGATAATATCTCTAAGCTTTACATTTTCCTCTTCACTCCAAACCGTTCCTGCTATGCCCGCCATAAGAAAATTGTGTTGCTTCTTCCTGTATTGAGAAATGCAGTTTTCTCTTTCTTCAAACGCAAGATCCTTATACCATGAATAATCTTCAAATATTTTTTGTGAACTTCCCAAAACCTCAAAATCCGTTCCAAACAGTCCAATCATTTTTTCAATATCTATGATCGTTTCACTATTAAATGCTGGGTTAAACATATTATCCCGCACCCAATCCTCAATACTTCTTGACATGCCGCCCAAATGCTTCATTCCCTTTTGAAAAAATTCTGCACATACGTTTACTTTATCATTATATGCTTCTATATCTTTTGTTAAGGCATGCGCAGCCAACCGATACATTTGCTCTACAAATAGGCTGACTACATCCGAACAGGTTACCACGATAACTCCGCCGGGTTTCACCCATTTTTGCAACCGAGCTATGATTTCATTACCATTATCCACATGAGTCAAAAATCCTTCTGCAATGATAATATCATAGGTTTTATCGGGTTTAAAGTCTTCTGCCATACATGCATGCAGTGTATACTGATTTGGACTGATCTCGCATTTTGAAAAAAGGGCTGTTATGTCTGCAAAGCCTTTTGGATTTGGTTCCACTAAATCCAGATACCCGCCCAATTGAAAGAAAAATAGGCTGTTGTATCCGCTTCCCGGTCCTACTTCCAAAATAGTTGCATTCTGAAACGCAATCGCAGGCAAACCTAATTGCCGATACAATTTTTCACGTTTTCGGTAATGCAGCCCAATATCACTGATATCCTGTGCAACAGGCGATATATGATGTTGTTTATAATATTTTAAATATACATTTTCCATTGTAGCCTATGCCCCTTTTTGTTTGATTCGGTATGTTTCCTTCGTCTACACAAAGAAAATAAAGCTATAATCCCCTGTATAGCCCCACTTACGATAAAGCCATTCCCATTCGCTTGTATGGAAAAAGCATTCACAGGTAAGCTGCCAATACAGCAGATTCGTTTTTTCCTTTTCATTTCGATAGGACTCTACCATAATATAAGCATTCCTTTTAGACACACGCTGTATTTCCTGTACCGCGCTTTCCAAATCAAATAGGTACAGGTTATGTAACGTTGCCAACGAAATTACCAAGTCAAATTCCTTGTCCTGATAGGGCAATGCTTGTGCTTTCCCATGCACTAAATATGGCTTCACCTCTTCTTTTGCATGTTGTATCGCATAGTCTGAACTGTCTAAGCCATACACTTGCAGCCCCGGCACAACCTGCGTCAATTCATAGAGCAGATAGGCTTTCCCACAACCTACGTCTAATACCTTGTCACCAGATTTTAAGCCATAATGGGTAGCTATTTTTTGCGCGGCTGTAATCCATCTTCCATCATACGTATAGCCGCCATACCCATAATTTCTGTCTCCATCCCAATAGTCATATGCGAACTGTTTTGCAACTTTAGCGCACTCTGCCTTGTCAGCCTCATTTACCCTTTTCACGTAATCTCTTTTCGTACGTGTATGAAGATCGCTCATAAAATCAAAATAAGCCATTTTTATTCCCCAACCTCTCCAAACATTCATTTTGTAAATAGCAGTTCATGTGCTCTTTGTTTTACCTAACATTCTATGCCCGTTGGCAAAATCCACCTTCCCCGCCCCTGTTGCCAGCTATATAAAATTAATATGATTCCTATCCATGCCAAAGAATGCCCCTAAAAGCTCGTTCCTATCATCATAAACGCAGTGGTGGCAACATTCCTCTTCTGCATCGAAATTTTTATATCTTTTGACTACCTCATCTAAAAACCATAATTCCTTAAAAGAAGTTAAGGATAAATCCCCTACTTTACCTGCCTCGCTATAGGCTTTATCATGGCAGAAATATACGTTCTCATCTGCTCCTATGACCGCTGTAATGTCATTCATATAACATTTTTTATACAGGCGTTTGTTTATCAATGGAGCATCGAAATCGCTCTCATATTTATTAATCACTGAAAATCCGTCACCATTAAATTCTTTTTCTCCTGCATATATTTGCGCTATCACGTTTTCCCTGATTGGTTCGTGGTATTCAAATAAATTCTCCATCACGCGCGCTGTATATTTCACATGATTTACGCCCAAACCCTTTAATAGCTTTGCCATATCATAAATTTGTTCCGCATTTTCATGTGTAACTACAAAATTAACACCTAATTCACAAGAACCCTCTTTTATTTTAGCAAACGCCCGTATATTATCACACACTTCGTCAAAAGCCTGTAGTGGCAATTGACGTATCTTTGCATACGTTTCGGCATTTGCCGCATCCATAGACACACGAACCCACTTGCTTTTTGCCAGCAGGTCTGCTTTTTGCCCTTTCAAAAGATGTCCATTCGTGATAATCGACAAGTCAATTCCCGCATCTAAGACCCTTTGGAGTGACTCCTCGATATGGGGGTACAAGAGTGGTTCTCCTCCTCCGCTAAATGTAATCGCTTTTACGCCCATCGACTGCATGTCCTCCAAAATAGCCTGCATGTTCTCCCATGGAATTTGTTTCTTTTTCTTTTCTTCATTAATCCAATTTACCAAATCCTTATCTGCATACGAACAATAGCTACATTTATGATTACAGTAATTCGTTGGTTTGATCCTTACATAGACAGGAGCTACTCTCTTTTCTTCTTTCAATGCCCTTATCACATCTGCATGGTCAAATATTTTTAAATTACTATACGGTGTTTTTCTAATATCCATGTTTTCCACCCTTTCATCCATTTATATGAATCAATTTTAATTTTATCAGTCATGCTTTCCCTCCACTCTCCTCTATGAAAGAACGTTCGCTTTTTTAATGATCGCCCTCAGCCCTTATCTTTTCTTTCAGCCCTCCCATCAACGTATGGTAAATCGCATCCGCCATCAAACATTCTTTCGCCTTTCTGGCCCCTTTTCTTATCACTTCTAAGCGCTCTTCCTCATACATGAGATAAAAATCTATTTTCTGAAGCAATTCCTGTTTTGTTTTAAAATAGCAGCTCCCTTCTTTTTCCTTTAAATAACGTCCGGCAGGGGTCATATCATCTCTTTCGTCTACCTGCAATACCATAACCATTGTGTGGCTTAGCAATGCTTCTCCGATACGTTGGTTATAGGTCACCCTTGGATTTATTTGTATTGTCATTTTTGCACATTGATAGGTCTTTGACAATTCAGCTGGATCTTTTATGCATCTCCTCCATGAAATCCCTTGTGTGCCGGTATCATAATCTCCATAGGACAATATCTTATACTTGTTTTGAGCGGCTAACTGCTCTACAATCAGCCTTCTTGCGGTAAACCAATTAAGTCTCAGCAGTTTTTGACAAAAGATATTTTTTCGTGCCTCACCACCTCCAAACCCCTTTAAAAGCAGTTCGGCATACCGTTCCGCTACAAAAACCTCTGTTAGATATTGCCTTATTGTTTTATCGTACAGCAGTAAAAACTGCTCTTCCACCACCTCTATCAGCCGCCCTATTGTTCTACGCTTAACTCGTCCTCCAGGTTTGCCAAAAGCTGAGCGATTACCACCCATGTTGGTGGCAGATACCCCACAAACGCAATATCGCAATCATACCTGCTATGTTCCTCATCTGTCAAATCATGATAACAAAAGCATTGATCCTCTATCGGCTGATGTCATCCATAGATGACCTTTTCATCCGGAAAGCCATGGCGTTAAATAAAGTTTACATGTGTACCTGGGTTCTTTAGTTCATCTAAGTACATATTCATTTCATCTAATCGGCACAGCTCTCTGCAATTTTCCTCTAAATTCATTCTTAGCAATTGTTCCATAAGCTTTTTCCTTCTTGCCCCTTCCCATATGCAAGCGAAAGATTCTTCCTTTAGATTTCCATAGGAATAACCCTCTTTTCCAAAAAAGGTGATACAAGGCCAAACATTCCCCATGGCATCTATATACCCCATAAATGGGAGTGCAAGACATTGCTTGTAAGATCGTTTATAATTTAATTTTTTCATTGCGTGCGCTCTAAAATAAACTTGAAAGCCATCTGTCTCCAATTCCTTTATTTCCTGTTCTAGCTCTATCATTTCATCATAGTCAACCTGTATTATATTCTCGCTCTGGGGATGTTGCGAAAATGGCTTAACTGTAAAATAGTCAACTCCTATTTGCCGTAGTTCTTTTCCCATTTGTAGAATTTCATTTTTATTTTGTGGAAGCAATAATAGCTGGGCTCCTAATGTTGTCTTTAAATTCTGATCTTTTTTTATCCTGACCGCTTCCTGCATATTGTTTAGCACTTTTTGCATATCACCAGGTTTGCCACGCGAAATTGCATGGAACGTTTCTTCTTTGATTGCAGCAACACTAAAACGGATCCACGTAAGAGATTTTAAGCATTCGCCTGATACTTGCGGGGTTAGAAACACTCCATTCGTTGACATTGCTACGTCTATGCCGGCTTCTTTCGTCCGATTTATAATGTATGGTGCATCTTTATGGAGTAAAGGCTCCCCTTCACCAGAAAAAATAATGCTTTTTATGCCCTTAAAGGATAGTTCTGCTATATTTTTTAGATATAGGTTTGTATCGAGCATAATAGGCTTATATCCCATGTAGTCAACGGCGCAAAAAATGCATCGATAATTACAGGCATTCATCAAACCAACTTCCAGCTCAATTGGATATATATTTTCACCATTTTGCCACTTTGAAACTCTGCTCGGATGAAACATTAATTTATGTGAATCAATTTTAATTTTATCAGCCATAATTCCCTTCTCCTCTATGAAAGAACGTTCGCTTTTTTAACGATCGCCCTCAGTTTTTATCTTTTCTTTCAGCCCTTCCATCAACGTATGGTAAATCGCATCCGCCGTCAAACATTCTTTCGCCTTTCTGTTCCCTTTTCTTATGGCTTCTAGACGCTTTTCCTCATGCATTAAATAAAAATCTATTTTATGAAGCAATTCCTGTTTTGTTTTAAAATAGCAGATCCCTTCTTTTTCCTTAAAATAGCGTCCGACAGGAGCCATGTCGTCCCTTTCGTCTACCTGCAATACCATAACCATTGTGTGGCTTAGCAATGCTTCTCCAATACGTTGGTTGTAGGTTGTCCTTGGATTTATCTGTACTGTCATCTTTGCACATTGATATGCCTTTGACAACTCAGCCGGATCTTTTATGCATCCCCCCCATTGAATCCCTGGTATACCGGTATCATAATTTCCATAGGACAGTACCTTATATTTGTTTTGACCGGCTAACTGCTCCATAATCAGCCTTCTTGCTATAAGCCAGTTCAATATGAGCAGCCTATTATAAATGACCTCTTTTAGCTCTTCACTGCATCCAAACTCCTTTGCAAGCAGTTCTGTATAGCGTTCCGCTACGAAAACCTCTGTTAGGTATTCCCCTGTTGTTTTATCGTACAGCAGTATAAGCTGTTCTTCTGCCACCTGTAGCAACCGTCCTACTTGTTCTATGCTTAGTCTGCCTTCCAGTCCTTCCAACAGCTGATACATTATCACTCTTGTTGGTGGAAGATACCCCACAAAAGCAATGTCACAATCATACATGCCATGTTCCTCATCGTTTAAATCATGGAAACAAAAGCATTGATCCTCTATCGGCTGATTTCCTCCATAGATGACCTTGTTATCCGAAAAACCATATTGTTTTAAATATGATTTTTCAGCATACGAAAAAATGTAGTCCCTGCTGCCCAGACTTGCTATGTAGCTTTTCCCCAAAAAATCCAATACCACATCCTGAAGCCAATTAATAAAAACTAAATTCTCCATTCCATTCAAATGTATGCATTCAGTTCCTACATACGTCCTTCCATCTCTGGACTTATTAATCTGTATGACGATATCCGGCCTATCATAAAATATATTTGTGATTTCAGGTGTATTAAATATGCTATTTCTTTCCTCATATCGCACTACCGTATAGCCTTTCCTCGTCAGGGAGTCGTCTAATGCACGATACGCCCGTGAAAACCTATAGTGCCCACTATCACCGCCATCATGTACATCTTTTAAAACAGCGATTTTAGCCGTATCATTTAAAATTCGTTCCGCTATATCGCCTCTATGCTCACCATAGTATGCCTGTACCTGCGCCTGCATCTCCTCTCGGATTTCATGGTATTTCAAGAAAAGCCTTCCTACCTTTAAGTTGATCTTTTCGCTTCCCACCCCTAGTATAGCACTCGGAAACAGCACATCCATATGATCGAAAAATTCCTCTAATGCTTCTTCTCCAACAATCACTACGATGCGGAAAATAGAACATATCTCTTTCAAACTACGGGTACTCACCAAATATTCAAAGTCCTCCCGATCATAGTAAAGGTAAAACGGAATGATCAACATTTCTTCTATTTTCCCTTTGCCTCCCCATAGCCCGCATGTTCGATCCGAACGATCCTCCAGCATAAGTATTGTGCCGATATCCTGTTCATTACTTATAAGTACCGTGTGCTGCGCATTTATTTGTTCTAGCTGCCCAT
The DNA here is from genome assembly GCA_046533095.1 of Lachnospiraceae bacterium ZAX-1. Classification (GTDB taxonomy): domain Bacteria; phylum Bacillota; class Clostridia; order Lachnospirales; family Lachnospiraceae; genus ZAX-1. The sequence goes on along the minus strand of JAJQRA010000017.1, from coordinate 60,988 downwards.
TTTGTAATGCCGGCATATTTACGGCTTTGTCTACATATTTAAGGTTTTCTAGCTTCGGTCCATAATAAAATTCTTTCTTTTTTAAATATTTTATATTTTCCTGCAATAAGTCCAACTGCTCCACACTCAACTACTTACCTCCTCTTTCCGTCACGTACCGCTTTATCAATTAAAATGCTAGTATAATCCGTAAACAGTATTCCAATCAAATGTTTCTTCCGCATTCAGATCAGCAATGCCATTATCCACATGAAAGTCGCTAACATTCACTTTTTTAATCCGTTCTATATTTCTTGCCATTACCTCATAGTGCCAATTCGTATTATTTTTCATTATGCCGGCTCGATCTTTAAATATTCTTTTTTTAAGATGCTCTTCCGAGCGAAACGGATAATGCCTAAGTTTGTCATCTTGCTCAGGCCAACTAATGAAATCATATTTGTCGATATAATCTTCCTTCAAAAGCATAGACATTGCCGGATACAGCTTATAAAAATCAAACTCTCTCGGAAGATATATCCTCTTAAGCAAGTACTCTCTATATTTATCCAAAATTTCCGCTGTTTCATCACTTGACCCATGGTCACACACTAAAATATCATGATCTTAAGACAATAAATACTCTATCTGGTTCTCCAAAATATCTGCATCATTATAGCACAGTAAAACACCCAAAGCGGTCGGTTTCTTTATCGGCACTTCCGTTCACTCCTTACACACGTTATTTAAAGTAGGTATCGTAAGCGATAGATGTCGTGTTCATTTTTTGCAAAAAGGCATCTATTGCATTTTTTCACAACACGTTGCCAAAGTGTCCTTAAGCATCCATACAACTCACATAGTTTTACATGATATTGTTCCTTTTTGATATGCTCTTCACATTTTGACAACCTCAAAACACCTATAGGGTTGTCCTCAATATCTATATATCCGACACCACAAATACACATATCTGCCTTATAATGCTCACATTTCTGAATGAGCAGTTTCAAAAAATTAGTTTCCCAAACGTCATCACCATCAATACTAGCAAAATATTCATAATTATCATACTCCAACAGCATTGGAATCAAACTATTATAGTGGCCATAAAGGTTTTTTTGAATTTCGCTTTATTACAATTCTTGCATCTTGTTTGGCATATTCTTCCATAATATCTATTGTACTATCTGTCGATCCATTATCTATAATGACAAGCCAAAATTCTCGAAGCGACTGGCTCAAGACACTTTCTATACATTGCCTTATATAGTTGCTTTCATTACGCGCTAGTGCATAAACTAGTACTTTGGCCATAGTTGTCCCCCTCTGCCTCCCTCTATTCCCTTTCTGTTTTTTTCATGTTTACCTGCTTTACTGAAATTACCTCCGACATAAGGAGGTGCATTCATATTGCTAGACTCCACTATATACTTATTTGGATTTTGGTTCAGCATTGCCGCCGTTACACTAAATGTACTGTTCGCAAGAATCATATTTTTGCATAGACTCATCAGCTGCATATCACGAAAACTATTGATACCGGTATTACCATCCACTAAAATAATTTTATCTTTTCCCTTGTATAAACCCATTTCATTTAAGCGTTCATTGCAGAATGCCAAATCGTCAGAAAAAATGAAAAATACCGGATCTTCTACATGCTCCTTCATAGAAGTTACTGCATCCACATAGTATTCCATTCCCAGATCCCAGCCAAGCGCAAGGTAATCGCCACGCCGTACATGGACAGCCACAGAATTACCGTTTAAAATTTTTTCAGCTAAATACTTATTATCATCCTTGATTGGGACAAACGTTAATTCTTTCCTTATCGTATCCTGTATCGGATCAAACCAGGAGATGTTGGTCCAGTAGCCATCATAATAAACATCGCCTTGAATCTTCCCGACCTCGTCTGTAAAAAAAGCATATGGTATTTTAATGTAATTCCCTGTATATGGCTTTTCATACCCTATGCATGTATCGTATGCAACTTCGTCCTCTTCTGAAAATAGCAATGCGCCATGCCTTATTACTCCTATCTGCTGCAACAAAGAAAACATTGGCAGTTTTCTTTCTAGGGTTGTCGCTCTAACAATTTCTTCCCACTCTTGTGCATTAAAGTATTCACTTAACCGCTTTAGCTTAATGCCAAATGCACGTTCAAGTTCATACCCTTGGTGGTGTATTATCCCTCGAAAGAAAAAGGTGTCATCAAAAAGAGCATTGTCCTTTGTTACCTCTTCAAGATAACGCAAAAATATATATTGATATATTTGATTGCCAAGTCCTCCTTTAGATACTACAATTTTCATAGCATTCCTCTTTTCACAATTGTGTTTCGTATTAAACGGCGTAGCAGATCAATTCGTTTATTGAATTTGCACTATAATGCCTGATATAAATTTGATAGTCCGAATTCCATTCCTTTAGTAGATAGGGAATTTCCCATATATGTTCTAATTTATGATATAAACATACTGCCAATTTGGGTTTTTTTGTTTCAATTATATGTTTTGCCCCTTCTAAAGCTGCAATTTCCGAACCTTCTATATCCATTTTAAGAAAGGTAGGAGCATCTTTCCCGCTAAAATAATCATCTAATTTAAGAACATGAACTTTACTTTTGCCCTGTGCAGATACTTTTGAACTAACAGCTCCATCTTCAGAAAAACTAATTTCTCCTTCAAAATTGCAAAGTCCCATATTTTCTATCTGTATCTTTGCGCCCCACTTCTGTATATTTATTTTTAAATTATTATAATTAATTCTGTCTGGTTCAAATGCATATATTTTCTTGAATTTTTTCACTTTATCTACGAATTGCAGAATTGTATCCCCATCAAAAGCACCGCAGTCTACAAAGATTTCATGATCGCTAAGCTCCAAGTCAAAATATTCTAATTTTGCATCGTCTTTTACACAAAATAATGGCTCCATTTTTCCTGTGACTAAATGCTCTATGATATCTTCAAGCAACAATTTTGATTTTTTATCATAAAGTATTGCCGAGAGCGTCTCTAATTCACGCTCATATACTTTCCATTGATTGGCATCTACCATGTCTACTAACAATTCGGGGTAAAAATAGATATTATTCAGATTAAAGTTGTTCATTCGCAGTTTATTTGTAATATCTTCTCTCGCATACGTAGCGATTACAACCGCATATGAATTTAATACGAAAGGCTCGCCACGCTCTCCTTGTTTCATAAGATCTTCAAAAGATAAAACCGGAGTATCATTCACATATATATCCTGTTTATTTGGCTGATCATCACAAAAGCAAGTTACGGACAGCCCATACTCTGAAAATATCCTTACCATTCTTTTTCCTCTTGACCCTGCACCATATACTACAAGTTTTTTATTTAACAAGTCCCGCTTGACTGTCGCCATCACTTCATCTATTATATTTTTTTTATTATATTGTAAAAATTTATCTAAAATTTTCATTTTAAATCCCCTTCTCCCCATAGTTCCATTCTTTGATAATAAAAGTTCAAATTCGTTCCCTTGTTTCTTCCCTATGGCATCCAAAGACCACACTATATTTTCCAAAAGCAAAGGAAGGTATATGTAACCATCATATACCTTCCCCCCTTTTTCATATTTCTATGTAATATCAGAGCTACAGTATAGGCATATTTTATCACAATCCCTTATGTTAAAATCTAATTATGGTTACGCCAATACTTGTTCTATAATGCCATTTAGCTTTTCAAGGAATGGATGCAGATCCGCTTCAACAATGTCTGCCAATTTAACATCATTTTTGAATGTAATCGTATCATTCAATCGAATAATCACATCGTTAAATTTTTCTTTGGAAATATGCTCCTCCCTTTCATTGATCAAACTTAACGTTCCATTGATTACCTGTATTTCCCAATTCACCCCTTTTAATATATGCTGTAGATATACTTCTGTATCATCTTTACGCTCACCCTTTATTTCTGTTACAATTTCCTTTAATGCCTTTACCATTTTAGGATTATAATCTCTTAGTACTTCTAATGCCTCAATTTGCTCGCTTCTATTATCTGCCATTATCTCTTGCCCTTTCCATATTTTGAACTTCATCATCTGCTATTATATCGGTTGTTTTTTATGTTTTATTAATAGCAATATAAAAATTCTTGTCCTGCCACTTCTATAAATCTTCTCTAACCCCACTTGTTCAAAAATAGTTGCCATCTCCTCCAATAAAACATAAGGCTCTTCTCTGTTATTCGGAAATTTTTTAATACAATTGGCGTTTCTAACCGAAATAATTATTTCCCCGGTTGCTTTTAGTAATCGCTCCGCTTTCTGCAAAAGCAAAACTGGGGAACCCCATGCTATAATTGTTCCATCTAGGATAATATAGTCAAATGTCCCTTCCAAAAACGTAACCATATTGTCCTGCATATTTGTAACTTGTTTTGCCAGAACCGCAAATTTTTCATTATTTTCAATACCTATTACCTGTATTTTTGGATATTTGCTTTCAATCCTTGCCAAGGTACATCCCATTTTACAGCCAATCTCCAAAACATTACCGTGTTCTTTTGGTTGTATCATCTCAAGTATGGCCGATTCTACAAATCAGTAGTCCATATAATTAAAGCCATATTTATTTACTAGCTTTCTCCTGTTTTCCAAGGAAAGTTTTATATACTCTTCCCGGACTTCACCAAATGACTGGCTTCCATAATGATAAATAAAACTGTTTTTACACAAAAGCATCTGATATCCTTGTTGTAAAATCCGGATACCTAAATCCTGATCTTCGCCATTTCCCGGACTAAAGCAAACATCCAGTAACCCTATCTTATTTATCTATCACATGAGCTACATTGGCTGTTTCCTTACGGTCTATACAATAATGCAGTGCATTTTCATAGCATAGATACGCCTGATTTGGATTTTTTATTTCATAATCCTGCCCAAGCCTTATATAAAAATCACTGTGTTTGCCTGCTTTCATTTCTTACTCCTCAAGCATAATATAATGCATATTTATTTGCATTACTACTACACGGAACGCTTTTTTCATAATGCGCGTCTTTTAGTTCATTTCAATTATTTCTGCCATCCATCTAGCCCTATTTGTCCAATCTTGTGCCCCCTCTGCATATTCATACCCTTTTTGTGCAATTTCTTCTAACACTTTAGGATGATCCAGATAATATTTTACCTTTTGGGGCAAGTCCTCCAATGCATCCAAGGAATACATGATTACATTTTCACCGTCTGTTAGCGTTTCGTCCAAATATTTACTATAGTCGGTCAGGCACACACTTTTATTTAGCATAGCTGTATAGACCCTCTCGTGTGCACCGTCTTTAAACCACGGCATTACATTTAACGAAATACGTGCATCTGCCATCAAACGTATCGATTCTTGAAAAGATACCAGCTCATGTATCACCAGGTTTTTTTGTTTGCAATCTAAATCTTCCCAACCAGTCCCATAAACATGCACCTTGATATCATTGTCTGCCAACATTTTTAATACATTGGCACGGGTAGCACTTCGCAATATCAGATCCATATCTTTAAAAAGCCGTATGGTATCCCTTAAGTCCTCCTCCGTCAATTGAATCCCTTTTTTTTTCAAGCATGCTTCAACCATCTCCTCTATTGTCATTGTTTTGCATGTCAACAGCAATTGGTAGCATTCTTTCCATAACGCTGAAACATTCTCTGAAAACTCATTTGCAAGCTCCTCAATATCAATGCTTACCCTATGTTTTCTGCCTACAAAAACAAGATCCATACTTCTTTCCCGAAATGCAATCTCTTTTCCCTTGTCCTTACTCCCTCCAAGTGGGATAAAGTGACTCTTTACCAATACGCCCTGTTTTTGATAAAATCGCTCAATATATATTTGATGAAACTTGTCTACGCAAAAAAATGTTAGTTTTTCTATGGGGTATGTAATCATTTCATGAAAAAACATTGGATGATCAAAAAGCATGCTGTAACAATCTATTTTCAGTAGATTCCATAAAATGCCTTTCTCCCCTATCTCAAATTGCAAACCCATATTATCAAAAAACAATGCCATTGTCTGGTTTGGGACAGTAAATTCACAAATTTCTGCCACTGTTTTAAGCGCATCGAAATCCTTTCCATTCTCAACAATAAAGACCTCATAATCCAGTTTTAAAAATCCATCTGCTATCTGTTCCGCAAACAATCTTAGCGGTTCAAAGTTCCATTTTGATTTAAATATTATAATTTTCATAAAATTCCTCTTTTGTAATATATGCACTCAATTCACTTCAAATAATATCCATTCCTGCCGATAGCAGATCACGCATATTCGGATTCTGGCTATCTAGCCCTTATGCTTATTCACCCAATCCTCAAGGGCTAACAATATGTCAAAACCTTTTGTCAGCATCCAGATATTATCTTTTATAGCCTCTTCCGGACAATCGCAAATAGCCTGAAGTATTGGCCATTCTGATGAATGACCAATGATATTTGCCAGAAACATCTGCCCTATTATCTGAAATACAGGTTCTAATGCTGTTAATTGGTATTTGTCATTCCAATAGGATGCCGGACAAATCGTACTTAAGCTTGGATAGGAATGATATTCTTCGTCAATTGCCCTAGCTAATATATAAGTTGCCGGTATGTTTTGCATTACCCATTCCTGATCAAAAAACTGCCATTTCCCTTCTACCTCCAAGCAATTTTGCAAATTTAGCTCCAGATTAGCAACTTTTAACACCGGTCCACAGTCTTGCGCTTCCTTTCGTGTTATTTTCCCCTCCTTGAACAGTCCATTTTCTTCCGGAGGAAGAAGTTCTGACGATTCCTGAATCAGAGCATACAGGTGATCAAGTATATCCGTGGCCTTCTCTAGTTCCCCATTTAAAACCGCCTCTTTAAATTGCTCGTCCACTGCCTTGCTTTTTTGTACCGGCATACTCAGCACACCTGCGTGATACTCCTGTGGGACAATATGAATTCCTTGTTTCTTTAAATATTCCGCATTCTTATAAGTCTGTTCGACATGCGCTTTCGCAGCCTGTGTTAAAGCTACCTTCCTATATATTTCCCCATCAAAATGTGTATAGATTCGGTTCTTCTGTGTGCGCAACATCGCAATCGAAACAAATTTGGTCTTGTCAAACACTACCTCCTCTGCCGCTGCTTCCACCAAAAAAGAATTTGCAAAAAACGAAAAGACGCCGTTCCTCACGATGGCGCCACGCACTTCCTCTTCTCGAATCACCATGGACGCATGGCTGTATAAAAACTTAGAATACAAGGGCGACTCCGTCATTAGATAACAGCGCTCATCCACATATCCATCTGTAAAAATTTTCGTTGGAAGCTTATAGTCGCCCATCGGATAGTAAAACTTATAATAGGGTATCCCAGCACTGCCCAGCAAATCAATCAGTTCTTGCCGATCCAATGTCTTTGCTTTGCCTCCATACCGGAAGTTGTTGATAGAATCAAACGGCTGTCCCGAATGGTCGTCGCCTTCCCCTGCCCAATACTTAAGTCCCATTTTATTTTCTATTGCAATGAGGATCTTGCCACCGGGTGCCAAAAGCCCTTTCAATTGTTTCAAGAAATCCCGTTGCGGATGATCCCCTGTGCCAAAAACGGTTTGATATTCAAGCACACCCACAACTGTAATGTAGTCAAACTTCTGTTCAAATTCCATTGCTGTCAAATCGCCCACAAAAATCTCCAGATTATCATATGTACGGCATCTACGCTGTATGGCGGTTGCTCTTCGTTTGGACATCTCAACTGCCGTTACATGTTCGCATTTGTCGCACAGCAAATGCGTGAGCGCCCCCATCCCCGCCCCTACTTCAAGCACGTTTGCATGTTCCTTAAAGGTATACCAGTTCAATAAATTTTCACGGATACTTGTAAGGTAATAGTATACGCCCCACCTTTGATCAAAGGTAAATATTTCTTCATATTCTTCCGGCTGGTAATCCGTAATATAGTTAAGGACATCCTCTTCCGTATCCCCATCGGAATAGCTGTCTACCCCTGTATAGTAATCCAAATACATTTGTGGCTTACATCGCAACTCTGCACTACGCTCTTTGTTCGTCATTTTTCCACCCTTTTTATATATGTCAAATAGGAATTTCGGAAGCATCAATCGCTTTTCGCTAGTCAACAAACTCCTTATATTCTTTTATATACGTTTCCCTTTCGCTATGATAATGTTCCAGATTCAGAAAGCCTAAATCATGTATGCACCATGGCATTTCCATTTTGGGTACAACCACCTTATAACCTTTCCGTTGATATTCCCTACTTTGCGAACAATCATAAAAATCCCATTTTGTAAATATATCTTCCCTCCACGGTAGATCAAATTGTGTAATCATAAGAAGTCCATCAAGCACTTCTACTTCACAATAATCTGCTTTTGCTATGCCATACAAACATGATTTTGCAAAAAGTATAGAATCTAGATAAACCGTACCTACAACCCCCTCTGTCTGGTTCAATCTTACATCCCGAAATGTCAAATTACCTACAACTCCTATCATACCAACTGTTTCGTCCTCACATAATTTTAAGATATCATATAATAGATTTTGATTTATGATAAACACATCCTGGTGCAGGTAGATTTTATATTTTGCATCTGTATTTTTCATTCCTTCGTTATATCCAGATGTCATCGATGTTGCACCCTTTATACAAAGAACATCTATCTCATATCCTTTCGGGATATGAAGCATTTCAATATAATGGATACATTCTTTTTCATATATCTCATGATTTGTGCAAATTATAAAACAAAACTTTTGATTATCCACTGTCATTCTCCCATTTGTCTTGCGTCCCTTTAAATCATATCTATTCCGAATGACTGTGGCTCATGTATATACTTATTTGGATTTTGATTCAGCATCGCTGCTATCCAGCTAAATGTGCTGTTCGCAGGAATCATATTTTTACACAGGCTCATGAGTTGCATATCACGAAAACTGTTGACTCCGGTGTTGCCATTTACGAAAACAATTTTATCTTTCCCTTTGCATAGGCCCATCTCATCAATATGTTTCTCACAAAATGCAATGTCATCAGAAAAAATAAAAAAAGTCGGGTCGCACACGTAGTCTTTCATTACTTCTACCGGTTTTAAATAGTGTTCAAACCCTAACTGCAAACCTAGTTCAACATAATCACCACGTCTCACGTGAAGTGCCACAGAATGAACGTTTCGGATTTGCTCCATCATGTTCTTATTATAGTCATCCTCCACTGGTACGAATGTTAATTCTTGTATCATCGTATCTCGTATATATTGAAACCAATGGACATTAAGAAATACTCCTTTATAATAAACATCAAGCCTCCCCGTTTTTCCAACATTGTGTGAAAAAGAGAATGGCTTCATTGTGCTGACATTGCCGGTATATGGAGTCTCATAGGAATTCATATCCGCTATGAAAGGAGGGTATTCTTCTATCAATAATACGGTATCTAAACCAAGAATCCCCAGTTGTTTTAGCAAGGAAATCATTGGTATCTTTCTTTTTACAGTGGTAAGCTCAACGATTAACTTCCAGTCTTTTCGGTAAAATTGTCCACTCAGGCATTTTGGCTTGATTCCAAATGCTCGTTCAAGTTCATATCCTTGATGTATTTGTGCATTCATGCTGCACCAATACCAGCTATCATCAAGAAAAACCTTTCCTTGTGCTGTTTTCTCCAGATAGCGTGAGAATATATATTGATATATTTGATTGCCAAGTCCGCTTGTTAATGATACAATTTTCATAAAATCAGCCTTTCCCTTGTGGCTTACGTTTCGTTCAATCGCATTTGCATGTTCCTTAAAGGTATACCAGCTCCATATTTTTTCACGTATTACAATTCAAATCTAGCAATAATTTGACTCTCATACACAGAATCTTTTAAATCCTCTACTTGATCCCCCCCATATACCTCATAATTATATTTGTATGGTACACTAGTTCGTTTTCCTTTGCCCGCCAAAAACCATTCATATTCCATATCTGCATGCCCTATATCAACAGCTTGAAATCCTTTCAGGGTCAAATCATAGACTAGCACCTCTGCCGACGGACCTAACGCCACTAAAAATAGGGTATTTTGCTTTGCAAAGTCCAAAGAAGCATTGAGCAGTGCATCATATCTGTCAAAGGAATTGGTAGCCGGTGCTAAAATTCTCCTTACCTGTGCCGCACCAGATAATAAATCGTTACGAACACCAATTCGTGTTTGTGCCCCTTCTACAATAATTACATTTCTATCTTTCCATACTTCTTTTAATTTGTCAAATCTTTTTTTCGGAGCATCGGTACAGTTGTCCCGGTAGCATACATAGGGGCGTGTTGTGTACGTATCGTGATATTTCCTTTCTATATCAAGAAGCTCCCTATGCTGTTTTCTTGTTTGCTCATTCATATAGTCTCGTATTCCATCCGCTGCATCATCTGTATATTTATCTAGATTTCCATAATTATTCGCTATCGCGATAAGTAAATTTGGGTGTTTTGATTTTAAAACTTCCTTTAACCGAACACGCAACATATCATCTAATTTTTGGTATCCGATATTTCTCTCATTTGTTATAATAGCAAATTCACCATCTCCGAATCTTGCAAGCGATTTCTTTTCAGAAATAATTTGAAACAATGTTTCTTCTATCGTATAAAATTTAGGATAAAAAGATTGTGATAAAGCAAAATTAGGATCCAGTATTTCATATTTTGCATTATTGGTTCGAACAAAAGCAACCCGTCCAATCGCCAGCAACCGGTTAGACTCCTCCTCTAATTTTGACACCTGTAGCATTAGTTCCTTTATTACACGAAAAGATTGCTCAACAGCTTTGCTCACATGCAAGAAATCTGCTTCCAGACTGATGTTTTCTTCTTTTAGTTTTGCTAATTCACTGGTCAGTACCTCTACGATCCCTAACTGTTCTTTTATTCTATTTTCCATCTTTTCCCTCATCTTCCGTCAATCTATAGGTATTCCACTGAGCCCTTAGCTAACCCAAGCAACAGTCCATCTATTTGGATCTTAGTCAAACCGCGCAATAATTTGGCTTTCATATTCGGGGTCTTTTAAATCTTCTACTTGGTCTCCGGCTTTTAGCTCATTATTATATTTGTATGGCACACTCGTCTTTTCCCCTCTGCCTGCCAAAAACCATTCATATTCCATGTCTATGTGCCCTATATCAACGGCTTGGCAAGCGATTTTTTCTCGGAAATAATTTGAAAAGTCGTTTCTTCTATGCTGTAAAATTTAGGCTGAAAATAGCGTTCCAAAACTAGATTCGGATCTAATAGTTCATATTTTGCATTCGCACTATAGCTCGCGCAAAGCTGCTCCATCTTCTGGACTTTGGTAAAATCATCCCTTAATTTTGTTATATGTAAAACCAGTTCATTCAATGCCGCATATGCATGGCTCGTTCCTTCATGTACCGTTTGCAGTTCCATTGCATGGTGGAAGTTTACTTCTTTTAATTGTTCTATTTCAGTTGTCAGTACCTTAGTTCTATCGGCTAGCGTTAATGCCCTATCTTCCATAGCTGTTTCATTTCACCCCTCTGACAATGCCGTGCCGCAATTCGCCTTCCACAAAACTATCGATATCGTCTAAAAAAAACATATATCCTTTTGTCGTGGTCGTATAAAAGCCATATTTTTCTAAAATAAGCCTAATATTCTGTTCTGCATTTCTTTTATGATAAGAGCATATCGCGCATTTGATATTGGTACTATCGAAAAGAATGCGTGTGGCACCCCTTAAGCACTCCTCCTCCATTCCTTCCACATCCATTTTTATGAAATTTACTTCTGCCTCTTCCACCAATGTGTCAATTGTAATATGAGTATCATCATTCACGCAGCCAAGCATTTTTTCTACGATAACCACTTTTCCTTTCCATGGTTCAAAGGTTTTTTCAAGTGCTTCGACCCATTCATGTTCGCTTTCTATTATATAAATTTTTTTTATACGCTCGATAATATCCAAGGAAAAGTTTCCTTCCCCGGCACCTGCATCGATTACAATCCCACCATCCGGCACATCAAACTGTCTATCACAATATAAATGTGGTGATTCCTCGTCCTGCTCCATAGAAAGAAATCTAAATTGGTAGACGGCTTTTTCTCTCGTATATTTTTTTGGAAAATACGTTTTTTTATGCCTACTATCTATGTAGTACATTGCTGCTTTTTCATCATAATGTATGGCATTGCAATAGTCCAAATCAACGTATTTACTCACAAAATCATAATTGAATGTCTGAAGATCCTTGTTCCTTACCACGTATTCTATCACGCTTCGTAATTCTGGATCTGCATTTTTTTCATATCTTTTTATCATCCTCGCTACAAGAATATTTAATTTTTGTCTGCGAAATAATTCTACTTGTTCCATCAGCAAACCATTCTTGTGCACTACTTGTTCTAAATTAGAATTAGTTTCTAAAAGTATCTGCTGTAATGTACTGTTTTCCGCCTTTAATAATGCCTCATCAGACTCAAAAAAGCTATCTAAGACTTCCTGTGTCGTGCATACCACTTTATGCCAACTAGCAACAAGTTCTTTTCCGCTTGCTGCAATTTGGGATGTTTTTTTCTTATCCGTTTGCAGCTCCAAGATCTTTTTGGGTAGCTCTTCCAGATTTTCCAACGAATAGACCACAATGTCTTTTCCATTCGTAAAATTTTCTTTAATATATGGGCTTTCATCTGTTACAGCAATTGCACCGCCAAACATCGCCGCTTCTATTCTTTCTTGAAATTTTCCTTCACTATGAGCATTTATATGTATAGAAATTTTAGCATTCGCTACTGCTTTTTGTACTGTATAGCAATCCCCTTTTCCAACGACCCTATACGCTACATATTCTGACTGAAAGTCTCTCCACTCATATCCAAAAACATGTACTTTCATCTTATGTTCAATGAGCATTCGTATCATTTTATCCATAAAGTAATATCTAATGTATTCGTCAACACCCCTAAAAGCATTTCGTAAGTCATAAAAATCCTCGTCTGCAACAGGCGTTTGATATAATTCTAGCGCCTTGGTCAAACATTGTTCCAATGTCCGGTTCGGCTTTTTCTTTAAATCTTCGATCATAAAATGAGCGAATTCTCCTAATTTCCCGGAATATTTATTTATTATATCATGATATATTAGGACAGGATCCTTGTATTCTTCGTTAAATACGATATCATATTTACGCTCATGAAATGGCATATCTGTATAGGCTATCATCCTTTGATTGTTTGATGTCTGTTTTTGGTACTTTCCTATCGCTTGTCCTTCTACGTTTTCCAACTATATACCTCTCATTTCATATGTTTTCCCTTACACTAGTGGCTGTATTCTTTTATATATTTTTCCCTTTCCCCATAATAATATTCCATATTCAAAAAGCCATCATCGTGTATGCACCACGGTAGTGTTGTTTGCGGCACAACAATGCTATATCCCTTTCGCCGGAATTCCGCACTTTGTGAAATATCATAAAAATCCCATTTATCAAAGAGATCTTTTCTCCATGGCAGGTCAAATTGCGTTATCATCATAAGCCCATCAATTGCTTCTACTTTACAATAATCATCTTCTATTTCGCCAAACAAAGCACCCTTTGCTACTACCACAGTATTTGTGTAAAGCATTCCTACCCTTTCCCCTTCCCACATAACACCCGCTCTATTAAATTCAAGAAATCCGACCACTCCGATCATACCAATTGTTTTATCTTCAAACAATTTTAATATATCATACAATATGTTCTGATTCACGATAAACACGTCTTGGTGTAAATAAATTTTATATTTTGCGTCTGTCTTTTCCATTGCTTCGGTATAGCCCGATGTCATGGAAATCGCTCCCTTTATGCAGACAATTTCGATTTCATAATTTTCTGGTATCCTTAGTGCTTTAATATAGTGAATACATTCTTTTTCATATATTACATGATTTGTACAAATGATAAAGCAAAATTTCCAATCATTCACCATTATCCCTCCACTTTTCCCTATAAATTTCTAAAATACCAGTCGGCTTTTTGATCAAATCGATACAATGCAGCATTCCTTCTTTTTTCTGATTCATATAACAGATATCTGCCATTTCACATAGAATCACTTCTTCTCCCGGGCTTAATTCAAGTGCATAGCTAAATATCGCAAATGCTTGTCCTTGCCGTTTGTGTTTTTTTAAAAGCAAAGCCACTCTACAAGCAGTATTTAATTTATCAAAAGAAGCCGTGTGTAAGATATATTTTATCGCCGGAACCGAAACGTTGTTTTTTGTAAAAAAATCAATCATGTTCATTTCCGTTTTGGTATTGCCATCTTTACTTGAATCAAACTCTGGGCAGTCCTTCTTCATTTTTTCTACTTCTGATAGATACTCAAATTCCACTCTCCAAATTTGAAACTTTAAGCTCAAATAATAATCTATGAGTTCCCTCATTGTTTCTCCATGTTCTAAAATCGTATGTGCCACATTTTCCGAAAGTTCCATCCCATATATACTAAGTATTATATACATTTGTGCAATAGAAGAATCCATGTAGGCATACGCAGAGCGAAATTCGTCTTCTTTTAAAAATGCGAGCAGCGACTTTGCCTCGTCCTCTCTTGCATGCTTTAAGAGCATATCAATTTTTTGATACTGCTCCTCTAGATGAATGCCAAACCTATCATACCACTCTTTTGTTTTCAATTTATCCTGCTCAATTTTTTCTGCAATCTGTTGATTCATTTCGTTTTCTACCTCCCTAAGCAACATAAAATTGTTCTTTCGACTACATTCTAATTGCCTAGCGACCCATTCGCAATAGCCTACTAATTCTTGCTGAGTAAATTTCTTATGCACAGACTTTAGCGTTTCCATCACATTACAACATACGCTTAATTTCAAATAGGGATTCTGTTCATATTCGGGGAACAATTCCTGTACCAGTTTTTGCATTCCTTCAAAATAATCGATCCCAAGAGCCAAATTTTGGGATCCCGCCAAATATACTGTTTCTACATAATATGTATATAAAAAATAAAATTCTATTTCATTGTAAAACGTATTGGTTCGCTCTTGATTCGTTGATATTTCTTTCAGTAAATGCAGTTGAGCCTTTGGACGGTCGTAGATCTGATCTGGATTTGCCCGAGCAATACCTGTTACGCTCGATTGACGGCAATAATACATACTTTCTGACATACAGTATAATTTCTTTGCTTCAAACAACAAGGGATAGACAAAAGATGCTTCCTCACAGGCAAGCTGTTCTACGAATCTTGCCCCTACTTTTTGAATAAGCGAATGCTTATAAAATTTATTTTGGCTTCCAAAGGTCATATACATACCAATTAATAGCTCTCGTTTTATATTTCTATCATCTGCATTCAAGACACCATAGCGCAAGCCTTCTTCTTGTTCCTGCACAGTTTCACTAAAATAATATATACAAGGATGCTGGATTATATCTGTGTCGTATTCCTGTGCAATCTTATACAATGTTTCGCATAGTTGCGGTTTCACCCAGTCATCTGCGTTGACAAACATAACATATGTTCCTGTTGCACGTTCTAATCCAAGATTTCTCGCTCCATTCTGTTTCTTATTTACAGGTGAATTGATCACAATAACAGATTCTGGAAAGCGTTTTTCATAGTTTAGCAACTTAT
Organism: Lachnospiraceae bacterium ZAX-1; assembly: GCA_046533095.1. Taxonomy (GTDB): domain Bacteria; phylum Bacillota; class Clostridia; order Lachnospirales; family Lachnospiraceae; genus ZAX-1. The sequence goes on along the minus strand of JAJQRA010000017.1, from coordinate 45,326 downwards.
CTAATGTGGCATCTGTAGAAGCATCATTGATAAAAACAACTTCTAATTTATCCATTCCAAGGGTCTGCTCTCTTATCGATGTAAAACAATGATCTAAAAGTTCTTCTGAATTATAGCAGGGAATGATAATACTAATTATTTTATCCACAATGTACCTCTTTTCTGACACAAGTTCATAGATATTATACTATGCAGATTTAAAATAATCAATCATAACAATTTAATATTCTGTAGTTTTTTGTCTTTAATTATGTTAAACTAACAGCATATCATTGTATTTATACAAAATAGCAATAAAATTGCATAGGAGGAAGAGAGGAAGAATGGATGAAATTTTTATATGTGAATGCAACACGGTCTGTCTGCGATATTCCATGGGCTCTGCTTGAACTGAATTACGAAGTAGAAGTTTTTGATCAATATGAATTTAATCCACTTGTTATCGATAATAATGCCTACCAGGCTTTACGTGCTACGATAGAATTGAACCAATTTGATTTTTTAATTTCCTATATTTTTTTTCCTATTATATCAAATATGTGTGAGGAAATGGGTATACCCTATATTTCATGGACTTACGATTCCCCTTTGGTATCTTTGTTTGACCATGCGATTTATAATCCCCATAATTACACGTTTATCTTTGACAAGGCGGAATATATGCGTATAGCAAAGGAAAATATTGCTCACCTATACCATCTGCCCATGGCAACGAATCTTTCCCGCACAGGTAAGCTAGACATTACCAATAGCGATATAAAAAAGTATTCTGCTGATATTTCATTTGTTGGACATTTATATGAGGATAATTTTTATAACGCTTCCATCCACTACTTTCCAGACAATTTTGCCAACGAGCTAAAACTATATTTGGCAAAAAACTTATGCAATTGGGAACACCCAAAACCTTGGCCTCGTGTTTCCGATGAACTGGCGACCTTCATGGAAACAGCATTAGCTGCCGGTTCATGGAACCAGTATACACTGGATAACCAATTATATTTTGGCATTCTACTGTTAACCAGAAAGCTTGCAGAAATGGATCGGATTACCGTTTTAAATACATTAGCCCAAAATCACTCTACGCACCTATATACCCATAACAATAACCCTCATTTACAGAATGTTATATTTCATGAAAGTATAGATTATTATACAGAAATGAATAAAGTGTTTTATCTAAGCAAAATAAATTTAAATATTACATTGCCTTCCATTGAAACAGGACTTCCGCAAAGGATATTTGATATTATGGGTTGTGGCGGATTCGTTTTAACCAACTATCAAGAGGAAATTGATGACCTCTTTATTATCGGGGAAGACATTGAAGTTTTTCATAATCTGGCAGAATTGCAAGAAAAGGCAGATTATTATTTAAGCCATGAAAAAGAACGACTGCAAATAGCGATCAATGGATACAAGAAAGTGCGGGATAATTACACCTATATCCATCAAATGAGTCGAATGTTAGAAATTGTAAAAGCAAATTTATAATCTATTTCATATCTTTCCTTCCTTGCCCAATACTTAAGTCCCATTTTATTTTCTATTTCAATGAAGATCTTGTCGCCAGATGCCAAAATTCTTTCAATTATTTCAAGAAATCCCGTTGCAGATGATCCCCTGTGCTAAAAACAATTTGATATTCAAGCACACCCACAACTGTAATGTAGCCAAATTTCTGTTCAAATTCCATTGCCGTCAAATCGCCCACAAAAATCTCCAGATTATCATATGTACGGCATATACGTTGTATGGCAGTTGCTCTTCGTTTGAACATCTCAGCTGTCACTACATGTTCTCATTTGTCGCACAGCAAATGCGTGAATGCCTCTATCGCAACTCTGCTCTACGCTCTTTGTTCGGCATTTTTCTCCATCCTTAAGCAAAACATTGAAATACACCTTCATTTGGTTTCCACTATATATAGTTAAATTTTAAACTACGTTTCTATTTTGTTATACTTCTTTTCATTTATCAAGCCTTTTTTCGGAATGACCTCATTCCAATAATCGTCATCCACGATTGCCAAACAACATTGCACGAACTTTTTCCTTTCTGTACACTGCATACACAATCATCCTCTCGATTGCCTGTTTAGAAATGCCGAAACGATGTATTTGCGCTATAGCCTCTTCCTCACTATTCTGCGTAGCATCAAATTCGAGCCTGCGTAGGAGAAATTTCAACCGATTATAATCCTCTAGTAAGGCCATCCATGAAGTATGTCGATTTAGAAATTTTTGTTCTGCCACTAGCCCGTCGCTATCTTCCAATGCATCAATTTCTAAAATATTACCCAAAACAACCAATTCCGTATCCGCATACGCTTCCTTGTAGCGGTTGCCAAGTATTTCCCTTGCCTGCTCCACCTGGTGAGCCATCAATAATACTTTCAGTTGATCTTTTAACTGCATTATAAGCCTATGCATTTTTTTCTCGCTTTTCGCATACGTAAACCTCCTTATAGGAGGAAGGCTTACGTCATTCTCATAGTAATCCCAGAAATTTTTATGTTCTACATCATAGTTAATTATATTTAAAAGACCACTATCATGAAAACACCATGCCTGTTCCTGCGCCGGAACCAATACTTTATATCCTTTTTTGCGAAACTCAAACGACTGGCTCACATCATAGAAATGCCAGCCATGTAGAATATCATCTCTCCAGCGCAAATCATATTGTGTTGCAATAAACATCCCGTCAACTACCCACACTTCATGTTCTTCTATATCCAACTCGTTTGAAAATACCCATGCTCCATTTGAAGCCAATACATTTCCAACATTCCAGCTCCTATACATTTCACCATTTTCTGGAATCTTTGTGGCTCCTAATGTTCCAATCATTCCTACTTTAGGATGCTGTTTAAACATCTGCAATATTTGTATCAGTGCAGTTGGTTCTACAATGAATACATCTTGGTGCAAATATATCTTATATTTTGCGTCGCTACTTTCCATTGCTTCATTGTATGCTTCTGCTATACTCGTCGCATCCCATATTGAAATAATGTCTATGCGGTATCCATCTGGCACATGTAGCCGGTTGATGTAATATTGACATTCTTCATAATAGTCCTCATTATTTACGCAAACAATAAAGGCAATTTCCATTTCATCGTAATTCATATACTTTCCTCCTAGTAGTGATTGAGCACTCTTGGAAACTCTATACATCCCAAATTTCTGCTCTTTTTTGATTCTCTCTTCTTGTCTTTTCCCCAAGAGTAAAAACAACCAGTCGAAAACCCCTCCTGGCACAGATAAAAAGTTGCCTAATCGTCACTCTGGTATTGCTAAGGTTGTTGCGGAGCGTATTCTCACAGACAAGGACTTCCCTTTTCACTATGAAGATTACTTCAGTACGAAACCTGCCTGGGATATCCGCCTCTATCTCCTATTACCCGCGCTACGGATGAGTACATAAAGATATATAATAGCCAGACAGGTTCAGAACGATTAAACAATTGGATATTGAATGACTACCACATCCATCCATGATATGCAGATCCGTAGGAAGAAGCAGTATTCATTTTTTACCATGCTTGCCTGCATTAACATTCATTTGGATACTCGGTTAAAAGTTCAAAAGTTAGAATCTACTTAACGGCAATATTTTATACTTTCTTTTAAGCCTGCTTTATTGGAGACTTGTTTTTGGTGCCTGCCTCTACTTTTTCGTGCCAGTTTCAGGCACACATAGATTGATTTATAATTACGCATTTTTATTCATTAGTTTCCAAGACCACTTTGATCGTATCTTCCCTACGTTCCGTTTTTCTCATCTAGTCCTTATACTTATCCACCCACAATCCTGTGTTTCCTTTGGCATAATCTTTCCCATCTTTCAAAATTCATTTTCTTCCAGTAGAAGCAGTTTTGATAATTTCTACATCAAAGCACATAGCTTATATTCCTCTAAATCACCGTTCAGGTTTAAGTACTAGGATTACAGGCTCCTTGTAGCAATGCTCCTTGTGGAAGGATGGGATACGCCTCTTTTCTGGCATGCTATCTTAAATATTATACTATTCGAATTCAAAGAAATCAATCATTGTAATTTAATATTTTTAAGTTTCCGTGAAATCCAAGTTTGAAAACATCACATGCTAAAGATTTGCACGAGCCGTAAAAGAAGGGTATAGCAAACAGACCACCAAAGGCAGTCTAAAATAGGTAGGAAGGATTAGGCATCAAATTAAACCTCCACAATTTGAAACTCTTTACTACGCAAAAGTGCAAACGTTTGCTAGGGAGCAAATGAGCGACTTGCAGGTTGCTTATTGCCCTTACGGTATAAATGCGCTATAATCCTTTTTTGTTGAGAATGTGCCAAATAGAAGCTAATAGCCTTCTTGCAATGGTAATAACAGCCTTTTTGTGATCCCCTACGTTTTTAAGAACTTGATATTTATCCTTTATTTCAGAATGTTTGCTTGAATGGCTAACAGCAAGGGCATTTTAAACCAAAAGAGGCTTTAAATACGCTCCGGCACGAGAGATACGACTAGTCTTCTTTTTACCAGCACTCTCATTCTTTTGTGGACTAACGCCAGTCCAGGAACAAAGCTCTTTAGCCGTTTCAAACACGGACATATCAGCGCCAATTTCAGCAAGTATACGAATAGCCGTTAATGGTAAATCGATACCCAGAACGGTTAAAAGCAAAGTTATTTCAGACTGATATTGTTCCGCAAGTTGGTAAATAAACGTTTCAAGCGTACCCTTTAAATTTTCAAGATTGTCCATGTGTTTACGGATAATCTTGAATTTCTCCAATTGAACATAGGAAAGCTCGCCACCAAGAACGACTTTGGCATATTTAGGGTGCATTAAGCAAACATTGCGGGTTGTTTCAAGAATATTGAATACAGGAACCCAATACTTGCCTGTAGATTCCATACAAACATCTTTACAGCCATGGCTAAGAAGCCGCTCCGATAGTTTACGCAAGTCTCCCGTATGGGTAGAAAAATGGCACAATAGATGGTCAGTGTACCCGCGTTCATCTGTTTTAGCAATACACGTCACGAGAAAATTCTTGTGCACATCTATACCGCAACAGGTTGGTAAATAATCTCAACTACTGATGCCAAATCTGTTTCCTTTCTTTTTAAAGGAAGCGACTTTAACTGGACACTCTGCTAAAGTCAAGTTAGGGATTTCCCTTTTTCGGAACAATATTTTTACAAAGATAAGTTTACAGGCTCGTAGTCCTACTCGCTGGTGCTTGAACTGGTGTCCGGCGACTTATATTTCTTCGGGCTAACAGCAGTTCCGTTACGCCACTTATCTCCACGCGCTTTGTAGTTTACCGCTTCTGTAATCTTATAATAACATAAAAAAGACACTTGTCTTTTCATGGCTCGTTAGTGCCTTTCGTAGAAAGGAATGGTCTTATTTATGAAGATTAACTTTTATACAGCTACTAAATAACCCTGATTTTATCATTTTTATAATAAAGAGTATGGATTATTAATACCTTAATAAGTCGCCGGAAGCCAAGATCATCAAACGCTATTCTTTTAATCTATTTAAGCAATTAGTTTAATACTGAGTTGACAGTATCGAGGTCGTTTTGTACGATACCAGAATCTGGTGCCCTCGTGCGCATAGGAGAGTATGCCAGCGATACCTTTCACTAAGGATAATTGCAAAAATACACCTTTCCCTTCAAAGGATTTAAGCAACTTTTGAAAGTTGTTTATAACTGTAGCTAGAAAACAAACCGTTGTGAATAAAAGAACGGAAACCCAAGTTAATATTCTGTAGTTTTTTATCTTTAATTATGTTAAACTAACAGCATATCATTTTATTCATGCAAAATAGCAATAAAACTGCATAGAGGAGATGCCATATGCCATCATGAATGAACTCAAAAGAAAAGCCATCATAGCAAACCCTGAAGTTAGCGTACATGTCTATAGAAATGGTTGGAATTCCTTAGATTGTAAGCAAGAAAGCCTAGTGATACACGAGCCAATACCTTTTTATGAACGGATTCGTTTAATATCAAATGCATGAAAAGGTTATCAATATGCAGATGGAACACAAGGTTTGGTCAGTAGCGCAAGGCTATTGGCAAAAATTATAGACAAGCAATCTCAATTCCACGGATTGGAGGCGTAATCTTGAAATTATTATTTTACCGCTATGGAAGTATCTGTGAACCGGATATTCTTTTTGCTTTTAAAGAACTTGGTCTTGCTATATCTGAAATTACAATTGAAATTTTTGATAAACAAATCTCCCTGCAAGATTCCATTAAAATTGTAAGCCACACCTTGCTCGATAAACCAGCTGAATTTATTTTTAGTATAAATTTTTTTCCATTTTTAGCAGAAGTAAGCCACATATTCAAAATCCCCTACCTTTGCTGGATTGTAGATTCACCTGTAATGGAACTATATGCGACTTCGATTACGAATCCCTTTAATCGGATCTTTATTTTTGATCACGTACTGTATGAAGAAATAAAACCATTCAATCCGGAATGTATTTTTTATCTGCCACTAGCAACGAATATAAAGCAAAAGGATTCTGTCATATCCTGTTCCACCGCTACGCAAAAAAAACGATTTTCATCTAATCTTTCCTTTGTTGGCTCTTTGTATTCTGAAAAATGTGCATATGATAAACTTACAAATCCTCCTGCTTACTTAAAGGGATATTTAGAAGGTCTCATGGAGGTTCAATTAAAAATTTATGGTGGGTTTATCATTGAAGAACTGTTAACAGATGACATTATTTCCGAATTCAAACAGCATTTGCCGGGATTTTATACCTATCCTTATGATTCTTTTTTAACAGATAAGATTACCATGGCACAATTATATATCGGCAATAAAATCTCTGCACTTGAACGAATCCGAACAATGGAGCTTTTGTCAAAGCAATTTCCGGTAGATATTTATACAGGAAGCAATACAACTACGCTACCCCATTTAAATAATCGAGGATTAGCTAAAACATTAACGGAAATGCCTCTTATTTTTCATTTTAGTAAAATAAATTTAAACATTACTTCTAAATCCATACGAAGTGGTCTTCCCTTACGTATTTGGGATATTCTTGGGTGTGGCGGATTTGTCCTTACAAACTTCCAATCGGAACTATCAGAATTATTGACACCGAATCTGGATTTGGTCTGTTATGAAAGCTTCCCGGAACTGGTAGATAAAACTTACTATTATCTTTCACATGAAAAAGAACGGGAAGAGATTGCGTATAATGGCTATGTAAATATAAAGGAACATCATACCTATCCAATACGTTTAGAACAAATGTTAGCTATGGCATACCATCTAAAGGAGTAATTGAACTGGTAAAAATTTATCCTGTCGCTAACAGCCACACCAAACCCCTATATTATAGGAATACAAAGTTCAATCCTCGCGTGATATACATATTGCATTTTTATAAAGGCAATTCTTTCATGCAATAAGATTTAAAGGAGCACACTATGAATATTTTATTTTTAGATTGGCCATGTTTTGGAAAAATAGATGCGATCTTTTCTTTACAACAAGCAGGGCACAACTTAACGATGTTTTTTCATGATAATTATCAAGACCGTATCAGCACATCATTTGATACTTACTTTGCAGGAATTGCCACGCAGAAAAAATTTGATTTTTGCTTCTCTTTTAATTTTTACCCTGTGCTTTCAGAAAATTGTAAGAAACACTGCTTAAAATATGTGTCTATTGTGTATGATAGTCCCTATGTAGCACTCTATTCCTATACCATTATTAACCCGAATAATTATATTTTCATTTTTGATTCACAGGAATATTTAAAACTACAAAAAATGGGTATCTCTACCGTACATTACCTTCCTTTGCCAGTAAATGCAACGATTATTGATTTCTTACAAAAAAAAGGTTTTAACCGTAAAAAATCGACCTGTGATGTATCTTTTGTAGGGGCTTTATATAATGAAGACCATAATTTTTTTGAGCGCCTAACAGGAGTCAATGATTATACCAGAGGCTATCTAGATGCAATAATGGAAGCTCAAATAAAAATTTATGGCTATAATTTTATTGAAGATGCCCTGACTCCGAATATCATTTCGGAATTAAAAAGGGTTGCCGACTATGGTACAGATGCTTACGGAATCGAAACAGCAGAGTATATCTATGCCAATTATTTCATTGCCCGAAAGATTACTTCTATAGATAGGCAGCGTACATTAACCGCTATAGCAAAAAAATTCCCTTTAAAGCTTTTTACCCTTAATAAGGATGCCGTAATACCAAACGCTTTGAACATGGGGGCTGTTGATTATTACTCTGAGATGCCTTATGTATTTGCAAACAGCAAAATCAACCTAAACATCACATTGCGCAGTATTCAATCCGGTATTCCTTTAAGGGCAATGGATATTATGGGAGCTGGTGGCTTCCTCTTAACAAATTATCAAGCAGATTTTTTGAACTACTTTGTACCGGACGAAGATTTTGTATATTACACGGATATAGATGACTTGTTGCAGAAAATAGACTATTACTTGCACCACGAAGATAGACGAAAACAGATTGCGAAAAATGGACATCAAAAAGTGAAAGAAAATCATAACTTTGATAAATGTTTTAAGGAAATTTTCTCTATTGTTTTTCAACACGATTGAATTTATTTTTAGGGTGACTAAGGACTTTCCCCTATTAGATCGCACCTATACTGAACATATCAAAAAAATAAAGCCGCTAAATATCGGCTTTATTTTTATTTGCACTTCTAAAGTGATTATCCAAGAAGTGATAATACACCCTGTGTTGACTGATTTGCCTGTGCAAGCATTGCTTGACCTGCCTGTGCAAGAATGTTGTTCTTGCTGAACTCAACCATTTCTTTCGCCATATCTGTATCACGGATACGAGATTCTGCAGCCTGTGTATTCTCAGATGAACTATCCAAGTTAGCAATCGTATGCTCTAGTCTGTTCTGTAATGCGCCAAGTGCGGAACGTTGTTTTGATACTTGGTTTAATGCACTCTGGATTTTACCCATTGCCGAACCTGCATCAAGAAAAGTACTCATACTTAATCCAGTTACATTAAGGCTTGCAGCACTCATATTACTGATGTTAATAAAAATATTTTGACCAGATAAAGATCCTACCTGAAGGTTCTTTCCTGAGAAGGTTCCATCCAACAAGTTCATTGTGTTAAACGCTGTTGTGGATTGAACTCTTGTGATTTCTGACTGCAATGCATCTACTTCAAGCAGAATTGCATCTCTGTCAGTCGTAGTATTTGTATCATTTGCTGCCTGAGTTGCCAATTCATTCATTCTTTGTAGGATTGAATGAACTTCTGTTAATGCACCTTCTGCTGTCTGAATCAAAGAAATACCATCTTGTGCATTTGTAGATGCTTTGTTTAATCCTCTTACCTGACTTCTCATTTTTTCAGAAATGGTCAGCCCTGCTGCATCATCTCCAGCACGATTTACTTTGTAGCCAGATGATAGCTTCTCTGTAGATTTAGCCTGTAAGCCTGCTGTAATACCTAATTGCCTGTTTGAGTTCATTGCTGCTAAATTGTGTTGTACTACCATAATATCTTCCTCCTTGAATTTTATGTAGCTTCCATGCTACAGTTTACTTTGTGTTGCGATTATCTTATCGGCTATTCCCTTTGTATCTATCCGATTTCTATAATCACTTGTGATAAGTAAGATGTTTTACTTATATACTATATCGGAAAAACTCTTTGATACTTTATAGCAAATGATAAAAAATATCATATTAACTATTATTTTTTTTGATCCATAAATTGTGGATCTACATAGTTTAATTTTGTCATATTTTGATAATATTGGCTTGCTACTTTCCTAGAAGACTGAACTTGACGTACTTTATCCTTTGAAATTGCAAACTGCCTCTCTGCTAAAACCCGATTGCGCTGCTCCTGCACTTGGATGGTATTACTTTTTTCCGTAATTTTCGTAATCATTTCCTGCATAATCGCAATTTCTTCTTGATATAATTCCTGATTTCCTTTTATATCTTTGCGTACACGTGTATAGACTTGCTCAAATCCATCGTCTAACTGGTTTAAAAGATCGATCAGCTCCGATTTCTCATCCAGGTTTGATTCAAAATCATCTGCCTCAATCTCATCTTCACTTAAAATGAGTTTCTGAACTTTGTTTTTTTCAATCATCTTATCCAAAATCTCTATTTTTTTTCCCAGACCTTCTATCAGTATTACGATGTAATCCGATTTCTGCATGCTATTCTCCTGTTAACTCCTATGGACTTTAAGTTTGCCCCACTATAGGTGGACGCGTCTTTTGTCGCCATCTTTCTTGCTATACTTTATTTCTACGCATTACCTCTTTCCATGTATCACGCATCGTACGAAGATGGCCTAATACTTCTTCTAAAAATTCTTTATTTTTTGCTAAATTAGCGTCTAATAGCCTTTGCTGGATATACGTATACACCTTGTCGAACTCTTTTGCAATCGGATAGTCATGATTTAATGTGATTTGAAACTCTGAAATTATATCTTCTACTTTCTTGATATTATTATGGGCTTTCTCAAATTGTCTGCCTTCGATCGCCTCGCTTGCAATATTACAAAACTTAATTGCGCCTTCATACAGCATTAAGGTTAATTCTGCAGGACTGGCTGTCATGATTTTATTATTAGAATACGCCGCATAGCCTCTATTTGCCACCATACTTTGGTTGCCTCCTTGTGGTAAATCAGTTTAATTTGATCTTTGTTTTCGTACATTATTATTGTGAAGCTGAACCCAATAATTGAGATATCGAACTTGTACTACTTTGTAATTTTGCCAATGCCGTTTCCATTGCAGTAAATTTTTTATAATAGTAGTCTTCGTAATAGGCTATCTTGTCTTCCCATTTCTTAATTTCCTTATCATATTGTGTCTGCTCTGCTTTCATACTTTTATCGTTGTAAATAGAAAAAGCACTTTTCGTAGTAGACGATGATCTTATTTTTTTATCTAGCTCATCATAAAGGCCACTGGTCAGTTGCTTAAAGAAACCCTCAACGGCATCCGGATCATTTTGAAGTGCTTCCAATAATTTGTTCGGGCTGCCACTTGTTAATGTATCATCTTTATCTCCATCTATATGGTAAACATACCTTGTGTTAGCTTCTGTGACAAGATATCCTTCTGTTTTAATTCCAAAGCTTGACAAACTATATGATTTGCCATCCACTGTATAAGATTTTGACATTGCCATGGTCATTGCTGACGTAGCTGCGGACAAAGTGTCATCCCTACGAAGCAAGGATTCCTTAATCTTCTTTTCCCACTTTTCTGCCTCAGTATCCGACATAGCGTCTCTTTCTTCATCCGTCAAAGGCTCATAGCCTTTTGATGAAGGGGCCTGATATAATTTATCCATTTCCTGTACTAAAGTGCCATACTCTTTCAAAAAGTTTTTAATTGTATCAAACATGCTCTGTACATCCGTCGCCGTAGTAATGGTAATCGGATCGCTACCTGTTTCTTGTAGCGCGGTTATCGTCATTCCATTTACAGTTATCGTATTAGATGCAGATGTGAATTCAACACCATTTAACTTAATACTTGCGTCCTGCCCAGTACCTAAAGTAGCCCCCCGACTAGCTGTTAAGCCTAGTGCCTCCAAAGCAGCTGTGCCATTGGCATCCGATCCATCTAGCGAAAAATTATTTGCCGCTCCGCTTTCTTTTGCATTGATAAAGATTCTTTGGTTTGCTTCGTCAAAATTTGCCGACAGTCCGTTGTCCTTTAGTTTATTTACAAAATCATTAATTGTCATATCCTCATTAATGGCAATACTAACCGGAGTACCTCCGCCACCATTCGTCAAAGATATGGTTGTGTCTCCACCACTATAGCCTAAATCAGCTAGCGTAGAGCTTCCGCTCCTTTTAGTAGGATACGACGTACTCGGCTGTAATTTCGCACTTGTTAAGTATCCCGTCTTAGCCAACTGGGTAATCTCTAGCTGTTGTGAACCATTGGCTGCATTCGTTCCTGCTACGATCGATGCTTTTGCCGGGTTGGAACTAGATGTTGTTTTCTTATCATATGCCGCCGTACGTCTAAGGCTATCTACCGTTCCACTATATAGCTTATATATTTTAGAGTTTAAATCTTTCCAAGCATCTATTTTCCATTCATTCTTTGTCTTTGACTTGACATATTTTTCTTTCTTTAGGTTATATGCAGACACCATTTCTTTTACGATAGCGTCTGTATCCATCCCAGAAATCATTCCGGACAATCTTACTGGCATACTATTTTCCTCCTCATTATCCTCTCTCATCTATCATGAGTCCTGCAAGTTCCCATACCTTCGCTATCATATCTAGCGTCTTCTCGGGTGGCAATTCTTTAATGACCTTATCTGTATCCCTATCCACAATCTTAATGGTAACACGGTTTGTCGCCTCGTGTATTCCAAAAACTGCTTTTGAACTGTTTGCATTCTTATTGATTTTATCAACTGCTTGCTTTACAGCTTCCTTACTGGACCGTTCATCTGCTTCTTTGCTATCTTGTGCATCATTTAAGAATGGTTCAAATGCTGCTTCTCTTTGCGGTACAGCAATAATTGGAGACCACCCCACTACTTCTTTTTGGGAAGCTTCTTTTTGTGGAATATCTATGATTGAACTCCAACTCTCTACTTCTTTTCGGGCAACATCCGCCTTGGCATCCCTAGCTTTCACTTCCTTTTGGGAAGGAAGCTCTATGACAGAACTCCAGCTCTCTACTTCCTTTCGGGCAACATCTGCCTTGGCATCCCTCCCCTTTATTTCCTTTTGGGGGGCATCTGCCTTGCTGTCCTTTTCCACTACTTCTTGGGAGGAAGCTTCCTTTTGGGGCGCATTGCCCTTTGGAGCTTTCTGCGCTGTCCCTAGTTCAAAATTTATAGCTTGTTTTTTTGGCAATTTCGGTGCTTCACTCCGTTGATATGCTCCGCCTATTGCCTTTATTCCTCCAATTGCCATATCAATCACCTCCATGTGATTAAATAAATAGCCAGATTGGCTTGGTCTGACTATATTCTACTACATTTTTCAACTTGTCTGCTACACTTTTTACTCTATTTTAACTATATACTCCAACTTATCTACTCTATTTATCGGTAATTTTTGTAAAAAACTTATGCCCATTGCAATATATTTTTCAGTGTGGAAAAGTTTTCTGCAAAAAACTAGTATTTTGCAGTATATGCTTTTTACAGTATATTTTCCAATGCCGCAAGGCTGTCTGTGTTTAATGCCTCTTTATTTTCTTCTTCAATCTGCAAATATACTTCTTTTCGGTAAATAGAAACCTCTCTCGGAGCCGTAATGCCAATTTTTATTTGATCCCCACGTATTTCCAAAACAGTCATTTCTATATTATTGTTAATAATGAGGGATTCGCCTTTTTTCCTTGTCAGTGCCAGCATCTACTCACCCTCCCTTTTTCCTGCTTTTAATATATCATAGATTGCATATTTAATGGGGTAGTCGCCTTCTACTATAAATTGACCTGCCTTATATTCATCTACATTAATCACAATTGGGGCTTTTAAGTTGACGCTTAATTTCTTAATATCTGCAGGAATTGTAACAGTAACTAAAACATACGTGTTTTCCTGTGAAAGTTCCCCAAGGGACTTTAGCAATTCATCGTCTACCATCGGATTGTAGTCTTCTTTTATGAGAACCGGATCTATGACAGCCATTGCAAATGCCGGCTCATCGATACTCTGTAGCCAAGATATATTATGCTTATCCTCTCTTTCTTCATCATGTACCAAGATAAAATTTTTACAGTCGAAAAATCCAATAATCCCATTCGCAAAATGGATAATCTTACTCTCTTCAATTTCTATTTCTCCAAATAATCTAGTTGTTATCTTCATGGCTTCCTCCAAAAGATAATAAGTATCGCTTATTATCAGATATAAGGAGTTGCTACAACAACCCCTTTTCCTATTTTATATATAATTTAGTAAAGTCTGTTGCTGTGCCTTTGCGGATGCCTGCAAGGATGCTTCATATGCCATATACGCCGATGTATAATCAATAATGATATCTGATAATTCACGGTCTTCATTTGATGTTTTTAACGTCTCAAATGTCGTCTGTTGGTTCGCTACCCTGTTCTTCGTTAGATCCAGTCTGTTCCCTTTGCTTCCAAGATCTGTCATAGCTACTGATACATCGGTCATATATCCTTGAAACTTGGTAATGTATTTACCGTAGAGCTTTTGCACCTCATCATCCATGTAGTCAGCTTCCTTGTTAGCCGCCTCCAGCCACTCCGTCAATTTCGCTTGGGATGCCTCATCTGCATACTGTGCCTGCCCCATCATGCCTTTAATTGTTGCTATTTTATCATATGCTGCAACTGCTGCTGATAGCGTATCTGTAAGTTCATCTACATCCCGTCCAACGCTAGCGTCAAATACGTCAGATGCTTGCGTATTTACTACCAGTGTCTGCTGAAAAGCTATCATATATGCAATTTCTTGGTTTTCTTTCTTATATTCAATATGCTTTGCAGGATCTGGATCCGTCGTATTTGTGCAGTCAAAATAATGTTCGGGGCGAACTTCCCCATCTGTAAAGCCTTTTTTCGTATAGCTTACATTGATCTCTGCCTTGTCCCCTTTAAGACCTTCTGATACGTTTTTCCCAAAAATCAGCTCGCCTGTTTCCGGGATAAAGAGAACTTCATCATCATCTACCGCAAAGTCATCCATCTCTGCCCAATCCTTGTAGGACTTCGTTGTCACAGCCAGCGGGGTGGTCGTTCCCGGTGCGTTAAGGTCAACCTGTGCGCCACTTGCGTCTGTCTGGGTCAATTTAACACCTGCCACATCATCAAGTTCCGCATAAGAAAGACGAATCCTATCATTCGTAACCTTCTCTAGCATATCACCTACTGCAACGCCCGGAGCCACTTCTGCTGCAGTCGCAGGCACTGTTACTTGATTGGCATAATAGTTTTTTTCTTCAATCGCTTTAAAAGAAAGCTTTTCCATAATATCATAACTTGTATTTGGTTCAGCTGCTCCGAAAGTCAGTTGCGAATTTGTTTTATACCCGGTAAAAATTGTTCTTCCCGCATAGTCTGCATTTCCTTCATTATAAAATTGTTTGCGCGATGCCTGTATCTCCTGCAGTATGGAGTTCCTATCCTGCTCAGTCAGTGTGCCGGTAGCACCATACTCACATTGTGCATATATATTTTGCAAACTATCTTTCATGTTTTTAAGAGCCGTTTCCGTCAATTCCAGCCACGCTTCTGCATCCGGAATATTTTTCTCATAATACTGGTTGATTTCACTCAAATCGCTTCTTAAACGCAACGCGCGGATTGCAACAATCGGATCTTCAGAGGGCCTTGCTATCTTTTTTTGTGTACTCATCTGGTTGTTTAGATAATCTACCTTTATTTTATTGTTATTCATATTGTTCATACTATTTTTCGTAATCATCGCATTTGTTACACGCATATTATTTTACCTCTCCAAATCTTATATTCCAGTTTGCAATACCAATCAATATCAACGGCTATCCATTCATCACCATTTATCATTTTTTATACGCTGGCCGGTAGTCTCAATGGCTATCCATTCATCGCCATTTATCATCTTTTATTCGCCGGCCTGTAGTTTCAATGGCTATCCATTCATCGCCATTTATCATCTTTTATACGCCAGTCTGTAATATTAGTCTGTCATACATTTCCGACATTGTCTGTACCATCCTAGATGCTAAATTATAGGCATGTTGGAATTTGACTAAATTCAATGCTTCCTCATCCTCATCTACCCCTGAAATAGACATACGTTTCTGTTCTATCGTATTGGAGAGATTTTGGTAGTTTTGAAAGAAAATCCGTGATTTTTCTGTATCCACGGAGTTATCGGAAATCAGGCATTGCAAGAATTCATCTGTTCCACCACCACGAAACAGCTTGACATCACTCTTTAGTTTTAACATTTCATTTACTAAATCATACTGGTCTACATCGTCCGGATTTGCCCCTTTTGTTACCGTAGCAAGAAGCTGCGGGTTCTTTACCGTTGCCGCCGCAATGGCCAAATTAGCTGCCGTAAGGCGGTAGTAGCTGTCCCATGAGCTGTCCATGTTTCCGCTTGGGTCGTATTGGTCAAATCCCGCTTCTGTGCCATCCGAGGGGTTCAATGCAATAAACAAGGACTTGCCATCATCGCCATTTGCATCTGAGCCTGCTTTTTGCAATGAATTAAATCCTTGGCAGAATGCCCGTAAAAAGGTATTCAATTGTGCCATATAATAGGGGATACCCATTGCATCTATGGGGGTGCCGATCTCTACCGTTTTCCCAGGCGCATCTGCTTGTGCCCCTGTGGGCATAGGAGGATCTAGTTGAAACGTATACTCCTTTGTAGCTGCGTCATAGGAAAAGCCTGTGTATTTATAGTCTTTATTCTTAATTGTTATGATGCCTTCGTCATTCATTGTCATCATGTTGATTTCTGTAATGCTTGCATTCTTTAATACAAGCTGTGTTCCACCTGCATCTACCCGATCGACCATTGCCGTGAAATTTTCTTTATTATTCCCATCACGCATTTCAAACAGCCCCCGCAAGATACCGCTTGCCTTTCCTGCTGTTGTCGCAAGGGGCATTTTTGAGTCGCTCCATACGATATCATACAAGCCGTCCACGTCCGACTGGTTTATTTTATCCACACGCGCCGTAACCTCCAGTACCTTATATTCAAATGAGTTGACTAATGTCTGCCCATTGATTTTTACCACGTAATTTGTTCCACCCAGATACACTTCGGGATAGTTGCTGTTCTCAATCGGGGTTTCCTTAACTTCCACCGGTATAATAGCTGAAAGCTCGTCAATCAGTAAATTACGCTGATCACGAAGGTCATATGCATGGCCGCCCTTTAACTCAATGACATTAATCTGCCTATTTAAGGAAACGCACTTTTCTGCAAGGGCATTCACCTTTCCTATCTGTGTACTGATTTCCTGATTACAGGTATCCTGTATCTTACTAAACCCTACACTAAGGCTGTTGAAAAATGAGGTAAGGTTTTGGGCTTTGCCAATAAACTGCTGGCGCTTATCTTTGTCGCCTGCATTTGTCTTTAGCGTATCCATCGCATTAAACATGTCATCTAGTATCGTTGTAAACCCCCTTAAGGTATCGTCGTCAAGGATATAGTCCTCTATCTGCCTGTTATAGTAAAGCCTTGTTTCGTATAGGTTCTTGTCGGAATTGTTGTTCCAATATTTTACATCATAGTAGACATCACGGATCTGCTGAATCATCGGTGTATCAACACCACTGCCTGCTGAGCCATATTTTTGGAATACCCGTAGCGCTTCCGCCGCTTCGCGGATCGCTTCTTGCCTAGTATATCCCTTTGTATTTAAATTTGAAATATTATGTGCCGTTGTATTTACCGCTACCTGAAAGGCATTTATTGCGGAAGACGCTATCGTTAAACCGAAAAAAGTTGATGGCATTTTAATTCCTCCCCTGAACTTTATATTACTTGCTAATTGCTCAAATGCGTTGCGTTAATCTTTGCTTTTCACCTTCCAAGCTGTGTGATGATATGCTCTAGCATCTCGGATATTACATTAATATAACGGCTGGATGCATTATACGCATTCTGATATTTGATCATGTTTGTCAGTTCTTCATCGGAGGATACCCCAAACACCTGCTGTCTTGAGTTATCAATCGACGCCACGCTGCCTTGTAGGCTTTCCGCCAATGTATTAAATACATCGCCTTGGCTGGCCAAATGACCGATAAGGCGTTGGTAGTAATCGCGGAACGTACATGTATCCGTATCGTTTGGATTCAATGTCATTGGCGCTTCTTCCCATATTGCAAGGAGTTCTTGTGCCATCGTAAAATCTACTTCACCATTCTTCGCTAAATAAGGTATACGGGATTCTTCCTCAATCAGGGTCGGGTTCACGAAAATTGAGTTTGTTGTATACATCTTTGCCGTATCAACCGGATCTCCTGCATTATATCCATAATGCAAATTCCCTGCATCATCCGTTGGAGTTTCTTCATTATATATAAAATAGGTTTCCCCATCGTCTGCCGTTACTTCGGTATACCTCTCACAGCCACGCCTTGCAAACAATTCATTTCCTGGCTTTCCATTATCGCCGTCACTGCCGAGTGCCCCTTTTTCTTTATCCCAAACTCTTACATTGGTGTATGCCACACCGCCTATTGAAAGTGTCGGCAGGGTCTTTGTTGGGGAAAGGACATCATTGATTGCTGTCACCATACGGTGAACCAGCTGATCCAATTCTGCTTCTGCGTTCATAATAACCGATTGTCCCACGCCCGAATTATAAGCTGCCGGCGTAAGGCCGTCTATATCTAAATAATTTGCAAAGTGGTCACCCCTTGCAAGGACAAGTGCCTTTAGTCTCCCTATATCTGTATTATGTGCCGTACTGATTTCATTTGAAAAATCGAAGACTTCTGCAATCGTCCCCATTGCCGAATTCGTTAGCTTTGGCCAATAGGGAGTTAGAAAATCTGTGATTGGATCTTTAGAAAGTGCCATTTCAAATACCGTTATTTCGTCAACAAAATCAACGTTTTCCAGCTTGACCTTTACAAGGCCGGTTGCCGTTTCCTTATAGCTTATATTGGCAAGTTTTGACAATTCGTCTAAGGCATTGTCCCGCTCGTCTCGAAGATTCATCGCCGTTTCAACGTTGCCTGCTTCGATTTTTTGTATTTTAATGTTTAAGTCTTTGATCGTGTTTCCCAAGTCATTGATTCGTTTTACAGCATCGGTAATCTGCACATTTAAATTTTTCTGATAGTTCTTTAGATTATTATTAATATCTTGTGCGCGTTCTGCAAAAAGGGTCGCCTTTTGAACGACCAGATTTTGTTGCACCTGGGCATCCGGGTATTTTGCAAATTCTTGAAAGGATTCCCAAAAATTCTTTAGGGTGTCCTGGAATGCCTCCCCTTCTAGTTCTTGGAATGCATCTTCTACTTCATTTACCGCTTCATAAATGGTTTCATAAAAAGCCTGCCGCCCAACTCCATTTCTATAATACTTGTCCAGAAATATTTCCCTTGTGTGTACGACATCGCCAATATTAACGCCAAGGCCTGTCTGCTGCCAACTGATGGCTGTCATCTTATTCCATGTGGCATAATTCCGGTCTTCAAAAAGGACTTGCTGGCGCACATATCCTTTGGTGTCTACATTCGCCAGATTGTTTGCCGTTGTGTTTAATGCAGTTTGGCTATTTTGCAAGCCTGAAACTCCTACATAAAAGCTACCCATTCCATTCGCCATGGTTCTTCTCTCCTAAATTGCGCGTTTCTTAAGGTCCTTCTTTGCGCTACGGCTCGCTTCCCTGTCGTCCGTGTTTATATCAACTTCATTTATAACTGTATTCTATTGTTTTGCATCAAATCCGCCACTGCCCAGCACATCACCCGTATTAATGGCATGTTTGTCATAGTTAGCTGTAGTCGGTGCCTGACGCATACTTTTAAACAATGTTAAATCAAATTCCACCATTTCCAATGACTGTTTGATTAAAGCTTCATTTTGCTGATTAATCCCTGCCATTTGCTTTAATGTGTCTCTTAGCTTACTTTGCAACTCCATCAGCCTTTGCTGTTCCTTCGGCTGCTTATTTAAAAATGCTATCATATTAGTAAGGGTGAGCTCCTCGGGATCTTTACTAAGTACAATAGCTATATCATTCATAATTTCTAGTCTTTTATTTTCAATGTTCTTGATATCGCTTGCAATATCCTGTTCCTCGCTTGTAATTTTCTCTAAACTCGGAACATCTCCATCTATAATAATCTGCCGTTTTCTCACTGACAATTCTACTAAATGTCCATATTCCGAGTTTTCTTTTTCCAAAACAACCAACAGATCTTCCATTAAACTAGCCACACAAAAACCTCAATTCTACAGATTTGCATTGTATCGTTCGATTAACTTGGCCGCAAATTCCCCATATCCTACATTATATTGACCGCTCTCTACGCGTGCCTTTACCTGTGCAACCTTGTCATTTCGAATATCCGGACTTTGCTCAACCGCCTGCTTTGCTATCTGAT
This sequence comes from Lachnospiraceae bacterium ZAX-1, assembly GCA_046533095.1. GTDB lineage: Bacteria > Bacillota > Clostridia > Lachnospirales > Lachnospiraceae > ZAX-1. Next base: position 25,200 of record JAJQRA010000017.1, on the reverse strand, counting down.
AATCTCGCCCTACCTGCGAAATCTGGACTTCATCCCTTCCACCTATTGAAGTTTCATTTTGTACTTTGTTCACATTTGTCGTCTTATATAAATTTGCAATTTGATTATAAGTTTCTACTCGTATCATAGATATTCCTCCCTACTTACTGGCGTTTCTTTCATCACATATTGTTTATCGGTAATTTCTTTTTATAACTTTAGGAATTTGGTTGTTTTTTTCTTAACCTTAGGAATTATTGATAAGCGAAAAGGCAATTACCCGGAGCTTCTTTCCAGAAAAGGAGAGAGGACAGACAGCTATAAATCTGTCCAATTAGAAATGAAAGAACTAGAATTAATCCGTCCGAACATGGAACAGTATAGGGGGATTGCCACGAAAGACACAGCAAAAAATCATGAACCACGGAACTCATATGGCTATAAAAATAGAGCAAAATATAGGTTGTAAGATACCTTTCATTTTTTACTCTTTCCAGTTTAATAAGAATGACGAATTGATTATAACGGCCACAGAACCGACATTATGGACGAGTGCGCCTACAACTGGATTCAGAACACCGGTAATTGCAAGAACTATGGCGACAAAATTGAGTAGCATTGACAATGTTAGATTCAGCCGAATCGTTTTCATCGTCCTGCGCGAAAGACAAAACAGGTGTGGCAAGCCTTTAATATCGTCACCGACAAGTACAATATCAGCGGCATCAATGGCAACGTCACTCCCGATACCTCCCATCGCAATCCCTACATAAGCAGTTTTCAGCGCAGGAGCATCATTCACTCCATCGCCGACCATACAGACGGATTTTCCCACCTGCTGAAGTTCCTGTATCGCTTTTAGTTTCATTTCCGGTAGGCAATCGGAACGCACATTTTCAATTCCGGCTTGCTTGGCTATATGGTTTGCCGATTGCTCATTGTCGCCAGTCAGAAGTATCGCGTCTACACCACCGTCGCGTAGCTTCGACACAAGCTCCAGGGATTCACGCCGCAGTTTGTCCGCAAGCGCAATAAATCCCGCCGTTTGACCCTCGACTGCCACGAAAATAACGGTGCAACCATCGTTTTTATATTTGGCCGCCAAGTCTACATCCGTTTCCGATAGTTTTATACCGTTATCGGATAGCATTTCACGGTTTCCCGCGACAATACGTTGACCGCTCACCGTTGCCTCCACGCCCCGCCCTGCTATTAGCTTAAACCCGTCCGGTTCCGGCGGAAGATTACCGTTAAGCTCCTTGTAATACGCCGTTATTGCTTTTCCGAGAGGGTGTTCGGAAAGACGCTCCGCAGACGCAACAATCGAAAGCAGATGTGGAATGTCAGCACTTTCTACCGCAACAACCTCCGGCGTACCGTGCGTGAGTGTTCCCGTCTTGTCGAACGCCACATTATTTACGCTTGCAAGCCGTTCTAACGCATCGCCTTCGCGGATTAAGATACCGTATTTTGAAGCGTTTCCAATCCCCGCCATAATTGCGGTCGGAGTGGCCAGAACAAGAGCGCAGGGGCAGAATACGACAAGGATTGTCACAGCGCGGATTATCTCTGCGCTCGCAAACCAAGTGATACCCGCTGCCAACAAAGCAATCACAACAATCCAAGTTGCCCAACGGTCAGCTATGCCGACAATTTTTGCTTTTCCGGCATCCGCAGATTCTACCAGTCGAATCATACGTTGTAGGGAACTGTCCTCACCGACTTTTACTGCCCGCATTTCAAACACGCCAAACTGATTGACTGTTCCGCTGAAAACCTCGTCGCTAACGCTTTTGTCAACAGGTAGGGATTCTCCTGTCATTACAGATTGATCAACTGACGTCTGTCCGCTCACAATTACGCCATCTACGGCAACGGTTTCCCCTGCCAATACACGTAGAATATCACCGACAACCACTTGCTCTGCAGGGATCACACTTTCTGCATTGCCTTTCATAACGCGGGCGGTTCGCGGTGTGAGCCGAACCAGTTTCTCGATGCCCGCGCGCGCTTTTGCAACCGTACGCTCTTCAAGCATAGAGCCGATTACCATAATAAACGCTATCTCGCCGGCGGCGAAATATTCACTTATCATTACCGAAGCGATAAGTGCAAGCGAAACGAGCAAATCAGCTTTGACATCGAACTTTGTCGCAAGGGCAACAGCGGCACTACCAACAATCGGAGCACCGCAAAGCACTATCGCCACCCAAGCGGGGTCAACAGGGATATGCTTTGCAAAAAAGAAACTTATAATTAACGATACACCGGATAGAACAAGGAAAAATATACTGCGTTTTTCCTCATCCTTGAAAAATTCTACCATACATTTTCTCCTTTGATTATACTTATGGGGGTATAAGTATAATATACCCTATGGGGTATCGTATGTCAAGTTTAAAAATAGGAAAAATAGAAAAGGGCAGCCACCCAAAACGGCAGTTGCCCTCGTAATCTTATTGTCATTTCTAAGCTAAGTCATTCTCGAAAAATGCTCCACAGCTTTTGCAAATTCTGCGATTGTCTGTTCAGCGTTACCGTGTTCAATTCCATCACGGACGCAATGGTTTAAATGCCCCTCTAAAACGACCTGTCCGACTTTGTGCAAGGCACTTTTTGCGGCGTTTATCTGAATAAGCATATCCTCGCAGGGAATATCATCATCGACCATTTTTTCTATTGCGTTTAACTGCCCGATGACTTTCTTCAAGCGGCGGTGCAGATTTTCCGAATCCATACATTGTCGCATAACATTTCCTTTCTTAATACCATAGGGAGTATATGTATATTGTATACCGAAACTTGCACGATTGTCAATCACAATCAGCTTGCATTTTTTGCGGTATACCCCGTCTGGAAACGGGCGTCATCACCTCATTAAATAGCATCCTATTGTATCAGCAGTATACTCTGTCTGGAAACGAATGTCATATAATTTTACCATCTAAAATATCATAATGGTGATTACAAAATTATTGCTTGTCCAACCTGTGGTAATATGATTTTGTAAACGTAGGAGAAACCCTAGTAATTTTGTAACCGAGAGGTCGTCATTTATGGTGGCTTCTTTTTGTGTCAATATTTTGAAAATGTTCTATTAGACCTTTTCCGATTACCTTATATGTTCCTAGTGTGAACATGACTGTTCTGAAAGAAAATATTGTATTTTTATTGAAATATCTATTCTTTTTTTCTCTTTAATCAAATCAATCATCGAACTTATCATATAGATAAAAAAGAGCAAAGAACCAGCTTTACCAGTAAAATCCGGTTTCCACCAAGGAACCCATCATCCATAATTTGCCTGCTTAACAGCGGTACATATAGGTTTATTATTGTAGATACGAAAAGGCAGCAAATGATGGCTGCTATGATTTGTTTATAGTCTTTTAGAAGTTTAACTAATTTTTTTATAGCTTCTTTATTATTCATCTACATCCTCGTCAAACAGTCTTATACAATTTTGCCATCCTTGATCGTAATGATACGATCGCATAGCTTCGCCAATTCATTATTATGTGTTACAAACAAAATTGTCCTCCCCATTTTATTTGCAAAATATTTCAGCAAGTTAATCACCGTACCCGTATTCACACTATCCAGATTTCCCGTCGCCTCATCTGCCAAAATAATGTCTGGTTGAGAAATCAGAGATCTTAAGATCGCTGCCCTTTGCTGCTCCCCTCCGGATAATTGCATCGGATAATTGTTTTTCTTTGCTTGCAGTTTTAGTTTTTCTAAAAGAGTGTCGATTGTTTTCCCATCTATCTTGACGCCTTTTAGCTGAAGTGGCATAATCATATTTTCATAGACTGTCAGCTCATTGATCAAATTATAATCTTGAAAAATAAACCCTACCTGATTTCTTCGGTATAATGTCCTTTGTTTGTCATTGAAATTCGTTATATTTTTCCCTGATACGACAATGCTCCCCCCACTGGCGGAATCCATCCCTCCGATCAAATTTAAAAGTGTTGTCTTCCCACTTCCGGAATCACCCACAATTCCAACAAGTTCCCCTTTCTTTATCGTCAAATCAATGTGTTTTAGTACACTTGTTTTTCCTACACTGTTTTCATAGGTTTTGCTCACATCCTTTACTTCAACGACTACTTTATCAGTTCCTCCATCGCTCATGATCTTCACGCTCCTTTTTGGCTTTCCTATTCTCTACATGCTCTGATGCGGCTTAAGAACGGTTCTTTTTTATCCATATGCAGATATGCGATACATGGAACCAGAACAGCTGCTGCAATTCCGATGAAGGCAAACAGCAAATAGATAGCTGGATAAAACCGATAGTGTATCGAGTAAAAAATCAATTCCTTCTCAACTACTAAATATGTGCATGGAATTGAAATAACGCATCCTAGGATCGTTCCACCTGCCATATATAACATGCCTTCTTTTATGAGTACCCTGATGATTTCGGATTTTGTCGTTCCCATGCTCTGCATAATTGCCAATGCCCTTCTTCGGCTATACACACTGTTTGCCATACAATTAATGAAATTCACAATTCCCATACATAGAAGAATTGCACTCAACACAAACCCCACCATTTTTATTTCATTGATCTGCCCTTTACTTTCTTCTGCAAGTGTTTTCGCAGACTGGTAGGTTAAAGCCGGGTTGTCGCTGACCACAGAGCTTAAGGTATCATCCCACGATTTTTTATATTCTTCCTCAACATCATAGGTATACATATAATAATCATACATTCCGCTTTGGCTGCTCCATTCTAAATAGGGGAGAAAAAGATTAGAGCTTCCCGTCCATCTATTTTGAAATGAAATTTCATACGGCAGCTCAGCGATTGCCATGACCGAATACATCTTGGAATTCCCATTTTGAAATGGAAGTGTGATACGGTCCCCTACATGAAGACATGTCGCTCCATCATCCCCTAATGGATCAACAATTACGTATTCCCCTGTACGATACGCCTCCAAATCAACCTCCCCGTCTAGTACGATCATTTTTTCAACCATAATATCATCCAGCCCATAGGCCTGCGTCATCATATCTCCCGCTTTTGGATTGTTCAAATTATCATCACCTACTATTTTGTCATATTCTTTTGCCTGTGTATCATTCATCGTAACCCTTATGTCACATACTCCTCCTCCGCCGGACTGGATCAATCCCGGCAGTTTCATACATGCGGTCAGTTCGCCGAGAGATATTGCTTTTCGTTCACGGGGATCTTCTTCTGTATACATCGTTGTATTGGCAACGATATAATCTGTTGGCATACTGGAACCGATATATTCTTCTTCATTAAAGCCCATCACAGCCGCATAAAATAAATTTGCCAATAAAACACTGAAAGCGATGGATAGATAAATTTTCCATGCATTTTTTTTATCATTCCAAAACTTTCTCATGATAAACCTATTCAAACAATTCCTATCCTCACAGGTAGAAACCGGTTTGAACTTATGCATATACTGTTTCATCCCCATTGGTGATATTTTTTTTGCAAGATTAATAGGCTTTCGCGCACTAGCCATGAGTGTAAGGTACGAAAACAGTGCCGCTAAAATGAAAATCCAAGGATTGCCTTTATCCCTAACCTGGAATGCAAAAAACGACTTTAAAATCCCCGGTAATGTTAAGCTTGTAAATAGATATCCTATCGCGAAAGCAGGTATGATCGCACTCAGAAACAATATGTTGTTTTCAAGTAGCAGCATCTTCTTGATTTCTGAATCTAATACCCCATTGGTTGCTAGCTTTCCATAAAATTTTGCGTCCTGATGAATCGAAATAGAAAAAATATTGGATATAAACAGATAGCCAACCATCATAACAAATAAAATAAAAATCACTAGAATCGCAATGACACCTGTACTAAAACCGCCAGCATCACTAAACCTATCATTAATTGTAGGTTCATTTTCTTCATCAAACCCAATTTCATCCATCAGCTGATACGTGGTATCTGTAATATGGGCAGAGGAACGATATATGACTTCTACTAGCTTATATAGGATATCCCGGCTGTCCTTTCCCTGTTCTTCTAACCGCCTGCCTACTTCGTCATGAAACTCCTTGGAAAGAAGCATGACATGTTTGGAATTAATATCCCTGTCATAGGTTCCTACCAAAGTAAAAGAATCCGTATATTTCGTACCATCTACCGAATAAGCAACATCAATTGCTTCATTTTCCTTGAATTCTAAGCCATGATCCTCTAAATATCTTCTGGAAACCACGATTTCATCGCCTTTCTTTGGCATACGTCCTTCTGTTGGGTAGCATTTCATCCAATACGCCATTTCTTCTTCGTAGGAAACTAATTCTATGGTCATATAGCCCCCTGAATCCAAAATTTCACCAACATGCAGTCCAGAGGTAGTTTCTGACACTAGATCACTATTTTCAATGGCTTTTTCTTCCTCATCCGTTACGATAAACGCAGCATGTCCAGACCATGCTGCCGAAGTTCTTGCGATTTCATCTAATGCATCTTTCATAAAGAAAAACGTTGAAAAAATCATGATAAACATCACGGTTGTCAGAAACAATGCTAGTACAATACAGGAGCTTTTCCCTTTTTCCCGCATGACTTTCCTTATGGAAATTTTCTTTAATGTAGGAACCACTGATATACCCTCCTCTTACTATATATCTTCTTTCTCATACTGTTTCGCCTTTTCCTTTATAAGGCGACCTATTTTGTCTAGATTCTCCCAGTTTTCCCACTATCGATAGGGTTCTTTCCATACACATCTTATTATCTGTTGAAGTCCCCACAAATTGCAATTTCTACATTCCCACTATCGTATGACACGGAGTTTAAAGCCTCCTCTATCGCCTGCTTATAATCAATTGTTTACCCTTGAATTAACCCAATTCCTGATACTGTCCATTTACCTCCATTTTCTTTTATTTGCTCTATTTCTTCATAGGAAACAATACTATTTTCTTTTGTATGGAAATCACTTCCACACACGTCATAGTTACTTTTTTGTTGCAAGGCATTGGCATTCTCTACTACTGAATACTATATTTCACGATTACGTAGTGTGGCAAACATAAGGACAGAGAATGATTCGCAAAGGACTATGACTCTCCTTAGACCAATTTATCAATGTTTTTCTTGTGCCAATTGTGACAGGGTGTTTGTATTTCCTGTGGGAAATGAGTTGATTCCTGTCCCTCTATAAATCACTATACAATACGATCTTAGTATTCGTCAATTGTTATTTGTATTTTTTATTAATATAATAATTAATTATTTTATTGACAAAGTTTAATATTAATTGTAAAATATTAAAACTTTAATAGATAATTGTGAAGTAGGCATCGTCCCTTATGTGGGTCATTCTATAAAATGGGTATTTACGGGTGCGTCCCATTGATGCATAAAAGTGTTTAAAAAAAGAAACAGGAACAATTTCATCAAGAACAATGTGTTTTTGGAGAAGAGAGAGAAACTCTGGTTTGTCAGATTCATAAATATCATGACAATTTGAAAAAATATCTTCTAAGGAAAGCTGGTTTTGTGGAATCATATAGGTACAGCTCCTTTCTTGGTAGATGTTTGAATTGTTTCTCGATAACTCAATTTTAACACAAATCAGCGAGGAGTTATTTTAGCAAGGAAAAAAACTTTATTTTATAAGGCTTAGGATGTTTCGCAAACGCCTAAAAATATGAAAAAAGAGTGGAGTTGAAGACATTGGAAGAAAGCATCAATCAGAACGTATCATACGAATTGAGTAAGCGCGAACTTGATGTGATGAATGTTTTGTGGGCAGCGGGCGAGCCTACGATAGCATCAGATATACCAAAGCTAAATCCAAAACTTAGCATTAATACTGTACAGGTAGTATTAAAAAATCTAATGAAAAGTAATTTTGTTAAAGTTGATAACATTGTATATCACAAAAACGTATTAGCAAGAAGTTTTGCTCCAATCATATCTGCCGAAGAATACGCACTAAAACATATACAGGCAGAAGCATCATTTTTTGATAAATACCTATCAAAATCTAATCTGATTGCAAGATTGATTGATGATGAAGATGCGCTATTTTTTGAAGAATTAGAAGCCATTATTCAAAAGCGAAAGAAAAAACTGTAAAGAAGGTGAAGCGCGTATGACGATATCTCCACTTTCCATATTATCTAGTTTAATGAGCTGTTCCTTGTTCACATTTTTAATATGGATTTTGTTGAGAGACAATCGTGTAATGAAGTATATCGGAAAACATATCTATATTCTTTTATTGTTGGTTCTCGCTCGAATTTTGCTACTATACGAATTTCCTTTTACGCTTACGTTGAAAAGCGAAAAGATATTGCCATTTTTAAGAAATGTTTCTCTTTCCTCCATCACAATGCTAGGAAACTACCCTATATTGGTGTATCATATTTTCCTACTTGTATGGCTCATTGGTATTTTTGTAAAAACCATTTATATCCTGAAAAACCATCACTTGCATATTTCGTTTTGTTTACCAATAACAGCTCTCCCGTCTGCAGGGTGGGCAGCATGGATTCACCACTTACGCTGACCCAGTCAAATAAAAACACCCGCATCAGAGTAATCGAAGCTACTACAGTTGTCAAGACTAATAAAAATTGCAAATTTGATTTTTTCTTGCTATTGTCTCTTTTTGCATTTACTGTCAATTCCGCATCGCCTCCAATGCACTCATTTTTGTCGCTTTATATGCCGGATATATACCGGACAGAATGCCAACGCCCACCGCAATTAGCATGGCGCCACAGGAAAGCCATAGAGGTATGGACACTGTCATCCCCTCTGAAAAATACATCCCCAAAAAAGATGTTTCTGATGTCCCCGTATTGATGACCAACACCACAAGATAGCTGATCCCGATTCCCAGCAAACCACCCAGCAAACCAATCAAAGCAGCTTCCAATACAAATAAATCACGTATCCTGCGTATTCTCATACCCAATACTTTCATAACTCCAATATCGCGTCTGCGTTCCAATATATTTGCGTACATGGTGTTAGCAATACCAATCGCCGATACCAAAAGTGAAATAAAGCCTATCGCAAAAAGCTGTCCTTGTTGGCGATCTTGTTCTTCCTGCATCTGTATAATGGCTTCTGCCTGGTTGTACGTTTCATACCCCAACTTTTTTACTTCCTCTAAAACGTCCTCCACATGAGCCATTTCATCCACTATGATTTTTACAGTAGTATATGAATTTATGCTCAGTCCCAAGGATTTTGCAAGCTCACGATTTTCCATAAGGATGCGTTTTGCAGCAGCAATATCAATGTACACATTGTAACTTGATTCACTGTAGGACTTTTCTGTAATTCCGGATACAGCTGTCCGGTATTGCTGTGACGCCGGCATTTCCATATCATCTGTTTCATGCCCTAGGATCATCACCATTTCTGTATCCAACAGGTTAATATCCGGGCTATAGCTTTCCATCATGTTGTAGTCCGAGTAGTTTGGCGGGTTTTCTGGATCAATAAAATACCGCATGGTATTCCCCCCACACACGATAGAAAGGATTGCATTGTCCGTATCAAAGATACTGCCCTGTGCATACTTCACTTCGACAGCCCGGGGATCAATCCCCTTTAGCTGTATATTGGCTTCATAATTCCCCACTAATATCGTTACGGGAAGTTCTAGGATGGGGGATACCACTTTGACATGCGGCAAACTACTGATAGATTGTATTGTGCTGTCTGTAATACCGTTTTTTGCTGTGTTGTTGGAATAATCGTTGACTGTTATTTCTGACAGGCTTTGATCTGAAAGTAGATTCTGCTCAAACTGTTTATAGTTGGATAAGCCTATCGCAAACATTAGTACAATACAGGCAGTGCCGATGATCACACCCAGCACAGTTAAAAATGTCCGTGCCTTACGGCGTTTCAATCCGGTAAGGGCAAATTTCAATAGGTCTCTTGTTTTCATGTTCACTTCCTTTAAGATTGCGAATGACCTGCCAAATCATCATCTTCCTGTCGGCGAATCCGCTCTTGCTGTTTTTTGATATAAGTCCGTATATTGGCAATCGCAACGATGATTCCTGCAACAGCAATTACCGAAATCCACCACTGACTTTGATTTTTTGGTTCTTCATCTTCCTTCAATTCTTCATCAATCAAAATCACAGGGGGATTGATGTTCGTACTAAACTCAAATTCCTCCGTATACTCCTGCCCATATTCGTCCTCATAGACCAAAAAGACTTTACCTTTTGTCATGCCATACCTATCTTTACCTTGCACCGCATCTGAATCTGTCATATTCAGTGTTCTCACAAAGGCATATAAATCACCTTTTTGGGCTGCACCACTCTCTATATTCCCTAAAAATGCCGTTTTTTCGGGTAATAGCCCCTGCGCTTCTACCAACATACGGACATTATGTATGGTACTCAAGCCCAAATTCATTACATTCATGGAAACCAAAATCGTATCTCCCGCATTAACCTCTTTCGGCATCTGCGGTTCGTCAAACTCCAGCCGGACAGGTTGGGTGACTTGTATGACTGCTTCTTCCGTAGCGGTATATGCCGTTGCTTTGTGTCCTTCATATTCAACGGCAAACTTTATTTTATGCGGCTCTGCCTTTGCATTCTGCGCCACTTTCATTTTCATATCAATTGTGATCGTTTCCTGCCTGGCAATCTTTTTGAAATAGAAGCTGCCCGTATCATCACCCACCGGGACAATATCCACCGTTTCTCCCGTCACGGTGATTTTTACGTTATCCAACGATTGGCTTTCATTTGTATTTCTGAAAGTTGCCGAGATTCTAAATTCCTCACCGGCAACCACGGGGGAAGGATTTACCGAAAAACTATTCAGCAGGATTTTTGCCTGCGGCACAGGTTGTTCCTCCGTTTCCGGTGTTGATACCGGCTCTGGCTCGGGGATTGGCTCTGATTCGGGGATCGGCTCTAGCGTAGAGGCATCGCCTGGATCAATTCCATCACTTATTGTCACATACAACGAAAATTCCTGCGAAAAAGATAAACCGTCTGCCCATCGTCCAGTAGCCGTGATGATAACAGGAAAGCGTCCCATTGTCGGGTTATCAACTAATGGCATATCTATTGCAACCAAAAAGGAGTCTGCTGTACCACTGCCATTATTGACAGAGTGATTTTTTAACTTGACAGTTTTATCGTAGTTTTTAAATTGAAACGGTGCAAAGACAGGATCGCCTAAATTGAATGTTACACGAATCTGGTTCTGTAGAATGCTTTCAGAAGCCATAAGCGGCAATACCAGCGTGGCTACGCCATTTTTCACGGCAGGATAATACCCCTTTTTAAATGCCTTGTCCATTTTTTCATAAACATTATCATTATCAATAAACAGCAATTTGTCCATTGAGGTAACTGGGATGGGTTCCTGCGGGGATGGCGATTCAATTTCATTACCCGCCAATGCTATATTTGGCATTAACAGTATTGCCATCAATACCATGGTCAAAATTCTTTTTGCTTTATCCATACTCATTTCTCTCTTTCTATACTGACTATTCCCCCATCAGCAAGTCGGATAATCCTATCGGCATATTTCGCCTTTTCTATGTCATGCGTTACTAGCAAGAGGGTAGCACCCTCCTTATGTACAATTTCTTTCAGTATGCCTGCAATCTGCTCTGCCGTTTGGCTGTCCAGATTACCTGTTGGTTCATCGGCAAAAATGATCTGCGGATGAGTGATGATTGCCCTTGCAATAGAGACACGTTGCTGCTGCCCTCCTGACAGCTCATCGGGATAGTGCACCAGGTGCTCCTGCAAACTCAACACAGTTAGTATTTCCTTCGCTGCTTTCTCCCTCTTTTTTTCTGAGATGCCTCGCAACATTAATGGAAACGCTACGTTTTCAAGAGCTGTAAGTGAATCCATTAAATTAAATTTTTGAAAAATGAATCCTACATGCTTTAGCCGAAAATCCACAAGTTCATCCTCGCTCATTTTATGAACAGGCCGCTCTTTCACAAAGATTTTTCCTGCTGTCGGCTTCTCCAGCCCAGCGATAAGATTCAGCATAGTGGATTTCCCGCTGCCCGATGTCCCCACAATAGCGACAAACTCATTGGGGTAAATGTCAAGGCTGATACCATTCAACGCTTTAAACCGCACCTTTTTTGTTTTATATATCTTCACCACATTACGCAGGCTTATGATTGGTTGTTTTTTCTCCATATGCTCACCTGATTTCCGTCAATATGCCCACGTCCATTTCACAGACCGTATCACACAGCTCGTCAATATCGTTGGCGTTGTGGCTGGCAAGCAGTATCGTTTTGCCTTTCATCCGCAACCCTTTTATTAGTTCGCGCATGTCTTTCACACCACTCTTGTCCAAGCCGTTGAACGGTTCATCCAATATAAGATACGTGGGTTCTTCCATGATTGCCTGTGCAATGCCAAGACGCTGCCGCATTCCGAGAGAGTATCTGCCAACATGCTTTTTCATGTCTGGATCAAGTCCCACTCGACGCATCGTTTGCCGTATTTCCTTGTTACCGATTTTTCTATTTAAACTTGCTAATATTTGCAGGTTTTTAAATCCTGAGAGGTTAGGCAGGAAGCCGGGCATTTCAATGATGATGCCTATATCATCCGGAAAATCCATGTCCACACCCACCTGCTCGTAATCAATAAATATCTTTCCTTTGGAGGGAATCATAAATCCGCACATGCATTTAAACAACACCGTTTTTCCTGAACCGTTGTTGCCGACGATACCATGTATTTTCCCGGCTTCAAAGGCATGATTGATGTCTGTCAGCACTGGTTCGCCATTAAAGTCCTTATATACATGCTCCACTCTGATCGCTATATCCTTCATCATGTATCACTTCCTGTAAAGTTAAAGTTGTATTTTCTCATAAAACGCTGGGCAATCAGGAAACAAAATACAATAAGCCCGGCGAATATGAGGTAGGTCTGCCACAGCCGCGGCAAAAGGTCATACCCAAAATTGTGCATGTAATATGTAGCGTGATTGAGTGGCGATAACCAACCCACCGCCACATTCGCCTTGTACATACGCTGGTCGGGCAAATTAAAAATCTGTTTAAATATCTGCGGATTGAGCATCAGACCATAAAGGCTGAAAACAAAGACGCTGATTATTCCCCAGAACTGGCCTTTTCGCAGATTCACAGCCAGCATGATTGATACCATCAACAGCGTATATAAAGTCATAAGTAGAAATATAGCTGCCATGCATTCATATGGATACGACATTTCCATTGTTTTTACGGAGGATGGGAGTGCAACCGCTTCACCCACGCCAGAGTATCCAAGCATTGCTGCTGTTTCGCTCCACATATTTCCGATAAAGCTGTTATGTAGGCAGATTAGTGATGTTGCTGCAAGCATAAATGCTATGTACAGTATTGTGGCAAGCGTAATATATATGATCTGTCCCCAGATCCATGTGGAACGGTTGATACGTGCCAGATAGAACGGTGTTCCTACGCAGATAAAAGGCATATCAGCGAACAGAAGCACCAACAGCAGCGAAGAAAGCATGATACTTGTCGCATCACCGAACGTCCATACAAACGCCTCTACAAGCTGCATCGTTGTACCATGCTCGGCCGCAAATCCCACGGCCTTGTCGGAAAGCAAAAAGCAGAGGATGAAAGCGAGCGCAAAGGTAATGAAGATGCGGGGATTCTTATTCCATTGACGGAAATTGTAATTGGACACAGACCATGCCTGTCTCATTCTACACATCCTGTAATTTCCTTTCGATGATGCAGCCATATAGAAAACCTGCTGCGATGATAAGTTCCGTAACGAACAAAGCCACTCCCCAGGTACCTCCCACCCAATCAGAAACAGGATTTACCCATTCTTGCGGATTCAATACATACATATCCTTGAAATACCGCTCTGATAGTATCACAAACATATAATACAGTATAAAGGGAGAAGCGTAGGCCATGTATCTGCTCATTGTCAAAGTGGCCAAAAGCCCACCAACCAATGACCAGAAGCAGCCACACAGGAAAAACACAAAAGCGCGTGTCATAAACTCCGCAAAGTTTTGCTGCGCTACGATGCCGTCCACCTTAGCAATTTCCATCATTTGCATTTCGTATCCAGTTGTTTCGGGTATTTTCGCCGGTGCTTCCATCGGTAGGAACAATATGGCAAAAATGAAAAGCACCAGAATTACACCAGCGAAAAGCGTCAGTCCACCTGATAGTGCCGTTGTAATAACCTTCGCGTTCACATAGTTTCTTTTTCCGACCCGAGGCAGGTATTTACGGATAAAACGGCTCTTATAGTCATCTATAAATGCAGAGGTAAAGGGGATGGCACAGAGAATCGGCAACACCAGCAAAACCACATCTGAGGACAGTGCCGTAAACACGAGCTGCACCACAAATCCTTCATTCAGTCCGGTTTCTGCAAACTGGCCCTGAAATACAGGAAGCATCTGTTCAAATGAACCAAAGAAAGCCACAACTGCCATACCAACAACACCCACAATGAACCCCCATGATTTTAGAGCACGGTTGATATCAGCTAAATGGGCATTGGCTTTCAATATCCTAATCCCCTGTCAACAATGGAACCATCAATGGCATTTATCGTCAAAAAAGATTTCTCCGATACCGGAGCAACACCTTCCGATATTTCAGTAGCACCTTCCGATATTTCAGCAGCCACATCCACAGTTTCCCCCAAAAAGTCCCATACTGGCAGATAGTAATAACTATCGACTGAATCTTTCTGTGCAACACGCATCATATTAAGCACAATCCTATCTATCTCTATTGTTCTGCCACCATTTTGCGACAACTCAAATTGATCAGCAGTTTGGGATATTTGAAGCCGGCTTTTTGCAATTTCCTTCATTTTATCATATGGCATTATTGCCACATTTTCATTCAAAACATTAAGTATCTCTGGTGGATACTCCCACAGGAAACCAACCACGCCCTTATCATTGACCATCACTTGAATATTTTCCTGCTTCCAGGGCTCCCTATATTCTTTACCGTCGGTTCCAAAAGACAGTGTTCCCTCATAGTTGGGAACGGGAACACATGGCACGCCGCCAACCAACCTCCCCAGCGTAAATACATAACTTAATTGACCATCTATCTGCATCCTGCCAGCTGACACAACTTTACATTCAGAAATGCCACACGAATATGCCACTTCCAAAGCTTTATGTTCTGCTTCTTCCCTTGAAGTAGCTATATCAAGTTGTTCCGATATCCCAAGGGGTTCGCTTAATGAAGAATCACTTCCCGTAACTTCATATTCCATTGCTGCATCATTCACACTTTTGTAATTGAAAGCATAAAACTGCATTGGTGGTATCTGAGCGTCTCTCACATTTACAGACTCTGCACCATACTCATTTTCTTTCCATTCAATTTCTACTATATTTGATGATTGGTCTGGGATCGCTTGATAATCCGCTTCGAGCTGGGCAATCATATCCTCAAGCCAAGCGACTTCTTCATCCAAATTTAATACTGGTGCCCGTTGCGCATCCTCCCCTTCTTCTTCTGGGTATTTGCCATTTCTTTTCAAGTATTCAAGATCTGCCTTACTTTTTATTATCTCCGTTTCAAGCCAATCTTGATCGCTTAATGAATTGTCATAAAGTGCTGCATTGCCGTAAAATAAATTTATTGCATTTTCCACCTCTTCTAATGTGAAATAATGAGGTATACATGAAACCACAGGAATTTCATCTACTTCCGGCAATTCAACTGCTGCATTTATGTTTATTGTCACATTATTATCATTACTGGTGAATTGTTCCTGCCAATCAGTTTCAATATTCAAACCCTCTGTTGGAGCTTCTGAAGATAAGATTGCCTCTTCCAATTTATCATTCTTTTTGTTTGTTACGATTGGCTCTTCAGGCGTTTTTTGGCATGCTGATGCGGTTAGTACTAAGGTTGTTATCGTTGCTAAAAAAACATATTTTTTTCTCATAATGCATCCTCACAATATCCTTTTAGTGTATCCTATTTTGTTCTTCATTCTTTAGAAGAATGATTGAGATGATAAATACAAATATCATTTGAGTCAAATTTGAAAGCCAATTATTCTTCATTTGTGATATTTCAAATGGTAATTGAGGAATGATGTATTCCATAAGCGGCTTTTTTTGAGAAACCTCCTCCCCTATTACTGCCAAATCACATCGAATCTCAAGCACATGACCCAAATCATGTCTAAGAAGATATACAAAAGGATTCCACCAAAGCAAAACAATAAACACTTCTATCAGCACCTTAACATGGATGTCCTTATTTTTCAAATGCGTATACTCATGTTTTAAAATATAATAAAGTTCATCCTCCTTATACGACCTGTCAGGTAATAAAATCAGCCTTTTTATCAGACCCATACACATCGGTGCTTTAATTGCCTTAGAACATATTAGCTCTGCTCTTATTTCTCCAATTTCCTTTTCTACCACTTGTTTGCATGTAAGGATTTGAGTTGAGGTTCTGCTGTATAATTTTCTGATCCCTTTTGTAAACTTAAAATACTGCATAACCTTGTAGGTCATTAAAATAACAGATACCGAAATCCAAATAAAAACAAGTATCTTATAAACCGGAATTCCAATCCCTTTTGTTATATCATTCTTCATCATTGTATTGATACTTGCAATTATGCCATAGGATCCTATTTCCATTACAAAAGGAAATTCAACCGAAAGTAGTATCCTTACTATAAAATCCAGTAAAAAGAAGCAAGATTGCCAGAACACCTACTATGCATATAAAATGGTTGCTTTTTTTGTATATAGATAGCATAACGACAAATATGCGCTCCACAGCACTGCCATGACAAATGAATATGCTGTTATAATCATTCATTCCTCCCCCTTATCCCTTCCACTATCTGCTCAAGTTTCGTGATAAAATCTTCTCTTTCTTCTTTATCAGATTTTTCATATAGATTATCCACAAGCCCAGCTACCGTCTTTAAAGAATGTACTGGATATTGTGATATATTGTACTCATCTTCTGATATCGTGGGCAAATACAGTCTTGCATAATTCTTAACCACCTGGACTTTTCCCACAGGTTTAATCACACCTTTACCTAAGAGCACATGAATCATTTTTTTCAAATAGTTTTCTTTCCATGCATAATCCTTCGACGCTACCAGTATTTCATGCTTTGCCATAGGCCGATTTCTATCCCAAAGAATTTGCATTAACTCATACTCGCTTTTCGTTAATTTAAAAGCCCTTTTCACTTTCCCTACTTCCCTTAATTTTTATTATAGATACTTTTTAAGAATCATCAATCTATACTTTAGTATATAAAATTGAATATTTCACTAAGTTATTCATTAATATTTTCTTAATTATTTATCATTTTAAATTGTTACTTTTTTTAATACTATATATACGATTTAGAGTATCTCGTATAAAAAGAAATACTGTCAAGATAATTTTTCATACATTAAAATATTGAACTAAATTATTTCATACATTTGATACATAGCAAGCACTGCCTGTGTGCGGACACAGGCGAATTTCCACCACTACACGCCTTCCAGCCGGTGTAATGAAATTCACTAGGAAAGTGTCCCTAACCCTCTATGATTTTTTTCATACCATTACTTGACCTTTCCCACCAATTTTGCTACAATTATTCATGGATAGCCATGCCAAGACAACTGAACACAATAGGAAACAGACTGTTGTAAACCGAACGAGTTACAGCAGTTTTTTGTACCATTTTTTAATCACAACATAAAAATTTCAATAGACGATTGAAAAATGCGCTGAATTTTCCAACGTAAAATCAAGGTTTCTAAGGTATAAAATCAGATTATTCATCAATATATCTCCAAAAAGTGGAGGTTTTTCGTAGAATCAGTCATATTAGAACTTGATTTTATAGGTGTTACAGAGTTTTTCAATCGCCTAAACAAAATAGGACTATGATTCATAGTCCTCAGTTTGTCGACAAACTGAGAAGAACCATGTAAATGTTCTCCTTCTTTGCCCCTATCCATTATGCGCATGAAACACATAATACCAGGTTCCATTTATTAACTTTTTACTGTCATATTTTCTCATATCATAGTACCTTTCTATTCGCTTGGATTCTAAAAAATATTTACTATTTTACTGGTAGTCTAATTACTGTTCTTAACTTCAAAGGGTCTGTTCTTCTAGGATCAGACAAATAAATTTCGTGGTGCTTCCTAATATTTCCTGTATCTTCTTTTAGTCCATTCTCCACAATATGTTTTTCTATTTCCTCAATAGTTGCTTCCTCTTCACTATAAGGGCCAATATGCATCATCTGCACACACTTACCTTCTGTAAATGAAGAAAATCTCAATCTATCATAAGCCAAATCATGTTTTTTCTTTTTGCTCTCTGTAATTGCCCAATCAATGACCTCTTTCGTAACGAACTCTGGTTGTCTGATAAGCGATGTCCACAAGAATTCACTCTGCGATTTTTTCAAATCTAACTTGCCCTCTTCGCACCACCAAAGTCCTTCCAGCGGTGGAACTACATATTCATAATAACCATCTGGCTGCTCTCCTTTCATTTTACTCATTTTGATGGTAAATGAAATGGAATATAACAATTGCATCGCTTCTTGATATTCATCAGAACCTGGTTCTCCTTTGCCATCAACCATAATAAAATTCATTTGAGGAACTTCAATATATGTTGGCTTTTTCTTGGGTAAATATAAATCTTTATGCTCTTTTTTAAAATCAATTTTTTTATCCATCAGTTAACCTCCACCGGAACAATTATTTGCGTCACATATTTCTGTGGGTTTCCTTTAAATAGTTTCCCTGGGCCTTTGCAATAAATCTCTCTCCATGGACCACATAATTCAATGCCATTTTGCTGTGCATAGTCCATCAAGCTTTTATATGCCTCTCCTAGCTTACTATATTCTCCAATATGAGTTGTTGTAATTACCTCAATCGCAGAAAATTTTTTGTACCGTGTTCTCTTACTTTTTACCGCGGTTTTAACTGGTAAACAAAGCTCTATTTCCATATTTTCTCTATATTCTGTATCATAATAACATGCAAATACGCTTCCAGAAACGGCTCCTTTTGCTTCACCATACAAATCTGATATATACTTGCCCATATCTTCCACATTACCATGATATCTCACACTTAATGTCTTTACCAAAGGATACTTCATTCTTTCAATTACATAGTCAGTCACTATTCTATCTCCTTTCTGATTAATAACTGATAATTTGTTTATTCTTTTAATTACATTTGATTTTCTAGTTATTTCTTTTTCTATCTGTAACTTTTTTTCCTCTAGGTAAAAACTAAGATCACTGTATCCATCCAGGGATCCCATTATTTCTTCAATCTCCGCCAAAGTAAAATCTAAATCTTTTAATAAAACAATTAATTGTGCTTTTGTATAATCTTCCTCGTTATACATTCTATAGCCATTTTCACTCCTACTTGTCGGCTCAAGCAATTGCCGTTCATCATAATACCTCAGAGTTTTAACAGTTAATCCAACTATTTTTGAAAATTCACTTATTTTGTACATATGATTTTCTCCTTAACATTAATATACACCCTCCACTATACTGGAGAGTCAATACTTTTTTTTAATTTGCATGACATAAGGGGAGATTGCAAGTTTAATTGTCGCAGATTCTAGCTAACTTTTAACTTGTACTTTTTCTTGACATAGTACCACTTTTTAGTGTTCTGTGATTCAGCATCAATTCGATGCTGAAATTTTGGAATTAGATCTAACTATTAAGACAATTACTCATTTAAATTGGGACGCATACAACGTTTGCAAAAGCTGCACTTGGATAACAAAAGTTGTAGATTGAATTTATGCGTAATTCTTGATTTTATGAGCCTTAACAACCTTTTATAAAAGCGATATTATTGCTCCTAATGCAATGCCTCCGCACAAACCAAATGCGACACCGATTATTATATTGCCAGTAAAATATCCTATTACTGCACCAAGCAACAGGCCAATCGGTATACAAATCGCAAGACACTTATCTTCTTTTTTATTTTTATCCATGTGCTCCTCCTATTTGATTGATATATTAATCTATAGTTCCCGGTGAAAATTCTTACTACATCGTTGGGCATTGACAAACAAGCACATTTAGTTAGCTTTGTAGTAAGAATTAGTTCTAACTACATTTGAGATAAAACCAGTGAAATCAATGTAGTAAGAAAAAGCTTCGGGAACTATAGTTAATGAATATTTTTCTTCCTCTTCAAAGTAGAAAACAACATGAACACATCGTTATTTTCTACTATAGGTAGGGCAGAACTTGCGATGGAGATTCCATTAACTAACACAGCCCAAAGTCTCAATAAAAAATTATCAATAATGAGCAATGAAAACAACAAAAGTAAGAAGTTTCCTACTATTCCGCTAAGATAAAATATGCTGATAGTGATTTTTCTTTTCCCAATCAAATTTTCGTAATCTACATCAACATAACCGCTAAAAATCAAAGGTGAAAATGCCAGTTTTTTTATGTGCAAAAATATAAAATTGCCTATTATAACACTATTAATTTTTATATGGGATAAAATCGCACATAAAACATGCATACACTCATGAAATATTACCGAAACAATATATATTAAATAAGCATAACAAAAAAGTTTAACCACCATTTCTTTGTCTCCGTAATATAAGGCAAAAGCTTGGTATAAATACAATTGTCATATCCAATAGCAAAATTGGATTACTAGCATTGGCAAGCGGACTAAAAATACTATTAAATAGCGAAGGTAAAATAATTAATAATAAATGTGTACCAATTGAAATAGCAATATATACTTTTTTGATACCTTTTTTATCAATGAAATAATTTGAAAAATCCCGAAGAACACTAACATCTAATTGGATTTGGTTTTTTCTTACAAACAATATAATAATGGCTAAAATCGCTGATAACAACAAGTTAATTGGAAGAATTTCTTTCATCAAAAATTCTTTATTATATTGTTGCTCAAATAACTTCGTAAACAGATATGAGCTATAATTAGTGGCAGGATACGTTGTCATCAACGAATTCAAGATACTTTTTTCATTATTTGTATATATTAACATTTCTTGAGTATTCTCATCCATATTAATTGAGTTGTTTGTAATTTCGGTATACGTTGTATTTGAATATGAATAAAACCCATTATTAACAGACGACTGATACGAAGAAAGATAAAGTCCTTTTGAGTTGTTAATCACACCTACAATTGTATAACTAATATCACCTACAATTATTTTTTGATTTATTGGATTTCCCGTAATACTGCTATATAGGGAAATGTCCTGCTTTGGTATACATATTTCCGATCCTTCATCTTTCGGGTATCTTCCTTCCATCAATTCTCCAAAAGATGAAAGATATGCAGAGCTTGCATTTGGGAAAGCAGCTATAAAATCTTCAGGTATTGAAAAAATAGAAGTTGAAATTTTATCAGAAGTATTATATAAGATATCATTTAACCTATTAGTGAATTTATTTGAGTCTAAAAGAATGATATCAACCACACCATTCATCTTGGAAATGCTGTCTAAATCATTATAAGTTATCATTTTTTCGTATTTGTTTTCACTAATTTCAAGCCCCTCAGCTTTAGCATAGAGTTCATTGGTTGAGGAAAAAATATATTCGGCAGTATAAGCTAGAATGATATTTTGCTTATATTCTCCGTTATCATATGAATATCCATCAACAAATCTTATGTTGTTGATTATCACAAGAAAAACGACAAGTGCAAACACCAAATACAGAGCAATTAAGTTTGTTATGCTAAGCAATATCTTCTTTGTGAAGAGACCATAGTGTTTTTTTGTTTTCGAAATATTAAGGTTATTATTTTTATTATCGTTATCTTGTTCGATTTTTCTAGTTACATTTAAAGAGTCACCGTCGATGATGAAAATTTTAGCTGAATCAAATTTAACCCTTGAATCATGGCAAACAATGATAAAAGTTTTTTCTGCAGAAAGTTCATGAATAATATTTACGAGAGAAATGACAGCCTCGTTATCAAGATGATTAGTTGGCTCATCCATAAATATGTAAGGAGTATCTTTTAATAGTGCGGAGATTATAGAGATTTTCATTTTTTCTCCGCCACTTAATTTATCAAATCGGTCTGTAAAGTTAATATGTGTCAAAGAAAACCGCTGAAAATACTCCTTCATTTTCTCTGATTTAGATAATGTTCCTCCTTTTGTGATATAATCGATTAGCGATACTTTATAAGAAGGAATGTCTTGAGAAACATATGAAAACAAATTTATTCTGTCATTTTGGTACGATTCTTTTTCTTTTTCTGTTTGAAACTCAATTTGGTTGTAATCAAAAACAATACTCTCCAATATTGTTGTTTTGCCAGTTCCATTATCGCCGGCAATAAGATTTATTCCGTGTTCTAAAAAATCAATTTCATTTACATTAATTTTTAGATAAGGTTTAGATATTTTAAAATTTCGAATTTTCATTATAATCTCCTTAATAACGATATTTCCAACTGCAAATATATTGCAAACATATTTGCAGAATTTTTTTCTCTAAATAATAACCTGAATAAGCAAAAAGCAGAACACAGATTATTGGCAAATATTTGGCAAATATAAAACCATTTGAGCTACAGGCAAAAATAATTGTTGTCACCGTTAATAGACCGAACATAATAATAAAACGAATAAAAAGATTGTTGTTTCTTCTAACAATATTACGTATAATAAACATTCTATCCACACCAAAATTCAATAAAAGACGTATCTGTTTTGATTTAGCTTTTATATATATTAACAAATAAAATACTTCAACAATTAGAAATATAATGCAAAATACAATCATACTGTTAAATGTAGATTTATAAGTAATGATTTCAGATATCTGATTGGATATACTAGCAGTATCTCGTGAATATACATAGGCATCTGGATTTTCATATTTTTGAAAATTTTGAGAGATGAAATCAGAATATGTATATTGATTTTGAAATTTTACAGCATAATATACAGGTTGTGCAGAAGGATAATTTTTATGGATATATTGTACAGCTTTTTCAAAGACCTCAGAGTCGAATTTTTGCCCATTTCCGTTCATTGTATATTCTGGAACAGATATTTCGTCAATTAAATCAACATAATTTTCTTCAATATCCAAATCCAAAATGTTTTGTAAATATACGTCAAGAGTAAATAAATAACGCCTTTCTTCTTGAACAAAAAACTCTAACGGATAAACTTTGTAATTATCAGAATCAATTAACATTAAATCATATGTTAATTTGCCATAGTTCTTTTCGTTTTCCGAATCATCCGTAAACCATATATTGCTACTTGTTAACTTTTTTGCAAAATCCATTCGCAACGAACCGTTATTATAAATATATCCACCTATTTGTGATACTGATAAATACACACAGGTTTGGTCATTAGGCAATTTGCTTGTTGGCAATTCCTCTGGAGTATTTGCTACCCAAATCATATAGTTTGATAAGAACGATAATGCGATTAAAACAAGGGATAGGACAATTCTATTGTTCCATATTTTTTTTATAATATCGACACTTTCATCACAGTTATTGTCTAATAAAGTTACTGATGACATATCATCCAATAATTCCTCAATTTGACATTTTTCAGTTAAACTCAATATTAATTTGTGTGAAACAACTGAAATCCCACCATTTTTAATATCATTAAATCTTTTATCGTGAGTTGCAATTATAAAAAGTTTTTCTGATGAGTATTCCGCAATTATTTCTAAAACTTTATCAGTAATTTTGTAATCTAAATCATTAGAAGGTTCATCAAGTAAAATGATTTTTGATTTTGATAATACACCTCTAAGAAAAGACAGTAACCGCTTTTCGCCGCCGCTCATAGTTGAAGGAGTTAGGTTTAATAAGTATTCTAAATTATGGTCTTTAAGAAAATCCTTAATTATAGCTTGCCCTACTAAATCTGTAAGCATAGAAATGTTTTCTAAAACAGATAAATTTGGAATAACTTCGCTAAATTGTGAAACAAAACAAGTGCTTTCTTTGCTTTCAAGATGTAATTTATTTAAAAAAAGAGTCTTGCCCGTACCATTTTCACCGGTGAATATTATAATTCCATTGCTTGGAAGAGATAAAACCCCTTTTTCTATTAGTAATTTGTTTTTAATCACAATATCATCATATTTAAAATACATTTCGATGCCCCTTAGATTTCCATCAAATATGCAATCTTTTCTGCACCTAAGATGGTCAAATTTTTCTTGTAAGCAATTTTAAGTGAATCCGGTGTCGCAAAAAGCACTGTGCTCTTAATGATGCAATCCATACTCAAAAATGTTCCTGTGGTTTGTATTTTACAATATTTATCAATAAAATAACTGATCAAGGAATCACTTGATTCTCCACAAAAATCTGAATACTTATTTATTTCAGTAACGGTAGCCTTTTTACTTAGAATTAGATATTTCAATTCTTTTTTATTCACTATACCGCATTTTGAATTTTTTATAAAATATATATAATTTTCATCTTTTGAAAACAACGTATACATTCCAATTCAATGTAGCATATTGACCTAAATTCAATATGCAGAACGAGTTCATTAAATCTTGATATATAATAGACATAACTAATTAATTCCCCATATAATATTAATTTAAAAACATTTCAATATATTGTATCACAAAAACAATTAACACGCAAAACGCAAAGAATAAAGTGTTTGACAACAAAGACAATATAGCCCTTTTAATAAAATTGTTTTCTTGTTTTCCAAGGAGTATTATAGAAACAACTTTTATCAGCTGATACGCGAAAAATCCAACAACAACTACAAATGGTGAAAAGCGTAGAATTCCTGAAGCCAATATAATTGAACATGGAATACATAATTCAAGAAAAAAACTTATTCTCGGAATAGGCTCATCACAGTTTCGGCACTTTCCCTTGTTAAGTATATATGAAAATATAGGGATTTGGTGCTTCCCATGGATAATATATCTACAATTAGGACATCTGCATAATCCATCTAATTGTTTCGGTACAATACCCTTAGTAAGCCTTAAGATATCAGCAGTGGAGTATCCTCCGATAATATATGCCATAAAAACGACGAAAGCAATTGTTAGTGTCATGGTACCGCCCCCTTTGATACGGACACATAAAATGCACACCCACGAATAAGCCGCATCAATACAGGCAACAATGATAATGCTTTTACTTGTA